>CAWHJE010000014.1:0-440666 GCA_963829465.1 uncultured Alphaproteobacteria bacterium
CGGACGTCCCCCGATCATTCAGACCAGGAGTCAAGTGATGTCAAAGCATCCGAAACGGCGGCGCGGTTAGGGAGGCCTTTCAGAAACTTTTATTCAATTTCGAAGCATCTTGCCGCCGATGCGATAAACGATCGTTGATACACGTTGAAGAACGTAGCCCTGATTGCTATCGCCCAAATGAACTGCTTGGCCTTCGATATTATGAACTTCTCAACTGCCGTTGAACGTCTCATTCGCAGTCGACTTGTTCGGCTTCTGCTCGCGTTGGTGCTGATTGCCGTGGGGGTATGGGCCTTCCTTCCTCATATCGCCTATCGCGTCGCCTCGAGCGCGTTCGTTAATGCGGAGCTCGTTCGCGTGACGGCGCCGATGGCCGGGCGTCTATCACGCGATCTCCCTCGCAAGGGCGATATTATTGAGCATTCGATCACCGTGAATCTAATTGAGGCGCTTTCTCCGGACCGGCGCCACCTTATGGAACTTGAGCAGCAAAGTGCCGTCGCGAAAGACCGCGCTAGTCTTGCAAAGAAACAGATCGCCGAGATCGAGACAATAGATCATGGCCTCGAAAGCCGCACAGCGTCCTATCGGTCCGGTGCAATCGAGCGCCTCGGCCAGCAGATCGCCGAAGCTGAAGCGGAAAAAACTGGCTGCCTTGCGGAAAACGAACAGCGTCTCGACGTCGGTTCCCGGATGGAGCAATTGGCCAAATCGGGTTACACGTCGCAAATTCGCTCAGCCGAAGCGTCCGCTACGCAGGAGGCAAACGCCGCAAGATGCCAAATGGCCGCCGCAAGGGTTCAGCGGCTCAAGATCGAACGCGATTCGGCGCAGACTGGGGTTTATCTTGGCGACGGCGCGAGCGACGTGCCGTACTCGCAGCAGCAGCGCGACCGGCTCGTTTTACGCCGCCAGGAACTCGAAACTGAGATACTGCAACAAGACTCGAGCGCAAGCCAACTTGCCGAAGAGGTCAGGGAAGAACGCAATCGACTCGACCGGATTGGCCATTCAAGCCTATTGCTGCCGGCGGATCACGTAGTCTGGTCGGTCTCCGCGAGTCCGGGTTCAACAGTAACCGAGGGGCAGACCATCCTCGACCTTGCGGATTGCGCGCGTCGATTTGTCGTCGTGGACCTTCCGGAACGGGAATTCGAACAGATCAAGGCCAGCGAGGCGGCTTCTGTGCGCCTGATCGGAAGCGACGAATGGAGGCAGGGGAGGGTCCGGCAGGTATTGGGTTCGGCTGCCCGCACCGACGATCGGCTACTTGCTGCGCAAGTTCCTCACCCGACATCCAGCAGTATTTCGGTCGAAGTTGAACTGCTCCAGGACCAATCCGAGGCCGAACGTAATAGCTTCTGTAATATTGGACGCATGGCCGAGGTCCGATTCCAGCGAACGGGATTCGGGTTTGCAGACCGGATCTTCAGGACGCTTGCGTGGCTAACGGGTAACGACCGACGCCAAGCGGCTGCTGTTAGCACCGCCGGCAAATAGCATGAACGCCGAGGGCCTTCCGTATCTTGAACTTATGGGGCCTTTGATTTTTGTGCTCGGCACAGTTTATCTGCTGAGCCCTCTACTGCCGCTTTCGCGCACGTGGGCGCGCGGGTTCGTATTTGTCATCGTCTGGTCCGTCATCGCGCGGTATCTCGACTGGCGGCTTTTTATCACGGTCCTGCCCGTGGAGGGCGAGTGGTACGAGGTCGGTTGGGTGTATTTTTGTTTCGCCGTCGAGGTGCTGGCGCTTTTCGATGCCCTTGTTCTCTACCTGGCTTTCCTGCGCACCAGCGACCGCAGTGCTGAAGCCGACAGTCACGAGGCGCGGTTGCGCGCTATGCCAACAGAAAAGTTACCTTCGGTCGATGTTTATATTCCGACGTTCAATGAGCCGATGGAGGTTCTGGAAAAGACCATCACGGGTGTGCTCTGCCTCGACTACCCGAATTTCAAAGCGTGGGTGCTCGACGACGGGCGACGCCCCTGGGTCAAGGCGTTCTGCGAAGCCAAAGGCGTCGGCTATCTGACAAGACCCGATAATACCCACGCCAAGGCTGGCAATATCAATCACGCCTTGACGAAGACGAGCGCTGATTTCGTCGCGATTTTCGACGCGGATTTCATACCGCAGCGCAATTTTCTCTTCCGCACGGTCGGCTTCTTTGCCGATCCTGGCATCGGCGTCGTTCAGGTTCCGCATGCTTTCTATAACTATGATCCGACACAGGCCAGTTTGGCGTTACAAAAGGTGCTGCCGGACGATCAACGCTTTTTCTTCGACGCTGTCATGCCTAGTCGCGATGGTTGGAATGCCGCGTTCTGCTGCGGCTCAAACTCAGTGACGCGCCGCGCCGCGCTCCGCAGTGTCGGCGATGCCTTTCCGACAGAGTCGATCACTGAGGACATGTTGTTCAGCATCACATTGCTTCGCAACGGCTATATCACACGCTATCTTTGCGAACGCTTGGCCGTCGGATTGGCCCCGGAGGGCCTTAATGCATTCTTCGTGCAGCGTCGACGCTGGGCGCGGGGCGCAATGCAAATGCTCTATCTCGCCGCCGGACCGCTAGGTCACGATCTCACCATCATGCAGCGGCTCCTATTCCTGCCGACGCATTGGTTATCGCAAAGCCTGATGCTGCTATTGGTCATCGTAGCCCCATTAGTTTTCCTTTGGCTGGGGATACTACCGCTGATCAACGTTACTCCAGAAGCTGTGCTGTATTTTCAGCTGCCGATGATACTCGCCGTTGCCGGTGGTATCTGGGCCTTTGCGCCGCGGCAGTATTTTCCCTTCGCCGCGCAAGTACATGGCACTTTTCAGAGCTTCAAGATCCTGCCGACAGTTATTACTACTATGGCGCAGCCGTTCGGGCACGTGTTCAAGGTGACGCCAAAGGGCGCTAATGCCAACAAACCGGAGTACGATCGCACCATCTTCTGGACGGCCAGCAGTTTGATTACGCTCACCATCCTCGGCCTGGTCATCAACGTCGTACCCGAGTGGCGCATTATTGGACAATCGGGTTTGCTCCCGGTCATGGCATGCTGGGCCGCAATTAACATTGTGGTGCTTTTCCTTGTTTGCATGATGTCACTGCAGGCGCCAGTACATCGCAGCGAAGAACGGTTCGATCTCGACGAACCGATCACGATCTTTGCCGCCAACGGTGCTCTTTCTACTGGCCGCATCAAAGATATTTCCCTCTCGGGGGTAGCGATCGTGGCCGATGAAAATCGAGCGATCGCAAGCAAAATCGGTGAGCCAACACGGGTCTTTATTGCAGAGGTCGGATTCGTCGCCGCCACTATGGTCCGGCAAGCTGGGCAGCTTCTCGCCCTCCAATTCGATCTGCCGCCCTGTGTCGAACGCGACCTACTCATCCGCAAGCTGTTCACCGCTGGGCTTGATGCAACAGCCGTACGAGCCTCGGCGTTGTCCTCGACCGGAGCATTACTTATGAGCATTTGGTCAGTCGGGACGTGGCGGCCAGAAATTGAGCCGTTAGCCACCCCCGCATTACCGTCCGAAACGCTTTCGGCTCAAAATCCGATCGTTATCGAGCCTCGTCAGGCGCCACGGCTAGCAAAGCTGGCCGCCCAACGGGCTATCGCCGCATAACGGCCCGGCATCAGAAAAGCGGCGGGTTTGCTGTTATTTCTTCAAGCGACTGCGCGTTCAACTGTGTAGGAGAAAGAGCCATGGCGATTAAAAAGCGATCGAGCGTCGAACGCCGTTCGGGCAAAGATCGGCGAAGCGGTGTTGACAGCCGTACCCAAGAAGAACGGAAGTTGGTCGGTGAACGGCGCGCGGCGACTGAACGTAGGTCAGGCTTGGACCGTCGGTCCAGCCAAACGCCTAAATGAAAGCGGAAGAGCGTTCGTTCACGCTACCACGACCGCTCGAGTAAACCGTATCAACGTGCCAACGACTATGCTGACATTGTGTCCGCTCAAGATCGGCCACGCGTCGGTCTTTCCGGTCTTGGCGTCTCAGTAGAGACGGGTTCCGCTTTGAAAGCGGACTTTCGTTGCTCCGGCAGCAACGGCCGCTAAGGGTCCAAAAACGGCGGTTTGAATGCGCGTCGGCCGTGTCCGCTATGCCCCCGTTCGCGACCAAGTCGGTGCGGGCACCGAGTGCCGTTAAGGGCCGGCTCCGAGTTGGCAAGGACTTTCTTCACGAGTGCAGCATTGGTCGGTGCAGCCATGTGTTCGGCCTTTAGGTGCGGTTCACACGACCGCTGGCCATAATGCCCTCCGCGGATCAGGTCCCGGTCATTAGCTCGCATTCGACAATGCGCTGGCCCTTGTGGGTTGTCCTGATCGCCGGATCGACCGGCTCTGCATTACGTGCTGTTCGCCCTCCCAACCTTCACATCGCGCCGAATGCTCGGTGCGATCTCGTTTACGCCGCGAGTGCGGCTGGTTCTTTGTAACGTTCGCCCCTGGCCATCATCGCCCACGCCATCCTGGCGATCTTGTTGGCGAGCGCGATGGCTGCGACCTTGGTGGGTCGCCGCGTTAGCAACGCGGTGAGCCAAGGCCGATGCTTAGTGCCATGGATCTTGGCATACCGGATCACAGCGAGTGCGCCTGTAGTGAACAGGCTGCGCAAATAGCGATCGCCGCGTTTGCTGATATTGCCGAGCCGGTCCTTGCCTCCGCTCGAGTTCTGTTTAGGGACGAGACCGATCCAGGCCGAGAAGTCCCTGCCTGACCGGAACATCTTCGGATCAGCGACGCTGGCAACCAGAGCGGTCGCCAATGCCGGACCGACACCCGGTATATCGTCGAGCCGGCGGCTCACCTCGCTGGATCGGTGCCAAGCTCTGATCATGCGATCGAACTCTAGTATCTGAACCTTCAATCTCTGCAGTTGGGCTCCAAGGGCGGCAACACATGCACGGGCCACGTCGGGCAACCGTTTGTCACTTGCATCCGAGACAATGCCGAGCAGTTGTTCGACACCATGGCGTCCGACCGGCGCGACGATTCCAAACTCCGCAAGGTGAGCGCGGATGGCATTGATTACCGAAGTCTGCTGGCGGATGAACAAGTGCCGGGTTCGGTGCAGTGTCAGGCAACTCTGTTGCTCTGCCGTCTTGGTCGCAACGAACCGCATGTTTGGCCTGGTGACTGCTTCGCAGATCGCTTCGGCGTCAGTGGCATCGTTCTTGTGCCGCTTCACATAGGGCTTCACATAGGCCGGCGGCATCAGGCGTACGGTGTGGCCAAGCGCCTGCAGCTCGCGTGACCAATGATGCGACGAGGCGCAGGCTTCAATACCGACCAGGCACGGCGGCAGCTTCTGGAAGAATGTCAGTACGTAGCGCCGCTTGAGCTGACGGCGGACAACGACGTTGCCCTCCGCATCGATGCCGTGAACCTGAAAAACCGACTTCGCGATGTCGAGACCGATTGTCGTAATCGCTTGCATGATTTGGCTCCTCCGAATCGTGGGGGCCTTAACAGCACCCACATCCATGGCACTCACGTGCCGGTGGAGGAGCCGTCCACAGCATCATTGCAGACATTGCAGGCGCGATCCGCCGCTGACTCCCTAACTCCTACGTTCAGGGGTGGCCCGTGGATTTGTTTTATCCGGTCGCCTTTTTGATCGCGTCAATCAATGTGGTTTCCGTAAACGGCTTATATAAAAACGCGGCGGCGCCCGCAGCAAAAGCCTGGCGTTCGATCACCGCATCACTGCGCCCTGTCATAAAAATGATGCGGAACTTGAAGTCGTCCGCCGTCAATTGGCATGCCAATTCCACGCCAGAAATGTCACCCAATTCAATATCTACGAGGAGGCAAATCGCTCGACATGTCGAAGCGCAGATGAGAAACGCTTCCGCTGAACAGAAGGTTTCTACGCGATATCCGTGTGCTGACAAAAGCATCGCCAACGCCGCGCGCATTTCCGGATTGTCGTCGATGACGGCAATATTCTTTTCTAGTCTTGTCATCAATTATTATCCAAGGATGCGTGTGGTTTATGCGGTGCCTCCAGCGCTCACTGGTCAGGGTCGGAGCCGATCGGCAGCTGCGCGCGCAGGTTTGCGCCGCGCCACACGTTGAATAGGCGCGACTTTGGCCCGGCGTCTTGTTATTCTTTGCCAAAACTTTGTCTGCGCGCGCCAGCTTGAGCATGAAATAACTGATGATTGATCCAAGCACCGCAGGCAGAAGGAACAAAAATTATGAGCCATTCTGCCGTCAAGCGTCTCGGCAAGCTTCCGAACGCCGCCGGGACCATAACGCGGCTCGCTTATTCCCATGCAAAAGCGAGCGGAATTGACGCCCAAGCCTTGCTAGCGAAGGCAAGTTTAACATTGCAGCAAATCAAAAACCCGAGCCTCAGATTAAGGGCTGGAGATCAAATTAGGTTTTTGAATCTTGTAGCCGGCTCGCTCCGCGACGATTGGTTCGGACTTCATCTCGCCCAGCAGCTGCCTGATCTTCGCGAGTTCGGCTTTCTCTACTATATCTCGGCTTCATCGGCGACACTAGGTCACGCGTTACAGAAGCTCACGCGCTATGTCGCAATTGCCAATGAAGGCGTGTCGCTGAGATATCTCGACGCCAGAAGAGTTCGCATAGCATTTCATTACATCGGGGTCAGTCGACATCTGGATCGGCATCAGATTGAATTTTTCATGGTTTTGCTGGTTCGCTTATGTCGGCAACTGACGGGCATCCAGGTGGTGCCGACCAGCGTCAGGCTCACGCATTATCGCGGTGGTCGGCACCTAGAATTGGCTGAGTTCTTGGGCGGTAACGTTCAATTTGGCTCAGCCGTTGATGAAATTTCGTTCGCGCCGAGCATAAAGAATATTCCAGTAGTCACCGCTGACAATTATCTCAACAAAGTACTGGTCACCTACTGTGAAGAAGCGCTGGCCCGGCGGGTAACTCGGCGCGGTTCGCTCCGGGCTAGCGTCGAGAACGCCATCGTGCCCTTGCTTCCGCACGGCGACGCCAAACTGCCGGCGATCGCGCGACGGCTCGGTCTTAGTCCACGCACCCTTGCACGGCGACTCGCCGAGGAAAGCCTGAATTTTTCCGATGTCTTGGAAAACCTGAAAGTTGATCTTGCTTGGCGTTATCTAGCCGACGAAGGCTTGTCGATATCTCAAGTCGCCTGGTTGCTTGGCTATCAGGAGGTCAGCTCCTTGACCCACGCATTTAAGCGTTGGACCGGCAGGACCCCGCGCCAGGCGCGCTTGCGATCCCGACATCCACCCATCCCCGCACCAAGCTTGCGTTGAAGTCTTTCAGCAAAGTGACGCTTCGGGTCATAACCGGCCGCGACGGCTTCAACGTGTGGCGTCCGCTATTGCCCCAACAGCCGGCACGGATTGGCGGCTTGAACGGCGCACCGCGTGTAGAGAGTAATCTCGCTACCGCGCCGGCGTTAGGACAGCGAAAAACCCTTTTGGTCTTGGAACTTAACCCGTTCGTTGGGGAATGCTTCAAAATCGTCGGCTTTTGCAAGTAAGTCCAAGGCCATCGATTTAAGGCGCTCGACTAGGCGCCGGTCATCGCAGTCTTCTGCCAAGCGCGCGCACACACGAGCTTGACGCCGGAAATCCACTCCGAGAAGCATGGTCATCTCCCTGTGCAGATTTTGATTCAGACCGGAAAGGACTTGCGGGCGAGCTAAAAGGCAAATGCCAACGCTACAACGGCCAGGATACCGAATCCCAGCATCGCAATTCCGATCGGATCATATGCGGGCAGTCTGAACATCGCGGGCTCCTCCAAGCCGGGGTTCACAAGCTTTCCCCGAAATGGCGTTGCGGAACGCAACGAACAGGCGCGCTCCGCACTCCAAGTCCCGCATCCCCGTGTGATTCTGCATCATCACTTTCAATGATGGCAGCTAGGTGACCAAGTGTGGATAAACCAGACTAATTACTTGACGTTGTCGACCTTCCAAAATCGCCGGAGCCGATACACGTGCGCCGACGAGGCGATCGAATAGATCTTGTGCGATGCGGTAATTGCCAATCGCGAAATGACGCGAAGGGTCTAAAGCTGCCGCCCCTTCCAGCGGCTGGCGCGGCAGCTATTCACCCAACAAGAGACACGAAGGCGGGACGTCGGCGCGGCCGAGGTTAGAGGTTCGCCGGTGTGTGCAGATACCAATTCCGAAACGCCCGACCGGACCTGGCCGCCCGCTAATGTCGGTGAGCTTCGCCGGCGTTTCATCGAGGAAAGAGGTCGCGTCAGGTGTCAGCGCCAGCCGAGGCCGGGGGCGACGTGTTTGAGGATCGCCTCGATGACGTGGGCGTTGTAATCGACGCCGAGCTGATTAGGGACCGTTAGCAGCAGCGTGTCGGCCTCCGCGATGGCTTCGTCTTTTGCGAGTTGCTCGATGAGGAGGTCCGGCTCGGCGGCGTAGCTGCGGCCAAAAATGGCTCGCGTGTTTTCGTCGAGCAAGCCGATGGTGTCGTCGTTCTCGTTGCCGCGCCCGAAATAGGCGCGATCGCGGTCGTCCACGAGTGCAAAGATGCTGCGGCTGACCGACACTCGCGGCTCGCGCGCATGACCGGCGGCCTTCCACGCCTCCCGGAATATCCGGATCTGCTCCGCCTGCTGCACGTGGAAAGGACGTCCGCTCTCGTCGATCTTGAGCGTAGAACTCTGCAGATTCATTCCGAGCTTGGCCGACCAGGCCGCGGTGGCGTTCGAAGCGGCGCCCCACCAGATTCGCTCGCGCAGGCCTTCCGAATAGGGCTCGACGCGCAGCAGGCCGGGAGGGTTGGGGAACATCGGCTGCGGGTTTGGACGCGCGAAGCCCTGGCCACGCAACACTTCGAGCAATACCTCAGTGTGGTTTCTAGCCATCTCGGCATCGGACATCCCCTCAGGCAGGGCGTAACCAAAGTAGCGCCATCCCTCGATCACTTGCTCCGGCGAACCGCGGCTGATGCCCAGTTGCAACCGTCCGCCGGCGATAATGTCGGCCGCACCCGCGTCCTCCGCCATGTAAAGAGGGTTCTCGTACCGCATATCGATGACCGCGGTGCCAATCCCGATCCGCTTCGTCTTCGCACCGACAGCGGCCAGCAGGGGAAAGGGAGAGCCGAGCTGACGGGCGAAATGATGCACGCGGAAATAGGCCCCGTCCGCGCCAAGTTCCTCGGCGGCGACGGCCAAGTCGATCGATTGCAACAGAGCGTCGGAAGCCGAGCGCGTCTGCGACTGGGGCGAAGGTGTCCAATGGCCAAATGACAGAAAGCCGATCTTTTTCATGGATATGGGTCGCGGGGGGTGAGTTTAGTCCTCGCTCTTCTAACCTGAAGCATTCGGGTGGAACAGGCCGCGTTCGCGAGATCTCGATAAGACTTCGACAAGGCGTCCAATCGGACGGCGCCAGCCAATGTTCCGTCCGGTGCCGGGCTTGAATGGCGAGATGAAGGCGGCCTATCGGCGCACAACGGAAGCGGCACAATGTGGGACTGACGTCGTTATGCGCCTCAAAGCTGACGCGACTAGCGGTTCCCTGATTACGGTGAGCATTGGACTTTGGCGGATCTGGAAGGATTGCCGCCACAAAAATATTAAAATGAACAATTACGATCAAAATGGGCAGCGGGGGATCCGAAGGGGTACTTTGTCATGCTGCTCTTGTCCGGAGTGTCGCTCTCGGTTCTGATCGTCGGCTTCGCGCTCGGCTACGGCGTTCGCGCAAGCATTTCCGACGATCCACCCGTAGAGCGGCGGCGCCCCTTTTAAATCCTCGGGAAACCGAAGAATACCTGCGCCGCTGCTGCCTGTGGTCGCTTCTTACCGTGAGAGACACTATGACGATTTGCATATCGAAGCGGCACATTTTGTTTTTGTGCACGGGTAATTATTATCGAAGCCGCTTCGCAGAAGAATTGTTTAATCACCATGCCCAAAGCCAAGGCCTGAATTGGCACGCATCATCCCGTGCGCTCGCTTTAGAGAGGGGTTGGGCAAATGTTGGACCAATCTCTCGCTATGCGATTAGCGCGTCGCGACATCGCCCCGTCGGGGGCCCGGCTTCCAGCCGCGTGCACCGGCGCCGATCTTGAGTCAGCCGATATGGTGGTCGCGATGAAGGAGGCGGAACACCGCGTACTCGTTCGTACCAAGTTTCCGGCGTGGGAGGACCGAGTAATATATTGGCAAGTGCACGATATCGACGAAGCTAGTCCGCGGGACGCCCTTGAAATGATGGATCGACTGGTCAACGACCTCATGCGCGAAATTCACTCAGTCGCCCGCGCGTAGGTAGCAATCATCGTCTGCTACACTCACGGCCGCGGCTTCCGAGACCGAACGAATGTCGATGGAGAGCACGACAGAGCGAGTTTATGCCGCGCTATTATTTCACCGTTGTCTATCCGGATCAAAGAGTGATCGCTGATCCAACCGGTATCCTGTTGCCTGGTGACGCAGTTGCCATCGAATCTGCCCGTAGAATAATTGACGAACTTGGAGAGGAACGCCTGCCGGGAGAGCCAAAGCCGACCATCGTCGTGGTGAATGACAAGCGCGAAGTCGTTTATCGCTTCCCCGGTAATTGAAGGTCGCGCCGCGCGTCGGTCGCATTAGCGAGATTTCTGCGAATACCGCAATTTTTCTCCCCCCCAAATGGGGGATGGCGCCGACTGGCCAAAACACTTAGCCAGATGAAGTCTCGCGTCCACATACGGAACACCCCTGTGAGGCCCCGATGTATCCCGTCGGGGTCTTCTTTTTAACCGCCCTGGCGCCGCCCGATCCTGCATGAGGCTGTCCATTTGTTCACGCCAGAAGAATCAGATGGTCTCTATTCTGCCGTTCCCACGTAAACAGTCCGACTTCGATGACGAAGCAACCCGCCGCATGGCTGAAGCTTTTGACGCAGCCTGTTTAGCCTCGCTAGATCAGACCGAAATCATCAAAGAGATGTTTGCGAAGAAAATCATCGAGGCGGCCAAAGAAGGCGAACGCGATCCAAGCCGACTGCGCGACGCCGCACTAGCCGTGTTGGGTATCAAACGCGATAAGCCGTGACAAACAAGGTGGGATTGGCGGTCTTCAATCTCGAGCTAATTCCGCGAATCAATAACTCCTGCATGCAGCCGCGCCGGTCTGATGAACTAAGCCGTCGCAGGGAAGTAAAACCCGCGATGCCGTCGATTCAACGCGGACGCCACACATCGTATGTCTTCAATACCAATCGGAAGGCCGTCCCTCCCGCGTACTTGAACTTCCCTGCAACGGCATATATTTTCGCGTTCGCCTATGGATGGTTACGCTATTGCTGAGAGGATGATTAGATGGCCGCAGATGGCAGCTGGAGCCTCGTAGTTGTTACTCCGATGGGTGACCGCCCGGCTACTCTTTCGGTGACAACGGATGGCAGCACCCTAAAGGGCAGCCAACAGGCCGAAGGAAATTCGGCCGAGATTTTTGACGGCACCGTCGACGGCAATGCGGTCGCCTGGAAGGTGGCGATCGTCGACCCGATGCCGATGACACTCGAATTCAACGGCACGATCGACGGCGACAAAGTTAGTGGCAGCGTGACCTTGGGAGCATTCGGCAATGCTTCGTTCTCTGGTACGCGCGGCTAGGTTACGCATTGAGTTCTGGTCGTGATTTTTTGTTAGAGGACCTTGCGCCCCCTCAATTGCTCTTGGTCACACAGAGGCGGGCACGACAATCACAAAAATAGCAGTCTCAAAGTGGGGTCGGAACGTCCAATAGGAACGTTGTGCAGGCCTCCGGCGCTCTTGGCGATCGAGCCACCGCGCGGAATGCCAAACGCCCGCAGCGCCCGTTGTCAATCTCCCAATTCCGAAAGAAGCAGCGTTCCGTCATATGGATCGATAACACCCGCGAGCGGGATCGCGCAGGCTTTGCAGCTAAGGCGATAGCACTCGAAACCGGAGCTATCTATTTCGGCGAGGCGTGTTTCGCTAAATGAATTCAGCCAACCGCACCTTGGACATTCGACGGTCCGCAAGGCAGGGCGCGCCGTTCTTCCGCGCTGCAGCGCTATCATGATCTTGCTTAGGGCCGTGATCATCACACCACACGTCAGCCGCTCGACTGAGGTGCAGCATATCGTCATTCGTCATCATTTCAATCGCCCTATAAGCAACGATCGTCGAGGCCCTATGAATGCCTGCGAAGCCAGCGTCCAGGGTGGCTGCGCGGGCCTTAAGCTGCCATTTCGCGCACGACGGCCGACGCCAGGCTATCGTCCTTTACCTTTGCCCACACCCTCTTCACGACGGCCTCCGAAATGGGGTGCAGTCCAAGATAGACTGGGCTGCCGTACCGTGACGTGGAACCGAGCACCTCGACTTCACATCCGATGCGTCGGTAAAGGCGAAGCTTCGAAGCATCAAAGTTGCCGATGACCAATTCAATACCTGCCCGAACTGCGACGTCGCCCAACGCGGCAATCAAAACCCTGGAGGCGAAGACTATTCCTTCTAATCCGCTCGCCAGGATCTTCTCATCCAGGCAAAATCGGCTGCATTCCCAAATGGTCGGGGAACTCAAATGCACGGCGTCGGGTAGCGTGTCCGAAAAGACATCGGCGGCAAGAGTAGGGCCTGTCGTGGGCAGGAGACGCAGGCTGCCTTTCACTTCCGTGCCGTGGTCGTCGGTGTAAATAACGTAGACTGGTCCCTCGTCGTCGTACCGATCGCGCTCTTTGCCATCGGCAATCCGCACATCCCATTTGAGCCGATCGTGGAAGATCCGGGCCCGTAGCCGAAACATCTCTTCAAGCAGGGGCGCATACCGATGCGCGTTCCATTGTTCAATAATGACGATCACGTCGAAACTCCGCTAATTTGCAAACTCGACTTTTGACGGTCCATGATTGAGCGGCCCGCGCCCGTAGAGGTGGACGAGTCCGGTCCGAAATCTATTGAACACCACGAGTTACATTCAGATTGACAAAACAGATTGCAATTTATTTGCTCATTTTAAGATTGTTATAAGATTAAAAGTCCGAGCTTGACCGCCTTCGTGACCGCCTGCGCCGAGGTGACACAATCCAGTTTGTAATGAACCGATTTCAAATAATCCCGCGTGGTATGCAGAGAAATATGTAGGATTGTAGCGATCTCGGTCGTGTCCTTGCCTAGCGCCACCCAGCGCAGACACTCAAGTTCCCTTGGTGTCAGGTGCGGCCGATCCTCTCCGAATAGATCCGTAACAACCCGGCGATGCAGCCTGTTGGCCACCTGGACAAAGCCCGGCTGCCTCGTCGATAGGAACTTTTTCCATTCTTCTTCGGGGCCTGAAAAGGACACCGCAAACAATCCCCGATGCCCATGCTTGGTCACAACCGGGATTGTGTAGCCGTGGGGCCCAACGCCGTGCGCGGCGCCATCTGCCAGAAACGCGGCGTCGGCAGCATCTTTGATCGCCAGTTCACGCCATTCGAACGGCAGTGCGCGCCGAAAGCCCTCTCGGAGCACCGGATCGACGTCGCCGTAAGCCATTTTCACGTAGCGAGCGATCCAGGAGGCTGGATACGTCAGACGAATGTATGGGTCTGCCGACGGACTGCCCCCAAGCCTAGAAGTATAATACACGACGTGATCGACGTTGAGGCAATCACGGAGCTCAGTCACAAGTGTTTGGATTTCAGCTTTTTTTTCAATGATCGAATAGGCTTCGGTGAGCCATTTTTCTTCAGGTAATTCCGTTGCCACCGCTCCACCGAAATGAATATGCTTTGTAGAATGGGATTTCGGGCTCTTATACCCGTTGGTCATCGGACCCTCACACTACCAGTTTGAACCCGATTACGGAGGTCGCCGTCCGCCACCGGGAAACACGGTCCGGACCTGCATCCTGGTTAGGGAGCAGCTATGCTTCCGTCATAGGGCAAATAGGTACCGGCCGCGCTGAGGGCGCAGTTTCCGCGTTCGGCCGTTTGGTGTCAACGCGGCCCGATGGGTTCGACGGCACGATTCCCGGCAACCTGTGCCGGCGACCGCGCAAAATCCGTGTTCTTGGGCAACGTCGCCATTGCGTGACGGCCCGGCTTTACCGCGCCGATCCTGCACTGCTCTTCCCCAGCAAAATCTACGCCTGATCTCTCAATGCTGCCGGTCCGGTGCCCTCACGGACTATTCGAAGGCGCTTACGCAGAAATAATTTTTGCCGTTCGACCGGGCTTGAACGAAAGAATGGATATCGCTCATACAAGTAGCCTACGACGCTTGGGAAATTCAGCGTCATCAAGCACAGCGGCTTCGCCGCTTGTGGGTACGGGCGAGGCGCACAAACCATTCGAAAGTTGAAAGCGCGCCGGTAGAACGGCTGCTGCTCCGCACTTACCGCCGCCACCAGCAACTCGGCGCCAAAATGCTCGGCCGCCATCACGCAAAGCCGCAGGGTGGCGTACGGCAAATCGCGATGGCGGATGGCGAGCCGTTCGTCGGCCACGAAGCGCGTTGTATCGATCAGCAATTTGCCGAGGTCCAATTCGGGCTGCAAATATTCCGGAAAGACCTCGAGCGATGGAAAAACCGGCTGTGACTTTGAGCCGACATGAATGCGGATTGAACTCGCCAGCTCGCCGGCAACGTACAGCCCGAAGATATAGCCGTTCTCTGTTTCGTCGAACGGGTCGGCAAGTTCCATCGCGGAGGTCGTCGAAACTGCGCCTGCACGGCGATTGGCCTGATCGCGAAGACGCCCAATCGCTTCGCGTTGCGCGAGGCTATCAGCACGTCGGTAATCCACGCCGGCCATAAGCTGGGAAACGCGGCTGGGAAAGTCGCTCTCGCAATACTTGCGGTCGAGAAGCCGCCGGCTCGCTGTTTGTTCAATTCGTGTTTGATTTTCGAGCATAGTTTTTCACTTTTTCCGCGGGCAGCAGGAAAAAAACTACATGGTTGCCAGTGGCGTCGTCACTCCCCTATTTAGGGGGGACGAGAACCTTGGTTTCCCTGGTCTAGCTTTTGATCATGAGCGGATATCGGTCATCGACATCGGCGTTCGGATCAAGATTCGTTCCTGCGCACCGCTCGCGATTCCAACCAGATGAGTGCCGCAGACTTTGCCAACTGGGCGTTGAACACCACGACAGTTGGCCGTGAATACTTGATGGAGCTGGGCCAAAACCGCCGCTGAAGCGGTCTCATGGACGCAGCTCAAGCTCATGCTCCAGTTCCTCGGCCTTTGTCGCCAAGCTGATGGCAACCTCCTCGAGTCCAAGCGAGGTCTCCCGGTGCGGGCAGTTGCGCGCCAGTTTGACGCAGGCTTGCGCCAGTTCGCGCAGCAGTTTTGCCGTATCTAGTTGCATTGCCACGCCGACCGCGTTCCAGCGGCCAAAAGAGAAAAAGCCCCGACGGGGTCATCGGGGCTGGAGGAAGGGTTGTCTCGGTCCCGAGTTCGATCAAGACAATGTTGGGTACGCGCTTTGCCCCTCTGGCACATCCCCCCATTTAAGGGGGGGCGCAGTAGAGGTTTTGGACCTTGCGAGGGGTCGCCGCGAATGACGCCGCTGTCAATTCTGCCCTCGTCCGTTCGACTATAAGCCGATCGCAACATCACATCGCGAAAGGACATCACATGCAGTACCTGCTTCTCATCTACGAAAACGAAGCCAACCGCGGCAACATCGACCGCTCCAAGATGATGGAAGAGTACGGGAAATTCACCAAATCGATCGTCGAAAGCGGCAATTTCAAGGGTGGCGACGCCCTGCAGCCGACCACGACCGCGACGACCATGCGGGTCAAGGACGGCAAACCGGTGACGACCCACGGCCCGTTCGCCGAAACCCGCGAGGCGCTGATCGGCTATTATCTGATCGACGCCAAAGATCTCGATCAGGCGTTGGGGATTGCCGCGCGGGTCCCGTCGGCGAAGATCGGCTCGATCGAGGTGCGCCCGATCATGGTGTACAACTAAGGCCGGCAGCCACCGCCACGGCGGTAGCGATCGCGGCGGATCGCCAAGTTCGCAGCGAAGTTCGCGATCATGAGCAAAGCCACAATTGCGAGTGAAGCTTTGGTGGAAAAGAAGGCGGATCGAATCGAGTTGTTGTTCCGCAATGAGAGTGGCCGCGTATTGGCCACTCTGATCCGCCTGCTCGGCGATTTCGAACTCGCCGAAGATGCCATGCAGGATGCTTTCGCCGCGGCGCTGGTGCAGTGGCCCGGCGAAGGCATTCCGGCAAATGCGCGCGCCTGGCTGGTCAATGTCGGCCGCCACAAGGCGATCGACCGCCTGCGGCGTCACGTGCGCTTTCTCGCCAAGCGCGAGCAGATTGAAGCCGAACTCGCATCCGACCAGCGCATGGGAGAATGGTTCCCGGAGGACTCGATGGAAGACACCGTCCTCAAGGACGACGTGCTTCGGCTCATTTTCACCTGCTGCCACCCTGCTTTGCCGCAGGAAGCGCAGATTGCATTGACGCTGCGGACGATCTGCGGATTGACGACCACGGAAATCGCCAAAGCGTTCCTGGTGTCGGAGAAAACCATGGCGCAGCGTCTGGTGCGCGCCACGGCGAAGATCCGCGACGCCGGAATTCCCTATTCCGTGCCTTCGGGCGAACTGATCGGCGAGCGTCTCGATGGCGTGCTGGCGGTCATCTATCTGATCTTCACGGAAGGTTACGCAGCAACGTCGGGACCGAACCTGATCCGCAGCGAGCTTTGCCGAGAAGCGATCCGGCTTTGCCGCCTCGTCATCGAGATGATGCCCGACCGGCCGGAGGCCAACGCGTTGTTGGCGCTCATGCTGCTGACCGATGCGCGGCGCGAAGCACGGACCAATCTGGATGGCGACGCCATTCTCCTGGAGTCGCAGGATCGTTCGCGCTGGGACCGGGCGCAGATCGCGGAGGGACTGGAGCGGATCGAAGCGGCGCTGCATGCGCTGGCGCGGCCGAGCACTTATGCGGTGCAGGCCGCGATCGCCGCGCTGCATATGCGGGCGACGCGCTATGAGGATACCGACTGGCCGCAGATCGCCGCTTTGTATGAAGTGCTGATGCGCATCCATCCATCGCCCGTGATCGAGCTCAATCACGCGGTCGCGGTGGCGATGGTGGACGGTCCCGAGCGGGCGCTGCGGCTCGTCAACTCGATCGACAAACGCGGACAGCTAAACGGCTATCACGTACTGCCCGCCGTGCGCGGCGATCTGCTGCGGCGCCTCGGCCGCCGCGACGAGGCGATTGCGGCTTATCAGCGGGCGCTCAAGGCCGTCGACCTCGAACCCGAACGGCGCTTCCTCGCCGCCCGTCTCGCCGAACTGACCTGACCGCCAAAAAAGCTTTGGCCGGGATGTCGAAAACGCCGCTTGCCGTTCGACTTAATAGTGGCGGCAACTTCCGCGCAGGGTGCGCCGCCCTCGAGACAATCGCCTGCGTTCCAAAAAACAGAGGTTCGTCATGACGCCGGTATTCCCATTTCATACCGCGATCTACGCGGCCATTCTGGGCCTTCTCGCTGCCATTCTCACGGTCAATGTCATCGTCAATCGCGTACGGGCGAAGGTCGACGTCGGCGACGGCGGCGTCGCCGCCCTGGCGCAAGCGATCCGCGCGCACGCCAATTTCGCCGAACACACGCCGCTCGCCCTTTTGCTCATCGGTCTTGTCGAAGCGTTCGGCTACCGCTCGCTGGCGGTCAATGGGCTCGGCGTGGTGTTGTTGATCGCGCGCTTTCTCAGCGCCTGGGGCCTCAATTCGTCACTCAAGCAGACCTTCGGACGACAGTCCGGCGCCGCGCTGACGGTCCTGGTGACGGCGGTGTCGGCAGCCCTGATCCTTTACGCCGTGATCCCGCATTGAGTGGCGGGCGGCAAGACCACCCCGTTTAATGAAGGTGCGACCAGGTCCAGGTCACGGCGAACCTGACCGTGGCCTTCCACGATCCAGCCGAAGACCACGACGCCGGCGAAACCCATCGAAGCCCACGCCAGTTTTGAGCGTGAAACTTCGAAAGCCGCGACCGCGGATCTCCACGGCACTGGAGTGAACCGCTACCACATGCTGCCCGCCATGCGCAGCGATCTGCTGCGACGCGTCGGCTACCGCGACGAGGCGATCGAGGCTTATCGGCAGGCGCTCAAGAGCGTCGACCTCGAACCGAAGCGGCGTTCCCTCGCCGCCCGCCTCGCCGAATTGAACCGACGGTAAAAAACTCAGGCGCAGGCGTCGCGCGGAAATCCGGCACCACCACCACATCGCCGGCCCTTATTTGCTCCGGTATGTGCGGGAGGCCTCGTGCCGCGGACAAACTGTCCCACCTCGAATGGCGAGGCCGTCGCGGAGCGAGAGCCCCGGCATATCAGCGGTTCCGATTTGCCCGCAGCCGTGGTCAGCCGTACACTATGAGCGAAGCGCAAAATGCGACGACAGCGGCGACGCCGAGAATGGCGGCGGCATAGGCCGCGGGCGGCGTCTGCGCCGCGCCCATAAGCCATGCCGCGAAACCGAAGACACATACGGAAACGACCGCGACGAGCAAAACAAGCCAACGCATCTGATCGCTCCTGTTCAAGGTATGCAGACCATGACCGAAGCGCCGAGGATTCTGAAATCCACGCAGCGAAAGAATCTCGCGGTCTTTCTGGACGGCACCTGGAACAATGTCGGCGATGACACCAATGTGTGGCGGCTGAAATCGCTTTTATCCCAGACCAGCACCGACGGATCGCCGCAGCTCGCCTATTACGAAAAAGGCGTCAGCGGCCTGCTTGGCGGGTGGGTCGGCAAGGGCTTGGACGACGACATCACCGACGCGTATCTATGGCTGATCGACCACTGTAATCCCAATAATCAGGACGACGACATCTTCATCTTCGGCTTCAGCCGTGGCGCCTATTCGGCGCGCAGCCTGGCCGGCTTTATCGTGAAATGCGGCCTGCTCAAAGCCGGCGGCGCGCTCGGCGTCAGGCAGCTCTACAACCGCTACCGCAAGGCCGACGCGCGAACGCTGCGGGTGCTGCTGGCCGCCCGCGACGACGGCACCTTGAAAGACGCCACGCTCGAAGAACAATGGATGATGAAATATTCGATGCCGATCCACATCAAATTCGTCGGCGTGTGGGACACGGTCGGCGAACTCGGCATTCCATTGTTCAGCATCCAGGGCATCAGCCGCTCGACCCTGAGATTCCACAGCACCGAGTTGATGCCGCCCGTCGACTACGGATTCCACGCGCTGGCGATCAACGAAAACCGGCGCGCGTTTTCACCGACGCTGTGGACGGTGCGAACTCCCAGCACGCCCGACCCCAACGCCTCTCCGCCGCGTGATTTGTCGAGCGTCGAGCAAAGATGGTTCGTCGGCGCCCACGCCAATGTCGGCGGCGGAAACGACAGCGACGTGCTGCCGCAGATCCCGTTGCGATGGCTTATGAAGAAAGCATCGCTGCACGGCCTTACATTCCGAGCCGACGTCGATCTCGACGGCGACGAACTCAAGGCGGATGTCACCGACTCCTACCTGAAATTCATGTACGGCATCTATCGCCTGTTCAGCCCCCGCTATTTTCGTCCGATCGGCACGCCGCCGAAGCAGGTGGAAAACGGCACCGAAAGCAGCGTCAACGAGACCATCGACGCCTCGGTCTTTGCCCGCTGGCACAGCCGCACGGATTACCGGCCGCCGAATTTGGCGGACTGGGCCGACCGCCACGGCGTGGACATCGCGAGCCTGAACGGCTCGGTGCTGACGGACAACCCGGGCCAGGCCGCGCCGGACTAGGTCAGAACCCGCTTCAGTCACAAAAAGGCGGACTGACATTTGTCTTTGCGCCCGGGTTAGGCCCCCCGATAGAGCCGGACAATCTCCCACCCACGGCTTAGGAATTTGCTCCTCGGCCAGCCATTCCTAGCCGAATCGTCCCCTTTATTATAAGTGATATTCTCTGTTTGAATTTTCCTAAGTCTTCCACGTGAGGATTTGTGTGGCTAACGAACCGTTTTCAAAGCGGTTTCGGCAAGAGCGACGGCGAAGAAAGTTGACGCAGGCAGCCGTCGCGACGGCCTTAGGCGTAAGCCAGAGTGCGGTCGCCCAATGGGAAGCCGGCCGAAGCTTTCCTGCGCCAGAGATGGCGGCAAGAATCGAGAAGCTCACCGGCGTACGGTTCCTCGTCGCGGACCGCCAGCAGGCACAAAACCGAGGGCTGTTTGAAAAGCGGGGGCGCTTGCCGATCATCGGCTTACCGGCGCCGGGCGACGACGAACGAGTTCTGGTAGACAACCAACCCCACGGAGACATAGTCGCACCGCCGCAACTCGAAGGTGTTGCCGAGGCCCGGGCGGTCTACGTGCGCGGGCGATCCATGGAGCCTCGATACTATCCGGGCGAGATCGTCTACCTCCACCCACTCCGCCCGCCGAATCCCGGCGATTTTGTCTTCATGACGGTCAGAGAACCGGGCTTCACGGCCGCGGTCGGCTATATCCGCCAGTACGTCGGTCAGGACTTGGTCCATATCCGCACGCTAGCGCTAAATCCAAAACACGAGCACCTAGTTGCCAAAGAGGACCTCGTCGGCATGGCGACCATCGTTGGGTCAGGCCTTTTATGACCTCTTGTTTATATCTATAATATTACTCATATTTCCTTCTGTGGTCATCATGGGAGGATTTGCATGTCGGAAATCGCACGCACGCGGGATTTTCACAATCTTCGGCGCTCGTTTATTGGGGGCTCGGACGCCCGAATAATCATGGGCAAAGACGAAGCCGCCCTACTTCGGCTGTGGCGGGAAAAGCGTGGAGAAGCCGAGCCGCAAGATCTGTCCGGCAACCTCATCGTCCAGCTCGGGATCGTGACTGAGGAACTTAATCGCCGCTGGTACGAGGCCAATACTGGCCAGGCAGTCACTGACGTTCAGAAACGGATTCGACACCCAGGATTGCACTGGATGGCGGCAACGCTGGATGGACGGGTAGCTTCGAGCGGCGCGGTGTTTGAAGCCAAGTTCATGCTGCCGTGGTCATTTTCCGAAGAGGCCGCCGCCGAAAAGTACATGCCGCAGCTCCAACACAATATGTGGGTGATTGCAGCACGGGCCGCGGTGCTCTCCGTTATTACCGGTGGCGGAAAATGGGTCGAGATCAGGGCCCATGCCGATCCACTCTATCAGCACCTCATCGTCGCAGCGGAACGAAAGTTCTGGCGCTGCGTGGAGAATGGCGAGCCCCCTGCCCTTTTTGGAATCGAACCACCGAAGGCGCGGATCGAGGCGATCCGTGTCGTCGATATGAGTTCCTCCAACGCATGGGCCGAACTTGCCGCGATTTTTTCGCGGACGAGACCGGCGCACCTTGAGCACGAACAGGCCAAGGCGGAATTGAAGGCCCTGGTACCCGATGACGCCCAGCAGGCCATTGGCCACGGCGTTCGCGCCAAACGCTCGAAGTCAGGCGCCATCAGTTTCGACCTTCTGACCGTCGAGGGGAACCATGCAGCAATCTAGTGCTTCGATCGGCAGCCTGGCAGCGGCCCTCGCCAAAGCGCAACGCGAACTCACCAATCCAGATAGATCGCTCATCGCGACCATCCGTGACGGTGGTGCGGGTGCCGCTGAAAAGACTTTTCGGTATGCATCATTGTCGAGCGGACTGGATATCGTGCGCAAAACCCTGGGGCAGCATGAGATAGCAACTGTCCAGACGACCTCGTTGGACCAATCTGCGGGCATCATCAATCTCACGACGGTGCTCGCGCATTCCTCCGGGGAATGGATAGCGTCGGACTGGCCTGTCTGTGCCCTCAGTGCGACAGCGACACCGCATCGGATGGGCGCGGCGCTGACCTATGCTCGGCGTTATGCGTTGTTTACTCTCGTTGGAATTGCCGGAGAAGACGACCTCGACGCTCCAGATATCGTAACGCCCACGAACCCAACGACCGTTCCTGAGAAGCCTGCCGGCAATAACAATGGTCGCTTGAACGGCGACAAACGTTTTCCGGCTCGACGCGCGCCACTTAGCCATCCGGGCCGCCAACCGAGTTCCCCGAGCTCCCTCACAGGCGTCCTTGCGACAGATGAGTCGGCGGAGTTACGGAATCGACTGATCGCGGAACTTAACGAACTTGATACGGACGACAACGCCGCGCTCTGGGCCCACAGGAGTATCCCTGGGAAAAATAGACTGAACACCGCTGACGCACAGATTGTAGAAGATTCCTTCCGGGCGAAACTAGACAGTCTCGCGACCGCAGGGGTGGAGTCTGACTTAAGTGCGGCGCACCGGGCTGCGGCGAGCGCGCCTGACACGCATAGCTCGCAAGTTCCAACGCGAAACGAGCCGATCGACAAGAGCGCACTCAGCTTGTCTGAGTCGCGAAGAGTTCCGCGACCGGGATCACGTCAAATTCGTCGCGCGGCAACCATGTTTAGTTTGCGGTCGGCTGCCGTCCGACGCTCACCATATTCGATTTGCGCAGAGCCGGGCACTCGGCCGCAAAGTCAGCGATGAATTCACAGTCCCGCTTTGCCGCGGACACCACCGCGAAGTCCATCGCTGCGGCAGCGAAGCCGACTGGTGGCGCAACGCCGGGATCGATCCGATGATTGCGGCCCGCGGGCTATGGCTCGAGAGACACCCATTGCCTAACGGTGAGTCCGGACTTTGCAAGGACGTTACAAGCCCTGCCCCCAACGGCGTCGGTCAGAGTAAGGCAACGCGTGATCGGCAGGTGGCAAAACCATCCTCGAATGACAAAACGAACCGCTCCCTCCGCGCCCCTTAGAATAAAACGCGTCCCGCACGCTAGTCTTGTCACCGAAAATGATGCTAACGTGCAGGGTGTGAGATTTGCGGCACCGCATTGGTGACACCCCATTGTTGTATCTGAATGGCACGCCGAACTAAAGCAACGCGTCAGCATACCGGTCTGCACCACGCCCGAGAGGCGCGCGGCATGACGCGCTCCGAGCTGGTAGGGTTATCGGGAGTCTCGAAGCAGCAGCTATCGCGGCTTGAGAACGGCCAGATCCGGCTCCGCCTCGACCATCTCAAGCCGTTTGCTTCACATCTCGGCTACACCCCCGAACAGAATTCTGTTGTGGGGCCGGTACCCCGGCACCGGCGAGGACGACTTAAGCGATCGATCTCATCCCACTACGTTGCCCATGACACCGCCGCCGACCACGGTACCGGAACTCGACACCCGCACCGTCGACGGCGCGCCTATGCGCGAGACGCCCAAGGGCCGTAGTCGCACCAACCCGGTGAAAAGCGAGAGCTGGTCGTTTCCGCCCAGCTTTGTGCGCGAGCAACTCCACACGTCACCGGAGCGGCTTCTGGTGGTTGAAGTTACCGGTGATAGCATGGCGCCGACGATCGCATCGGGCGAACGGGTGATCCTCGACAGCGGTCACACCACGCCGTCTCCAGACGGTCTTTATGCGATACGCGATCCTTTCAATACCATCGTCGTGCGTCGGCTCCAGGTGTTGCGCGCAACGCGGCCAGCGCGCGCGAAAGTTTTATTCGACAACCCGAAACATCCGAGCGAGGAAGCCCCGCTTGGAGAGCTCGAGATCGTCGGCAAAGTCCTTTGCGGCCTCAAACTCTTTTGAACCACCTTTAGAGATCGGGCCGACCTCATCGCAGTTAAGTAAACTTTAGCATTAACACATCAAAGTGGCCCAACAGTGCAGTGGTGTTGGATAGTGGCGTTGAGGGTACCATGCAGTACTCAAATCTGACCGATGACGAGTTGTGGTGCGCCGTAACCAAAAATACAAATGCGATGTTTGCGCTTTTCGATCAGGAGCTTGAGGCGGGAACTAGCCCGCTGGTTCAGACGGGTGCAGCAAGAGCGATCGATAAGCTTGAACGGCAATATCGGGGTTACGCTGCCGAACTTCGCAGCCGCCATCCTCTAGTTCTGAACTTGGAAACTCCGACTAGCCTCGGATCGGATCGGGCAGCTTAAGCGTCCGCGATCCAACGTGCGTCTTAAGTTATCGGACAGCCTCGCAATTTTGCCGCCTCGGCCAAGCGCGCTCAATAAACGTTCCGCGAATGGGCACCGTGCCAGGCACGGCGATTATTGCTCGGGCGCGCAGAGAGCAGCTCGGCATATCGTTTGAGCTGTCGGACAAACTGAGCGGATTCGAGCTGCCGGCAATCTCCGACCTAACCGTCAGTTACGGTACGCGGCCCGCAAAGACTTCGATGGAACCTACGCAGCGCGGGTGCCAGCGCTCATGTGGCGCGGCCAACGGTTTTCTGTCGTGACCGCCGTTGCCCACGGCGGAGGATTGCCGATGTCCAGTTCGACGGCATCGGCCTGCTCGGCGGCTTGGGTTTGGTATTCCTTCGCCATGCGCCACAGCATATCGGCAACCTCCGGATTGCTTGAGAGCCACGCTTGTCGTGCGCTCATTCGAGCAAGCTGAACCAAGTTTTGGTAAGTCCGCATGGATGTATCCCCGTCGTGGGGATACTGGACGGCGGGGGTTAACAAATTCCGTATTGCGCGCCGCGGCGCGACCAACCCTGCGGCGTCGTTCGGGTAGAGGCCAACTCGCCAACCAGCCCTGACGTGACATGCCAAGCTCGTCGCGGCCCACTTCACAGCCGCGACGGGGAATTTGTCCTCAAGTATTTTCTATTGCGCCGTCAAGGTATGTCTAAGCGCCACAAATATAGCGTCGTATGACTGTCATTCGGCGCGGCGAAAGTCGCTGAGTTACCCCAAGACTGCCGAGCCCCGACACAGTTAGGTCGGGGCTCACTCATTTTGGGTGCATTCCATACACCGCATCGACGCTTTAACGTATCGCAATACTAAGGGAACGCACGATGGAAATCCGGCCAATCCTCACGGACAAAGATCACCGGACAGCACTCGCCGAGATCGAAGCCTGCTGGGGCGCCGCCGAAGGCACCGAGGCAGGTGACAGGCTCGATGTTCTCCTCGCCCTTGTCGACATTTACGAAGCCAAACGATGGCCGATCGACGCCGACGAGAGCTTCGATCCGATCGACGTGCTCAATTTTGCTATCGATGAGCTGGGGCATAGCCAGGCAGAATTGGCCGAACTTTTGAACTCGCGGTTGCGTGCGTCCGAAATACTGTCGCGCCGGCGCGCTCTGACGGTCGAGATGATTCACAAGATCAGCAAAAGATGGAAAGTTCCTGCTGAGCTTATCGTACGTCCATACAAGTTGAAATAGCAGTTTGAGCCGCGTCTAAAGCAAGGCGCTTTTCAGTCTTGCCACGAGTTTTTTCAATGGATGGCAACTGACAACCGGATAGCGCGGAATAAGAACTATGAAAGTAAGGCGCCACGCTGCCCGGCTCAGGCCGGCTCTGGCTTGACGACGCGGATGTGAAGCTCGCGCAATTGCTTTGCCGTAACTTCCGACGGCGCGCCCATCAGCAAATCCTCGGCGCGCTGGTTCATCGGGAACAGTACGACTTCGCGCAGGTTCTCCTCGCCGCACAACAGCATGACGATGCGATCGATGCCGGGCGCGATGCCGCCATGCGGCGGCGCGCCGAGCGACAGCGCATGCAGCATGCCGCCGAATTTCTCCTCCAGCACGCTTTCCTCATAGCCGGCAATGGCGAACGCCTTTTTCATCACATCGGGGCGATGATTGCGGATCGCGCCGGACGAAAGCTCGACGCCGTTGCAGACAATGTCGTACTGGATCGCCTTGAGCCCGAGAAATTTCTCGCTGTCGCCGGGCTCAAGCGCAAGAAAGTCTTCGGCGGGCAGGTTCGGCATCGAGAACGGATTGTGGGAGAAGTCGATTTTCTTCTCTTCCTCGTTCCACTCGTACATCGGAAAGTCGACGATCCAGCAAATCTCGAAGCTATCCTTGTCGATCAGGTTCAAATCTTCACCGGCTTTCGTCCGCGCCGCGCCGGCAAACTTGAAAAACGTCTGCGGCTCGCCGGCAACAAAGAACACCGCATCGCCGTCATTCAATCCAAGCTTGGCTCGCAACTGTTCAGTCCGCTCCGCGCCGAGATTGTTGGCGACCGGGCCGCGGCCGACGGTGACGCCATTGTCGAGAGCGTAGAAGATATAACCCAATCCCGGCTGCCCTTCGCCCTGCGCCCACGAATTCATCCGGTCGCAAAACGCGCGCGAGCCGCCGCCTTTGGCCGGGATCGCCCATACCGCCGCCTTCGCGCTTCCCTCCAGGATGCGCGCGAAGATTTTGAAGCCCGAGTCGCGAAAAATCTCCGACACGTCCTGCATAACGATCGGATTGCGCAGATCCGGTTTGTCGGTGCCGTATTTTTCGATCGCCTCTTGATACGGAATGCGCGGGAATTTCGCCGTCACCGGCTTGCCGCCGGAAAACTCCTCGAACACGCCGCGAATGACCGGCTCGACCGCGGCGAACACGTCGTCCTGCGTGACAAAGCTCATTTCCAGATCGAGCTGATAGAACTCGCCGGGCGAGCGGTCGGCGCGCGCATCTTCGTCGCGGAAACACGGCGCGATCTGAAAATACCGGTCGAAACCGGAAATCATGATCAGCTGCTTGAATTGCTGCGGCGCCTGCGGCAGCGCGTAGAACTTTCCCGGATGTAGGCGCGAAGGCACGAGATAGTCGCGGGCGCCTTCCGGAGACGAAGCGGTGAGGATCGGCGTCTGGAATTCGAAGAAGCCCTGCTCCTTCATCCGCCGCCGGATCGAATCGATCACCTCTCCGCGCTTCATGATGTTCCGGTGCAGCCGTTCGCGGCGCAGATCGAGGAATCGGTAGCGAAGCCTGATGTCCTCGGGATATTCCTGATCGCCGAATACCGGCATCGGCAATTCGGCGGCGCGTCCCAACACCTCGATTTCGCGAATGTAGACTTCGATCTCGCCGGTCGGCAGTTCGGAATTCTCGGTTCCGTCCGGCCGCCGCCGCACCTTGCCGTCGATGCGCACGACCCATTCAGCCCGCAGCGTCTCCGCCACCTTGAAAGCCGGGCTGTCGGGGTCGGCCACCACCTGGGTAAGGCCGTAATGGTCGCGCAGATCGATGAACAGCACGCCGCCGTGGTCGCGGATGCGATGGCACCAGCCGGAAAGCCGCACCTCGCTTCCGATGTCGCTTGAGCGGAGCGCGCCGCAGGTATGGCTGCGATAACGGTGCATTGTCGATCGTTCTCTCAAAAACCGTGCGGCCGGAACGCGGAAAGCGCACGCGAAACCGCCTTTGTCAAGGCGAGCAGGTCCGCCGCGGACGGGCCTTCCCGTTGAGCGAAGAACGGCGGATAAATCCCGGCATGGCCAAAGCGCGATCACGCAAAATACCAGCCACCGCGCACGAGGTGACGACCGGCGAAGCCGTCGTCGCCGCTCTCTCGGCACACGGCTTCGACACGATCTACGCCCTGCCCGGCGTCCATAACGACGAATTCTTCGACGCGCTGGCGAGGAACGCCGAAACGATCCGCACCGTGCATACCCGCCACGAACAGGGCGCAGCCTATATGGCGCTCGGCGCTGCGCTCGCGACCGGCAAGCCGCAGGCTTATTGCGTCGTCCCCGGACCGGGCCTGCTCAACTCCTCGGCGGCGCTGCTGACCGCCTACGGTATGAACGCGCCAGTGCTCGCCCTCTTCGGCCAGATCCCGGAGAAGAACATTGGCCGCGGGTTCGCCTACCTGCACGAGATCGGCGACCAGGCCGGCATCATCGCGCGGCTGGTCGACTGGTCGGCGCGCATCCGCTCGCCCAACGAGGCGCCTCGTCTGGTCGCCAAGGCGATCCAATCCATGTTCGTCGAGCGCCCCGGCCCGGCGGCGCTCGAATGCGCCATCGATGTGTGGGGGCGCATTGGCGCGGTTCGCCCGGTGGCGCCCCTGCCCGTGCCGGCACCTCCGATCGACGAAGACGCCATCAAGGCCGCCGCGAAGCGTCTTGGCGCCGCCAAGAGGCCGCTGATCGTCGCCGGTGGCGGCGCCCTGGACGCTTCCGCCGAGGTCAGGCAGCTGGCGGAATTGTTGCAGGCACCCGTCTTGTCCTATCGGCGCGGCCGCGGCGTGATCGACGACCGCAATCCACTTTCCGTCAATTTGCCGCTTGGCCACGAATTATGGGCCGAAGCGGATGTCGTGCTTGGTATCGGTACCCACCTGCATATGCCGCTGTTGCAATGGGGCACCGATCGCGATCTGGCGATCGTCCGCATCGACGCCGATCCGGCGGAACCCGCGCGCCTCGTCAAGCCTAAGGTGGCGCTAATCGGACCGGCGGCGCCGGTGCTGCGCCGTCTTCTCGACGTCCTGCCCGCCTACAACGCGCGGCGATCCTCGCGCAGCGATGAAATGCGCGAGCGGCGGGCTCTCATGCAAAAGCGCCTCGCCAAGCTCGAGCCACAGCTTGCCTATCTTGCCGCGATCCGCGCCGAATTGCCGGAGGATGGCATTTTCGTCGATGAGGTGACACAGGTCGGCTTCGCTGCACGCCTTGCCTTCCCGGTCTACCGGCCGCGGACCTTTATCTCGCCCGGCTATCAGGACAATCTCGGCTACGGTTTCGCCACCGCGCTTGGCGCTCAGGACGCCAGGCGCGACGTGCCGGTCGTGGCGATCACCGGCGACGGCGGGTTCCTGTTCACGGCGACCGAGATGGCCACCGCGATCCGTCACCGCATTCCGCTGGTGACAATCCTCTTCAATGACGGCGCCTTCGGCAATGTCCGCCGCATCCAGGAGGAGCATTACGGCAACCGGCTGATCGCCTACGACCTCGCCAATCCGGATTTCGTCGCCTTCGCCGAAAGCTTCGGCGCGACCGCCATGCGAGCTGGCACGCCGGCCGATTTGCGCCAAGCGCTGAAAACCACCATTGCGCGCCGGAATGGACCGACCCTCATCGAAGTGCCGGTCGGCGCGATGCCAAGCCCCTGGGAATTCATCCTGATGAGCCGGGTGCGCGGTCGCAAGGGTTGATCGGGGCCAGCCATTTAGGCCGCACAACACCGACATGCCGGTCTTGCCAGCGGTGCGGCATCTGACCGACACTGCGCGGCGACAATGGATTCTGTCACCACATCCTCGATGCAGCCGATCACGACGACCTCGGAACTCGCCGCCGTGTGCGAGCGGATGGCGTCCCACCCCTTCGTCACCGTCGACACCGAATTCTTGCGTGAAACCACCTATTATCCGCTGCTTTGCGTGGCGCAAATGGCCTCGCCCGACGAGTCCGTGGTGGTCGACGCGCTGGCGCCCGGCATCGACCTTGGAGCCTTCTTCTCCCTGATGGCGAACGAAAGGGTCATGAAGGTCTTTCACGCCGCGCGGCAGGACATCGAAATCGTTTGGCACCTCGCCAAGCTCATTCCGCATCCGATCTTCGATACCCAGGTCGCCGCCATGGTGCTCGGCTACGGTGACTCCATCTCCTACGACCAGCTGGTGCAGCGCATCACCGGAGACGCGCTCGACAAATCGCACCGCTTCACCGATTGGACCCGACGGCCGCTTTCCGACGCGCAGCTCTCATACGCCGTCTCCGACGTGACGCACTTACGCGACGTGTATCACACGCTTGTCGAAGATCTCGGCCGCCGCGGCCGTGTCGATTGGGTGCAGGAGGAGATGCAGATCCTGACCTCGCCCGATACTTACCGCATGGATCCGGAGAACGCTTGGCAACGGCTCAAGACGCGCGTACGCAAGCCGAGGGAGCTCGCCGTTCTCATCGAGGTGGCGGCTTGGCGCGAACGCGAAGCTCAGTCGCGCGACGTGCCGCGCTCCCGCGTTCTCAAGGATGAAGTGATCGCCGACATCGCCGTGCAGGCTCCGACGACCACGGAGAGGCTGCGAAACTTGCGCTCTTTGCCCAAGGGGTTCGAACGCTCGCGCTGGGGGGATGCGATCGTCGAAGCGGTTTCCCGCGGTCTCGACCGCGACGTGAAATCGCTGCCGCGCCCGGCGCGCTTGCCGGTCACCACGAACGGCACGGCTGTCGTGGAGCTGCTCAAAGTGTTGTTGCGCATGATATCCGAACGCCATCATGTCGCCGCCAAGGTGATCGCCACGGTCGACGATCTAGAGCGCATTGCCGCCGACGACGCTGCCGACGTTCCGGCATTGGCAGGTTGGCGCCGTGAGCTGTTCGGCGAAAAGGCGCTCGCCCTCAAGCACGGCGACCTTGCGCTCGCGATCGAGAAAGGCAAGGTCGCCGCGGTCGAGCGGCAGTGACTGTCCTACTTGGGTGATACGCTTGGGTGGCGAGCGGCCACGATTGAGGTCTTGACCCCGAACTCATAGGGCGCACTGGCCTTGCCTTTGCCGATGCATTCGACCTCGGGTGCGTGGAAGGAATAGAGCTTCCATCCGCGCTGACGTTGCTGTTGTGAGCGGATCTGCGCGGCGCGTGACAAAGGCCACTCGAATGCGACCTCGACCCCGGTCTGGTCGGCAATCTTGCGCCGGATGTCGCGGATGATCCGACCGAGCCGGGTGCGCAGCAGGCGCAGTTCTCGATGGTGGCGATTGAACTGCTTGGCGTGGGCGTAGCGCCCCGCCATCATTGCGGCACGTTTGGCGATGCGCAGGTAGGATTGTCGCAGCCGCACCCCGTGCTTCTGGGCCAAGCGGTTGAGCCCCTTGATCGCGGCGTGCAACAATTTGGCGTCGGTCGGGAAGGTGATGGCCTTGGGCTGCACCGTGGTGTCGACCGTAACCCGCGCCAAATCGCGCGTGCGTAACGCGCCGCTTGTGTGCGCGACCCGCAGGCTCTCGGCCAGCAGCAGCTCGAGCTTGTCGCCGAACCGCTTCCGCCAATGGCTCAGGTCAGAGCGCTCGTGCGGGAACTCGTGTTGGAAGAACTCCTCGCCGGTGAAGTATTGGAAATACGGGTCATGGACCCAGCGGTCGCATGCGCCTTCGTCGGACAGCCTGTAGATGTGTTTGAGCAGCAGGAGCCCGATCGCAAAGCGCGTCCCGATCCCAGGCCGGCCCTTGTCGCTGTAAAGCGGCGCGATCTCGCCATCGATCCAATCCCAATCGATCTTGCCGGCGAGCTGCGCCAGCTCGTGTTTGAGGTTGATGATCTGATCGAGCCGTGCTCGGAACAGATCTGTTGAACCTGTCGTCTCGGGCTTCTTTGGTCGCATCGAATCCCCTCCGATGCAGCCGCAGAATCACGGTTCGTCCCTCAAGCAAATCGTAAATCGAAATTGCAAGGTTCTGAGCCCCAATCCCAAGAAACCTTGCAATCTCAAACCAGCCCAAAATCGGAAAATCGACTGACCTACTTGGCACTGACCTACTTGGCACTGACCTACTTGGCACTGACCTATTTGGTGCCAAACTTTTTCGTACCGGCCCAAAGCGAGTAGATGTAGCCGAGCAGCAGCACACCATAGGTCACAACCAACACCCAGCCCGTCGGGTTCATCAGATGGGACAGCGTGGCCCAAGCGGAGACCACCAGTCCGAGGACATAGCCCACCGTGCCGCCGATGAGCAGCCCGCGCAGCGCCGTCCAGTCGTTAGAGTACCTGACGAACCAATTGATGAGCCCGAACTCTATCAACGTCAGACCCAGCAACCTGAAACCCAGCTCCGCGCCGGCACCGGGTGCAATGCCATAGGTGCCGATAACGACGCCGGGCGCGAGAAGCAGCCCAATACCGTTCAGAACAGAAATCACCGCGATAACCGCAAAGAAGCGCTTCAGATTTTCCATTATCGTTCCTCTTTTTGTTACCGCCGGTCCATCGACCCGCGGCCTCCCCACTGGCGCCAAATGCCGTCATTCAACCTTACGGCGCTAGCCGAGGCAACGCCGGGGCCCCTTTACACCGGTTTTTTTGATTCATTTCCGCGTGAGCAGCGCGAGATGAGTTAGCCCATCAGCATGACCGGATCGCGTCCGATAAGGCGGGACAATGCGCGTAACCGGCTCAAGACCCGCTCACCACCAAGTGCTGCGAACTCGGCTGGAAGGCGAAGCGCCAGGCGATGGCGCTCCACCGCGAGCGGCGTCTTCGGCAATACGCCCGGCATGGCCGCCGATATTACGTAGGCAAGCCGGAGCGCGGCGCCGAGCACACGCGCGCGATCAATCATGCGGGTGGATGCGAGTTCGCGCAGCCGCGGCGACAACTCGTCATCCATCACCAAGCCGACGTGGCGGTAGAAAACGGCGAGCGCCAGATAGGCCCGGCCCGGATGATCGACGGCGGTGAATCCGCCGTGGGCGATAATGTTGAGCGATTGCTCGCCGCGGTAATCAGGATGCGCCCGCCAGCCGATATCCGCCAACAGACACGCGGCGTGACGGAGACGGCGTTCCTCGGCTGGCTCGTCGAGACCCGAAGACGCCATAAAGCGATTGGTCCAGTCTATCAGTTCCTCACCATGGAGCGGCGAACGTGAGCGCAACAGGTTCAGATCGCGCGCTGCCTCGATCAGCGCGTCTTTCTCCTTCTCCTTTTGTCTGAGCAGCGAATAAAGCAGCCCTTCGCGAACGCCGAGTGCCGAGAACACGATCTGCCTCGGCTTGCCGATGCGGATGACGTGTTCAAGCACGAGCGCAGCATAGGCGAGCAGCGGCCGCCGCGCATTCGTGATCACTTCGATGTTGGAGAGCGTCTCGACATCGACGCGATGCACCAGCCGCGCGAACTCGATCGCCTCGCCCGCCGCAATCGCATAGCCATGCATGACATGCAGCGGATATCCGGTCTGCCACATGTGCAGCCGCGCCAGCGCCCGCCACGTGCCGCCGACCGCGTAGAAGCTGCGGCCGCTGCCCTCTTTGAGCATTGGCAAGGAGTCGAGCGTCTTTTTGACGAACTTTTCCGCCTTCTTGACGGACTTCGCCGAGATGTCGGCCAGCGCGAGACCACCAAGCGGCCGCGTAAGTCCGCGCCGCGCGCGTGTGCCGTGCACGTCGATGAGTTCAAGCGACCCGCCGCCAAGGTCACCAACTACTCCGTCCGCGTGGTGCACGCCGGAAATCACGCCGAGCGCCGTCAATTCCGCCTCGCGCACGCCCGAGAGCACGTCGATGTTGGTCCGAACGATCCGCTCGGCAAGCTTGATGAAGGCGGGTCCGTTCTTGGCGTCGCGGCAGGCGGCCGTGGCAATCGCCAGGGTCCGATGCACGCCCATGGTCGTACATAGCGCGCGGTAGCGTTTTAGCGCGGCCAGGGCGTGCTCGACCGCATCGGCGGCGAGCAGCCCCGTCGTCTGAACCTCGCGGCCAAGCCCGCACAGCGCTTTCTCGTTGAACAACGCTGTCGGACTGCGCGAAAGGCGTTCATAGACCACAAGCCGCACCGAGTTGGAGCCAATGTCGATGACGGCCACAGGCGGCCCGTCGTTAAGGCGTCCGGGAGCGGCCTCGATCTTTGCTCGAGTCATTTTTGGATCAGTGCGGGATAAGGACCAAAGATCATTCCGCCGACGCTCAAATTCGCTCTGGGTGTCGCAAATGCGGCACGGAATCCTTCGCGGATTTGCCCCGGCCAGACAGGCTCGGATTGGTCATGAAGTAGGTGTGCGCGTTGAATTTTTCCTCGTCCGGACCGGGCTTGATGCGGGACGAGGTGCCATCGGCAAGCAGCTCCCAGCTTTGCTCATTGTCCTTGAGGTTGGCCACCATGATCTGACCGAGCACCTGCTCGTGAACCGTCGGGTTGACGATCGGGCACAGAACTTCGACGCGACGATCCAGGTTGCGCGGCATCAAATCGGCGGAGGAGATGTAGAGAGCCGCCTTCGGATGCGGCAGGGCGTGACCAGAACCGAAGCAATAAATACGGCCGTGCTCAAGGAAGCGCCCGACGATCGACTTGACGCGAATATTCTCGGACAGACCCTTAACGCCCGGCCGCAGGCAGCAAATGCCGCGCACCACAAGCTCGATCGCCACGCCGGCGCTCGACGCCTGATAAAGCGCATCGATGATGTCGGGATCGACCAGGGAATTCATTTTCATCCAGATGGCCGCCGGGCGGCCGGCCTTGGCATGCGCGATCTCGTCTTCGATGTGATCGTGGATGCGCTTGCGCAAAGTCAGTGGCGACACCGCCATGCGCTCCAGCCCCACTGGTTCGGCATAGCCCGTCACGTAGTTGAACACGCGGGCGACATCGCGGGCGATGACGGGATCGGCGGTAAAATAGGACAGATCCGTATAGATGCGCGCGGTCACGGGATGGTAGTTGCCGGTGCCAACGTGGACGTAGGAAGCCAGCGCGGTTCCCTCGCGGCGGACCACGAGCGAGAGCTTGGCGTGCGTCTTGAGCTCAAGAAATCCGTAGACGACCTGCACGCCGGCGCGTTCCAGGTCGCGCGCCCAGCGGATGTTGGCCTCCTCGTCGAAACGCGCCTTAAGCTCGACCACCGCCGTGACCGATTTGCCCGCCTCAGCGGCTTCCGCCAGCGTCTTGACGATCGGAGAATCCGCAGAGGTGCGATAGAGCGTCTGCTTGATGGCGACCACGTCGGGGTCGCGCGTCGCCTGATGCAGAAAGTCGACCACAACGTCGAATGACTCGTAGGGATGGTGGACGATGAGATCCTTCTGCCGGATCGCCGCGAAGCAATCGCCGCCGTGGTCGCGGATGCGGTCGGGATAGCGCGGCGTGTAGGGCACGAATTCGAGATCCGGCCGGTCGAGGCCGGCGAGCTGCGACATCTCGTTGAGCGCCAATACGCCGTCGACCTTGAAAACGCCATCGTCGGTGGCATCGAGCGCGCGCTTGACGAAGCGTTGCAATTCCACCGGCATATCGGCCTCGATGTCGAGCCTGATCACCGAGCCGCGGCGCCGACGCTTGAGCGCGGTTTCGAACAGCCGCACCAGGTCTTCCGCCTCTTCGAGGATTTCCAGTTCCGAGTCGCGGATGACGCGGAACGCGCCCACCCCTTTAACCGTGTAACCGGGGAACAACTTGCCGATGAAAAGCCTGGTGGCGCTTTCAACCGAGATCAGCCGTACTTCCCCGTCGCCCCCGGCCCGCGGCAAGCGCACGAAGCGCTCGATGCGGTTCGGCATTCGGATCAGCGCATTCATCGCCTTGCCGTCCTTGGCGCGCGCCAACTGCAGGGCGATAGAGAAACCGAGATTGGGAATAAATGGAAACGGATGCGCCGGATCGACCGCTAGCGGCGTCAGCAGCGGGAAAATGTGGGAGAGAAAATAGTCTTCCAGCCAGGACTTGTCCGCCTTGCCGATATCGGGACCCTCGACGAGGGCGATACCGGCGCCGCTGAGCGCGCCGCGCAGCTCGAGCCATTGCTCTTGCTGATCCTCAACAAGCAGCACCACCGCCTCGGCAATGCGAACCAGCTGTTCGGCCGGCGTCAATCCCTCCGGGCTTTTCGTACCGATGCCGGCGCGGACCTGCGCGCGCAGACCGGCGACGCGCACCATGAAGAATTCGTCCAGGTTGTTCGCGGAGATGGACAGAAACCGCAACCGCTCGAGCAGCGGGTGTTCGCGATTGGCGGATTCCTCAAGAACGCGACGATTGAAATTGAGCCACGACAGTTCGCGATTGATGAAGCGATCCGGGCTCGAGGCCAGCGCGGACGCCGGGTGCCGTTCCGCCGGCTCGGCGAGCCGTACGGGCGCGGCCAATCGGTGCTCCTGGCCGTCCTCGTTCGATACGGCGGCGGCTTGGCCGCGATCAGCCATGGCTACTGCTTGCCCCTCAAATTTCAAAGTCGCGGTCCTCTGCAACAATTCGATGAATTGATAGCACCGAGACTAAGGCGGCGCAGCGGCCATTCCGTCAAGCCTGCATCGCCTCGCTGTCGGCGACCATCGGCGGCCCGCGGCTGGCGCTGGAAAATTTAAGGATTTCACAAGCCCTTAGTCAGAGCGTAACCGCGCCGCACCAAATAGAAAAACGGCCGGCGCAATCGCTGGCCGTTTCGTCCTCTCGATCCGCAAACGGAACGGTTATTCCGCCGCTTCGCTGAGATCAGGCAACGTCGAAGCGATCGGCTTTCATCACCTTGGTCCAAGCCGCAACGAAGTCTTTCACAAACTTCTTCTTGGAGTCCCCGCAGGCATAGACTTCCGCGAGGGCCCGCAGTTGCGCGTGCGAACCGAAGATCAGGTCGACACGCGTGCCCGTCCACTTGACCTCGCTCGTCTTTCGGTCGCGCCCTTCGAACACGCCATCGGCCCCGGCGGCCGCCTGCCATTGCGTGCGCATGTCGAGCAGGTTGACGAAGAAGTCGTTCGTCAGCGTCCCAGGCGTCTTGGTGAAGACGCCGTGCTTGGACTGCCCGGCATTTGCGCCCAGTACGCGCAGGCCGCCGACGAGGACCGTCATCTCAGGCGCCGTCAGCGTCAGCAATTGCGCCCGATCCACCAACAGCTCTTCGGGGGACAAGCCCCGCCCGCCGCCGAGATAGTTGCGAAAACCGTCAGCGGTCGGTTCGAGCAGGGCAAACGACTCGATGTCGGTTTGCTCCTGCGACGCGTCGGTGCGCCCGGGGGCGTACGGAACGGTTACGTCTTGCCCGGCGTTCTTCGCTGCCTGCTCGACGGCTGCGCAACCACCGAGAACGATCAGGTCGGCGAGCGAAACCTTCTTCCCGCCGGACTGCGCGGCGTTGAACTCCTTTTGGATCGCTCCGAGTTTCGCAAGAACCGTCGCCAGCTGGGCCGGCTGGTTGACCTCCCAGTCCTTCTGCGGCGCGAGGCGAATGCGCGCCCCGTTCGCGCCACCGCGCTTGTCGGAGCCGCGGAAGGTTGACGCCGATGCCCAGGCGGTCGAAACCAGCTGGGAAACGGACACCCCCGATGCCAGGATCTTGCCCTTGAGCGCTGCGATATCCTGCGAGTCGATCAATTTGTGATCGACCGCGGGGATGGGGTCCTGCCACACCAATTCCTCCGCGGGAACCTCCGGACCGAGGTAGCGCACGCGCGGACCCATGTCGCGGTGCGTGAGCTTGAACCACGCCCGTGCAAACGCGTCTGCGAACTGATCCGGATTCTCGTGGAAGCGCCTTGAAATCTTTTCGTAAGCAGGATCGAACCGCAAGGCGAGGTCCGTGGTCAGCATCGATGGCGCGTGCCGCTTTGCTGGGTCTTGGGCATCCGGCACGGTGCCGGCACCCGCGCCATGCTTCGGCTTCCACTGATGCGCACCGGCCGGGCTCTTGGTCAGCTCCCATTCGTAGCCGAACAGGTTCCAGAAGAAGTTGTTGCTCCACTTCGTTGGCGTCGTGGTCCAGATGACTTCCAGACCGCTGCCGATCGCGTCGTCGCCGCTGCCGCTGCCAAAGGTGTTCTTCCAGCCAAGCCCTTGCTGCTCGATGGGGGCGCTTTCCGGCTCGGGGCCGACATACTTGCTCGGATCTGCAGCGCCGTGGGTCTTGCCGAATGTGTGTCCGCCGGCGATGAGCGCGACGGTCTCCTCGTCGTTCATCGCCATGCGCGCGAATGTCTCGCGGATATCCCGCGCCGCAGCGACCGGATCCGGCTTGCCGTTCGGCCCTTCCGGATTGACGTAGATCAGACCCATCTGCACGGCGGCGAGTGGGTTCTGAAGATCGCGGTCGCCACTGTAGCGCCGATCCTCCAGCCACTTGCCTTCTGGTCCCCAGTAGACGTCCTCTTCGGGTTCCCAGACGTCGGCGCGCCCGCCGCCAAAGCCGAACGTCTTGAAGCCCATCGAACTCGAGGGCGACGTTGCCGGCGAGAATCATCAGATCGGCCCACGAGATGTGGTTGCCGTACTTCTGCTTGATCGGCCACAGCAACCGGCGCGCCTTGTCGAGGTTCACGTTGTCCGGCCAGCTGTTGAGCGGCGCAAAGCGTTGCTGGCCGGCGCCGGCGCCGCCGCGGCCATCGCCGATGCGATAGGTGCCCGCGCTGTGCCACGCCATTCGGATGAACAGCCCGCCGTAGTGACCAAAGTCGGCAGGCCACCAGTCCTGCGAGTCCGTCATCAGCGCTTGGAGGTCCTTCTTTAGCGCCTTGAGGTCGAGCTTCTTGAACTCCTCCGCGTAGTTGAACGCCTCGCCCATTGGATTGGACAAGGCGGAGTTCTGGTGAAGGATCTTCAGGTTCAGCTGGTTCGGCCACCAGTCGCGATTCGTGAATCTCGTGTGCATGACCGGGCATTTGCCCGCGCTCTTGTCGTCGGTCTTTGCGTCCATGTTTTTCTCCGATCGTGTTCTGTAATTTTGTTCGAGTTGTTCCGTACGGAACAATTACGACTTCTGGAAGTATTTGCGGTGTGCGCCTTAGCCCTTGGCGTAAACCCGCCGCTCGGGGCACCTCTCGATCAGCTTGTCGTCTTGCGGCAGTACGCCGTTCGGCCCGGCAGCCGGCCAATTCTGGTTGTCGGCAACCGGCGCGCCGGGCTGGTGGTGAAAGTCGGTCCGTCAGCCATGGTGTTTCTCCCTGGCTTCCGCGGTGGTGGGGGTAAGGCGAGGTTAGACCACTTCTAGGCCAAACGGCGCCATCAGGTCTAATCGTATTGATTAGCATACTCGATAAGAATAACTTATCGAGTATGATCACCTTGCGACAGCTTCGCTATTTGGCCTCGCTTGCCCGTCACCGGCATTTCGGCAGGGCGGCGGACGAGTGTGCCGTTTCACAGCCGGCGTTGTCGATGCAGGTGCGCGAACTCGAGCGCGAGATCGGCAGCGACTTGGTGGAACGACGCCCCGGCGACATCGCGCTCACCGAAATCGGCCTTGAAGTGGCCCGCCGCGCCGAACACATTCTCGCCGCCACCCGCGACCTCGTGGATTTCGCGCGCCACCGCGGCGTGCTTACCGGCAAGTTCAGCCTCGGCATTATTCCTACACTTGCCCCCTACGTTTTGCCGCGGGTGCTGCCGTCGTTGCAGGCGGCATATCCGGAGCTGCGTCTGGAAATTCGGGAAACCCAAACCAACACGCTGCTCCACGAACTCGTCGGTGGCGATCTCGACGCCGTCCTCCTCGCCATGCCGGCCGAAGGCGCCGACGTGGACACGCTGAGCCTGTTCGAGGATCCGTTCCTCCTCGCGCTTCCGGCGGCCGATCCGCTTCCGGCTCATGGTCGCGTGGCGGTCGAGGATGTGGATCAGCGCCGGCTCATACTTCTTGAGGAAGGACACTGTTTGCGGGATCAGGCGCTGGCATTCTGCGGGACAGCAAACAAGGAAACGCCGACCAGTCTCGCCGCCACGTCGCTGACGACCGTGATGCAGATGGTCGCGCACGGCTACGGCGTGACGTTGTTGCCGGAAGTCGCGGCCGGCGTCGAGGTGCGCGACAACCGGGTCAGGCTCTTGCGCTTTGCCGAGCCCGAACCCGCGCGCACGATCGGACTGGCATGGCGGCGCACGTCGCCGCGCAAGCGCGACGTCGTGGCGCTCGGCGAGATCATAACCGGCACGCTCGGCCGCTCAGGGCGAAGCGACGTTGCGCCGAAACATCTCCGCGGCGAGAGCGCGCGTCGGCGGGCGCCGTTGGCGCAACGCCTCGTTGTCGAGCGCAATAATCGCCGCTCGGGCGGCGGCGAAGGAGCGCTCGATGTGGGTCGACAGATAACTGACGACACTTTCGTCAAGTAGCAGCTGACGATCCGCGGCAAGCTTGACGAGCACCGCCCGCAGCATGGCGTCGTCCGGCGGTTGCAGCGTTATCACCGGCAAAGCCCGCAATCGGGAAGCGAGGTCCGGAATGGCGACAGGCCAGGTTGCAGGCACGGTGGGCGCCGTGAAGAGAAGAAACGCCGTCTCCTCGCGCGCGAGGTTGATGAGATGAAACAGCGCACGCTCGTCGGCGCCCGGCCCGGCGTCCTCGACGACCAGCGCTCCGGTCGCGAGCGCGGACGGAAGTTCCGCCTCATGAAGTGCGCGGGCGGAGATGACCCGGGCCCCCGCCGCGGCCGCCCAGATCATCGCCAAATGCGTCTTGCCCGATCCCTCGGGCCCGACCAAAGCGAGTGCATTGGCGGGCCAATCCGGCCAACAATCGATAAGCTGGAGCGGCCCCTCGTTGCACGGGCCGGCTAGAAAATCCTCACGCGCATAGTTTTCCCGGTGGTCGAGCGCGAGCGCGAGCTGGCGCGGGCGAGGCGGCATGACGGCCTAAGGCCCGGTTCCGGTATAGAACGGGCTTGCGCGGTAACGCTGCAAGGCAAACCGCGTCAGCACGCCGGCCGCGGCCGCCAACGGCACTGCGAGGAGCAGTCCGACGAAGCCGAACAAATAGCCGCACGCAAGCAGAGCGAAGATAAGCCAAACCGGATGCAGCCCGACGCTTTCACCGACGAGTTTGGGCGACAACACGTTGCCTTCGAGGAACTGACCGACAAGGACGATGCCGACGATGATGAGAATATGCGTCCAGTCCGGATAGAATTGCGCCAGCGCCACGCAAAGCGAAACCACAAGGGCGGTCAACGAACCGACATAGGGAATAAACGTCAGAAACCCGGAAACGGAGCCGATCAAGATGCCGAAATTCAGCCCCGCGAGAGTGAGCCCGATCCCATAATAGACGCCGAGTATGACGCACACGGTCAGCTGGCCGCGCAAATATCCCGACAGCGCGCGATCGATCTCGCGCACCAGATTTTCCACTGTTTCACGCTGCCGGATCGGAACCAGGCCGGCGAACGATGCGACGACGCTATCCCAATCCAAAAGCAAATAGAAAGTCACCACCGGCGTTATGACCAACAGCGAGAAGACGGAAAGCAACGCGGCTCCCTTGGTCCACAGCGTTGGCAGCACGCCGGACAAATACTCGATGGCTTTGTTCGTCAGGTCCGCCGTCGCCTTCTCGTTTCCTGCCGCTGTGCCCCCGATGATGCTTTTGAGCCATGAATTGCTCGAACTGGAGATCAGGGATTGCAGCTGCTGCAAGTAGCCGGGAACCCTGTCGACAAGGGCCCCGAGTTGCTCGACGAGCACCGGCGCAACGATAACGATCACGCCGGCGAACAGGATCACGAAGCCGGCGAGAATGATCAGTGCAGCGACAAGGCGGTTCATCCCTCGCTTGGTCAGGCGGTTGGCCAGCGGATCGAGCATGTAGGCAAGCGCCGCGCCCGCCACGAAGGGCAAGAGCACGTGATGCAAAAGCCACAGCAGGCCGACGAAGACCACAAAGGCGGCGATCCAGAACACTACGTGCCGCTCAACGCGCATGGCCCACCCGAGCAAAAGACGCTAGTGCCCGGCTCCGACCGAGTTCATGTGGCGGAGCCAATCGGCGAGATAGAAGGCGATTGAGAGCAACGTCAAGATGGCGACCAGCCCAATGCCTACCTTTGAGGCAAGATCGGCATCAAAGCGAAAACTCTGCTCGGCCAGCACCAGCGTGGCGAGCAGTATCTGCGCCACGGTGTTCAATTTCGACACCAGGAGCGGCCGCACCGGCATCGGCTTACCCACCAGCCAGGACAGCATAAAGCCGGAGATGATCATGATGTCGCGGGAAACAACGAGGATGACCAGCGAGATAGGCAGTGCGCCGGCAATGCCAAGCGCAACGTAGATCGACACGATCAGCGCCTTGTCAGCCAACGGATCGATCAGCGCGCCGAGTTCGCTGGCCATCTGGAAGCGCTTGGCGATGAAACCGTCAACCGCATCGCTGATCCCGGCCGCCAGGAAGAGAAAGAAGGCGGCCCGCATCTCCCCCGACATGATCGCCCAGACCACGATCGGGACCAAGATGATGCGTCCCAACGTAACGAGGTTTGGAATACTCAAACGTGTGCCCCGGCTCGCAAGTCTCCCTATATAGCTGGCCGTCGGCGCTTGCGCACCCGCCAATTCCGACGTACGAGGCGCCGAGCAGCCCACCCCGCCGGGGAAGGGTCATTCGCGAATTGGTGAATCCGTGAAAGAGGGACGCTACGCGGCCGCCGGTGTCGATATCGATGCCGGCAACCGCATGGTGGAATTGATCAAGCCGCTGCTGCGCCGGACCGCCCGCGCGGGCGCGGACGCTGAAATCGGCGGCTTCGGCGGCCTGTTCGATCTCAAGGCGGCTGGCTTCTCGGATGCGATCCTCGTCGCGGCGACCGACGGTGTTGGCACCAAGGTCAAGATCGCGGTCGAAACCGCCCGCCACGACACCATTGGCATAGATCTCGTCGCCATGTCGGTGAACGACCTCGTGGTTCAGGGCGCCGAACCCCTGTTCTTCCTCGACTATTTTGCGTGCAGCAAGCTCGATCCCGAGGTCGGCGCGGCGGTCGTCACGGGCATCGCGGCGGGATGCCGGGAATCCGGTTGCGCCCTCATCGGTGGCGAAACCGCGGAAATGCCCGGCATTTATCAACACGGCGACTACGACCTGGCCGGCTTCGCCGTCGGCGCGGTCACGCGCGACGCGCTATTGCCACGCAAAGATATTGCGCCGGGCGACACGGTGATCGGCCTTGCATCGTCGGGCGTGCACGCGAACGGCTTTTCGTTGGTACGCCGGATCGTCGCCGATTCCGGATTGCCGTGGCAGGCCCCTGCTCCGTTCGAGCGCGCACGAAGCCTGGGCGAAGTGTTGCTGACGCCGACGCGGCTTTACGTACGATCATGCCTCGCCGCTATCCGCAAGACCAAAGCGATCAAGGCGCTCGCTCATATCACCGGCGGCGGCTTCATCGAGAATATTCCACGGGTTCTGCCACCGGGACTGTGCGTCTCGCTCGATCTCGGCGGCGTGCCGGTCCTTCCGGTGTTTAAGTGGCTGGCGAGTACGGGCGATGTGAGCGAGCAAGAGATGCTGCGCACGTTCAACTGCGGCGTCGGCATGGTGGCCATCGTGGACGCGAATTCAGCCGCCGCGGCGATCGAGGAATTCACCGCGAACGGCGAGACGGTGGTCCGGCTGGGCGAGGTCGTCGCCGGCGACGGCAAAGCACGTGTCGATTTTCGCGGACGGCTCGATCTTTCCCTGTGACCGCATGAAGAAGCGCGTCGCCATTCTGATTTCAGGGCGCGGATCCAACATGACGGCGTTGGTCGAGGCCGCGGCGGCGAAGGACTACCCCGCCGAAATCGCGGTGGTCGTTTCCAACCGGCCCGATGCGCCGGGCCTCGCCCGCGCGCGCGCGGCCGGCATCGCGACCGCCATCGTCGATCATGCACAATTCGCTGCGGATCGCGAGGCGTTCGAGCGCGCGCTTGACGAGGAACTGCGCAAGCAGCGGATCGATCTTGTTTGCCTTGCCGGATTCATGCGGCTTTTGACGCCGTGGTTTGTATCGCGCTGGAGCGGCCGGATGCTCAACATCCATCCGTCGCTGCTGCCGCAATTCAAGGGGCTTCACACACACCGCCGGGCGCTCGAAGCCGGCGTGAAACGGCACGGCGCTACGGTGCACTTCGTCGTGCCGGAAATGGATGCGGGGCCGATCGTGGCGCAAGATGCCGTCACGGTGCGCGAAAACGACACCGAACAAACGCTCGCCGAGCGCGTGCTGGAGATCGAGCACCAGATCTATCCCCGCGCCCTGCGCGCGGTGGCGGAGGGGCGGTCAAAGTTCCAGCCCCAATAGCGAAAAGGGAGCGATCGAGCCGCACCTAAAAAAGCCCTCAGCGAACAGGCTGGGGCGGCGCGGCCCGAGGCGTCCCCGGGATCCGCTTAAGCAACCTTGAGATTTTCGGCGGAAGTCCGACCGCGATTGCTCACGAGTTCGAATTCGACCTCTTGGCCCTCGTTGAGCGTACGCAGCCCGGCGCGCTCGACGGCAGAAATGTGGACGAATACGTCCTTGTCGCCAGCCGTTGGTTTAATGAACCCGTAGCCTTTGGTTGGATTGAACCATTTGACGGCGCCCTTTTGCATCGTCTGTCTCCTCAGTCATTCCATATGCCGTTGCTGACGTGGAACGATAGCTGCACGCCGCGTGCAGATGCGCGCTCACGCCACAAACCAGATTTTGGGAAATTCCGAACGATCGTGTCGCCCAAGACATTATCGAAGACTTCGTCATCGAAGACATCGTCAAGACCGCACCGGCCGCGAGGGCCAAAATCCGCTTGCGAAATAAAAAAAGCCGAAAAATACGGCGCCAGCATGGCTGCGATGGCCGCGCGGATCCGCGTGCCGCGAACGTCGCGCGCGCAATCTTGTGTCAATAAAGTTTCACATCAGTGCGGCGCTTTTTCGCGCCATCGCATGACGCCGCCCGCTGCGATTGTCAGCAACACTCCGGCGGCGGCCGCAAGCGGCACCGCCTGAGTGGCAAAGCGTTCGCCGATCCCGGCCGTCAGATAACCTGAAATGAAAGGATCGGTCGCAATCATCTCGCCGGCGATCCAACCAAGCAGCGCCGAACCTGCCCAGAGGAGGATCGGGAAACGGTTGAGGAGCGAGATGATGATTGCGGCACCGATAACGAGCAGCGGGATCGATCCAGCAAGTCCGATGACGAGCAGAGCAATATTTCCCCGCGACGCCGCCGCGATCGGAAGAATATTGTCGATGCTCATCACGACGTCGGCAATGACGATGATCGATATGGCGCCCCACAAATGCGCGGCTGGCTCGACTTCATTCTTGCCGGCTTTCTCCGGCACCAGCAGTTTCGCCGCGATGTAAAGCAGCGCCAATCCGCCGATCAGCTTCAGGTAGGGAAGCTGCATGAGTTGGCTGACCACGCCGGTCAGCACGATCCGCAGCATCACCGCGAGGCTGGCGCCGATAATGATGCCCCACTTCCTTTGACGCGGCGGCAAGCCGCGGCAAGCGAGCGCGATCACCATGGCGTTGTCGCCAGAGAGCAAAACGTCGATCAAGAGGATCTGGAGAACGCCGATCCAGAAAGCGGCGCCTAGGTCGCCCCAATGCGCCGGATTTAAGTATTGGGCGATCGTACCCAAAGCCGACTTCCCATTCTCGCCGTTTTCAGGCTGGCGGCGGCGGCTGAACTAAATCTGGGGCAGCGCACTCGGTTTTATCGAACAGCGCACAGAGACCGGCAGGCAGGGCGCGAAAAGCGAAATCCTCTAGCCGACAATATCTTTGCCGCTGAAGAACTGCGCTATTTCCTTCTGGGCGTTTTCACCGGAATCGGAGCCGTGCACGGAGTTTTCGCTGATCGATTTGGCGAAGGCCTTGCGAATGGTGCCGTCGGCCGCCTTGGCGGGGTCCGTCGCGCCCATCAGATCGCGATAGGCGGCGATGGCATTCTCGCCCTCGAGAACCTGAACGACGACTGGCCCGGAAATCATAAAATCCACGAGTTCGCCGAAGAAGGGCCGCTGGCGGTGGACCGCGTAGAACGTCTCGGCTTGCGGCCGACTGATCATCACCCGCCGCTGCGCGATGATGCGCAGTCCGGATTTTTCGATCATCGCATTGATCGCGCCGGTCAGGTTGCGGGCCGCCGCATCGGGCTTAAGGATCGAAAATGTACGCTCGATCGCCATCAAATTGTCCTTCGGGAAGTCGCCAGGTGGGCCGGAAGTGCGCGGCTTATAGCGGTCGCTCGTCGTTCCGGCAAGCGGCCCCGGTCCATCGCTCGCGAAGCCAAGCCGGGCGCGTGGAACAAGCGCCGATTACGACTTGTCGCCGGTTTTGGGCGACACGCCAGTCGCGGCCGGTTTTTTCTTTGCAGGCTTCTTGCTCTCCTGCGCAGGCGACTGCGGCTGCTCGACGCGATCCATTTCCGAAAGCCGCCCGCCCTCGAAACGATAGAGGCCCGGCCGCGGTCCGCCTTTGAAAGTCAACGCCGAGCTGCGCGACCCGTTCGGATTCTGGCCAATGTTGACGGCGGTCGGCTGACCCAGCCGCGAGGCGACCTCGCATTCGCTCATGCCAAGCGCGATGCCGCCAAGCGAGGAGCCCTGGTCCGGCGGGGCGGCGCCGGCATTGGGACTGCCCGGAACCGGCGGCGGCGAGCCCTGAGCGGCGTATCCAGGGCAGGCGCCATTCGCGTCAACCAGATCGTTCGCTGCGACGGCCTGGTCCCGCCATGATTGGCCAAGGCTGGAATAGCTGTAGCCGCGGTTGTTGTTGAACACATTGAGCGGCTTCGAAAACCAAGAGGCTGAATCGTCGGCGCAGCCGCAAAGGGAAAGTGCGATCGCCACCGCGCCCAAGGCGAAGGTGCTGTTTGATCGACCGAACACTCTGGCATCCGTCGTCATTTCGGCCAGCCGCAAAGGATGCGCTGGTTTGTGTTGCGGTTGTGGCGCCTGCCCCGGCGCATGAGGGGCCTTCCGACGCCATCTGGCCCGTTACGGCCAAAACCTGATGTTACAGCCACATTGCAAGCTATGGAATAAATCGGGTAAAGGTAAAAAAACGATGAGGGCACAGGCATTTGGGCATATCCACCGGCGGCGCATAGCCGCCTTTTTGTGACCTCCATCACAGACACTTCTTCAGGCCGGCACGAAACTGATGTCGGCTCCAACGTCCGTCCACAAGGTCAGTTCACCGGGGATCATCAATGCAACTGCAATTCGTCGGCTGCGGCGATGCATTCGGATCGGGCGGACGTTTTAATACCTGCTTTCATCTCGTCGGACGAAATATCAACGCGTTGATTGATTGCGGCGCCAGCTCGCTCGTTTCAATGAACAAGCTCGCGATCGATCGCAACGAGATCGATGTCATCTTCCTCACCCACTTTCATGAAGATCACATCGGCGGCCTGCCGTTCTTCATGCTCGAGGCCAACTACGTGCTCAAGCGCAAGCGCGCCCTTACCATCGTCGGACCGCCCAGTCTAAAATCGCGCTACGCCGGGATCATGGAAGCTGCATTTCCCGGCACCAAGGATCTCGATCTCCAGTTTCCCTTGCACCTGCGCGAGTTGGAGATCGGAAAGCGCGCCGATTTTGGCGCGCTTCGTGTTACCCCGTTTCATGTCGTGCACGACGACCGCGCCGGACCCTGCCTCGGTTTTCGCTTCGAAGCGGAAGGCAAGGTGATCGGCTTTTCCGGCGACACTGAATGGACCAACACGGTCATCGACATTGGCCACGAGGCGGATCTTTTCATCTGCGAGGCCTACACCCGGGATAAGCCGATCGCCACGCACATGGCGCTATCGTCGCTCGAGCAGCATCTCGGCCAAATTCGCCCAAAACGGCTGATCCTCACGCACATGAGCAACGACATGCTGGCGCGCCGCGCTGAACTTCCGTTCGAGACCGCCGAGGACGGCATGATCGTCGAGGTGTGAGTTCAAGCCGATGCGGCAGGCTTGATCATCTTTTTGATTGCAGCAAGCGCCGCCGGCACCGCGTTGCCATTGGGGCCACCGCCCTGCGCCATATCCGGCCGTCCGCCGCCACCCTTGCCGCCGAGTTCAACAACCCCGGCCTGAACCATTTGCACGGCGTTGTTCGTGCCGGTCAGATCGCTGGTGACGCCGACGACGAGCGCCGCCTTGCCTTCAGGGTCGTTGGCAACAAGAATGACCACGCCGGAGCCGAGCTTCTTTTTGCCTTCGTCGGCCAGACTCCGCAGGTCCTTTGCCTCGACTCCGGTCAGAGCCTTCGCCATCACCTTCACGCCACCGACGCTCTCGACACCATCGTCGCCGGCGGCCGGACCATTGCCACCCATGGCGAGTTTCTTCTTCGCCTCGGAAAGTTCGCGTTCGAAGCGCTTGCGCTCGTCAAGGAGCGCCGCGACGCGGACCGGCATTTCTTCGATCGGCACCCGCAATTCCGAAGCCGTGGCCTTGGCGAGCCGTGCCAGATTGTTTGCGTTGGCCCGCGCCGCCTGCGCCGTAAGGGCCTCGATGCGGCGCACGCCCGAGCCGACGGCGGCTTCGCCGACCACGGAAATCATGCCGATGTCGCCGGTGCGGTTCACGTGGGTGCCGCCGCACAATTCGACCGACCAGCCCATGGTGTTGCCGCCGCCTTCACCCATCGCCACCACGCGCACCTCGTCGCCGTATTTCTCGCCGAACAGCGCCCGCGCGCCCGAAGCAATCGCGTCGTCGCGGCTCAGCAGCCGGGTAATCACCGGCGCGTTCTGGAGCACGATATCGTTGGCAATATCCTCGACGCGCTCGATCTCCTCGGGGCTCATCGGCTTTGGATGCGAGAAATCGAACCGCAAGCGATCGGGCGCGACCAGCGAACCCTTCTGCGCCACGTGATCGCCGAGGACCTGCCGCAGCGCCTCATGAAGCAAATGCGTCGCCGAATGATTTTGCCGGATCGCGCCACGGCGCGCTTGATCGACTTTCAGATCGAGTGGAACGCCGGCCTTGAGTGTGCCTTGCTCGACCGTGCCGAAATGCACGAAGAGATCGCCGGCGCGCTTTTGCGTGTCGGTGACGGCAAAGCGAATGCCGTCGCCGGTCATCACACCCGTGTCGCCGATCTGGCCGCCGGATTCGGCGTAGAAAGGAGTTTGATTCAAGATGACGGCGCCGCTCTCACCCTTAGCGAGCGCGCTCACTTCCTTGCCGTCGCGAAGCAGCGCGACAACGACACCTGCTGCGGTCTCGGTCTCGTAGCCGAGGAAGTCGGTTGCGCCGAGCCTTTCACGTAGCCCGAACCATACCGCCTCGTCGGCCGCCTCGCCCGAGCCCGCCCACGAGCCGCGCGCCTTCTCGCGCTGGCGCTCCATCGCATCGGTGAACGAGGCCATATCGACGCCGATGCCGCGCGGCTTGAGCGCATCTTGAGTGAGATCGAGCGGGAAACCGTAGGTGTCGTAGAGCGTAAACGCGGTGACGCCGTCGAACATGTCGCCCTTCCTGAGCGACTTGCTCTCCGCATCGAGGATCGCGAGGCCCCGCTCAAGAGTTCTTGCGGAAGCGAATTTCCTCAAGCTTGAGCGTCTCGGTGATCAGACCGTTGGCGCGGTGCAATTCCGGATAAGCCTGGCCCATCTCGCGAACGAGCGACGGCACAAGGCGCCACATCAGCGGGTCCTTCGCGCCGAGCAGTTCGGCGTGACGCATGGCGCGACGCATGATGCGGCGAAGGACGTAACCCCGTCCCTCGTTCGATGGCAGCACGCCATCGGCAATCAGGAACGAACTGGCGCGCAAATGGTCGGCAATGACCCGGTGCGACACCTGCCCCTCAGGGTCGACGCCGGTAAGATCGGCGATCGCCTCGATGAGCGCGCCGAAGAGGTCGATCTTGTAGTTGTCGTGCGTGCCCTGGAGCACGGCGGCCATGCGCTCAAGGCCCAAGCCGGTGTCGATCGACGGGTGCGGCAAGTCGATGCGCTCGCCGCCTTTGGCGAGCTGCTCGTATTGCATGAATACGAGGTTCCAGATTTCGACGAAGCGATCGCCGTCGGCATCGGGACTGCCCGGCGGCCCGCCCGCTATGTGGTCGCCGTGGTCGTAGAAAATCTCCGAACATGGTCCGCACGGCCCGGTATCGCCCATGGCCCAGAAATTGTCGGAACCGTCGATGCGCAGGATTTTTCTATCGGGAAGGCCGGCGATCTTCTTCCAAAGCCGGAACGCCTCATCGTCGTCGATATAGACCGTAACCGTCAGCCGGTCCGCCGGCACGCCGTATTCTTTGGTCACCAGCTTCCAGGCAAGCTCGATGGCGCGTTCCTTGAAATAATCGCCGAACGAGAAATTGCCCAGCATCTCGAAGAAGGTGTGATGGCGCGCAGTGTAGCCGACATTGTCGAGGTCATTGTGCTTGCCGCCGGCACGCACGCATTTCTGCGCCGTCGTCGCCCGCGTGTAAGGGCGCTTTTCCAGACCCGTGAAGACGTTCTTGAACTGCACCATGCCCGCATTGGTGAACATCAGCGTCGGGTCGTTGCGCGGCACCAGCGGGGAACTCGGCACGACCTCGTGACCCTCGCGCGCGAAGAAGGCGAGGAAGTTCGATCTGATCTCGTTGACACCGCTCATGGCCGCAACTCTCTAGCGGTACAGGTGTTTCCTGTCCACAAAACGCAAGGCCAAACGGCCGATTGCGGGAAACCGGCAAAACATATAAGCGCTCGTCTCTGCGACGCTGCTAAAGCGAGCTTTGCCATGAGCAATGGAAGCGCACCCCTCCCCCGAACCTTCGCCGAGCGGCTGCAGGCGGGCCGGTTCGTCATGACCGCGGAAGTGGCTCCGCCGGTATCCTGCTACGCCCATGACCTGCTGCGCAAGGCGACCCCGCTGCGCGGCCTCGCCGATGCGGTCAACGTTACCGATGGCGCCGGTGCCCGCGCCCACATGGCCGCGCTGGCGGCCTCAGCGATCCTTCTCGAGGCTGGCATCGAGCCGATTCTGCAAATCACCTGTCGCGACAAGAACCGCATCGCGCTGCAAAGCGAATTAATGGGCGCCGCCGCGCTCGGCATCCGAAACGTCCTGGTGCTCACCGGCGACGACCCCAAAGCCGGCGATCAGCCCGATACCAAGCCGGTGTTCGACGTCGATTCGCGGACGCTGCTCGACACTGCGCGGCGCCTGCGCGACGAGGCCAAGCTGCCCACCGGGCGCGAGGTTGCGGGCAAGGCGGCATTCTTCCTCGGCGCCGCCGACATGCCGATCGACCCGCCGGCGGACTGGCAGCCGAAGGGTCTCGACGCCAAGGTCGCCGCCGGCGCACAGTTCGTGCAGACGCAATTCTGCATGGATACCGCGCTGCTGCGCCGCTATGTCGCCGCGCTGGCGCAGGCCGGCCTCACCAAGAAGCTTGCCATCCTGATCGGCATCAATCCGCTGCGCTCGGCCAAGTCGGCGCAATGGATGAAGAACCACCTGTTCGGCACCATCATTCCCGATGCGCTCATCGCCCGCATGGAGAAGGCCGCCGACCCCGCACGCGAGGGGATCCGGATCTGCGTCGACCTGATAGCGGAGCTTTCGACCATTCCCGGCATCGCCGGAGTTCACATCATGGCGCCCGGCAACGACGCAGCCATTCCGGAAGTCATCGCCGAGGCCAAAAGCCGCGTGCAGACGGCCGCCGTTTAGAACCGGGCATCGATCATCGCGGCGGCGCGATTTCTTCGGGCGCGATCGGCAGAGTGCATTGAAACTGCGCCCCGTTTTTGCCATCCGACATCGCGGAAAGATGACCGCCGTGGCTCTCGACTATTCTGCGGCAAATCGCCAACCCCAGGCCCATTCCATCGGCTTTTGTCGTGACGAACGCATCGAATATTCCTTCAAGCTGTTTTGGATCGATGCCTGGCCCTGAATCCTCCACTGCGACAATGATTGTGTCGCTCCCGCGGAGTTTGGTGCTCACCCGGATGAACCGACTTCGATCGGTATTCGTGTCCATCGCTTCGACGGCGTTGTGCACCAGGTTAACGATCACCTCCTGCAATTGACTCCTGTTGCCATCGACCAGCGGCAGTCCGGTTTCGAACTCGGTGTGCGCGGTAACTTCGTGCTCGTGCAGTTCGGCACGCAATGACTGCAATGCCTCGCGAACGATTTCGCTCACGTCGAGCGGCTCTTGCGCCTGGTCGTTCCTGCGGAAAAGAGCGCGAATGCTGTCGAATAACTCGTTGGCGCGGTGACAGTCGCCTATGATCCTGTTGAGCGCCGCCTGCACTTCGTCGTGATCGGGAGGCGTCCTTCGGCAAAAACGCAAAGCCGCGCTGGCGTTTGACGCGATCGCAGCCAATGGCTGTCTTACTTCGTGGGCAATCGAAGCCGTAATGGCATCCACGCTCATCAGCTTATTTTCCCGTTCGCGCTCCAGCGTCATAACCGCTTCGCGAAGGGTCAGTTCGTTTTGCCGTTGATCGGTAATGTTTGTTGAAATGCCGCAAAGGCCGTCGACTTCGCCGTTGGCCGAGGTCAACGGTACTTTCTTTGACAAGAAGAGCTGTTCTCCCCACGGCGTCCCAACCCGCTCCTCGGACTCCGCCTGCTTGCCTGATAACAAAACAGCGAGGTCGTTCGAGCGAAACTGGTCGGCAATTTCGGCGGGAAACACATCGTGGTCGGTTCTGCCAAGAACCTTTTCCCGCGCCACGTCGCAGACCGTTTCCCACTCGCGGTTGATGTACGTATATCGGCCATCCTTGCGCTTGGCGTAGATGACGGCGGGGCTGTTCTCCAGGACGCTCTCAAGAAGCTGACGGCTTTGCCGCAGCGCCTCCTCGGTCTTCTTGCGCTCGGTGATATCGTCCAGCGTCGCCTGCAGGAGACGGCGGCCGCGATAACTGAAAGCCATGAGGTGCACCAGGCCGTCCCAAATCGCCCCATTGGGCCTCTGGTGCCGCCACTCGAAACTCTCGATCCCCTGGGTCAGGGCGGATTGATCCCTTCGCTGCGAAGCAACAGCGGAATCCGTCCCGTCATATTGGGTTGGCGCCGCCATATCCAACGGCGTTTTGCCGATCACGTCTTCGCGCGACGCATACCCGAAAATCTTGGCGGCCGCCTGATTGGCATGGATGAACCGCCCCACCTCCGGATCGAACACCACGATCGGCCGATGCGACTGCTCAAACAAAGTTTTGTTGTAATTCTCGCTTTCTTGCAGCGCGCTTTCGGCCTGCTCAATTCGAGCGTGCTCCGCGACGGTTTGCCCGTACAAACTTTCAAGACCCAGCTTTACGTCCGCAAGCTGCCTGCGCGCCGTGTCCGAATTCGCGAGCTGACCGTCGAGACTGTCAATCTCGCCAATCAGCGCTGCAAATTTGTTTTCCAAATCGGATCGCGACATCGGGTGGGCCCGCTCCGGCGAAAAATCGCGATGTCTGTTGACGGGAGCTTCCGTAGCACAGCCATTACACGCGGCATAGATTGAGCATTACTGCAGGCCAAATCAACTCCGCATTTCTTGACACCGATTAGCGTTCTAGCCGGCCGGCTCTTCCGCCGTGCGGATATCCACCTCCGATTTCAGGGTGCGGTGCACCGGGCATTTGTCGGCTATTTCGATGAGCCGGGCGCGTTGCGCCGGATCGAGATCGCCTTCGAGCGTAATGACGCTCTCGATGCGGTCGATCATTCCGTCCTTGGTCTCGCACTCGGCGCAATCGGTCGCGTAAATTCTGCTGTGGTGCAGGCGGATCTGCGTTCGCCGCAACGGCAGCTTCTTGCGATCGGCGTAAAGCCGCAGCGTCATGGACGTGCAGGCGCCGAGCGCCGCCAGTAGGAGATCGTAAGGACCGGGGCCGCTGTCGAGGCCGCCCACATTCACCGGCTCATCGGCGATGAAGCGATGGACGCCGGAAACGATCTCCTGCTGGAACAAGCCTTGCCCCGTTTCGCGCACGACGACAGTGCCGGGCGCACCCTCAAGGTCGGGCAGAACATCGGCTGTTGCATCGAGATAGCGCTCCGCCCACGCGGCCATGACGTTCGCCACATAGGCGGCATCTCCCGGACGGCTGACGAGATGGTCCGCGTCGGCGAGTGAGATGAAACTTTTCGGATGTTTTGCCGACGTAAAGATGTGGCTGGCGCTGGCGATGCCGACCGTATCGTCGGTCGGCGCGTGAAACACCAAGAGCGCCTTGTGCAGGGTGGCGATATGTTCCGTGAGTCTCTGTTCGGCGACGTCGTCGAGGAAGGCGCGGCGAACGCGGAACGGCCGCCCGGCGAGCGTTACCTCAACCTCGCCGCGCGCCTCGATGTCGGCGACATGTTCGCGAAACAGGCCTGCGACGTGAGCAGGATCGCTCGGTGCATTGATCGTCACCACCGCCCGCGCTTCCGGTATGCGGTGCGCCGCAGCGAGCACCGCGGCACCGCCGAGACTGTGGCCGATCAGGATCGCCGGCGCCGCCAGCGTCTGCCGCAGGTGATCGGCGGCGGCGACCAGATCGTCGACGTTGGAGGAGAATGTCGTATTGGCAAACTCGCCTTCGCTGGCGCCAAGCCCGGTGAAGTCGAAGCGCAGCACCGCAATGCCTTGCCGCGTCAGGCCCTGGGCGATGCGCCGCGCCGCCCGGTTATTTTTGCCGCAGGTGAAGCAGTGGGCGAACAGCGCCACCGCGCGGTGCGGCCCGTCCGGCCGGTCGAGCAAAGCCGCAAGTTCAAGGCCCTGGGCATTGCGGAAATCGAACCGTTCGGCCGGCATGAGCCCCTCCTGCGTTCGCGTCAAGATAAGCCCTGTTTCCCGGTTACGCTGTGGCGTCATTAGCGCGCAAGGACAAAAAGGCCATAAGCGCAAAAGACGAAGAAGGGCCGCCCTTGCGGGCAGCCCTTCCATTGTCAGGCCGTGGCCCGGTTGCGCGAAGCGATGTCCTGCCGCGCGCGCATGAGCCGGTGACGGATTTAAGTCACCTGGCAGGAGCCTCGGCAGAGGCGAGGATCCAGTTCATGAATGCCGGCGACCGCGGCGATAGACAATGAGACACTGGATCACCTCCTTTCGGTTGTTAACGACGGCCCCAGTATACAGGGCCATCACCACGATTCGGAAGATGCATTTGCCCTACCGTCCCAGCTCCCGCATCGCGGCGTCGAGACCCTCGAGCGTGAGCGGATACATCCGCCCGCCGAGCAGCTGGCGCATCATGCGGATCGACTCGGTAAACTCCCATTCGCGCTCGGGCACCGGATTAAGCCAGACGCATGACGAATAGGTCGAGGCGACGCGCTGCATCCAGACAGTGCCGGCTTCCTCGTTGTAGTGCTCGACCGAGCCGCCGGGCGCGACGATCTCGTAAGGCGACATCGACGCGTCGCCGACAAAGATCACCTTATAGTCGTGCGGATAGGTATGAAGCACGTCCCAGGTCGGCGTCGTCTGGCTAAAGCGCCGCGCGTTCTCCTTCCAGACGCTCTCGTACAGGCAGTTGTGGAAGTAGAGATGCACCATGTGCTTGAATTCGGTCTTGGCGGCGGAAAACAATTCCTCCGTCACCTTGACGTGCCAGTCCATCGAACCGCCAATATCGAAGAACAAAAGCACCTTGATGGTGTTGTGCCGTTCCGGCCGCATCAGGATGTCGAGGTAACCCTTGTGCGCCGTGCCCTTGATCGTGCCGTCCAGATCAAGCTCGTCCGGCGCGCCGGTGCGCGCGAACTTGCGCAGGCGGCGCAACGCGATCTTGATGTTGCGTGTCCCGAGTTCGACGTCGCCGGCGAGATCCTGGAACTCGCGCTTGTCCCAAACCTTCACCGCGCGGAAACTGCGATTGCCGTCCTGGCCGATACGGACGCCCTCGGGATTGTAGCCGTAGGCGCCGAACGGCGAAGTTCCCGCCGTACCGATCCACTTCTTGCCGCCTTGGTGACGGCCTTTCTGTTCGGCCAGGCGCTGGCGCAGCGTTTCGAGAAGCTTGTCGAGGCCGCCTAACGCCTCGATCTGTTTCTTCTCCTCCTCGGTGAGGTGCTTCTCCGTGAGCTTCTTCAGCCATTCGAGCGGGATTTCCGCGCTCAGTGCCTGCTCGAGGGAATCGAGGCCCTTGAACACGTGGCTGAAAACCCGGTCGAAGCGGTCGAGATTGCGTTCGTCCTTCACCAGCGTCGTGCGGGAGAGATAGTAGAAATCCTCGATGCGACGGCCGGCGAGGTCCTTGTCCATCGCCTCCATCAGCGTGAGATATTCGCGCAGCGTCACCGGGACGCCCGCCTGCTTCAGCTCATGAAAGAAAGTCGCAAACATATATTAGCATTGGCGCTGCGCGCGCGGCCCGTCAAGCGCGCAAGTTCTCCGGTACAATGACCATGACGCTTGGCCAATACGACTGGAGCGGGATGATTTCGGCGGCGAGCCAGATCGTCATCATCGTTCTTTTCGCGGTCCTCCTGGTTCGCGGCTTCATCGTCCGCAACAGGCCGCGCGTTGGCGGCAAGATCGGTCCGCTCCAGGCGATCGAGCCGGTCCCGCCCCTCCCCGACGGATTTTCCGGCGTCTACGCGCGCGCCATGACGATATTCACGGCATCGTCCGATGCGGCAAACTTCCGGGATTTGAAGGAATTCCTGCGCCACGGCACCGGGCAGCAACCGACGCTGATGCGCATCTATCGCGTCGCCGGATGCAAAACTGAGATCGAGATACCGGCCGGCGCTGCCGACTACGAACGCATCGACGCTACGGAAGCGCTTGCGATGCTGCGTGAGCTTCCCGACCTTCGTCTCATCCGGCGTCTGCACCTCAGCGATGAGCGTTCGTTCCTCGATCCCTGGGTGCGTAAAATCGCCGGCCAAGATTTTTTCCTTCTCGGCAATGCGACGAACCTCAGTTTGGTCGTGCTCTATAAGCCCGATCGCCGCCTCGGCCGGCTTGTCGGCCTCACGCTGCTGCACGAATGGCTGCATCTCGTCGCCTTTCGGTCGACCAGAGACGTCCACCGATTCAAGCACGCCAGTGAGATCGAGCTGCTCCTGCCACCCGCGGTCGAGCCGATCTCCTTCGGCGACCGCAAAACGCCGGTCTACGAAGCATGGTGCGACCTCGGCGAAAAGCTTTTCGGCTACGACGAGACGACCGCCCGCGATGCGGCGCTGACGTACCCGGTGCACGCCATGATCCTGTGGCAGCGCGTGGAGAAAATCCTGCGCAAAACGCCGCCGAACCTGCGCAGCACCCGCTTCGCCGAATTCGAAAAGCGTGGGGCGTTCATGCGGGCCGAAGTGGCGCCGCGAGTACGCCGGGCGATGGCCAGACGACCCACTTAACGGTCGACCGTCTCTGCCATTGGCCTATTACGGAATACTGCAATCCATTGAAATCATTGATGTAGTAAATTCTAAAGATATATCTTGCGTTACATCGCCGAGAGAGCTATCTAAAGATATATCTTAGTGCAACAGGAGAATGAAATGCGCGGACATCACGGACACGGACATTGCGAGTCCCGCCACGAAAAATGGGGCGCCGGCCGGCATCACCGCGGCCGCTTCGGCGGGTTTGCTGGTTTCGGCGGACGGCACGGCATGGGCGGCTTTGACGGCCGGGACGCCGACGATTTGATGCGCGCCCGGCGCATGCTCGCGCAGGGCGACCTGCGTCTGATCGCGCTGGCGCTGATCGCCGAAGCGCCGCGTCACGGCTATGAAATCATCAAGCTGCTCGAAGAGAAAACGGCGGACTGGTACAGCCCAAGCCCCGGCATCGTCTATCCGACGCTGACCTATCTGGAGGAAGCGGGCTACGTCACCGCCTCGACCGAAGGCTCAAAGAAACTCTACACCATCACCGAGGAAGGCAGCGCTTACCTCAAGTCCAACCGCGAGATCGTCGACGCGGTACTCGATAGGCTGACCGCGCTCGGCGAGCGCGTGAACCGCTGGCGCCGTTCCGCACGAGGCGGCCGAGACAATCGCCGGCAGCTGCCACCGCTTACCGAGGCCGCGCTCGATCACTTGCGCGAAACCGTCGGCAAGAGGCTCGAAGGCGACGCTGAAGCCGAGGCGCATCTCGTCGAGATCCTTGCTCGCGCCGCCGCGGACTTGCAGCGAAAGTAGTGTTGCGGCGAACCCAGCGTCGTGCCGGCTAGACTGGCACACGCACGCTCGCCCGCAATCCGCCGAGCGGCGAGTCGCTGAGCGTGATGTCGCCGCCATGGGAGCGCGCAATATCGCGGGCGATGGCGAGACCGAGGCCGGTGCCGCCTTCGTCCTGATTGCGTGCGTCGTCGAGCCGCAGGAACGGCTTGAAAACGTCGTCGCGCAGCGCCGACGGGATGCCCGGCCCGTCATCGTCCACCGTCACCGTGAGCCAGCGATGATCGCGATGGCCGGTGATGGCGACGTTCGATGCAAACCGCGCGGCGTTGGAAACGAGATTGGCGAGGCAGCGCTTGAACGCTGCCGGCCGCACGGTGACCTCGGGCTGGCCGTGGAAGGCGGCGGTGGCGCGGCGTCCGTGGCGCTCGGTGTCGATTTTCAGCTCGTCGACCATGGCGGCCATGTCGGTCGGAGCCGGTTGCTCGCCCATGTCGCCGCGCGCGAAGGCGAGGTAGGCTTCGAGCATCCCCGCCATCTCGTCGACGTCTTTCTTGATCGCTTCCACTTCGGGGCTATCGCCGAGCAGCGCGAGTTCGAGCTTGAAACGCGTCAGGATGGTCCGCAGGTCATGGGACACGCCCGCCAGCATGGTGGTGCGCTGCTCGATCGCGCGCTCGATGCGGGTCTTCATTTCAAGGAACGCCGCCGCCGCACGCCGCACCTCCCGCGCGCCGCGCGGACGGAAATTCGAAACCTCGCGGCCCTTGCCGAAGGCTTCCGCGGCGTCGGCAAGCTTGACGATGGGGCGGATCTGATTGCGTAGGAACAGAATGGCGATGCTGAGCACAACCAGCGAGGTAGCGAGCATCCACAGCAAGAAGATCCTGGAATTGAACCCGTAGGCGTCGGCGCGCCGCGCAAACACGCGCATGATCGTGTCATCGAGCTTGATGCGGATTTCAACGATCGAAGAGCGTCCGACCGTGTCGATCCAAAACGGCAGCCTGATCTGTTTGCGGATCTCGTCGGACAACGTCGCGTCGAGCTGCGAAAAGAATGGTTTTGGGCCTGGCGGCGGCAATTGCGTCTCGGGCAGGAAGTCGACCGCGAGGCCGAGCCGCTCTTGCGCGATGCGGCGGAATTGCGCGCGATCGGCGCCTTGCGGATATGTCTTGTAGACGTCGATCAGCGTCGCGATTTCACGGGTCACCGCGGAGGACAGGTAGTAGTTGACCACGCTCCATTGCCGCTCGACGAACATGAACGCGACGACCGATTGCAGGACGACCATGGGCACGATGATGATGAGGAGAGCCCGGGCATAGAGGCCCTTCGGCAGGACCGCCTTCAGCCAGAGGGTGAAGCGGCCCCACGGTCCGGTGATAGGAGCGGCGATTGAGCCGGCGGCGGCCGCCGCCGTATTGGCCGCTGCCAACAGGTGGCTCGCCGCACTGCGCAGGCGTCCAACGCCGTCGTCGAAGCTGGTCATCGCGCCGCTCACGGCGACGCCACCAGCCGATAGCCCACGCCGCGCACGGTTTGCACGACAAGCGGGTTGGCCGGATCGAGCTCGATCTTGCGGCGCAGGCGGTTGACCTGCACATCCACCGTCCGCTCGCTGACGCTCTCGCCGTTGCCGGCCAGTTCCTGCCGTGGAACCGTCTCGCCGACGCTTGCGGCAAGAACGCGCAGCGTCTCGCGTTCGCGGTCGGTCAGGCGGATCGTCTCCTCGCCGCGGCGGAGCTCTCCGCGCGTCAGGTGGAACACGAATGGGCCAAACCGCACCAATTCAGCCGGCGGAGCGCTCGGCGGCCGCGCGCGGCGCAGGATACTGGCAATCCGCAGCGACAACTCACGCGGCTCGAACGGTTTCGCCAGATAGTCGTCGGCGCCGATTTCGAGGCCCTTGATACGGTTCTCCTTCTCGTCGCGCGCGGTGAGCATGAGGATAGGCACCGCCGATCCGGCGCGGATGGCGCGGGCAAAATCGAACCCGTTTTCGCCCGGCATCATCACGTCGAGGATGAGGAGATCGAAATTGAGGCTTTCGAGCTTGGCTCTCGCCTCCCGCGATGACTCGGCGGTTGTCACGCGGTAACCCTCGCTGAGAAGAAAGCGCAACAGAAGCGCGCGGATGCGGCGATCGTCGTCAACGACGAGCAGATGAGGCGCATCGTCGGCCGGGTTCGCGGCGTGCGTCGCCATGCGACTTAATCTCGGCCATTGACGCGCACGCGATCCGCGCGCGCGATGAGACGAAGGACGCGCTCGCGGTCTTCGGCGCCTATCATGCCGGCGAGAAACCGCCGCGCCGTCTCGCCGCCGGCAGGACCCATTTCGTCCAGCACCCGCCCGATGCGCGCCGTTTGCAGCCCGGCGAGCCGCATCGCCAGCGCTTCGCCGGCCGGACTCACGTAAAGAAGCCGCTGACGGCGATCGGAGCCTTCCTTCTGCACGACATAACCTTCGTCGATGAGCTGCTTGAGCACACGGCCGAGCGACTGCTTGGTGATCTTCAGTACGTCGAGCAGTTCAGCGACCTTCATGCCGGGATTGCGATTGACGAAATGCAGAACGCGGTGATGGGCGCGCCCGAAGCCGAGTTTTTCCAGGAGCTGATCGGGATCGCTGACGAAGTCGCGGTAGGCAAAGAACAACAGCTCGATGAGATCCCAGCACGGCTCCCGCGCGGGTGCGGCTGCCCCGGCCGTCGCGGCATTGGAGCGGCTCTTGCTCGGCGTTGTCAGACTGATGTCAGCCATTATGTCAGCTATATTGACATATTTCCGTTTGATTGTTACCCCCAAAAGCGCAATGTCACGGTAACGACGCGCCTGGCTCATCCCCGGCGCGAGTTACCCGGGCGCCGAAAGGCGCTCTCATGGGGCACATGCGACCTTACCGGGAGTTCTCTCCCAACGCAAAAGCCCAACGGCCGAGCGCAAAAGGCCCACAAAAGCGCGGCCAGACTTTCGGCAACGAACGGGCCACCCACGCCAAGGGAGGCAGCGCAATGGCAGCGTCCTTCGATCAACGTCCGGACCTGATCTGGCTAGACGGCAAGCTCATTCCGACCGCCGATTGCAAGATCAGCGTACTGACGCACGGCCTGCACTATGCGAGCGCCGTGTTCGAGGGCGAACGCGCCTATGGTGGCGAGATTTTCAAAAGCCTCGAACACTCCGAGCGCCTCAAGCGCTCGGCGCAGATCATGGATTTCGAAATCCCCTACAGCGTGGCGGAGATCGATGGCGCCAAGCGCACCGTGATCGAGAAGAACAATCAAAAGAACGCCTATGTGCGGGCGATCGCATGGCGCGGCTCGGAGCAACTCGGCGTTTCGGCGCAGAACAACACGATCCATCTCGCCGTCGCGACGTGGGAATGGCCGAGCTATTTCGATCCCGCGCAGCGACTGAAGGGCATCCGCCTCGATCTCGCGGAATATCGCCGTCCCGATCCGAAAACGGCCCCCGTGCTCGCCAAGGCGGCGGGGCTCTACGCCATCTGCACCATTTCCAAACATCGTGCCGAACGGCGCGGATTCGCCGACGCCATGATGCTCGACTGGGAGGGCCGGGTGGCCGAATGCACCGGCGCCAACATTCTTTTCATCAAGGACGGCAAGATCCACACCCCGATCGCCGACTGCTTCCTTTCCGGCATCACGCGGGCAACCGCCATTGCGCTGGCGCGGCGGCACAATATCGAAGTGATCGAGCGCCGCATCATGCCGGATGAGCTGAGCGGCTTCTCCGAGTGCTTCATCACCGGCACCGCCGCCGAAATCACCGCGGTGTCGCAGATCGCCGACTGGAAGTTCACACCAAGCCGCATCACCCACCAATTGATGGGCGACTACACCGCCGAGGTGCAGCCGAAAGGCAAGGCCGCGGCGGCATAGCGGATTGCGGCCTGCTGCCGGGTGGAGGAAGCGCCTCGACACCGAGAGTTATTTTTCCGGACGGTGTGGATACGCCGTTCGCCGCGTCCGAAAAAACGCGTTAAGGTGCGGGCGCAATGAACCAGACCGTCCGCCCCCGTATCGCCGCTTCGGCCTGTCCGCACGATTGTCCGTCGACCTGCGCGCTCGAAATCGAGGTTTACGGCAACCAAACGATCGGGCGCGTCCGCGGCGCGGAAGATAACGATTACACGGCCGGCGTCATCTGCGCCAAAGTCGCGCGCTACGCCGAGCGGGTTCATCACCCCGACCGTCTCAAGCATCCGCTGCGCCGGACCGGCCCCAAGGGCAGCGGCCAATTCGCCCCGATCTCCTGGGACGAGGCGCTCGATCTTGTCGCCGAACAATTCGCCCGCGCCGAACAGGCGAACGGCTCCGAAGCGGTTTGGCCGTACCTTTATGCCGGCACGATGGGCTACGTCATGCGCGACGGCATCCATCGCCTGCGGCACGCCAAGAAATATTCCGGCTTTTTCTCCACCATCTGCGTCAATCCGGCCTGGACCGGCTTTATTGCCGGCACCGGCAAACTCGCCGGCGCCGATCCGCGCGAAATGGCGAAGTCCGACCTGGTGGTGATCTGGGGCACCAATGCGGTGAACACCCAGGTCAACGTGATGACGCACGCGACCCGCGCCCGCAAGGAGCGCCGCGCCAAGATCGCCGCGATCGATGTCTATATGAACGGCACGATGCGCCAGGCCGATTTGCCGGTGCTGATCCGGCCCGGCACCGACGGCGCACTCGCCTGCGCGGTGATGCATTGTTTGTTCCGCGACGACAAGGCCGACTGGGATTACCTCGATCGTTACACCGATGCGCCGCGCGAGCTTGCCGAGCATTTGCGCACACGCGATCCAAACTGGGCGTCGCGGATCACCGGGGCGCCGGTGGAAACGATCGAGGCTTTCGCCCGCCTCGTCGGCGAGAATAAGCGCACCTACTTCCGTCTCGGTTATGGGTTTTCACGTTCGCGCAACGGCGCGCTCAACATGCATGCGGCAAGCTGCATCGCCGCGGTGACCGGCGCGTGGCGCCTCGAAGGCGGCGGCGCCTTTCACAATAACGGCGCCATCTTTCACCTCGACACCAGTGTGATCGAGGGCAGCGACCTTCGCGATCCCGCAATCCGCATGCTCGATCAGTCGCGCATCGGCGCGATCCTGACCGGCGACGAGGATGCGCTACGCGGCGGCCCGCCCGTCACCGCGATGCTGATCCAGAACACCAATCCGGTTTCGGTCGCACCCGACCAGGAGACCGTGAAGCGCGGCTTTGCCCGCGACGATCTGTTCGTGTGCGTGCACGAGCAATTCATGACCGACACGGCCAGGATGGCGGATGTGATCCTGCCGGCCACGATGTTTGTCGAGCATGACGATTTCTACACGGCCGGAGGAAGCCAATATCTTCTGTTCGGGCCGAAGCTGATCGATCCGCCCGGCGAATGCCGAACGAACCACGAAGTGATCTGCAGGCTGGCCGAGCGACTTGGCGCCGAGCACCCGGGCTTCGCCATGACGCCGCGCGAACTGATCGACCAGTCGTTGCAAAAATCCGGATGGGGCACGCTCGCCGCGTTCGAAGCCGCTCGCTGGATCGACTGCCAGCCGGATTTCGCCACGGCGCATTTTATCGGCGGTTTCGCCTACCCGGACGGCAAGTTCCGGTTCAAACCGGATTGGCCGAACGTGCCATTCAGGCGCTGGCATCGGACCCACGCACCGCCGGCAATTCCCAAGCTGCCCGACCACTGGGAGGTGATCGAGGAAGCCGACACCGAACATCCGTTCCGTTTGGCGACTTCACCGGCGCGCGGCTTTCTCAATTCCAGCTTCACCGAAACGCCAACCTCGCTGGCCCGGGAGCGGCGCCCCGAAGTCATGATCCATCCCGACGACGCCGCGGCACTCAATGTCGCGGATGGTGAAGAAGTCAGGCTGGGTAACCGCCGTGGCGCGGTGCGGCTGCATGCCAAGCTTTTCGACGGTGTGCGCCGCGGCGTGTTGATCGCGGAATCGCTTTGGCCAAACTCCGCCTATCCCGACGGCCGCGGCATCAACACCCTGACCGGCGCCGATCCGGTCGCCCCATTTGGCGGCGCCGCCTTCCATGACAATAAAGTATGGCTGAGGAAGCTGGCGAACTGATCTTTCGCGGTCCGATTTAAGCGAGGGAACACAAAATGCGCAGACTGCGTTACCTCGCAGAGAACAAAAACCCCTCACCTACCCGCTGGCTCATCGCATCTGCGGTTCTGCAATAAGGGCGACGCAGATCGCGGCTAAATAACCAGTGCGAGCGGTTTGAAGTTGGCATTCACCTCGAACACAAGAGGCCAGATATGACGGAGGCAACGAACGGCGGCCTGATCCGCATGGCGGTGGCGGCCGCAGGGGCTTTAGCGACTATGCTCGTCGGGACCGAGGCGGGAGCTTGCACAATGGGGGACGAAGCCTGTCCGGCCATCCTGCGTATGGCGCGCGGCGAGGTGTCGATCACCGCGGAGGGTTTCGTTTCCGGCGAGCGGCCGAATTATTATTACGAGTTCGATGCCCGCGGCGGTCAAAAAATGACGGTCACGGTCGTCGGTGGAAATATCAAGACCGGGCCCGGCATCCCGATCACTTTGCCAAATGGCAAAACAGATGCGGTCGACGAGAACACGCCGTACACCCTGCCGGCCACTGGCACGTACCGGATTTTGATGCATGCCAACACGATGTCGGACGGGCCGTTCGGCAAATTCAGCATGACGCTGACCATTAAGTGACCCGGTCTCGGAGTTGATCTTTCGGCCTCCGACCGAACCCGATCTTCAAAGCAGACGGACGACCAGCGGAGCCGAGAAGCTGCGATCTGCCTGGGCGTTTGATTTACGTCAATAACCGTCGCCCGGAATCGTTTATCGAAAAACATGTATTTATTATGCATGATATAGGGAGCGATAAATGTGGCCGGCAATGCGGAAAAAAATCAGCGAATGGTACATCGTTGGCATCGGCCTGTGCTTATTAGCCGGCGGCCTGTTCCTCGCCTCGCTGCCAACTTCCCCGTCCGCCGCAGTTAGTGCCGCGCCACCTGCTGCGGCCGCCCTTCCACGTCCAACGACCCAGCCGATTTCAACGAGCGCACATATCGCGCCCGCAATTGCCGACACTAGTCAGGCAAAGGACACGATGACCGCGTCGCCAGGCGGCAATCGTGTCGCCGCAGCCGGTGAATCGCCGGCCAGCGGGGGAGCGGCGGCGCAAGCGATGCCGATCGCAAATGGTGATGCCGCCGCGGGGCGGCAGGTTTTCAGAAAATGCCAGGCATGCCACTCGCTCGAGCCCGGCAAGAATATCCTGGGTCCTTCGCTGGCAAGCATCGTCGGCCGGAAATCAGGGGCTGACCCGAGCTACAGCTACTCCCCGGCGATGAAGCAAGCGAACATCGTTTGGGATGTGAAGACCCTGGATTCGTATCTCGCCGATCCGCAGAAGGCCGTCCCTGGAAACAAGATGCCGTTTCCTGGTCTCAAGACCGACCACGACCGCACCGACGTCATCGCGTTCCTTGCGTCTCCAGCCGGCTCTCAAGCCGCCGCAGCCAATACGCAGCAGCAAAAACCACCGGCGGCTCCTCCGGCAGCAGCCGAACAAAAATCGGGGCCAGCAAGTCAGCCGCAGCAAAACTCAACCGGCGGCGGCTACTTCCAGGATGCACAATATACCTTGCGATCGGGCATCGCCGAAGGACGCATGGTCTATATCGGTGTCGGCGGCACAATCGACGGCAAGGTGAACCCGGTATTGACAGCCGCAGCAGGACAGGTCGTCCAACTCACCCTGATCAACGGCGAAGGAGCGGAACACGACATCGTGTTTCCCGAGCAGGACGCCAGATCACCGCGTGTAACCGGGAAAGGAGCAAGCACCACGATCGCTTTCCGGGCGGCGAAGCCCGGCGACTTCACCTATTTTTGCAGCGTCCCGGGGCACCAGCTTGCCGGCATGCAGGGTCAGTTCATCGTTACGGCCTTGCCCGCACCGCAAACGCTCGTCGAAGCCGATATCTCGCGCGAACCGACCGACTTGCCGCCCCCCATTGCGAAGCGGGAGCCGCAGACTGTCCGCGTCGACCTCCTGAGCGTCGAAGTCGAAGGACGGCTGGCCGAAGGCACCACGTTTGGATACTGGACGTTCAACGGCAAGGTCCCCGGGCCATTCGTCCGCGTTCGCGTCGGCGACACCATCGACATCCATCTGAAAAACTCTGCCGACAGCGCGATGATTCATTCGGTCGATTTCCATGCCGTGACCGGGCCGGGCGGCGGCGCCGCCTCGCTGCAGGTGGATCCAGGGCATGAGAAATCGATGACCTGGAAAGCGCTGGTGCCGGGTCTTTATGTCTATCACTGCGCCACGCCAATGGTTGCCGAGCACATCGCCAACGGCATGTATGGGCTCATTCTGGTCGAGCCGGAGGCGGGATTGCCGCATGCCGACCGCGAGTTCTATGTGATGCAGGGAGAAATCTACACCGATGCCGCGTACGGACAGCGCGGCAGCGCAGAGTTCAGCGTTGAGAAATTGCTGAACGAACGTCCCGAGTATTTCGTGTTCAACGGCTCGGTCGGCGCGCTATCGAAATTGCATCCGCTCCGGGCCAAGGTTGGGGAAACGGTCCGTATCTTCTTCGGCGTTGGCGGACCAAACTATACGTCGTCGTTCCATGTCATCGGCGCGATCTTTGACAAAGTCTATTTGCTGGGCGGCCTGCAAACGCCGCCGATCGAAGGCATTCAAACGGTGACAGTCCCGGCCGGAGGCGCGGTCATTACCGAGTTCAAGACAAAAGTCCCCGGCAACTACACCCTGCTCGATCACGCGATTGCCAGAGTTCGAGCGCGGGCTCGCCGGCGTACTGACCGTTGAGGGTCCGCCGAATCCGGAAATCTACAACGGTCAGGTGATGCCCGGGATGGGACACTGACGTTACACCCATGCGCCCCAGGCCCGGAATTCGACGGGCCTGGAGCGGGGAGAGTGCACGGGAGTACGAGGTCACATGTCTTCTGCGAGCCGCGACACGAACAGCGCGCTTCGCCGACGTGGCGGCATTCCGCGTCTGCGGCCAGAAGCCGTTCCATTTCTGAGCTACGGTTTTCGGCCCTTTTTCCTGGGTGCCGCACTATGGGCGCTTGCCGCAATGGTGCTCTGGATCGGCGTCGTTTCCGATTGGTGGACGTTTGCGCATGCCTATGGCGCGCTGGCGTGGCATGTCCATGAGTTTTTGTTCGGTTATGTGTCGGCAGTCCTCACCGGGTTCCTGCTGACGTCGATACCGAACTGGACGGGCCGGCTTCCGTTGCAGGGGCGTCCATTGCTGGCGCTGTTTTTGCTGTGGTTGGCCGGGCGGATTGCGATGCTCGCCACCGATCGGATCGGCATCGTCGCCGCGGCGGTCATTGACTGTACCTATCTGCTGGTGCTGACGGCTGTCATTCTGCGGGAAATCCTGGCCGGCAAAAACTGGCGAAACCTGAAGGTGACGATACTCGTCGCGGCGATGGTACTCGCCAATATCCTTTTTCAGGCGGAGGTGATCGTCTACGGGGCGCCCAACTATGGCGTACGGCTTGGCATCGCCGTGATGATCTTTCTCATCATGCTGGTCGGTGGAAGAGTCACGCCGAGTTTTACGCACAATTGGCTGGCTCGACAGGGAAGCGCCAAGCTACCCGCCCCACTCGGTCGTTTCGACATGGTTTCGATCGCCATCACCGGCGGGGCGCTCCTGTCCTGGATCGCAGCGCCAGATTGGGCTGGAACGGCGGGACTTCTCATCATCGCGGCAATCGGCCAAGCGCTCCGGTTGTCGCGCTGGGCCGCTGAACGGGTTTGGCGCGAACCGATCGTGCTCATTCTGCATCTCGGCTATGCGTTCGTGCCGGTGGGCGCGCTGGCGCTCGGTTTGTCGATCCTTTGGCCCGAAATCCTCACGCCGAACGGTGCCCTGCATGCCTGGACGACGGGAGCCATAGGAACGATGACGCTGGCGGTGATGACGCGGGCCACTCTTGGGCATACCGGGCGCGAAATCGTCGCTAAACCACCAACAATGATCATCTACGGCGCCATCGTTGCCGCCGCTGTCACGAGAATGGCGGCGCCGCTGCTGCCGTCGATCTACCATGAGGCATTGGTAGCCTCCGCGCTCGGCTGGATCGTCGCGTTCGGCGGCTTCGCTGTTGTATACGGACCGATGCTGCTGCGTGCCAGACGGGCCGGCTGAGATATCATCGCCGGAGGATGCGGCTTGCTACCGCCGCGCGGAGATCTGAATGCGCCTGACGCTCCATACCGATTTCGCCCTGCGCGTCCTGACCCAGGTCGGAATCAACGAAGGCGAACTAACAACAATCAAAGCCATCGCCGAAAGCTTCGCGATTTCGAAGCACCATCTCATGAAGGTCGTCAACGATCTCAGCCAGAAGGGCTATCTCGACACGGTACGCGGGAGGGGCGGCGGCATCCGTCTCATGCGCAAGCCGCGCGACATCAATATCGGCCAAATGGTGCGCGACACCGAGGATAGGCTTGACGTTATCGGATGCCTTGATCAAACCGGTTATTGCCGGATCGAACGCGCCTGCGTGCTGCGCGGGGTTTTACGCGACGCGACCGACGCATTTCTTGCTGTCTTGGACGCCCATACGCTTGCCGATTTGATCAAGCCGCAAAAGGCCCTGTCGGCGTTACTGTTCGTCGAACCGCGTCGTCGCCCGCCCGGTCTGGTCGGTGCGACCGTCGGCGCGCGACCCAAACAACTCAAAAAACGGCGTTCTAGCGCACCCGCACCGGGATGATCTCGACCGATAGCTGCACTTCGTCGCCAAGCCCGTAGTAATAATATGCCGGCTGCGAAACCATGCGAAGGATCAGGAACAGCCGAAAGCGCAAGCGCCTGAGCATGCCCATGCGCCGCGACGGCAGAAGGTTCTCCTGCGAGGCGTGCACGACCCACTGATGCCGGTCGGTCGGCAAATCGATCTCGTGGTGGCCCGCCAGATCTTCCAGCAGCCGTTCGACATTCGGCTCCTCCATGAACCCGAAACTTACTTCGACCGCGATGACGCCACCCCGTCTTGGCTCGTGATCGAAAGCGGTCACCCGATAACGGCCGTCCCTGATGTAAGGCACCTTCCGATGGGTCACCTGTACGATGATCAGGTTGCGCGGAAGGATACCGTGCCGCTCCCACAGCATCTGGACGATCGCCGGCGCATGATCGGTCGGAAGCCGCACCGAGCTTGCCGCCATCACTACCGCATTTCGCTCCATGAATACGTCACACGCCCGATGCAGAGCCACGACCTCGGCCATCGTCATCGTGGATTTGGCGGTGTAGGCGGCAAAGGTCGCCTTGCGGCCCCACCGCCAGGTCGCCATTACCACGAACAAAACGGCGCCGACCGAAAGCGGAACGTAACCGCCTTCCAGAAACTTGAGCGAGCAAGCAATCAGGAAAGCGACGTTGACCGCCAGCAGCAAACCCCACACCACCCCCGTTGTTGCCGGTCCCCATTTCCAGTAGACGCGGGCGATCGGGAACATGGCGATTGAAGTGATGACCATGACGCCGGACACGGCCAGCCCATAGGCCGCAGCCAGCGCCGCACTAGAGCCAAACGCCACGACGAGCAGGATGCATCCGACAAAAAGCGACCAGTTGACCATCGGAATGTAGATCTGACCGGCGTGTCTTTCGTGGGTATGCAGAAAATTGAGTCGCGGAAACAAACCTAACCGGATGGCTTGCGATACCAGCGAATAGGCGCCGGAAATCAGCGCCTGCGAAGCGATCACCGTGGCGACGGTAGCGAGCAGAACCATCGGAAACAGCATCGGCGGCGGCACGAGATTGTAAAACAGCTTGCCGCCGGTTATCGGCTCGCCGGTCAGCAGATAGGCGCCCTGCCCCAGATAGTTCAGCAGCAACGCGGGAAAGACGACAGCGAACCAGCTCGCCTGTATCGGTCGCGTGCCGAAATGTCCGACGTCGGCGTACATCGCCTCACCGCCGGTGACGACCAGCATGAGCGCACTCAAAATCAGCAGCGCCTCGAACCAATTCGCGTGGAGGAGAAACTGCATGCCGTAAACGGGATTAAATGCTGCAAAAATTTCCGGATGATCGCTGATTTGAATGGCGCCGAGCACGGCGATGACGACAAACCAGACAAGCAGAATGGGACCAAATACAATGCCTATTCCGGACGTGCCCTTGAACTGGATCGCAAACAGCCCCGTAAGCAGCCCGATCGTGATCGGTATGACGAGGTGGCTCAGGGCCGGCGTTGCCACTTCGAGCCCTTCCACGGCGGAGACCACGCTGATCGCCGGCGTGATCATTCCGTCGCCGAACAATAGCCCCGCACCGAGCATGAGCGCCCACAACAGGAACGTCATGCCGCGCTTGTTATGTTCATGCAGCAGGCCGTAGAGCGCAAAGAGACCGCCCTCGCCGTCGTTCTGCGCGCGCAACACCAACAGCGCGTATTTGATGGCGACGATGATGGTGATCGTCCAGATCACGAGCGACACGCCGCCGAGCACGTCGGCGGGCGTCAGCGCCGTACCGCCGCGGCCCAGGAACAACTGGTCCATGGCGTAGAGCGGCGATGTACCGATATCGCCATAGACGATGCCGAGCGCTCCTATGCTCAATCCCGCGAAACTTCCGCGTGGCGCGTGGGAGACATGCTCGACGTGCCGCGAAGGCGCGACGGCTGCGGCTTTACTGTGGCCTTCTCTCTGGCCCTTCATGAAGCGGGCACTTGAACCAGATTTGACTTTCCGTGGCGCGATCCCACATCGGCACCCTTCGTTCACGCGTAAGCTAAAATAAAACAAATCAATGCGCCGCCAACGGACGCATTGACCTGCATCAACGTAGCTTCGCCCACGGCAGAAGTCGCTTTGGCGTTATTGAATGAGTTTCATGATCTTAAGGGCGGCTCGCCCGATGAAGCCGTGAGGATTGGCAAGCGTCTCCAGAATTTCGAAATGGTTGTAGCCCTCGGCGACGAGCAGTTCGACGGATTTGCCGTTCTTTCTCGCGGCGGCAGCGAAGTCGCGGGCCTGGCGTTGAAATTCAGGCGTCTCCAGGGTGCCGTGCGCAATCATGACAGGACAGGTCAAACGGTCCACGTGGCGCTGCGGACTGAGGGCATCGACGGTCGCATCGGTGAAGCGGACATATTCAGATCGCGCGGAAAGCCGTACCGGCTCAAGGTCGTACATCCCCGAAATCAAAAGGCCGCCGCGGACCGCATCGGCCGGCAGGCCGAAATCGCCGGCCCAATCGGTCGTCAGCACCACGCCTGCAAGATGAGCGCCGGAGGAATGGCCGAAAACGTAAAGCCGCTGCGGATCGGCGCCGAAGCTCGGCGCGTTGGCGTGGACCCACGCGACCGCGCGACGGACCTGATTGGCGATCGGGACGAGGTCGCCGCCGGTTGTGTCAACGCTGGCAAAATCGAGCGCGGCAAAGTGCGCGCCGGCTCCTACAATCGCCTCCGCCGGAAAGGCATAGCTCTTCGCCTCGCCGAAGCGCCAGGCGCCGCCATGAATGAATACGCAAATCGGTGCGTTCGGCGCGGTCGTGACGTGGAGGTCAAGCTGTTCGATCGGCGCGCTGCCATACGCAAGACGCCGCGGCTCGCCCAGGCGGGCGAGGGTCACGGCGCTGTTCGAGGTGTAACGTGCGACGATCTGCGGCTGGTTGGGCGCATATTTGATCTGGGTATAGGCGTCGTCCAGTTCCTCCTGATCCATGTCGAGAAAGACGCGTGGGCCTTTCTGACGAACCGACGGCGATTTGATTTCTGCGGCGGCTGATAAGGAGCTTTGCATTGTTTGCGTCACCAAACGATATCCTGCGTCTCGCGAACCTGACTGTTACTGCTGCATCATGAACGATCGCTTGCCGCTCATTTCGCGCGCCGGAGCGGCGGCGGTGCGGACCACCGCTCGGCCGCCTTGTCATCCGCCGCCTTGGCGTCGACCCACGTTGTCCCTGCGACGGTCTGCACTTGTTTCCAGAATGGCGCGCGCGTTTTCAGGTAATCCATGAGAAAAGAAGCCGCCGCGAATGCCGCCTCACGATGGCTCGACGCGGTGGCGACGAGAACAATGCCTTCGCCGGGCACGATCCGCCCATAGCGATGGATCACCGTCACGCCGAGCAGCGGCCAGCGCGCGCTGGCCTCCTCAACGTGCCGGGCGATTTCCGCCTCCGCCATGCCTGGATAATGTTCCAGCGTCAGCGATGCGATCGCTTGGCCTTTTTCGTCGGCGCGACACAGACCGGTAAAAGTCACGACAGCGCCGATGTCGGATCGTCCGCGCGACAGGCTTGCCGTCTCGGCGGCGGCGTCAAAGGCTTCGCGTTGCAAGCGGATCGTTGAGATCATCGGGCCCGAACTTTCAACCGCCGGTCATCGGCGGAAAAAATGCAATCTCGCTGGCGCCAGCAATCGCGGCGTCGGCGCGCACATGACGGTGATCGACCGCCGCGCGGATGACCTTCGCATTCTCGAACGCATAAGCATACTGCTCGCCACGCTGGGCGAGCCACGCCACCAACTCGCCGACCGTCGCGACACCGGGCGGCGGATCGACTTGTTCCTCCGCCTTGCCGACGCGCTCGCGCACCCAGGCAAAGTAAAGAAGCTTCACGTGTCCTCCCGGGTCAGGTGATGCAGGCTCGCCTGGAGATAATCCCATCCGGTATAGATCGTCAGGAGGGCGGACAGCCATAGCAGTATGATGCCCGTATTGGTGACCACGGGCACGACGGCATCTCCGGCCTTGCCGGCAATGAGGAAGCCCACGGCGACGAGCTGAAGCGTCGTTTTCCATTTCGCAAGCCGGGTCACCGGCACGCTCACGCGCAACTCGGCAAGGTACTCGCGCAAGCCCGAAACCAAGATCTCGCGGCAAAGGATGACGACCGCCGCGAACAGCGCCCAGCCGTGGATCGTTTCCTCCGCCGCAAGCATCAGCAAACAGGAGGAAACGAGCAGCTTGTCGGCGATCGGGTCCAACATGCGGCCGAGCGACGATTGCTGGCTCCACATGCGGGCAAAATACCCGTCGAGAAAGTCGGATACGCCCGCGGCAATAAAGATGGCCAGCGCGAACCAGCGGAGCCAGAGACCGCCATGCAGGATGTTCTGCCAGAACATACAGCCGACCACGATCGGTATGGCGACGATCCGCCCGTAGGTCAGAATGTTGGGAAGCGCGAGCGGATGCATGCGCAGCCGGCCATTCGTCGTGGTCGTGGAATTCATAACATCACCATAACGCCCTCGCGCCGGGGCCGACAGGGCCTTGCCGCGCATGCCTGCGTCGCAGCATGTGCACCGAGATCCCCGCCCAGTCGCTTCGATATTCGTTCACGCTGCACCTTCGTGGAAGAATTCGTAGACCCGCCGCGCGGTTTCGGCGCTGATACCATCAACCTGCATCAGGTCCGTCACCGAGGCGCGCTCGATGGCTTTGAGCGTGCCGAAGTGATGCAGGAGTGCGCGCTTTCGCGTCGGGCCGATGCCCTCGATCTCCTGCAAGCCGGCTTCGCGCAGGTCGCGAGTACGGCGCGCCCGGTGCGAACCGACAGCGAAGCGATGCGCCTCATCGCGCAGCCGCTCGACAAAATAAAGCACCGGGTCTCGCGGCGGCAGCTTGAACGAGTCGCGGCCGGGAATAAAGAAGGTTTCACGGCCGGCATCGCGATCCGGACCCTTGGCGATGGCAACAAGCGGGATTTCGACACCGAGTTCGGCAAGCACCTGCCGTGCCGCGCTAAGTTGCCCCTGCCCGCCGTCGAGCAGGACAAGATCTGGCCAGGGAGACTCGTCTTCGTCGGTTTCGGGCGGTGCGCATGACGGCTCCGCCGCCCGCGACGGCGCCTCGGCCAGGAGCCGCTTGAAGCGCCGCGTTAGCACCTCGCGCATCATGGCGAAATCGTCGCCGGGGCTAAGCTCGGCAGAGCGAATGTTGAACTTGCGATAGTCTCTTTTGCGGAAACCTTCCGATCCGGCGACGATCATCGCGCCGACGGCGTTCGAACCTTGAATGTGACTGTTGTCGTACACTTCGATGCGGCGCGGCGCGTTGGGGAGACCGAAGGTCTCGGCAAGCTGGCGCAAAAGCCGTTCCTGCGAGGATGTTTCGGCGAGCTTGCGGCCCAATGCCTCGCGTGCGTTGGCGAGCGCATGTTCGACCAAATCTTTTTTCTCGCCGCGGCGCGGCACCGAAACCTCAATCTTGTGGCCGCTCTTGGTGCCGAGCGCTTCCGCCAACAATTCGCGATCCTCGATGTCGTGGGAAATCAGGATCAGCCGCGGGCACGGCTTGTCGTCGTAAAACTGTGCGACGAAGGCGGCGAGAATCTCGCCCGCCGCAAGTGAACGGTCCGCCTTGGGGAAATAGGCACGGTTGCCCCAGTTTTGCCCGGTGCGGAAAAAGAACACCTCGACGCAGGCAAATCCGCCCTGCTGATGGATCGCGAAAACATCGGCCTCCTCCACCCCACGCGGGTTGACGCCCTGGTGAGCCTGGATCGCCGAGAGCGCGGACAGCCGGTCGCGGTAGACCGCGGCGCGTTCGAAGTCGAGCGCCTGCGACGCCTTTTCCATTTCAGCCGCAAGCTCGTCCTTGACCGCCTTGCTGCGGCCGGACAGGAACGCATTCGCCTCGCGCACCAGCGCGGCGTATTCGCCAAAATCGATCTCGTTGGTGCACGGCGCCGAACAGCGTTTGATCTGATGCAGCAGGCAGGGCCGCGTCCGACTCTCGAAGAAGGGATCGCTGCATGACCGAAGCAGGAACGCGCGTTGGAGCGCGTTGATGGTGCGGTTGACGGCCCAGACCGAAGCGAACGGTCCAAAATACTGGCCTGGCCGCGTGCGCGCCCCGCGGTGTTTGAGGATCTGCGGGGCCCAGTGATCGGACGTGATCAGGATGTAGGGAAAAGACTTGTCGTCGCGCAGGAGCACGTTGAACCTGGGACGTAACCGCTTGATCAGATTCGCCTCGAGCAGAAGCGCCTCTGTCTCGGTGCGGGTTACGACGAATTCCAGGGCGTGGGTCGCCGCGATCATGCGCTCGATGCGGGTGTCAAGACCGGCGGGCCGGGCGTAGGCGCGAACGCGGTTCTTTACGTTCTTCGCCTTGCCGACATAGAGCACATCGCCCCGCGCATCGATCATGCGATAGACGCCGGGCTGCGAGGGCGCGAGCTTGGCGTAGCGGAGAATCGCATCACGCCCGGCGGCGAGGGATCCCTCCCCGCGCTGCTCCGTTACCGCGGCCTCGATCTCGTCAGTTTGTGGAAGCGACGCCTCGTCGTCCTCCTCGACAATCTCGATCTCCGGCTCGACGTTTTTCTTCGGAATGCTCATGCCGCTCTGCTTGCCGAAACGCCGACTGTCGGCGTCCGTGCACCCGCGAAACGTAAGATTTGGAAGGGCGCGGGACCAGTCTTGGCGACGAGAAACACGCCTATCGTCCACCACATCGCTCGCATCGGCGGGACGCCTGATCGGCGCGGCGCCCGGCCGCCACAGCGGTCAAATATCTGGCCTGCACCCTGATTGACAGTCACATGGTATTCGTCCCGTCGTTCAAGCAAAAAAAGCGCCTCCATTACGTCAATTAAATATTAATTAACCATAAATACGCTGGCGTTCAAACATTGTTAGCTATAATCGTGGCGCCTCGAAGTCTAATTTAGCCATGATATTGTCTCGATATAGAAACGACGTGTGTCTTCCTTACACTAGACGGAATATCGCCGGTGAATACTATCCGGGACCAGCGTGAATGGAGGTCTCAAATGAAGCGTTTGTTGCTTGCCGGCCTGGGCCTGTTGGCTCTGGCGGGATCGGCGGCCGCCGCCGATCTGTCCCCGGCTCCCTATTACAAGGCGCCGCTCTATGCGCCTCCGCTCTACACCTGGACCGGCTTTTATGTCGGCTTGAACGGCGGCGGCGGCATCGGCAGTTCGAAGTGGGATACGACCAATTCGTTCAACATCTCCGGCGGCCTCTTCGGCGGCACCGTTGGCTATAACTACCAGTATGGCTGGGCGGTCATCGGCGCCGAAGGCGATATCGACTGGGCGGGTATCAAGGGTTCGACCGCTACCGGATGCCCCGCGGGATGCAGCACCAGCGACTCCTGGCTCTCGACGGTACGTGGGCGCGTCGGCTACGCCGGCGATCGCTTTATGCCCTACATTACGGGCGGCCTTGCGATCGGCAATTACACGGCGTCCACACTCGGGTTGTCGAGCAGCACGACCAACGCCGGCTGGACGGTTGGCGCCGGCATCGAATTCGCCATCACCGGCCGGTGGAGCGCCAAGGCGGAATATCTCTATGTCGACCTCGGCAAGTTCAATTGCGGCTTGAACTGCGGCGCGGCAAGCGACAACGTGGCATTCACCACCAACATCATTCGTGGCGGCGTCAACTATCGATTCTAAAGCTCGCTAGAGCATGCGCGTTACAGAACGCCCCGGGACAAAGTCCCGGGGCTTTTTGTTTGTTCAGCGACTTCATGAATAGCTAGCCGCCCGCACGACGTACTGGTCGGATAAAAATCAGGCCTTCATGGCCGTCGCAGCAAACCCCGGTACGTGGGCACCGAAATCGTCGAGCCAGGCGACAAGACGAGGATGGTCGCTGCGCCAGCTGCCGCCAAAACGCAAATCCCGATAGCCGAGCGCGCAGGCGAGCGCGATCTGCCCAACATCGGGCATAGCCGAACTCACGCCGGCTGGCGGCGCCGCCTCGATAAACGCAAGCGCGCGCTCGACCTTGCCGGCCTGGTGGTCCAACCATTTCTTTTCGTGTTTTTCCACCGGCCGCCAGCGGCTCTCGTAGATCGTCAAAATCGATGCATCGAGAATGCCGTCGCACAAAGCCTGCAGGCGCAGCGCCGGGAAGCGCTGGCCGCTCTCGCGCGGAATGATTTTGCCGCCGCCGGCCCTGTGGTCGAGATATTCGAGAATTACCCGGGAATCATAATAGGTGGCGCCATCCTCGGTGATCAGCACCGGGATCTTGCCGAGCGGATTTTGCCGAAGCAACGGACCGCTCGTATCCATGGTGTCCGTCGCCTCGATTTTCACATCGTCGAAGCCGAGCACCGATAATGCGATTTGCACCTTGCGGCCGAACGGTGAAGGCGCTGCCGAACGGAGTATCATCATAGCGTAATCAATGTAGCGTAATCATCATACCGATGTCTGCATAGCGATGTCTGCGGCGGCGCGCTTGGACGCGACGTCCTGTTACTAACCCGGTCGGTTGAGCATGATCTGCGCGGAAAACCAGGTTTCCACCGCCTTCCGATCGTGCTCTAGCCGGTCACCACAAGATTGACCGCCTTGGGGCCCTTGCCTTTTTTGTCCGGTTCGACGTCGAAGCTGATGCGCTGACCCTCGATCAGCGACTTCAGCCCCGCGCGCTCCACGGCGGTGATGTGAACGAAGACATCGCGCCCCCCGTCGTCCGGCTTGATGAAACCATACCCACGCTCACCGTTGAAAAACTTGACCGTACCGGTCATTGCCATCGAGCAGCTCCTTCCCCGTAGTCGCTTCGCCGCCGGCCCCCACGGCGCGACGGCTTGGCCGGACATCCACACGGGCAAGGCTTTGGCCGCATAAGGCCTCCGTCACTCCGCCGGCCCCCACAGGAGGCGGAACGTCTAAGCCAGCAACAGAAGAGTTAGACACATTTTTTGCGTGTGGAAAAGTGGGAGACCACCGATGGCTAACCGCCCGCGCGCCGCTCCCGGGCTAGCCAGTCAATCGTGCTGGTCGCGTTTGGCGACAAAATCCTGCCAAGCGTGGCCATGACGGTCCGCAATTCCCTGTCGAGGGTGAACGGCGGATTGACCGCAATCAGTCCTGAGCCGACTAAACCCAGTTCCGTGCGTGGCGGCCCCAGCATGAGCTCGCAGCGGAGAATGCTCGGCACGCCAAGCTTTAGCAGCCGCCGCGCAAGCGCTTCGGGCGCCGCGCGATCCTTGATCGGGTACCACATCAAATAAATGCCCGTCGGCCATTTACGGTGCGCTGCAGCAAATTCCCTCGACAGGCGATCGAAGTCGGCCGCCTCCTCGAAAGGCGGATCGATCAGCACGAGCCCTCGGCGCTCCTTCGGCGGCACGTAGGCGCGCAGCGCGGTCCAACCGTCGATCGCCACCGCCTTTGCGCGGCGATCGCCGCTAAGGGTCGCGCCGAGCAGCGCGGCCGCCTGCGGCTCAAGCTCGCATGCAATGAGGCGGTCCTGCGGCCTTAGCAGCGTGTCGGTGATGAGCGGTGAACCGGGATAGGTCCGTAGCCGGCCGTCCGGGTTGAGCGCCGCCACCGCATCGAGATAAGGCGCCAGAAGCGCGTCCGGCAACTCATGCCGAGCCTGCCAGACAAGCTCGATGCCATGCCGCCATTCGCCGCTACGGCTTGGCTCGGGCGCGGTTAGGTCGTAACGCCCGGCTCCGGCATGGGTGTCGATGACACGAAAGGCCGCCGGCTTCAGGCGTAGATGCAGGAGAATCCGCGCCAAGACGCTATGCTTGTGCACGTCGGCGAAGTTGCCGGCGTGGAAGGCGTGACGATAGTTCATCAACCTCCGCGCAACGGCGGCATCAGCAACTGTTCCCGCCGGCAGCTGCGCCGCGCGATCTCATCGCAGTTGCGGAATTGCAGATCCTTGGACAAGCAGATCCTGACCTCGGTCAACCGCTTCTTGTCACACTCGATCGCAAAGCCGTTCTCCGGCAAGCCGGGATTGGCTTTCATGAACGCCTCTTCGATCGCGGCCGGCGCCACACTGAGCGGTTCTTTCAGGTCGACATATTCCGGCGGAATTTTCACAGCCGCGCGCGCCTTGCGTACGGTGTCGAAATAATCGCGCGGCGCCAGGCCGGAGCAGGTCCCGTGCTTGTCCCACTCGTTGTAGATCAGATGCGGTGCCGGCATCAGATCGAGCATGGAAGAAACGATGCCGCGGTACAATCGCGGCGACGGGAACCTGGCAATATTCCGGAAATCCCTTGACGTATTGCGGCCACAGCCCATGCACGACGAATGAATATGGCCGCGCGCCGCATTGCAGCGACGGCGTCCCGCCGTTGTGACGCTCGGCGGCCGCGGCGCAAAACGACGGCGACCACGAAAGCGAAAGTACGTAAAAGTCGAATTGGCCCGCTTCGTTCTGCCGCGCCTCCTGCGAGCATACCGCTGACGCCCCGGCAATCAGCAACGATGCCGCCAAAGCCGCGACAACCGGCAACCTCACCATGATCCCGCCCCTCTGAACGCAACAAACCTGCGAAAACATCGTAACCCGGAAAACGAACAAATCAAGAACAAACTGCTCTCCCTGACGAACCGGGCCGCCGGAATTCGGGTTGGCGCGAGTATCTTGAGCCGGCGGTATCGCCGCTGTAGCGTTCCGGCTGACTCCACCGCGAGGTCTGCTGGAATACCGAGAACCCGTATCACTCGCGGTCGTGTCCGTTGGTGCAGGGCGCCACCAAGATGGCCGTATACCACCTGTTCAGAAATAAAGCATTCGAGCCCGAGGCGATCGCGGCCATGACGAGCGCTTATGACGACGTCTGTCGTCTGCTGGGCGTGCGGAACCGCGATTTTCCGGAGACAAACGCCATCGCCAAGAAAATCATTGAGTTCGCCCAACGCGGCGAGCGCGATCCGGTCCGCTTGCGGGAATCAGTGCTGCGGTCGTTGGAGCGGTAGCCAGGAGAACCATCGCACCCGCCCCGCTCGGCGGGTTGCTGGGCGTTGCTTTCCGGGGTGTCGGATGGGGGAACAAAACCTGTCGGCAGCCCAGTTTCGGCTAAAGTTTGCCCAGTTTTAATGCCTCAATTGGTTGCGCTATACTTGTGTGGCACGAGCCGGGTAGAATACCGGCTAATGGGATATTGACTGGTGTCTTTGGGGGTAGGCCAATGAGATTCCTGATAGCCGCATTAGCCTTGGCCTTGATGATGGCCTCTGCGAAAGCTCAGATCGGTGGCGGAGGAACAGGCGGGCCAGGCAATCAAATGGGGGCCGCGTCGAACCTCGGCAGCCATGCCGCAAAGCAGGGGCATCAGGACGACAAGGACGGTGAGCAAAAGGCGAAAGCCAACGACAAGGCTTACAACTCGGCGCTGCGCAACCTGCCGGACAAGCAGTACGACCCCTGGCACGGCGTGCGCTAACTGGAACCGAAAGAGCTAGGGCCGCGCGGCGCGGCAGGCCGGCTCGTAGGCAAAATTGCGATCGAGCCCGACAACGCAGAAGTTCACGCCCCAATCCATGCCGATCAGGCCGGTATCTTCGGCGATCGAGTAATAGATCGCGTGCCTCTCTCCGTCATTGATGACTGCAGTGCCGCTGCAAAAGCGGCGCGGAATGGCTTGCGCCGCCCACGGCAGATCGGAGGTCTGCCGGATATTCTCGATACCGACGATCTTAAGCCTGGAATTCCAGAACCGGCTTTCCTTGCTATGGAAATTTTCGATGATCCGGTCGAGCGCCGCCGGATAATCACAGGCCGGCACGTTGCCGCTGTAACGGGGTCCCGACAGCCAGAAATTCATCTCGAAGAAGCCGGCCGCGCTCAATTGCGACGCGGAAACAACGCTCAAAACCAACCCAAGCGCGAGACGCAATATCCGGCCTGACATGCCTTTAGCCCTGCGGCCCCTCTGATTCCCGGTTCATAAATCAGCCCCAAGCAACCGTGCCGTGCCGCCGTTTACCGGTCAAGGGCGGCATTCCACCGAAACAACGGTGACGAGAAACCGTGACAAACCGGCCACGGTTGCGGCCGGCTGTCGGGTTCGCTCATCCGAGCCGAGCATCACGCAAGCGCCGGCCGTCCACGGTAATTTCCCTCGCCACGGTTTTTCGTCACTGTCCGATTGCAAATGCGGCGCGCGACCAAACCGTCACATCATGGTAGCGCTCATAGGCTTGTTGCGTCTGATTCGTCGGAAATTCGTGCGTTAAGTGGCCGGGCGGGACTTGTATGTCCGTCGTGATGGCCGCGCCGGATTCGCCGGCATTCGCGAGGCGAAAACCTTTGGCGGTCCGGCCGAGAGGGCAAATAACTCTCTCTACGGGGATTGGACATGGGCGAAGTCCACCAACTAGTAGCAACCGAACCCGCGTTCGGCCTGCAAGCGGCCGGCCACCTGATGACCAAGATTTTCGCACCGTGGGTGCTGGACTTGGCGTTGTTGGTGGAAAGCGTGGAAACAATTCGACCTGCGGGAGCCTTGCCGGATTGGCAGCCGGGCGCGGTGGTACGGTTGCCGTTCTCGAAGAAGAATTGCAGCGGCGGCGACGCGGTGTGCAGCCAGGCGCTCATGGCGCTCGCCGACAGTGCCATGGTCATCGCCTGCTCGGCCGCCTGGAACGGCTACCGTCCGATGAGCACGATCGATCAGACGACGCACTTCTTGCGGCCGGCGATGTTCGACGTCGTCGCCGATGCCCGGGTGGTTCGCATCGGTCGCGGCACCAGTTTTGGCCGTGTCATGTTGCTCGGCGCCGCCGACAAACGTCCAGTCGGCATGGTTGCCAGCGCCTATTCGATGCTGTGAGAAAGCCGGCCGCGCGCTGCAGCGAGGCCGAACGCCTGGCGCGCGAACCGCTTTTCATTCGACCCGCGAACTTCTAAACTCGCGGCGGGCGGGATTATGCGCGGAGGGGAAGAATGCGTCGGAATCTGTTGGCGGTGATGGCGCTTTTGCTGGCGCTGCCCTTTACTTGGGGTGCTGCCCGGGCCGGAGCCATTATTTTCGGTCCTACTCCGGGACTGACCGGCAACGACACCGGCGGCATCATTACCTATTCGCCCGACCTGCAGCTCGCCGCCTATCACGAAATTGCAGCCAACTGGTGCGCGCGCTGGGGCCGCATTTCGCATCTTACCAGCGTACACCGCCGGTATGGCGACTACGTCGCCTTCGTCTGCATCGACCATCCAGGCATCATCCACTGATCGGGGTTCTCATCCCCAATCGCCGACAAAGGTTTGAACGAGCGTCAGCGCCGCGACCGCGGCGGTGTCGGCGCGCAGGATGCGCGGGCCGAGAGAGAGACGAACCACGTTCGGCAGCCTCAGCAGGGCGGTGCGCTCGTCCTCGGCAAAGCCACCTTCAGGCCCGATCAGCACGGCAAGCGGTGAATGCGGAAGGCCGCTCAGCGCAGCCGCCGGATTAGCGACCTCGGAATCCTCGTCGCAAAACACCAGAAGGCGCCCGGCATCCCGTTCGGCGAGCAGTCGGGCGAGCGAAACGGGCGCCTCGATATCCGGCAACGAAAGGATGCCGCATTGTTCGGCGGCTTCGATTGCGTTGGCACGCATTCGCTGTGGGTTGACCCGCGCGACCTGACCATGCCGGGTCAGCACCGGCTGTAGCCGCGAGACGCCCATTTCGACCGCTTTTTGCACCATGTAATCGAGTCGCGCGGTCTTGAGCGGAGCAAACAGATAGTGCAAATCCACCGGCGAACTTTGCTCGCGCGTTTTGGCGCCAACGTCCAGGGCGGCGGCACGCTTGACCAGGACCAAGGTGGCGCTCCACTCGCCGTCGCGGCCGTTGAAGACAAGAACCCGGCCGCCGGATTTCAGCCGCAGAACCGTACCGAGATAGTGCGCCTGGGCGCTGTCGAGGGGCACACTGGCGCCCTCCCCCAATGGGGCTTCGACGTAAAGCCGCGGACTGCGAAAATCATACCCTGGCATGGCAAAAGGCCTGCAACGCGAGAAACATTGCGGCGGGGCGCCGCTTGGTTGTATCACCATGCGCGAGTGCTTCGGTGTCGCACCTGCGTCTCGGCAGGAAGGTCTGCCGCCTTGTCGCCGAAATCAACGAGCCTTTTTATGGCGGCAAAATCCGTACCCGGGAATCGCGGGAAGTCGGGGAAAGGACCTCACATGAAGCGGAGCTTCGCCCTGGCGCTGGCGGTCCTCGCCGTCGCGGCGGCGTCCCGGACGGCATCGGCTCAGAGTCCGGTTCAATGCAACGCCTTCGGCTCACTCAAGAGCGATGCCGAACAAAAGGCGCTGGCCGTGCGCGCCTCGCTCGAGCATAAGGCCGAGCGCAAGGACATCTGTGCCGCGGTGCAGCGCTTCTACGCGGCCGAGGGGAGCGTGGTGAAATTCCTGGAAACCAACAAGACGTGGTGCGGGATTCCCGAACAGGCCATCAAGGCGGCCAAGGAAAATCATGAGCGCACGCTGAAATTCCGGACGGCGGCCTGCACGGAAGCGCCGGTCGCCAAACCGCGAGTGCCGACGCTCAGCGACGCCATTGGTACGCCGTCCGTCGACACCGGCAACAATACCAAGACCGGTCGCGGGACCCTCAACTCGCTCAACGGCAACCCGCTGGCAAGATGAACCCGGCGGCCGGCTCGGTTGCCGACGCGACCGGCAACTGGGTCGACACCCACGCGCCGGCCTGGACCCGTCCTTACCTTCGGCTTGCGCGGCTCGATCGTCCGATCGGCTCATGGCTGTTGCTGTTGCCATGCTGGTGGTCGTCAGCCCTCGCAGCGGTCGCCGCCTCCAAGACCGCACCAAGCCTCCTACATCTCGCACTGTTTTTTGTCGGCGCCTTCGCCATGCGCGGCGCCGGCTGTACCTGGAACGACATCGTCGATCGCGATCTCGATGGCAGCGTCGAGCGCACGCGCTCGCGCCCGATTCCCTCCGGTCAGGTCACCGTGCGTCAGGCCATTGTGTTTCTCGTCTTGCAAGCCGCCATCGGCTTCTTGGTGCTGATTTCGTTCAACAAGTTCACGATTGCGCTTGGCGTCGCTTCGCTGGCGATCGTGGCCGTCTACCCGTTCATGAAGCGGGTCACTTACTGGCCGCAGACCGTGCTTGGGCTGGCGTTTTCGTGGGGCGCCCTGATGGGTTGGGCGGCCGCTTTCGCCCGGCTCGATCCGCCGGCCTGCCTGCTCTATGCCGGCTCGATCGCCTGGGTAATCGGCTACGACACGATATACGCGCACCAGGACCGCGACGACGACGCCCTCATCGGCATCAAATCGACGGCGCTCCTGTTCGGCGAACGCACCAAGCCGATGCTCTCCCTCTTCTACGCGCTTGCCGTCATTCTCATCGGTGCGGCAGGTGTCATGGCGGGCGGCGGCCCGGTCTTCGCCCTTGGCCTTGCCGTCTTCGCCGCGCACCTTGCCTGGCAGGTCGTCCGGCTCGATATCGCCGATCCCGATCTCTGCCTTGCCTTGTTCAAATCCGATCGCAACGCCGGTCTGATCCTGTTTGCCGGATTGCTGCTCGACGCGGCGCTTCGCCATGTCGTCTAGGCAAGTCTCAGCGGATCGTAGACGAGCGGCGAAGTGATCAACCGAGCCGCGCTGCCGCGAGCGACATCAATTCCTGGCGATGATTTCGCGCTCGCCGCGATGAACGCTCGGCGTCTTTGACGACACGCCCGGCTGGCGCCGCAGCAGGATTTTGGGACGGCGGCGGGCAAGGGCGCCGCGTCTCCGGCGCCGCCAAGTCGGTGCTTCGACGCGTACGGCGCCGAGGCGTGCGAAAGGCTCGCGCAAGCTGCCGTCGCGCTCGGCGACGAGAAGCGGCAGGCCGAGCACGCGGCCCCACGACTGCCACTCGGCGACGATGTCGTCGCAGGCGCTGGAAGAGAATAACGGCAATGACAATGCCGGATCGCCGTGCTCGAGCACGACGTCGATCGCGGTCGGCGTTTCGGATTCGCTTCCGTTCAGACGAATGGCGACGCCCCGAAATGCCGTCACCGGCAGGTTCAGCGCCATGCGCATGCCGCGCACCGAACGGTGGACAACGACGTGCTCGCGATGAAGGTCGATGACCCGCCGCTGCTCGTCGGCCGCTTCGTCGGCGGTCTCGAAACGAACGGGTAGAGAGAAGGGGTCGAGCCGCGACACGCGGCTCGACCCGGCGGCGATCCTGCCAACTTGCATTTGACGCCTCGAAACTCGCTCCCCCCGGACTGTTGCCGCCCGGTTGTCGCGACAATGCCAGAGTGCGGTCGCAATCAGCTTAAAATCCCTGGTTAAGAGGTCGTATCGCGCCAACGAATGACTCGCATGATTGACGAGCCGTTGCTGCCCGACCGCAAATGAGGCGTCTTCGCGACGAAGCCTGGGTTGAATAGCGCGGCCAACAGCTACATCTTGGCCTTGTGTTCGCTTTTGCCCCCGAATAAACCGGCTCTTAAATGTCTTCATCACTTCTCGATCAATCCGATCTCACCGATCTTGCCGAACGAACTCGTTAGCGCCGCCCGCCGGGCGGGCGCCGATCAGGCCGACGCGCTCGCCGTGCGCGCAGTCTCGCTGTCGATCGAGGTGCGCGACGGCGCCGTCGAGGAATCGGAGCGCTCCGAGGGAGACGATCTCGGCCTGCGCGTCATCGTCGGCCGCAAGCAGGCGGTCGTTTCGACCAACGATCTCAAAAACGAAGGCTTTGGTGCGCTGGCCGAGCGCGCGGTCGCGATGGCGCGAGCGGCGCCGGAAGACCGCTTCGCCGGGCTGGCCGATAGCGCACAATTGGCGCGCGAGCTGCCGGAGCTCGACCTCATCGATCCCGACATGCCGGGCGTGGATGTCCTTGAAAAACGCGCCCGCGAGGCCGAGGCCGCCGGGCTCGCCGTTACGGGCGTCACCAAATCGGGCGGCGCGTCCGCCTCGGCAGGTATCGGCGGGATGGTGCTGGTGACGAGCCACGGCTTTTGCGGCGCTACGCTTGCGTCGCGCCACGGGATCGCAATGACGGCGATCGCCGGCGACGGCACCGCGATGGAGCGCGACTACGATTATTCCTCGACGCTGCACGCTTCCGACCTCGAAAACGCGCATGCGATCGGGCGCCGCGCCGGTGAGCGCGCGGTCAAACGCCTCAATCCGCGCAAGGTCGCCACCCGCCGCGTGCCGGTCGTTTTCGATTCCAGGATTTCCGGGTCGCTGGTCAGCCACCTTGCCAGTGCCGCCAACGGCGCCTCGATCGCGCGCAAGACGAGTTTCCTGCGGGAGAAGCTCGGCGGAAAGATTTTTGCTTCCGGCATCGACATCGTCGACGATCCGCTGCGGCCGCGCGGGCTGCGCTCGCGGCCGTTCGACGCCGAAGGCATCGCCGGCCGCCGGCGTCTGCTGGTCGAGGACGGCGTGCTCAAGACCTGGATCCTTGATTGCGCAACCGCGCGCGAACTCGATCTGGAACCGACCGGTCATGCGCAACGCGGCGTTTCTTCGACCCCGTCTCCATCGGCGAGCAACCTTCATCTGGCCGCCGGCACAAAAACCCCGGACCAGCTGATAGGCGACATCGAGGACGGCTTTTTCATCACCGACATGATCGGGATGGGCGTCAATCTGGTGACCGGCGACTACAGCCGCGGCGCATCGGGTTTTTGGATCGAGAATGGCGAGCGCACCTACGCGGTCAGCGAAGTCACGATCGCCGGTCATCTCTCGGAAATCTTCGCAAGTCTCGTGCCGGCGAACGACCTGGTGTTCCGCTACGGCACCAACGCACCGACGTTGCGAGTCGAGGGCATGACCGTTGCCGGCCACTGAGGCCGTCGATATCGAAGAACTAGCCGCGCGGCTTTCGACCTCCGTGCGCGAGGCCGGAGCACTCGCGCTGTCGATGTTCCGGTCGCCGATAAACACATGGACCAAAGGCGAATCTTCGCCGGTCAGCGATGCGGATATCGCCGTCGATCGGCTGTTGCGCGAGCGGCTCACGGCGGGGCGATCGGACATCGCCTGGATGTCGGAGGAAAGTACCGACGATCCCTCCCGGCTCGACGCGAGCCATGTGTGGATCGTCGATCCGATCGACGGCACCCGCGCCTATCTCGCCGGCTCGAGCGACTGGGCGGTTTCTGCAGCGCTCACGCACAACGGACGGCCAATCCTCGCTTGCATCTACGCTCCAGCCAGCGAAGAATTCTTCATGGCGATCGTTGATCGAGGCGCGACATGCAACGGAGTTGCAATCGCGACAACATGCGGGGCGTCGCTGACAAACGCGCGTATCGCCGGGCCCAAAGGTCTCCTCCACAAGTTGGCTGCGGTCGCGCCGCCATTCACCGTCTTGCCACGTGTGCCGTCGCTCGCGCTGCGCCTTGCCCGCGTCGCGCAGGGCGCCTGCGATATCGCCATCGCCGGCGGCAACAGCCATGACTGGGATCTTGCGGCGGCTGATCTTTTGGTGCACGAAGCGGGCGGCGCGCTGACGCCTATCGGGGGCGGCGCAGTCATTTATAATCGTCCGGTCCCACGGCACGGGATGCTTATTGCGGCCGGCAAGGACAGGCACGCGATACTCGTCGAACTGTTTGGGGATGAACGCCTCGCGTCTTTCTGAAACGCATAACCTGCGCGGAGCGAGTGTCATGTCGGACATCCCGAACCAGCCTGCCAAACAACTGCTTCACCTCGTCTTCGGCGGCGAGCTGCGCGACGTGGCGACCACCGAATTCAAGAGCCTCGACAAGTTGGAGGTCGTCGGCATTTTCCCGAACTATGCCAGTGCTTACGCCGCCTGGAAGGCAAAGGCGCAGGGCACGGTGGACAACGCCGAACTGCGCTACTTCATCGTACACCTGCACCGGCTCCTCGATCCGGAAAACAACCCGCCCCAGAGCTAAGGAGGACGCATGCTCTCCGATCAGCCGCCAGGTGGGGAGAAGTAAACGTGCGCGACCGGCTGCCGCTCGCACTACGATTCTATCGGCTCGCGTCGATGGCCGCGGCGCCTACCATCGCGCCGCGGCTGCTCGCGCGACGCGCCAGCCGCGGCAAGGAAAATCCGGCCCGCCTCGCGGAACGTTACGGGCAGGCCAGCCTGCCGCGGCCGGCCGGCCCGATGATCTGGATCCATGGCGCCAGTGTCGGTGAAACGCTGTCGGTCATCCCGCTCGTCGAGCGCCTGCGCGCCAGGAACTTCGCGGTACTCATGACCTCAGGCACCGTTACCTCGGCGGCGCTGGCCGAGCGGCGCTTGCCCGCCGGCGCGCTGCATCAATTTATTCCGTTCGACGCGCCGCGATTTGTCGGCCGCTTCCTCGATCATTGGCGGCCCGACCTTGCATTGTTCGTCGAATCCGATCTGTGGCCTAACCTGATCCTGGCGTGCCGCGAACGCGCGATCCCGATGATCCTGGTCAACGGCCGGGTGTCGGAGCGTTCGTTCGGCCGATGGCGCCTTTTGCCGGACACGATATCGGCGCTGCTGCAACGCTTCGATCTTTGCCTGGCGCAGTCGAGCGCCGACGCGCAACGCTATGCCACGCTCGGCGCGCCGCATGTCAGCAGCACTGGCAATCTCAAGCTCGACGTACCACCCCCGCCGGCCGATCTCTCGGCTCTGCAAGCCCTGAAGTCCCAAATCGGCGAGCGGGTCGTGATCGCGGCCGCCTCCACGCACGCGGACGAGGAAAAGGACATCATCGCGGTCCATCGCCGGTTGCGTGCGAAAAGTCCGTCGCTGCTTACGATCATCGCGCCGCGCCACCCCGAGCGCGGGCAAGACATCGCCGAGGCAGCGAAATTTGCCGGTCTTTCCGTCGCGTTGCGCTCGCGCGGCGAACTGCCGAAGCCGGACGTCGATGTTTTCATCGCTGACACGCTCGGTGAACTCGGCCTGGTCTATCGGCTGGCGCCGATCGTGTTTATGGGAGGCTCGCTGGCGAGCCACGGCGGGCAAAATCCAATTGAGGCCATCAGGCTTGGCGCCGCCGTCGTCCATGGGCCGCACGTGTGGAATTTTGCTGAAATCTATGCCGCGCTCGATGCCGCTCAGGGCGCCGAGCTCGTCACCGACGAGGAGGGATTGTTGGCCTGCTTTGGAAGCTGGCTCGCCGATCCGGCGGCGCGCAAGGCCGTTGCCGGTGCCGCAGCGGCAGCGGTCGAGAAACTCGGTGGCGCGCTTGAGCGCACACTGACTGCACTTGAGCCTTACCTCATGCAGCTCCAGCTCGAGCGGCGTGCGTCATAGAAACCGGGTAAGAGAACAGGCATGACCCATTCCGAAATCCGGTCTGCATTGTTCGGGATCATGCACTGATGCGCGAGCCTGCTTTCTGGTGGCAGCCCGGTCAGGGCGGTCTGCTCAGCCCGCTTGGCAGCATCTACGGGGCGGTGGCGACGCTGCGTATGCGCTCAAAGGGGCGCAGCGTCGGGGTGCCGGTTATCTGCATCGGCAATCCAACCGTCGGCGGTGCAGGCAAGACGCCGACCGCGCTCGCGGTTGGACACATTCTTCTTGCGGCTCACGAACGTGTTTTCTTTCTGAGCCGCGGCTACGGCGGACGCCTGTCCGGGCCGGTTCGTGTCGATCCCGCCGTGCATTCCGCCGCCGCTGTCGGCGATGAACCGCTTTTGCTCGCAAGGCTGGCGCCGACCATTGTCGCACGCGATCGCGTGGCGGGCGCCGAAACGGCGCGACGAGGCGGCGCGAGCGTCATTGTCATGGACGACGGGTTTCAAAACCCGGCGTTGACCAAGGATCTCACCGTCCTCGTTGTCGACGGCCGCCGCGGCATCGGCAATGGCCGAACGATACCAGCAGGCCCTTTGCGGGCGCCGCTCGAAACGCAGATTTCAGAAGCGGATGCGCTCATCGTCGTGGGCCGGACCGACAGCCTCGACGCCGTCATGGAACGGGCTCGCCGTTACAATGTCGCGATTTTCCACGGACGTCTGGAGCCCGATAAGGCCACGGTCGCTGCCTTGGGCGGCCGTGGGGTATTTGCTTTTGCGGGCATTGGAGATCCGGAGAAGTTCTACGCCACGCTCACCGAAGCGGGGGTCACGATCGGCGAACGGGCGAGCTTTCCCGATCACCACCGCTATACGGCGGCGGAGGCGAAGGACTTGGTCGCGCGGGCCGACGCCGCAAACCTCGTCCTCCTGACCACGGAAAAAGACCTCGCTCGGCTCGCAGGCGAACGGCGTTTGGCGTCGCTTGCCGCGCACGCGAATGCTTTACCGGTCCGGCTCGCGATCGATGAAGCTGAAATGTTCCGCGATTTGATTCTTGATGTTCCGCAGCGGCGTGAAGCGAAGACGCCAAGCCGCTGACCATGCGGCGCCGGATCAGGCTTTGCGCGCGTAGCTCGCGGCGTGCCGTTGCAGCGCGGCTTCCGGCGAGGCGTAGGCTTCCTGCAAGTCCACGCTCCAATATCTGAGTTCCTCGAGCGGAATCGGAATGCCGGTTACGGCACAGCGCACGAAGGCGCCCGGCCTCAGAACGCGAAAATCGCCGTCAAGATACTTCACTTCCGCTTCGCCGGGCATCGGCGATGAACGATCGGTGCGATTGAGCAAGGAGGCCTCCGTCGCTGCAGGCCAAAGCCCGCGCTTCGACCAAAATAGTCCTTCCGCCGCCGAAAAACCATGAGCGGCCGACTAAAACAAACTACCTTGCCCGGGATCGCCTTCACGCCGGCGGCGCCGTCTCGGCGGGGCGGCGCGCGGCGCCGCGGCGGCCTGCACCGCTTCCGCGCGGGCGGCGACACGGCCGTCGGAAAATTCGATGTCGATCGGGCTGCCGGCGCTCACTGCCGCCGCCGTGCGCAGTGGGCGTCCAGCGCGATCGCGCACCAGCGTGAAGCCGCGGGCCAAAACGCCGCGATACGAAAACGCCGCGAGCAATTGTCCGTCGCGTTCGCAACGCGCCCAGCGCGCATCGAGGAAATTGTCCATGGCGCGCGCGCCGCGATCGGCCAGGACAGCGACGCGCTCGGTTTCGCGCGCTATGCGCATGCGATGCGCGTTCACGTTGGCGGCGGCGCTAGCCCGCAGCCGGTGGGCAGCACCGGAATAGCGTTCGCGGCGGCGTTCCACCTGCAGGCGCAACAGATGGGCGCTTAGCCGCCCGCCGATGCGCATGAAGCTCACGCGATGGAGGTGGGCGTTGGCGCGCAGAGCGCGCGCCAATCCCGCGGCGGCATGATCGAGCCGCTGCCGCGGCAGCGCCAGCACCTCGTCGGCGTCGGGGAGCGCGCGAACGGCGGAACGCACAGCGGCCCGCCGCGCTTCCTGATTGCGCAGCCAGCCGGCGAGCGCGCGCCGCTCGAGGCTCTGGACGTCGACCGCAAGCTCCGCACGCACCGGCACCGCCATCTCGGCGGCCGCCGTCGGCGTCGGCGCGCGGCGATCGGCGGCGAAATCGATCAGCGTCACGTCGGTCTCGTGGCCGACCGCGGAGATCAGTGGAATGAGGCTCTCAGCCGCCGCGCGCACCACGATTTCTTCGTTGAACGACCAGAGATCTTCGAGCGAGCCGCCGCCACGCGCGACAATCAAAAGATCGGGCCGCGGCATCGGACCGCGCTCCGGCAACGCGTTGAACCCAGCGATCGCGGCGGCGACCTCGGCCGCTGAACCGTCGCCCTGCACTTTCACCGGCCAGACCAGCACGCGGCGCGGGAAACGATCGGCGAGCCGATGCAAAATGTCGCGGATGACCGCACCACTCGGCGACGTGATGACGCCGATGACGGCGGGCAGATACGGCAGGAGTTGCTTCCTCGCCTCGTCGAACAATCCCTCGGCGGTCAATCTTTGCTTGCGCTCTTCCAACAGCGCCATGAGCGCGCCGAGGCCGGCCGGTTCCAACGTCTCCACGATGATCTGGTACTGCGACCGGCCAGGATAGGTGGTCAGGCGGCCGGTGATCACCACTTCGAGACCGGCCTCGAGTTTGAGCTTTATCCGCGGCGTGGCGCTGCGCCAGATCACGCCCGAGATGCAGGCGCGCTCATCCTTGAGGTCGAAATAGACATGGCCGTTGCCGTGGTAGCTGACCTTGCCAAGCTCGCCGCGCACGCGCACGTAGCCGTAGGCATCCTCGATGGTGCGCTTGAGCGCCGCCGAAAGTTCCGAGACGGTCAGTTCCGGTAGATTGAGGCGCGGTTCGTTCATGGTCTTGGTGTGATCAACCTCAGCATGGTCAGAGCACGATCTGGAAAACGCGGAAGCCGCTTTTCCGGGAAGATTATGCTCAAATCTAGTCCTTCACTCCCGCCTGCCGAATCAAGATCTTTGGACAACTTCCGCCGTGATCTTGCACCTTCGCCCGTCCATGCTACAGGGGCGACGGCAACATATTTCAACCCATGAACATTCTGCTCCTTGGCTCCGGTGGACGCGAGCACGCGCTAGCCTGGAAAATGGCGGCTAGTCCGCTGACGGACCGGCTTGTCTGCGCACCCGGCAATGCCGGCATCGCCCGCGAAGCCGAATGCGTCGCCCTCGATATCGCCGACCACCCGGCGGTGATCGGGTATTGCCGCGACAACGACATCGACTTCGTCGTGGTCGGACCGGAAATCCCGCTCTGCGCCGGCGTGGTGGACGATCTCGAAGCGGCCGGCATCAAGGCGTTTGGACCAAGCCGCGCCGCCGCGCGGCTCGAAGGCTCCAAGGGCTTCACCAAGGATCTGTGCCGGTCGGCGGGCATACCGACCGCCGCCTATGAGCGCTTCCGCTCCGCGGATAAGGCCAAGACCTACGTGCGCGCGCAGCGGGCGCCGTTGGTCGTCAAGGCCGACGGGCTGGCCGCCGGCAAGGGCGTGATCGTGGCCGAGACTATCGCCGAGGCCGAAGCCGCAATCGACATGATGCTCGGCGGCGGTTTGGGCGAGGCCGGCGCCGAACTCGTCATCGAGGAATTTCTCACTGGCGGAGAGGCGTCTTTTTTCGCGCTCTGCGACGGCGAAACGGCGCTGCCGATGGCGTCGGCCCAGGACCACAAGCGGGCGTTCGATGGCGACAAGGGGCCGAATACCGGCGGCATGGGCGCCTATTCGCCGGCGCCGATCGTCGACGCGACGATGAGCGATCGCGTCATGGCGGAAATCGTGCTGCCGACGCTGCGCGCCATGACTGCGATGGGCGCGCCATACAAAGGCGTGCTCTATGCCGGACTGATGATCGGACCTGAAGGACCGAAGCTCATCGAATACAACGTGCGCTTCGGCGACCCGGAATGTCAGGTGCTGATGCCGCGGCTGGTCTCGGATCTGGTTCCGGCGCTGCTTGCAAGCCGCGATGGTGTTCTCGATTCGCTCGATCTGCGCTGGCGCCCAGAGGCCGCGCTCACCGTTGTCATGGCTGCCCGCGGCTACCCGGGGCCCTACGCGCGAGGCTCGGTCATCGCGGGCCTCGACGAAGCTGCGGCCGTCGAAGGCGTGGAGATTTTCCATGCCGGCACCAAACAGGACGGCGGGCATATCGTCAGCGACGGCGGTCGCGTCCTCAACGTCTCGGCCCTGGGCGCAACGGTGAGCGAGGCGCGATCACGGGCCTATGCGGCAGTTTCCCGCATCCGCTGGCCCGAGGGCTTTTACCGGCGAGATATCGGCTGGCGTGCGGTCGAGCGTGAAAAATAACCTGGTCAGCGGACGCGGATTTTCGTCTTGATTAGGGCAATGTGATCGAGGAGCGGGGATTGCGGTAAAGACCGTGTCCGCTACAGCATTGGGCTGGCGAGTTGGCGGGACAACACAAGAGGCTCGGGCGGCCATGCGGATTGGCATTCGCCTTGCGATTTCCGGTCTCGTTCTTTCATCAATCGTGGTGAGCGCCGTCGGCGTCCATCTGCTGTGGTGGCGCACGGCGGAAGCAAACAGTCACGCGTTGGCGGACACCATCAACCAGCAGATCGTCGCCGCGGTCGAAAAAGAACTCATGTCGATCACGACCGAGGCGGCCGCGGCGCACACAGCGATCCGGACTTTGTTCGTGCAAAACGTCCTCGGCACCCGCGAAGCCGACAAGCGCGAGTTCGTCTTCCTGGCGCAGTTGCAGGCGCAGCCGGGAATTTCCTGGGTGGCGTTTGGCTGGCCGGACGGAGGATTCTTCGCGGCGCATAAACTCGGCGATCTGGGACTGGAAATGATGGAGATTGCGCCGGTCGACGGCGTGATCAAACGGCGCGTCGATCAATACCAGGTGGTGGTCGGCGATATCCAATTCGAGAAACGCCGCTTCGAGCCAACCAACTACAACGTTACCGAGCAGGAATGGTACCGAAAGAGCATACAGGCCGACGAGCCGAGCTGGTTCGAAGTCTCCGCCCATCCGGTCGGCATACGTCCGTCAATCGCCTATGCCGGCCCGATCGATGTCTACCAAAAGCGCGAGGGGGTGCTCGCGGTCATCATCGAGAACACCCGGCTGGCCCAATTCCTGTCGCAGCTTTCGGTCGGAAAGATGGGCGCCGCGTTCATCCTGGGACGTGACGGCGCCGTCGTCGCCGCACCAGATCCGGATGCGGACGAAGTCAACATGCAGCGGTCGGACCAGCGGTTGCTGCCGATCGCTCAAAGCGCGGTCGCGCAGGCCGGTGCTTCCTACAACAGCGACAACAAGGTTGCACGCCAGATGCGGCTGGTCGCCGCCGGCGATGCTTATGCCGTCACGCTGACGCCGCTTAATTTTCCAGGTTGGACGCTGGCGACGGTGATCCCGGAGGCCGAATTTCTCGGCCCGATTGAAACGACGATACGGCGTTTGCTGATCGGTCTCGCGGTTCTCATCGTCGCCGCCGGGATTCTTTCGGCCTGGCTGGCCCGTCGGTTGATCGCGAAGCCGTTGATTACCGTCATCGACGAGCTCAAACACGTCGAGCGGTTTGAGCTCGCCCAGGTGCAGCGGCACCCTTCGCATCTCGTCGAATTGGCCAATCTGTCGGGCGCCATCGCCGACATGGCCGGCGGCTTGGCCGCGTTTCGAAAATATATTCCCGCGGACCTGGTGCGGAGTCTGGTCAGCGAGGGGATCGAGCCGAAGCCCGGCGGCTCGATCCGCACCCTGACGGTCCTGTTCGCAGATATTGCCGGCTTTACCGGGTTGTCCGAACGCCTCGGCGACCGGATCATCCCGCTGCTCTCGAGCTATCTCGACACCATGTCGCGTGAAATCACGACCCATGGCGGCACGATCGATAAATTCATCGGCGACGCGGTGATGGCGTTCTGGGGCGCGCCTGCGGCCAATGTCCATCATGCCGTCGATGCCTGCCGTAGTGCGCTCGCGTGCCAGCGCGCTTTGCGCGAGTCCGGACTGACCGACGACGGCGGCCGCCCGCTTGGGGTCCGGGTCGGGATCAATTCAGGCGAAATGCTCGTCGGCAATATCGGCTCGGAGGTCCGCCTCAACTACACGGTGATTGGTGATGCCGTGAATGTCGCCAGCAGGCTCGAGGGCGCCAACAAGGAATACGGCACCGAGATCATCATTGGAGAACAAACCCGCCGTCTGGCCGGCGATCACATTTGCGTGCGAGAGCTCGACCGGCTCATGGTCTATGGGCGCGCGGGCGGACTGGCAATCTACGAGCTGATCGGCGTTGCCGAAGACGGAGCGAAACCCCCAAGCTGGATTGCGCTTTACGAGTCCGGCTTGACGGCCTATCGAGCCCGCAATTTCGCCGATGCAATCGGCTTCTTTCAGCGTGTCCTCGCCGTTCGCGCCACGGACCGGCCGGCGCGCGTCATGATTGAACGGTGCGACGCGTTTATCCAGTCACCGCCCGGCGACGACTGGGAAGCGACGAATGCGATGAAAGCGAAATAGTTCGAGGAGCACGTTCGCCACCAAATGCGGCTCGTCACCTGTCGCACGCAACTCGACGGTAATTTTATTTGCAGGCGCAACCGCCATCACACAATTGTGACGCTCGCGATACAAACTAAATCGACGCGGCGCCCTTATTGAACCCGTCCGGTTTTGCTATGAACGCCGACGCGCCGATCCGAATTTCCCGGCTCGCATCTGATATCTTCAGAAAGGACATCCCGTGAAATCAAAAAACGCCGTTGCCGCCGCCTCGATCGCCAGTTCTTTCGCCGCCGCGCTGACGATGATTGCTACGTCGGCGGTCGCCGGGCCGAAGCCACCGCAGCCCACTATGGACAAATGCTTCGGTATCGCGCTCAAGGCCGACAATGACTGCGCCGCGGGCGCCGGCACCACCTGCGCCGGTACCGCCGCCAAAGATTATCAGGGCAATGCCTGGAAATACGTACCGAAAGGCACCTGCGCTACGATAAAGACACCGAACGGCACCGGCTCGCTTGAGCCAATCAAGTCGTGATGAAAAAAGCGGAAGCCGGCCCATGCGAGGCCGTTCTATCCGCTGACTCTTGAACAGGGTGGATGCCTGAGATGTCCTCGGCGACGGCAAAGCTTCCGGCACGCGCCGGGGTCGGCTTCAAGCCGGCTCACTTCAGCAATATCGTCGCCGCGCCTCAGCCGCTCGGTTTCTTCGAGGTGCACGCCGAGAACTATATGGGCGCGGGCGGGCCACCGCATGCGCAGCTCGGCGCGTTGCGTGAACGTTACGCGTTGTCGATTCATGGCATAGGTCTCTCGATCGGCTCGACCGAACCGCTCGACCGGCGCCACCTCGCCCGGCTGAAAGCCTTGTGCGATCGTTACCAGCCGGGGAGTTTCTCCGAACACCTCGCCTGGTCATCGCACGAAGGCGTCTACTTCAACGACCTGCTGCCGCTCCCTTATACGAGGCAGACGCTGGCGCAGGTCGTCGAGCATATCGACGAGGTGCAGACCGAGCTGCGACGCACGATGCTGCTGGAGAATCCATCCACCTACGTCCGGTTCTCCGAAAGCACAATTCCCGAGACCGAATTCCTGGCAGCGATATCGAAACGGACCGGCTGCGGATTGTTGCTCGACGTCAACAACGTGTTTGTATCGGCAAGCAACCATGCCACGTCGCCTCTGGAGTATCTGGACTCGTTCCCGCTTGATCGGGTGATGGAAATTCATCTCGGCGGGCATAACGAGGACGCGGATGAAGCCGGGCAAACACTGCTGATCGACGCCCACGGCACTCCGATCGCCGACCCGGTCTGGGCGCTCTATCGTTACGTTATCGCGCGCACCGGCCCAGTAGCGACATTGATCGAGTGGGACAACGACGTTCCGGATTGGCCGACGTTGCGCGCGGAAGCCGACGCCGCGGAGCAGATCCTCGCGGTTGCCGGGCGCGCGTCAGCGGCATGAGGCAGATCATGACCTCCCAATTTCAAACAAAATTCGCGGAGGCGCTGCTCGATACAACTCACCCGCCACCCCTCGATATCGTTTCACATCAGGCAGACGGCCGGGCCCGCCGCTTTGCTGTCCATCGCAACAACGTCGTAAGCGGCCTGATGAAGGCGCTCAAAAGCCGCTTTCCGGCCACCGAGAGAATCGTGGGCGAAGAATTCTTTGCCGCGATGACGCGGATCTATGTGTTGGAGCGGCCGCCGCATAATCCGCTGCTGGCGACCTACGGTGACGACCTACCTGATTTCATTGCTGCATTTGAGCCAGCGCGCGAACTCGCTTACCTGGCGGACGTGACGCGGCTGGAGGCGGCGCGAACGCGCGCCTATCACGCGGCCGACGCGACGCCGGTCGGTGCGGACCGTTTCGCGACCTTGGCCGCGAACACGGTTGGCGACGTTGTCGTCGAACTGCTGCCTTCAACTGAAATCGTTCGCTCGCCCCATCCGATCGTCACGATCTGGGCCATGAATGCCGGCGAACGGGACCTGGCGCCGATCGAGAGTTGGAACGGGGAAGATGCGCTCGTGGTGCGCCCACACCTCGATGTGGAGGTCCGCCTGCTGCCATCGGGAGGCGCGGCATTCCTGCTCGCGCTCGCAGACGGCCGACCGATCGGCGAGGCGGCCGCAGCGGCGCTTGCCGACCATCCGGAGTTCGATCTTGCGCGCAACCTGGCCGGCCTTGTTGGCTCAAACCTCGTGCGGAACATCTTCACAGACCCCAAGAAAAGCGGCCCGCGATGACCGATGCTTTCGCCGCAGCGGGGCGTTCCAAATCCGGTCCGGCGGAGGTCGCTCGTCGCGTCATCGCCGTGCTGGACGGAATTCCTTATTGGCCACTCGGTCTTGCCGCGCGCGTTTTCCCCGCGGCCGTGTTCTGGCAATCCGGTCAAACCAAGGTTGCGGGCTGGCATCTCAAGCCGAGTACGATCACACTTTTTCAGAACGAGTATCAGTTGCCGCTGGTCGATCCGACGCTGGCCGCCTGCATGTCGGCCATCGCCGAACATCTCTTTCCGGTTCTGCTCGTCATCGGGCTCCTGACGCGACTGTCGGCGCTGGCGCTCCTGTTCATGACGGCGGTGATCGAGATCTTCGTCTTCCCCTATGCGTGGCCAACCCACGGCGTGTGGGCCACCTGTTTTCTTCTGATAATCGCCCGCGGACCTGGCGTGGTCTCACTGGATTATCTTATAGGGCGAAATCTACGCTGATTTTGCGCTTCGCGACTTCATACGCAAATGACTTAGCAAGCGCATCCACGCCACCCTTAGCAAGCGCATCCACGTCACCCTTTGTTCCCGCATAAGCGCTTCCGCAGGACCATCGGCGATGGCGGATCGAGCAGATCGTTTCGGGGCATTTCACACGCTCTGCACAAGGAATATACTGTGGGTATATCCGGCCCCTTCCGAATCCTAATCCATTCGGCAATGGCGCCGCGTCCGGAGCCGGAAACATGAAGCGACGCGAGTTCATCACCCTTTTCGGCAGCACGATCCTCGGTGGCACGGCGCTGGCGTGGCCCTTCGCGGCGCAAGCGAACGATCCGCTGCTCGACGAGACGGTGGATTTCACCGGCGAGATTCTCTATCTCGAATCCAAGGTGCCCGCGCTGGTCATCGGCGCCATCCGCAAAGGCCAGATATCGATCCACGGCTTTGGGCGACGGTCGGATGACGTGGATGAAGCGCCGAACGCCGACACGCTGTTACGGCTCGGCTCGATTACCAAAGCGTTTACCGGAGAAGTTCTGGCCTGCCTGGCCGGCGACGGCACGCTCGCCTTTGCCGACCTGCTGACAAAGTACGTTCCCAACTTCGCCTCGCCAAGTTCTGCGCGACCGATCCGGCTGATCGATCTGATAACGCATTCGGCCGGACTGCCGCGCGAGGTGCCGCGCGACCCAGGTCCGCCCGGCAATCCTTTTGCTACCATCACCCTGGAGGCCTTCAGCAACTGGCTAAAAACCAATCCACTGTTGTTTGCACCGGGAGCGTCCATTCTCTACTCGAATTTCGGTTTCGATCTGCTGGCGGCGGCGCTCGCCACAGCAGCCAAGAAGCCTTACCCGGAACTGCTTGAGGCTCGCATCACGCGACCGCTTGGGCTTGCGGACACGATCTTCGTGCCTTCAGCAGCGCAGGCAAAGCGAATGATGCAGGGGCACGATTTCGACGGGAAGCCCCTGCCCGACGTGCCGACGGGATCGGTTATCGTGGGTTCGGGTGGCCTTTATTCCACGCCCGGCAATCTCCTGCGCTGGCTGCAATGGCATCTCGATCGCTTCTCACAAGACGGCGCAGAGGAACGGCTGCTTGATCACGCGGCTTATCTCTGGCGAGACGGGCTCAACGCAGTCGTCGGCATGGATGAATCGGGCCACATGGATGCCATGGGCCTGGGCTGGGTGGTGATGATGCCAAAAGGCGACCGGCCACTGATCTTGCAGAAGGCCGGCGGTCTGCAGGGCATTTTTTCGTACATTGCCTTCGCGCCGACGCACGACATCGGCGTCTTCGTTGCCATCAACAAGTTCGATTTTGGCGCTGGGATCAATATGGCCAAGGTCGCGAACGATCTCATCGCGACCCTCGCACCTCGCTGAGCGGGACGGCACGTAGCGCGATAGGCAGGATGATCGCACCAATGAGAGTTCGCTTATGAAATCCGACGTCCCGGCGACCCCCGAGCCGCAACTCTACGTCCAGACCTTCGACGCCCCGCTCGGCCGCCGAGTCATCGAGACGCATATCTGGGCCGTGCGCGAGGGACTGCGCGGCGCCTCCGCTTACGATCTGTTCGACGGCTATTGCCAGCGCCTGGTCGTACACGGCGTGCCGCTGTGGCGCGCGCATGCGGCGATGGAAACCTTGCATCCGCAATGGAGCGGCTATGGCTACACATGGCGTCGAGACCTCAACGCGATTCAACCCGAGCAATACGATCGCAGCGACATGACGGCGCAGAATTGGCTGAGCAGCCCGATGTATGACCTGATCAGCCGGGCGGAGTTGGGAGAAGATAATCCTTCGATGCGCCGACGCCTCGAGGCGGGCGCGGCCGACCGCGACTTTCCGGTACTGGAAGAGTTCTTCGCCGAGGGAGCCACCGACTATCTTGCCCAGCTCTTCACGTTTGGCGAAAGCGGCGATCCCTCGCACGGCACCGGGGTCATCTATTCTTTCGCGGCCGACCGGCGCGGCGGCTTCAACGACGACGACACCGCGTTGATACAGGCGACGCTTCCCGGCCTGTCGCTGGCGATGAAAGCCGACGCCGGATTTGTTATCGCTTCGGCCTTGCTGCGGACCTATCTGGGCGAAGAGCCCGGCCGGCGCGTGCACGCCGGCGCAATCGAGCGCGGCTCGGTCGAGAGCATCCACGCCGTGCTCTGGTACGCGGATATACGCGGCTTTACCCCGGCGAGCGACACCTCGCCCGGCCCCGTCATCATCGATCTTCTCAACAACGTTTTTGAGACCCTGGCCGCCGCCCTGCGCACGCGCGGCGGCGAGGTGCTCAAATTTCTCGGCGACGGCATGCTCGCCACCCTGTCCTTCGCCGAGGCCGAGCGTGGGGAAACATGCCGACGCGCGCTGGACGCCGCGGCGGAGGCGAAGCGGGGCCTCGCAGCGCTCAACGTGGCGCGGGTCGCGGCGGGGCTGCCGGTCGTGACCGTCGACCTCGCTCTCCATGTCGGGGAAGTGCTCTACGGCAATGTCGGCGCGGTCGACCGGCTCGACTTTACGGTCATCGGGCCTGCCGTCAACGAGGTCGCGCGTATCGAGGCGCTTTGCGAACCGCTGAGCCGCGCGGTCCTGATCTCGGCCGAATTCGCGACGGCTCTGGACGACACCGACAACCGACTGGTGTCGCTCGGCCACTACAACCTGCGCGGTGTCCGCGAAGCGAAGGAAATATTCGCTTTGGCGTCCGGCGACCTCTAATAGGAGGCCGCCGCGGATCGGTGCGATCTTTCTATGTTTGCACCTAACGGCGTCGGGAGGAAATGGAGCGTCCAGGAGACCATGAGCGGCAGCGACCGGGAGACCATGAGCGGCAGCGACCGTCAGAGCACCTATTCGGGCACGAAGGAAGTCGCCGAGCGGCTGCGGTTCGACGTTGCCCGCCTCGAAGCCTATCTGCGCGAGAAGATCGAAGGATTTGCCGGGCCGGTTACTCTCCGCCAATTCAAGGGCGGCCAGTCCAATCCCACCTATCTCGTCGCAACGCCGGCACGGCAATACGTGCTTCGCCGCAAGCCGCCGGGCAAACTGCTGCCGTCGGCGCATGCCGTCGATCGCGAATATCGCGTGATCGGCGCATTGCATGCGCAAGGATTTCCGGTGGCCGAGCCGATCCTCTACTGCGCCGACGAGGACGTCATCGGGACGGCATTCTTCCTCATGTCCCATGTCGTGGGCCGCGTGTTCTGGGAAGCGGAGATGCCAACGTCCAATCCCGCCGAGCGCGCTCAAGTCTACGATGCAATGAACGCGACGCTGGCGCGGCTGCACAATTTCGATCCCGCGGCCATCGGGCTCGAGGATTACGGTCGCGGCGAAAATTATGTGGCGCGGCAGATCGAGCGCTGGTCGAAGCAATACCGCGCGTCGGAGACGGAGAAGATCGAGGATATGGAACGGCTGATGGCGTGGCTGCCGGCGCATCTGCCGCCGCCGCAAAAGCCACGGCTGGTGCATGGCGACTATCGCCTCGACAACATCATCCTCGCGCCCGATGCGCCGACGATATCCGCCGTCCTTGACTGGGAGCTATCGACGCTCGGCGATCCACTTGCGGATTTCTCCTATCATTTGATGCAGTGGCATATGCCGCCGTCGGAAGCTGGCACGGGTTCGCTGGTCGGCTTCGACTTGGCTGGGCTCGGCATCCCGCCGCTCGAGGATTATGTCGCAGCCTATGTGAGACGCACCGGCCTCGACCCGCGGCCCTATCTGTCGGTGTATTCCGCTTACAATTTCTTCCGCCTCGCGGCGATTCTGCAAGGCATCGTTGGCCGGGTGCGCGACGGCACGGCAAGCAGCACCGTCGCGGCGGCGAAGGCGAGCCTGGTCGGCCCACTTGCCGCCAAAGCGTGGGAATTCGCGCGCCAGGCGGGGGCGGCTTGAGGCAGCGACGCAAATGAAGACCTTCGCGCTTGCGCTGGGTGGCGGCGGCGCGCGCGGATTGGCGCATATCGCCGTGATCGAGGCGCTCGATGAGATCGGGGTGAAGCCGGTCGCTATTGCCGGCTCGTCTATCGGCGCTTTGGTCGGAGCCGCCTATGCCGCCGGCATGAGCGGCAAGGACCTCCGCCGCTTCGTCATCGGCCTGGCTCACAATCGCGGCGAAACCAGACGCCGCCTGATCGCCGCGCGCGCCGGAAAGCTCGCCGATATTTTCTCCGGCGGCTGGAGCCAGGCGACGCAGCTCGATGCGGAGAAATTCTGCGCGGCGTTCCTGCCGGACGCAGTGCCGGCGGACTTCTCGGAGCTTGTCATCCCCCTGACGGTGATGGCCACCGATCTGCACGCGCGGCAGGAAGCGCCGCTGTTCTCGGGGACGCTGCGCCCCGCGCTTGCCGCCTCCATGGCCATTCCGGGCTTGTTTCGACCGGTCAGCATCGATGGCCGCATTCTCATCGACGGCGGCGCTACCAACCCGTTACCGTTCGATCAGCTCGCCGGGCGGGCCGATGTCATCGTCGCCGTCGACGTGTTCGGCTTGCCTGAGGCGGATCGAAGCGACCTGCCGAGCGCATGGGAAAGCGTCTACGCTACAGTGCTGGTGATGGGCGGCGCCATTGTCGCCGCGAAGCTCAGCCGCGCCGCACCCGATCTCGTCATCCGGCCAAACGTAACGATCTTTCGGACCCTCGACTTCTACCAGGCAAGCGCCATTTTGCGGACAGCCGATGCGGTAAAGGTCGAGGTGAAGGAGCGGCTTGGCGCCTTGCTCAGGGCGTAGGTAACCTCTAGCGCTTGTCTTGGAAAAAGCTTTTAAGCAGTGCCGACGCTTCGGCATCGGCCAAACCGCCGTAGACCTCGGGGCGGTGATGGCACGAAGGCGAAGCAAAGAATTTCACACCGTTGTCGACCGCACCGCCTTTCGGATCCGGCGCGCCGTAATAGAGGCGGCGAATGCGTGCGAAAGCAACAGCGCCCGCACACATCGCGCAGGGCTCGAGCGTGACATAAAGATCGCAATCCGAGAGCCGTTCGGTGCCAAGCGCGGCGCAGGCCGACCGGATAGCGACGATTTCGGCATGCGCCGTTGGGTCGCGCTCCGCCAGCGTGCGGTTGCCGGCGTTCGCGACCACTTTGCCGTCGCGCACGATGACGCAGCCGACCGGAACCTCGCCGCGGCCACCAGCCGCACGGGCCTCTTCCAGCGCCAGTTCCATGAACGATGTCATCAACGATTGCCTGATCGACCGGCTGGGGTTATTGCCGGGCGGGTCATGGACGATCAGAACAAATTGGACAAGAGCGGCGAACGCATCGCCAAGGTGATCGCCCGGGCGGGGCTCGCCTCGCGCCGCGCGGCGGAGGAGTGGGTGACCGCCGGGCGCGTCGCCGTCAACGGCGAGGTGATCCATTCGCCCGCGCTTAATGTCAGCGCCCATGATCGCATCAGTGTCGACGGCGAGCCGCTGCCGGCGCGGGAGCGCACGCGGTTGTTTCTGCATTACAAGCCGCGCGGGCTCATGACCTCGCAGGCCGACCCGCAGGGCCGGCCGACCATCTTCGAGCGCCTGCCGAAGGAGCTGCCTCGCCTCGTCAGCGTCGGCAGGCTCGACTTCAACACCGAGGGCCTCATCCTGCTCACCAATGACGGTGCGCTGGCACGGGCGCTGGAACTGCCGGCGACCGGCTGGTTGCGTCGCTACCGCGTGCGCGCCCACGGTTCGGTCACGCAACGCACGCTCGATGAATTGCGCACCGGCATCACCGTCGATGGCATCAAATATCGCGAGATCGAGGCGACAGTCGACCGCATTCAGGGCGCCAATCTGTGGCTGACTTTCGCCATCCGCGAGGGCAAGAACCGCGAAGTTCGGAACGTGCTCGGCCATCTCGGCCTGACCGTGAACCGCCTCATCCGCGTATCGTTCGGGCCGTTTCAGCTCGGCGAGCTCTCCGAGGGCCAGGTCCAGGAGGTGCCGACGCGCGTTCTGCGCGAGCAACTCGGCGAGCGGCTGGTCGAGCTTTCGGGTGCCGATTTTTCCGCCCCCCTCTCCGCTCCGCGGCGGCCGAACGTGAGCGAGGACGTGCGAGAAGATCAGCAGCGAAAATCCGCGCGCGCCGGGCGGCATGACGCGACGCGCGACAAGCCAAAAACTCAAAAATCGACGCGGCATCCATCAACAAGCCACTCCTGGCGGAAGCCAGAAGAAGAGCGTCCGGGAAAAAAGCTGCGGCGGAAATTTCATGGCGCACGCCGCAACGGCGAGAAAAACTCCGAGCGCCCCGTCAAGGCGGGTCGATCCGGCGTGCTCACGGACCGCAAAGGGCGGCCTGTGCCGGTCGAGCGCTTCGGTCAGCCCCCGGCGCGCGAATCCCCGCCGAGCGAAGAACGCAAAGGCGGCCGACGTGGCCGCCGCTCTGCGCCGGATCGTGGTTCAGGGCCGCGTCCACGGCATCCGCGAAGCCGTTAACCTATGCTTTGTGGTGGAGCATGATCTTGTCGGAAAACCGGCTTCCACTTTTCCGGATCATGCTCTGATGCGTGTCGTCGGCGGCCGACTGCGTGGCCGCGCCCTCGCCGGCCCGAAATCGCAAGACATCCGCCCGACCGCGGATCGTCTGCGCGAATCCCTATTCAACATCCTCGCACACGGGTTCGACGACCCGGTCACCGGAGCCCGCGTGCTCGACCTCTTTGCCGGCACCGGCGCGATGGGCATCGAAGCGATCTCGCGCGGTGCTGAATTCGTGCTATTCGTCGACCAGGGCGCGGAGGCGCGCGCGCTCTTGCGTGAGAATGTCGCCGCGCTCGGTCTTGGCGGCGTGTCGCGGATTTTTCGCCGCGACGCTACCCAACTCGGCGAAGCGCATCCGGTGCCACGTTTCTCGCTCGCCTTCCTCGATCCGCCTTACGGACACAGCCTGGCGGCCGAGGCGCTCGCCTCGGCGCGCGCGGGAGGTTGGTTCGCGCCCGATGCGCTTGTCGTCGTCGAGGAGGCCGTGAAGGCGCAGTTCGTTGCGCCCGATGGATTTACCGAAATCGACCGCCGCCGGTACGACGACAGCGAGTTCGTTTTCCTGCGGGTGAGCTAGCGCCGCCCGAACAGCCGCTCGATATCCGTGAGCTTTAGTTCGACATAGGTCGGGCGGCCGTGATTGCATTGCCCGGAATTCGGCGTGACTTCCATCTCGCGCAGGAGCGCATCCATCTCCTGCGGTTTTAATCTTCGCCCTGCCCGCACCGAACCGTGACAAGCCATGGTCGCCGCAACGTTCATCAGGCGGCGTTCGAGCGGCAGCGCCTCATCCCACTCGCTGATGTGTTCGGCAAGGTCGCGCACAAGCCCCGCGCCGTCGATCTCCCCGAGCAAAGCCGGCGTCTCGCGCAATGCCACGGCGCCGGGCCCGAAGGATTCAAGCACGACGCCGTAGCGCGCGAGTTCCGCGGCATGAGCGAGGAGACGCTCTACGTCCGCCTCGTCGAGTTCGACAATGTCCGGGATAAGCAGCATCTGGCGCGCGACGCCGGCTTTGTCGATCGCGGCCTTGAGTTTCTCGTAGACGATGCGTTCGTGAGCGGCGTGCTGATCGACGACGACGAGGCCGTCGCGCGTTTGCGCCACGATATAGGTATCGTGCACCTGCGCACGCGCCGCACCGAGTGGATGATCAAGCGCCTCGGCCGCAGGCGCGGCCGAGTCCATTGCCGGTACTGCGCCGCTTTCCGCTTCAAGCGAAGTGTCAAGCGCGGCGGCGGGCGCGCCGACCTCGAATGCGGCCTGTGCCGCCTCGGCAAAGCCCCCGCGCCCGAACGCATGCGTGCGGCGCGGATCCCCGGCCCGCATCGGCGAACGCCGCCAATCCCAGCCGCGCGGCACTGCCGGGCGAAACGAGGCGATGGTCGCGCTGCCGCCGGTGGTCGCCGCGCGGGTACCCTCGCGGGATAGGGCTGCCTTGAGCGCATGGACGATCAAGGCCCGCACCAAGCCGGCGTTGCGGAAGCGCACCTCGGTCTTGGCCGGATGCACGTTGACGTCGACCTCACGCGCATCGAGCGTAACGAACAGGGCGACCAGCGGGTGGCGATCTCGCGGCAGATAATCGGCGTAGGCCGCGCGCACCGCGCCGACCAGAAGTTTGTCGCGCACGGGCCGGCCGTTGACGAAGAGATATTGGCCGAGCGCATTCGCCCGCGTGAGCGTCGGCAGCGCGGCAAAGCCTTCGACCGTAACGCCCTCGCGCTCGGCTGCGATCTCGACGGCGTTGGCGCGGAACTCGGCGCCGAGAATATCGCCCAGGCGCGTCAGGCGCCCGGTGGCGCCGGGAAGCGCAGCCGCGAAGGTTACCGGAAGGCGTTCTTCGCCGGCGAGCGTGAAAGCAACGTCGGGGCGGCTCATGGCGAGACGACGCATGACTTCGCGCACGGCTTCCGCCTCGGTGCGGTCGAGCTTGAGAAACTTCAATCGCGCCGGTGTGGCGTAGAAGAGATCGCGCACCTCGACGCGCGTGCCCTCGGCGAGCGCCGCGGGCCGCAGCTCCGACTTCGCGCCGCCGTCCACCTCAATCGACCAGGCGTGCGGTTCGCTGGCGTGGCGGGAAGCGATCGCAAGCCGCGCGACAGCGCCGATCGAAGGCAGCGCCTCGCCGCGGAAGCCGAGCGTACCGATGGCAACGAGATCCTCGTCGGCGAGCTTCGAGGTGGCATGGCGGTCGACCGAAAGCGACAGGTCGGCCCGTGTCATGCCCTCGCCGTCGTCCGCGACGCGAATGAGCCGGCGGCCGCCGCCGTCGGTAAGCACGTCGATGCGGCTCGCGCCGGCATCGAGCGCATTCTCGACAAGCTCCTTCACGACGCTGGCCGGGCGCTCGACCACCTCGCCGGCGGCGATGCGGTTGATAACGGCTTCGGTCAGCTGGCGAACGGGCATCGGCGACTTGTTTGCAGAGCTTTCGAGTTTAGCGATGCCCGCGCCGCAGCGGGAGGGGTAGTGTGGGAGGCGTAGCCGAAGGCCAGCCCGAAAAGCGAAAGGCGGCGATTGCGCCGCCAGACGCTATTCGCCGGCCGCGATCATCACTCCGTCCATCCGTGGTGCACGTCGAAGATGCGCGCCGCTTCCGAGACGTGGGGCAGTTCGAAAACGCCCGGCTCACGCAGCGCGATCTTGGTGTCCTCGTACCCCGCCTGCCAATGCTCTTCCATCGCCGTGCGCGAGAATTCGAAAGTCTTTCCCGCTGTCTCGTGCTTCTGCGCCTGATATTTCAGTTGCACGACCGTAGCGACCTTCACGCGCGCTTCTTCGGCGAGGAACCGCACCTCGGCGTCGTCCTGACAATCCTCCGGCAGCTGGGCCAGGAATCTCGACAATGCGTGCCGGAACTTTTGCGTCTTTTTGTACTGCTCGAGCGTGACATTGAGGCGGCTGGCGCTGTGAATCTCCATGGCCCGCAGGTTAGCCGACGGGATGTCGAGCGGCACTTCGCCGTTGGCGTCCCAAAGATCGACCTGGAAAACGAGCGCGCTGTATCGCGGTCGGTCGTCGATGACGAATTGCATCGGCGAGTTCGAGACGACGCCGCCGTCCCAATAGTATTCGCCATCGATCTCAGTCGGCGGAAATCCGGGCGGCAGCGACGCGCTCGCCATGACATGCGCGGACGCAATCGTCTGCCCAAGGTTGTCGAAATAAACCGGGGCGCCGGTGCGAACGTTGGTGGCAGCGACGCTAAAGCGTATCGGCCTGGAATTGATCAAATCAAAATCCACCAGACGCGCGAGCGTCGCCTTCAACGGAGCGGTATCGTAGTAGCTGACCTGGTCGGGACTTTCCGCCTCGGAATTCAAAGGCGGAAACGGCCGCGGCGAGAAGAAATCGGGGGCGCCATTGAGCATCGTGCTAAACGCGCTGACCCGGTTGGTCCAGTGGCGTGCGTGTCCGTTCCCGCTCCACGGATAATCCGTGAACCATGGAAAATTTGGGAATTTGATCGGCGGCTTGGTGACCGACTCCCAAAAGTCTCGCAGCCTCTCAACGCGCCGCTCCGGCGGATTGCCTGCAATCAATGCACCATTAATGCCGCCGATCGAAGTGCCGCAAATCCAGTGCACGTCAATCCTGGCTTCGTGGATCGCCTGATAAACGCCGGCCTGGTATGCTCCGAGCGCGCCTCCGCCTTGAAGAACGAGCGCCACGCGCTCAAAAGGCAGAAAGCGGGTTGCACCTTTGGTCATGCTTTCCAGTGAGGGCGCCTGATTCATAAACATCTCCTGCATTCCCATTCCAGCAGATTTGTTCCCGGATCGTCTGCTGCGGCTACCGTTGCCACTTCCTAGGGCGCGCCTAATTTATAAGCATGATTATTGTCGACCTTCCGCCTTCGGCGACTAAGGCCGTTACATCGACGTTTCCCCAACATGCAACTATGCGCCCGGCGCCGCGTATGCAAGCATTTGGCGCGATACAAATATTTGATCGGGCCGTGACATTGAATAACCGGCGCGTCGCAAATTGATCGCAAATGCCGGAACACTTGAATCGAAAGCGCGAGCGATTCGATTTGGTGCGCGGTTGGCAATTCTTTCGACGCCGGGCGCGCCTGATCGCCAGAGCCAGCAGCCGGGCTACATAGCCTGCGCTCCCGCGGACTGTTCCCTCTGCAATGCGGGCTTGGCTATGTGGTCTTGGCTATTGAGAGACCGGGAACCACTGTATGAATTGAATCCGACGCGAGTTCTCATCCTGTCCGATCGCCACTGGGACATCGGCCGGGTTGCTGTTCTCGACCGCAAGGCTTGCAATGGGACTGTGTGACATCTTCAGACGGCATTTGATGTGGCCCTAAGCCCCAATCAGCGATCAGGGTTCACGTCGGTCCTTTGGTCGTCGTGTCTGGCGATGCTGGCGGTCGGCGCGAACGGCACGGCCATCATGGCCGCTTTGCCGACCATGCAGACTCAGCTTTTGCTCACCCCGGCCGGCGTGCAGTGGGCGGTCAATGCCTACCTGGTCGCCTCTGCGGCTTGTATCGTGCTCGGCGGCCAGACGGCGGATTGGTTTGGCGCGCGGCAGGCATCGATGGCGGGATTGGCATTGTTCGGCATCGCGTCCTGCATCATCGCCATTGCCGACACACAAACTACGCTGCTGGCCGGACGTACCTTGCAAGGCCTCGCGGCGGCGCTCGCGGTGCCCTGCACTCTCGCCGCGGTCGACGGCGGCGCGGCGCCTGAGCGCAGGGCTGCAGCGATCGGCGCCTGGACCGGGTTTTTGATGCTCGGCTTCAGCGTCGGGCCGCTGCTCGGTGGCGCGCTCACCCACCTCACAGGTTGGCGCGCGATTTTCTGGCTCAACGCGCTGGTCATGTTAGTCGCCATTGCTGGCATGGCCTCCGCGGGCTTGGCGACCATGCGCGCCAGCGGTACGCGAGGCCGGCAGGCGGACTGGGTCGGCTTCATACTGCTGGCGACCTTCATGGTTGCGCTGGTCTTCGGGCTGCACGAAGTGCCGCACGCGGGAGCGGCGCCGCTCACAGTTGCCGGCGCGTTCATGCTGGCGGCAGCAGCGTTCGTCCTGCTGCTGTCCGTGGGAACGCGTACCGAGGCGCCGCTGGTCGACTTGAGCTTCTTCACGCGGCGCGGATTCGTGATGGGCGTGGCCATCGGTTCGCTGTCGATGTTCAGCATCATGAGCCTGCTGCTTTACTTCAACCTCTATGCGCAGAGCCAGAAAGGACTCGGTCTCACCGCGCTCGAGTCGGGCGCCTTGCTGCTGCCGCTAAGTGCAGCGCTGCTGGCGCTGGCCATATCAGGTTCAGTCGTGACGGCGCGGGTTGGGCTGCGCAACGCCATGGTGGGCGGCATGGCGTTGATCGCGATCGCCAGCGCGATCATCGGCGCAGCCATCTCCGGGGGCGGCCTAGTCCTGCTGGGAATCGGGTTTTTCGCGATGGGCGCCGGCTTGGCTGTGCCTTATGCCTCGGCACCGCGACTGGCACTCTCGGCTCTTTCGCCCGAGCAAGCCGGGCAAGGTTCAGGCATGGTCAACGCCTGTACCTTTCTTGGCGGCAGCGTCGGCGTTGCCGGCGGCGCCATCGCGTTTGCGATCGGGGGATTCGTCGCTGTGCTGACGATGATTGCGCTCGCCGGTATTATCGGCGCCGTCCTTAGCCACTGGATTCCAAACACGCGCTAGGGAGCCGAACGCGCCCCAGGTTAGTCGAACGCCGACCTTGTGCCACGCAGGCGCTTGAGGCCGGCCCGATGTTTTTTGGCCTCGACGCGACGCTCGCGCGATGCCTTTGTCGGCCTGGTCGGCCGCCGCACCCGCGGCTCGACCGCCGCGCGGCGGATCAGATCGACGAGACGATCGAGCGCATCCTCGCGGTTGCGCCCCTGCGTGCGGTGAGTTTGCGCGATGATAACCAGAACGCCGTCGCGCGTGAGCCGCGTGCCGGCGAGACGCTCAAGCCGCATTCGCACTTTATCCGGCAACGATGGCGATCGCCGCACGTCGAAGCGAAGCTGAACCGCGGTCGCAAGCTTGTTGACATTCTGCCCGCCCGGGCCCGAGGCGCGCACGAAGCTTTCTTCGATTTCGCGCTCGTCGATGCTGATCTGGGTGTTGACGCGGATCATGTTGCCGCCACCGTAGCACTTATCTGCTGCGGACTGGGAGCAAAGTCACGCCGGCCTTGATGCCGGTATCAGACGCGGAGAGCCCTCCGAGGAGCGCATCGAATTTTTCGAGCCGCCCGGGACATGCTACACGAAGCCATGAGCTTGACAGCGATCCTCATCAGCTTCGCCCTCTTTGCTGTGATCGTGGGCGTCGCCTATTGGTTCGCCGCTGGGGAGCAGAAGGCGATGAAATCGGGCGCCGATGACCTCGACGAGCAAACGCGCGAGGCAAGACGCCGGGCTTCCAGCAGCATCACCAACGTAGGCGGCGGCTCATAAGCCGCGTCCGCCCGCGTGGCCGCCCACGTCCGCGTCTACGCCAATACCAGACGTCAATCGGCGCTGGTTGAAACCACCCCATCGGGCCGGCCGGCCACGGTCACAAGCAAACCGCCGTCGAGCAGCCGCTTGGCCACGCGCCGCGCGTCGTCGAGCGTTACCGCGTTGATCATCTCGGGCCGGCGCGAAAAGTAGTCGATGCCGAGACCATCGAGCTGCAATTGAACGAGAAGCGCCGCGATCTTGCTCGACGTATCGAGATTGAGCGCGAACGAGCCGTTGAGGTAGGCCTTGGCCTTGGCGAGTTCGTCCGCTGTCGGCCCGCTATCGGCAAGACGCTGAATTTCCTTGCCGATGAGTTCGAGGGTTTCGCCGGTGCGGTCGGCGCGCGTGGCGGTGCCGCCGAGAAACAGCGCGGTGTGATTGAGCCATACCAGGCTGTCGGACACGGAATAAGCGAGGCCGCGCTTTTCTCGCACCTCCTGGTAAAGCCGCGAGGAGAACGCACCGCCGCCAAGGATATGGTTGATGAGGTAGGCGGCCATGAAGTCCGGATCTTTGCGGGCGATACCGGGCCCGCCGAATGCCACTACCGCTTGCGGGACGTCGAGCTTCACCACGATCCGGCGTCCGAGCCCCTGGGGCGAAACGTTGGCGACGGGCGTAAGCTCCGGTCGAGCGGGCAGCGCGCCGAAGACGCGATCGAGCATCACCTTCACCGCCTCCGCATCGATGTCGCCGACCACCGCTATTTTCAGGTTCGAGCGCGCCAGCACCCGCCGCGTATAGTCTTTGAGATCGCCGACGGTGATGGCCGGAACCGATTCCAGCGTGCCGTCCACCGGGCGCCCATACGGATGATCGGCGAATGCGGTCTGCCACCACCGCAGACTGGCCACCTCATTCGGGCTTGTCGTGGCGCGCCGCACGTTGGACAGGACCTGAGCGCGGATGATTTCAACGTCGGACGGATCGAAACGCGGCGCCGTTACCGCGAGCCGCAGATAATCGAAAGCCTCGTCGCGATTTTCCGTCAGCGTCCGCAGCGTGCCGCGAAGCGTGTCGCGGTCGGCCTGAAAATTGAGTTCGATGGCCTTGCGTTCGAGACGTGTGTGGAAGGTCTTAGAATCAAGATCGCCTGCGCCCTCGTCGAGCAGCGAGGCGACGAGGTTAGCCGTACCGGCCTTGCCCGGCGAATCCTGCGCCGCGCCGCCGGCAAAGGCGAAGTCGACGGCGATCATGGGAACCGCCGGCTCGTGTACCAGCCAGGCTTCGATGCCGCCCGGGCTCACGACGCGCTCGATCGTGGTCGCGAGCGCCGGTTCGACAAAAAGCGGAAGCGCGAAAATCGCAACGGCGGCAGCGCGCCGCGCGAGCCGCCTGACGGTCGGGGAAATGATGGTCATGTGTGTTTCTCCTCCGACTCAACGCTGTTTATCAGATAGCCAGTGACCGAAGCCCGGCGGTTGAGCCAGGTCCGGGCGGCGTCCCGCACCTCGTCCGCAGTCACTTTGCGAATGGCTTCGGGCCAGTTGCGCACCATGTCGACTGTCTCGCCGGTCGCAAGCGCCGCGCCATACCAGCGCGCGAGGGTCGCCTGGTTGTCCTGTGCATACACGGCTTCCGCGATCAGCCGGTTCTTGGCGAGTTCGAGTTCGTCGGCAGTAACGCCGCGCTCGCTCACATCGGCGAGGACAGCGTCAATCGCCGTCTCGACATCATGAAGCGTCTTTCCCGGTTTCGGCGAACCAGAGACGGCGAGCTTGCCGTAATCGAGCGCCGTTCCTGAGTAGTAAGCGCCGGCATTGAGGGCGATGCCCTGCTCGACGACGAGGGTCCGATAAAGGCGACTGTTCGAGCCGCTGCCGAGCACGTGAGCCAGCACTTCGAGCGCTTCGCTTTCGCCAGGTTTGGCGGTCGTTCGCGCCGGAGCGAGGTAGTAGCGGCTGACGCTCGGCTGCTCCACCCTGGCGTCGGCGAGCGTGACCGTGCGCGGAGCCTCCTGCACCGGCTCTTTCGGCCGCTGGCGCGGCGCGATTTGCGCACGCGGGGCGATTTTGCCGTAAGTCTCTTCCGCGGCTGTCTTGACCTCTTCGGCGGTTACGTCGCCGGCGACGACAACAATCGCATTGTTCGGCGTGTAGAACCGCCGATAGAAGTCCAGCGCCTCGTCGCGGTTGAGAGCTTCGATCTCGGATCGCCAGCCGATGACCGGACGGCCGTAGGGGTGATTCAGATAAAGCGCGGCGTCCATCTGCTCGGCGAGGCGGCTGCCCGGATTGTTGGCGACCCGCATGTTCTGCTCTTCGAGCACGACGCTGAGTTCGGGGCGCACGACCTCGTTGGTGAGAACTAGACCGGCGATGCGATCGGCCTCGAACGCCATCATCTCTTTCAAATGCTCGCGCGGCACGCGCTGATAGAAGCCGGTGTAATCGCTCGAGGTGAACGCGTTCTCTTGGCCGCCGATCGTTGCAACTTCCTGCGAAAAGGCGTTGCCCGGATGCTGCGCGGTGCCTTTGAACATCAGGTGTTCGAGAAAGTGCGCCAGACCGGATTTTCCCGGCGTTTCGTCGGCGGCGCCGACCCTGTACCAAATCATGTGAGTGACCACCGGGGCGCGATGATCCGGCACCACAACAACTTCAAGACCGTTTCCAAGCGTGAAGTTGGAAATCTTGGAGTCGGCGGCGCTGGCGGCACCCGGCAAGGCGGCGATCAGCGCAACGGTAAAGAATAGAAACTTGGACACGAATAACTTGGACACGAATGTGATCTCCAGTCTGGTTTACGTCACCCCAAAACGACCGCGTTGGCACGCGCAGCAGGCGCGGCGCCAAAATACTCCAGGTGACGGACAAAGGCTTGCGGTGAACCTATCACCGCCCAGCTATTTTCCCGGCTGCGCCGCCGGATTAGCGGTGGCCGGATTAGTTGCGGCCGGGTTCGTAGCAGGCGGCGTGGCCGGGCTCGTGGCGGCCGGTGGAGTCGCTGCGGCCGGATTTGCCGCAGTCGCCTGCGTTTTATTCTTCTTGTCCGGGCTGATGCCGTAGGGCTGTTCCGGCGACGGTATACGGTACCCCTCGGGCGGCTCGGTCAGGTTTCGGCGGACCGGCTCTCCGGTAAACGGTGCGTATTCTTCTTTGTCGAACCAGCCCGCAGGATTGTACCAAGGCTTCGTTTGGACCGGGGGATTCGGGGTCTGCACCGCGGTTTCCGGAATAACTTCCCCCTTGCTTTTGGACTTTGAGTGCTTGGGCTTGGGAGAATTCTTCGGCCAGTCGGGCGCCGGCGCATCGCCTGCCGCCGCAGGCGGCGGCAGCTCGCGGCTCGGAGGCACCACGAGTGGGGAACGCTCAGTGTAGTTTATGTCCGTGCCGGGCTCGGTCGAGCTTTTCAGCCCGATCGTCTTCATGAATTTGTTCCAAGCGCCCTCGTCCTCGCTGGTCTGGGCCAGAGCCGCGGACGTATCGACACAAGCCACGACGCCAAGCAAAGTCGCGACCACGATCCAACGGAAGATCGTTGCGCGCGAGCCCAACTCGAAAGCGCCCTTGCGAACGGGTTTTCGATCCTGCGGCATACCCTTACCCGAAATACGAAACGGCACTCGCCCCGGCGATTCTTTCATCCAGGATCAGGGCGCTTTTGCGGCGTTCCGAGCCTGAGGGATTCGTACAGGAGGCCCACGACCCCCGCAACGATTGCCACGTCGGCAAGGTTAAAGACGTACCAGTGGAAGCTCCAGCCGGCGGTCTGAATGTGAAAAAGCACAAAGTCCAGCACGCCCGGCCAGTGCAGGCGGTCAAGGGCGTTGCCGATCGCGCCGCCAATAATCAGCCCGAGCGCCAGGGCCGTCAGCCGCGAGGACGCCCGCGCCAGCCAGATCCAGAGAAGCACGACCGCCGCCACCTTGAACGCCAGCAGCGCCCAGACGCCGACGGGACCCTCCTGGCGAAACAGGCCATAGCTGATGCCGGTATTCCAGGTAACGACAAGATCGACGAACGGCGTGATCGCCACCCGGCCGCGGCTTTCGAGATCGAGCGCGTACAACAGCCAAAGCTTCGACGCCTGATCAACGATGCCGGTGACTAGGGCAGCCCCGAGACCCAGCGCACTCAAGGGCCCCCAGGCGTAGGGGCGCCCTGCACCTGCTCGCACCGCCTCCGCCATACCGCCGCCCTACTCCGCCGCCTTGCGCATGGCGTCCCATTCGCGCAGCGCCCGAGCGTCGCGTGGCGTCACGTCCGGATATTGCGCATCGCTGCCGACGGCCGGTGAAATCTTCCACGAGCGGGCGCATTTGCGCCCTTCGGCGCGGCGCGGCTCGACGGCCACGCCCGCCACGTCGCCGAGCCGAAACGCTTCGGGCGGCCCGTCGCCTTCAACCAACATGGCGTCCGAGGTTATGCAGAGTTCAGCAAGGTCGACTTCCGTCGTGATGCCGAACAGCTCTGGATCCGAAACAAAGACGATAGGCGCCGCTTCCAGCGAAGAACCGATCCGCTTCGCCGCGCGCTCAAGCTCGAGCGCGCCGGTAACCACCCGGCGAAGATCGCGCAAGGCGCGCCATTTTTCCGCCAAGGCATCGTCACGCCAAGCCGCCGGCACGCCCGGGAAAGATTCAAGGTGGACCGACGCCGCCTTTGGATCGCGGGCGAGCCACGCCTCTTCGGCGGTGAAGCAAAGCATGGGAGCAAGCCAAGTGACCGTGCAGCGGAACAGATGATCGAGCACTGTGAGACAGGCGCGGCGCTTTACCGAAGAATACGGATCGCAATAGAGCGCGTCCTTGCGGATGTCGAAATAGAACGCCGAAAGGTCGACGGTCATGAAGACGTTGACCGCCGCGAAGATACGCTTGTAATCGAAATCCACATAAGCGGAGCGGATGAGCGCGTCGAGCTCGGACAGCCGGTGCAGCATCAGCCGCTCGAGATCGGGCATGTGTTCGATGGCTACGACATCCGCCGCTTCGAAATGAGCGAGATTGCCGAGCATCCAGCGCAGCGTGTTGCGCAGCTTGCGATAGGTATCGACGGTGGTCTTGAGGATTTCCGGCCCGATGCGGAGGTCGTCGCCGTAATCCGCGGCGCACACCCACATGCGCAGGATATCGGCACCTGACTGCTTGATCACATCCTGCGGTGCGGTGACATTGCCCAGCGACTTCGACATTTTGCGGCCGTTCTCGTCGAGCACGAAGCCGTGGGTGAGAACGACGTCGAACGGCGCGCGTCCGCGCGTGCCGCACGACTCCAGCAGCGACGATTGAAACCAGCCGCGGTGCTGATCCGAGCCTTCGAGATACATCACCGTTTCGGGCCCGCCGTCGGCCTTGCGTTTGATATGTGCCAGCGCCGGGAAGTGTTTGGCGTCTTCCAGCACGAAGGCATGCGTCGAACCGGAGTCGAACCACACGTCAAGAATGTCGTCGACCTTTTGCCAGCCGTCATTGGCGAGCTTGCTGAGAAAGCGCTCGCGCGCACCCGGCTGGTACCAGGCCTCGGCGCCCTCATCCTCGAACGCATCGACGATGCGCGCGCTCACGTCGGGATCGTCGAGTGTTTCGACCGAACCGTCCGGCTTTTCCCTGATGAAGACCGCGATCGGCACGCCCCATGCGCGCTGGCGTGAGATCACCCAGTCGGGCCGGCTCTCGATCATGCCATTGATGCGTCTTTTGCCCTGTTCCGGCACCCAGCTTGTCGCCTCGATCGCATCCTGCGCCAGCTGGCGAAGCGTCAGGCCATGCTTTCCGGTGCCGCTCAACAGGGCAATCGGCTTGTCCATCGCAATGAACCATTGCGGCGTATTGCGAAAGATCACCGGCTTCTTCGAACGCCATGAATGCGGATATTGATGCTTCAGCCGGCCGCGCGCGATCAGCATCCCGGCGTCGACCAGGGCCTTGATCACCGCTTCATTGGCGTCGCCCTTCTCGCCCTTGTCGGTGAGGACGCGCTTGCCGGCAAAGCCCGGCGCCTGCTCGGTGAAACGGCCGTCGGCGTCGACGGTGTAGGGAATGGCGGTGTTGATGCCTCGCGCCGCCAGCTCCCGCCCATTCGCGGTCCAGACGTCGAAGTCCTCACGGCCGTGGCCGGGCGCGGTGTGCACGAAGCCGGTGCCGGTATCATCGGTGACGTGATCGCCGGGCAGCAATGGCACCTTGAAGTCGTAGCCGCTGTTGAAGTGTTTGAGCGGATGCTGACAAACAAACGACGCCAAATCTTCCGCTGTGATTGTTCTCAGCCTCTTAAAAGCGGTGACGCGCGCTTGCCGAAATACGTCTATCGCCAATTTGTCAGCCAGGACAAAAAGGTCCCGCGGCCTCGCCCAATTTTCGGCCGGCGCATCGACAATTTCGTAAAGGCCATACTCGATCTTCGGCGAGTAACTGATGGCGCGGTTGCCCGGAAGCGTCCACGGCGTCGTCGTCCAAATAACGATCGAGGCGGCGGAGACCTGCCGATTTTCCGCCGACGAATCCCCCGCTGGGCGTCTGATCGGAAACTTCACCCAAACCGTGTCGGACGTGTAGTCCTCGTATTCGACCTCGGCCTCCGCGAGAGCGGTCTTTTCCACCACCGACCACATCACCGGCTTGGAGCCGCGGTAGAGCGTGCCGTTCGCCGCGAACTTCATCAGCTCGCGGGCGATCTGCGCCTCGGCGAAAAAATCCATCGTGGTGTAGGGATGCGCCCAATCGCCGACGACGCCGAGGCGCGCGAATTCCTCTCGCTGCACGCCGATCCAGTGCTCGGCGAAGGCGCGGCACTCTCTGCGGAATTCCACCAGCGCCGCCGGATTGGAGAAATCCGGCTTCGGCTTGCCTTTGGCGCGGTAGTTTTCCTCCTCGATCTTCCATTCGATCGGCAAGCCGTGGCAGTCCCAGCCCGGCACGTAATTCGAATCGAAGCCGAGCATCTGCTGGCTCTTGGTCACCACGTCCTTGAGAATCTTGTTGAGCGCGGTGCCGGCGTGGATGTTGCCGTTGGCGTAGGGCGGGCCGTCATGAAGAATGAAGCGCGGCCGGCCTTTGCGGGCGGCGCGCAAGCGGCCGTAAAGATCGATGTCGCGCCAGCGCGCGAGGATTTCCGGCTCCTTTTGCGGCAAACCGGCCCGCATCGGGAAATCGGTCTTGGGCAGAAACAGCGTTTCGCTGTAATCGCGTGCTTTTGTCGGCATCTCGTTCATGACGCGCCTTCTAACAAGCCGCTTGCACCGCGCAAAGGGCCTCGCCGGAGGGCACCATTTGGGGCAACCGGGAACCGCCCAGCTTGACATGGCGTTGAAACCTCAACCCTTAAGGCGGGGAGAGGACGTTTTTGTGGACGATATTCCCACCAAACACGAGACGCCGCACACGCTTATCATCAGCGACCCGCAGCCGATCGAAAGCGGCGGCGCCGTGTGGACTTCGCTTAGCCAAGCCGCGACCGTCGGTATCTTCCTGCTGCTATTCGGGACGTTTCTCTATCTCGGTCGGGCCATTCTACTGCCGATCGTGCTCGCCGCGACCGTCGCGCTGACGCTGGCGCCCCTGGTCAAGTTCGGCAAGCGCCACGGCGTCTCACCCTGGATTACGGCGCTGCTTATAGTCCTCTTCGCCCTCGGACTCCTGGGTTCGGCGATAACGGCAATGGCCGGTCCGGTCAGCCAGTGGATCGGCCGCGCCCCGGAAATCTGGTCGAGCATCAAGGAGAAACTCGCCGTACTCGATCAGCCGCTCGCGGCCGCCCATCAGCTCCAGACCGCCTTGCTCGGCGAAACGACGCCGTCCGGCATATCCACCCCTGACGTCGTCTTGCCTGTGGTCGCCTTCGTTACGCCGGCAGCCGGCGAACTTCTGCTGTTTTTTGCCATGCTGGTCTTTTTTTTGGCCAGTCAGCACGATTTGCGCCTGCGTCTGGTCTCGCTGTTCGCCGCCCGCGATTCGAAACTGCGCTTTCTCAGGATCATGAACGATATCGAAAAGAACCTCACCGGTTACCTTTTCGTCGTGACGATCATCAACGCCGCACTGGGCGCCATCGTCGCGATTGGCGCTTTCCTGCTCGGTTTTCCCAACCCCGTGATGTTCGGTCTGTTGGCCGCGTTGTTGAACTACGTGCCCTATGTCGGTCCGGCGGTGATGGTGGTCGCTCTTTTTGGTGTGGGCCTTGTCACGTTTCCTTCGCTTGGGCACGCGTTGCTGGCGCCGATCGGCTTCATCGCCCTGACCGCGACCGAAGGGCATTTCATCACGCCGACGATCGTCGGTCGCCGGATCACGCTCAATCCGCTGTTGATACTCCTGTCGTTGGCTTTTTGGACATGGATGTGGGGACCGGTCGGAGCATTTCTCGCCGCGCCGCTATCCATCGTCGGCCTTGTGGTGTTCAATCACGTGTTTCCCGCTGAAGAAACCAAACTTCCGGATTGAACGGAACTTTTCTGTTCCTATATGATTGTCGCGGCACCTCGCTATCGTACCCAAACCTTCTTGTCGTACCAAGTACGGAGAAAAGGCATGAGCACCGCGTCAACGGCTTCCCAGAACGTTCGCGACACGGTCAAGGATGCGCGCGAAGCGATGCAGGATATTCGCAACGCCGCCGCCCAGTCCTCGGACGATTTTCAGAAGGATTTGCACGCGCTGCGTGACGATTTCAACCGCCTCGCCGACCAGATCGCCGGTATCGTCGGCGGCACGGGTGCCGCAGCTTGGCGACGTGCGAAGTCAAGCGTGGACGAGGCCATCGCAGGCGCGCAGGAAAAAGGCAATGACGCGGCGAGCACCGTGCGCGAGGTGTCCGATCATTTCGTCGAAATAATCGACGAATCCATCAAGACCCGGCCCTATACCACGCTCGCGCTTGTTGCCGGCGTAGCGTTCCTTTTCGGGGCGGCTTTGCGCAGATAGAGTAGCTGCGGCTGCAGCGGGCGGATCCGAAGAGTCTCCATGTTCAAAAACTGGCTGCGCGACTTTACGCTTTCGCTCCAGGCGAGTAGCGGCGTCACGCCCGCTTTCCTCGTCTGGCTGGCGATCGTTGGCGCCGCGCTCTTTACCGCTTTCGTTTTCCTTTGCATTGCCGGCTACGACTGGCTCTCCCCGCAGCTCGGCACCGTTTACGCCGGCCTCGTCGTGGCCGGGTTCTTTTTGCTGATCGCGCTGATCGGCTTGATCGTGACCGCGGTGTTGCGCCGCCGCGCGATGGAGCGCGCTGCTCTCGAACGCGCGGCGCGCGCCCAGGCGGCGGCGTCGTCATCGTCATGGCTCATCGACCCCAAAGTTCTCGGCGTCGCCATGCAGGCCAGCCGCGCGCAGGGCTGGCAGCGCATCGTACCGATCGCGCTTCTCGGCTTCCTTGCGGCGCAATGGGTGTGGGAACGCCGGAGCGGCACCGGGGCCGGCGCCGACGACCAGACCTAGCCAGCTTTTTTGTGGGCCAATATCTTTTCGGAAAACCGGCATTCGCCCCGGATCATGCTTTAGCCGCTCGCTAGATCGGCGGGAACGCGTCGCCGGCGCGCACGAGCGCCTCGCCCGCGATCCGGGTATCTTCCTTCATCCCCTGCACCAGTTCGGCGACCGAGCCGAAATGCTTTTCCTCGCGGATCCAGGCGATGAAGGCGACGTCGATGCACTGGCCGTAAAGATCGCCGGCGAAATCAAACAGAAAAACCTCAAGCAGCACCGCGCCGCTATCGAACATCGGCCGGCGGCCGAAATTCGCCACACCGTCGTAGCGGCGTCCGGCATGCGCGATCCGCACGGCATAGACGCCATGCCGCAACCCGCAAGCGGCATCGAGACTCAAGTTTGCTGTCGGAAAGCCGAGTTCGCGCCCGCGCTTGTCGCCGTGAATCACCTCGCCGGAAACAAACCACGGAAAGCCGAGAAGAACCGCGGCTTCGTCCGGACGCCCGGCGGCAAGCGCGTCGCGGATCGGACCCGAGGAGACCGGACGGCCGTCAAACTCAAAGGGCGGGACCACGTCGACGGTGAAGCCGAACCGGCGGCCCTGCGCGGCAAGAAAATCGGGCGATCCGGCGCGGTTCTTGCCGAAATAGAAGTTGAATCCAATCACGGCACCGCTGATGTCGAAACGCTCGACCAGAATGCGGCTGACGAATTCTTCCGCGGTCAAACCCGCGAGCGCCGCATCGAAGGTCAGGACGATCACGCCGTCGAGCCCGGTCGAAGCCAGCAATCGCAGTTTGACGCTTTCGTCGGTCAGGCGGAACAGCGGCTCCGTGGGATTGAACAAAGCGCGCGGGTGCGGCTCGAATGTGAGCACCGCCGCCGGCTTGCCGAGGCTTTTGGCGCGATCCAGCGTGGCGCCGATCACCGCCCTGTGGCCGCGGTGGACCCCGTCAAAATTGCCCATGGCGACGATCGCGCCGCGCAGCGCGCCGGCGGGCGCACTATCGCGCACGACGTGAAAGCGTTTCGGCGTCATGGGTTTCAACTGGTCAAGTAAATCGTCAAGTAAACCTGCGCGGCCGTTGGTGCCGTCGCTGCCGTTACAAGTCAAGGAGAAGCGACGCAAGGGTTGCGCGGCATCGCGCGCTGGGCCGTCGTCGTGCCCTCACCACGCCAGCCGCCGCGTTACGGCTTGCGGCGAAACTCCCGCGCCAGCGAGCATCGCGTCCAGGCGCGATAAATCCGGCGCGTCCCGGCCGCCGAAATCCTCGGCATGGATGCCGGACACGACGAACAGGCAATCGACGCCAAACGAAGCCGCGCCTTTCAGATCGGTCCTGATCGAATCGCCGATCGCCAGCACCCGGTTGAGCGGCGCATCGCCGCCGCGAAGAACGCCGGCCTTGCCGAGCGCCGCGATGTAAATCGGCTCGTGCGGCTTGCCGCAGTAAAGCACCTCGCCGCCAATCGCCGCATAGGCGTCCGCCAGCGCGCCGGCGCAGTAGACGAGTTCGTCGCCGCGTTCGACGACGATATCGGGGTTGGCGCAGATCATGAACAGCGAGCGCGCCAGCATCGCCGCCAACACTTCGCGATAATTTTCCGGCGTTTCGCGGGTGTCGTCGAAAAGCCCGGTGCACACCGCGTAGTCGGCGGCCTCGGCCGGCGCAAAGGCAATATCGAGCCCGGTGAAGATGGAAAGATCGCGCTGCGGCCCGAGATGAAATACGCGTTCACCCGATCTTGACTCGACGATGCCGCGGGTGACGTCGCCGGAACTCATGATGGCGTCATAGCAATCGTGCGGTACGTTGAGGCGGTCGAGCATGCGTCGCACCGCCGCGCCGGGCCGCGGCGCGTTGGTGATGAGGATCACCGTGCCGCCGCCGGCGCGAAAGCGCGAGAGCGCATCGCAGGCTTCTGGAAAGGCCGCGACGCCGTTGTGGACGACTCCCCAGACGTCGCAAAGAAGGACGTCGTAATCGCGCGCGAGCCGAGCAAAACGTTCGATGATTTCTGGCAAGGCTGTTCGCGTTAAAGTGGACTATGTACGACCCGCTGCCCGCGCGAGCTGAGAGATAGCGCTGGTGCGCGCGGCCGGAGTGTCTCCACCCGGCTTGCCGGCGGCCGGCTCTTCCGCGTTCTTGCCAGGATCGCCGAGGCCCCGCTGCAACGCCTCCGCGCGTACCGGACGCGGCGGCGAAAATAGGAAGCCCTGTCCGAACCGGACATCGTAATCGAGAAGGTCGACCACCATCGACTCGCTCTCGATTCGCTCGGCGATGAGATCGATGCCGAAGCGACCGAGCAGATCGGAGAAATCGGCGGGATGGATGTTGGAGGTGGCGCTGCCGACGCGGTTGAGCAACAACGCCGCCGAAGCCTTGACGAAGCGAAAACCGCGCGCCGTCAGTTCGCGCGGCTCGACCCGAAGATCGGTGAGATTGTCCATGGAAAAGCGAAATCCGCGCTCGGCAAGCGCCGCCAGGGCTTCGTGCTCGATCGGGCCCATGTGGCGGACCGCGCCTTGAGTGAACTCGAACACCAGTGACGCCGCGAGCGCACGGTTGGCCTCGATGAATTCGAGCAATTGCGGAAAGCCGCCGTCGGTCAGCGCTGCCGCCGAAACGTTGCAGAACAGGCCGATCTCACGGTTCTTGAGCGACAGTCGCCGCACGATCTGCACGCAGCGAAATACCGAAAGCCGGTCGAGCTTCGGCAGCAGCGAACCGGCTTCGGCGTAGGGCAGGAAATCCGCCGCTGTGACCAGGTCGCCGCTGCCGGCATTGAGCCGCGACAGCGCCTCGTAGTAGCGCACCTTGCGCTGCGGCAAAGTTACGATCGGCTGGAGGTGAAGGTCGATCCTCTGCGCATCGATGGCGCCGCGCACGGCGGCGATGATGACGTCATCGGCGAGACCGGCGAACGCAGCGATTTGGGGCAGCGCCGGCGCAGCGGGCGCTGCCGGCTCGGCCGCGCGGCCCGCGGCTGCGGTCGCAGCCGCCGACGGAGCCGATGCCGCCGCTGGCGCAGCACCGGCGGCGCTGCGGTCGCTAGCGAGCACCATCTCGTGCCGGGCAACGGATTCGGCAAGCTGCCTGACCAGCCGCGAAAGCTCCTCGATCTCGGCGGCCAACGGTTGCGCCGTCGACGACGCCTTGTCGGCGACGCTATCGAGCTTGCCTTCCATGGCGCCAAGGCGGCGGCCGAATTCGGCAACCTGGCGCGCGATATCGCTCGACCCGCGGGCGAGCCCGGAAACCTGATCGTTGACCTCGGCGCGGTCGGATTTGCGGCCGGCGACCGCATTGTAGATCGCCAGCGCGGTCAGGATGCCAAGTGCAGCCAGGGCCGAATCGGTGAGCGAAAACCCAAAGCTGAAAAACAGCGCAGCGCCCAGCGAAGCGGCGATGAGCACCATGCACAATGCCGTAAAAATGGCGCTGATGCGCACCATGCAGACCCCATGGCCGAACTGATTCGCGTCCGGGCGGTATCAGTGTCCACAAGGCTTGCGCCGCCGCAAGTCCGCCCCGCCTGCGGCGAAGGATTAGCTCAGGCCATCGCCCGAATAACGCGCCCAACCTTCTCGAATATCTCGCCGATCTCCGCCTCGCTGACGATCAGCGGCGGTGCGATCGCCAGCGTGTCGCCGGTGATCCGGATCACGAGGTCCTCGTCGTGAAAGGCCCGCTCCATCGCCTCATAGCCGCGCTCGCCCACGGCGCCGGGGCGCGAGGCGAGATCGATGCCGGCGGCGAAGCCGACCGTGCGGATATCGAGAACATTGGGCAAGCCCTTGAGGGTCATCGCCGCGTCGGCAAAGAACGGCTCCAGTCGCCGCACCCGTTCGAACAGTGTTTCATCGCGATAGAGATCGAGCGCCGCCAGACCCGCAGCGCAAGCAAGCGGATGGGCCGAATAGGTGTAGCCATGGAACAGCTCGATCGTATGTTCCGGACCCTGCATGAACGCCTCGTATAGACCATCGCGCGCGATAACGCCGCCCATCGGCACGGCACCTGAATTGACGCCCTTGGCGAAGCACAGCAGGTCTGGCGTCACGCCATAGCGTTCGGCCGCGAAGGCGTGACCGAGACGGCCGAAGCCGGTGATGACTTCATCGAAGATCAGCAGAATGCCATGCTTGTCGCAGATGGTGCGCAACCGCTGGAGGTAGCCATGGGGCGGCGGCAGCACGCCGGTCGAACCGGCCATCGGCTCGACGATCACCGCCGCGACGGTCGAAGCGCCGTGTAACGCGACGATGCGTTCGAGGTCGTCGGCCAGGTGTGCGCCCCATTGCGGCTCGCCCCTGGTGAAGGCTTGATGCTCGCGGCTGTAGGTCGCCGGCAGGTGGTCCACACCGGTCAGAAGCGTACCGAAGAATTTCCGATTGTTGACGATGCCGCCGACCGAAATGCCGCCGAAGCCGACGCCGTGATAGCCGCGCTCGCGGCCGATCAGGCGCGTGCGCGAGCCTTCGCCGCGGATGTTGTGGTAGGCGAGCGCAATCTTGAGCGCCGTATCGACCGCCTCCGAACCCGAATTGCAGAAGAACACACGGTTGAGATCGCCCGGCGCCAGCGCGGCGACCCGGCTCGCCAGCTCGAACGCCTTGGGATGGGCGAAGTGAAACGCGGCCGCATAATCAAGCTCGGCGGCCTGCTGCGTGATAGCCGCCACGATCGGATCGCGGTTGTGGCCGGCATTGGTGCACCACAAGCCGGCAAGCCCGTCCAGCACGGCGCGACCTTCGGGCGTGAAATAGTGCATGCCCTTGGCGCGGGCGATCAGCCGCGGCGCGCGTTTGAAAGCGCGATTGGGGGTGAAAGGGACCCAAAAGGCCTCAAGGTTGTTCGGAACTTGAGAAAGCTGCGTTGTCCGGGCCGTCGTCATGCGAAAATTTCCCAGTCATTCCCGCCACGATGGGCGACGTGCCAAGCGAAGCGTTCGGGTTCTGGCGACACGTCAGCCGGTAATGTAATCCTAGTCCGCGACGTGGTGCACGGAAATTAGGTAGTGTCTCAGTTTGAATTTTGGGCTGGACATGAGCCGCATCGATTATCTCAAGCGCGCTGAGCCTCATCTTTTGGTTGATCTAACGCTCTATCCTACTGATCGCGGCGGTCGAAAGGGGCCTATCATGCTGGGATGGGGATGTCCCTGTACCGTGCAGCATGAGAAAGGCGAAGGATGGGTGGGCTACGATGGCTGGCCATTGTTGGGTGAGACAACGATTGCGCCCGGCGAAACTCGCCGCGTCGGTTATTACTTCCTGTCGGGGCAGGAAGCGGTGGACTACCTCAAGGCGTCTGGCAAATTCTATGTGTGGGAAGGTCGGATTATCGGCGAAGCCGCGATTGTCCAACCTCAAAATTTCGAACTGAGTCACTACCGGAAATTAGGATCGCTTGCCGCCCCTCCCCGCCGCTGCTACCAACCGCGCCGTCCACTCAAGCCGAATGAAATCAGGCCGCCGATGGCCGACAAGCGCAAAGACACCAGCAAGCTCAGAGCCCGGTTGCCGCGCGGCCTCGCCGACCGCGGGCCGGCCGAGATCGCCGCGACGCGACGGATGATGGAAACGATCCGGCTCGTCTACGAACGCTATGGGTTCGAGCCGGTCGAGACGCCGGCGATCGAATACACTGACGCGCTCGGGAAATTTTTGCCCGACCAGGACCGGCCCAACGAGGGCGTATTCTCGTTCCAGGACGACGACGAGCAATGGCTATCGCTGCGCTATGACCTGACCGCGCCGCTGGCGCGCTACGTCGCCGAAACTTTCGACGCGCTGCCGAAGCCCTATCGCTCCTATCGTTCCGGCTGGGTGTTCCGCAACGAGAAGCCGGGGCCCGGACGGTTCCGCCAATTCATGCAGTTCGACGCCGACACGGTCGGCTCAGCCTCGCCGGCCGCCGACGCCGAGATGTGCATGATGGCCGCCGACACCATGGAGGCGCTTGGCATCCCGCGCGGCAGTTACGTTGTGAAGGTGAACAGCAGAAAGCTTCTCGATGGAGCAATGAATGAAGCTGGCATCGCCGAACACAAACGTCTCGCTGTGATACGCGCGCTCGATAAATTTGACAGACTTGGATCGGCTGGCGTGCGTGCACTTCTTGGGAAAGGCCGTAAAGACGAAACCGGAGATTTTACGAAAGGTGCCGATTTAGACGAGGGTCAAATCGAGCATATGATGATGCCTTTTGAACTGAACCCGCAGTTTCTCGATAATTTTGACCGACTTCCAGAATGGGAACAGCGCGACTCGAGTTTCATTGATGTTAAACTTGACCCACGCACAGGCCGACTTGTGCGCGAAATCCATTCCGAATTTGCGCCGGGCAGAATGCCGATCAACAACAACGAAACACTTTCGCTGTTAGCTGGATGGTTCGGAAGGTCTCTGGAAATCGAAGAAGCCCTTGCGGACCTCAGAGAAATTGCCAATCTCACACACGCTGCCCAGTACGGAACCGGACGAATTTTTATTGATCCATCCGTCGTCCGCGGCCTCGAATATTATACCGGCGCCGTCTTCGAAGTTGAGCTGACATTCCCGACTGCGGACGGATCGTCACGCTTCGGCTCGGTCGGCGGCGGCGGGCGCTACGATGGACTGGTGTCGCGCTTCCGCGGCGAGCCGGTGCCGGCCACCGGATTCTCCATCGGCGTGTCGCGGCTCGCGGCGGCGCTGCAACATCTCGGCAAGCTTGACGGCAAGCCCGAGCCTGGCCCGGTCGTCGTCACGGTTTTCGACAAAGACCGCCTCGCGGATTACCAGAACATGGTCGCGAAACTGCGCGCCGCGGACATCCGCGCCGAGCTCTATCTCGGCAACCCGCGCAATCTCGGCAACCAGCTCAAATACGCCGACAAGCGCAACGCGCCTTGCGTGGTCATCCAGGGCTCCGACGAGAAAGCCAAGGGCGAAGTCACCATCAAGGACCTGGTCGTCGGCGCCGAGCTGGCAAAGCTGGAAAAGGGCCGCGAGGAGCATTTGCAGAAGCAGGCGGAGGCCCAGTTCCCGGTCGCCGAGGACAAGCTGGTCGAGGCCGTCCGCGGGGTGCTAGCGCGCCACGGACTTTCTTAACCAAAGCCTTGCTGCCAACACCTTGCCGCTCGAGGCTGCGGCCGCGCATTAACGGCTCTCGCCAATCTTCATCGAATGGCGACGCTTGCCGTGCTAAAGGGCCGCAACATCAGTGCTATCGCCGCGCGTTCAGAAAATGGATTAACCATACGCCGGCGCGGATAAGGGGCGTCATGTCGAGCTTGCCTGCCAATAGTCCGGACCTGCGCGCGCAGACGCTTGTCTCGTCCTATGTGCGCGCCGGCTATGTGCAGATCGAGCCTCCGATCGTGCAGCCGGCCGAGCCGTTCCTCGATCTCTCGGGCGAGGATATCCGCCGGCGCATGTTTCTCACCAGCGACCCCCTCGGGCGCGAACTCTGCCTGCGGCCCGACCTCACCATCCCGGTTTCGCGCGCCTACCTGCAGTCGCCGGCCGCCGGCAAGGCGGCGGGCTTCTGCTACCTCGGCGCGGTGTTCCGCCATCGCGAAGGATCGGCCGCGGAACTCCTCCAGGCCGGCATCGAATCCTTCGGCCGCGGCGACAAGGCGGCGGCCGACGCCGAGATGCTCGCGCTCGGCCTCGAAGCCACCACGGCTTATAGCGTGACCGCGCCGGAAATCCGCGTCGGCGATGTCGGGCTGTTTTCCGCTTTCGTCGCCGCGCTCGATCTGGCGCCAGCGTGGAAGCGTCGCCTGATCAAGGATTTCAACAGGAAGTGGTCGCTGGCGCACGATCTCGATGAACTGGCGCTCACTGGCACAAACGGACCGCCGGAATATCAGGGCGTGCTTGCGGCGCTTGCCGGCTCCGATCCCAAGGCGGCGCATCACCTCGTCACCGATCTTCTTTCCATCGCCGGCATCGCCGCGGTCGGTGGCCGTTCCGTCGACGAGATCGCCGAGCGATTTCTCGAACAAGCGGCGCTCGGCGCGGGAACACGGCTGCCGCGCGAGACCCGCGCGCTGATCGAGCGCTTCCTCGCGGTACGCGGCGATCCGGACGAAGCCGCCGGCGAACTTCGCGCGCTGGCCGCCGATGCCAAACTTTCTCTCGGACCGGCGCTCGACCTGTTCGAGACGCGCACCGGCTTTCTCGCCGCCCGCGGCATCGACGTGCGCGCGATCGGCTTCTCGACGGCGTTCGGACGCGGCTTCGACTATTACACCGGCTTCGTGTTCGAACTTCACTACCCCCACATCAAAGGCCCGCTCATCGCCGGCGGGCGCTACGATGGCTTGCTGACGAGGCTCGGCGCGCCGGCGCCGATCCCGGCGGTCGGGTTCGCTGCCTCGATCGAAGAGCTCGCGGCATGCGCCGGCAGCGCCGGAGCCGCCGCATGAGCGCGCCGCTTATCCTTGCCGTGCCGTCGAAGGGCCGCCTGCAGCAGAACGCCGAAGCTTTCTTCGCGCGCTCCGGACTGGAACTGGTCAAGCCGCGCGGCGCCCGCGACTATCGCGGCACCATCGGCGGCTTCGACGGCGTCGAAATCGCCTATCTTTCGGCCGGCGAAATCACCGCGCAGCTTGCCCAAGGCGCCGTGCATCTCGGCGTCACCGGCGAGGACCTGGTGCGCGAGATGATCCTCGATGCCGACCGCGACGTCGTCTTCATCGACCAGCTCGGATTCGGCTTCGCTAATGTTGTCGTCGCCGTGCCGCAGGCGTGGATCGACGTGCGCAACATGGCCGATCTCGACGATGTCGCCACCGCCTTCCGGCTCAAGCACGAGCGCAAGATGCGGCTCGCGACCAAATACGCCAATCTCACGCGCGCCTTCTTCGCCGACCACGGAGTCGTCGACTACCGCATCGTCGAGAGTTCCGGCGCCACCGAAGGCGCACCCGCGGCGGGCACCGCCGAATTGATCGTCGACATCACCACGACCGGATCGACGCTGGCCGCCAACGGACTGAAAGTGATCGACGACGGCGTAATCCTGCGCTCGCAGGCGAACCTTGTCGGCGCGCGCGGCGCTTCCTGGGATGCTGCGCGCCGTGAAACCGCGCGGCTTCTGCTCGATCGGCTGACGGCGCAAAAGCGCGCTCATTCCTACCGCGAGGTGCGCACGCGTTTCGCCGGCATGAACGACGCGCTGCTCAACACGGCGCGGGAAAAATTCGGCGTCGCCGCGCCGTTTGGCGGTCCCACGTCGTCCGGCATGCTGACGCTGCATTGCCCGCCGAAACACGTGCACGGACTCGCGAGTTTCCTGCGCGAGCACGGCGCCGAGGCGGTCTCCGTCGCCGCGCTGGACTACGTCTATGCGCGCGACAACCCGCTTTACGAGCGGCTGATTGCGGAGCTTGGCCGGGACGGCGTCGCCGCCAAACCTTGAACTTTTCAAGCATCCTTCCGCGGAGCGGCGGCCGGAGCGGCCCGCACCCGGAACACGACGAAATGCGAGATCGAAAAATTCACCGCAAAGCTCGCAACGACGGCGAAGGCCTTGGCCAGCCACACCGGCAACGACAAGACTTCGGCGGCGATGAGAAGTGTGGCTGTGTTGGCGATCCATCCGGCAATGCCGGAGACAACGAACGTGAAGTAAGCGCGCCATTGCAGCTTGCGCCCGGATTCCGCGGCAAAAGTAATCGAGGAATTCATGACGTAGGAGCCGGTGACGGCAACAATCCACGAAATCGTATTGGCGGCGATCAAGGTAACCATCGCCGTGCCGCCGCAATGGCAGAAATCGGACACCGATGCGAACAAGGCCAGCGCCGACGCCGAGCGGTTGAGCACGGCGCGCGCGACCAGAAACGCGCAGTAATCGACCGCCGTATTGACGAGACCGATCAGGGCGAAGCTGATCGCCTTGAAACTGATGCCGCGATAGCTCCAGGCGGCAAGGAACCTGGCGCGGACGCGTTCGTAACGGGAAACGTGCGTCATTGCGGCTTTCGCATATCACGTTCGAAACGGTCCGCCAGCCCCGGTGTTGGCTCGGCTGGCGGCGGGGCTGCGACGCTGCGCGCGCGACAGCGGGAAGCGATTACGGTATAAATCGGCTGCAAAGGAAAGTCCGATTGGTCGGCACGGCTAACGAGCCCGGAATGTCAGGATCGCCACGCGACGGCGTCGCCGCGCGCTCGTTGCGCAGCGTTTCACCGGGCGGCGCCCGCGGCCTCTCGATTGTCGTGCCGCTCCACAACGAAGCGGCTTCGGTTGGGCGTCTGCATGCGCAACTGATCGACGTCGCGCGGACGCTCACCGCCAAATACGCGCTGACCTGCGAAGTGATCTATGTCGACGACGGCAGCAGCGATGACTCGCTCGCCGTCGCCGACCGGCTGCCGGCAACGGCGCTCGACGTTCAGGTGGTGTCGCTGTCGCGCAATTTCGGCAAGGAGGCGGCGCTGCTTGCCGGCCTCGACCACGCGCGCCTTGGCGCGGTGTTGTTCATCGACGGCGACGGCCAACATCCCCCTGCTCTGATCGAAAAGCTGGTCGGGCACTGGCTCGATGACGGCTACGATGTGGTCTACACCGCCAAGGCTCATCGCGCGGATAAATCGGCGACGCGCCGCCTGTTGGTGAAGAGCTTCTACCTGCTCATCAACTGGGGCGCGCGCACGAAAATCCCTGAAGACGCCGGCGATTTCCGGTTGCTGTCGCCGCGCGCCACCGATGCCTTGCGCCGCCTCCCCGAGCGCAATCGCTTCTTCAAGGGCCTATCGAGCTGGATCGGCTTTCGCCAAATCCGCGTCGACTACGAGCCGGCGCCGCGTACCGACGGCCGCACGACATGGAATCTGCGCTCGCTGGTCGGTTTGTCGATCGATGGATTGACAGCGTTCTCCGTTGCGCCGCTGCGGATAGCGACCTTGCTCGGGCTGCTGCTGGCCCTTACCGCGTTCGTCTATGGCGGCGAGATCCTCTACGAGACCTGGGCCTACGGCGCAAAAATTCCCGGCTATCCGTCGCTGTTTGTCGGCGTCATGGTGCTCGGCGGCGTACAGCTCATCCTCCTCGGCGTGGTCGGCGAATATATCGGCAAGATCCTCTACGAGATCAAAGGCCGGCCGGTCTATTTCGTCGCCGAGCACGCGCTGAAGCTGCACGAACAGGACAAGCAGACCGACAGCGACACCCGCACCGCCGCCGAGTAACCCGGCCGCGCGATGCCGCTCACATCACGATGACTTTGGTGCCGACTTTCACGCGGCTGTAAAGGTCGACGACGTCGTCGTTGCGCAGGCGGATGCAACCCGACGACACTTGCGTGCCGATCGTCCAGGGTTCGTTGGAGCCGTGGATGCGGTAGAGCGACGAGCCGAGATAGAGCGCGCGGGCACCAAGCGGATTGTCAGGACCGCCGGGCATGAAGTGGGGCAAATCCGGCCGGCGCTCGATCATCTCCGCCGGCGGGCGCCAATCCGGCCATTCGCGCATCGCCGAGACTTCCTTCACCCCGGCCCAAGTAAAGCCCGGGCGGCCGACGCCGATGCCGTAGCGGATCGCGTGGCCGCCTTGCAAAACCAGGTAGAGAAAGTAGTGCGGCGTATCGACGATGATCGTGCCCGGCGCGGCTTCGCCACGATATTCGACGAGCTGCCGATCGTATCGCGGATCGGCCGTCGGGCGCGACATGTCGCCGTATGACGAGGGCGCGTAAGCGGGCGCCGGATAACCGAAGGCCAGCTGCTGCGGCCGCGGCTGCGCCTGTTGCGGATACTGAACGGGGGGCTGGGAGGCGCCCTGCACCGAACCTGTCCGATCGCCCGTGAGCGCGGACAGGAAACCCCTCACCTCTTGCGGCTGAGCCGAGGCGTAGATTTGACGTCCGGACCCGGACTGCTGCACGGGCGGTGCCTGATAGCTCGACACGGGCGTCGGCTGAACCGCTGCCGGTTGTGCTGGCGCCTGCTGCTGATAGTAGGGCGGCTGCGCAACCTGCTGGGGGCGCGCCTGGGGCGCAGGTTGCTGCTGATAGTAAGCCGGTGGCGGCTGCTGCATCCGCGCCTGGGGCGCGGGTTGTTGCTGATAGTAAGCCGGTGGCGGCTGCTGCATCCGCGCCTGTGGTGCGGGCGGTTGCTGATAGTAAGCCGGTGGCGGCTGCTGCATCCGCGCCTGCGGTGCCGGCGGTTGCTGATAGTAACCCGGCGGCGGCTGTTGCTGCCGCGCCTGCGGTACAGACGGCTGCTGATAGTAACCCGGCGGCAGCAAACGCAGGCGCGCCTGGCGAGCGGGCGCTTGCTGTTGAGCGCGCGGCGGAGGCGCCGGCGGCTGATAATAAGGGGACGCGGCTTGATAGGCCGGCGGCACCGGGTCGTATGTCGGCGCCGGCTGGTAGGCCCGCCCGATCACCCTCTGCCCGGTTTCATCGGTGAACCCGCCGTCATCATAGGCGATTTGCCAGTCGCTATCGACCGGCCCGGCTTGTGCGGGTATTGGAGCCAACGCCGAAGCGGCGCAGACCGCCGTGGCAGATGCAAGGAGAGCAGAAACAAAGGTACGCCGCATGAGCGAGCTCGTGCTTTCACAAAGAATCACACCGACGCCACACCGGCCGGCATCACGAGTACATGCGAAAATCTCGACTTCTTGGTTAATTTTCTGCCGCGCACCTTCGGCGAGCGCATCTTTGCAGTTTGTTCATCAAGTTACGGTTTATTTTGTGTAAATCTCCGGGCCACGCCGTTAACCGCTCATCAACAAACACATCGTCGGCGGTTCTGCCGGCAACGGCAGCTGTGAACGCCGCGTCAAGCGGCCACGGCCCCTCGCCTTCCGGGAGATCCGGGCCACGTCTCGCAGAGCGACGTCGATTTCTTGTTCGCCGGCGACGCCCGATCGGCCTGATCGCGGGGCTATGCGCTAACGCGGCGACTTGCGTGCCGTGCCTTCCGCTCCGCAGCGAACATAGACGCTGGTGCCGTAACGGTTTTGCACTTCCGGATTCGTCCAGCGCAGGACCATGACGCGGCCGTCGAACGCAACGACCTCGCGATCCTGCGGGCCGCCCGCCGGACCCGGCGGGCCGATAAAGTTCCTGCCGCCCGGGGAACCCTTGAGAACGAGCTCCTGCAATTGCGCGCTGTCGGCGAGATACATGAGAACACCGCCGCCTGGCCCGCGATTGATCACTACCGGTTGACCGCACTGACCGCGAGCAGCCGTTTCGGTGCGGGCGCGGTCGGTATCGTTATGATACGCGCCGTAGCCCCAGCGACCGACGACTTCGTCAGACCGGATCGTGGAGGGCACTTCCGCAACGGGAGGCGGCGTCTCGACGGCAGGAGGAGCATTCTGCGCGCACGCGGAAAGCACCAGCGCCAGTGCGGCGAGCCCCGCAAACATCCGCATACCGCGCCGCCACCCACCCATGAACACTCCCCTCGAACTTCCGGCCGCAAGAAGCTGCAACTCAGTCACCCAGAACGACGATGCCAGCCAATTCTTGCCAAACACTTGGCTCGAATGTCCATTTGGCTCGAACATCCACTTGGCTCGAACATCGACCCCCGACAGCGGCCAAACAAATGGCCGATCTCTTAGCCGGCATCGTGACGGGTTTTCGGCTTTTGGGCTAGACCTGGAGCAGCCCGGCAAAGCCCGCCGCCGCGCGCCAGCGTGGCTCGCGCCGCTTGACAGGCCCTAGCCTAGACCTTATGTCCGGGCGGCTTGTGGCACTCAGCTTACTAGAGTGCCAAGGCTATGTAATTCAAAGACTTTTCACTAACGGCAGGCCGCAGCAAAGCGGCAATGAGGTGACCATGGCGAAGCTTAAGTTCCGTCCGCTGCACGACCGTGTTGTCGTTAAACGCATCGAGGCCGAGGAAAAATCCAAGGGCGGCATCATCATTCCCGACACCGCGAAGGAAAAGCCGCAGGAGGGCGAAATTGTCGCCGTCGGCCCGGGCGGCCGCGACGAAAACGGCAAGCTGATCGTCATGGGCGTCAAGGCCGGCGACCGGGTGCTGTTCGGCAAATGGTCCGGCACTGAAGTCAAGCTCGAGGGCGACGACCTCCTCATCATGAAGGAGTCGGACATCATGGGCGTGATCGACTGAAGCAAATCCCAAGGAGCACACTGAAATGTCCGCGAAAGAAGTAAGATTTTCAACCGACGCGCGCGACCGCATGCTGCGCGGCGTCGAGACTCTCGCCAATGCCGTCAAGGTGACGCTCGGCCCCAAAGGCCGCAACGTCGTCATCGACAAGAGCTTCGGCGCACCCCGCATCACCAAGGACGGCGTCACCGTCGCCAAGGAGATCGAGCTCGAAGACAAGTTCGAGAATATGGGCGCGCAGATGGTGCGCGAAGTCGCCTCAAAGACCAACGACGAGGCCGGCGACGGCACTACGACGGCGACCGTGCTCGCAGCGGCGATCGTCAAGGAAGGCGCCAAGTCGGTAGCCGCCGGCATGAACCCGATGGATCTGAAGCGCGGAATCGATCTCGCCGTTACCGCCGTCGTCGCCGACATCAAAAAGCGCGCGAAGAAGGTCGGCTCGTCGTCCGAGGTGGCGCAAGTCGGCACCATCTCCTCCAATGGCGATGCGACCATCGGCAAGATGATCGCCGAGGCGATGCAGAAGGTCGGCAACGAAGGCGTCATCACGGTGGAAGAGGCCAAGGCGCTCGAAACCGATGTCGAGATCGTCGAGGGCATGCAGTTCGATCGCGGCTACCTCTCGCCCTACTTCATCACCAACGCCGAGAAGATGCTCGCGGAGCTTGAGGACGCTTACGTGCTGCTGCACGAAAAGAAGCTGCCCGGACTCCAGGCGCTGCTCCCCGTCCTCGAGGCGGTGGTGCAAGCGGGCAAACCGCTGCTGATCATCGCCGAAGACGTCGAGGGTGAAGCGTTGGCGACGCTTGTCGTCAACAAGCTGCGTGGCGGCCTGAAAGTCGCGGCCGTCAAGGCGCCGGGCTTCGGCGATCGCCGCAAAGCCATGCTCGAGGATATCGCGGTGCTCACCGGCGGCCAGCTGATCTCCGAAGACCTCGGCATCAAGCTTGAAAACGTCACGGTAGCCATGCTCGGCCGCGCCAAGAAGGTCGTGATCGAGAAGGAAAAGACCACCATCGTCGACGGCGCCGGCAAGAAGAAGGACATCGAAGGCCGCGTGCAGCAGATCAAGTCGCAGATCGAAGAGACCACTTCGGACTACGACCGCGAGAAGCTGCAAGAGCGACTTGCCAAGCTCGCGGGTGGCGTCGCGGTGATCCGCGTCGGCGGCGCCACCGAGGTCGAGGTGAAAGAAAAGAAGGATCGCGTCGAAGACGCGCTCAACGCCACCCGCGCCGCAGTGCAGGAAGGCATCGTGCCCGGCGGTGGTGTCGCGCTGCTGCGCGCCAAGAAGGCAGTCGGCAAGCTCTCGCACGACAATCCCGACGTGCAGGCCGGTATCAACATCGTCCTCAAGGCGATCGAGATGCCGATGCGCCAGATTGCCGAGAATTCCGGTGTCGAAGGCTCGATTGTGGTCAACAAAATCCTGGAGCACAAGTCGGAAACATACGGCTTCGACGCACAGAGCGAGGAATATGTCGACATGCTCGAGAAGGGCATTGTCGATCCGGCCAAGGTCGTGCGCGCCGCGTTGCAGGACGCGGCTTCCGTCGCCGGCCTCCTGGTCACGACCGAAGCCATGGTCGCCGAGATGCCGAAGGAGCAGCCGGCGATGCCGGCGATGCCGCCCGGCGGCGGCATGGGCGGGATGGGCTTTTAATCCATCCGCCCGACATCTTTGGTGTTCGAAGTCGGCCAAGGCCGACTTCGAATGGCGGGATGGGCTTTTAGTCCCTCCGCCGGACATCTTAGTGCAAAGGGCGCGGTGCAGACCGCGCCCTTTTTAATCTGTTCCCGCGACCGTTTGCGGCGTAGTTTTGCCATTCCATCCCCGCCGGTGCGACGATGACCACCACAACCACGGATCCGTTTGCGAGATTCAAGGCGGCCCAGCGCGAAGCTTGGGCAGTGTTTGTTCCTGTCGAGATGACCACCACCATTCCGGCGGCGGAATTGGTGAAATTCGCGCAGGTGAGATCGGGCCAGAAAGTGCTCGACGTCGCCTGCGGGACCGGCGTCGTTGCGGTCACCGCCGCACGCCGCGGCGCCAAGATCTGCGGTTTCGATCTGTCTCCGGTTCTTCTTGAACGCGCGCGCCACAATGCGCGCGTCGCCGATGTCGATATCGAGTTCATCGAAGGGGACGCCGAGGCGCTTCCCTATCCGGATGCATCATTCGACGTCGTGCTCAGTCAATTCGGGCACATCTTCGCCCCGCGTCCGGCCGTCGCCCTGAAAGAAATGCTTCGGGTGCTCAAGGCCGGAGGGCGTATCGCATTCTCGACCTGGCCTCCCGAGCACTTCCCGGGGCAGATGTTCACATTCATCGCTGGCTATTTGCCGCCAGCTCCGCTGGGAGCCGAGGCACCGGCGCCGCCGGCATTATGGGGCAATCCAGACATCGTCAGCGAAAGACTGGGCGCCTTGGTGACCGACGTCGTTTTTGAACGCAGCGAACTCGTCACGGCAGCACTCAGCCTCCAGCATTTTCGCGTCGCGCAGGAGAAGACGATCGGTCCACTGACCAAAATCGTCGCCTCGCTGGAGAATGAACCGGCCAAGCTCGCGCAGTTGCGTGCGGATTTCGAGGCGATGGCCCGCGACGTTTATAACGACAACGCGATCCGCATGCCGTTTCTGATGACGCGCGCAACCAAGGTGTAACGGATCGACGCGTTCTGGCTGCGCATGATCGTTTTTCGGAAAGCCGGCTGCGACTTAGCCGGATCACGCCCTCAGTTCGTCATCATCGAAAGCGCAACGTTGAGGCGCCGCGAAGCTCGATTACATCGCCATTGCGCCGCCAGTTCGTCACCTGCGCAATTGCCGCCAACAGGTTTTCGTCGCCGGTCTGCCGCTCCGCCGCGCAGGACGCCGGCTGCGCCGGTCCGGGCACGATGCTGATCGTATCGTCGCTGACATTTGCCTGACCGTGCAGGCTCGCGCACCAAAGATCGATGGAGGCTGCGCCGTTCTCCTCAATCTCGAGTATCGGGACACGCTTGGATCCAGGCAAAGGCTTGGTATCGAGGATCATCTCGCGGCCGAATGGAAAGCCTCGCTCGTTCGCCATGACAGGCCCGAGGCAGGCGCAGGCAAGGAGCCAAACCGGAAAGCAGACGTAATGCCACCGCAACCAAGTCATCATCTTCTCCACCGGAATGTCCGGTCACGCGGGAAATGCACAGGCCGACGACTGCAAAGTCATAGACCAAATCCAACGACGCCTCTCCAGGGGCTTTTAGCAAAAGCACCCGCTCATTCGTCAATGCGCAATCATGCCGGTGAGCACGTAGGCTTGCAGCATCACCAAACCCCCGACGAGACACGCGAGCGCAATCGAGTGGAAGAACACGAAACGCAGGATCGAGCCTTCGTGGCCAAACCAGTTGGTCGCAGTCGAGGCCACGACGATCGACTGAGCGTCGATCATCTTGCCCATGACGCCACCGGAGGAGTTGGCCGCTGCCATGAGAACCGGCGGAAGCCCGAGTTGCTCTGAGGTGATCTTCTGCAAGCCGCCGAACAATACGTTGGACGCCGTGTCGGACCCGGTGAGCGCGACGCCGAGCCAACCGAGCAGTGTACCGAAGAACGGGTACAGCAGGCCGGTGCCGGCAAATGCCAGCCCGAGTGTGGCGTCAATTCCGGAATACCGCGTCAAGGTGCCAATCGCCAGCATCGCCGAAATGGTGATCAGCGAATAGGCGCAGACCCTGATGGTGCGGCCGTATTCGAGGATGAGTTTCGCGGGCGAGAATCTCATGACGAAGCCGGAGATGATTGCCGCGAGCAGCATGCCGGAGCCGGTGAACGAAAGGTAAGTGAAGGAGAAAACCGCGCCCTCGGACGCAGACTTCGCCACGACCGGCGGCACTTTCTGCACCAGATTATGGAGACCCACGACCGGATAGTTCCAGGTGAAGATCGGGTTGACCAAACTCTTGAACCACCCGGTGCCCCATACCAGCAGGATCACACAGACAATGATCCAGGGCAGTAACGAACGCCAAATGTCGGCGCTGGTTGGCGTGGTGGTCTTCGCCACCGGTGGCGGCATGCCGGCGGCGGAATCGTCGCGGCTGCGCAACGCCGGCGACAGCCACAGCTCTTTGGGCTGCCAAATCCTGAGGAATCCGATGAGGCAGCCCATGGAAATAAGCGATGCGCCGACATCGACAATCCAGGGATTGACGAAATTCGAGATCAGATATTGCGGGATGGCAAACGATACGCCGCAGACCAGGATCGCGGGCCAAATCTGGCGCATGCCGCGGAAGCCGGCAAAGGCCCAGATCAACCAAAATGGAACGATAACGGAAAAGAAGGGCAACTGTCGCCCAACCATGGCGCCGAGCACGTACGGATCCAATCCGGTGACGCTGGCCAGTCCGGCGATTGGCGTACCAAGCGCGCCAAACGCGACCGGCGCAGTATTGGCGATCAGCGAAAGTCCGGAAGCGGCGAGCGGTGAGAAACCAAGGCCGATCAGGATTGCGCCGGTTACCGCGACGGGCGTGCCGAAACCGGAAGCGCCTTCAAAAAACGCGCCGAAGGCAAATGCGATCAGCAGCAACTGAAGCCGCCGATCGCGGGTGACGCCGCCGATGGCCTGAGACAACGTGGCGAACGCGCCGGTCGCGACAGTCAGGCGGTAGAGAAAGATCACGTTGAGGACGATCCACCCGATCGGAAAGAAACCGACGACTGCGCCAAGCACGGCAGCGCGCAGCGCCAAGCCGGCCGGCATCGTGAACAGGAAAATCGCGACCAGTATCGCGACCACAAGCGCGATCACCGCGGCGAGATGCGCCTTCACCTTGCCCGACGCGATCAGGACAAGCAGCGTAACAACCGGCAACGCGGCGGCAAGTGTCGAGAAGACAGGGCTGCCGAACGGATCGTAAACCTGATTCCACATGAAGGCGTCTCCCCTGAAACTTCGCCGTCGTTAGGTGACGGGCTATTCTGTATTTTTTGGAAATTACTTCCGAGGCCGCAACCCACCCGCGGACTTCCACCCAACGAGCGTACCACCTCACGTTACGTCGAGTTAACGCGACAAATCGAGCCGCCCCCTGCTATGTTATTGTGGAAAAACCGGGCCGCGAAAAGCCTAAATTGCGTGATGGCATGGTTTGCTCCTCGCTTCGCGCGCGACTCGCTGGCGTGTGATTAGTTTGTCGTCGCCGGTGGAACGGGCGCCTAATTGACCGGAGGTCTTCGTTGAAAGGCTTTGTTTCGACGATCGCGGCGGTCTGGCGATTATCCGTTCCCTACTTCAACTCGGAGGACCGCTGGCCGGGCCGCATCCTGCTTGCCGGGGTACTCGCGGTCGAGCTTTCGCTGGTGGCGGCGCAGGTCGTCCTGAACCAATGGTACAATCGTTTCTACAACACATTGCAGGACCGCGACTGGAACGCCTTCGTCAGCGCCGTCGTGTTCTTTTGCGTGCTCGCCGCGATCTACACGGTGCTGGCCGTTTATCAGACCTACCTCAATCAGTGGCTACAAATCCGCTGGCGAAGCTGGATGACACAGACCTATCTGCGGCAGTGGCTGCACGCGGCAAATCACTATCGCATGCAGCTTCTCGGCGATGCCGCCGACAATCCGGACCAGCGCATCGCCGACGACCTGCGGATGTTCGTTGACTACACGCTGACGATCGGCACCGGCGTCTTGAATTCAATCGTTAGTTTTTGCTCGTTCGTCGTTATTCTGTGGATCCTTTCCCAAGAGGCTCCGCTGCATCTGTTCGGCGCGGCTTTCGCTATCCCCGGCTATCTGGTGTGGGCCGCGTTGATTTACGCTGTCGTCGGCAGCGTGATCACCCACGTGATCGGCTGGCAGCTTGTTCCGCTCAACTTTCAGCAACAGCGATACGAGGCCGACTTCCGCTTCAATCTCGTGCGTACGCGCGAAAACGCGGAGCAGATTGCCGCGCTGAACGGCGAAGCCGCGGAACGCGAGCGTCACACCAGTCGTTTCGGTCTGGTGGTCGGCAACTGGCTTGCCGTCATGCAGCGCCAGAAGAAGCTGCTATTTTTTACGCAAAGCTTTTCCCAGGCGGCCGTGATCTTCCCTTACATCATGGTCAGCCCGGTCTATTTCGCCGGCGCGATGCAGCTTGGCGGCTTGATGCAAACCGCGTCGGCGTTCAAGAGCGTGAACGAAGCGCTCTCCTATTTCATCACGGCGTATCGCAGCATTGCGGAATGGGCAGCGATCATACAGCGCCTGTCCGGATTCCAGGATGCGATCGAAGCGGGTCGCGTGGCGGCAGAAACGCCGCCGACAGTCGAAGTGGTTCGCCGGGGCGGCGCCGCTTTCGCGGCCGATCACCTCGATATTCGGCTACCCGACGGCAAGCCCGTCATTGCCGCCGAGCACGTGGTATTTCCCGCCGGAGCACGTGTTCTCGTCACCGGACCTTCCGGCGCCGGCAAGTCGACGCTGTTTCGCGCCATTGCCGGCATCTGGCCATTCGGCTCGGGCCGCGTGACCGTGCCCGCCGACGCCAAGGTCATGCTGGTGCCGCAGCGGCCTTATTTTCCGCTGGCGCCGCTGGCAACGGCGGTCGCCTTTCCGGCCGAAAGCAGGACGTTCGACGACGCGCGCGTCGCCGAAGCCATCATTGCCGTCGGGCTGCCGCAGCTTGCCGGGCGCCTCGGCGAGGAGGCGCGTTGGAGCCACGTGCTCTCGCAGGGCGAACAACAGCGGCTGGCGATCGCACGCGCGCTGCTGCACGCGCCCGATTATTTGTTTCTCGACGAAGCGACGGCCTCGTTGGACGAGGCCGCCGAGGCGGTGCTGTATCGCCTGTTGCAGGATCGCCTCAGGGGCACGACCCTCGTCTCCATCGGCCATCGTTCGACGCTCGGCGCGTTCCACGGCCGCCGCGTAGAACTGGTTCCGGATGGAGCTTTCTATCGCGTGCGCGAGGTTCCGCTAGTCTCGGCGGCGGAGTGAAGGGACCTGCCCGCGGCGGTCGCACCGGGGGGCGGCAGCTCCAAGCGCCGGTTTCAGAACCGCGCCGATGCACGTGTCAATGGCATGTCAATTGCGCGGAACGTATTGACGTTCCCTGACAATCGACCCGGCTGCTTGACATCAACAGTAGAGGTATCAGCATGTGCACAGGCGAAGATCACACCTGCCCGCAATTTGAGCTTCATCGACAGAAGCTGCTCGACGAACTTGATGGTGAGCGGCGCAGCTTCCTGAAGAGCGCGTTCCTGGCAGGCGGCGGCGCGGCGGCTGCATGGGCCGCAGGCGGCAAATTGGCCACGCCGGCTTCCGCACAAACCCGTCCCGGCCAGCCAACCTACCATTACCTCCCGGCAACGGCGGACACGGTGCACTGGGGCTATTTCAGCAAGCTTCTGAAGCCTCAGCTTGAAGTGGATTCCGGCGACTACGTCACCATCGAGGCCTTGACGCATCACGCCAACGACGATGCCGAGCGAATGGTCAAGGGTGATCCGGGCGCCGAGAGCGTGTTCCTGTGGACCAAGGATAAGAAAGGCGTCAATCGCCGAGGCGCGGGGCCGATCGACGGCAAGCTCCTGGGGCGCGGCGCCGGCGAAGGCTTCGGCGTGCACATCTGCACCGGCCCGGTCTACATCCGTGGCGCCGAGCCGGGCGACATTCTCGAAGTCCGCATCATGGACGTGAAGCCCCGGCCATGCGCCAATCCGGCATATGCGGGCAAGTCATTCGGAAGCAATGCGGCGGCATGGTGGGGCTTTCAATACAACGACCTGCTCACCGAGCCGAAGCCGCGCGAGGTGTGCACGATCTACGAAATCGATACCAGCGGGCAACGCAACTGGGCGCAGGCGGTCTATAACTTCCGCTGGACACCACAGACTGATCCGTACGGCGTCGTCCACAAAATCATCGACTATCCCGGCGTGCCCGTCGATCATTCGACCGTCCAGGAGAATCACAACGTCCTCAAGAATGTGCGTGTTCCGATCCGACCGCATTTCGGCGTCATGGGTTTGGCGCCGATGGAAGCCGACATCGTCGATTCCATCCCGCCGAGCTATTTCGGCGGCAACATGGACAATTGGCGCATCGGCAAAGGCGCGACCATGTACTATCCCGTCGCGGTTCCGGGCGGCCTGTTCTCGATCGGCGATTCGCATGCCGCGCAAGGCAATTCGGAGTTGTGCGGCACCGCTATCGAAATGTCGTTGACCGGCACCTTCCAGCTCATTCTGCACAAGAAGAATATGTTGACCGGCTCGCTCGCCGGACTGAACTATCCGTTGCTCGAAACCCAGGACGAATGGGTCATGCACGGCTTCAGCTTCGCCAATTATCTTGCAGAGCTCGGTCCCTACTGCGCAGCAGGACATCTACAAAAAGTCTTCGATCGACCTGGCACTGAGGGACGCGTTCCGCAAAATGCGAAGCTTCCTGATGACCACCAAGGGACTGACCGAGGATGAAGCGATTTCGCTTATTTCCATCGGCGTCGACTTCGGCGTGACCCAGGTAGTTGACGGCAATTGGGGCATTCACGCCATCATCAAAAAGAGCCTGTTTGCGGGCACGACGACGGCGTAGACCTTGGCCGAGCGACCGGCGACGCCGCCGGTCGCTCTATTTGATCGCGCTGATCGCGGTGGCGATCGAAAGCTTGGCGATGAAGGCTGCGCCGCACCAAGCCGAGCCCGGAAGCGGGAACGGATTGATCGGAGTGGTCGCTATTCCCGTAGCGGTTTGATCGCTGGTGAAAGCATTGCAATCACCCTTGCTCAGGTTGCTCTGATAGTAACGCAAATCGAGCGTGACCACTTTCCAGGTGAAAGCCAGGCCGGCGTCCCAATTCGCATAGCTCTTGTAGGGAATGCCCCCGGGAAACGCCGGCACTCCGTAGAAAGCGTCGGTCGTCCCGATCTGCCACCAGCCGAGGTCGGCCGACGCGTAGACACCGAGGCCGTTCGGCAGCCAGCCCCCCGGAGCCGTCAGCGTAACATTGCCGGCATAGTAGATGCCGGTAGCGCCCGAGTTGAGCACCGACGGCGTGCCCCAGATGCTGCCGCCGAAATTGAAATTGTCGTTCACCGTATAGGTGGCCTTGCCGTAGCCTTCGTAAAAGCTTTCGTTCTGCTTGACGAGGTTGCCATTCGGCAAAGCGGTCGCCCCGGCGGTGCCGCAAAAAGCCGGCGTGTTGAAGCACTTGCCGCCAGGGTAGTAGTAGTCCCAAAAGCCGAAGTCCAAAGCCAGCTTGCCGAAGGTCGGACGGATGCCGGCGTAAAGATCGATCTCGGTTGTTGCGGTGTTTGGAAAGTCGATACTTTCGGCGGAGACGCCGACATAGGCTTGCAAGGTCGAGGTGAAGTTGTACCGCGGCTCGAGGCCGGCCTGGATCGACGGCTGGTGGGCGGATTGCGTGATACCGCGGAAATTGTAGTCCGACATGAACGCGCCGGTTATGGCCATGTCCCAAGGCGACGGTGGCGCGACCGCCGCCGGCGCCTTCAGCACCATATCCGCGGCGACAGCCGCCGGCGAAGCGAGGCTTGCGCCGATGACGAGCAGAAGGGCGAGCCGTTGCATGCCGCTCCCTTCCTCCTGGAACCGGGCGCCGAGACCGGCTTGGAGCTTTTGTCGATTATCGCCACGCGAAGATGAAATGCGCGGCAAACACCGCCCTTTTCCACCGACATAGCAATTTAATAGCCGGCTGTGGCTGGCCGGACACATTGAACGCCGGGCGGTCGCGAAGCGACCAGTTTGGGCCTCTCTGGCGGAGACACCCGTCGGTAGTTATTTCAAAGCGATGGGCCAGCCATCGCGCTGCGGTCATCCAGGGAGGTTTTCCGATGAAGGCCAGTGTTGACGGGCATATCGTTGCCCAAAGCGACGACATCGTCGCATGCCATGGCTATCAATATTTCCCGCAAGCGACCGTGCGGATGGATTGGCTGGAAAAGACCGAGAAGACCGAAAGCGACCACGCCTGTCCTCACGGCGTTCAGTTTTACGACGTCGTCGTCGACGGCAAACGGCACAAACGCGCAGCCTGGTCGTACGAAAAGCCGCGGCCGGAAATGGCGCAAGTCGGCGGACGATTCGGCTTTTGGGAAGACGTCCAGGTCGCGTGATCGCGGGCTAAGAACTCCGCGTTACGCGGCCGCTTTCTTGCGATTGGCGTCTAGCCGCGCGTCGACCAGAGCCACCTGGGCGTCGATCGCGGCGTTGTGCATGCCCTTTTGAGCCGCGATGAGCTGAACGAGCTTATCCGCACGTTCGATGTTGAGCGCGCCGTTCTGCAGCGCCCGCGCCGCTGACGCCGGCCGCGTCAGCGATTGGGCCGCGGCGGCATACTTCTCGAACGGCACCATATCGTCCGGCTTGGCGCCGAGTTTCACACACAGCTCGACGACGAAATCGTAGACCGAACGCGCGGTCTCGATATCGCTATGCACGGCCTCCTGCGCCGTGCGCATGCCGTCCTTGGTGACGCAGCGATAATTGCCGGCCAGCAGCATCGCCCATTTGGCAAGCGGCACGAAGATCGAGTCGTAGACCTTGAGCTTTACCGGCAGTTCGACCTTGCCGTCGGCCGTGTCGAAACGGATCGCCTCGATTTCTTCCTGCAGCCGCCGTAACATCGCGGTGTACTGTTCCGAGGGAAAACGCGCGACCTTGAAGTTGGTCGGCAACGTCACCTGCAGGACGTTGACCTTTTCCTCCGGCGGCCGGATTGCCTGGGGGTCGGGACTGCAAAGCGTGATGCAGGACGGATCGACATTGTCCCAGACCCCGGCGTCGGTGTAGGCCGGCTTTAGCGCGTCCGCGTCGAGGCCGGGGATACGCCGCAGATAGGCGAGCGGCGGCATGTTCATGATCGACATGCACGGCATTTTGGCCCGCCCCACGGCGTCGAGAAGTTCGCGCACGCCGGGAGACCGATATTGCGGTTCCTGCATGGCTAGATCCGACCAGATCGTAGTCCTTCGGATCGACATTGGCCGTACCACCGGCGCTGACTTTGCCCGGCAGCTTTCTTGAGTCGAGCTCAACCGGCGCGCTGCGCCCACGCACCGGCAGACGCACGCGAAAGCCCTCGGCGTTGATCAGGTCGGCCTCGGCCGGCAGGCATACGAGCCTGACGTGATGGCCGCCAAACAACAACTTCGATGCGAGCAGCGAGCCATAGGACGCACCCAGGATGAGAATGTTGTAAGGCGCCGCCATCACGCACCTCCCGCCAATGGGCTTGCCGATGCCGCCAGGTCACGAGGTGACTGGCAGGCGTCAATGCTACGTGCGCCAATAACGCGGTGCAATGCGCAAGCGTGCGGCCCAGAAAAAGCCAAGCAGCGGCAGAAAGGGCGGCCCAGACTGTTACCGGCAGCCGCGCCCCGGTTGCGCGGCCGCCTCTGTCTTTGTCCCGCAGACCGACGAACGGTCTAGTTGTGGTCGCCGCCGAAACCGGAGCTCGCCGGCGGTGTCCACGCCGGAGCCGGCGCGGGTTCCGGGGCGGGCGCAGGCGCATGCACTACCGGCTTCTTTGCCGGCGCCTTCCGCTTCGGAGCGGCCTTCTTGACGGCCTTCGCAGCAGCCTTTTTCGGCGCCTTCTTCGCGGTTTTCTTCGCCGCGGACTTTACTGTCTTCTTCTTCTTGCGCGCGGGCGCAACCTTCTTCTTCGTGGATTTCTTCTTAGCCTTCGACTTCTTCGCCATGATCGTCCTCCCGATCGATGTCCAAAAAAAGGGAAAATCGTCGGCCCCCAATTGGAGACCGGGTTCACGCCACAAAAACGACCGAGCCCCCGTTCAGCTCACGGCCGCAGACGGGTGCATCGCCAAAAGCGGCCGGTGCTCCCGAAGCGCGGGCGGACATGGTCCACCGGTAGCCCAGTCGATCAACTCGACCGTATGGACAGCCGGCAGCTTTGTGCCCGCGGCGATCTGAGTAATGCAGCCAATATTTCCAGCTGCGATCACATCAGGTCGCAATCTCTCGATAGTCCCGACTTTGCGCTCGCGCAACCTTCTTGCGATGTCGGGCTGAAGAATATTGTAGGTACCGGCCGAGCCACAACACAAATGACCGTCCGGCACATCCTTCACCGTGAAGCCGAGTTTGCCGAGTAGCTCCTTTGGCTGCCGCGTAACGCGCTGTCCGTGCTGCAGCGAACAGGCGGAGTGATAGGCGACGACAAGGCCGGGCATGTTTGGAGCGGGTTCGAGCGGCAGGGAAGAAAGATATTCGGTGATGTCCAGCGCAAGGCCCGCCACCTTTGCGGCGGGTTCGGCATAAGCCGAATCAGTACGCAGCATGAAGCCGTAGTCCTTGACCGTGGTGCCGCAGCCCGAGGTGGTGATCACGATGGCATCGATGTCTTCGATCGCGGTCCACGCATCGATGTTGGCCCGCGCCTGGTCCAGCGCCTCCCGCTCCCGCCCCATGTGATGAACCAATGAGCCGCAGCAGCCCGCGCCTTCGGGCACCACCACTTCAACGCCCAGACGCGACAGCAGGCGAATCGCGGCGGCGTTGATCTGCGGCGCCAGCACGTCGTTGACGCAGCCCGCGAGCAAAGCCACGCGGCCCCTCCTTACCGGCCCCGCGGCGGGGAAAGTCTGGGGCGCAAGGGGACGATGCGGTCCGCTCCACGGCGTCAGACGGAGCATGGCGGCGAGCCGCTGCAAGCCCGCCGCCGCCGCGATTCCCGCGAACGGCTTGCCCAAAAGCCCCGCCGCCAGCACCAGCCGGAAGCGCTGTGGATAAGGCAACAGTCGCACAAGGGCGGAGCGTAACCAGCGCTCCGGCGCCGGACGGCGGTAGGTGGCCTCGATATGAGCGCGGGCGTGGTCGACGAGATGCATGTAGTGGACGCCTGACGGACACGTCGTCATGCACGCAAGGCAGGACAAACAGCGGTCGATATGCAGCGCGACCTCCGCCGTCGCCGCCCGATCGTTCTCAAGCATGTCCTTGATGAGGTAGATGCGGCCGCGGGGCGAATCGAGCTCGTTGCCGTCAAGCACGTAGGTCGGACACGTGGCGGTGCAAAAGCCGCAATGGACGCAGGCGCGCAGAATCTTTTCCAACTCGGCCACATCCGGATCAGCGAGTTGTGCGAGGGTGAAAGACGTTTGCATGGCTAAAGACCCGCCCACATCCGACCGGCATTAAGCACACCCTTCGGATCGAAGCTCTCCCGCACGCGCCTGGTCAATGCGGCCAAGGCCGCAGTTTCCGGCTCGAACACATCGACCGTGGCCCGCACCGCGGCCGGTGCGCGGATCAAGGTCGCATGCCCGCCCGCCGCCGCGACCGCCGGGCGCACGAGGCTCGCCCCGGCATCGTCCAAAGGCCGCGTCGCGGCCCAGACTAGGCCACCGGCCCAGTCGTAGAGGATCTCGGCCTGCGCTCGCTCGGCTAGCTCGCGGCCAATCGCTGCGCCGCGCGACGGCGCCACCGAAATGCGCCAGACCGGCCGCTCGCCGGAGGGTCCGGCGGCCGCGAAGGGCGCAACGTCGCGGATCCCCCGCCACAACGTTCGCGAGGCTGCTTCGCCCAATGCAACAAGACCAACGCCAGCACCAACCAACGACGCGGCGAGCTTCTCCAGCACGGTTCTGCGCTGCGCGACCGAGGGAGCGACGCCTTCGAGGCGGAACGCCGTCACTGCGCCGGCCGCCTCGGCAATCTCGGCGAGGCGCACGGCAAGCGGAGCCGGCAGGTGCGCGGCCGCCGAGGCATCGGCGAACGAACCCATGACCGCCGCCATGACCTTTCCGGCGGTCGCGTCGTCGAGGCCGAAAATCAGGATCGTCTCCTCGGTTTCCGCCCGCGGCAGCGTTTTGATCGTCACGTCGGTCATGACCGCGAGCGTGCCCCAGGAGCCGGCCAGAAGCTTGCAGAGGTCGTAGCCGGTGACGTTCTTCACCACGCGGCCGCCGGATTTGAACGTCTCGCCACGCCCGGAAACCGCGCTGACGCCAAGGAAATGGTCGCGGGCGGCGCCCGCCTTGATGCGTCGCGGGCCGGAGAGGTTCGCGGAGAGTGCGCCGCCGATAGTGCCGCTGTCCGGCGGGACGCCCAAGAGCGGACCATAGTCCATCGGCTCGAAGGCGAGCGCCTGACCGTTTGCCGCGACGAGCGCCTCGATCTCGGCAATCGGCGTACCGGCCTGCGCCGATAGAACAAGCTCGGCGGGCTCGTAGAGCGTAACGCCGGAGAGCCCGGAAACGTCGATGGTGGCATCCCACTGCGCCGCCCTGCCGATCGCACGCTTGCTGCCGCGTCCGACAACCTCCAGCGCTTTGCCGCCGGCGATCGCCCAATTGACGGCCTGCTCCACGTCCGCGGCACTGCGCGGTTTGAGATGTTCGGTCATGCGTGCAATGCGTCAGAACCGCGGCAAATCGGGGAACGCCACCCGGCCGGCGTGAACGTGCATGCGGCCGAGCTCGGCGCAGCGATGCAGCGTCGGAAATACCTTGCCGGGATTGAGCAGAGCCGTTCTCGTCGAAGGCACATTTAAGCCGCTGCTGCTGGTTGAGATCGCTTTCCGAAAACATCACCGGCATCAGGTCGCGCTTTTCCACGCCGACGCCGTGTTCGCCGGTCAGCACGCCGCCGACCTCGACGCACAGCCGCAGGATATCTGCGCCGAACGCTTCCGCACGATCGAGTTCGCCCGGCTTGTTGGCATCGTAGAGGATCAAGGGATGCAGATTGCCGTCCCCGGCATGGAAAACATTGGCGACGCGCAAATCGTATTGCGCGGACAATTCCTGCATGCGGCGCAGCACCAGCGGCAGCTTCGCGCGCGGGATGGTGCCGTCCATGCAATAGTAATCTGGAGAGATGCGTCCAACCGCCGGGAAGGCCGCCTTGCGGCCGGCCCAGAACAGGAGCCGCTCTTCCTCGCTGTTGGAAGCCCGGCAGGTCACCGCCCTGCATTCGCGCGCGATCGCCAAAACCCGATCCAACAAATGATCGACCTCGGCGTGCGGACCGTCCAGCTCGACGATCAACAATGCCTCGACGTCGAGCGGATAGCCGGCGTGAACGAATTCCTCCGCGGCGTGGATCGCAGGCCGGTCCATCATCTCCATGCCGGCGGGGATGATGCCGGCGCCGATGATGCGCGCAACACATTCGCCGCCGTCCTCCGAGGCGGCAAAGCCGATGAGGGCTGCGCGCGCGCACTCCGCCTTCTTCAGAATGCGCACCGTCACCTCGGTGATAACGCCCAGCAGGCCCTCCGAGCCGGTAACGACGCCCAGGAGATCGTAGCCGGCGGAATCCAGGTGGCTGCCGCCAAGGCGCACGACCTCGCCGTTCATCAGCACCAGTTCGCAGCCAAGCACGTTGTTGGTGGTGACGCCGTATTTGAGGCAGTGCACGCCGCCGGAATTTTCCGCGACATTGCCGCCGATGGTGCAGGCAATCTGCGATGACGGATCCGGCGCGTAGTAAAAGCCCTCATGCTCGACCGCCTGGGAGACCGCAAGATTGGTCACGCCAGGCTCGACCACGGCGACGCGATTATCGAAATCGATCGCGCGGATACGATGGAACTTGGCCATTCCCAGCAGGACGCCGTCGCCGAGCGGCAACGCGCCGCCGGAGAGCGAGGTCCCCGCCCCTCGCGGCACAACCTTGATCCCTTCGCGGTGACAATAACCAAGGACGGCGGCGACTTGTTCGGTCGTTTCCGGCAGCACGACCACCATCGGAACCTGGCGATACGCGGTCAGCCCATCGCTCTCGAATGGCCGCATCGCCTCCGCGGAGGCGATGACACCCTCGCCCGGCACAATGCGCCGGAGCGCCGCCACGATCTCGGCCCGGCGAGCCAGCACCGCGCCGTCGAGTTGAGGCATTGCGACAGTCATCCCAAACTCTCCGGCGTTTGTGCGAAATCTCGTTGAGTATAGCTGGAAAAACCTGATTGTAGCCGCCTAACCGGGCCGAACCTTCCTTAGGTGTTGCCGAAATAGCACCCGCGGTTTCGAAATTCGCTCGCCACTCGTTTGGCACTGGCACGTCGGCGAAATCCACTTAAGCTGATCTCACCCCCGACGACTCGCGGTTCGTAGCAGTACGTTCCGCATGTACGGCGATTAGCGGATGGCCGACGATGGTGGGCAGACGTTTTGCTTTTGCCTCTTGGCGCTCCAGATTGACTTCGGCGGTGCGCGCGGTTGTCGTCCTCGCTGCATTTCTAACAATCGGGTACGCGCCACCGGTTGAGGCCCTGCCGAGCTTCGCACGGCAGACCGGACAGCCTTGCGGCACCTGTCACACCGACTATGCCGGTCTCACCCCTTACGGTCGCCTTTTCAAGATCCAAGGTTACACTGCTGGCGGCGGCCCCTACCGGACGACTCTTTTCCCCGGTTCTGACAGCTACAGGAACGGTTACATTCCGCCGATCATGATGAAGAGCGCGCCCGGTCCCGACAACTTCGACAGGGGTGACCAGAAGACTTGGGTGCCGCCGATCTCGGCGATGGTGACCTTTGGATTGACCAACACTCAAGCGCCTCTGTCGACAATCGCATCATTGCCAACCCCGGCGCCGTACAAAGACAATAACAATATCACGATCGCGCCGTTAAGCTTCTTTTGGGGCGGCGCTATCACCGAAAATATTGGTGCCTTTGCGCAGCTGACGTACGGTGGGCAGCCCCCTGGAGGATTTGGAACGGACCCATTTGGCCATACGTGGGGTTGGGATAACACTGATATCCGCTACGCGAATTCAACCACGATTGTGGGAGTCCCGGTTACATATGGCGTGACTGCGAACAATAACCCCACCGTCCAGGACCCGTGGAATACGACCTCGGCTTGGGCGTTTCCATATGCAGCATCGCCTTTATACAACGGACTTGGACCCGGCCCGATAATCGATGGTGCCTTCGCGGGTCAGGTCGGCAGCGTAGGCGCCTACTCGTTCATCAACAACGCGATCTACCTTGAAGCGTCGGCCTATCACACGCTCAGTCCCAACACTCTGAACAATTTAGGCGCTGATCCGTTCGATGCGCCCGGGCGGCTCGACTGGTCACCCTACTGGCGCGCGGCTTACGAACCCCACTGGGGCAACCACTGGCTCGAGGTTGGAACCTTCGGCATGTACGCGAGCGTCCACCCCTGGTTGATGCTTTCTCCGAATTTTACGCTTGCTCCGTCGGACACGACGACTTTTGGTCAGACCGACAAATACACCGATTTGGGTTTTGATACGCAATACCAGTATCAGGGCAGCAATTTCTGGGTCACGCTACGCGGCAGCTATATTTATGAAAACCAAAAACTGGATGCGAGCTTCGCTAATGCGATTGCTGGAAACCCGACCAACGTTCTCAACGAGGCGCGCGCTTATGCTTCGCTCGCCTACGGCAACAACAATCGGGTGGTGCTCACTGGCCAATATTTCACTACTTGGGGCACTCCCGATCCAATCCTGGGCGATCCAGGGACGAAGGGCTGGATCGCCGAGATTGCCTACATTCCGTTTATCAGCAGTCCAGCACCAGGATGGCCGTGGTTCAACGCCCGCGTCGGCCTGCAATACACTGCATACACCGAATTTGCAGGAACCACCGTCGGTGCCAGCGCCAACAATACTCTCTTCCTCTACGTATGGGTCGCGATGTAGCCGGCAGTTGAGGTCTCAACATGAAAACATTACTGCTCGGAGCCGCAGCACTTTCTCTGATGAGTGTTTCCGCATTTGCTGCTGATCTCGAACTGCCCGCTCCTATTGTGCGGCCGCCTTTCACGTGGACTGGATGCTATGCGGGCGGTCAGGTTAGCGGAGGATGGGGGCAAAAGGACCTCAACGATTCCTTCGGGATTGTTTCTCAAATCACCGGCTTCACCTCAGCCAACCTGAACGTTAGCGGCTACATGTTGGGGGGCCAGATCGGATGCGATTATCAGTTCGCGTCAAGTTGGGTAATCGGCTTGGAAGGCGCGGCCGCTGGGGGAAATATTCAGGGCAACACGGGCGTCGCTACGCCGGGTTTGCCTGGCGTCAGCGCAACCTTCAGCCAGAAAACGGATTTTCTTTCCAGCATAACGGCGCGCGGGGGATACGCATGGAACGATTGGTTATTTTACGCAAAAGGCGGCGTCGCCTGGGCGGGCGACAGATACAGCGCATTCGACCTGCTTGGCGCGTACGATTTTGAGGGTTTGGAGACTCGGTTCGGCTGGACTGCGGGCGCCGGCGTCGAATGGGCGCTTTGGCATGATTGGTCGCTTAGGCTCGAATACGACTATTACGGCTTTGGCACGAGCAGCGTGACCTTCATCGACAACGTTAGTGGAACAATTGGCCCGTTGGACGTAAAGCAAAACATCCAGGTCATAATGCTCGGTCTAAATTTTCACCCCTTCGCATGGCCGGCGGAAGCACCCGCGCGGTGGTGAGGCAACGATGGACGTTCGCTTTCGGAGCGTAAGGAACGTATCGGCTGGCAAAGGACGCCGGCCTTTCAAGGCGCGCCTCACGCGATTCGCGTTGCAATCTGTAATCCTGGTTTTTGCTTTTGGCGGCGCGGCTCACGCCGAAAGCAGCGACAAGAGCACGGTTTCCAAGCAGGAGGTGCAAGCCAAATTAACGTACTGCGAAAACTGTCACGGCGTCTCCGCCCAGGGATTTCACGGATTTTATCCGATCCCCCGGCTCGCGGGACAGCAGCAGGAATACCTGAAGAACCAGGTGCAGGCTTTCGTTGAGCGCAGGCGCACCAACAATATCATGTTCCACGTAGCTCACGTCCTGAGCCCGGCGATGTTGACGGCTCTCGCAGACAGCTTTCACGACCTCAATCCGAAACCGCTTACCAGTACCGCTCCGAGCGAGCTCCTGGCCTCGGGCAAGAAAATCTACGATGAAGGAATCCCGGAATCCAGCGTGCCTCCGTGCGCCTCCTGTCACGGCCCTGAGGCAAAGGGTGACGGACAGTTTCCCCGCCTGGCCGGTCAGCTCAGCGACTATGTCGTCAGCAAATTGAAAAACTGGACCAAAGAACGGGGTCAAGATCCGAAAAATCCCGATGCATCGGCGATCATGCAGCCGATCGCACACGGTCTGACCGAACAGCAGATCAAAGCCGTCGCCGCCTATCTGAACCGTCAGGAGTGAGCCCCTCTGCGGTCCAACCCATGAAACTCACATGAAACCCATCAGGCCAAATGGATTCCGGGTCATCAGCGGCGCCAGCTCAAAATTGGCGCTGCTGGCTGTTGCTCTGTGGTTAGCAGGCGGCGCGGAAAGCGCGGATGCCGGCGGGAGGGACGGCATCGAAGGCAAGATAGAGTATTGCAAGGATTGTCACGGACAGTCCGGACAAGGGTATCGAGGCTATTTTCCGATCCCGCGTCTTGCCGGACAACAGACAGAGTATTTGAAAAACCAGTTACAGGCATTCGTTGAACACAGACGCACCAACAATATCATGTTCAATGTGGCCCACACGTTGAGCCCGGCGACGATCGCCGCGCTGGCGGCTGATTTTCGGGCTCTCAACCCGGGACCTCTCGGCGGCGGATCGAGGAACCTCGTGAGCACCGGGCAAAGAATCTTTCAGGACGGCGTACCTGACGCCAATATAGCGGCATGCGCCGCATGTCATGGTCCGGAGGCTCAGGGCAGCGGGGAAATTCCCCGTCTCGCGGGCCAGCTCCATGACTACACCATCAACAAATTGACGAACTGGAGCAAAGAACGGGGTCTCAATCCGGCAAGGCCGGACACCTCGGCCGTCATGTCCCCGGTTGCGCACAGCTTGAACAGATCGCAGGTCGAAGCAGTGGCGGTTTACCTCGGGTATTTGAGGTGAGATTTTCTATCTGGGCGCCCTCGGAGACGAGACAAAGAGAGCTTGGAATTAAGGCCATGAATAAGATCCGGTCAAAAATAGCGGCTCTCGCGATTGTTTTTACCGCCTTTTACGCACCGGCGGGTCACGCCGAGAGTCCCGTTATCCGAAACTGCACTTGGTGTCACGGAGCGTCGGCTCAGGGATACACGCCTGCGCCGCGCCTGGCCGGTCAGCGTGCCGGATATATCGAGCAGCAGCTGGTGAGCTTTAGCAACCACAGGCGCGACACTCCGTTTTCGAAACAATACATGTGGGGCGCCGCCGCGAGCCTCAATCCGCAGACAGCCCGCGACCTTGCGATCTATTTTTCGAGGCTTCCGCACCGCTCGGCCGACGACGGCGACAGGGAGCTCGTGGCAAGGGGAGAAATGATCTATCAGCGGGGCATGCCCGAAGCGAACATTGCCGCCTGCGTTGCCTGTCATGGCCCGAACGCAGAGGGTGTCAGGGAGATCCCGCGGCTCGGAGGGTTGGCGTATACTTACCTGAAAAGACGGCTTCAGCAGTGGGGCGAGGGATACGGCGGCGCCCTGGCGCATCCAATGCCTCACATTGCGAGCCAGCTGTCACGAAACCAGATCGAAGAGCTGGCGTCGTATCTCAGCTTCGTCAAATAGCCGGCAAGCGGACATAACTGCGGCGGCGAATTAGCCCGTTGACACGGCGCGGCCGGCCCGCTTGAACGGCTGACGCAAGTTTCACCTTCGGAAGGAAAACCGGCGGCGCGACCCGCGCGCGCCGTAGTTCAGAGACACAAAGGAGACAAGATTGTGAAAACGCTGGTCACAGCCGCCGCAGCTGCCGCACTGATAGCCGCATCCATCGGCGTAACGCATGCGCAAGACGTCGAGAAAGGCGCGGCGGTGTTCAAGAAGTGCTCGCCCTGTCACAAGATCGGGCCCAGCGCGACCAATCTTGTCGGCCCCGAACTCGACGGACTCGACGGCCGCCATTCGGGCGGCGTCGCGGGTTACAGTTACTCCGACGCCAACAAGAATTCGGGCATCGTCTGGAATGAGGCGACGTTCAAGGAGTACATCAAGGACCCGAGGGCGAAGATTCCCGGAACCAAAATGGTTTTCGCCGGCATCAAGAACGAGCAGGACATCAACGACCTGTGGGCCTACCTCAAGCAGTTCGACGCCGAAGGCAATATCAAAAAATAAGCAGCAGCGCCGGAGACTTGATTTCGCTCAATCCCCGCCCCGCCACGGATATGCAATAAGCTGTTATAGTTGCATGTTTTGAGCCGCCGCCCATAGGAACGCCGCCATGATCAAGGACATCGTCGTCAATCTGAGCGTAGGTGAAAAAGCCGGTCCAGCCGACGACTATGCCGTCTCCGTTGCCGCAACGTTCGGCGCCCATCTCGCCGGGATTGCGTTTCTCTACGATCCGATCGTTCCAGTGTCGGGCGCGGGATATATCCCCGCCGAGGTGATTGAGATTCAGGAGCGGGAGAACGAGACGGCAACCAAGGCCGCGCTCGACCGCTTCGCAGCGTCGTGCACGCGCGCCGGGGTCGGGGCGGAGCCGCTGACGCTGAGCACCAGCTTCGCGGGCGCCGGCGATCAATTCGGACGCATCGCGCGACGCTTCGATCTCTCCATCGTCGGGCAGGCGGAACCCGAAGCGAGTGCGGTGGAGGACATCATTGCCGAAGCGGCGTTGTTCGAATCCGGCCGCCCGGTCATCGTCGTTCCGTACATCCAGAAAGCGCCGCTCAAGCTCGACCGCGTGATGCTGTGCTGGGACGGCAGCCGCGCCGCCGCGCGCGCTATCGCCGACGCCATGCCGCTTCTGGAGCGTGCGGGACGCGTTGAGGTCGTCATCGTCGCCAATGAACGCGGCAAACAGGATGAGATCGAAGGCGCGGATATGGGCACCCATCTCGCGCGGCATGGCCTCGATGTGGAGGTCAAGCGCACGACGCTCGGCGGCATCGACGTCGCCGACGTGATTCTCTCGCACGCCGCCGATGCCGGCAGCGACTTCATCGTCATGGGCGGCTACGGCCACTCCCGTCTCCGCGAATTTGTGCTCGGTGGCGTCACCCGCAGCATCTTCCGATCCATGACAATCCCGGTGCTCATGTCGCACTGAGCCGGCGGCCGGTGCGGCCGGCCCTTTCTCAACCGACGCGGGGCGCTTTGGCGTCAACCGGCATCGCGGTTTGCACCACAAGACCGCGGGCGCGGGCATCAGCCACGCCGAGCCCGCGCAGCGCCATCAGCGTCAGTGATTGGACAATGTCCCGCTCGCGGCCCGAGGCATCGGGCGCAAGCGGACCGACAAGACCTTCAATCAGAAGGCCCGTCAGCGCCGCCGCCGCGACCGTCACATCCTGCTCGGGGAGATGGCTCCCGGCGATCGCGGCCGCGATCCGGGAGGAAAATTCGGCGGCAAGGGACCGGCGAAACGCAACCCTCGCTGCGTCGAGTTCGGCATCGACCGGCTCGGCGATGGCGGCAAAAGTCAGCCGGCGCTGGCGCAACGCTCGTGCCGCGAAGGTCATGATCGCAGCAGAGAGCGCGGACAACGGACCAGGCGCCCCGCCCGCGGCTTGGCGGAGCGCGCCAATCTCGCTGTCCGCAAGTTCGGTCAGCACCGCCGCAACGAGATCGGTCTTGCCGGGAAAGTAGCGATAGACCGTTCCCGCCGCGATGCCGGCACGGGCGGCGACGGCGGCGATCTGAACGGCCGCCATGCCGCCTTCGCTCGCGATCTGGCGCGCCGCGGCCACGATGGCATCGTGGCGCGCAGCCAAGCGGCGAACGACGCTATCGGTGCGGCGGTAGGGCATGGGTGACTGACCGAATCGCGCCCAAGCGTAGCAAACTCTGAACCCGGATTCAGCAACATGAGCCCAGCGTCAATGCCGGCCAAAGCGCCGCGTCTGGCGCGGCTTATTTTTCTTTTTCTGCCAGCGACTTGGCGCGGATCTTGGCGAGCGTCGTCATCGGCGTGATCGCCTCGGGATCGATGGCCAAGCGGATGATCGCAGGCTTGCCTGACGCCTGGGCTTCCTTGAACGCCGCGGGGAAATCGGCGGTGCGTCCGACGCTCACGCCGAAGCCGCCGAAGGCGCGCGCATAAGCGGCAAAATCCGGATTGCGCAAATCGGTAGCGACGATGCGGCCGGGATATTCCCGCTCCTGGTGCATACGGATGGTGCCGTAGATGCCGTTGTCGGCGACGATGACGACAAGCGGCAGTCCGTACTGAACGGCAGTCGCGAATTCCTGTCCGTTCATCAGAAAATCGCCGTCGCCGGCGATGCAGACCACGCACCGTTCCGGATAAAGCCGCTTCATCGCGACGGCCGCGGGCACACCATATCCCATCGAGCCTGATGTCGGCGCCACATGCTGGCCGAAACGGCGGAAGCGAAAGAAACGATAAATCCAGGCGGCGTAATTCCCGGCCCCATTGCAAATGATGGCGTCGGCGGGAAGGTTGTCGCGCAGCCAAACCAGAACCGCCCCGAAATTGACCCCACCCGGTTGTTCGGTCGGCTTTTCCGTCCACGCCAGATAGTCCGCATGCGCGGCCTCGGCTTGACCGCGCAGCGTTCCCGGCACCGTGAGTTGCTCGAGGGCCAACGCAAAGGCAGTCGGCGTCGCATGGATCGGCAGATGCGGATTATAGACGCGGCCGAGTTCTTCGGCGCCCGGATGCACGTGAACGAAAGTCATCTGCGGACGCGGAATGTCGAACAGCGTATAGCTCTGCGACGGCAACTCTCCCATGCGTCCGCCGATCAAAACGACAAGGTCGGAGGATTTGATGCGCTCCGCGAGTTTCGGATTGGGACCGATGCCAAGATCGCCGGCGTAACAAGGATGCAGCGCATCAAAGAGATGCAGCCGGCGGAATGTCGTGCCCACCGGCAGCGAATACTTTTCCGCAAAGCGTGCGACCCGGTCCGATGCGTCCTGCGACCAGCGGCTGCCGCCGAGCAGCAAGATCGGTGATTTCGCAGCGCCAAGAAGCTGCGCAAACTTCTCCATATCGGCCGCGCCCGGCGAGGTCTCGACCACGTTGTAAGGCGGAGCATCATCGACCGCGACGCGCTCCGTCAGCATATCCTCCGGCAGACTGACGACGACCGGTCCCGGCCGCCCGTTGGCCGCGGTGTGAAAGGCGCGCGAGACGATTTCCGGTATGCGCGCGGGGTCGTTGATCTCGGTCGCCCATTTGGTCATCGAGCCGAACACGGCGGGATAGTCGAGCTCCTGGAAGGCTTCGCGCTCACGCATGTCGCGCGCGACCTGGCCGACGAAAATCACCAGCGGCGTCGAATCCTGCCGGGCAATGTGGATGCCCGGCGATGCGTTGGTGGCACCAGGCCCGCGCGTGACGAAGCAAACGCCCGGGCGGCCGGTCGCCTTGCCCACCGCTTCGGCCATCATCGCCGCGCCGCCCTCCTGCCGGCACACCGTGACCGCAAGATCGGTGTCGTGGAACGCGTCGAGCACCGCGAGATAACTTTCGCCCGGCACGCAAAAGACGTGGCGCACGCCGTTGATGCGCAATTGATCGACCAGGATTTCGGCAGCGGTGCGAATATTGGCCTTGCCGCGCATGGCTTCTCCGCAGAAACGCCTGCTCGGCCGACTAGCCGCGCCGGGCGTTGTAAGCTGTGCTTGCCGCGACCTACGCCGCTAGTCCAGTCTTCGGTGCGGCCGGCCGGGTTCAATAGCACATTGTTCAGAGTTTCGACTTCATGAACGGCAAAGTGGCGGACAGCCAGGACGAGGTGTTCGGCTTTCTCGGCGATTCCGCGAGCCACGGCGGGCAGAAGGTGCAACGGATCGATACCCATGCGGCGTCGGTGTTTCTGGCCGGCGACCGTGCGCTGAAGGTCAAACGTGCCGTACGCTTTCCCTTCCTCGACTATTCGACGCTCCCCAAACGCAAACAGGCCTGCGAGGCCGAGCTTGCCGTCAACGCCCCCTACGCGCCGGAAATCTATCGCGGCGTTGTCGCCATCACCCGCGAAGCTTCGGGAGAGTTCGCGATCGCGGGCGCCGGAACGCCGGTCGAATGGGCCGTGGACATGCGGCGCTTCGATGAAAAGCGCACCCTTGACCACATCGCCGGCGAAATCGATGAGGCGTTAGCCGACGCGCTTGGCCGCGCTGTCGCCGCGGCGCACGCCAAGACGCGCGCGGTCGACGCGCAAGCCTGGATCGCCGCGCTTGGGTCCTACGTCGACGAGCATGTGGAAGCGTTCCTGCAACACCCGGACATCTTCCCCGCCGCCGAAGTCGAAATCCTTCGCCCGCGCCAGCCGCGCCGCCTATCAGCAAATCCTCCCGCTGCTGCGCGAACGCGACCGGCAGGGTTTCATCCGCCGCATTCACGGCGACCTCCATCTCGGCAACATCGTTCTGACCGGCGGCGGGCCGGTTCTGTTCGACGCCATAGAATTCAGCGACATCATCGCTTCCGGCGACGTTTTCTATGACCTCGCCTTCCTACTCATGGACCTGCTTGAGCGCGGGCTCGCGCCCGCCGCCAATGTCGTATTAAACCGCTACCTCGCGGAAACCCGCCGGGTCGAGGATTTCGACGCGCTCGCGGCCATGCCGTTTTTCCTTGCGACGCGCGCGGCAATCCGCGCCAAGGTCACCGCGGCGCGGATGGAGCGGCTGAAAGACGGCGAGCGGAAATCCATCGCGGCGTGCGGCGCGGGCCTATTTCGACTTTGCCGTGCGAGCGATCGCGCCGCCGCAACCGGAATTCATTGCCGTCGGCGGGCTTTCCGGCACCGGCAAATCAAAGCTGGCGCGGATGCTCGCACCCGAGGTCAACCCGATGCCCGGCGCCGTCATCGTGCGCTCGGACGTCGAGCGCAAGGTGCTGTTCGGCGTCGGCGAGACCGAAAAGCTGCCCGCGGACGCCTACACGGAAAGTGTCACCGCTCGCGTCTATGCGACGCTGACCGACAAAGCGAAGCGCATCGTGGCCGCTGGCCACTCGGTGATCGTCGATGCCGTGTTTGCGCGCCCACAGGAGCGAGCCGCCATCGCCGAAACGGCAAAGACCGCGAAACTCCCCCTGCGGGGACTATTCCTGACCGCTGACGTCGACACCCGGCTCGGCCGCGTCGGCGCCCGCCTGCGCGATGCCTCCGATGCCGATGCGGCGGTGGCGCAGGCCCAGGAGCATTATGATCTTGGCTCCCTTGACTGGGCGCGGGTTGACGCTTCGGGAACGCCTGAAGCTACGCTGGCGCGGGCAAAGGCCGCACTCGGTCACACCTGATTGACTGATGCGGTGCAGCGCAAATATAAGCGCGGGGAACATTAGGCTTGGAGAGGGGCGATCATGGCGAGCAGCGACGCAACGACAATGGGCGGCACCCACGCTCCCGAGGCCTCGCGGCGCGATTTCCTTTACATCGCCACCGGCACGGTCGCAGCCGTGGGCGCTGTCGCCACGGCCATCCCATTCATTGCCCAGATGAACCCTGACGCCTCGACGCTCGCCGCGGGCGGCCCCGTCGACCTCGATATCAGCAAGATCGCGCCGGGCCAGCAGGTGGTTGTCCGCTGGCGCGAGCGGCCGATCTTCGTCTTCCACCGCACCCCGGAGACATTGAAGACGCTGCAGGATCCCAAGCTCCTGTCACAATTGTCCGATCCGAATTCGCAGCAGATGCAGCAGCCCCCCTATGCGGCCAACGCCGACGCGCTCGATCAAGCCGGAATTCGGCGTGCTGGTCGGCATTTGCACGCATCTCGGCTGCATTCCGATGTTCTACCCGCAACCCAATCTGACCTCGCCCGTAGCCGACTGGCTGGGCGGCTATTTCTGTCCCTGCCATGGGTCCAAATACGATCCGGCAGGTCGCGTTTTCAGCGGCGTCCCCGCGCCCTACAATCTGCCCGTGCCGCCTTACACGTTCGTCAGCGAGACGACGATCAGGGTTGGCGAGAACCCGAGCGGCACAACTTGGGATTTCGGCTCGATCCGGCAGCTCTAAACGTCGATCAGCCGCGGAGCCGAGGGCATCAAGCCGTTCGGGTAGCCGCGCCGGCCATTCTGAGCTTTTCGGTCGCCGCAACATCCACTGCCCCGCCGGCGATGACGACGCCGTAGTGTTCACGCGCGATCTCGGGCGAGAGCAGGCCGTCGAGCACATTGTCAAGAACCGCCGCAGGATCCCGGCTGAATGGATCGCCGTAACCGCCACCGCTCGGACCGTAGGTGATCAGCCGGTCGCCAGGCGTCACTTTCTGATACGGGACTTTGGACGAAAGGTTCGACCGTTCTCCATTGGCCCTTTCCATCACCAGTTCGCCCGGATGGCCGTCTTCGCCACCGTCAAATCCCCATGGGCGATATTTTTGGCCTTCGCCTTCGACCGAAAATCCGCCCTCGGAAAGATAGGTGAACACGCGCACCGAGCCGACGCCGCCACGCCACTCCCCCGCCGCCACCACATCCTCGCGCAACTCGTAGCGGTCGACCCGCAGCGGCAGATGCAATTCGATATCCTCGATCGGGTTGTTGCGGGTGTTGGCGTAGAGCGTGTCGACAGTATCCATGCCGTCGAGACCGTAGCGACCACCGTAGCTGCCCTCGAAAATCTCCATATGCACCCATGGCTGTTCATTGACAGTGCCGCTGAAGGCGATCACGCGGAGGTTGCCTATCCCCGCGCTGACCTGGTGAGGCACCGCGGGAGCAAGCGCCTTCATCACCGTATCGGCGAGCTGATTGCCGGGCGAAAAGCGTGCGATCACCGGCGCCGGAAAGATGGGGTTGGCCAGCGTGCCCTTCGGCGCAACGATGGTAATCGGCCGGGTGATGCCGTCGTTCTGGGGAATGTTACCGTAGACGGCGCTGTCGAGCAGAATCGAGCGCAGCGTCAGCCAGACCGCGCAATCGACCGTGCCCTCGAACGGCAGGTTGATCGGCCGGTCGGACACCTGCGGCGAAGTGCCTGTCAGATCGACGGTCAGTTCGTCGCCGCGCACGGTGATGGCGACCGCGAATTTTAGATCGCGCCGCGCCGGGTCCGGATCGTCCTGATAGCCGTCGATGAAGGTCTCGGCCTTGTAGACACCGTCAGGGATGTCGCGGATGGCGCCGCGCATCATGCGTTCGGAATAGTCCATCAGGTCTTCGCAGGCGCCGGTCACCGTGGCGCGGCCGTACCGATGCACGAGATCAAGGTAACGCTGCGCGCCGATTTGCGCAGCGGCGATCTGCGCGTTCATGTCGCCGACGACAAGATCCGGTATGCGGATGTTGTCGCGCACCATGTGCCATACGGCATCGTTAGGACGGCCCTGGTCGACGACCTTGATCGCTTTGAACTGCAACCCTTCCGCATAGGTGTCGACTGCGTCGACGATGCCGCAGCTTCCGGGCGTGTGCGCGCCAATGTCGAGATGATGCGCCGTTGTCACCGAGAATCCGATCAGCTCGCCGCCATCGAACACCGGCACGCAGAACGCGACATCCGGGCCGTGCGAAGCACCACCATACGGGTCGTTGTGCATGATCACGTCGCCCGGGCGGAACACATCGCCGCGGGCCTCGAACTTTTTGCGGATGCCGCGGATATAGCCGGGGATGGGGCCGGATTGCAGCGGCGTCGACATCTTGCACTCGCACAATTGCCGCCCCTCGGCATCCGTCAGCGCGGCACCGAAATCCTCCAACTCGCGGATGATGCTCGAATAACTCATCCGCATGAGCTTATGGCCCATCTCGATCGCGATGCTCTCCAGCGCGCCTTGAATGACGGCGCCGGTGATCGGATCGACGCGGGTCGACGGCTGCTGCCGGCGATTGGACCGATTAAAGTCGTTCATCGACCATCCCCTGCCACTTTCAGAATGAGATTACCGGCGGCGTCATTGATCGCGGTGCAACCCGGCGGAATGACCGTCGTTAAGTCTTTTTGCAGCACGATAGCGGGACCGGCAAAGGTTTCGCCGACCGGCAGCAGGTGCCGGCGATAGAACGCGGTTTCGAACGAGCGCAACTCGCCGTCGATGCGGAACACGCACTGGCCGGTCCGGACCCGAGCCTTCGCCAATGTCGTACCTTCCGGCGCAGTCAGCTTCTCGAGCTTCGGCATATGCCCAACGCCAACCACCCGGACGTTGACGATCTCGATCGGGTTCGCGGCGAAGAAATGCCCGTATTCGCGCTTGTGCGCTTCGTGGAAGCGCCGCCAGATCTCCTCGAGTTCCGTCTCTCCGATAACGCCTCCCGGCAACGGTATTTTGAGCTCGTAACCCTGGCCGACGTAACGCAGATCGCCGTCGCGCATAAACGACATGCCGGCGGATTGCAGATGATCGGCCGCGAACTGCTTCCGCAATTGCAGCTCCATCGCAGCCAGGTCGGCATTGAGCCGATCGAGATCGACGCTGCCGCTGACCTGAAACTCGGTGCGGATGATGTCGTATTTCAGATCGGTGGTCAGCAATCCCATGGCCGAGGTGATGCCGGGATAAGGCGGTACGATCACTTCCGGAAAACCGAGCATGGCCGCGACTTCGGCGGCATGCAGCGGCCCGGCGCCGCCGAACGCAACAAGCGCGAATTCGCGCGGATCGATGCCTTTCTGCACCGTGCGCGAGCGGATGGCGTTGGCCATGTTGCTGTTGATGACGGTCAGCACGCCTTCGGCCGCATCGAGCTTGTTCATGCCGAGCGCATCGGCGAGCCCTTCGATGGCCCGATGCGCGGCGGCTTCGTCGAGCTTCATGCTGCCGGCTAGAAAATCATGCTTGTCGAGGCGGCCAAGGACGAGGTTGGCGTCGGTGACGGTCGGCTCTGTCCCGCCGCGGCCATAGGCGGCCGGGCCAGGTACGGCCCCCGCACTGCGCGGGCCAACTCGAAACGCGCCGCCGTGATCGATGTAGGCGATCGAGCCGCCGCCTGCGCCGATGGTGTGAATGTCGATCATCGGCAGCAGCAACGGGAAACCCGCGATCGAGGTGCTGCGGGCATCGGTTTCGGCAAAGCGGCCTTCGACCACGATGCCGATATCGGCGCTGGTGCCGCCGATATCGAAAGTGACGAGCTTGTGCCGCCCGCTCAGGGCGCCGATCCAGGCACCGCCGAGAACGCCGGCGGCAAGGCCCGACAGGAGGGTCATCGCCGGCTTTTCGCTGACCATCGCCGGCGTCGCGACGCCGCCATTCGAAGCCATGACGCGCAATTCCGAATGCAGCCCGGCATCGCGCAACGTCGCTTCCAGGCGGTCGACATAACCGCGCATCTTCGGTCCGATGAAGGCGCACAGGCAGGCCGTGGTAAAGCGCTCGTACTCGCGGAATTGCGGCGAGATCGATGAGGAGGTGACGACGAAAACCCCCGGGAGTTCGCGCTCGAGAATTGCTTTCGCGCGCTCCTCATGCGCCGGATTGAGATAGGAAAACAAAAAGCAGACCGCGACCGCCTCGACCGCTTCCGCCTTCAATGCCCGCGCCGCCGCGATCACGCCAGCCTCGTCGAGCGGCTCCAGTTCCGTGCCGTGCGGCGGCACGAGCCTGCCTTTGACGACCTTGCGGTGACGCCGTTTGACCAGCGGCCGATTCTGCCACGGCAATTCCTGCATGATGGAATAGTGCTCGGCGCGCTGGTGCCGCGCGATGTGGATGATGTCGCGGAAGCCTTCGTTGGTCAGCATGCCCGCACGCGCACCCTTGTGCTCCAGCACGGCATTCGTCGCCGTGGTGGTGCCGTGCAGCACGTAATCGATGTCGCCCGCTTCGATGCCGTTGTCGCGGCAGATTTCGGCGATCCCCTGTATGATGGCGCGGGAGGGATCATCGGGCGTGGTCGAGACTTTGTGGATGGCGACCTGGCCGGTGTCCAGGTCGCAGTACACGATGTCGGTGAACGTGCCGCCGACATCGACGCCGATGGTCTTCATGATGCTCCGGTCTGCATGTTGCCGCTTGTCGCCATAACTTGATAAATTGAGCGCTCCTCGCCGGCGGAGCGCTGCATCTTCTTCGGCCAAGATTTAGAAGGCAACAGTGAAGGCCGTCGTCATTCACGCCCCGGGGGCTCCGGAGCAACTCGTCATAGCCGATGTGCCGGAGCCCGTTCCCGGCCCCGGCGAGGTGCTGGTGGATGTCGCCTTTGCCGGCTGCAACTGGGCGGATACCCAGGTCCGCACCGGCATCTATCCGCACCCTCGCAGCTACCCGCTCGTGCTCGGCCTGGAGATTTCCGGGACCGTATCGAAGCTCGGACCGGGCGTCGTCGGTGTGCAAATCGGCGATCGCGTCGCTGCCTTCCTCGAACAGGGAGGCGCATACGCGCAAAAGGCGGTGGTACGCGCCAACATGCTGATGGCCCTGCCCGAGGCCATCCCGCTCGACGTCGGCGCGGCGCTCACGGTGCAGCCGCTGACCGGATACCACATGCTCCACACCATCTACGGCATCGAACCGGGGGAAACGGTGCTGATCAACGCCATCGGCGGCGGCGTCGGGCTATTCACGACCCAGCTCGCGGTGAAAGCCGGCGCGCGCGTCATCGGCACGGTGGGCACTCCGGGTAAGGAGAAACGCGCAGTTGAATACGGTGCCGAGCGCGTCGTGGTTACAACGAGCGAGGATTTCGAGCAGGCGGTTCTGGATTTCACCAACGGCCGCGGCGTCGATCTCGCCATCGATTCGCTGGGCGCGACGATGCTCGATCGCACCTTCAACGTCGTGCGCAAGCTTGGTCACATCATCAGCATCGGCGAGGCGGAAGGGCCGCCGTTCAAGAATATCCGCGAACGCATCCTGCCGCGTTCGCAAACCTTTACCCGCCTTCACATCGGCCACGTCGATCCCAGACTCGAAAGCCTGGAAGGACAGCATGGCGTATATCGTGCAGGGCGTGCTCGACGGCTGGTTGAAAGTACCGATCGCCGGCACCTTCGCCATGGCCGACGCAGCCGGCATGCATCGTCGCATCGAATCGCGCCAGGCGGCGGGCAAGCTTGTGCTGGCTATTGGCGGCTAGCGCGCGGATCACAAACGGTTCCGCCCACTTTTTGAGTATCATCAGCCGCGCGCGCCACGCAAACGTGCAGGCGTGCTTTCCTCTCCCGCATTGCCCATAATGCGGCATGGCATTCGATTTGCGCCCGCTCGCGGTTGTCGCGGCGGCCTTCACCGCTTTCGTCAATCTCTACTCTCCGCAGGCACTCTTGCCCGAACTGTCGCGCCAATTCGGCGTCGGCGCCGGTGACATCAGCACTCTCATGACGGCGGGCACCCTGGCGATCGCGCTGACCGCGCCGTTTACGGGCGCGCTGGCTGACGTTCTTGGCCGCAAGCATCTCATCACCGCCGCTTCGTTCGCAGTGATCGTACCGACGCTGATCATGGCGTTCGCCACAACCGTGCCGCAGCTCGTCGTCTTGCGCTTCGTGCAAGGGCTGTTGCTACCGCCGATCTTCACGGTCGCCATCGCCTATGTCGCCGAGGAATGGCCCCCGGCGGATGTGCCGCGCGTCGCCGGACTTTTTGTCGCCGGATCGAGTGTCGGCGGCTTCTCCGGCCGCTTCGTTACCGGCGCTGTCGCCGATCTCGCCGGCTGGCGCGTCGCCTTCGCCGCCGTCGCGCTGCTCACGCTGGCCGCGGCGATGATTGTCACGATCACACTGCCGCGCGAGCGCAATTTCGTCCGTTCGGGCGGCTTCGTCGCTTCCGCACGGCAAATGCTGGCACACCTGCGCAACCCGCGCCTCCTCGCCATCTACGCCGTCGGTTTCGGCGTCCTGTTCAACTTCATCGCTACCTTCACCTATGTGAGCTTTCACCTGGCCGCGGCGCCCTACTACTTCACGCCGACCCTGCTGGGCGCCCTTTTCGCGACCTATCTTGGCGGCACGTTCCTCGCACCGTGGGTCGGCCACGCCATCGCGCTGGTCGGCCGCCGCCGCCTGGTGCTTGGGAGTATTGCGGTGTGGATCGGCGGCGCTCTCATGTTGCTGGCGCCGCAGGTCAGCCTCATCGTTGTCGGGCTGACGATTTCCGCCACCTGCGGCTTGGTATGCCAGGCGGTCTCGACCGGCTATGTCGTCACGACCGCCAAGGATGGCCGCTCGTCCGCGGCCGGGCTCTACGCTTCGATGTTCTATATGGGCGGCAGCGCTGGCGCCTTTCTGATCGGTTTGGTCTGGAACGCTTCCGGCTGGAGCGGCTGCGTCGCCGCCATCGTTACCGTCCAAGCGATCATGGCGGTGATCGTGGCGACCGCCTGGGAGCGGGCCAAGGCTTGAGGTCCGCTCGCCTAGGCGCGATCGCACGGCTAACATCACAAAAAAATGGGGGAGACAGCATGCCGAGAAATCCACCGGCCGCCAATCCAGCGCTTGGCGGCCGCAAGCTGAAACTGGGCACCTTTCAGACCAATCTCGACAGCGGGTGCGTCATGTCGGGGCTCGACGGCCGGCTCAACATCACTTGGCCGAATACCGTCGCGCTGGCGAAACTCGCCGACGAGATGGAGTTCGAGGCGATCGTTCCGGTCGCCCGCTGGCGGGCTTCGGTGGGGCGAACAATCCGCAGGGACCGGGTTTCGAGACCTACACCTGGGCGGCCGGTATTGCCGCCTCAACCGCGAAAAGCGGCGTGGTCTCCACTTCACACGTTTCGCTCAACCATCCGCTCATCGCGGCCAAGCAATGCGCGGCGATTGACCATATCTCGAACGGCCGTTTCATGCTCAACGTCGTCTGCGGCTGGAACGGACCGGAAATGGATATGTTCGACATGCCGCTGACGCGGCATGAGGATCGCTACGCCCGTGCCGAGGAATGGCTCGCCATCATCAGACGGCTGTGGACCGAAGACGACGACTTCGACCACGAAGGCGATTTCTATCGGATCAAAAAGGGCTACCTCGAGCCGAAGCCGATTCAAAAACCTCATCCGCCGATCATGAATGCCGGCGCCTCGGAGCGCGGCCGTCATTTCGCGGCAAAAAACTGCGACCTCGCCTTCACGCTGATCCGTACCCACGATTTCGATGTCAACGCCGCCCACGTCGCGGCCTATAGGCGCCTCGCGCGCGAGGAGTATGGCCGTTCCATCCAGGTCTGGACGCACGCCGTGGCCGTACAGGGCGAGACCGAGCAGGAGGCGCGCAAGTTCTACGATTACTATGTGCAGGAGAAAGGCGACTGGGACGCCGCCGGCAACGTCATCGACGCCATGGCCGCGGAGATCAACGAGAAGGAATTTCCGCCGGAGCGCAAGCGAGCGATTTCCGAGATGTTCATCGCCGGCTGGGGCGGACATCCGCTGGTCGGCACCAAGGAGCAGATCGTCGACAAGCTCGCCGGCCTCTCGCGCATGGGGATGGACGGCGTCCTGCTGTCGTGGCCGCGATTCGAAGCCGGCATGCGCGAATTCCGCGATACGACGCTGCCGCTCATCAAGCAGGCCGGGCTGCGCGATATCGCTTAGGCCGAAAGCCGTCTCAACGGCTGTCGAGATTGGAACTCTGCTTCACGTCGCGCGGGACGGGCGCAACGAAACCGCCGGCCGCGGCATCGGCGAGCGCGTTACGGTCCAGCAACTCGTCGTGTTTGTACACGTCGTCGCGGAATTGGACCGTGCCGTCGCGCGTCACCCAACCCGTCAGGTACACCCAGGCGACCGGCATCTTGTGCGGCAGGTTGACGACTTTCAGGACGCCGGTGGCGATTCCGGCATCGATCGCGGCACGATTCCAGCCGGGGACGTCGTCGAGAATCCAGGTGGCGAGGTCGCGCACATTATCGACCCGCGTGCAGCCGTGCGAGTCGAAGCGGTAGTCGTCCGCGAACAGCCTTCGCGAGTCGGTGTCGTGCATGTAGACCGAGTACGGGTTCGGCATGTCGATCTTGAGGTTGCCGAGCGCATTCCAGGTGCCGGAATCCTGCCGGACGGTAAAGTTCGGCGAACGGTCCGACGCCCAGTCGATGGAGCGCGGATCGAGTTCCTCGTCACGCGCACCGAGCACGCGCATGTGCATGCGGCTCAGATATGTCGGATCGCGGCGCATGTGCGCGTAGATCTCGTGCTTGGTGATCGAGAGCGGCACCGTCCAGGTCGGATTGAGGTTGACCGCGGTGATGTAGGCGGTGAGCGTCGGCGAGGGCTTGTCGATCTTGCCGACGATAACGCGATAGCGGCGCTCGACCTTGTCCTTGGCAATCGCTTCGACGAAAGCGGCCGGAATGTTCACGACCACGTAGCGCTCGGCGAAGGTAAAATCCATGCCCAGCAGCCGTTCGAGCGAGGCCTCGAGCTGTTTCATGCGCGCGGCGACCGGGACGTTCATCGCCCGCAGCGTCGGAGCGTTGACGCTGCCGGTGGCGTCGAGCCCGTGCCGGAGTTGAAACCGCTTGACGGCTTCCGTGACGGGCGCGTCGTACGCATCGCCTGCCTCTTGCTCAGGCGCCAGGTCGTCGCTGACGACCAGGCGCCGGCGCAGCAACGCGACCTCGGGCCCACTGGCGCCGGGGGCAAGCTTGGCGTCGGCGGGAATCGCGGGCCACCCGCCGCGCACCTGGATATCCGCGTAGCTCAGCAGCGTCTCTTTAATGCGCTGGTAGGTGCCTTCATCGAAGACCGGATCTGCGGAAAGCGCCAGCGCTGCCGCCGAACGCGAACTCAGGCGTCGAAGGAGCCTTGGCGGTCGTGGCGCGCGGCGGTTTGGCCGCATTTGCCGGGGATTGCTTTACCGGAGTGGATGGCTTTGCCGCCTGCGCGGGCGCTCTCATGACCGGCTGGCCGGCGACGGACGAGGTCTGGGCGGCCGCCGGGCTCGCAACGAGAGCCAGGACCGCGCCGGCAAAGAAGGTAGTCCGCATCAATTCGCCTCCCCAGCGACCTGGGAGAATTATGCTTTGGGTGTGGCGGCAATTGGACGCCGGAACCGGACCGCCGACTGCGTCGAGCAACTGTGCAGTCCCTTATCCGCGTTCGTAACAATTGCATAGCGGGTATCCACGCAAATACCTGCCAGCCGCTGGACAACTGCCCCGTAATACGTGTTCTTCTACCTCAGGGGAGGAAATCGGCGCCGCGAGCGCGCTCACGCGCGCGCGCCTGTGTTGGCCGACGACCGGGGTGGGGCAGCTTCACAATGTATCTCGGAATAGATATCGGCGGCACTTTCACCGATCTCGTCCTGATGGACGATGGCGGCAACATCAGCACCGCCAAGGCGCCGACCACGCCAGGTGAACTGGAAAAGGGCGTGTTCGACGCTGTTGCCGTCGTGGCCGGCACCCTCAATCTGGCGCCGGAGGAATTGCTGCGCCGTGTGACCGCCTTCGGTCACGGCACCACCCAAGCTACCAACGCCTTGATCGAGCGCACGGGGGCGACAACCGGTCTGATCGCGACGCAGGGGTTTGGCGACACGCTGGCGCTGCAGCGCTTGATGGGTTTCACCGCCGGCGTCCCGGTGGAGCATCTCGGTCACTATAGCCGCCGCCGTTATCCCGACCCGATTGTGCCGCGCCGCCTGGTGCGCGAGGTGCGCGAGCGCGTCGATCAGGCCGGCCGCGTGCTCGTTGCGCTGGACGACGAGAACGTTCGCGCGGCGGTGGGTGAATTGATCGAAGGTGGCGCTCAGACCTTCGCCGTGGCGCTGCTGTGGTCGTTCCGCAATCCGGCCCACGAACAGCGCGTGGGTGCGATCATCCGGGAGATGCGGCCGGACGCCTATGTCAGCTTATCCTGCGAGGTATCGCCGATCATCGGCGAATATGAGCGCACCGCCACCACGGTTCTCAATTCCTATCTGGCGCCCAAAGTCGCGAACTATCTCGACCGCATCGAAAGCCTGCTGCGCGATCGCGGATTTCTCGGCAAGTTCAATGTTCTCAACTCCGCCGGCGGCGTCGTTCCCGCTCGGGAGGCAGCGCGCAAGCCGGTGCTTCTGGTGGCGAGCGGCCCGGCCGGCGGCGTCATGGGCTCATTGCAATTGGCGCAGGAGATCGGCCATCGCAACGTCATAACCACCGACATGGGCGGCACAAGCTTCGACGTCGCGCTGGTCGTGGACGGCAAGCCGCTCGTATCCGGCACCCACGAAGTCGGCGGCTTCCACCTCAACACCCCGGTCATCGACATCCGCGCCATCGGCGCCGGCGGCGGCTCGATTGCGCGGGTCGAGGCAGGTTTGTTGCGGGTCGGCCCGGACAGTGCAGGCGCCGTGCCCGGGCCGATCTGCTACGGGCGCGGCGGGAGGCTCGTCAGCGTTACCGACGCCGATCTTGTCCTCGGCATTCTCTCGCCCGACAATTTTCTCGGCGGCCGCATGAAGCTCGACCTTGCTGCCGCCACCGCCGCGATCCGCGAGCAAATCGCCAAACCGCTCGGCATGAGCGTGGAAGCGGCCGCGGCCGGCATTCGCCGTGTCGTCGACGGACACATGGCCGACACGCTGCGCGAAGTCACCGTCGGCCGCGGCCACGATCCGCGCGACTTCATATTGCTCGCGTATGGCGGCGCCGGCCCAGCGCATTGCATCGGCTACGGCGCCGAACTCGGCGTGCCGCGCATTCTCATTCCGGCGACCAGCATGGCGCATTCGGCCTACGGGGCGCTTGCTTCCGATATTCAGCAATCCGCCGAACGCTCGCTGGTGCTGCGCGCGGGAGGAGGCACGCGGGATCCGTGGGACGGTCTCGACTGCGACGCCATCAATGCTGTGTTTGCCGAACTGCAGGAGCGCTGCATCGCGGCGATGGAGGAATCGGGATTTTCCCGCGCGCAGTCCGAACTTGCACGCTCAATCGACATGCGGTACCGCCGCCAGACGCACGACCTGATGGTGCCGGTACCAGACGGTCCCATAACGCCGCAGACCGCGCGAAAACTGGTCGAGTCATTCGAGGATTCCTATGAGGCGGTGTATGGCAAAGGTGCCGGCTTTCGTATTGCCGGCATCGAGCTGACGACGTTCCGCGTGGTCGCAGTCGGACGCACCCCCAAACCATCGATCCACAAGCCGAGCGCGGTCGCGGCCCCGAAACCCGGACACCGCCGCATCTTCGAACCGACGGCCATGGCCTGGACCGAAGCCGCGATGTTTCAGTGGCTAGAATTGCCGGTGGGATTTGGCGTCGCCGGGCCGGCCGTCGTCGAGCATCCCGAAACCACCGTCTATGTCGGCCCCGGCCAGACCGCACGGCTGGACGGCGCCGGCAATCTCTCCATCGATCTCACCTGAGTCCGCCCGATGAATAAAGCCCGATCCGACACCCCTCCCCGCGGTCATGGCGCGATCGATCCGATCACCTTCGAAGTGATCCGGCACAAGCTTGAAGCGATAACAGAGGAGCAGGCGATCACGTTGAAGAATGTTTCCGGCTCACCGGTGGTGACGGAAGCGACCGATTTCAACGTCGGCATCTACCTCGCCGACGGAGCAATCGTGAACATGGGTCCGCAGGTCATCTTCCATGCCGGCACCATGTCGACGGTCATCTACAGCATCATCGAGAATTTCAGCGCCAATCCCGGGATCAACGAGGGCGACATGTTCATCCTCAACGATCCCTATCGCGGCGCCATCCATCAGCCCGACGTATCGATCGTGATGCCGATCTTCCACGACGGACGGCGCATCGCCTGGACCGGCTCGTGCGCGCACGAACTCGATACCGGCGGCATGACGTTCGGCAGCTGGGCGTTCGCGGCGACCGACGTTCAGCAGGAAGCCATGCTGTTGCCGGGCGTGAAGATCGTCGAGAAGGGTGTGCTCCGCGAGGACATCTGGCAGATGATCATGGGCATGACCCGGCTGCCGCATGTTGTCGGGCTCGATTTCAAGGCGATGATCGCCGCGAACAACGTGGCCACCCGGCGATTTCACCAGTTGATGGATCGCTACGGCGTCGAGACGGTCGATCGGGTGATGCGCACCGAGATCGACACGTCCGAGACACGGCTGCGGGAACGCCTCAAACGCATCCCCGATGGAATCTACCGCGCCCGCGATTTTCTCGATCACGACGGCCACGCCAACCGGCTTTATCAGATCGAGGTCGCCGCCATCAAACGCGGCGACTCGTTGATCTTCGACATGGGTGAATCTTCGCCGCAGGCACCGGGCTTCATCAATTGCACCCGCTCGGGCTTGCGCGGTGCGCTGTTCACTGGCCTCCTGCCGATCCTGGCACCGGACATCCGCTGGAACGAAGGCGTTCTCAAGCCGGTGACGATCAAGGTGCCGGAAGCGAATATCTGCAACGCGCGCTGGCCAACGCCGGTGTCCGGCGCCACGGTCTCGACCGCGTGGGTGGTGCAGAATGTCGCCGTGGCCGCGCTTTCGCGCATGGTCGCCAACGTTCCCGAGTTGCTGCGCGAGGGCCAAGCGGTCACCAAAGGGCAATTCTCGGTGCTAACCATGGCCGGCAACGACCGCGACGGCGGTCCGTTCGGAATGCTGCTGATGGACGCGATGGCCGGCGGCGGCGGCGCCTATTTCGATCATGACGGCCTCGACGGCTCAGGCGATTACTCGATCCCGCGGCCGCGCATCGGCAATGTCGAATCCAACGAAGCGTCCGGGCCCTATCTTTATCTGTTCCGTTCGTTCATTCCCGACACCGCGGGAGCCGGAACCATGCGCGGCGGGGTGACCATGGGCCTCGCGGTGACACCTCACGATACCGACGAACTGCATACCATGGTGGTGGGTCACGGCGTGCAGGTGCCGAATTCGGTCGGTCAGTTCGGTGGCACGCCCGGTGCCTGCGCCTATCATCTTTTGCGCAAGTCGAACGCCGGCATCGCCGAATTGATCAAGGCCAACTCGCACATGAGCGACCTGTTCGACGCCGGCGGCAGCGTTCACCGCTTCGACTCCAAGCCCGGCCATTTCCCGCTCCACCGCGGCGATGTCCTGGCCTATTCGTTCCAGGGCGGCGGCGGCTATGGCGACCCGATCCGGCGCGATCCCGCGCGCGTTGCTCGCGACGTATACAATGGCTTCGTCACGCCGCATTGGGCGTCGGCGCTCTATGGCGTCGTGCTGCGCGGCGGTGCGGTCGACGCGGAAGCGACGCGCGCACGCCGGCGGGAAATCCGCACGGAGCGTCTCGGCGGCCTGCCGCCGCGGATCGAGCCGCCGGAAGACGGCGCGATGGCCGCGGTTTGCCCGCGGATCGATAACGGCAAGTTCCGCTGTATCTGCGGGAACGATCTCGGTCCGGCGACCGAGGATTGGAAGCCGCGCGCACGCCGGCGGGTGTTGCCGGCGCAAGCTTGCGGGCCGCATTTGACTCTGCATGCCGAACTGGAGCTGCGGGAATTCGTTTGCGGCGACTGCGGCACGCAGCTTGAAATCGAGGTAGCGCGGCGCGACCAGCCGTCGCTTGCGACTGTTATTCTGGACGCCTAGGCACGATCCGGAAAAAGCGTGCCCCGGACTTGATCCGGGGCAGCGGCCGCTTTTCCGAAAGGATCATGCTCTACCAAGAATGTCCGCGGCGGCTTACGCCTGCGGCTGCGGCTCCATCGGACCTTCCGGACGCGGCCGGTTTCGGCCCGCGCCCGCCGTCGGCACGGTCGAAGCGCGCGGCGTCGACGGCTCGATCGTCGATTCACGGCTGGGTCGTTTGCCCATCAGCAAATCTTTGATCTCGTCGCCGCTCAAGGTCTCGAATTCCAGCAGCCCCTTGGCCAGCGCTTCCAGATCGGCGCGCTTCTCGGTGAGGATCTGCTGCGCCTCCAGATAGCCGGCTTCGACCAGCCGCCTGATCTCGGCGTCGATTTTCTGCACGGTGGCTTCCGAGATGTTCTGCTGGCGCGCCACCGAATAGCCGAGGAACACCTCTTCCTGGTTCTCGCCGTAAGCAACGGTACCGAGCGCGTCGGACAGACCCCAGCGCGTGACCATCAAGCGTGCGAGCTTGGTCGCCTGCTCGATATCGGACGCAGCGCCTGAGGTCACTTTGTCACGGCCGAACACCAACTCCTCGGCGACGCGACCGCCCATCATGATGGCAAGCCGTGACGTCATCTGCTCAAGGCTCATCGACAGCTTGTCGCGCTCCGGCAGTTGCATCACCATGCCGAGCGCACGACCGCGCGGGATGATTGTCGCCTTGTGCACCGGATCGGTCGCCTTGACGTTGACCGCGACGATGGCATGGCCGCCCTCGTGATAGGCAGTGAGGAGCTTCTCCTCCTCCGTCATCACCAGCGACTTGCGCTCGGCGCCCATCATCACTTTGTCCTTGGCGTCCTCGAACTCGACCTGCGTGACCATGCGCTTGTTGCGCCGCGCGGCCATCAGGGCAGCCTCATTGACGAGGTTCATGAGATCGGCGCCGGAGAAGCCGGGCGTTCCGCGCGCGATGGTTTTCAGATTGACGTCCGGCGCGAGCGGCACCTTGCGGACGTGCACCTTCAGAATCTGCTCGCGGCCGACTACGTCCGGATTGGGTACGACGACCTGGCGGTCGAACCGGCCCGGGCGCAACAGTGCAGGATCGAGCACGTCCGGCCGGTTGGTGGCGGCAATCAAAATGATGCCTTCATTGGCCTCGAAACCATCCATCTCCACGAGCAACTGGTTCAGCGTCTGCTCGCGTTCGTCGTTGCCGCCGCCGAGGCCCGCGCCTCTGTGGCGGCCAACGGCGTCGATTTCGTCGATGAAAATGATGCAGGGCGCGTTCTTCTTCGCCTGCTCGAACATGTCGCGCACGCGGCTGGCGCCGACGCCGACAAACATTTCGACGAAGTCGGAGCCGGAGATGGTGAAGAACGGAACGTTCGCTTCGCCGGCAATGGCGCGCGCGAGCAACGTCTTGCCGGTGCCGGGCGGACCGACCAGCAAGAGGCCGCGCGGAATTCGTCCGCCGAGCCGTTGGAATTTACCGGGGTCGCGCAGGAATTCCACGATCTCCTGCAGATCGAGCTTGGCTTCGTCAACGCCGGCAACATCCTCGAAGGTGACGCGGCCGTGCGCTTCGGTCAGAAGCTTGGCGCGGCTTTTGCCGAATCCGAGAGCCTTGCCGCCGGCGCCTTGCATCTGGCGCGAAAGGAAAATCCACACGCCGATCAGCGCGACGAACGGCAGCCAGGAGATCAACAGCGACACGAACCACGGCACGTTGTCGGATTGCGGACGCGCCGTGATCGCGACGCCTTTGTTGTAGAGGCGCTGAATCAGGCTCGGGTCGCTCGGCGAATAGGTCTGGAACGGACGGCCGTCGGTGAAGGTGCCGTGGATTTCCGGACCCTGGATCAGCACGTCGCGCACGCGGCCCTGGTCGACCTCGTTGAGCAACTGCGAAAACGAAATGTCCTGGGAGGTGGTGTGCTGGCCCGGATTCTGGAACAGCGTGAATAACGCCAAGAGCAGTAGAACAATAATGACCCAAAGGGCGAAATTCCGAAGATTGGCGTTCATCGCATGTCCTCGGCCGGCAACCTACCGGCCCCCGGCGGCCTGCATTTTACCGCAAATCGTGGCGGCTTCACGTCGCGCATGGTGGCAATGTAGGCGTCAGACCATCCCCTGCCAAGAGAAGGCCGACCGCGAGCAAGACGTTTATTCTACTATCATTTCGTAAAGCGGGCGTTGCCGGCGGCGCGTGCAGTTCGCGCGCGGCGCGGCGGCGCTCGCTCGACGACCAGCCTGTCTTGCCCGAGCGCGATCAGCCCGCCAGCCAGCGTCCGGCGCAGCGGCACGCGGGACGTCCTTAGCGTCTCGTAAAGCATTTCAAGCTTGCCAAGTTCGACCGGTCCTTCATTGCCGACATGTGCGATCGCGCGACCCAGAAGCCGCAGGGCCACTTCGGCGGGAAGGTTCTTAAAGCGTGCCGTTTCGAAAATGACCGGGCCGCGCTCGCTCCACGAACCGGGCGCCAACGCTTCCCGCGCCGCGGCGACCGCAAATTCCACCGTCGCTTCGGCGCGCCGCATGCGCGCCGCCAAGCGTGCCAGACCTCGTGCATCGAGCCCCTCACTCGCGAGATGCGGCATCAGTGCGCGCAGCCGCGTGCGGGTGTAGCGCGGATCGCGGTTGGTCGGATCTTCGCTGTGCGCGACGCCGGCTTTGTTCAACGTCGCAACGAGCCGCGCCTTCGGTACCGACAGCAGCGGACGAATGAGGAAAATTGCCGCATCCCCGCCAGCGGGAAGCGTCACGGCGTGGGCCATGCCCGCCAGCCCGGTCAGTCCGCTGCCGCGAGCCAACCGGAACAGTACGGTCTCGGCCTGATCGTCCAGAGTGTGGGCGGTCAGGATGTGTTCGTAGCCGGCGCGCATCGCAGCCTCGGCCAGCAGCCGATAGCGAGCAAAGCGCGCGGCTTCCTGCAGGCCGGTCTCGGGCTTCCGGCCGCTCCACTGCAACGTCCGGTGCGGAATCCCGAGTTGCCGCGCCAGGCGACGCACTTGCGCTGCTTCGCGTTTCGATTCCGGCCGCAATCCGTGATCGATCGTAACCGCGAGAAGCTTCGGAGCGCGCTTGCGGCGTTTCCTTAATTTCTCGGCCCAGCGCGCGGCGATCACGAGCAGCGCGGTCGAATCCGAACCGCCGGAGACGGCAAGAAGAAGTCCATGCAGATCTTCAAGACCATGAAACAGCGCGCCCGCTTCCGCGTCGCGCACCGCGCGGTCAGCAGTGGCCACGCTTCTGTTCTCGGTCCACGGCCTGCTTCACGCTCGACGTCGCGCGCGGGTATTTGCGCAGCACTTCGCCGAGCGAAGCGCAGGCAGCTTCTTTTTCGCCCAACGCGGCAAGCGACTGGCCGAGCCGCAACAACGCCTCCGGCGCACGAGCTGTCGTTTCATATTTCGTCGAAACAGCAAGAAACAATTCCGCGGCGTCGCGATATTGCTGCTGCTGGAAGAGACTTTCGCCGAGCCAGTATTGCGCCTCCGGCGCCAAGCGATCGCTCGGATATTGGCGCAGGAAGCCGCGGAACGAGTCCGCGGCAAGCGGAAAGTCCTTGTGCAGAACGTAGCCGTAGGCGAGATCGTATTGTTCCTTGGGTGAATTCGTTGGCGGCGGCGTTGGCGGCAGCGTCGCCTGCATGGCGCCGGTCGAACTCGGATTGCTCGGTGGCGGTGGCGGCAGCGCGCCGGCCGGCGGCCCGGCGCCCGGCGTGGAGAGATCGAGCGGCGCACCGATCTGACGGATCCCGGGTGCGGGCGCATCGGAGACCGGTGGCGGCGGCTCGGTTGCCGCCGTATTGCTGCCAAGCTGCCGCGGCGCGCCCGGCGCGTTCGGATTGGCCGACGGATCGAACGCGTCACCGCGGCAAATCCCGGATGACGGCGGTGGCGGCTCAGGTGGCGCGGGTGGAACTTGAGCGGCCACTGCGGGCGGCGCGTTGGCCGGCGGCGGCGAATATGGCGGCGACGGATTCTGAGCAGCGGGTCGCTGCGTACCGGAAGCGGCGCGCGCCGGACCCCTACCGTCTTCACCTCGCGTCGCGTCTTCTTGAAGGTGCTGCACCTGCTGCTCAAGCTGCTGGTTGCGATATTGCAATTGCTCGACGTGGCCAGTGAGCTCGCGGATCGTCGCCTCCAGGCGGCCGATGCGTGTCACGAGGTCAGAGTCAGACACCTGTGCGCGAACGGATCCGGCGCAAAGCGTGCACGCGACAAGAGCCAAAACCGGAGAAACAAAACGGATCATCGCCGGCGACATGTGCGGGTGGGTAGGCGTTCTTAACATAGCCCATCCTACGTCCAAATTGTGACTGTTCGCCGCAGAGCGGCGCCGCGGCGACGATCCGATTTCAGCGTCGCTTTGGCAAGGCGGAACGGGCGAAAGACGTGCAGCCGGCGCCGCGAAGGCGCCGACCGGTTAAAGCCAGTCTAAATCCAGTCCAGGCTTCGGCGCGGCCGTCCGATTAGGAGCTCTGATTGAGCACGGTCACGGCGCGACGGTTCTGCGACCAGCAGGAAATGTCGTTGCACACCGCAACCGGCCGTTCTTTGCCGTAGGAAATGGTGTGCATGCGCTGCGCCATCACACCGCGGGATGCCAGATATTCGCGCACTGCCTGGGCGCGGCGGGCGCCGAGCGCGATGTTGTACTCACGCGTGCCTCGCTCGTCGGCATGGCCCTCAATGGTAAAGGCATAGCGGCTGTATTCGTTGAGCCACAGCGCCTGCTTGTCGAGCGTCGCCCGTGCCTGGATGGTGAGTTCCGACGAGTCCGAATTCGAAAAATACCCGGTCGCCGACATTGACGATGAAGTCCTGCTGACTGCCGGGCACAGCGGCGTTGGCCATTGCGGCCTGCTCGGGCTGCTGCTTGGCGCAGCCCGCAATCGCGAGCGCGCCCAGAACAAGAGCTACGAATTTTGCGCCGCGGACGATGCTTGTAACGTTCATTCCGCTGCCTCCATTGTTCCGTCGTTAGCGGACATGGTTGGGTCTCTGGAGCGATCTAGCAGCGCCTTGGTTAAGCGAAGGTTCCGTCAACCTTGATGCGGACTTACAAAGAAGCTTCCAATCCACCGACCACCCCTAAAGCTCCAGCAATGGTTAATAGGGCTTGAATGCGGCAACCCTATGGGGCCGCGCGCGCGGAACTCCTATGACAACAGCGGCGACCAGGCGGGATCGGAAGCAAAGCTCGGCGTCGGTTCCTTGAGCTCGTTACGCCCGCCAATATCGATCGTAAATAGCGACGGCCCGGCGCTACCGCCCGGATCGCGGAAAAACATGATCACGCGTCCGTTCGGCGCGAAGGTCGGGCCTTCATTATGGAACCCTTCGGTGAGGACGCGCTCGCCGCTCCCGTCCGGCTTCATCACGCCGATGGCGAATTTGCCTTGGGACTGGCGAGTGAAGGCGATGTAATCGCCGCGCGGCGACCATACCGGCGTCGAATAGGAACCGTCGCCGAAGCTGATCCGCTGCGCCTGGCCGCCGGTTGCCGCCATGACGTAGATCTGCGGACGACCGCCGCGGTCGGATTCAAAACAAAGTCTGGCACCGTCCGGCGAGTAGGATGGCGATGTATCGATCGCCGGCGTGTCGGTCAGCCGCGTCATCGCCTTGGAGCGCAGATCCATGACGAAAATGTTGGAATTGCTTCCTTCCTGGAGGCTCATCACCACGCGCTGACCATCCGGCGAAAACCGCGGTGCGAAGCTCATGCCCGGAAAATTGCCGACAATTTCGCGCTGGCCGGTTTCGATGTTGAGAAGATAAACGCGCGGATCGCCCTGGCCGTAAGCCATGTAGGTGATCTCCTGCGTCGACGGCGAAAAGCGCGGCGTCAGCACGAGATCGTCGCCGCGCGTGAGATAACGCACGTTGGCGCCGTCCTGATCCATGATCGCCAGCCGCTTGATGCGGCGCTCCGCCGATCCGGTCTCATCGACGAATACGACGCGGCTATCGAAATAGCCTTTTTCGCCCGTCAGGCGCTCGTAGATGGCATCCGAAATAATGTGCGCGATGCGACGCCAATTGTCAGGCGTGGTGAAATACTGCTGGCCGGCGAGCTGCTGGCCGGCAAGCACGTCCCACAACCGGAATTCGGCCTTGAGACGCCCGTCGGCCTGACGCGTCACCCGCCCTGTCGCGAGCGCCTGTGCGTTGATGGTACGCCAGTCGGGAAACCGCGGCACCGCGTCGACATTGAGGATTTTCTCGATGAACGCCGCCGGATCGATCGGCGCGAACAACCCGCTTCTCTTGAGGTTGTTGGTGATGATCTCCGAAACGCCCCGCGCGGTTTCGCTGTCGTTCGCGGCCCCGCCGACAAAATCGGCGATCGCGATCGGCATTGGCTGGACGTTGGCTTGGTTGATATCGACGGTCACCGCGGCAGCGGGCCGCGCATCCATCACCAAGCCGGCGAGAACCGCGCTGCCGAGCGACAGCACGCCACGGCGGCTGAGGCGAGCAGCAATCGGCTGATCAATACCGGACATGCACAAACTCTGAAGGTTATGGCGGTCAACCACCGAAGACATCGCGAGGATTGAAGTTCAACGTTATGTCCTTCCAGACATCGTATGTGGACAGCGACAGCATGTCGTAGGGCTGCCCTTGAATGACGGCGCGCACCGCACTGTCTCGGGTTGCCTCGAACAGCGGGCCCTCGCCGCTATTGAGCACTTCCGGCTGCCCTACGAGACGGTGGTCGCGGGACAGTCTGATACGAACGGTCACGACGTATTGGTCCGGGTTGTTGCTGACGGCCGGCGGCGGATTCCACAGCGAGATCAGTTTCGCCCGCAACGCCTCCAGCTCACTCTGCGAAAGCTGCGCGGCGTGACCGGTCGATGTTCCGAGCGATGCCGTGCCGTTAAGCGTCTCCGCGGTCGCCAGCTGGCGCTGCGGCTCGCGGTGATCGAGCAGCGCGGCAACCTGATCGGCGTCGAATTTCGACGGCGGCCTTTTCGGCTCGTCCCTCTTTAACTGCTCGGCGATCTGATCCGGCTTGAATTCCGGCGGCGGTTTTTTCTCAGGCTTCGGCGGCTTCTTCGCCTCGTCCTTTTTCAAGGCCTCGGCAACTTGATCTGGCTGCGGCTTACTCTCTTTCGGTTTCTCGGCCGCCTTCGGCTGAGATTTTGTTTCCGGCTTGGGTTCGGCGGCGGCAGCCGCCGCCTGTGTCTTGATTTCAGGCTTGTCGGCGACCTTGGGCGCGAGCTCCTTGACCGGCTTCAGTTCGCCGACTTTATCGGCGAGCGGCTTTGCGTTTTCGATCGGCTTCGGCGCGTTTTTGACGCCGGCGGTCATCTGCGAAAACTCGGTCGCCGATACGAACTCGACGGGCAATGATTCAGCCGACGGCGCTTCGCTTGGCCTTGCGGCAAAAGCGACCAGCCCCCACAACATCAGCACGGCGTGCGCGGTGCCCGATATGATCAGACTGCGCCTCATCCCCCGCCCTGCTCGACCTCCGTGACCAGCGCCACACGATGATAGCCTGCCGCCGAAAGCCTGCCCATCACCCGCATCATGGTACCGTAATCCACTTTCTTGTCGCCACGAACGTAGACGCGCTCGTCTAAGCCGCCGCCGCGGGCGTCAATGATGGCCTTGAGCTTCGGCACCAGATCTTCGACCTTTATTTCGCTGTTTTGCAGGAAAAGCTGCCCCTGACCATTGACGGAAACGGTCAGCGGCTCGCGGTCCTGATCAAGCGATTTGGCCTGGCTCTGCGGCAAATCGAGCGGCACGCCGACCGTGAGCAACGGCGCCGACACCATAAACACGATCAGCAGCACCAGCATGACGTCGACGAACGGCGTGACGTTGATTTCGCTCATGACTGCGCGGCGGCGGCCCCGTTTCCGGCCACCGGATGATGTGCTGACGACGCTGGCCGCCATTACCGTTCCCTTACCCGCGCTCGTCGATCTGCCGCGACAGAATTGCCGAGAATTCGTCGGCAAAGCCTTCCAGACGCTGCGTCTGCCGGTTCACCTCGGAACTAAACTTATTGTAGAAAATAGTCGCCGGAATGGCGGCAATTAGACCAATCGCGGTCGCAAACAACGCTTCCGCGATGCCGGGAGCGACGACGGCCAGCGAGGTGTTTTTGGAGGCCGCGATCGACTGAAAGCTGGTCATGATGCCCCAAATGGTGCCGAACAGGCCGACAAAGGGGCCGGCCGAGCCGACTGTCGCCAGCACCAAGAGCCAGCGCTCCATATGCTCGACCTCCCGCGAGATGGCGACGTTCATCACCTTTTCGATGCGCATTTGCAGCCCGGCAAACGACCGGGCATGCCCCTCGAAGCTTCGTTTCCATTCACGCATGGCCGCGACGAAAAGGGCGCCGGTGGAGTGACCCGGCTTGGCTGCAAGCGAAGTGTAGAGCTCTTCGAGCGATTGGCCTGACCAGAAAGCCTGCTCGAAACCATCGGCCGACCGCCGGATGCGCCGAAACAAGAACGTCTTGTCGATCGCGATGGCCCAGACCCAGACCGAGCAAATGATCAGGCCGGTCATGACCGTCTTGACCAGCCAATGCGCCTGCCAGAACAGATGCCACAGCGACAGATCGGAGGAGGTCAACGGCAGGGCCGACGCTGAGATGTCGGCAGGATTCATGGGCGCGTCCTTTCGGCGATCCGAATGACCGGGCGGCGCGCCGGCGCCGGGGTGACAAAGGCGACGGCAACCGCTTTTGCGCGGACCGACCGCGACCTACGATGACCCAATTTATCGAAGACCCGAGCCGGACCCGCCACCGGCCCCAATCGAAATCATCGCGAAACGTGTCCAAACTAGGGCGCAACACCGGTCCTTCGGCCTAACGAAGCCCGGTTATACTTAACGAACGGTTAATGCCGATTGGCCTTTCCGCCTCCAACCCGTAAATGCGAGGGCCGCCCAGCTCGGCGAGGTGGGCGGCCCTAAGAGTCTCAGCGATTGGCAGGTCCTTAGCCTTGCGGCTGTGGCTGCGAACCTTCCTCGCGAGGAGGACGATTGCGTCGCTCATTCATGAACTGATCGAACTCCGATCGGTCCTTGGCAAAACGCAGCCGCTCCAGAAACTCCTTGAACTCACGCTGTTCGTCTTCGAGGCGCCGCAGCGTCTCGGTCCGATAGTCGTCGAAAGCGCGATTGCCGCTCGATGGCGGGGTGCCCCACCAGTCGCCGCTACCAGCGCCGTCCATCTTGGAGCGCAAACGATCCATCTTCTCCTGCATGCGCTCCATCTTCGATTGCCAACGGCCCTGCCACGGGCCGCCATTGTGACGGTACGAGCATCCCATTCTTCCGCTCCCAAGAAAAAAGGCGAGGACGACGAGACCGATCGGCCACCACGCCATGAAGCCCAGGACCATCAGTGCGATCCAGGCCGGCTTTCCGAGCTCATCGAGCTTATTCACGAGAACCATGACGGGGTCTCCCAAGTGTGAATGTAAATAACATTTACATCGCCGTTTCCGACTGTCAAGGCCCTCTCGACTTCGTGAAGCGGGGTACTGCTCAATCCGCCCATTTGGGCAGCCGGCGCCAATCCGCTAGGCCGCTGAACCAGATTTCGACTCCGACACGCCGAGACCGCGCAGATAAACCAGCACCTGCGCCTCGAGGAGTTCCTCCGGCGACATCGGCAGCGCGCGGCGTGCGGCGTCGCCGCGCCCGAACAGCGAAGCAATCCCGTGCGTCACTGCCCAAATGTGGAGGGCGACCATCAATGCGGGAGGCCGGCTTCGCGCTGGAATCTGGGCGCAGATTTTCTCGGCTGCTTCCCGCAAAACGGCGAAGGCGCGGTCGCCAGCCTCGCGGAGCTCCGGATTAGGTGCCAGCGGAACAGCGGCCTCGAACATCGCCGAATAATAGGCGGGCTCGGTGCGTGCGAAATCGAGGTAGGCCTTGCCCAGCCGCTCAAGGGCGATGAAGGCGTCCGGCCGGCCGGCGTCCCAGGCCCGCGCCAGGGCGGCCTCGAATTGAACAAACCCGCGCAGCGCGACGCTCGCCAAAAGTTCGTCGCGGTCGCGAAAATGTCGGTAGGGCGCTGCCGGACTGACGCCCGCCCACCGGGCGGCTTCGGCGAAGGTAAAGCCGGCCGGTCCCTTCTGCGCGATCAATTCCAACGCCGCGCGGACGAGCGCTTCCTTCAGATTGCCGTGGTGGTAGCCGCGGGGGCCTTCTTTGTCGTCCTTGGTCCAGCTCATGTAAATAGTCTTTACATGACTCCGGCCGATCCGTCGACCTTGGCAAAACCCGCCCAAAAGTCACATCAGGGCTGAGCCTCGTCCAAATCGGCCTTCATCGCCACGCGTAGCGACTTCGGAATCGGCCGCGCCCGGCCGCCGCTGATGAAGGCGACCCGCACGCTGGCCTCGACCAGGAGTTCGTCGCCGCGCATGACGCGCTGGCGCATGGTGATGGAAGCGCCCTTCACGACCTCCGGCTCGGTGACGACGTTGAGTACGTCGTCCATGCGTGCCGGCCTGAGATAGTCCAGGGTCATCGAACGGACGACGAAAGCGAATCCCGGCGCCTCCTTCTCGGTCGCCTCGAACAGCGCGCGGTGATCGGCGCCGATGAGACGCAGGTAGTTGGTGCGCCCGCGCTCCATGTAGCGCAGGTAGTTGGCGTGATAGACGATGCCGGTGAAATCGGTGTCCTCGTAATAGACGCGCACGGCCAGCACGTGGCGCCCATCGCGAAGTTCGCCGTCGAGGTGGGAAGCACTCATCGGTGCTACCGCCACGGCACGCGCTCGGCGATAGCCGACTCCCAGCGCCTACCGTCGAACGGATGCGGCTTGATCGCCGCGATATCGACGTTGTCGAGACAACGGACGTTGACGTCGATCTTGTCCGGATCCGAACGCGGAACGTAAAAGGCGTGGATGCCGCAGGTCGAGCAGAATGTGTGCTTCGCCGTGCCGGTATTGAAGCGATAGGTGGTCAGCGCGTCGCCGCCGCTTTCAAGCTCGAACTGCTCTGGCGCCACGATCAGATGCAGAAAACCCTTTTTGGTGCAGATCGAGCAATTGCATTCGGTGACGCCCGAAAGATCCGCCGTTACGCGGAACCTTACGCGCCCGCAATGGCAACCGCCGTACATTGTTTCTGGCATGTGTTTGCTCCAGTCGACCCGTGCTTTCGGCGAAGCCAAGTGTTGCCGGCCATGTATTGCCGGCCGTGTATGCGCGTCCAAGTACCACAGGCGCCGCGCTGCGTCAGCGTCCGGCATCACGCCGCGGAATTGTTGTCGCGATGTTCCATGGCGGCGCTATATTCGTGTCGCGCCGGGGGTGATCATGAAGCTGCGGGTCCTTGTGCCGATTTTTGTGGCGGCGCTCTCCGCCCCCGCCTTTGCGGAATGCGGCGACGACGTGTGCGGCTCGATCCAGAAAATCCTTGCGGCCCGCTCGGGCAATTTTTCAACGATCAAAGGCAAGCCCGGCCGCGATCCGCGCGGCGATCCGATTTGGGAAGGCACCCAGCCGATCGCTGCTGTGACGAACACCTGTTACATCTACAAGCGCGGCGAAGGCTCAAAAATCCTGTCGCACTACGAGTACCATTGCGAGGCCCCGGGCGCTGCAGCAACGTCGACGTTGACGCCGGAAAAAGCCAAGCGGATCGCCGAACGCCTGAAAGCCGCTACGCAAACGGCCGATCCCAAAATCGTGTGGTTTGAGGATCCGGCGGCGCGCGCGCTCGCCGACATTGATGGATATCACGGGACCGAAGGCTGGTACGGCGGCTACGCCAAAAACAATATCCTGCTGAAGGTCGAGACCATCGTCTCCGAAGCCGTCGGCAGTTCGGCCGTCGTTACGGTTTTCGCCAAGCCTTTGGTGCGGCGCGACCTGAAATAGCCGGCGCCTGACCGCCGGAATTGAGCTTTGTTTGATCGCATCACGCGGCGCAGTCAATCTTCGGCGGCCAATTCCAGGCAGATGCCAAGTTCGCGCGCCGCGACCAGGAACTGGTTCGGACGAACGAAAGCCACGATGCTCACATAGCCTCCGCTAACATAGAGTTCCACGAACCGCTCGCTTATTCCGAGAAGCTCAAGGACGCGATTGAGACCGTCTAGGGTGCCGCGAATATTGCGCCAGCGTCCGTGACCTCCACGTCAAATGAGTATCTCTTGCCTCGGTGCATGACGAGCAGATTCACGTCGCCATTCGGATTGTCTGTCTGCACGACATCGTCGACTGCGAATTGGTTTCCAGTCGTCTTGGCGAGAAAGTGAACGATCTGTGTATGGTCCGCCGGCGATATAACGTCCTTGAGACCAAATCCCGCCAAGCGGTTCCACGGCCCGCCGAGGATCGCATAAACAATAAGGGCGGCATCGCGCTGGTCTTGCCATTTGTCCTCGAGCTCCGGCAGGAACTCCTCGCTCAACGCCTCGCCGTCGCACGTGGGCTGGAGTTTGGCCACCGCATCCCGCGGCCCAATTCCGGACTGCAGCCAATGCGCGGTCATTATGGTCTCGTGATCGCAATCGGTCACAATTGCCCCCGAAATAGCTCCTTCCCCGACGGCCGGGTCTTACATAACGGAGATGGTGCGAGCGACCATGGGCTGCCGGCAGATTTGATGACTGATTCGCCGCCGCTCAACCCATTCTACGTCCACCATCAAGCCCCCTCGTCCGAACCAAACAGCCCGAACTGCGCGGGATCGCGCGCCGGCTCCGCGAGGCCGAGGTGGCGGAAGGCATGGCCGGTGATCAGCCTGCCGCGCGGGGTCCGTTGCAACAGACCGCACTGGATCAGATAAGGCTCGATGATGTCCTCGATGGCGTCGCGGGGCTCCGACAGCGCCGCGGCAAGCGTCTCGACGCCAACGGGACCGCCGCCATAGTTCAAGGCGATGGTCGTCAGGTAGCGCCGGTCCATGGCGTCGAGGCCCGCGGCATCGACTTCGAGCGCCGCTAGCGCCTTTTCGGCAACGGCGCGGTCGATCGACGGCGCGCCGGCGACGGCAGCGAAATCGCGTACCCGGCGCAGCAGTCGTCCGGCAATGCGCGGCGTGCCGCGCGCGCGGCGGGCGATCTCATTGGCGCCGTCGGCGGTGATACTGACGCCAAGCACGCGCGCGGCGCGATTGACGATCTGCTCAAGTTCCGCCTCGGCGTAGAAATTAAGCCGTACCGGAATGCCGAAGCGATCGCGCAGCGGATTGGTCAGAAGTCCGGCGCGAGTGGTCGCGCCGACGAGCGTGAACTTGGCGAGATCGATCTTCACCGAGCGCGCCGCCGGCCCGGCGCCGATGATAAGGTCGAGCTGGAAGTCCTCCATCGCCGGATAGAGAATCTCCTCGACCGCCGGATTGAGCCGGTGGATCTCATCGATAAAAAGCACGTCGCGCTCTTCGAGGTTGGTCAGGAGCGCCGCGAGGTCGCCTGCCTTGGCGATGACCGGCCCGGACGTAGCGCGGAAATTCACGCCCAGCTCGCGCGCGACGATCTGCGCCAGCGTGGTCTTGCCGAGCCCGGGCGGCCCGACGAACAAGACATGATCGAGCGCCTCGTGGCGCGCCCGGGCCGCCTCGATGAACACCGCGAGGTTTTTCCGCGCCTGCTCCTGGCCGACGAATTCCGCAAGCCTCTGCGGGCGCAACGTCGCTTCCGCGGCGTCTTCATCGCGACGCTCCGGGGTCACGAGCTTGGGTCCGGTGGTGCCGTTCACCCCTCTTCGCCCCTTTTGTATTTGTTCGGCAACAGCGCGCTGATCGGCACCGCCGCCGGCGATTTGCCGTTCGGCACGATCACCCGCGCCTTCGGATCGTAGTCGAAAATCAGCTCGCGGCAGGCGCCGCACGGCGATACCACGGCGATGGTCTGATCCTTATGCTGCGGCGGCGGATGCCGCACCGCGACGATGGTGTCGATCCCCGCATCGCCGAGATCGATGACGGCGCGGCCGAGCGCCACCGCTTCGGCACAGACCGCCATGCGGCCGAGATAGGCATCGAGATTGACGCCGGTGAAAATCTTTCCTGAGCGCGTGCGCAAAGCCGCGCCGACCTCCTGCCAGTCGTCGCGATAACGCAGCTTGATTGCAGCCGTAGCGGCGTCGATCAAATCGCGATCCGCGTTGCTCAGCTTCGCGGCCGATTTCACTTCGAAAGCTCCTTCAGTCCGAGGCGGATGAGGGTCTTGACCTCCGCGGCTTCGCCGGCGCTGCGTACCGCGGCCGCAACGGCCGCGGCCGCTTGCGGTTGCGCGTAGCCGAGATTGACGAGGGCCGAAACCGCGTCGCTGATCGGTTGCGGCGCCCGCTTGTCGTCGAGCGCACCCGTGAGCCGCACCAGCGCCGGATCGATGTCGCTGTAAGCCGGCGCCTTGTCTTTCAGTTCGGTGACGATGCGTTCGGCGACTTTGGGCCCGACGCCGGGCGTGCGTGCGACCATCGCTTTGTCGCGCATGGCGATGGCGGACGCCAGATCGGCCGGCTTAAGGGTGCCAAGCACGGCGAGCGCCACTTTGGCGCCCACGCCCTGCACCGTCTGCAGCAATCGGAACCACTCGCGCTCCACGTCGGTCATAAATCCAAACAGCCGGATCTGGTCTTCACGCACGTAGGTCTCGATCGACAACGTCGCCGCCTCACCCACGCGCGGCAATTCCTGCAACGTGCGCGTCGAACAATGCACAAGATAGCCGACGCCGTTGACATCGAGGATGACGGAATCCGCGCCGTAGGAGTCGATCACGCCTTTGAGCTTGCCGATCATGCGATCCAACAGTTCTAAACAGCGGTCCCTTTGTATCGGATTCGCACGCAGAAACCCTCTCCCCCTGCGGGAGAGGGTGGCGCGGCGAGCGAAGCGAGCCACGCCGGGTGAGGGGTAGCTTACCGGCGGGAACCCCTCACCCGCCCTCGCTCCGCTCGGGCACCCTCTCCCGCAAGGGGAGAGGGTGACGCGAGTGCAGCGTGCAGCACGACGCTTTGCCGGTAGTGTGCGTGCGTGACCGCGATGGCGAGCGCGTCGGCAGCGTCGTCGGAAGACGGGTCGGCCTTGGGCAAAAGCACGCCGATCATCATCCGCACCTGGGTCTTGTCGCCGTGCCCGGCGCCGACGATGCTCTTCTTCACCAGGTTCGGTGCGTATTCCGCGACCGGCACGCCGGCCTTCGCCGGCACCACCATCGCGATGCCGCGCGCCTGTCCGAGCTTGAGCGTCGCGCTGGCGTCCTTGTTCACAAAGGTCGCCTCTACCGCCGCTTCATCGGGCCGAAACTCTTCGAGTATGCGCATCAGGCCGTCATAGATGGCGACGAGACGCGCCGCGAGCGCATCCCGATCATTCGTCGTCACCGAGCCGCAGGCGAGGTATCCGAGCCGGTTGCCGGCAATCTCAACCACGCCCCAGCCGGTGCGGCGGAGCCCCGGATCAATGCCGAGAATGCGAATCGGGCGCGTCATGCCACAATGACGATAGCATGCCACCAACGCACGTTCTCGATTGCGGGCGGCAGCGGTGGCCAAGATCGACGCCCCGAAAGCAGCTTCCGGCAGCGCCGGTCGACGTGGGAGCCGGCCATCAAACGATCGCTCACGACGCTGCGACTGTCGGCTGCGGGCGTGGCGTTTGCGGCTGGCGCGGTCGTCGGCCACGCTACGCACTCATGCGTTGCATCAGCGCGTCAGATATTTCGAAATTGGCATAGACGTTCTGCACGTCATCGTGCTCGTTCAGGGTATCGAGAAGCTTCAAAAGCTTCTCGCCCTGCTCGTCGTCGACCGCGACCGTGTTCTGCGGACGCCACACCAGCGACGCCTTGCGCGGCTCGCCGAATTTCGCTTCGAGCGCCTTGGCGACCGCGCCGAACCGATCCTGCGTGACATAGATCTCGTGGCCGTTGTCGCTCGAGACGACATCGTCGGCGCCCGCCTCAAGCGCGCCCTCGAATATCGCGTCGCCGCTCGCCACTTTGGCGTCGTATTCGATGACCCCGAGATGGTCGAACATGAACGAGACCGCCCCGGTTTCGGCGAGGTTGCCGCCGCTCTTGGTGAAGGCGGCCCGCACTTCGCCGGCGGTGCGGTTGCGGTTGTCGGTCAACACTTCGACAATGACGGCAACGCCGCCCGGGCCATAGCCCTCGTAGCGGGTTTCCTCGTAACTCTCCGCATCGCCGCCGGTCGCCTTTTTGATGGCGCGCTCGATATTGTCCTTGGGCATGTTTTCCGCTCGGGCGGCGATGATCGCGGCGCGCAGGCGCGCATTCATCGCCGGATCCGGTACGCCGATTTTGGCAGAGACGGTAATTTCACGCGCAAGCTTGCCGAACAGCTTGGACTTCGCCGCGTCCTGCCGTCCCTTGCGGTGCATGATGTTTTTGAACTGGGAATGGCCGGCCATAGCTCGTTTTCGCGCCCTCTCGCGCCCGCACGTGTGAATGAATTGATGTCGACGGTTTTATAAGACGGCGCTGCGGGAAAATAAAGTCGGAGCAATCCTAGCTCCAGAAAGCCGGAACTGCGGTTTCGAGACAGCCGCCGATGCGCACCGCACCGGCGCGTGTTGCAAGTCCGGTTGTCGCATCGGTCTCGACCGCCATCCCGCAGAGCGTAGCCGGTCCGGTAGCCGGCTCGAAACGCGACGACGGCACGCGCCGCAGAAACCGTTGCAGCGGCTCTTCCTTGGTCATGCCGATCACCGAATCGTAGTCGCCGGTCATGCCGACGTCGCTCATGAAGGCGGTACCGCCCGGCAGGATGCGCAAGTCCGCCGTCGGTGCGTGCGTGTGGGTGCCGACAACAATACTGGCGCGGCCGTCGCAGAAATGGCCCATCGACTGTTTCTCGCTCGTTGTCTCCGCATGCATGTCGACGACAATGGCGTCGGCGCCGGAACGCAGCGCGCAAGCGCCCAGCTCGCGGTCAATCGCGGCGAACGGGTCATCGAGCGGGTCCATGAAGATGCGGCCCATTGCATTGACGACCAGCACGCGCCCGCCGCTTTTGGTCGCGATCAATGCCGTGCCTCGGCCCGGCGTGCCCGCGGGATAGTTGATCGGCCGGATAAGCCGCGGCGCGCGTTCGATGAAAACAAGCGCCTCCTTCTGATCCCAGGCGTGATTGCCGAGCGTAATCGCGTCGGCGCCAGCCTCGATGAATTCATTGTAGATCGTCTCGGTGATGCCGAAGCCGCCGGCCGCGTTTTCGCCGTTGACCACGACGCAATCGAGCTTCCAGTCGCGCACCAGGCCCGGTAAGCGCTCAAGAACGACGGTCCGGCCGCTGCGACCGACAACGTCGCCGACGAACAGAATGCGCATGCTCAACTGCCCCGGAAATCGATCACTTCACGCTCGGTTAGCACAAGATCGAGCGGTGCGTCGCGTGAGGTGGTGGGCACGGCAGGTATCTCCTGGGCGGCGAATGCGAGGCCCACCGCGACAACGGTCTTGCGCGCGCGCAGTTGCACGAGAGTGAAATCGTAATAGCCGCCACCGTAGCCCAGCCGGCCGCCGGCGCGATCGAAGGCCAGCAACGGAACCAGCAGGATATCGGGCTCAACTATCGCGGCCTCGGGCCCTGGCTCGCGAATACCCCAGACACCCGGGGCGAGCGGTTCGCCCCACTTCCAAGCGCGCATGACGAGCGGGCGCCCGCGCTCCGCCACGACCGGCAGCGCCAATTGGGCGCCCCGTCCGGAAAGCGTACGTAGCAACGGCAGCGGATCGATCTCGTCTTTGAGAGGCATGAAGCCCGATACGATCGCGCCCGCCGCGACCGGCAGCGGAAACGGCCGGGCCGCGATCATCGCGGCGGCAGCTTTGCGCGTTTCTGCGGGCAACGCATCGCGTCGCGCGCTCGCCTCGCGGCGGAGCGCCGCCTTGGTATCTTCGATGCCGGTTGTTAAGACCATAGGAACAGTCAAGTGCGGAGCCGCGTTGGCCGTAGGAGCACTGATCCCGGGAACCTACATAAGTAGGTGGGCGCCATGTGTCCGAACCCAGGGGTCCGGCAGGGACAGCTCCCGTCAGGATCGTAAGGCCCCGGGGATTTGACTCCTTCGCACCCCGCAGCCCCGCATCGTCAATGTAGTGGCAACGCTCGCCCGACGCCATCACCCCAAGGCGACGCCGTTGCCGCCGGCGTTCTGATTGAGCTTTTTCGCGATGCTCTCGATGCGCTCGGCGGCCGACGTCATGGCCGCAGCGACCGCGGCTTGCAGGTTTCTATTGCGATCGGCGGTGGCCACGTGCGCCTCCTGCGCTGCCGCCAGTTCCTCTTCGAGACGGCCAATGCGCAGGCCCATTTCGCCAAGCTCATCGGCAATGGTAAGCGCCGCCATGACGGTGAGCCGCGTATCGCCGATCTCGCCGAACTTGGCGCGCAATCCCTCGATGCGCCCGTCGAGTTGGCGCGCGAGACTCATCAGGTGGGCCTCCTGACCGTCCTCGCAGGCCATGCGAAACTGCCGCCCGTTGATGGAGACGCTGACCTGGGCCATGGCCGCGTCCGGCTCATTCCCTGATGGCTTGTTACTCATCGTGCGCGAGCACCCCGCTGATCGTTTCGATCGCCTGGTCGATCCGTTGCGCGATCTCGCGGTTGGCGGTTTCAAGTCCGCGCGACCGGGCCGTAGCGTGATCGAGTTCGCTGGCGAGCTGCGCCCGGTCGGCGCCGAGCGCGTGGATTTGCGTCAGCAGCGCCTCGTGGTCGCGGTCGAGTTCGCGGCGCCGCTCGGCTGCGGCTTCGAGCGCGTCAAGCGCGAGCGCCAGGCGCCGGCTCGCGATAGCGATGGAATCGGTATCGTTCATGTGGCCATCCGCTATCGGCCAGCGCGGCGCGCGCCATTGGGTAAAAACCGTGCGACCGCAATTATTTACGCAAGGAAGCTTACGTCGTATCGAGCAAGAGCGTCAACGCCCAAAGCGATTTCCGTCACACCCTGTGCATGACGCGGTTCGCATCATGCTCCGCGGATTTGACTCGCGCGCCTCGCGTGCTATCTGATCGCCGCCTGTTTGATGTGATCGCGGCCGCGCAAGTTCGTGCCGCGCTTGGCCCGCTCCATGACGATGCCGGACCCCATTCTCGCGGCGAGCGCCACCCTCGCCGAGTCATCCCGCTTTGCCGCTACAGCCACGAGTCCGGCTACGCGCGCCGAGCACGATCGCATGGCGAACGCGATCCGCGCGCTCGCCATGGATGCCGTCGAGCTGGCGAAATCCGGCCATCCCGGCCTGCCGATGGGCGCGGCGGATATCGCCACGGTGCTGTTCACGCGCTTTCTCAAATTCGATCCCGCCGACCCGGCTTGGCCCGATCGCGACCGCTTCGTGCTCTCGGCGGGTCATGGCTCGATGCTGGTCTACGCACTGCTGTATCTTCTCGGCTACGAGAAGATGACGATCGACGAGATCAAACGCTTCCGGCAGATGGGCTCGCTCACGCCTGGCCATCCCGAATACGGCCACACATCCGGCATCGAGACCACGACGGGTCCGCTCGGTCAGGGAATTGCCAATGCGGTCGGCATGGCCATCGCCGAGCGCCACCTCGCCGCGTTGTTCGGCGGCGAAATCGTCGACCACACGACCTACGTGCTCGTTTCCGACGGCGACCTGATGGAAGGCATCAGCCAGGAAGCGATCGCGCTTGCCGGGCATTTGAAACTCAACAAACTCATCGTGCTGTTTGACGACAACGGCATCTCGATCGATGGCCCGCTCGCTCTTTCGGATTCCGTGGATCAGATCAAGCGCTTCGAGGCCGCCGGCTGGGCGGCGACACGCATCGACGGCCACGATCCCGCGGCGATTGCGGCGGCGCTCGAAACGGCGAAGAAAGCCGAGCGGCCGTCGCTCATCGCGTGCCGGACAACGATCGGTTTCGGCGCGCCGACCAAGGCCGGCTCCGAGAAGAGCCACGGCTCGCCGCTCGGCGCCGACGAGATTGCCGGCGCCCGGCGGGCGCTCAACTGGAGCGCGCCGGCTTTCGAAATTCCGCCGGCCATCCGCTCGGAGTGGCGCAGCGCCGGCGAGCGCGGCCGGCCGACGCGCCTCGCATGGCAAGCCCGCCTCGCCGCTCTCGACCCGGCAACGCGCGCCGAGTTCGAGCGCCGCCTGCGCGGCGATCTCGGCGGATTGCTCGCGGCGGCGGTCGCCGCCGTGAAGCAAAAACTTGCCGAATCGCCGAAAGAGATCGCAACACGATCGGCTTCCGAATACGCGCTCGAAACCTTGACCGCGGCGCTGCCGGAAATGATCGGCGGCTCCGCCGACCTGACCGGGTCCAACAACACCCGCGCCAAAGCGATGAAGGCGATGAGCGCCGCGGATTATTCCGGCCGTTTCATCCACTACGGCGTGCGCGAGCACGGCATGGCGGCCGCGATGAATGGAATGGCGCTGCATGGCGGCATCGTTCCCTATTCCGGCACCTTCCTGGTGTTTTCGGACTATTGCCGGCCAGCCATTCGCCTTGCGGCGCTGATGGGGCAGCGCGTCATCCATGTCATGACGCACGACTCGATCGGGCTTGGCGAGGACGGGCCGACGCATCAACCGGTCGAGCATCTCGCCGCGTTGCGCGCGATCCCCAATCTCAAAGTCTTGCGGCCGTGCGACACGGTCGAAACAATCGAGTGCTGGCAGATTGCGCTGGAGTCGGACAGCGGACCGAGCGTGCTGGTTTTGACGCGGCAAAACCTGCCGCAGCAGCGCCTGGGCCTCGACGCCGCCAACAAGTGCGCGCGCGGCGCCTACGAACTGATCGCCGCCGAAGGCGGCAGAGCCGCCGTGTCGCTGTTTGCTTCCGGGTCGGAAGTCGCCATCGCGGTCGCCGCGCAAAAACTTCTCGCCGCGCAGAAAATTTCGGCGCGGGTCGTCTCGGTGCCATGCTTCGAACTCATGCTCGCGGCGCCGCAAGCCGAGCGCGCCGCGATCATTGGCCAGGCTGGAGTCAACGTCGCCGTCGAAGCCGGCATCCGCCAGGGCTGGGACGCGATCATTGGCTCGAGCGGAATTTTTATCGGCATGAGCGGGTTCGGAGCCAGTGCGCCGTACAAGGAGCTTTACCAACATTTCGGAATTACGCCCGAAAAGGTAGCGGAGGCGGCGCGCTCGCGCCTAAAGTAAGTCGCAGGGAGACCGGGAATGTCAGTTCGCATAGCCATCAACGGATTTGGCCGCATCGGCCGCAACATTCTGCGCGCGGCTGTCGAGGCGGGACGCAAGGATATCGAAATCCTCGCCATCAACGATCTCGCTCCGGTCGAGACCAACGCCCACCTGTTGCGCTTCGATTCCGTGCACGGCCGCTTTCCCGGCGAGGTCACCGTCAAAGGCGATACGATCAGTTGCGGCAACGGCGCGATCAAGGTCACCGCGATCAAAGATCCGACGCAGCTGCCGTGGAAGGAACTGGGCATCGACGTCGCGCTTGAATGCACCGGCATTTTCACCGCCAAGGGCAAAGCGGCGGCGCACCTGACGGCGGGCGCCAAGCGCGTTTTGGTCTCGGCACCGGCCGACGGCGCCGACCTGACGGTGGTCTACGGCGTCAACCACGACAGGCTGACCAAGGCGCACATGGTCGTCTCCAACGCCTCGTGCACGACCAATTGTCTCGCGCCGGTCGTCAAGGTGCTCAACGACGCCGTCGGCATCGACAAGGGCTTCATGACGACGGTGCATTCCTACACCAACGACCAGCCGACGCTCGATCAGGTGCACAAGGATCTCTACCGGGGGCGCGCCGCGGCGCTCAACATCATTCCGACCTCGACCGGCGCCGCCAAGGCGGTGGGTCTGGTGCTGCCGGAGCTTGCCGGACGGCTCGACGGCGTCGCCATTCGCGTGCCGACGCCGAACGTCTCGGTGATCGATTTCAAGTTCGTGGCCAAGCGCGCGACCTCAAAAGACGAGATCAACGCCGCCGTTAAACGCGCCGCCGAGCAGCAGCTCAAAGGCATTCTCGGTTATACCGAGGCGCCCAACGTTTCCAGCGATTTCAATCACGACCCGCACTCGTCGGTCTTCCATATGGACCAGACCAAGGTGGTGGACGGCACGCTGGTACGCGTTATGTCGTGGTACGATAATGAATGGGGCTTCTCCAACCGCATGGTCGACACCGCGGTGGCGATGGGCAAGCTCGGTTAGACTCTCGCCAAATTCCGCCGCCATGCGCTTTCGCAACCTCGATGACGCCGACGTGAAGGGCAAACGCGTATTGCTGCGCGTCGACCTCAACGTGCCGATGCTCGACGGCGAGATAACCGACGCGACCCGCATCGAAGAAGTCGCGCCAACGATTGCCGAACTCGCCGGCAAAGGCGGCAAAGTGATTCTGCTCTCGCATTTCGGCCGTCCCAAAGGACCCGACCCGAAGGCGTCGCTGCGGCTGGTAGCCGCCGAGGTGGCGCGGATCGTGAAAAAGCCCGTCGCCTTCGCCGAAGACTGCATCGGTCCGCCGGCGGAAGCGGCCATCGCAAAGCTGAAGGACGGCGAGATTCTCTGCCTGGAAAACACGCGTTTTCACCCCGAGGAAGAAAAGAACGACCAGGGTTTTGCGAGAAAGCTTGCGGCACTCGGCGACATTTTCGTCGACGACGCCTTCTCGGCGGCCCATCGCGAACATGCCTCCAACAGCTCGATCGTCATGGTCTCCGGCCTGCCCGCTTATCCCGGCCGCGCGATGAAGGCCGAGATTGATGCCATCGAACGCGCCTTCCACACGCCGCAGCATCCGGTGGCGGCGATCGTCGGCGGCGCCAAGATTTCGACCAAGCTCGAACTGCTCGGTCATTTGTTGGTGAAATTCGAGACGCTCATCATCGGCGGCGGCATGGCCAATACGTTTCTCGCCGCGCAGGGCAAGGCCGTCGGCAAATCGCTCTGCGAGCGGGACTTGATCCCGTCGGCGCGCGAAATTCTGGCGAAAGCCCGATCGCTCGGGCGCGAGATCGTGCTGCCGGTCGACGCCGTCGTCGCAAAAAAATTCGCCGCGCACGCACCTTCGCGCGTGGTGTCGGTCGACCAGATCGCCGACGACGACATGATCCTCGATATCGGCCCGCGCAGCATCGAGTACGTGGTCTCGGTTCTGGCGCGGGTCAGGACGCTGGTCTGGAACGGCCCGTTCGGCGCCTTCGAGTACGAACCCTTCGACATTGGCACCGTTGAAGTGGCGGAGGCGGTTGCGGAACTCACGCAAGCCGGCAGGCTTGTCAGCTTTGCCGGCGGCGGCGATACGGTAGCGGCGCTGAACGTCGCCGGCGTGACCGGCCGCCTGACCCACGTCTCGACCGCCGGCGGCGCCTTCCTTCAAGCCCTGGAAGGCAAGACGCTGCCCGGCGTGAGAGTGTTACTGGTAACGTAGAGTCCAACCGCCACGCGCCGTTAGAGTACAGGCGCCGGCATATCCGCCGGATGGCGAGTGCAGAATTTCGAGGAGGCCGCGATGAATCTCGTGGAACTGAACAAGGTCGCGGAAGCCATGGTCGCGCCCGGCCGTGGCATCCTGGCCGCCGACGAATCGACCAGCACCATCAAGAAACGCTTCGACGCCATCGGCGTTGAATCAACGCCGATCACGCGACGCGACTATCGCGAGATACTGTTTCGCAGCGGCGAGGCGATGTCGAAGCACATCTCGGGCGTCATCCTCTATGACGAGACCATCCGGCAGAACGCCAAGGATGGCACGCCGCTGGTGAAGGTGATTGCGCAAGCGGGCGCGCTGCCGGGAATCAAGGTCGACAAAGGCACCAAGCCGCTGCCGTTCTGCGCCAACGAAGTTGTCACCGAAGGCCTGGACGGATTGCGCGAGCGGCTGGCGGAATATCGCGGCCTCGGCGCCAAGTTCGCCAAATGGCGCGCGGTCATCGATATCGGCCCCGGCATTCCGAGCTATGGCTGTCTGGTGGCGAACGCGCACGCACTGGCGCGCTATGCGGCGCTTTGCCAGGTTGAAGACATCGTGCCGATCGTCGAACCTGAAGTGCTGATGGACGGCGACCACGATGCCGACCGCTGCGCGACGGTGAGCGAATGGCTCCTGAAAACCGTCTTTGAGCAGCTCTACCAACAACGCGTTGCGCTCGAAGGCATGGTGCTGAAACCGAACATGATCGTGCCGGGCAAAAAGTCGCCGAAGCGCGCGACGGTCGAGCAAGTCGCGGAGAAGACCCTGCGCGTCCTCAAATCCTGCGTGCCGGCCTCGGTTCCCGGCATCGCTTTCCTGTCCGGCGGCCAGTCCGACGAGGAGGCGACCGCTCACCTCGACGCCATCAACAAATTGGGTCCGCTGCCCTGGCACGTGACGTTTTCCTACGGCCGCGCGCTCCAGGCCGCGCCGCAAAAGGCGTGGTCGGGCAAGCCGGAGAATGTCGCAGCCGCCCAGCGCGCCTTCGGCCACCGCGCATCGATGAACGGCCTCGCTGCGCTCGGTCAGTGGAAGGCCGATCTCGAACGGAAGGCAGCGTGACCGGACATCCTCCCCCGCTTCGCGGGGGACGATGGTGATATTGCGATGAGCGCGTCCCCAACCCGGCGTCTTTATCTGGTCACGCCGCAACTCGGCGATCCGGCATCCTTTCTGCGCGACGTCGGCGCGGCTTCGGCCGCGGGCGACATCGCCGCCATTCTGCTTCGCCTCGAGAAAAGCGACGAGCGTACGCTGATCAACCGCGCCAAGGCGGTCGCAACTGCCGTCCAGCGCCGCGACGTTGCGCTTCTGCTCGACGGCCATCCCGATCTCGCCGTGCGCGCCGGCACCGACGGCGCCCATCTCACCGGGATAGAGGCGCTCACGAGCGCTCTCCCTACGCTAAAGCCCGACCGCATTGCCGGCGCCGGCGGCTTGCGCAGCCGTCATGATGCCATGCTCGCCGGCGAGGCTGGCGCCGACTATGTGATGTTCGGCGAGCCCGACGGTAGCGGCGGCCGTCCGCCTTTCGATGCGATCGAAGAGCGGCTTGACTGGTGGTCGAAGCTTTTCGAGGCACCTTGTGTGGGCTATGCCGCAAGCCTCGACGAAGTTGGGCCACTCGCGCAGGCCGGCGCGGATTTCGTCGCGCTCGGCGATTGGATGTGGACGCTCGCGGAGGGACCCGCGGTCGTGATCGCGGAAGCTGCCGCGCGCCTCGCCGCGCCAGCCACCAGATCGGTATCATGACGGAAATTATGACCGGCATTGCTCCGAGATCGACCTTCGTCTTCGCCGCGACAATCATGCTCGCGGTGATGGTCGCCGTCGCGTCGGCGCTTCCCGCATCGGCGCAGACCACAAAGCCGCAATCACCCGCCGCCACGCCGAGACCGACACTGCCAAGCGCCGGTCCGATTCCGCATGTGTCGACGACAACCGGCGATCCCAACGATCCCAACGCCGCTTTTGCCGCCTTCCAACGCGGTTTCTACCTGACGGCGTTTGGGCTGGCCACGCATCGCGCCGAGGACAAAGGCGACCCCAAAGCGATGTCGCTGCTGGGCGAACTCTATGCCGGCGGCCTGGGCGTGCCGCAGAACGACGCCAAAGCCGCCGAGTGGTACAAGCTCGCCGCCGATCGCGGCGATCGCGAAGCGATGTTCGCGCTGGGCATGTTCCGACTGCAGGGTCGCGCCGGTCCGCGCGACCGTGAGGCGAGCGCCAAATGGCTTGCCGCCGCCGCCAAGCTTGGCCATCCGCTCGCCGCCTACGACCTGGCGTTGCTCTACATCGAGGGCCAGTTATTCCCGCAGGATTTCGCCCGCGCCGCCGAACTGCTCCGCATCGCGGCGACGGCCGGCAATCCGGAAGCGCAATACGCGCTGGGCACGCTCTACAAGCAGGGCCGCGGCGTAACGAAAGACATGAAGGAAGCGGTGCGGCTTTGGGCGCTGGCGTCGATTGCCGAGAACACCGACGCGGAAGTCGAATACGCCATCGCGCTCTTTAATGGCGATGGCGTCGCCAAGAACGAAGAGGCGGCGGCGGTTTTGTTTCGCAGGGCCGCGCTTCGCGGCAATGCCATCGGGCAGGATCGGCTGGCGCGCATCCTCGCCGACGGGCGCGGCGCGCCGAAAGACTCGGTCGAGGCGGCGAAGTGGCACCTGATCTCCAAAGCGCACGGCGAGACCAATCTCGTGCTCGACGAATTCGTGGCAAGTCTCGACGCCCCGACCCGCGCCGCCGCCGAGAAGGCCGCCAAGCCCTATCTCGACGCGCTCAAGCGCCCGCCGGGATGAGCGCGCTTCAGGCTTGACGCGGGAGCAAGTTGCACCGTACCGCAGGCTCCATGCTCCACTCCGCAATCCTCAATGTCATGCTCAAGGCGGCGCGCCGCGCCGGCCGCAGCCTCAAGCGCGATCTCGGCGAGGTCGAGAACCTTCAGGTCTCGCTGAAGGGCCCGCGCAATTTCGTCACCGCCGCCGATCGCCGCGCCGAAGAGATCGTTTACGAGGAATTGACCAAGGCCCGGCCCGAATACGGCTTCCTCGGCGAGGAAGGCGGCGCCCGCATCGGCGCCGACAAGAGCCATCGCTGGATCGTCGATCCGCTCGACGGCACCACCAATTTCCTGCACGGCATTCCGCACTTCGCGGTCTCCATCGCCCTCGAGCGGAACGGCGCAATCGTCGCCGCGCTGACCTACAATCCGGCAAACGAAGATCTCTTCGTCGCCGAACGCGGCAAGGGCGCGTTCCTCAACGACCGGCGCATCCGCGTCGCCGCGCGGCAGCGGCTTGCCGAGGCCGTGGTGGCTTGCGGGCTGCCGCATTACGGCCGTGGCGACCTCGCGCTCGGACGCCACGAAATCGCCGCCGCCCAAAATCACTTCGCCGGCCTGCGCCGCTTCGGCGCCGCCACGCTCGACCTCGCCTGGGTCGCCGCCGGCCGCTTCGACGCTTTCTGGGAGCGCGACCTGTCGCCGTGGGATTTGGCCGCGGGCATGCTGCTGGTGCGCGAAGCCGGCGGTTTTGTCACCGATATCGACGGCGGCGAGGAGGTGCTCGCCAAAGGGCATGTTGCCGCAGGCAACGACACCATGCACGGCGAACTCCTTCGACTCCTCAAAGAGGCGGGCAAGGAAGCGGCGAAGGAGGCCATCCAGGAAGCGGCAAAGACCCCTGACGTCCCGCCGGCCGGGCGAGCGCGTCAATAGCGCGCCAATAATGCCATCACTGCGCCGCAAATTTTGCGGCAGGTCGCGGGCGGCTATGCCATATTACGCCGATGATAGACGCTGAGCGCTAAGCCGATGGCGAACATTTCCGATCCAGCCAAGCTCGCCTCGCCCCGTATCTTTCTCGTCCGGATGCTGGTGTTTCTCATCCTGTGCGGACTGATCGGCTTTGTCCTTCAGCGCCAGATCATCACCGCGTTCATGGCCAATCCCTGGCTGAACGGCCTGATTCTCGGGGTTCTGCTGATCGGCATCATCCTGTCGTTCATGCGCGTGATCCGGCTGTTCCCGGAAGTCTCGTGGGTCAACTCCTTTCGCCGCGCCGATCCCGGACTTGCGGTTGCCAGAGCGCCGACGCTGCTCGCGCCCATGGCTGCGATCCTCGGCGGCGACCGGGTCGGCCGGGTCGCCATTTCGGCGCAGACCATGAGGGCCTTTCTCGACTCGCTGGCGACCCGTCTCGACGAGGCGCGTGACATTTCCCGCTATCTGACCGGCCTCCTGGTCTTCCTTGGACTGCTCGGCACCTTCTGGGGCCTCATCGAGACGGTCGGCTCGGTCGGCGGAATCATCAACAATCTCAATGTCGGCGGCGATGCCGATACGGTCTTTAACGCTCTCAAGGAAGGGCTGGCGGCGCCGCTCGGCGGCATGGGAATCTCGTTTTCTTCGTCGCTGTTCGGGCTCGCCGGCTCGCTGGTTCTCGGTTTTCTCGACCTGCAAACCAGTCAGGCGCAGAACCGCTTCTACACGAACTTCGAAGATTGGCTGGCGACCACGGTCGAGGACCTCGGCGATGCCGCGACCGGCGGCGGCGCCATGCCGGCCGGCGTTACCGAGGCGATCGAGCGGTTGCGGCTTTCAGTCAGTGAAGCCGGATCGGGCAAGGCCACGACGGCGGCGATGGCGAACCTTGCCGAAGCCATCCAGGGCCTGGTGCAGCATATGCGCGCGGAGCAGCAGATGATCCGCGAATGGGCGGATGCGCAGGCCAAGCTCAACAGCGACATCCGTCGCTACATGGAAATCCTGTCGCGGGAAGCCGTCGACAGATAGGCGTGAGATAGGTCCGACACATGGCGCTTGCGAGAAGCCGCCGCGACGAAGGCATGAATTACTGGCCGGGATTTGTCGACGCATTGTCGACTCTGATCCTGTCGATCATCTTTTTGCTCACAGTATTCATGGTGGCGCAGTTCTTTCTGTCGCAGGAAGTCGCCGGCAAGGACACCGCGCTTGCCAGGCTCAACGCACAAATCTCGCGGCTCTCCGACCTCCTGTCGCTGGAGCGGACCGGCAAGACGAGCCTCGAAGAAGAAATCGCGCAGCTGCGCGCCTCGCTTTCGGCGACCGAGGGCGAGCGCGAAAAGCTGCGCGGCGCAGCCGAAGGCGCGCAGAGCAACACCGACGCCGGCAAGGCCGAGGTCGGCAAGCTCAGCTCTCAGCTCGATATCGAAAAGACAGCGACGGCGCGCGCGGTCGCGCAGATTGAGATCCTCAATCAGCAGATCAGCGCGCTGCGCCGGCAGATCGCCGCGCTCGAGACCGCGCTCGGGACCTCCGAGCAGAAGGGGAAGGAATCTCAGCTCCATATCGCCGACCTCGGCCAGCGCCTTAACGTCGCGCTGGCGCAGCGTGTGCAGGAATTGTCGCGTTACCGGTCGGATTTCTTCGGCAAGCTCCGCGACATCCTCGGCAACCGCCCCGATATCCGTGTGGTCGGCGACCGCTTCGTGTTCCAATCGGAGGTCTTCTTCGACAGCGGCGCCGCGGTGCTGCGGCCGGAAGGCCGCGCCGAACTCGACAAGCTCGCCGGCGCGCTGATCGAGCTGGAGAAGCAGATACCTTCGGAGATCAACTGGGTGCTGCGCGTCGACGGCCACACCGACACCAGGCAGCTCTCGGCAACGTCGCCGTTCAAATCGAACTGGGAATTGTCCGCCTCGCGCGCCATCTCGGTGGTGCAGTATTTGATCGCCAAGGGCGTGCCGCCCCAGCGCCTCGTCGCCGCCGGCTTCGGCGAGTTCCAGCCGATCGACCCGGGCACCACCGACGAAGCCTTCAGCCGCAACCGCCGCATCGAGTTGAAATTGACCGAAAGGTAAGGCGCGCGAGCGGAGCCGACGATGAACGTGGGGCCGCGCGATCCTGCCATTTCACTGCGGCCTTACGATCCGCGCGACGAGGATGCTGCCGTCGCGCTGTGGCTGCGCACCTGGCAGGCCACCTACCCCGACATCGATTTCGCCGAACGGCTCGACTGGTGGCACGCGCGCTGGCGCAGCGAATTGGCGCCAACCACCGAGATCGTCGTCGCCGAGGCGGCGGGCGACGTGATCGGCTTCGTGACCGTCGATCCGCGCGTGCTTTACCTCGACCAGATCGTCGTTGCGCCGGAGCATTGGTCATCCGGCGTCGGCGCGGCTCTCATCGCGAAGGCGAAACAAATATCGCCGGCGGGCCTCGATCTCGACGTCAACACCGACAATTCCCGCGCCATCCGCTTCTACGACCGGCAGGGATTTTCCATCGCCGGCGCCGGCGTTAATCCCATCTCCGGCAAGCCGGTTCACCGCATGCGGTGGCGGCCGGTCCAGGCGTGAAGCTAGCTTCCCTGAAATTGCAGCTTCGCAAGCCGCGCATAGAGACCGCCGGCGGCGACAAGCGCCTGGTGAGTGCCTTGCTCGACGATGCGGCCTTGTTCCAGCACCAGGATGCGGTCGCAGGAAAGCACGGTCGCGAGCCGATGGGCGATGACGATCGTGGTGCGTTGCTGCATCAAATCGGCGAGCGCCGCGGCGATCTGCGTTTCGCTTTCGGAGTCGAGCGACGAAGTCGCCTCGTCGAGCAACAATAGCGGCGCATCGCGCAAGATGGCCCGGGCGATGGCTATTCGCTGCCGCTGGCCGCCCGAGAGCGTAACACCGCGTTCTCCAACCTGCGTTTCCATCCCCGCCGGCAACGCCGCGATGAAGGAGGCTGCATGCGCGAGCTCCGCCGCGCGCGCCACTTCGGTGTCGGACGCTTCGGGCCGCCCAAAGCGGATATTGTCGGCCACGGTCGTGGCAAACATCACGCTGTCCTGCGGCACAAGCGCGATCCGCGCGCGCAAATCCGCCGGGTCGAGATCGGCGAGCCGCACACCGTCAAACGTTATGCGCCCGGCGGAGGGATCGTAGTAGCGCAACGTGAGATGAAAGATCGTGCTCTTGCCCGCGCCGGAGGGGCCGACGATGGCGACTTTCTCGCCCTGCCGGACGTGAAACGAAACGCCGTCGAGCGCCGCCACGGTTGGCCGCGTCGGATACATGAAGCTCACGTTGGCGAATTCGACCTCGCCGCGTGCAGGCGAAGGCAGCGCGAGCGGGCGCGCCGGCCGCGCAATTACGGGTTTGATTGCAAGAATTTCGAACAACCGCTCCGCCGCACCGGAAGCCTGGGCCATCTCGCCGCCAATTTCAGACAACGCACCGAGGGCGCCGCCCGCGAGCACCGCGTAGAGAATGAACTGCCCGAGCCGGCCGGGCGTGATCTGCGCGGCCAGCACCTGTTGCGCGCCGATCCACAAAACGACGACGACGCTGGCGGCGACAAGAAATATGGCAATTCCGGTAAGGAGCGCGCGCGACTGTATCGAATGGCAGGCGGCTTCATAGGCGCGTTCGACCGAGCCGCGGAAGCGGCTGGTGCCAAGCCGCTCGTTGGTGAACGCTTGCAGCACGCGCACCGCCCCGATCAGTTCCGCCGCATAGGCTGAAGCGTCGGCAAGCGTATCCTGCGCCGACCGCGAGCGGCGACGCACCGCGCGGCCAAAGGCGTAGAGCGGCAACACGATGATCGGAATCGCGGCAAAAACGTAGGCGGACAGCTGCGGACTGGTCACGACCATCATGATGCCAGCGCCGACGAACAGCACCAGGTTGCGCAGCGCGATCGATACCGAGGTGCCGGCGGCGGCTTTGATCTGCGTCGTATCGGCGGTGAGCCGCGAAAGTACTTCGCCGGTCTTGGCCTCATCGAAGAACGCGCTCGACAGCGAGATCACGTGCGCGAAAACGTCACTGCGCAGATCGGCGACGACCCGCTCGCCGAGCGTCGTGACAAGGTAGTAGCGAAGCGCGCTGGCGAACGCGAGCACCGCGACGACGCCGATCATGACCAGGAAATATCGGTCGATAAGCTCGACGCCGCGGCCGGCAAAGCCAAAATCGATCATGCGGCGCACGGCAATCGGCACGATCAGCGTCGTCAGCGCCGCAACGACGAGCGCTCCGAGCGCGAAGACCGCGCGCCAGCGGTAGCGTCTGACGTAAGGCAGAAGCGAAGCGAGCGGCCGCAGGTCGACCCGACGACTGGGCGCCGCCGGAGTGGCGGAAGCGGCCGGCTTTGGCGCCGAAGGCGACGCTTCGATCACGGATGGCATCTGCTCGGAATCCGCCGGCGCCGCTTCCTTTTGGCCCCCAAAGTTCATACGCCGCAACACCTTATCGCCGTCCCGCCGCCCTGGCCGGCCGGACAATGCCCCCTGCGCGCGGTGCTGGCAACGTGGGGCACGGTCGCAGCGGCGCTTGTCTCCACGAGGCCATCGCGGTATAGACCGCCAAATTTTTTTCACCCGACACGGCGCCGATGGCGCGGCAAAGGCTTGGATATCGTCATGAAAGCCGACACTCACCCCGATTATCACGTCGTCAAAGTGATCATGACCGACGGGACCGAATTCACCACACGCACGACGTGGGGGAAATCAGGCGATACGCTGCATCTCGACGTCGACCCGAAGTCGCATCCGGCCTGGACCGGCGGCCAGCAGCAGCTTCTCGACCGCGGCGGCCGGCTGTCGCGCTTCCAGAAGAAGTTCGAAGGCTTCCTCAAGAAATAAACCGGCTTCGGCTGGCGCCATCTGCCCGTCGCCCCCTGCGAAATGGGGGGTCTTATGTTGCGTGGAGATGCAGCGGAGCCTAGACGCCGTCGCGCTCGAACGCGGCCTTCAACAAGCCCATTTGCCGCTCGACCGGATTGCTGATCGCGACCTTGACGGGCTGCGGAGCGTGCATCGTGGCGTCGAGCCGGCGCACCTCGGCCTGTAACTTGGTCGAGCGCGCAATGAGCTCCTGAAGTTTCTCCGGCAGGAGCGCGATCGACTTGGCGTCGCCGGGGTCGCAAGCGGCGAGCCTCACCTTGCTCTTTTCCTTGTGCGCCTGCGCCAGCGTCATTTCGCCTTCCTTGACCGCGCGGTGCAGCAAAAGCCACGAGGCAAGCTGCATCAATCGCGTGGTCAGCCGCATGCTTTCGGTCGCGTAGACGAGAGCGGCGCTGCGCTCGAGTTTCTTGGATTCCGAACGGCCGGCACCGTCGAGGTAGCTCGCCGTCTCTTCGACGAGCGCCATTCCGTCGCGGAACAGGGTCGCAAAAACCTGGGAACTCGCCAGCCGCTCGCTAAAAGAGACCGCGACGGCATCGCTCGCACGTTTTTCGGACATTGGTACGCCTCACACCGGCACATACCATCGCGCGACCGAGCGCTTGAGTCCAGCGCGCGATCCAGCCCGTCTTCCAATATTTGCCGCCGGAAAAGATTCCGACAGCGCAAAAAGCGCAAAAAAAGGAGCCGCCGTTGCCGGCGGCTCAAGGTGATAACAGGGAGGCGTCAAACAGAGTGGACAGGAGCCACTCGATGTCCAGAAGATGGACAATTATTGTAATGAACGAGAAAGCTTAACGAAAAGTTAAAAAGCAGCGCGGGGTTGCCAAATCATTTTCCGCATTAACCATATTTGGTTGTTCTCAGGACGTAGACGCCCGCCGCGGCAGTCCTGAAGCGTCATTTCTTGAAAAAGGCATTCGCTGCCGTTTGAGAAGCGCGCTTTCTGGCCATTTCCGCTTCGAGCCGCGCGATCTCCTCCTTGAGCAGGCTGACGCGCTCGGCGAGTTCGCCGACCGAGAGCAACGCCAGCTCCTGTCCCATCTCGTGGGTAATCTTCTTCTTTGGTAGATCGTCCGGATCGATCGCGGGCATTTTCTCTCCTCCGGCCGCAAAATAACGGTGTGACACGCGGTTGTCACATAGGTGCCCCGGCCCTAAAACTGCCGTTACGGATTTTGCGCCGAACTTAGGCCGGAACGATGACCGCGCTCCCCGAACGCATGACCGTCATTGAGATCCAGGAGCCCGGCGGACCGGAAGTGCTAAAGGCCGAGCCGCGCCCGGTGCCGATTCCGGGCGCCGGCGAGATCCTGGTCAAGGTTGCTGCCGCAGGCGTCAACCGGCCCGACGTCATGCAACGCATGGGCCTCTATCCGCCGCCGCCCGGGGCCACCGACATTCCCGGACTCGAAATCGCCGGCACGGTCGTCGCGCGGGGTGATGGCGTTGCGCGCTGGAAGGAAGGCGACCCGGTCATGGCCTTGGTCGTTGGCGGCGGCTATGCCGAATATTGCGTCGCTCATGAAAGCCACGCCCTACCGTTGCCGGCCGGCCTTACGATGGTCGAAGCCGCCGCCATACCTGAGACGTTCTTCACCGTCTGGTACAATATGTTCGAGCGCGGGCGGCTCGCGGCGGGAGAAACCGTGCTGATCCACGGCGGCTCTTCCGGCATCGGCACCACCGCCATTCAACTTGCAAAAGCCTTTGGCGCCCACGTTGTCACCACCGCCGGCTCGCCGGAGAAATGCGCGGCCTGCTCGAAGCTCGGCGCCGACGTCGCCATCAACTACAAGACCGAGGATTTCGTCGCCGCGACCAAAAAGGCCACCGCAGGCCACGGCGCCGACGTCGTGATCGACCTGGTCGGCGGCGATTACGTCGACCGTAACTACGAAGCGGCGGCGGTCGAAGGCCGCATCGTGCAGATTGCCGTCCAATCTTCGCCGCGGGCGACGGTCGACTTGCGCCGTCTGATGTTCAAACGGCTGACCCATACGGGCTCGACGCTGCGCGCCCGCTCGGTCGCCGACAAGGGCGCCATCGCCCGCGCCGTCGAGGCGAAGGTCCTGCCGCTGATCGCGGCCGGCCGGGTCAAGCCGGTCATCGATTCCACTTTCCCGCTGCGCGACGCCGCCGCGGCCCATGCGCGCATGGAGGCCGGTCACCATGTGGGTAAGATTGTCCTGGCCCTTTGAAAAGACACGGGGAATTTCTTGCGCTGCCGCCAACCAGCGGCTAGTGATCGGCGGCGGTTTGAACGACAATGGGAAGCCCGAACGATAACGGGGCCGCGAATTCGGCGTAAAGCCGGCTGAGTTGTGGAATGGGGAATTCCTGATTTGTCAGGGCGCGCGTGCGCCGGCTGCTCGGAGTCGTCTGTTGGCATTCTTTCGCGCCGCAATGGCGCTCGCAGCCCTCGCGTTTGCGGTCATGCTCGGCGTCTCTGGCGCTGCGGCGGTCGAGGCCGTCAATATCCGTCTCGACGCTTCGGCGATTGACCTCACCGACGCGGTGGAGTTGCAGCATACCGACGGCGACCGCATCCAAGTTTCGACGGCGCCCGGTGCCGACGGCATTGTTCGCCGCATCGAGGTGCGCTCGCGCGAAGCTGGGACCAATTGGGCGGTATTCGCGCTCGCCAACAACGGCGACGAGCAGATCGATCGTCTGATCGTTGCCCCGCATTACCGCATGGTTGGCTCCGGCCTGATCTGGCCGGATCTCGGGCTGTCACGCATCGTCGGCATTACGCCTTCATCAGGCGATCCGCCGGAGCGGCTCGACAATCCGACCGCCGATGTCTTCCGCGTTACGCTCGATCCGGGAACGGTGATTACGTTCGTTGCTGAATTGCGTGCCCCGAACCTGCCGCAGCTCTATCTCTGGGAGCCCGACGCTTTCAAGGACAAGGTCAACTCGCTGACGCTCTACCAGGGCATCGTCATCGGGATCGCCGGGTTGCTGGCGCTGTTCCTCACCATCTTGTTCGTCGTCAAGGGCAGCGTCATGTTTCCGGCTGCCGCCGCGCTCGGCTGGGCGGTGCTCATATACATTGGCGTCGATTTCGGATTCTGGGGCAAGGTGTTCGACATGTCGTCGGGCACCGAACGCATCTGGCGCGCTTCGGGCGAAGCAATCCTTGCCGCGACCCTGCTGGTGTTTCTGTTCGCCTATCTGAACCTCAACCGCTGGCATGTGCGCTATGCACACATAACCGTCGGCTGGCTCGCGTTTCTCGGCGCACTCGTGGCGGTGGCGCTGTTTTCCCCGCCGGTTGCCTCCGGCATCGCCCGCATGTCGCTGTTCTTTATCGCGGTGCTCGGCTTCGCGCTTGTCGTCTATCTTTCCACCCACGGCTTCGACCGCGCGGTCATGCTGATCCCCACCTGGTTCCTGCTAGTGGCCTGGGTGTTCGGCGCGGCACTGACCATAACCGGCTTCGTCACCAACGACATTATCGGCCCCGCTTTGCTTGGCGGCCTGGTCCTGATCGTGATGCTGATCGGCTTTACGGTGATGCAACACGCCTTCGCCGGCGGCATGGCGCAGGGTATCGTGTCCGACGTCGAGCGCCGCGCGCTGGCACTTACCGGAGCCGGCGACATGATCTGGGACTGGGACGTCGCCGCCGACCGCATCTTTTCCAGCCCGGAAGCCGAGACGATGCTCGGGCTCAAGAGCGGATCGCTCGATGGCGCAGCCGCGACCTGGCTCGAAGTCCTGCACCCGCTCGATCGCGACCGCTTCCGCGCCACGCTCGACGGCATCATCGAACAACGCCGCGGGCGCGTTGCGCAGGATTTCCGCATGCGCACCGCCGACGGCCACTACCTGTGGTTCACGCTGCGCGCGCGGCCGGTAGTCGGCTCCGACGGCGAGGTGATCCGCCTCGTCGGCACGCTTACCGACGTCACCGAATTCAAGACCGCCGAGGAGCGGCTGCTCCACGATGCCGTGCATGACAACCTCACCGGCCTGCCGAACCGCGAGCTGTTCCTCGACCGGCTGGAATCGATACTGTCTTTCGCCAAGGCCGAAAGCACAATCCGCCCCACCGTGATGGTCATCGACATCGATCGCTTCAAGCAGGTGAATGACTCAGTGGGCATGGCGCTTGCGGACTCGATCCTGTTGACGCTGGCGCGCCGGCTCGGGCGCTTGATCAAGCCGCAGGACACGCTCGCGCGCCTTTCCGGCGACCAGTTCGGTCTCATTGTTTTGTCGGAGCGCGATCCCGCGCGCATTACCTCGCTTGCGGAAACGGTCCGCCGCACGCTGCGGGCGCCGATCACCTTCAACGACCGCGAGATTTTCCTCACCGGCTCGATCGGAATGGCGCTCGGCGATTCCGAGCCGCAACGCGCCGAGGAAAGGCTCAAGGATGCCGAACTCGCCATGTATCACGCCAAGCGCAACAGCGGCGATCGGATCGAGGTGTTCAAACCCGCGATGCGGGCGCGCAAGTCCGACCGGCTGACCATCGAGTCCGATCTGCGGCGAGCGCTCGAGCGCGAGGAAATCACGATTCTGTATCAGCCGATCATTCGGCTCGACGATCGCGCGATCGCCGGCTTCGAGGCGCTGGCGCGCTGGAACCATCCAAAGCTCGGGCGGATGTCGCCCCACGAATTCATCAATATCGCCGAAGAGACCGGACTCATTGTCGAACTCGGCCTGTTCGTCCTCGAGCGCACCGCTCGCCAGTTGAGCACCTGGCAGCGTACGCTGCGTCCCCGCGAGAACCTGTTCGCCAGCGTCAATGTCTCGTCGCGGCAATTGCTGCGCCACGACCTGATCCAAGACCTGCGCACGGTGCTGGCGCGCTCGCCGCTGACCCGCGGCTCGCTCAAGCTCGAGATCACGGAATCCGTTGTGATGGAAAATCCCGAGCACGCCGCGCAGATGCTGCATCGAATTCGCGAGCTCGGCGCCGGCCTCGCCCTCGACGATTTCGGCACCGGTTATTCTTCGCTGGCATATCTGCAGCGCTTTCCGTTCGACACCATCAAGATCGACAAGTCCTTCGTGCACACCACGGCAAAAGGCACGCGGCCGGTGATCTTGCGCTCGATCATCGCGCTGGCGCACGACCTCGGTATGGACGTGGTCGCCGAAGGAGCGGAAACCGATTCAGATGCAGTCGAGCTTTTTCAGCTCGGCTGCGAGTATGCACAAGGGTTCGTGTTCGGCGAGCCGATGACGCCAGAGCGAGCCCGCGATCTGCTTCAGTCGCATGCCAAGGATGGCGCCGCGGCGCGACACCCGATCCCGGCGGTCAGCGGTCATTAGCGACAATTTGCAGCGATCGTTGGCGCCGCGCTCGATCGCGACGCTCTAGCTTTGGTGGCGCATGATCTTTTCGGAAAACCGGCTTCCACCCCGGATCAAGCCCGGGGCAGGCTTTCTCCGGATCACGCTCTAGGCATGTCCGGCCTCGCTCGACAGCATGCCGAGATCGATGCCGATCTTCTTCAGCGCCTTTTCATACTTGCGGCCGATATCGGTGCCGAAAATAAGATCCGAATCCGGCGCGCAGTGCAGCCAGCCGTTTCCCTGGATTTCGCTTTCGAGCTGGCCCGGAGCCCAGCCGGCATAGCCGAGCGCAAGGATCGCGCTGGCTGGCCCGTCGCCGCGAGCAATCGCTTTGAGAATGTCGAGCGTCGCGGTCAGGCAAATGCCATCGTCGATCGGCAGCGTGGAATTCTCGATGAAGAAATCCGCGCTGTGCAGCACAAAACCGCGCTCGGTCTCCACCGGTCCGCCGCGCATCACCTTCACCACGCCGGCGCGCGACGGCAGCCGGATCACATCCGCTGCCGGGATCACGTCGAGTTTCACCAGCAGGTCGGAAAAATTGATGTTCGGCGCCAGGTGATTGACCACGATACCCATGGCGCCCTCGGACGAATGCGCACAAACATAAATGAGCGACCGCGCAAAGCGATCGTCCAGCATCGTCGGCATGGCGACGAGCATCTGGCCGTCCAGATAGCCCCTGCCCCGAGCCCGGCTCTTGCCGGATGTGCCACGCGGCATTTTCATGTCCAAAGGTTAGCCGATCGATCTGCATTTGCAAACGAACCGCAACGGCGAAAGTTCACACTTTTCTTGTTGTCATTTCGCGTCAATATCTTGGCGATTGCGGCGGTCACAATCATGTCAGTGGCGCGTGTGGGCTGCTTCGCCCTAAAGAGCGATCATGCGTGACGTAACAGTGCAGCGAATTAAAATTGCGGCCGCGATATTTCTCTTCGGCGGCACCTCCGCCGCGTGGGCACAGGACGCTTCGCCGTGGGAGGGAGAGCTTCATGCCGCGACGCGGCTCATCGCCGGCGCGTCCGCCAAATCGACCGACGCCAAGTGGGCACGCGCCGGAATCGAAATCCGATTGGACCCAGGCTGGAAGACATATTGGCGCTACCCGGGCGACTCCGGCGTACCGCCCACCCTGGATTTCACCGGCTCCAAGAACGTCAAATCGGTGACGGCGCTTTGGCCCGCGCCGACGCGGTTCGCCGACGGCGCCGGCGGCAACTCTATCGGCTATACCGGCAGCATCGTGCTGCCTTTGCAAATCATTCCCGACGACACGAGCAAACCATCGTCGCTCCACGTAAAACTTGGCTACGCGGTTTGCGGCAAACTCTGCGTGCCGGCGCAAGCCGACCTCGCCCTCACGTTGTCCGGCAAGGCCGGCGCCGAAGAGCCCGTACTCGCTGCGGCGGAGGCGCGCGTGCCGCGACATGTTCCGCTTGGTGCGGTCGCCGGTACCCCCGGCGGCAGCACCGCAAGTGACGGGATCGGCATCGCCTCCGTGCATCGCGAAACAACCGGTGCTCATGAGAGGGTCGTCGTCGTGGTAACGGCACCCGACGGCGTGCCGGTTGATCTTTTTGTCGAGGGCCCAACCTCCGATTGGGCATTGCCCCTCCCCGAGACCGCCGGCCCTTCGAATGAGGACGCCCCCGGAAAACGACGTTTCACCTTCGACCTCGATGGGCTGCCGCCGGGAGTTCACGCGGAAGGCGCTCTTGTGACGCTGACGGCCGTCTCGCCCGCAGGCGCCGTCGAGGTCGCAACCCGTCTCGACTAATCCGCCAAGTGCGTTATTTTACGCCGGAAGAAAACCCCATCCGCATAACGAGAGGATTATGACCATGCCGATCAAGGTTGGTGACCGTTTGCCGCCAGATATCAAGTTCCGCGTCATGGCACCCGACGGCCCAGCCGTGAAGACCATGGACGAGGTGTTCAAAGGCAAGAAAGTCGTGCTGTTTGCGGTGCCGGGCGCTTTCACGCCGACCTGCAACAACAACCATCTGCCCGGCTTCCTCAAGAACGTCGATGAGTTCAAGGGCAAGGGCATCGACACCATCGCGGTCACGGGCGTCAACGACGTGTTCGTATTCGACGCCTGGAAGAAGGCCACCGGCGCAGGCGGCAAGATCGAATTTTTAGCCGACGGCAACGGCGATTTCGCCAAGGCGCTCGATCTGGCGATGGACGGCTCGGGCTTCGGTCTCGGCACCCGCTCCAAGCGCTATGCGATGCTGGTCGAGGACGGCGTCGTGAAAAAGCTCAACGTCGAGGACAACGCCGGCATGGCGCAGGCATCGAGCGCCGAGGCTTTGCTGAAGCAAATGTGAGGCGTCTGTTTTCGGCACCGGCACGACGAGACGCGGCGGTCGCCTCAGTAGCTTCTTGAGGCCGCCTGTCGCCGTTTCACATTGAGGGCCGCAGCCGCCGCAAGCTCGCTTGGCCCGGCGCGGCCCAGATCCCACAACGGGTGTTGCTCCGGCACAACCAGCACCGGCCGCGGCCGGCGCTTCGAGCGCATGTAAAGATACAGGAGAATCTTCGCGATCCTCCTGAAGGCATTTTTTCGGACCTCGTCCCGCGCCCGCAGCGCGAAGATCAGCGCCGTTTTCCTATCGAGCTCGACGTAGAGACGGCTGATCTCGGCGGCGTTCTTGCCGATTTCGCCGCGCCGATCCGCCGACTTGGCCCGTAGTTCTTCCATGCCGAGTTCAAGGCGGCGCACCGACATCGCGAATTGCGCGCGAAGTGCATCCTTGTCGGCCTGCATCTCGGTGATCGTCAGCGGCGTGGCCTCGGCAAGACGCCGCTCGGTCAGCCGCACCGCGCGGCCGTGAACGAGCGGAACGAAAAGCAGCATCAGCAGAACTCCGCCGAGCAGCCCAATGCCACAGAACATCAGCAATTGGATCATCAACGCCTACCAGCAACGAAATGAACGACAGATCGCGCACCGCTGAGATTCTAAGGCGTATAAGAAACCTTTTGGTTAACGAAGCGGTATCCATATTAACGATGAACGCCCCAATTCGCACTCCCGGCGGAAATCAACCGGAAATCCGCCCAGAAGCACGCAGGTCCGCAATCGCCTCGCGCGCCAGCACATCCGCCCGTTCGTTGAGGGCGTGACCGGAGTGACCGCGCACCCAATGCCAGTGGACCTCGTGCGGGCCGAGTGCGGCATCGAGGCGTTCCCACAAGTCGACATTCTTGACCGGCTTTTTGTCCGAGGTACGCCAGCCGTTGCGTTTCCAGTTGGCGAGCCACGTCATGACGCCGTTGCGCAGATATTGGCTGTCGGTGTGGATGTCGACGCGGCACGGCCGCTTGAGGGATTCCAGCGCGGAGATCGCTGCCATCAACTCCATGCGGTTGTTGGTGGTGACGGCCTCGCCGCCCTTTAGTTCCTTCTCGTGATCGCCGGACCGAAGGATCGCGCCCCAGCCGCCAGGACCGGGATTACCGGAGCAGGCGCCATCGGTATGAACGACGACATGCGGCAGAGCCGAGCTCACGGCGCGATCACCCCGTAGTCGCTCACGCCGGTGACTTTCTGATGGAAGCGGAGCTTGCGCAGATATTCGAGCGGATCCTTCGGCCGCACCAGCGCGCCGGGCGGCACGTTGAGCCAATCGACCAGCCGCGTGAGCAGGAAGCGCAACGCGGCTCCGCGGGCGAGAAGCGGCAGCATCTCCCATTCGGGCGGCGACAACGGCCGCGCCTTCGCGTAGCTCGCCAGCAGCGCCCGGCCCTTGGTGACGTTGTAGGAATGATCCGGCTCGAAGCACCAGGCGTTGAGGCAGATGGCGACGTCATAGGCGAGCGTATCCGTGCAGGCGAAATAGAAATCGATCAAACCCGAAAGCCTGTCGCCGAGAAAGAATACGTTATCGGGAAAGAGGTCGGCGTGGATTACGCCTTGTGGCAACCCTCGCGGCCAGGACCTTTCGAGCAGATCGAGTTCCGCGGCGAGCAATGCCTTGAGGTCGCGTTGCACCTCGTCGGCGCGATCGCCGCACGCCGCGTAGAGTTGCCGCCAGCCGGCGACCGAAAGTGCATTCTCACGCCGCATCGGAAAATCCAATCCGGCGAGATGAAAACGCGCGAGCGCCTCCCCGAGAGCCGCACAGTGCGCGGCGCTGGGGCGGCGGATCCACATGCCGTCGAGAAAAGTAATGATCGCCGCCGGCCGTCCCGCCAGCCGGCCCAGTATGTCTCCGGCCCGGTTCTTGACCGGCTGCGGGCAAGTGATGCCGCGGCTCGCCAGATGCTCCATCAGCCCGAGGAAGAACGGCAAGTCACGCTCGGCGACGCGGCGCTCATACAGCGTAAGGATAAAATAGCCGTAGCTGGTGTGAACCAAAAAATTCGAGTTTTCGACGCCCTCGGCTATGCCCTTGTATGCCAGAAGCTCGCCAATGTCGTATCCGGCGAGGAAGTGGCCGAGGTCTTCGGCCCCGACGTCGGTATAGACAGCCATGGAAATCTCCTAGCGTCCCGATTCCAAGGTCCGCAAGTGCTTGCCGCACATCCTCATGGGAGCTTTGGAATCGAAGAGCACTAGCAAATGCACGATTCTGGCGGTTTTTTTGAATTAAGGTCCGAATGTCAGCTTGCCGACGGATTGTAGGAACTTCGAATCCGTCGCACTAGGCCTCCGCGGCTAGCCTGCCGCCGGTGTAGGCGTCAAGGTGGCGCGTGGGCGAGTCCTTCAGACGGCGGCCTATCCCGGGAAGCCTTCGCAGCACTATCGGCCTTGTACGGTCGGCACTATGATTGTTTGCGTCGCCGCGATAAGAACGAACGTAAGCCGGGTGCGTGCGCATGAAAACCATCCTCGTTCCAACCGAGCAAAACGCCGGGATGGCGTCAGCCCTGGACGCGGCGTTGTTGTTCGCGAAAAAATTCGATAGCTGCATCGAGGGGTTTCCACTTCGGCCGGCGGTCGCTGACATGGTAGCGATGGATCCCGACGCCGGAATGACGATGGTGGCGGTGAAAGAGAACGATGCCGACATGGCGCGGCAGGCTGAAGACCTGTTCCGTTCGTTCATGGAGCGGCATGGCATAAGCCGCCTCGCCGACGACGCACCGGTCTCACCCGCTTCGCTATCCTGGCGATGGAATGCCGCGGCGCCGAGCGGCCACGATTTTGTCGGCAGCTACGGCCGCGTATTCGATCTCATCGTAATGCCCCGTCCGGGGGAAGAATGGCAGAGCCCGTCAATGGTGACGCTGGAATCCGCCCTGTTCGAGAGCGGACGTCCGGTGCTAATCGCGCCGCCGAAATCGCCGGGCTCGATCGGGACCAATGTGCTGATTGCCTGGAACCGCAGCACCGAGCAGGCGCGCGCCACGGCGTTCGCCATGCCTCTGCTTCGGCTGGCCAAACGCGTAACGATATTGACCGTCGAGGGATCAACCGTGGCCGGGCCGAGCGGCGTCGAACTGGCGCGTTCGCTGGCAATGAACGGCATCGCGGCGGAACCGATCACGGTATCACCCGGCAAAGTCAGTGGCGGAGAAACCATTCTGAAGAAGGCCGACGAGCTCGGCTGCGACCTCATCGTCAAGGGTGCCTACACGCAAAGTCGCCTGCGCCAAATGATTTTCGGCGGCGCAACACGGCATATCCTTGGTCGCGCCAACGTTCCGGTATTGATGGCGCATTGAGCGGCTCGCTCTCGCGCCGGCGGCGACGGCCTCTTTAGGACAATAGCGGCGACGCGGCCAATTCGGTCATGGAGTTCAGGGCCGCCTGCTGACGCGCGCCGGTCAGCGATCCATTGCAGCAGGCGCATCCGGGCTGAACAGCAGCGCCGTCGTCGGCAAAAAAGGCGCCGGCATGACGCCCGGCCCGGCCTGACGGCGAAATCCCATCCTCGTTGACCCCGGCCTTCTGCCCCGCCGCATAGATGGTGCGCCCCTCCTTGAGCGTCTCGACGACCTTGATGCCCGGAATGTCGTCGACGGGCACCGTCAGCGGATTCTTGTCGAGGATGACGAGATCGGCGAGTTTGCCCACCTCGATCGAGCCCTTGCTCGCCTCCTCGCGGTAGTGCCAGGCGGGAATGATCGTCAGTGCCTTGATCGCAGTCATCACGTCGATGCGCTCGTCGGGGCCGATGACAATTCCGGTTTTGGACTTCCGCTGCACGGATGACCAAATCATCCGCATCGGGTCGAGTGGCGTGATCGAGAAATCGCAGTGATTGGAGAAAGGAATCCCCTTAGCCTGAGCGCTCTTCATCGGGCTGATGAAAAAGGCCCGCTCCCGGCCAAGGTTGGCGACATGCACATCGCCCCAAAAGTAGGTGTGGGTGACAAAGAACGAGGCTGAGAGGCCGAGTTTTACGTATCTGTCGAGTTGGTCAGGGCGCATGCATTGCGAATGAACGACAACGTGCCGGCGGTCGTCCCCGGCCCTGATACCGGCGCCATCCGCGGCGCCGATGACCAAATCGATCGCAGCGTCGCCGTTGGCGTGCGACCAGATCTGGATATTCCTGTCGGCCATTTTTTTGTACAGGCTGTCGAAAACGTCCTTCGGGAACGAGGGTTCGCCCACCCAGTCTTTCTCGCCGCTCGGTCCGCCGGTCAGCAGCGGCTTAGTCCAGAAAGCGGTGCGGCCTTGCGGCGAACCGTCAAAGACGAACTTGACGCCGCCAAGCTTAAGACGGTTCTTGTAGGTGTTGAATTCTAGCGAGGGATCGCCGATCGCCACGGGCCTGCCGTCGGTGTTGATGGTCAGATACTCGGTGAAAATCTTCGGGACCTCGGCGATGAAAGGCAGCGAGACGACGTCGATGTAGAGCCGGTTCTCCTCGGCGGCTTTGCGGAGGAAAGTCAGTTCGTCCGCATGCGTCGCCCCCTCCTGTGCGGTGGTCACTCCAGCGCGCGCGTAGATCTCCTGCGCCGGGCGCAAAAGGTCGAGTAATTCGGCCTCGTCCGGTTGCGGCACCTTGGCGAAGACCGGCATGAAAGCCGTCTCCATAATCAGGCCGGCCGGCCGGTTGGAGCCCGGCTCGCGCAAGATCACGCCGGCCTCCGGCGTCGGCGTGTCGGCGGTGATGTCAAAAATCTTCATCGCCATCGAGTTGAGAACCGCGCCGTGATTGGAAACGTGGATCGCCATCACCGGGCGATCCGGCAGGACGGAGTCGATATCGCGGCGCGTTAGTTCGCGCTTCTCCGCGAGGCCGGACGCGTCATAGCCGTAAGCCATCACCCATTCGCCTTTGGCAATGTTCTTTGCAGCAACATGGTCCACGAGCACCTTGAGGATGTCGGGAATGGCTTTGACCGGCCCGACCGGTTCGAGCGAAACGTTCGCCCACGTCGCGATGCGTGGCGCGTTCATGAAGTGGCCATGGCCGTCGATAAACCCGGGCAATAGCGTCTTGCCTGCAAGATCGATTACGCGGGTATTGGGGTCGATCAACGTCGCGCGGATCTCGTTTTCGGCACCGACGGCGACAATCGTGCCGTCCTTCACCGCGACGGCTTCGGCCGATGGCTGGGCATCGTTTACGGTCACGATGGGGCCGCCGTAGAAAACAATATCGGCAGCGGTGTCGGCCGAAGCACCCCTCCACGCCAAGCCGCTGAGTGTCGCCGCCGCGCCGCCGCCGATAACCACCGCCCGCCGCGAAACACTCACGATCTCATCCCCTGTTGTCGCGAAAGCTATCGGTTCAAGCGCCCGGCGCAGCCGTCACCGGCAGGCTGAGCTCACTTCAGGTCCTTGCGGATGATCTTGCCGACATTGCTCTTGGGCAAGCTGTCGACGAATACGATCACTTTTGGGATCTTGTAGGCAGCAAGCCGCTCGCGCGCGAACTTGGTCAGATCGGCCTCGTTAAGCGCTGGGTCGCGCTTCACAACGAAGAGCTTCGCACTCTGCCCGGTATGCGGATCCGCGACGCCGATGACAGCGGCCTCGAGCACGCCCGGATGTTGCGCGATGACGTCTTCCACTTCGTTGGGGAAGACCTTGAAGCCGGAAACATTGACCATGTCCTTCTTGCGATCGAGGATTTTCAGATATCCGTCGGCGTCGAACGCTCCGATATCGCCGGTATGCAGCCAGCCGCCCGCGCCGAGGACCAGCTTCGTTTCATCCGGCCGCTGCCAGTAGCCTTGCATCACTTGCGGCCCGCGCACGCAGATTTCGCCGGCCTCGCCAATCGGCAAGTCGTTGCCCCCGTCGTCACGGATCACAACCTCGGTCGAAGGCACCGGCAGGCCGACGGTTCCGATACGCGGGGTGCGAACCGGATTGAGGCACACGACAGGCGACGCCTCGGTAAGGCCGTAGCCCTCCACCAGCTCCGTACCGGTGATCTCGCGCCAGCGCACCGCAACCGCGCTTTGCACCGCCGCGCCGCCGCCGACGGCGAAATCGAGATTGCTGAAATCGAGCGCAGCGAATTCGGGCGCGTTGAGTAGCGCATTGAAGAGCGTATTGACGCCGGTCATCGTCGAGACCTGCGCGCGGCGCATGGTTCGAATCAGCCCCTTGATGTCGCGCGGGTCAGGAACGAGCACGCTCAATCCGCCCATCAGTGCAAAGGCCAGGAGGTTCGCGGTGAGTGAGAAGATATGATAGAGCGGCAGCGGGGTGAGTACGCTCCCCTGCTCTTCCGCAAGATACGGCGCGATGACGGCGCGGCACTGTAGCGTGTTGGCGATCAGGTTCCGATGGGTCAGCACGGCGCCTTTCGGCACGCCGGTTGTTCCACCCGTGTATTGCAGCAGCGCCGGCGAGCCGGCTTGCGGTTGTGCGTCCCGGTAGTTTTGACCTGGCGAACGGCCGCATGCGTCGCGCAGGAGCGTAACAGCGTCGAACCGCCACGCCGGCACCGCACGCCGGATATATTTGTTGGCAAAATTAAACAGCAGGCGCTTTGGCCCCGGCATGAAATCGCCGAGCCGCGCCACCACCACGTGCCGAAGCTGGCTCTCGGCCACCACCGGCTCGAGCTTGTGCGCGAAATTCTCCATGATGACGATGGCGACGGCGCCCGAATCGTTGAGCTGCTCTTTCAACTCACGGGGCGTGTAGAGCGGATTGACGTTGACCACCGTCAGCCCGGCGCGAAGCGCGCCGAGGAACGCCACGGGATAAGCCAGCAGATTCGGGAGCATGATGGCGACGCGGTCGCCCGGCTGGCACTTTACGTCCGCGGTGAGAAAGGCAGCGAAGGCGCGGCTGAGGCGCTCCCATTCGGCATAGGTCATATGCACGCCGAGGCATTCGAAGGCGTGACGGGGTGCGTGGCGGGCACAAGCGTCCAGCAGCATCGCCGAAAGCGACGGATAGGAATCCGGATCGATGCTCTTGGGGATGCTCGGCGGATAGGAAGCGAACCAAATCGGTTCCGCCGTGCCCGCCTGCGGCGGCACAGCGGGACTCCCCATCTCGAGCGTCATGAATTCGTTCCTCGGCAGACCACAACGGCTGAATGACATGTTACGGCAATTTCCGCGGACGCGGAATTGGTTCGGCTTCGCGCTTCCGCCCTTGTGGTGGAGGCGCTCAACGCCTCACCGCGGCAACCGACCGGTTGGCACACTTGCGCCGATATTTGCCGCAGCCTCAGGGAGGATTTCCATCGCCCTCAACGGACGCCGGAAGCATATCGTCTAGAGCGCGCCGGCTCCCGTCGATTGTGCGGCTCCCCGATCGCCGCTTCTGTTCAAGAAGAAAACTTATGATGTGGAAAACGGCGCGGGCCGATCAAAGCGGATCGGCGATCACTCTAATCATTTGAATCAAAACGATAACTTACGCTTTCGGCGCACCCTCCGCCGAGCCGAGCGTTAACTATCGGGACCTGCTAACGCTCACCCAAGCCTCTGAAATCGCAAATCGGCCAAGGATCGGCCCTTTTTCGCCACACTGCACGGTTAACCCTCGGAGCGTCGGGGGTGGGGTGAGCATAAGTTCTCGTTAACCCTTCCCAAATTAACGTTGCGTTAGGGTCGTCCGTTGCGTCGGGGATGTCGCGGCGGGTGACGAAGGGTCAACGCGGGGGCGGCGGGTGCAGGTCGGTAAACCACGGCCGAAGAACTGTCGTATTTTGGCAGCGCGTGCCGGTATTTCATGCGGCGCGGCCGTTCTTCTCCTTCTATCTGGCTCGCGCGTTTTGCAAAACGCGATCGCCGAAGGGGATACGCGCACCATTACGCTGCACCACATGCATACCAGCGAAGACATTACGATCACCTTCAAGCGCGAAGGCCGTTACGACGAATCGGCGCTCGAAAAGCTCAATTGGTTCTTGCGCGACTGGCGAAAACAGCAAGAAACCAAGATGGACCCGCACCTCATCGACTTGATCTGGGAGGTGCATCGCGAGAGCGGATCGAAAGAGCCCATCTGGGTGGTCTGCGGTTATCGTTCTCCGGAAACGAACGCCATGCTCCGACGCCGCAGTTCGGGCGTCGCGCGTTTCAGTCAGCACATGCTCGGCCATGCCATGGACTTCTACATTCCTGGCGTGCCGCTCGATCAGCTTCGCGCCATGGGCCTGCGCTTGCAGCGCGGCGGCGTCGGCTTCTATCCGACCTCGGGTTCGCCGTTCGTGCATATGGACACCGGCGGCGTTCGCATGTGGCCGCGCATGACCCGCGAGCAATTGGTTCGCGTGTTTCCCGATCAGCGTACTGTCTACCTTCCGTCCAACGGCGGGCCGCTCGCCGGATACGATCTTGCGCTTGCCGATATCAAGAAGCGCGGCGGCAATTCGTCCGACACCGGCACGGACGTCGCCGAAGCCGGCGAGTCCCGCCACTCCAATCCGATCGCCAAGCTGTTCCATCTGGCGCGCGGCGAGGAGGAAGAGGAAGCCGACGGAACCGCGGGCACGCCGCAACCGTCGACAACCGAATCGCTTAAGGCAAAGACGAAGGCGGCAGTCGCGACGACCGTCAGTCGGGCCGAGGGCAAGCTGGCGGCCGAGAAAGCCAAGCTTGCTCAGGCCGCGGCGCGGGCCGAGGAAAAACTCGCGGCCGAGAAGGCCAAGCTCGCTCAGGTCGCCGCACGCGCCGAGGAAAAGCTCGCCGACGAGAAGGCCAAGCTCGCCCAGGTTGCCGCACGCGCCAAAGAAAAGCTCGCGGCAGGGCGAGACAAGCTGGCCAAGGTCGCCGCGAAGGCCAACGTGTTCTCTCGCACCGAAAACGCAGCGCCTGCCACCGGTGCCAACGAGGTCATTCTCTCCCGTGGCTTCTGGCAAGGATCGCCGGACGGCATGACCGCTTCTCGCCCCTCGCAGGGCGCTACCGGCGCAATCGCGGCGGTAGCGCAGCCGAGCCGGGTCGACGTCGCCAGCGCCGACGACACCGGCTCCATTAGACCATTGGCAGCCGGACAGATTGACCGGGTAGCTCCCGAAATCGCGCTCGCCTATGCCGCCGAACACGAAGCTTCCGCCGAAGCCCCGGAGACGGCCACTTTGCGCGCCGCACTTTTGCGCAGCGCGGGCGTGCAACCGGGCAATAACGAGACGATTGCGATTAAGCGAGGGGGGCTGCCGAACGCCAGCATCCTCACCTTAGCAACCAAGAAAACAGCGACCGTGCTCGCGGACGCCACCCGGCTCAATGATCCTTGGCTGCGTGCCATCGTCGTTTCGCCGAGCGTGAACCGCTACCTCTGCATCACGATGCTCGGCGTGCGCGACTTCCGTTCGCTCGCGGATTTGATGGTCAAGCCGACCAGCTCGGCGATGATGCCGTTTGCGGCCGATCCGTATCCCGGCCTGACGCACGACCATTTCAGCGGCAGTGCGGTAGCCTACCCGCTGCGCACTGTGCTGCTTCAGTAATCCACTGACATTTTCGGACAGCTAAAGCGGCAAGGCATCCACCCTGCCGCCGCGCGGAACGATCGGCTATCGCGAGCCGCGCCGCGGGCAATGGCGCGCAGCTAGCCGAGCATCCCGAGCGCATGCAGGTAGGTCTCGAGGATGGCTTCCTGCTCCTTGCGCTCGTTGAGGTCCTGCTTGCGCAACCGCACCACGGTACGCAATGCCTTCACGTCGAAGCCGGTGCCTTTGGCTTCCGCATAAACATCGCGGATGTCGTCGGCGATCGCTTTTTTTTCTTCTTCGAGACGCTCGACACGTTCGACGAAGGCCTTGAGCTGGTCCTTTGCGAAACGGTGAGCGGTCTGTTCGTCTTTAGCGGCGGCGGCAGTGGCCATCGGGTACTCCTGGCGATGCTTGGCATGATCGCGAAAAGTGAATCGCGGATTGGTACAAGATCATGCTCGATCTGGTCGCCGGAAGCTTTCGAAAGTGCGCGCCTTCAGGTCAAGGCGTGCGTGCGCTCATCCACAGCACTGCACAGATGATTTCGCGCTACTCGCAGCCTCAATGCTTTTGGCTTGCTTTTTCGAACGCCGCTTTCTGTGCCGCGGTCGCTTCGGCCTGAAACTTGGCGCGCCATTCGTCGTAGGGCATGCCGTAGACGACCTCGCGGCTTTCGTCCTTTGTCATGGGCACGCCTTTCTCGTCGGCGGCATCCTTCATCCAGTTGGAAAGACAGTTGCGGCAGAATCCGGCCAAATTCATCAGGTCGATGTTCTGCACATCGGTGCGGGAGCGCAGATGCTCGACCAAACGGCGATAGACGGCGGCTTCGAGTTCCACGCGGCTTTTCTCGTCGGTAGCCATATCGTCCTCCGCAACGCTGCATTAAATGTAGGAACGAACATAGAGACGTGACCGGCGTGTTTCCAGACGCCGGCGGCGGAAACGTCATGAATGCCAGACTAGACGTACCGGCGACGCCAACGCGCGAATTGCTTGAATCGCTGTTTCGTAGCGCGATCGCTACCGCGCATCCGGCCAACTGCCTGCCTCCAAACTTGCCCGAACCACCGCGGCGCGGACGCCTCGTTATCCTCGCCGCCGGCAAGGCGGCGGGCTCGATGACCGAAGTGGCGGAGCGCTACTATGTGCCGCGGCTGCCGCTGGAGCGGCTCGCCGGTCTCGCGGTGACGCGCCACGGCTATGGGCGGCCAACCCGCCACATCCCGGTTATCGAAGCCGGGCACCCGGTCCCCGACAAATCCGGCATCTCGGCGACCAAACGGACGCTGACGCTCGCCGACGCAGTGGACGGCCAAGATCTTGTGCTGGTTCTTTTGTCGGGAGGCGCTTCGGCGAACTGGATTGCGCCCGTCACGGGCCTCACGCTCGAAGAGAAGCAGGCGGTGACGCGGGCGCTGCTCAAAAGCGGCGCCGCGATTGGCGAGATCAATACGGTGCGCAAGCACCTCTCGCGCATCAAGGGCGGCCGCCTCGCCAAGCGCGCCCATCCCGCCAAAGTCGTGACGCTCGCGATCTCGGACGTGCCGGGCGACGATCCGGCTGTCATCGGCTCAGGCCCCACAATGCCCGATCCGACGACGCTTGCCGACGCGCGTGAGATCGTCCGCCGCTATCGTTTGGAGATTCCCGATGCCGCCACACGCGTACTCAACGATCCCGGCAATGAGACACCGAAGCCGGGCGATGCCGCCTTCGCGACCTCGGACTATCGGATCGTGGCGCGGCCCGCCGACGCACTGCAGGCGGCGGCGGAACGAGCCGCAGCGGCGGGCTACGAGTGCGTCATGCTTGGCGGCCGCTTGCAGGGTGAAGCGCGCGAAATCGCCGCAGAGCATGCCCGGCTGGCGCGCGAGCTTAGCGGCCAGGGCCGCCGCGTCGTCGTGCTGTCCGGTGGCGAGCTCACGGTGACGCTGCGCGGCAAGGGCCGGGGCGGCCCGAACCAGGAATACGCCCTGGCGCTGGCCTTAAACCTCGATGGCGCGCCGGGAATCGCTGCGCTCGCCGCCGATAGCGATGGGACCGACGGGGGCAGCGGCCGTCCGGACGACCCCGCCGGCGCCTTCGTCGACCCGACGACGCTTCCCCGGGCGCGGTCGGTCGGCCTCGATCCCGCCGCGTTTCTCGCCGACAACAATTCCACGGGGTTTTTCAATGGGATCGGCGATTTGTTCCGGCCCGGCCCGACGTTCACCAACGTCACGGACTTCCGTGCCATCGTTGTTGACAGGCCATGAGAATTGACCGGAATCTGAACTGGAAATGAGCGCCGTTATTTATTCCAGAGCAGCGGCAACCGCGGTTGCCACGGGTCTGTTTGCGATGCTCCTGCTGGCCGCCTCGGCCGGTTCGGCGGCGGCGGATTTCCGGCTTTGCAACAACACCGGAAGCCGGGTGGGCGTTGCCGTCGGCTACAAGGACGCCGACGGCTGGACCACCGAAGGCTGGTGGAATTTGCCCGCGCGCAGCTGCGAGACTGTGCTCAAGGGAAACCTCGTTGCACGTTATTATTATGTCTACGCCATCGACTACGATCGCGGCGGCGAATGGATGGGCCAGGCCGTCATGTGCACCCGCGACAAGGAATTCACCATACGCGGCATCAGCGATTGCCTGGCGCGCGGCTACGATCGCACCGGCTTCTTCGAGGTGGACACCGGCGAGCAGCGCGCCTGGACCGTGCAGCTCACGGAATCGAGCGAGCAGGCGCCGCAGCGTCCCCTGCCGGCCGGCAATTCACGGATGCCGGCTACCCCACCCGCGAACGCTGCGCCTTCCGGCCCCCGTGCGGCACCAAATGCGCCGCCCGGAGGTCAAAGCCGATGAGGCGGCAGCGCCGCACCAAAGTGGTGGCGACGCTGGGGCCGGCCTCTTCGAGCCGCACCGTCATCGGCAGTTTGTTCGAGGCCGGCGCCGACGTGTTTCGCATCAATATGAGTCATACGAACCACGACAAGATGCGCGAACTCGTGGCAACGATCCGCGCCGTCGAAGCCGAATGGGACCGGCCGATCGGCATCCTGGTCGATCTTCAAGGGCCAAAGCTCCGGCTCGGCAACTTCAACAACGACTGGGCGGAGATCGATACCGGGCAAAGCTTTATTCTGGACAGCGATCCGGCGCCGGGCGATTCCACGCGTGTCCATCTGCCGCATCCGGAAATTTTCGCCGCGGTGAAACCGGGCGGCACGCTCCTGATCGACGACGGCAAGCTGCGCCTCGTCGTGACCGAAGTCGAACCGCAGCGCATTGTCACGCGCGTCAAAATCGGCGGCAAAATCTCGAGCCGCAAGGGCGTCAGCCTGCCTGACACCGTGGTTCCGGTCGCGGCGCTGGCGTCGAAGGATATCGCCGATCTTGAAGCGGCTCTCGATGCCGGCATCGACTGGGTGGCGCTGTCGTTCATCCAGCGGCCGGAGGATATCGCCGAAGCAAAGAAGATCACCCGCGGCCGGGCGGCGGTGATGGCGAAGATCGAGAAGCCGCAGGCGGTTTTCCGTCTCGGGGACATTCTGGATCTCGCCGACGGGCTGATGGTGGCGCGCGGCGATCTCGGCGTCGAGATGCCGCTGGAAAAAGTCCCCGGCGTGCAGAAGGAAATGACGCGAGCCTGCCGGCGCGCCGGCAAGCCGGTCATCGTCGCCACCCAAATGCTGGAATCGATGATCGCTAGTCCGGTGCCGACCCGCGCCGAGGTTTCCGATGTGGCAACGGCCATTTTCGATGGCGCCGACGCGGTGATGCTGTCCGCTGAATCGGCCGCCGGGCAATATCCCGTCGAGGCCGTGGCGACGATGAACCGGATCGCGGAGGAGGTCGAGAGCAACGACGATATGTACCTGCCGTCGCTTCACGTCCTGCGTACGGAGCCGGAAGCGACTGGAGCGGACGCCATCGCGGCCGCCGCGCGGCAGGTCGCCGAAACGCTCGATCTCGCGGCAATCGTTTGCTGGACCAGTTCGGGTTCGACGGGGATGCGGGTGTCGCGCGAACGGCCGAAACCGCCAACCGTCGCCATTTCGCCGATGGTCGCCACCGGGCGGAGATTGTCACTTGTATGGGGCATCCATAGCGTCGTCGCCGAGGATGCGCGCGATCAGGACGATATGGTCGAGCGCGCCTGCCAGATCGCTTTCAAGGAAGGGTTCGCCAAGGCCGGCCAGCGCGTCATCATCGTTGCCGGTGTTCCTTTGGGAACACCGGGCGCCACCAACATGATCCGCGTCGCCTTCGTCGGCGCGAATGCCGCCGACGAAGCGTAAGGTTATCTGGCCACAGACTGGGTGGAGATCTCCTCGACCGCGGCGACGACCTGATCGGCGGCGTCGTGGTGCAGCATGTGGCCGAAACCGGGCAGCACGATCAGTTTCACGACTGGCGCGGCGGCGGCTAGCTTCTCGGCATGGCGCGACGGCGGCGCTATCGGATCGGCAGCGCCGGCGAGCACGATGGTCGGCACGGCAAGCCCACCGTAACGTTCGGCTTGTGCGGCGAGAGAAGATTCGAGTGCGCCCACATCGGCCCAGTTGGCCATGAGTGTCACCGGCCGCAGCACCAGCATTGCCGCGGAGCGCTTGACGTATTTCTGGGGAATTGTTTGCGGCAGGAATGCCGTGCGCGAACCAGGCCAGATCAGGGCAACACCAAAAGGCAGCGCCAGCGTGCGCGCGAACAGCCAGCCAAGCGGACCCGCGAGCGCCGTGTTGAGCCAACTGATGGCCGAAAAGCCGGGATGGGTCGGCGCCGCAATAACGACCAGCCCGGCAGCGCGTTCCGGGAAATCGAGCGCGAAAGCCAGCGCCAGCGTGCCGCCCCAGGAATGGCCGACCAGGATCGCGCGATCGATGCCAAGGCGGTCAAGCACGTCGCGCAATACCGCCGCCTGATAGGACGGCGAACTGCCCTCGCCGGCCTTGCGCGCACTGAAGCCGAGGCCAGGGCGGTCGACCAGGATCACCCGATGACGCGGCGCGAGGCGCTCGCCCAGCGCAAGATACATGTCTTCGAGATTCGCTCCGGCGCCGTGGAGGAGGACGACCGGCGGCGCGCCCTTCGCATCGCCGTTGCCTGTCAGCTCGATCACGTGCTGACGAAAGCCACCGATATCGATAAACGTGCCACGCGGCCGATGCGTGCGGTCGATCAGCCACGCACCGATAACGGTAGCGACGGCTCCGGCACACAGCACCGCGACAACAATAACGACTGTGGTCATTGGCTCGATTGTCCGCGGCGATTACGCAAGAAAGGTGACGCGCCGTGCGCCCTAGAGCGCTCCGCCATTGAGCCAACGGGCTCCGCACGCATAAAGCTGGTCGAGTTCCGGTCCCTCGATTCCGGGCATGTCGGTTTTAACCTTGTACCCGATCCGGCTTTGGAGATACGCGAGGTGGCGATAGCCCTCGGGGAAGCGGTTGAGCAAATCCTTGTCGAGCACGATTTTAGCCGTTGGATCCACCGGATCGAGCCGATCCTTCTCATAGATCGGCTGGCGCAGCACCAAGCCCCAGCGGCCGTCGCGGTTCTCAAAGAAATCGTAGAAGCGGCCGGTGCACACCACATCGCAGATCACGCCCTCGACCGGCGCACGCTGGGAAATCGTCATCTTGGTCTGCGCGATTCCGCGCTTGCCGGCGACATCAATCGCGCTGCCGCCGAGAAAGTGCAGGATGCGCACACCGCGCGCCCAGCCCTCATCGTTGACCTTGATGAACTCCTCGAAACCGCCCTGGAACCAGGTCGCCATCATGCGGCCCTCGGGCTGCCAGACGGTGCGAAAACGATCCCATAGGCGCGCGTCGCGCCACAGGGCCCAGTTTTCCACCAATTCACGGATAGCGACTTTGTCGGCAGCGATGTCAGTCATTTCACCCCTCAGCATCAACAACGGTTATCCCTCACCATCTCACCGAAACGGTGAAGACGCCGAGGCAACCGATAATCCAGTTTAGTTCGACCGAAGAAGACGGATTGCCGGGTCGGTGAGCTGCAAGACGACCCTTCGCGCCCTTTTGCCCGACGAAGACGGATCAAGAGTTAGAGATCGCGGCCCTCGACCTTTTCGCTCAGAGCTTTGACGACGTCGTCGATGTTCTCGAGGTGGGGATTTATCGCAAGCGCCCTGCGATAAGCTTGGAGCGCGTGTTTGTCGTCGCCGATCTCTTGCAGGATCAGACCGATGCCGGACAGCGCCCCGAAATGACGCGGCTCGCGCAACAGAACTTCCCGGAGATCGGCGAGAGCGTGGCCGTAATCTTTTTGCAGGAAATAAAGCGTCGCGCGGCGGTTCCAGGCTTCCGTATAACCGGGCTTGAGTTCGATCACCGCGTCGAGCAGCTTGACGGCGAGGTCGAAGTCTTTGCCGTCAGCCGCAGCTTTCGCGCGCCCCATAAGAAGATTGCAGGTGTCGCTGCCGGAAACTATCCAGAGCGCCCAGATGCGATCCTCGATCGCCTTGGCGCTCTCGGCGTCGGGCGCGATCTTGAGCCCCTCGAACAATGTGTCGAGGCTATACGTCCGCTCGCCACGCCCGGTTGGCGGCAGATCGCCCGGCGGCGCGACCCAACCGGGCGGGCGCGCCCCGCCCGGAGAATTCTGCGCGAGTGCCGGCCCGACCGCGAAAGCCGGGGCCAAAAGGGCAGCGCCGAGCACGGAAACTTGGAGGAATCGCAAGGCCATGGGCATAAATCTAGCCGCCGTCTGTGTCACGGCAAGGCCGAAATATGCAAAAAAGGCGCGCAAATATGCGGCGCAGGGCCGCGCATCAGCCCTGGCGGGCTTTAAACCGCCGCTGGGTCTTATTTATTACGTAAACGCGGCCCTTGCGGCGCACGATGCGGTTGTCGCGATGACGACCGCGGAGCGATTTCAACGAATTACGGACTTTCATGGCAACTTCCCGCCTTTTGGCGGTTGATTAAGGGATGGGCTGCCGGCTTGTCAATGACGCCCCGCCTGCCGCATCCGGCCTAGGCGGTCGCGACCCTTCCGTCTTCCGCTGTTACGGAGCCGCCTTCGCCAAGATCGCTGCCGGTCGGGAAGCCGGTTATGCGATTGACGACCGTGTTCCAGGCTCGCAACAAAAAGCCGAGCGGTCGCGGCATGCTGTGGCGGCACACGGCGAGCTTGCGCATTTCCTTCGTCACTCGCCAAATACTGCGGCTGCCGGCGGGGAAAAAAGCCATGTCCCCCGGCCCGAGCCGGTGAATCCTCCCCTCCTGGTCGGTGACGAAAACTTCGCCATGAATGATGTGTACCGTCTCGTCGACAGCGTAGTACCACTCAAAACAGCCGGGCGTGCAAGACCACGCTATGATTGACGACGTGCCGTCGGCGCTCCGCGCCAGGCATTTCGCCCGAGCTTGCGGCGTTCCTTCGATGATCCAATCCGGGCAAACGGGATTGGAATTCAACTCGACATGAGCCGGAGCGGCGAAGACGACAGGTTGTAACATGGTAGGCCCCCTCGATGATCGGCACCGCGCGCTTACCCGGCGGAAATGCGCCGGCTAGTGCTGCGAGATTGTCGGACCGGCGATGCGGATCTGCCGCGCGCCGTCTTGTGTTCTTTCAGATAATCGATCCAGTTCCGATAAACGCCGAGCGCGGCCCCATGCCAGGTATTTCTGATCCCGGCCACGAGAGCATCCATCGGAAAATCAGAGATCAGATCGGCACCGCGGTCGGCCATCGCGCGGGCGCGAAAATCATCCGCAAGCGCCGACGCCTCGTCGCCGAAATAGCCGCGCGGCAGCGCCGGATAGCGCTCACGCTCGCACCGGAGGAAGCGGCCGACGTCGCGGCGGTATTCCCGCAACAGCGAGTCGGCGTCATATTCCGGATGGCCTTGAAAGAAGAGAGACAGCGAAGGCTCAGTTTCTCTGCCGACGAACGCATCGACGCCGGCTGCGCTTGAGCGGGTAAGAACGCGGTAGCCGCACGTGGTAAGCGCCGGCTCCGGCAAATCGTTGATGCGCGAATGCGGCACCCGCAGCGGGGGCGCCACCCGCGCCAGCAGCGGATGATCCGAGACTGCGTCGCAATCGAACACCCCGCTCAGTTTTTCGGCGAACGGCCGGCGCTCTAGCCCATCGGCGTGCAGCACGGCCGCGTGCGCCGCCAGGCACGACCACACGGTCGAAGCGGTATTCTCGCGGGTCCAATCGACGAGCCTGGTCAATGCCGGCCAGTACGGCTCGTCTTCCAGCCTTGGCGCGCGCGGTTCCGTGCCGGTGACGATCAACCCATCGAGTGGCCCGTCCCAAAGCTCGGCAACATCGCGATAGCGTCCCGCGATTTCTTGCCGCGCGGCGTCGGCGCGCGGCACCTCCCCGATCGCGAATAGCTTGAGACAAACGATCACATCGCCCGTCACGGCGCGAAGAAGATCGACGAATTGCCGCTCGGTCGCCTCGCAGGCCGCGTCGGGCATGTTGTTGACGAGCCCGATGGTCAGGCAATTCTTGCCACGCAAGTCCACGGCCGAACCGTTTCGCGCTGTATCGAGGAGAAGCGGCATCGGCGTCGCCGCCTATTCGGCTGCGATCATTGGCGCCGAACGGCGCGATTGCGCCACGGCGAGCGCCTGGTCGAGATCGGCGACGATATCGTCGATATGCTCTATGCCCACCGAAAGCCGGATCATCTCCGGCCGCACGCCGGCCTTTTCCTGCTCTTGCGCCGACATCTGCCGATGCGTCGTCGACGCCGGGTGGCAGGCGAGCGACTTGGCGTCACCCATATTGACCAGCCGCTTGAACAATTTCAGCGCGTCGTAGAATGCCTTCCCGGCATCAAGGCCGCCGGCAATGCCGAAAGTCAGAAGCGAGCAAGGGCGTCCATTCAGATATTTCTGCGCCAGCGCATGGTAGGGATTGTCGGCGAAGCCTGCATAGTTGACCCATGCGACGCGCGGGTCTTTGCGCAGAAATTCCGCGACGCGGCGCGCATTCTCCACATGACGTTCGACGCGAAGCGCCACCGTCTCGATCCCCTGTAGCAGCAGGAAGGCGGACAGCGGCGCAAGAACGGCGCCGGTGGTGCGCTGATAGACGCTGCGACAACGCGCGATGTACGCTGCGGGCCCAAAATGTTCGGTGTAGATCAGACCGTGGTAGGATGCGTCAGGCTCGTTGAACATCGCGAACTGGCGCGCGTGGGCTTTCCACGGGAAGCGCCCGGAATCGACAATCGCGCCGCCGAGCGTCGTGCCATGACCGCCGAGAAATTTGGTCAGCGAATGAACGACTATGTCGGCGCCGTAATCGATCGGGCGCAACAGGATCGGTGTCGCCACGGTATTGTCGACGATCAGGGGAACGCCGTGTCGCCTGGCGACGGCCGCGATGGCTTCGATGTCGCAAATGTTTCCGGCCGGATTGCCGACGCTTTCGCAGAAGACCGCGCGCGTCTTTTCGTCGATCAGCTTTTCGATGGCTTCCGCCCGATCGGACTCGGCGAAACGGACGCCGATGCCTTGGCTTGGCAGGATGTGAGCGAACAGCGTGTGCGTGGTGCCGTAGAGCTGCGGAATCGAGACGATGTTGCTGCCCATTTCGGCGAGATTGAGCACCGCGTAATTCAGCGCCGCCTGCCCGGTACTGACGCACAGCGACTCAAGGCCGCCCTCAAGCTCGGCAACGCGCCGCTCCAACACTGCAACCGTCGGATTGCTGATGCGGCTGTAGCGGTGCCCCTCGACTTCCAAATTGAACAACGCAGCGCCGTGGTCGGCACTTTCGAATTCGTAGGCCACGGTCTGATAGATCGGAACCGCGACCGCCCTCGTTGTCGGATCTGTTTCGTAACCGCCGTGAACGGCCACCGTGTCGCTTTTCATTGTTCCCGTCGAGATTTTCAAACCTCTTCGAGGCTACCTAAATTTGGTTTCCGTTGCGTAGCCCGTGAAGCGGCAAACGAGCGCGCCATCAGATAAAAAAGAATAACCTTAACGCCTCGGTCGGACGGAAAGCTAAAATTTTAACGATCGACGGCCCGAAAAATTCATTTTATAGAGCGATCTTTGTCGTCATGGCGCTGATCGAAACGGACCGCATTAGGCCGAAAAACGCGGAAAAGGACATCGCGTTGCACGACTGGGTGCGCGCGCTCGAAGCGACCGCGCCGATCGCGGCCAATCCGCACCGCCTCCTCCCCCAGGTCATCGAGCAATTGGCGCTAACGCAAAGCGACGCGCCGGCGCTTCTTTCGGCCAGCGAGACCTTCAGCTACGGCACGCTTGCCGCCCGCGCCAACCGTTTTGCGCGCTGGGCGCTCGATCAAGGCCTCGCCAAAGGCGATACCGTTTGCCTGATGATGCCGAACCGGCCGGAATATATGGCGATCTGGCTCGGCCTTTGCAGCGTCGGCGTCACCGTCGCGTTGATCAACACGCAGCTTCGCGGGCATTCGCTTGCGCATTGCCTCGATATTGCGATGGCGAGGCATGCCATTGCCGCCGCGGAATATGGCGCGGAGCTTCGCGCAGCAACAGCGCAAATGGAAAGCCCGCCGCAAATCTGGGTGCATGGCGACGACGGCAATCAATACGAGCGCATCGATCGTGCGGTCGAGCGTTTTTCGGGAGATCCGCTCACACCCGCCGAGCGCCGCGCCACTACGATCGCCGAGCGCGCGCTCCTGATCTATACCTCCGGCACGACGGGCTTGCCGAAAGCGGCCAACGTCAGTCACCGGCGGCTGTTGCAATGGAGTTTCTGGTTCGCCGGGCTGATGAACACCGGGCCCGGCGATCGAATGTACGATTGCCTGCCGATGTATCACAGCGTCGGCGGCGTAGTTGCGACCGGCGCTGTCCTGGTACGCGGCGGCTCGGTGTTGATCCGCGACAAATTTTCCGCGCGGCGCTTTTGGGACGACATTGCCGACTGGGACTGCACGCTGTTTCAGTATATCGGCGAACTCGCCCGCTACCTCCTCAACGCGCCACAAGCCCCGCGCGAGCGCACGCACCGGCTTCGGCTTTGCTGCGGCAACGGGCTTCGCGCCGACGTCTGGGAGAAATTCCAGAAGCGGTTCGCCATTCCGCGCATTATCGAGTTTTATGCAGCGACCGAAGGCAACGTCTCGCTCTATAACGTCGAGGGCAAGATCGGAGCGGTCGGCCGCGTCCCGCCGTTTCTGGCGTCGCGATTTCCGCTTGCGCTGGTGAAATTCGACGCCGCCGCGGGCGAACCGGAACACGGCGCCGGCGGCTTCTGCATCCGCTGCGAGATCAACGAGACCGGCGAAGCGATCGGCAGAATCCCCCAGGACACGTCACAATCCGGCGGTGCGTTCGAAGGTTACACCGAGCGCAAGGACACCGAGCAAAAGATTCTTCGCAATGTATTCGAGCCGGGCGACGCCTGGTTTCGCACCGGCGATCTCATGCGCATGGACGAAACCGGATTTTTCTATTTCGTCGACCGGATCGGCGATACCTTCCGCTGGAAGGGCGAGAACGTGGCCACGACCGAGGTCGCGGCGGCCATTGCGGCATTTGCCGGCGTCAAGGACGCGACGGTCTACGGCGTTCACGTACCGGGCTGCGAAGGCGCTGCCGGCATGGCGGCGATCGTCTCGGCCGGGGCATTGGATCTGGCGGAGCTGCGCCGGCATCTTGCGCGGCGGCTACCGGATTATGCACGGCCCAGATTTCTGCGCATCACCGGCAAGCTCCCGGCGACCTCGACCTTCAAGCACAGCAAGGCCGACCTCCAGCGCGACGGTTTCGATCCGACGACGACGAACGATCCGATCTACGTCGACGATGCGGCGGGCAACGGATTCGTCCCGCTCGACGGCGCGCTTTACGCGGGCATAACGGCCGGCAAGGTGCGGCTCTAGCAAGACCCCCGGATCAAGGCCGTTCAGCGACGATGGTCATGGTGCGGCGAGCGCCGCTCTCATCGGCGGGGCCGCCACGCGTGGTAACGACGTGGATTTTATTGTTGGCGATGCGCACCTCGCCGTCCCAGCGGTCGCCAAGGACGACACTGCGGAGCAATGTCAGATTGACCTGCCAGGCAAGCTTGCCCTCGCCGTCGAAGGCGCGTGCGGTCGCGACATCGAGGATGTGCAGCGTGTTGAAGTATCCGGATCCGCCCCCATTGTATCTTGCAACCACCACAACGAGTCCGTTGGCCGCGGCGCCGACGAATTTGTAGGCGGTCTCTTCTCCGCCGCTACCGTTCTGCCCGACTTTTTTCTGAACGAACCATCCGCCGTCTTGCTTGATGTCATCGAAATAGAGGTTACTGCCGGTGGCGGCCAGCACGTTTACCGTGACCCAGATGTTGCCGGAATCGGCCAGATCGCCATCGCCGAAATCGCGAAAAATCTCGGGCGGTATCGGCTTGCCGTTCACCGTAAAGCTGCGCCGAACCTCGGCGACGAGCGCGGTCGGCGGCGCATCGGCGCGCGATGAGCGTTCGCCAGCGGCGCTCGCAACAACCGGCGGTCCGCAGCAGGCCATCAGGCACAGCGCGACAACCGCGGCAAGCGGACGCGCCATCAGACCGGGCGCGCGTTGACGAGGATGGCGGCCACGATGCACGGCTCGTTGCCGCGCACGCTCCATGAATGATTGGTGCCACGCTGTATCAGAATGTCGCCAGCCTTCAGCAGGGTCTCGCCCTCGTCCATCAGGGCGTAAATCTCGCCCTTGAGCACGATGATGTAGTCGACCGTGCTGGTCTTATGCCGCATCGGATCGTCGCTCGAATGGTCCGGTGCGTGCCCGGCACCGATCGAGTTGAAAGCACGGCCGGCATCGGCGCGGCCGCGCCATTGCGAGTCCGGGGGAAATTCGACGATGCGAAGGATCGTGCCGTCCTTGGGCGGTTCGAGCCTGACCGGACGGGCCACGGCGTCCGCGCTGCCTTCATTGCTGGCCGGCGAGGTCGTGGTCTCCCACAGGTCGGTCAGCGCCACGCCTGGCATCGACTCCATTTCTTTGATGTTCGGCGCAAGGCCATCCGTGAGAAAGCAGGATTGCCCCTTCGCGTTGTGACCGGTGACAACGCGTCTTACACGCCACGCCATAATCTATCTCCCCGAGGATTGTGATCGATTCGAGGATAGGGTGGGCCAATTCCCCTGACAATAGCGCGGCAGTTGCGATCAGATATGCTCTGCCGCCTGGGCGGCGAGGAACGTATCCGCCTCTGCCTCCTCCTTGGTCGTGCGGTTGAAGAAGGTGTTCAAGGTGACAGCGGCGATCGAAGTCAGAATGATGCCATCGCCGAAAATCGGCTTCAGCACGTCGGGAAACACGCGGAAGAATGTCGGCGACACGATGGGGATCAGGCCGAAGCCAATCGCGATCGCGACGACAAGGACGCTGTTGCGGTGCTTCACGTAATCCACCGTCGACAGGATCTTGATGCCGGTCGCCGCCACCATACCGAACATGATGAAGCCGGCCCCGCCGAGCACGCACTGCGGCACGGAGGCGACGATGAATGCCAGTTTCGGAATGAGACCGAGCACGAGCATGATGACGCCGCCGGCGACGCAGACCCAGCGGCTATAGACACCGGTCACGCCGACCAAGCCGATATTCTGCGAAAACGAGACATACGGGAAGGTGTTGAAGATCGCGCCGATGATGGTGCCCAGCGAATCCGCGCGCAGACCGCGCTTGACATCGTCGGCGTCGACCTTGCGGCCGGTCATGGCGCCGAGCGCGAGGAACATGCCCGTGGCTTCGATGAACACGATCATCACGACCAGGCACATGGTTAGGCACGGGATCAGATAGAATTGCGGCACGCCGAATTGCAGGGGCATAACCACGCGAACGATCGGCTCGTCTTGAATCCCGGTAAAATCCGTCCAGCCGAGGGCGATGGTGAGGAGGTAGCCGGCGGTGATGCCGATCAGGACGGCCACGTTCTGGACGAAGCCGCGGGTAAATTTGATGATCATCAGGATCGCAACGAGCACAAGTCCGGCGACGAGCAAATAGCCGGCCGCGCCGAAATCCGCTTTTCCCGCGCCGCCGCCTGCCCAGTTCACACCGACGCGCATCAGCACAATGCCGATCATGGTGATGATCGTGCCGGTCACGACTGCGGGGAAGAAACGCAGCACATATTTGACGAACGGCGCGACGCAAAGGCCGAAGATGCCGCCGACCAGAACTGCGCCGTAGATGCCGGTCAGTGCGACGCCTGGCATGGCTACCATTGCCAGCATCGGCGAGATCGAGACCGCGGTCACGCCCATGATGATCGGCAGCCGGATGCCGAACGGGCCGATGCCGATCGTTTGGATCAGCGTTGCGATTCCGCACGCGAACAGGTCCGCGTTGATCAGCATCGCCATTTGATCTCTCGGCAGATGCAGGGCGCCGCCGATGATCAACGGCACCGCGACCGCATTGGCGTACATGACCAACACGTGTTGGAGCCCAAGGGCCAAGAGTTTCGGTAGCGGCAATACCTCGTCGACCGGATGGACTGGCTCACCCATCGGAAATCTCCCCAGCCGCTGATCGCCCGCGCGGCCGGGAATATCGGCATGCAATTTTCACGCCCGTTTCGACGACGGACGGATCAAGCGCGCTGGAGCAGCGATCCGAGTGCAGCGGCGACGAGCACCAGCCACGCGACGATCAGGATAACCCCGCCTGTCGGGGCCGCCATGGCGAACAGGCGGTGGCCTGCGAAGGCGCGCATTGCGATGTCGCCCGAAAACAGTGCCGAGCCGACTACCCACCCCACCAACGCCGCCAGCGCCAGCGGCCTCCACAACAATCCCTGTTGTGCGAGGCCGGCGCCGCCGAGCAGCGCGGCAGCGTGGAACAAAAGCATATAGGCGGCACCATCCAGGCCGCTGTTTGGCGCCGCATGCGCGCCCGCCGCAGCCAGAATGACGCCACCCGCACCCATAAGGCCGGCGAGCACGATCAAAATCGTCAGGGCCAAGACTTGCTACCCTCCTTGTTCGCCGCTCACGCCACCTTGGCACGGCCGACGATCGCGGTAGTCACGGCAGCAAAAAGCGCCGGTGCTCCTATCGCAGCAAAAATGCCGGCGGTCGACAAGCCGACCGCAACCAGCGAGGCGACGACAAGAGGTCCGGTGAACGAACCGACGCGGCCCATGCCCATGGCCCAGCCAACGCCGGTCGAACGAATGGCGGTTGGATAGTAGATCGCCGCCAGTGCGATCAGGCCGGAACTGCCACCACCCATGAAAACGCCAAGCAATCCCTCGAGCAAAGTGACCGCGCCGACGGAGGGTGCGGCAAATCCGATCAACGCCGCTGAAATCGCACTGCCGACCATCACGATCGGCAGAATGACCGAGGCGCCGGCGCGGACGATCAGCCAGCCGGAAAACAATGTCGCGATCACGCTGCCGAGATTGAACATGGCCATGGCGATCGACGCATCCGAGATGCTGATGCCTTCGCGCTTGAGCAAAGTCGGAGCCCACGCCGAATTGGTTACCAGCGTCATAAACGCGATGAAAAAACTGATCCAGAGAAGAATCGTCCCGGCCGCGCGTCCCATCGCGAAAAGCTGAACGACGGGAACGCCGCCGCCGCGTTCTTCGTTCAGGACAAACGTGGCGTTGACCGGCACCGTCGCGGCGGGAAAGACCTTCCTCAACAGCGACGATATCTGCTCGGCGGGCGCCACGGCTGCGACGAGAAAGCCGATGGATTCCGGCAAGGCGAATACCAGCGCCACGCAGACGACGAGCGGCGTCACGCCGCCGACCCAGAACACCGAGTGCCAGCCGAAGGCAGGGATGATCCAGGCCGCGAGGAGACCGCCGACAAAGCCGCCCAAAGGAAAGCCAGCCCAGAGGAAAGCGACGATTACAGCCCGCAGGCGACGGGGAGCGTATTCAGAGGTGAGACTGATGAAACTCGGCATGGCGCCGCCGAGGCCCAGGCCGGCGAAAAATCGCAACGCGACGAGCACGCCATAACTCGGTGCAAACGCTGTAGCGATCGTGAACACACCGAAACACGCGGTCGCGCCGATGAGTACCGGCTTTCGGCCCACCAGATCGGCCACCAAGCCAAGAACGAAGGCCCCGAGGGCGAGGCCGGCCAACGCGACGCTGAACACGACGCCCAAGGCGGCCGGCGGAAAGTGCAGGTCGGCCATGATGCCCGGCGCCGCCAAGCCGATGGATTGGAGATCGAGACCGTCAAGCAGTGCGACAAGGGTGCAGAGCGCCACGATGCGGATCTGGAATGCACCAACCGGCCGCTCGTCGATCAATTCGGAGACATTGATCGCCGGCCCGCTCGGCATGTCGCGCTTTCCCCCCAGATCGTTGGTGCAACGATAGCCTCATCGTCCTTGCCGGCGAAGTGAAGATTAGGCCGTGGCGCCTGCGTCGACGGTTAGTACCGTACCGGTGACATTGCGCGCTTTGTCGCCGATCAGGTATTCGACCGCGTTGGCGACGTCCTCGACTTCGGGGAAGCGGTGGAGTGCGCTCCTGCGAACGATGCGCTGGCGTTGTTCTTCGGTGAGGACGTTGGTCATGTCGGTCGCCAGAAAACCCGGCGCCACGGCGTTGACGGTAATGCCAAATCGGCCGACCTCGCGAGCCAGCGAACGGGTGAGGCCGATCATCGACGATTTGGTAGCGGCATAGGCCGCCAGCCCGCTATAGCCGGTGAAGCCGATGATCGACGCGACATTGACGATGCTTCCGGCCCCGTCCGCCATCATCGAGCGAACGACGTACTTGGTCAGCACGATGGGTGAGAGCGTGTTGACCCGCACCATCTCCTCGAGCTTGCCGTTATGCATCATCCCCAGCGCCCCTTCGAATCCGACAGCGGCGTTGTTGACGAGACCAAACACGGAACCGAATTCCTTGCGCAAGTCGCGGACGAGGTCCGGTATCGCGCCGATCTTGCCAAGGTCGAAGGGCACGAAATGGATTGTGCCGTGTCCTTCGCGATCGGCACGGCTGATGGCCGCGGTCAAATCCTTGTTCTTCTTCCGCGCCACCGCGATCGTGCGATAACCGGCGGCCGCAAGTTTTTGCGCGATGCCGAGGCCAAGGCCGCGGCTGCCGCCGGTCACGAGCACGCAGCGCGGCCCCTTGGTTTTTGTCGACGACATTATCTCATCCCTGGCGGCGCAGAAGTTTGCCAGTGGCGGCAACCTTGAGCGCAGGTACGAAGCTGATCGCTGCGGGAACCTTGTGACGCGGCAACGCCTCGCGACAAAGCTCGAGAATGTCGTCTTTCAGTTCGATCGGCCGCGCGCCCTGCCCTTCCGCCTTGAGCACCACATCGGCGACCACGATCGCGCCGGTGATCGGGCTTCGCATCGACCGCACCAGCGACATGCGCACCAGCGGATGGCGGTTGATCACCGCCTCGATCTCTTCCGGATGAACCTTCAATCCGCCGATATTGATGATGCCGCCCCTGCGACCAGCAAAATAATAGCGGTCGCCACGCCGCTCGACGATATCGCCAGTGTCGACGAAGCCGTCGGCGTCGGCGAGCGCCGCGTCGCCGCCCAGGTAGCCGGACGCGGCGCCGCGGGACCGGATCCGCAGGGAGCCGTCGGCGATTTTTACGTCCACGCCGTCGCGGGTGGTGCCGACATAGGTGGCGGGAAAGCCAGCAACGCCATCGTTGACATCAAAGGCGACGCCCGCCTCCGTCGAAGCGTAGGCGTGGCCAATCACGGCCTGTGGAAATGCGGCGCGAAGGCTGTCGAGGATCGCCTGGTCGGCGATTTCGCCCGAGAGTCTCACGTAACGCGGCGCAATGGCGCGGATTTCCGGAACCATCAGCGCACGGCGCCATTGCGACGGCGTGCCTGAAATGTGCGTGACGCCGTGTTCGGCCAGGCGACGGAGATGATCCGCGACCGGTTCGCCGGCGCTGGAGAGGACGAGCGAGGCTCCTCCGCATACCGCGCGGAAGTAGATTTGCAGGCCGCCGTACCGGCGAATGTCGTAGAACGTGCCCCAGACGGTTGCGCCATCCGCGGGGCTGGCAGCGCGCATGGCCGCAGTGAGACCGGCGAAATCGTGTACCACCATCTTCGGCATGCCGGTCGTGCCGGAAGTCATGAGCACCCACTCGGTGCGCGTACGTGGCAGCGGCTCGTCCGACATAAGTTCGATCGGCGGCGCACAGAGGACGCGAAGGGGAAGATCAAGTGCCGCGTTCGGCGCGGTTGCTTCATCGACGACGACCGCATCGATACCAGCCGTCGTTATGATCGCGCCGAGATGATCAGCCTCGGCATCGGGCGGCAGGGTCACGAGGCGGCGGGCGATCCCGTCGAGTTCAATCAACGTCGCTGCCGCCGTCAGTTGATTTCCGGTCGCGACAAGAACCGATCGCCCCGCCAGCTCGGCGAGTCGTCCGCCAAAACCGGTGCCGCGCTTAAAGCTCGAACCGTGGTCAAGATCGGTAAAGCGAATGGCTTCGGCGCGATCCCAAAAAAAACGCGGCGACGGAGCATTTGCGATTGCGTCGCGCAGTGCCGGCGCTTTAACGCCTGCCATGCTCATAGACTTTCACGAAATCGCCGAGCGTCACGGGAAAGAATGCGTCCTCGGCGGCCGTGAACGGATCGATGCCCAGCCTGTCCTCAAGGCGGGCGACCAGCACGGCGAACCCGAGAGAATCGAGGCCGCAATCAGCAAGCGGTAGATCCTCATTGAGCGGCGCCAGGATCTTGCCGTGCTCTCGCGCAATCTGCTCCATCTGCTCAACTATGGTTAATTTTAGCGACATTTCGGTGCCTACGCTTTGTTCACTCGGGTTGGGTATATTCGCGCAACAATTACGATCAAGTTCACGAAGGGATCGTGGTCAACACGAATGGCCGCTACCGTGCCGAGACTGCGTTGCCGTCAAATTGAAGAAGCCGACATCGAGGCAGTCGCTTCGCTTTTGGCACGCGGGTTTTCGGCCCATGACCGCCGATTCTGGCTGGCTGCCTTCGCGCAACTGACAAGGCACGACACACCCGCCGGGTTGCCGAAATATGGTTACTTGTTGGAGAGCGAAGGGGCCGTCGTTGGGGCGATCCTGCTCATCTGCTCGACCATTCCTGGCGGCGCCGCGAAGGCTACCCGGTGCAATCTGTCGAGCTGGTACGTCGATCCCGCGTTCCGCGCTTACGCACCGCTCCTGGTATCGCACGCACTCAAGCACAAAGACGTGACCTACCTGAATGTATCGCCGGCACCGCACACGCGACCGATCATCGAGGCGCAGGGTTTCTCGCGCTATTGCGAGGGCATCTTCATCGCCATGCCGATGGCGAACCGGCCGTTCGGTGGCCAAGAGGTCAAGGTGTTGGCGGCTGACCAACAACCCGAGGTCGACTTCGACGCCAGTGACCGAGAGGTGCTGTTGCAGCATGCCGCGCTGGGCTGTGTCAGCCTGTGGTGCGCCACACCCGAGCGCGCCTATCCCTTCGTATTCCGTCCGCGCCTGGTGAAAGGCTTCATACCGTGTGCGCAACTGATTTTCTGCCGCGATGTCGCCGATTTCGTCCGCTTCGCCGGACCGATCGGCCGCTTCCTGGCGCGGCATGGCAGGCCGTTCGTCATCCTCGACGCCAACGCTCCAATACCCGGGCTTTTCGGCTGGTTTAGCCGCGGCAACATGCCGAAGTATTTCAAAGGCCCGCAGCGGCCGCGGTTAGGCGACCTCGCCTACACTGAATGCGCGGTGCTCGGCGTTTAGCGGCCGGGCGTAAGACGGGTCACATCGCCAACGCTCGGCGAGCCGATTTCGGCCAATCGGCGGTTTCAAGGCCGTGCGTTGCAAACAGGGCCAAAGCCAGCCGATCCATGCCGAAGGCGACGCAGCCGGTATGCATCACGTCACCAGCCGCGTTGCTGAGATTCCAGGCCGAGCCAAAATGATCGCGGTGATAGTTGAAACTCATGCACGCCGTCGGCTGCTCGGCAGAGCGGATCGGAACGAGCAGTTCAAACTTCAACGCCTGCTCGATCTGACTCATCGCCATGAGCTTGCCGCCGCGGCCAAAGAACGCATCGCTCGCCTGCTCGAGATGAAACGGCAGGCCCAATTCCCGGGCGATATCCTGTGCGCGCGCCATCCAGCGGCGGCGGAAGGCGTCGATCTGCTCCGGCGTGCCGATGCAGACAAATTCTCGCATCCGGAACGATTGGAGGCGATCGAGATCGCGCGACGGCTCGCGGCGGAAACAGTCGCCGGCAACGTCGAACACGAGACCGGCAGGCGGCACTTCGCCGCGGCTCGCGACCAGCGGATAGATCGGATAACAGGCCGCCGGCGTAAGGACCAGATCGGCCGCCGCCAGAGCCGGAGTCCAATCCTCGCCCGCTTCGAAACGCTCGACCGTTCCCCTGATCTGCGCTTCGGTGCCATCGAGGCAGCACACGCAGCCGAGAAAATGCGGGAAGCTTTTGAGATAGCCGGACATCTCCAATTGCCGGCGGCTCATCACCGGCGGGAAACGCAACACTTCGGTTCCCGGCTCGCGCTGGCGCGAAATGAGCGCCGCGAGGCCGTCAACGACATCTTCGAATGCGGCCGTGCGCGCGTAGACACCGTGGATGCCCGACGGCAGCAACAGCGTCTCGGCGAGCGCATCGAGCGAACGGGTTGCCGGTCTCGGCTCCTTGAAAGCTACGTTCATGATGACGCCTCGTTCGTTCTTAGGAGGTTTCTTGATCTAGTCGCGCAGCGACGCCGGAGCGCCGCTCAATAACGATGCCATGCCGACATTGGCGACGATGCGGTCGTTGCTGATCATGATCGGCGAAGACAGAATGTCGCGCAGGTGGCGGCCGATGCTGAACTCGCCGTCGTTGCGGTAGCCGGAAAGCCCCGAGGCTTGCATCGCGCTCATGACGGTTTTCACGGCGAGTTCGGACGCGTTCACCTTGAGAAGGTTCATGCCGGATTGAAAATCGACGGATTCGAGCGCGACCGGATTGTGCGCCACCAATTCGAAGCGCTGCAAAGAGCCGGCAACGAGGCCGCGGAGCATCCGCAGCGATGCGCTGGCGCGGGTCAGGTGGGTGGCGCCCGGCGGCATCGTAGCATCGGCGCGATGCATCGCCTGGCGCACGAAAGCGCGAGCTCGATCGACGGCCGCGGCCGCAATGCCGGTCCAGGCACCACTCCATGCCAGATGCGCGACCGGCATCATGGTCTGGACGTGAATTTCGTCGTAACCGACAGGCAAGACCTGCTCGGGCGCACCAGACGCGATGAGCTTGAAGCCATCGCTGCACGTGCCGCGCATCCCGAGCGCGTCCCAGCAGGAGATCTTTTTCAGTTTGTAATCCTGCTTGAGGAGTACCACCAACACCTGATCGGCGCTTGCGGCATCCCGCGAGCGTCGCGCCGTGGTAACGATGGCGTCGGCTGCTTCGCCGTATGAGACGACAGCCGCCTGCCGCTCGAGCACGATGCGCGTATCGCGCGTTTCGATCGGGGCTTCACTGTTGCGGACGTCACCGCCGCGATTGCCCTCGGTGGTCGACGACGCAAGCAGCAGTTGCTCGTCGCAGATGCGGCGCATGAACAATTCATGCCACGCACTGCCCCGGCCGTGCCGCACAATGCAGGCGACCTTGGTCTGATGCATGGCGAAAATCATCGCCGTGGAAGCGCAGGCGCGGCCAAGCGTGTAGCAAACATCGACGATATCCGAGATGCTTGCGCCCTCGCCGCCGAATTCGCGCGGAACCGCCGCTCCGAGCAGACCCTCGGCACGCACCGCCGCGATGGCCTCTACCGGAAATCGCGAGTTGCTGTCGACGGCGGCCGCATGTTTGGCGGCGATCGACGCGACCTTCTTGGCGCGGGCCGCCAGACTTTTCTCACCCGTTGTGTGTGGCGCGCTCCCGGGGACAACTCGCACCGCCAAAGGCTGGACGGTCATGGATGCTCTCACAGTTACCTCTCGCCATCACGTCTCGATGGCATTGCCATATAGCGAGAGCTACTGCCAAAACGTGCCGAACGCTTGGCAATAGGATGGAATTGCCTATGTTCTTTCGCATCAAGGTTACCATCCCCAGGCCATCGAAGCGGCAAATGCGTTACCAGCAGTTAATCAGATGCTGATATTTGGATGTTAGGCTGTCCGGGAGATAGAGTTGACCGTGCTTGATCGCACTAACCATATTGCGGCAGATCGCGTGGCGGCTCTGGTACGCCGCGCCATGGGTAATCAGTCCATCGCCAAGCCGATCGGACCCGACGACGATCTGCGCGCCTGCGGCCTCTCGTCGCTTGCCCTCGTCAATCTCATGCTTTCGGTGGAGGCGGAATTCGGCATCGCGGTGCCGGAGCAGCAAATGACTCCGACCAACTTCCGCACAATCGCGCGCATCGTCGAACTCGTCCGCGGGTTATCCCAAACGAGTTCCGGCTGACTGAGAATTTCCGCGAAACGTGACTTTAGCGGCCGGAGTCTTCGCCTAGAAATTGCAGAAGCGCCGCGACGTCCTTTTTTTCCGCGGTGAAATCCTCGGCGACGCGTTCGTAAAAGTGCGCGGCTCCCTGGTAAAGCTCGCGCGCGGCGGGATCGGCGCCGACGAAGCCGGCGATCTCCTGCATTTCGGCGATCCAGCGATAGGCTTTCGCCGGCATCAGCGGCAATTGCTGCCTGAACAACGCCAGCAAATCCTGTTGGCTGAACTCAAGTTCCTTGAGCAGTGCCTCGGCGGAACCGCCGCGCGTCGCCGCGAGCAGCATAGCCGCACCGATCGCCTGCGTGCCTTTGGTGATGCCGGCGTAGGACATTTTCAACGCCGAAGCCGCGCTCAGCGGCCCGTCAAGGACGCGGATGTCGAGTCCGTATTCGCGCAACGTGGCAAAGCGGGGGGCGGCCATGCCCGACGCATAGAAGCGGGGTCCGGCGTTGCTTTCCTTCGGCGGGGCGCCGATGATCCCGGCGTCGACGAATGGACTGCCGGTAGGCGCGATCACCGCAGCGACCCGCTCGACGGTTGCGGGATTGATGGCGTTGCAGTCGACAAAGACCGGCTTTGCGTTGCTCACGGTCAGTGCCGGCGCCAAGTACTGCGCCAGCGCGAGTGCATCGCCCGGGGGCAGAATGGACAGGATGAAGTCGGCGCCGGCAATTTCTTCGTCGCTCGCCGCGGCCATGCCGGCCGCCTTCGCTCGCGCGATGGTCGCTGTGCTGCGGCCCGCCAGCGAGGTAAGCACGCTGGCGCCGCGGTCGGTAAGCCGCTTCCCTACCCCCGCGCCCATTGCTCCAGGCGCGATAACGGCGACGACAGGTGGCATGGCATCCTCATTCAACAAGCGCATGAGGATGCATTTAGCAGGAAACCGCGCGGCTACGAAATGTGCGGCGGTTTACACCGCCTCGGTCACGAGCCGATGAGCGTCGGGAGTTTGTAAGCGCTGCCGCAGTGCCGGCAGGCGGCCGTCTGCGCTCGGCTGATAGAATACCGTGAAGCGCGCAACCGCTTCCTTGAACGCCTGGGCGTCGGCCGGCTTTTTCACCTCGAAGGAATCAAAGCCGGCGCGCAGCAGAAACTGAAACTGATCGCGCAAGACGTCGCCGGTGGCGCGCAGCTCGCGGCGATAGCCGAAGCGTTCGCGCAACAGGCGCGCCTGGCTGTAGGCGCGGCCGTCGCGGAACTTCGGGAACACGAGCGCCACCAGCGGAATGTGATCGAGCCATGGCGCAAGTTCCGCGACCTTGCGATCGTTGGGCCAGAGAACACCAATCGGAGCGTCGCGCTGAACGAGGTCGCGCGCATCGGCAATAAAGCGCGCGCCCGGGACAACGACCGGTACCCCATCCGGGATCGGCGCGTCATCGAGTACCCGCACAAAAGGATCTTCGACGATATGGCCGGATTTAACGAGTGGCATAGACGCGCTCCCTGAATGGCTCAACGCCGGTTCGCTTGACGGTATCGATGAACAACTCGTCCGGCCGATCGCGCAGCTCGACATAGGCCGCGGCAATATCCTCAACGACATCGGCCACTTGCGCATAGGGCACCGCGGGGCCGAGCAACACGCCAAGCCTGGCGTTTTCGTCAGCCTTGCCGCCGAGTGTGATCTGATAAAATTCCTCACCATTTTTCTCGACGCCGAGAATGCCGATATGGCCGACATGGTGATGGCCGCAGGCGTTGATGCAGCCGGAAATGTTGATGTGCAGCCGGCCGAGGTCGCGCGCGAGGTCGTGGTCGCGGAAACGCCGCGTGATCTCCTGCGCGATCGGGATCGATCGGGCATTTGCAAGGTTGCAATAGTCGAGGCCGGGGCAGGAGATGATATCGGAGACCAGGCCGACATTCGGCGTCGCGACGCCGACCGCGTCGAGCGCGCGCCATAGCGCCGGCAGGTCGCGCTGCGCGACATGCGGCAAAACGAGATTCTGCTCATGGCCGACGCGTATCTCGCCGAACGAGTAACGGTCGGCGAGATTGGCAATCGCATCCATCTGCTCGGCGGTGGCGTCGCCAGGCGTGCCGCCTTCCGGCTTGAGCGACAGCGTGACGATGGCATAGCCCGCGGCTCTGTGATTGGTGACAGAATTGCCCATCCAGGCATCGAAATCGTGTTCGGCGCGTCGCGCTTCGGCAAGCTCCGGCGGGTCGTCGTCAAGCCCTTCGTAAGCCGGATAGACAAAGCGGCGGCGGATCTCCGCGAACGCGGCGGGGTCGAGGGCCAAAGCGCTATCCTTGATGCTTTGCCACTCCGCCTCGACTTCCTTGGCGAAAGCTTCGGCGCCGAGCTCGTGAACCAGTATCTTGATGCGCGCTTTGTAGATGTTGTCCCGGCGGCCGAACTCGTTGTAGGTGCGCAGGATCGCCTCGACATAGCTCAGCACGTCGCGCTTGTTGAGGAACGGCTTGATCGTCTTGGCGAGGAAAGGCGTGCGGCCCAGTCCGCCGCCGACCATCACCTCGAATCCGGTCTCGCCGGCGCCGTTGCGATGCAACCGCAGCGCCAAGTCGTGCACCGCCAATGCCGCGCGGTCGTGGCTCGATGCGCCGACTGCGATCTTGAACTTGCGCGGCAGGAACGAAAACTCCGGATGCAACGTCACATGCTGGCGAACGAGTTCGGCCCAGACCCGCGGATCCTCGATTTCGTCGGGCGCGACGCCGGCCCATTGGTCGGTCGTTATATTGCGCACGCAATTACCGCTGGTCTGCATGCCGTGCATGCCGACGGCCGCAAGATCGGCCATGGCGTCGGGCAATTCCTCGAGCTTGATCCAGTGGTACTGAATGTTCTGGCGGGTGGTAAAGTGCCCGTAGCCGCGATCATAGCGGCGCGCGACGTGCGCCAGCTTCCGCAGTTGGGTCGACGAGAGCGTGCCGTAGGGAATGGCCGTCCGCAGCATGTAGGCGTGGAGTTGCAGATAGACGCCATTCATGAGCCGCAGAGGCTTGAATTCTTCCTCGGTCAATTCGCCGGATAGCCGGCGGGCGACCTGATCGCGGAATTCCGCGACCCGCTCGGTCACCAGCGTCCGATCGAGGTCGTCATAGAGGTACATGCGCGCAGCTTCTATTTCGGCGGAGACGCAGGGCCATCGAGTTGGGCAGAGACGCCCTAAGCCCCAAATGTCAGCGGTAAATCAATTGTTGGGCCGCTCAACCGGATGAGTTCGCGAAGATTCCCCGGTCGTACTTCTCCGTCGCCGGTCAGTTTGACCGGGGCGGCATAAGGATCGACCGCGCGGCGGCCGTCGGCGGCCGCGGCCTGTATCAACTCACGCGCTGTTGAAGCGTCGGTCGTCACGGCGGCGGCGCGAAGATCGGTGGTCCAACCACCGTCGGCGCGGCGATACACCACCGCACCGTCATCAACGCGATTGGCGGTCACCACGACAGGGCCGGTGATTTTGAGTTTCTTTTGCTCAAGTGGTGAAGTCATTGCTTCCTCTGGACCCTCGACCGGCTCTGAGCGGCTGCCCGGCGCCGAGAGGGGAATGACTTTCTATATAGAGGCAGACAAGCGCCAGAAGAAGAAGATTATTCTACCAAATAGCGATCATGCAGGAGCATAATCTCTCTCATAGAGAGGCTCCGGCGAGAAAGTCCTTGTTCCGACGGACTGCGACCCGGCTGCCGATGGCAATCGCTCGCATTTAGGCCATGCGGCTGGGGATCATTCCTCGGGCACAGGACCGCACCATCCGGGCAGGTAACCGGCTTCGGTGCTTTTGGCCAAGGACAGCGCTTCCTCGAGCGCGTGATCGAAGTCTTGCTGCACCGCTTTGCGCTTCAGGCGCCGGCGCAGAAAATCCGCCCAGATGAACTCGCTGAACGGCGTCGTATCCTTGGCATAGCCGCCGGCACGCCGGAGCTCGCCCGCGAGCGAGCGGAAAGGATCGTCAACGAGCCCGGTGATCGACTTTGGAATGTCGCGGTAGTGGCAGCGGCGGCCTTCTTGGTCGAAGGGGTGCATCCAGTTGCGGTTGTCCATGACCGTCCAAAATGCATCGGCATCCAGCGCACTCAGGTTGGCGATCACCGTCACAGCGATGTCCTTCACGCCCTCATCGTGCAAAGCGCGCGCGAGGTGATGGTGATCGACAACGTAATTCCGGTGTTTGGGACCGAGGATCACCGGGATCATGTGCTTGCCGAGGAACTTGCCGCCCTTCTTCCCGGAGGTCTCGCGCCAGCGCTTACGCTTGGCGAGCACTTCGCGCATGCCGACTGTGATCTGGGTCGGACGTAGATCGTCGATGGTAACTGTGGTCAGTAACGGTTCACGAACGGTCATGTCAGTTCACCGATCTAGTTTGCTGAGGCGTTCACCGCACCGCTGAGCTTGTCGAACAAGCCAGCAATATCCTTGCGGATGGCCGCCAGCTTGGAAAATTGCTCAGTAATACCGGCAACGCGGTCCTCGAGATCCCGTTTGGTCTCGCTGAACTTCTTCACCCGCTCGGCGAGGCCGCCTTCGTCGTCTTCCTCGATATGCCTGATCTTGGCGAAGAGCCGATCACGCATCTGCCGGAGATCGTCGACAAGGTTCGCAACGCCGCCATTCTCGGCTTCGAGCGGCGCGAGCCTGGACTGTAACTCGCCCAGCCTGGTCTTCAACTGGGTGAACGCGGCGGCCCGGCGCTCGATCTCGTCGAGATGGGACTGAGTTCCCTCAATGAAGGTTGCGAGTTCCTCAACGCGGGTATCGATGTCGGCCGCGCCTTCCGCCTGCGGCGCGCCTCCGAGTATGTTGAGCGTCCGGTCGAAGCGCTCGAACAGCGCGGTCAAGTCGTGACGCAGCGTCGTCAGCTTGGCGAATTCCGCATCGAGCGAAGAAAGGCGATCGTCCAGCGCCTTCTTTTCGTCGGTAAATTTTTGCACGCGCGCCGTGAGCAGGCCTTGTGGCGTCTGCTCCAGAGAACCGATCTCCTGGGCAAGCTGGTCGCGCGCCGCGCTTAACTCCTTGACGCGGCTGACAATGCCATCACGCGAGGCGGCAAAGGGCGCCAGCCTTGTTTTCAACGTGCCGTAATCCTCCTGCAAGCCAGCGATCGATTGCGACGCGCGCTCGATGTCGTCGCAGCGCTCGTGGCCCTGCCTGACGAAATCCATCATCTTCTTCAGATTGATATCGAGCGCGACGGCATCGTCCCCGCTGACAACGTCGGCGAGCGCCCGTTCGATATCGCTTTGCCGGCTGTCGAGGTCGTCAAAATGCCGCTCGATCACTCGTCTTTTCTCCAGCACCGGCGCGAGCCGATCCTGCAACGCCTTTTGCTGGGTGCGGATTTCCTCAACGCGGGCCGCCAGGTCGCCGATCTCGTTGCGGCCATCCTGAATTTGCGTGAAGCGCTCGGCCTCGCTGAGCCGCTGCTTTATGGTGCCGATAGTGTCTTCCGGATCGGTGCGGGTAAGGTGTCCTATCGCCGCTTCGGCCTCGCCCTGCGGCTTCACCAGCGCGTTTACCCCTTGCCGCACACCGTCAAGCCGCAACTCGAGCGCCCGTGCCGCCTGGCGTTGCCGCACCATCGTCTCGCCCAGCCAGACGGCCGTCGGAACAAGGAAAAGCGGCACAAGGACGATCACCGCCCAGGCGAGCTTGGAGACAAGCGGCTGCGACCAGAATACATTCACCACCGCCGCTGCTTGACGGCTGTCGGCCAGGATCAGGAAGCCGAGCGCCAGCGCGAAAAGCAAGCCGCAAACGATCAAGACATTGCGCAAGGAGAAAGACGTCACGCGATCATACTCCGCTCGGCTGTTTGGTACGACAGGAGCGCCCCGCGCACAAGTGTGCGCCACCGACCGCGCCGCCGCTACCACGGCCCGTGGCGGCGGCGGCGAAACGTGGACAACGATAACAAAGCTCGCTATGGGCGTTGATTGTGGATCATAAGCCCGTCATGAACAAATACCGGCACGTCGGCGCGGCCTGGCTTGTCATCAACCTCCTTATTGGCGTTACGGCCGCCGGGCCCGCGGCACGAAGCGAGGAAAGCGCCGGTCAAGCTGCCGGCGACGCGACCAAGCCGACGGCCTGCAAGCGCCCATCCTTCCGCATTGTCGTGGACGTCGGCCACACCGTCGGCGTACCCGGCGCTCTCAGCGCCCGCGGCGTCACCGAATACGCGTTCAATTTGAAACTTGCCGAAGCGATCAAGCAATCGCTGGTCGACGCCGGGTTCGACAACACCGTGTTGCTGGTCACAGCCGCGGCGCCATGGCGCGGATTGATGGAGCGCGCCCGGCGCGCCAACAGCATGCACGCCGATCTTTTCATCGCCGTTCATCACGACTCTGTGCCAGACCAAATGCTCGAGACCTGGCAATACGAAGGGCAAGAGAACCATTTCAGCGATCGTTTCACCGGCTACGCCATTTTTGTTTCCAACGAAAACGCCGAACGCAGCGGCAGTCTGGCGTTCGGCCATCTGCTGGGAAAAAATCTGCAGGCGCGTGGCCTGCGCTACACGCCGCATTACACGCTGCCGTTGATGGGCCGCTATCGCCACCAGCTTCTCGATGCCGACGCCGGCGTGTACCGGTACGATCAACTGCTGGTGTTGCGGCATACTTCAATGCCGGCGGTGCTACTGGAAGCGGGTTCCATCGTTAACCGTAAAGAAGAGCTGGAATTGGCAACCGACGATCGCCGAACGCTCACCGCCAACGCCGTCACTGCCGCAGTCGCGGACTTTTGCGAAATGCGGGCGCATCCGAGCGGCGAGCCGCCGGTCAAGCGACCCCCCTCGACGAAGCCGATGGCGACCGGCCGAGGCAGTCCGGCTGGATTTGCGCGTTGAGTCTTCCGCCGCCAAAAAAATAATTTCAGCATTCCGGAATAAATCGCCGGATCGCCCGGTCTTGTCCTTCGACGCAGCCAACAAACAAACAGCGGCTGCGGGGCGGCTCAGTGCCGCCAACATAATGAAGGAAGACTTAAATGTTGAACATCAAATGCAACGCCGCTGCTATCGCCGCGATGACCGTCGCGCTTTCGCTGTCAGCGACATCTTTGGCGCTCGCTCAGGAAGGGGGCGAACAGACTGCAGCCGCTACAATTGCCCTCAAACAACACGCGACCAAGTACAAGACCTACAATGCCGCGCAGGATCCCACTTCGGTGAGCCGTCGAACTTACGGCCAGCCGCCTAAGGCGGCCCCGGCAAGCCACAGCCCCTTCACGTTACCGCAGGAAGACCCGGATTTTCACGGCGACAACGGTGGTTAGCCCACGGTCAGTGGCGCGATCGACACGGGCGGAAGCCCGCCAAAAGTCCCTCGCAGGCGGGAGCCCTCGCGCACCGCCTGCAGGCTTGCACCGGCGCCCGGCAAAAAAATTTTCAGCCCCCGGGAATAAATCGCCACCCCGCCCGATCTAGGCCATCGGAGGCCAATTTGGCTGCCCCTGAAGGAGAGACTCCAATGCGTGAATTCGACCGCGATGATGGGTTGAACCGGCGGAAGGTGCTCGAGTGCATGACTTGGGCCGGCACCGGTCTGCTGTGGACGGTTTCCGGCGGCATCCCGCGCACCGTCGGCCTGATCGGCGAGGCCGTGGCAGAGGAAGCACGCGGTCTGACGTTCCTGCAGATCAGCGATAGCCACGTCGGCTTTGATAAGCCGGCAAATCCGAACGCGATCGGGACGCTCGAAGAAGCGGTCGCGAGGATCACGGCGATGCCGGTCAAGCCGGCCTTCATGATCCACACCGGCGATATCAGTCATTTGTCGAAGGTGACGGAGTTCGACAACGCGGATCGCATCATTTCGCAGACCCGGCTCGATGTGCACTACGTGCCTGGCGAGCACGACTTCCTCGACGAAGAACGAAAGCTCTATCTCGAACGTTATGGCCGCGGCACCAAGGGCGCCGGCTGGTACAGCTTCGACGCGAATGGCGTGCATTTCATCGGCCTCGTCAACGTCGTCGACCTTAAGGCCGGCGGCCTCGGCAATCTCGGCAGCGATCAGCTCGAATGGCTGGCGGCGGACGTGAAGGGCCGCTCGGCCTCGACGCCGATCGTGGTCTTCGCTCACATCCCGCTCTGGACCGTGTATCCCGAATGGGGTTGGGGCACCGAAGATGGCGGTCGCGCTCTCGAGTTGCTCAAAGGCTTTGGCTCGGTGACGGTCCTCAACGGCCACATCCATCAGGTCATGCAGAAAGTCGAAGGCAACGTCACCTTCCACACCGCCCGATCGACCGCATTTCCGCAACCCTCGCCGGGGACCGCGCCCTCGCCCGGACCGATGAAAGTCGCCGACGACAAACTGCGTACTCTCCTCGGCACTGCAACCATCAACTTCCAGCAAGGCAAGGAGCGGCTCGCGATCATCGATACCCCGCTCCAAGGCTGAGCGAAGGGACAGCCATGCAAAACGGTTTCCGCAGCTTGATCATCGCGGCGGCGCTTGGCGCCGCCGTTGCACCGCCGCTCGCGTTCATCGTTCAACCGGTCCAAGCGCAGAATGCGCCCAGCGCCGTGGCGATCGACAATTTCACCTTCAATCCGCAACGGCTCACGATAAAGGCCGGCACCACGGTCACCTGGACCAACAAGGACGACATTCCGCATGCGATCGCAACGGTGAACAAGCAGTTCAAATCAAAGACGTTGGACACCGACGATGCCTATTCGTTTACCTTCGCCACCCCCGGCACCTACGAATATTTCTGCTCCCTTCATCCACACATGACCGGCACGGTCGTGGTAGAAGCTGAAGCAGGCAACAGCGCCACGCACTAATGCTCGATCGTACGCGGCAACCGGCGTTGGCGGGATTGTGGATGGCCGAGCACGAGACCGGGCGCAAGACCATGTCAGTTGACGGCGAGGCCGACAGAGCCCGGCGGTTTCGCGAGGCGACTTTGCCGCATCTCGACGATGTATACACGCTCGCCCGCTATCTAATGCGCAACGCCGCCGATGCCGACGATGCGGTCCAGGAATGCTATCTGCGCGCGCTGCGTCATTTCGACAGCTATCGCGGTCCGGCCGTAAAGCCATGGCTGCTGGCGATCCTGAGAAATGTCTGCAATGCCGAGTTCGCGCGGCGCGCGACGCAGCCGGCGCCGTCCGAACAGACCGGCGACGATCAAGCCGCCGACGCGCCGCCGCTGTGGCAGGAGCCGCAGCGTTCGCCCGAGGCGGAATTGCTTCGCCATCGGGACGGCGAAACCATCCGCCGGCTCGTCGCCGCACTGCCGGCAGCATTCCGGGAAGCCATTGTGCTGCGTGACATCAACAATCTCTCGTATCGCGATATCGCCGAAGTCGCCGGCGTTCCGGTGGGAACGGTGATGTCGCGGCTGGCCAGGGCGCGCACCATGCTGCGCGCGGCATGGAACGTCGAAGAAGGCGCCGCGTCATGAATTGCTCCGAAGCTGAAATACTGATCCACGCGCTGATCGACGGCGAACTCGACGCCGGCCATGCCAGCGACGTCGAAGCGCACGTTGCCGGATGTCCGGACTGCGCCGCCAAGTTCGCGGCATTCCGCGCGATGCGCCAGGAAATGGTCGAAGCAAACTTGAAGCAATCGGCGCCGCTCTACCTGCGCGACCGAATTGAAGCGGCATTGCCGGCGGCATCGATCGGCCGCGCACCCGACGTGGCTGCGCCGCGATATAATCCTTGGCGCCGCTTCTTCGCCGGCGGTTTTGCATTGGGGACAGTGCTCTCCGGCGCGATCGCAGCGAGCCTTGTCATTGGTGTGTTTCACAATGATCAGGAACAAAGAATAGCCGGCGAAGTGGTAACGGCGCATTTGCGCTCGCTGCAGCCGGGCCACCTTACCGATGTCGAGACGAGCGACCAGCACAACGTCAAGCCGTGGTTCAACGGCAAGCTCGACGTGGCGCCGCCGGTGGTCGACCTCACGGCGCAGGGCTTTACGCTGATCGGTGGCCGTCTCGACGACATCGACGGCGAAACTGCGGCGGCGATCGTATACCGGCGCCGCAACCACGTGATCAATCTTTTCGTCGCGCGCCGGCTCGGCGCCGAGCATAGGGAGATCGTGAGCGAAACGCGGCGTGGGTTTAACGTCCGATACTGGACCGAGGCTGGCCTCGACTTCTGGGCGGTCAGCGACATCAATCCGGCCGAGCTGGACGAGTTTTGCCAGAAGCTCAGGGCAGATCTGCATCCCTCACCCCCGCCTTCCTGACTGGTTTCCGCTAACTTTACCGGGTAAACACCGAATCGAAAGCGATGAACGCGCCGCCCGAAAAGGGCGAGGAAACCCCCTTGGCGCGCCCGGACGTTAATCCCGCTCATGGATCAGCGCACCGACAACGAACGTCGCCTGGAAACCACTCCGGGCCGTGACACGCGACCGGCGATGGGCGAGGCGCGCAAACCTCAATCATGGATCGATCGGATGCGCCGGCGGCGCCGAACGATCCTGACCATCACCGCGCTGATCGTATTCAGCATCGTCGCGAGCATGATCTATTGGATCAATACGAGTGGCTATGAAACGACGGACGATGCGTTTATCGATGCCCGCACGGTGTCGATCAGTGCGCAGGTCGGCGCCGCCATCGTTGACGTGCCGGTGACGGACAATCAGCTGGTAGAGCCCGGCGCCGTGTTGGTGCGGCTCGACGACCGCGACTACAAGGCACTGGTCGATCAGGCTGCGGCGCAAGTTGATCAGGCCAGGGCCAATGTGGCCAATGTCGACGCTCAGGTCGCGGCGCAGCAAGCCCGTATCGACCAGGCGGACAAGCAAACCGCACAGGCGCAGGCGGCTTTAGCCTTCGCGCAGCAGCAGGAACAGCGCTACACCGGCCTGCTCGCAAAAGGCGCGGGCACTAACGAGCAGGCCCAGCAATATGCCTCCGGTCTCCTGCAAGCCCAGGCGGCCTACGCCGGCGCACAGGCCAACGCCATCGCAACGGAAAAGCAGCTTCCGGTTCTGAAAGCGCAACGCGAGATCGCGGAAGCGCAGTTGGGGCAGGCGCGCGCCGCGAAGGAGCAGGCCGAAGCCAATTTATCACGCACGCTGATTACCGCGCCGGTTGCGGGCCGGGTTTCAAGATTGACGGCCGCCAAGGGCAACTATGCCGCGGTAGGCCAGACGCTGATGATGTTCGTGCCCAAGGACGTTTGGGTCACGGCAAATTTCAAGGAAACGCAACTGTTGACGGTGCGGCCCGGCGATTCCGTCGATATCAGGATCGACACCTATCCCTACCGCAAGTTCAAGGGACGGGTCGAGAGCGTCCAGGCCGGCAGCGGCACCGCGTTCAGCCTGCTGCCAGCAGAGAACGCCACCGGAAATTTCGTCAAGATCGTCCAGCGCGTTCCGGTCAAGATTGTGTTCGACGAACCGCCCGACGTTTTGCTCGGTCCCGGCATGTCCGTCGTGGCGACCGTGCGAACGAGATGAGCGACCAGCGCGTCTATACCGGACCTCAAAGCCGCTCGGCGGCGGGTGATCGCAGTCCCTGGCTCATCGCCATCGTCATTTCGATTGCCACCTTCATGGTGGTTCTCGACACCGCCATCGCCAATGTTTCGCTGCGATATATCGCCGGCAGTCTCGCCGTCAGCGTCGACGAAAGCACCTGGATCGTCACGACCTATCTCATCGCCAACGCGGTCATTCTGCCGATCAGCGGCTGGCTGTCGAACGTGATCGGCCGCAAGCGCTTCTACATGATTTGCGTCGCCGTATTTACGGTTGCGTCGCTGTTGTGCGGGCTTGCTTCTAGCCTCACTGCACTGATCGTGTTTCGGATCCTGCAGGGACTTGGCGGCGGCGGCATGCCCACGAGCGAGCAGGCGATGCTTGCCGATACGTTCTCGGTACGACAGCGGCCGCAGGCTTTCGCGATTTACGGCATTGCGGTCATCGTGGCGCCGACAGTCGGTCCAACCATCGGCGGCTGGATCACGGATAATTATTCATGGCACTGGATTTTCTTCATCAACGTACCTTTCGGCCTGCTCTCGCTGGTGCTCGTTCAGTGGCTTGTCGTGGAGCCGGACGTACTCGAGCGCGAGCGTGAAGAGCGCCTTGCCGGCGGGCTCAGGATCGATTGGGTCGGGTTCGCGCTGGTCGCTTTGATGTTCGGCAGCCTCGAATTCGTGCTCGACCGCGGCCAGATCGAGGACTGGTTTCACTCCACGACAATCGTCGTCTTCGCGACGATTTCGCTCTGCTCGCTGATATTCTTCATCCCGTGGGAACTCACCCGAGACGATCCGATCGTGGACATACGGCTGCTCGGCCGGCGCCAGTTTGGGATGGCATTCATTGTGATGCTTGCCGTCGGCGCCCTGCTGTTCGGCTCGAACCAGATCACACCGCAGCTCATGCAGACGAATTTTCCCTACACGGCGATGCTGTCGGGCCTCGCGATGATGCCCGGCGGCATCGCGATGCTGATCATGATGCCCATTATCGGACAGGTGGCTGGCCGGGTGCAGCCGAAATATTTGATCGCCACCGGTTTTACGATCATCGCGATGGCCATGTGGTATTCGACCTCGCTTGTGCCCGATGCGAGCTTTAGCTACTTCGCGATGGTGCGTGTCTTTCAGACGGTCGGGATGCCGTTCATGTTCATCCCGATCAATTCCGTCGCCTATACGGGCCTGCCGCAGCAAAAAACCGCCGAAGGTTCGGCGCTGATCAATGTCGCCCGCAATCTCGGGGGCAGCATCGGCGTATCGCTCGCCAACACCGAATTGGTGCAGCGGGCGCAGTTTCACCAGGCACGGCTGGTGGAGAATTTGACGCAGTCCTCGCCGGCGTTTCAATCGACGCTGCACAATTTGACGCAATACTTCACTCAATTTGGATCGCCCGCAAGCGCGCAACGGCGCGCCCTCGGTTACATCGGCCAAGTTGTCAGCGATCAGGCGGCGTTGCTCGGCTATATCGATATCTTCTACAGTTGGGCGGTATTCGCCGCCGTGCTTGTGCCGATCGTACTCTTGTTGATCCGGCGCGTTGGACCGGCCAGCGGCCAAGCCGCTGTAGGACACTGACATTTTGCCAGTTGGCCGCCGCCCTCGCCTTCAGCAAGCCGAAGAAAATTGCGACCGTGGCGAACGTTTCGCCGCGCGACGCGTTGGCAACGCAGCGGCGTTGAGGCAGCGGGAAACCGGTGTGAAATCAATCAAAGCGAAAAGCCACCAAAGCGGAAATGCGACGCGCTTCCGCCATCAAAAATCCATCGTGCATCGGCATTATTCTTGCTTAGGTTCGATACCGCTGGGTTCTGGGGGGTCATGAAAGCCCCGGACGACGATGCCGGGGGAAAGGAGTTGCCAATGTGTGACTTTAGCCTCCAAAGTGTGCGATCGCGACCCGCGCAAGTCGGCGACAAGCTTGTAACGCGTGATTTCGGCACTGGAACGCGGGGATTCTCCGCCGCCGACGATGTCGGTTTGGCGGTGTGTTTGTTGCCGGGCACGGAGCTGGCATTTGCCGGCCCGGTGGCGTGCCTGCCTGCCGGCCTGCTCGGTTGGAAGACAAAGACGATTAGCCACCAGACCGCCATCTTCCGTCAGGTCAATAAGGAGAAGTTGGCCGCGCATCACGACGCGCTCGAATTTCCCGATGGGCGCACCGTATTGCTGACGCTGCTCTGTGAAGGCCAGGCGGCAACCGTGCTGCAACTGCCGGCACAGCCCAAGACCGAAGTTGAAGCACGCGAACAGGAACGCGTCGGTTTCGTCGGTTGACGTAAACTCGAAGAAACGCTCTCCGCAGGCTGTAGAGACGCCGGCGGCGAAGTGGGAAAATGTGAAGCCGGCCGCTTTTCTCGCGGCCGGCTTTTTTCTTGCCGCCTATGTGCTTTAGCCATTGCTAAATTAGCATATACTAATATATAGGACCTGAAACATAAAGGAGGGCGTCATGCCTCGCCAACCTGTTATCCGCGCTTTCTTCGACGAACCGACCAATACCGTCAGCTACATCGTCGCCGACCCTGCTACCAGGAGGGCGGCGGTGATTGATCCGGTGCTCGACTACGATCAAGCCGGCAGCCAGGTCGACACCCGCTCGGTCGACGCGCTGCTGCGCGCCGCCGACGAACAGGGCTACGCGATCGAATGGACGCTGGAGACCCACGCGCACGCCGACCATCTGTCGGGCTCGCCCTACATCAAGGCGAAGACCGGCGCGAAGATTGGCATTGGCGAGCACATCAAGGACGTTCAGCGCATTTTTCGTCCGGTTTTCGATGCCGATGATCTCAAGACCGACGGCAGCGATTTCGATCATTTGTTCAAGGACGGCGAACACTTCAAGATCGGCGAACTCGACGCCGAGGTGATCTACACCCCAGGCCACACGCCGGCGGATATTACCTACAAGATCGGGGATGCTGCCTTTGTCGGCGATACCTTATTCATGCCGGATTACGGCACCGCGCGCGCCGACTTCCCGGGCGGCGATGCACACAGGCTCTATCGGTCGATCCGCAAATTGTTGGCATTGCCGCCGGACACGCGGCTGTTCATGTGCCACGACTACAAGGCGAAAGGCCGCGACGTCTATGCGTGGGAGACCACGGTTCAGGAAGAGCGCGACAAGAACGTGCACGTCAAGGATGGCGTAAGCGAAGACGCTTTTGTTACGATGCGTAACGCGCGGGATGCTACGCTCGCCGCCCCGCGACTCCTGCTGCCGTCGATCCAGGTCAATATGCGCGCGGGGAAGTTTCCCCCCGCGCATACCAATGGCGTGCGCTACCTCACCATCCCGGTGAAGTTCAAGAACGCCGAAGCGCTGCTCGGCTGATGGAGGAGCGATTTCCGTGCGGCTCAACGAAGCAAGGGATTTGTCGACCAAGGCCGGCGAGGCGGCTGGCCTCCTCGCCGCGCTGGCCAATGAAAGCCGGCTGATGATCCTTTGCCAGCTGATCGAGGGCGAACTCTCGGTCGGCACGCTGGTTCAGGCCGTCGGGCTCACGCAATCGGCGCTTTCGCAGCATCTCGCGAAGCTTCGCGGCGCCGGCATCGTAGCCACGCGGCGGGACGCACAGACCATCTACTACCGGCTTTCGAGCGATGCCGCGGCCAGCGTCATGAGGACGCTGGCCGGGATCTATTGCCGGCCGCGTTCGCGGCGGGCGTCACACTAGAACGGGAGACATTCACATGCAGATCAAATCAATCGATCCGGTTTCGCTGAAGAAGCGCCTCGATGAAGGCAACACCGTCCTCATCGACGTGCGCGAGGCGCACGAACATGCACGCGAACATATCGAAGGCGCGCGGCTGGTGCCGCTGTCGCGGTTCCAAGTCGAGGATCTTAGCGGACTTCGCGACAAGACCGCGGTTTTCCATTGCCAAAGCGGCGGACGCACCGGCTCCAACGCGCGGCTTCTGACGTCGAAGGGCTTCCGCGACGCCTATCACCTTACAGGGGGCATCTCGGCCTGGAAGGCGGCCGGATTCCCGACCCGATCGAAACGCGCCGAGCCTGGCGAAAACACCCGCAAGCGTTTCTGGCTGTTCTAAACAGGCGTATTATGCAACGACCATGGGCTTGTCTTGGGGCCAAGATGTGCTGGCCGTGCTGTCAGGCAGCGCGGTCGGGTTTTCTCTGGGACTGATCGGCGGCGGCGGTTCAATCTTGGCCGTACCGCTGCTGCTCTATGTTGTCGGCATCGGCGACGCTCATATCGCCATTGGCACCAGCGCCCTATCCGTGTCCGTCAATGCCTTCGGCAATCTTGTCGGCCATTGGCGCGCCGGCAACGTCAAATGGCCCTGCGCCGCTACCTTCGCGGTCGCAGGCATTGCCGGAGCCGTGATTGGTTCGTCGCTCGGCAAGCTCGTTGACGGCCAAAGCCTTCTGTTCTTATTCGCGCTGGCGATGTTCGCGGTCGGCGTAGCGATGTTGCGGCCGCGCGCCGCGACGGGTGATCCAGGTGTTCACATAACACCCGGCATCGCCGTTCGCCTTGTCGTGATCGGGTTCATCGTCGGAGCGTTTTCGGGATTTTTCGGCATCGGCGGCGGCTTCCTGATCGTACCCGGCATCATGCTCGGCAGCGGCATGCCTATCCTCAACGCCGTCGGTTCGTCGCTGTTGTCGGTCGGCATTTTCGGTCTGACGACGGCGGTGAACTATTCTATCTCCGGCCTGGTCGACTGGAAGATCGCCGGCCTCTTCATCGCCGGTGGACTGATCGGCGGCATTTTCGGCATGCGCGCAGCAATGCGTCTGGCAAAGAACCGGGGGACGCTTACCTATATTTTTGCGGGAGTGGTCTTTGCGGTCGCCGCCTACATGGTGGCGCGCACCGGCCTTCCGGCATGGCTCTCGTTTCCTCGGCTCGCGATTCGATGAGAACGACAATGGCAAATTCCATCACTATTCCCTGTCCGCATTGCCACACGCTCAATCGGGTTCCGTCCGAGCGGCGTGGCGAAGGCGGCAAATGCGGCAAGTGCCACCAGGCACTGTTTCCAGGCCATCCGATCAGCCTCGATGCGGCGCATTTCGATCGCCACGCCGGCGCGGCCGATTTGCCACTGCTCGTCGATTTTTGGGCCGCCTGGTGCGGGCCATGCCGCGCCATGGCTCCGGTGTTCGAAGGCGCAGCGAAAGAATTCGAACCGCGCCTGCGTTTCGGCAAGGTCGATACCGAGGCAGAGCCGAACCTCGCAGCCCGCTATCAGATCCAGGCGATACCGACGATGATCCTCCTGCGCGGCGGACGGGAACTGGCGCGCCACAGCGGCGCCATGCCGGCGGGCGCGCTCCGCTCCTGGATCGGGCAGCATCTTGGCGCGTAGAAAATCTCGCGTGGCCGTCGTTTAATGCCGGCCAGTTGAACCTATGCCGCCGGCATTTTGATCTTGCCGATATCGAGAATCCTCATGACGAGCTTTTCGTAATACGGCTCCGTCGTGCCGGCCCGAACCTTGTGCAGGAAATACTTCTCGAACGCGACCTTGGCGACATGGACCCAACGGCCGCTTGACGCCCAATTGACGTTGCGTGGCGGATTTTGCGGCATGGCAACGAAAGCCACGCCGGAATCGCCGAAATCGGCGAGGCAGATCGCATTCCACGTGGCTTCGTGCGTCATCGCCTGGCCACGCACAAGCTGGCCGATATTGAGCGCCGATGCCATCACCATTGATTCTATCATGTATCCCGTCTTGGGCACCCCGCACGGAACAGCGGTCGGCTCGTGCGGCGGAATGGCGATGCACACGCCAACACCGAAGACGTTGCGGAATTTAGGATTGCATTGATATTTGTCGACGACGATGAATCCCCGCGGGTTGGTCAAGCCTTCGATTCCGCGCACCGCCGCGATACCGCGGAATGCCGGAATCATCATCGAGAACTTGAACGGCACCTCGTGGGTCTTTTTCGGCTTGCCGTCATCGTCGACTTCGGTCGCATGCACCTTCCCATCGTCGACCTTGTCGACCTTGGCGTTGACGATCCATTTGATGTGGCGTTGGCGCATTTCCGATTCGAGCACGCCCTTGGTATCGCCGACGCCGCCAACGCCGAGATGGCCGATATACGGTTCGGCGGTCACGAACGTCATCGGCACCTTGTCCCGGATGCGCCGACGACGCAGATCCGTATCCATGATCATGGCGAACTCGTAGGCGGGGCCGAAGCAGGAAGCGCCCTGAACGGCGCCGACGACGATCGGGCCGGGATTCTTGCAGAATTCCTCCCAGCTCTGATTGGCCGCCGCCGCATGGTCGACGTCGCAAATCGATTTTGTATTGCGCTCCGGCCCAAAGCCCTCGATCTCGTCGAAGGCAAGGTCAGGCCCGGTAGCGACGACCAGGTAATCGTAATTCATCGACGAGCCGTCACCGAGCTCGATGCGGTTCTCGTCCGGATGGACGCGCCGGGCGCCGGCGGCGCTGAAGCCAACGCGATGCCGCGGCAGAACTGCCGCAAGGTCCACGATAATATCGTTCTTCTGGCGCCACTTCACCGCCACCCAGGGATTCGATGGTGTGAATTGGAAGAATGGCTTGTTGGATACGAGCGTGACACGGTCTTCTTTGCGCACCGTGTTCTTTAGCTCGTAGGCGCACGACACGCCGCCGATGCCACCGCCAAGCACCACGATATGCGACATTTTATCCTCTCCTGCCGTCGAGCCTTTAGGCTCGCTTTTTTCTTTGTTGCCAAAGTATGCGTTGATCGCATCAAACGCGGGCGGTTGACCCGCGCATTGATCCATATCAACTAGACCGCGGTCGGGGAAAAAGCGGAGGAAGCTGTTTCGTGTCGGTCCTTCAATGAACGACGATCCCATCCGCGCCCAGCCCCAAAAACTCACTGCCGCGACGGCCGACGAGCCGCCGACGACGCGATCGTTGTTCTGGACGGTTTTTCCGTCGATCATGCTGCCGATGTTTCTCGCGGTCGCGGATCAAACGATCGTCGCAACCGCCCTGCCCAACATCGCCGCCGACCTCGGCGAGGTTGAGCGGATCTCCTGGATAGTAGTGTCCTACCTGATCGCCAACACCATCGCCGCGCCCGTCTATGGACGCCTCGGCGACTCGTTTGGCCGGCGCCGCATGATCCTCATGGCGTTGGCGTTGTTCGTCGCCGGATCCGTGGCTTGCGCGTTCGCTCCCACCATAGCGCTCTTGACGGCGGCGCGCGTGCTGCAGGGATTTGGTGGCGGTGGACTCATGAGCTTGTCGCAGGCGCTCGTCGGCGAGACCATTCCGCCACGCGAGCGCGGCCGTTATCAGGGCTACCTCGCTGGAGTATCGGTTGCTTCCAGTACATTCGGACCGATCGCCGGCGGCTATCTTACGCAAGCGTTTGGCTGGCGCTCGATTTTTCTCGTCAACGTCCCGCTCGGCCTCGCCGCGGCTTTATTGGTGGTGCGGCTCAAGGCACAGCCGGGCGACGGACGGCCCACCAAATTCGATGCGCCGGGGCTGGTCTTGTTCACGTTGTTCGTGAGCCCGGTCATTTTGGCCCTGGAACAGGCCCCGCGCATGGATGCGCGCGCATTGCCGGCGATCCTGGGTTTGCTCGCTTTTGGCGCCGCGGCGTTGTTGCTGCTGGTATGGCAGGAGAAGCACTCCAGCTATCCGCTTATTCCACCCACATTGTTCAGGGAGTCGTCGGTCTGGCGAAGCGACGGGTTGGCCGCGTGCCACGGAGCGGCGCTCGTTTCGCTGATCACGTTCCTGCCGATCTATCTGCGCGCCGTTCGCGGCGCGTCGCCCGCCGAAACCGGCCTGTTGATGCTGCCAATGATGTTCGGGATCGGCATCGGTTCGTTGGTCACGGGCCAACTTGTGACGAGAACGGGCTTGACCGCTGTATTCCCGACCTACGGGCTGCTGGCGGCAATGATGAGCTTTTTGGTGCTGGCTTTTGCGGTGCCACATCTGAGTCTGGTGGCGCTGCCGTGGGTGTTCGGCGTCACCACGTGTTTCATGGGCACGGTCATGGGGGTGGTCCAGGTCACCGTTCAAGCCGTCGCCGGGCCGCGGATGCTGGGTGCCGGCGCGGCCATGGTGCAATTCTCGCGCTCGGTCGGCGCCGCCTTCGGGACCGCCGCCGTCGCTGCCGTCCTGTTCTCTTTTCTCGCGGCGACCGACAGTGAAACCGCAAGCCTGTTCGGCAGCATGATCGACCAGGGGCCGGGCGCCATCGCGGCGCTGCCGCCGGCGCGCCAAGCGATCGTACAAACGGAGATCGGCGAGGCTTTCCGGGCTGCCTTCCTGACGATTGCGGCCTTTACCGGGATCGGCGCGTGGCTCGCCTTTTCCATGCCGCTGCGGCGCGTTTAGCAGGCGAAGGGCAGGTTTCGGGTGGCCACCGAAACAACAACGACGCTAGGAACCGCGTAACGCAGGAAACCGAAATTTATACTGCATTACGGCGCAACCGCGCTGTGCTTGCGAAGGAGCCCGGCATGAACGCTATCGCCAAAGTCGCCCCCTTTGGCTCGGAGCCGGTGGAATGCCGGGTAGGCCAATACGATTGGGACACGATCGGCTCGACGCTCGACGCGTTCGGCTGCGCTGTTTTGGAGAGATTGCTGACGGCGAGCGAATGCCGGGAAATCGCCGCGCTCTATCCGCGCGAAGAGCATTTCCGCAGCCACGTGCGGATGGCCCGCCACGGTTTCGGCAAGGGCGAGTACCGCTATTTCAAATATCCGCCGCCCGGTCTCGTCGGCGGTCTGCGCACGGCGCTGTATGCGCGCGCAGTCGTCTTCGCCAATGCGTGGAACGAAAGGATGAGTTTGAATCTACGGTATCCAAGTGACCATACTGATTATCTGAAAATCTGCCACGAAGCAGGACAAGTGCGCCCAACCCCATTGCTGCTGCAATACGGGCCTGGCGACTATAATTGTCTGCATCAGGATTTGTACGGTGATCTCGCCTTCCCACTGCAAGCCGCCATCTTGTTGTCGGAACCGAACCGGGATTTTACCGGCGGCGAGTTCGTCCTGACCGAGCAGCGGCCGCGGATGCAGAGCCGGGTCGAGGTAGTTCCTCTGCAGCAAGGCGATGCGGTTCTGTTTGCCGTCCACGATCGTCCGGTCCTGGGGACGAAGCGCAACTACCGTGTCAACCTGCGTCACGGCGTCAGCCGTATCCGCTCCGGCCATCGCCACACGCTGGGCATCATTTTTCATGACGCGAAGTAAAATTGCGCCCGGTGTAGCCATTTTCCCGACCAACCGCACCTCGTAGCGCAGGCTTTTCCCGTCACTTCGGCGAGCGGTTAGTCGCCAGCGTACTGCATTTGACGCGATCGGCGCGACACCTATAGGCTTCCGCGTTACGCCTCTGTGAAGAAGGCGACGCCAGGAAAACCGGGAGGTTCACATGCCGAAGGTCAAGGCGAATGGCATCACCATGAATTATGAGCAGCAAGGGGCCGGCGAGCCGCTCGTCCTCATCCCCTTTCTCGCTGCAGACAACGCCTGCTACGCTTTCCAAGTTGCCGATTACGCCAAACATTTCACCTGCATATCCGTCGATCCGCGCGGCGCGGGCGAGACCGACAAGCCGGCCGGCACTTATTCGATGGAATTGTTCGCCGACGATGTCGCCGCCTTCATGCAGGCGATCGGCGTGCAACGGGCGCATGTGAGCGGGCTGTCGCTCGGCGCGGCCACTGGATTGTGGGTCGCCGCTAAATATCCCGAGCTGGTCAAATCGTTGTCCCTTCATAGCGGCTGGACGAAAAGCGACCCGTTCCTCAAGACCGTGGTGGAAGGCTGGCAGAGCATCGCCAAGGGCCTTGGCAGTGTCACTGAAATGGTCGTCCAGGGCATCTTTCCCTGGTGCTTCACGCCGGAGCTGTATGCGGATAAGCCGGATTATATCGATCAGCTTGCGGCTTTTGTCCGCAGCCGGCCCAAGCAGCCCTTTGATGCCTTCATCCAGCAATCGAACGCGGTGATCGCGCACGACGCTGCGGCGCAACTCGGCCGCATCAAGGCGCCAACTCAGATTACTTTCGGCCGCCACGACATGGTGACGTCGACACGCTTTGCCGACGCGATGAAGAGCGGAATCAAGGCGAGCGAGCTTTTGGTTTTTGAGACTTGCGCGCACGCGCCCATCTACCAAAGCGTGGCCGAGTTCAACGAGAAAACATTAAGCTTTCTAAAACGCCACTAGGTTCCGTCGTCGCGACGCCTAAGCCGGCGGCCGGTGCGCGAGCCAGCGGCCGGCCTCGGCGGTGGCGAAGAAGTCGGCCAGCGCCGCGTTGAACGCCGCCGGCTCCTCGCTGGTGATGTTGTGGCCGGAGCGCGGAACGACCAGCAATCCCGCGGTGGGCACCGTGCGCTTGAGAAATAGACTGCCCTCGATGCAGCTTTCGTCCTCATCGCCGACGATGACAAGAAGCGGTACGGAGAAACGCCGCAAATCGGTTTCCATGTCCCAGAGCGTCGGGCGTTTGGCTTGCAGCATCGTCATCGTCAGCGCATGACCGAGCGCCGAATGCTCGCCAAGCATGCGGGCAAATTCCGCAAAACCCCGCGGATCCTTATATTTGTGGCTGTGCCGCGTCGGGTTGTCGGCGTAGATCGCGGCGGCTTCGGCGATGCTATTTTCCGTGAACAGCTTGGCATTCTCCGCCGCGACCTTGCGCATCGCCTCGCGCTCGGCCGGGTCGGCCACCGAGCCCCAGCCGCAGCCGGCGGCCGTCACGGAAATGCAGCGATCGCGGTTGCGGATGCCGACATGCAGCGCCGTATAGGCGCCCATGGAGTGACCGACAATATGCGCCTTGGCGATGCCCAGCGCATCCAAGATCGCGACCACGTCGCCCCGTGCGATCTCTTGACTATAGCGCACCGGATCGTCCGGCACATCGGATGGCGGATAGCCGCGCGCCGAAAACGTGACGCAGCGATGCGAACGCGCGAAGTAGCGCATTTGCGGCTCCCAGGTGCGGTAGTCGCCGGCGAATTCATGGACGAACACAACCGGCGTGCCCGTGCCGGCCTCTTCGAAGTAAAGCCGGGTCCCGTCAGCGCTGGTGATCATCGGCATCGCAGCGTCTCGCGTTGTGTTCCTTGTTAAAGTTTGGCACTACGCGGCCTGCGAAAGCAATTCGACCTCGCTGGCGAGCGTCACCGGCTCGGGCAGTTCGGCCCCGGCCAGGTCGTAACCTACGGCACGCAATATTCCGGCGGCCGGAACCATGGTGACTGCAAGCCGCGTGTAAGGATTGAGCACTGGCGGGCGCACCCAATCGAAACCACTTGCCGAGACGGAGCCGTTCCATTCTTTAAGAGTTTCGCGCCGCGCGCGGCTATAGCCCGTCGCGTCGGCAAACGAAGCGACCAAAAACCGGCGCATGCCGATACGCCCCTCCCAACCCGGGCGGCTTGGCACCCAATCATTGGCCGCGCAGGTATCCTCGTCGCGGGTGACGAAACCGGTTTCGGTCCGCTCGATCACGCAGCGTTCGTTTTCTGCGCAGCCGACCAGCGTGTAGATCACTGGACGCGCGACCGGCGTTTCTTGGAGCAGGCGCCGCGCCGCGGCATAATCCCCGCACTCTTCGAAAGCCCGGCGCAAAAGCTGGTCCGGCGGCATGCAGTCGGCTGCCGCCGAAGCGCGCCACGCATTTGCGGCGTAGTCGCAGGGACGCAGCCAGCGATGCCGCGTCCGCCGCCTCATCGGCGCCTGGTTGAGCGCGGCCCCGAAGCGTCCGGGCGCCATGGCGGTGAGCACGCCAACGTAACCGGGCCAGGTGACGCTGACGAAATCCCCGCATTTGCCGCGCATGTGCGCAAGCTCGGTATGGTGTCCGAGACCACGAAACGGCCAGTCGAGCGTACGCGCCAGCCACGGCACGCCGTCCTCCTCGCCGGCGCGAGCGGTGCATCCCCATTGATACGAGGCGTTCAGCAGCCACACCCCTGAAAAACCCAGCGAGGCGGCAATCTGCCCAATCTCGGCAACGTAAGGCGAGCGGGAGCGGGTCAGTGAGCGATGCGACAGCCAATCGAGAGCCGGCACGAACGGCCGCGCCGCCTGCGGAAAAAAAGCGATACAGGCGTCGCGCAGTTCGCGCGCCCGTTCGGCGCTTTGCCGTGCGTGCAGGGGTGGCCCGCCGTCGCGGACGTCGACAAGAGGGATAGGTTTCAATGGCATTGTCATCGCAACGACACATACCTTCCACGACCAACTCAATGCCGGATTTGGGGCTCGCGTCCATGTCGCTAGCGCATCATTACGTCAAGGGCCGGGCGGAGGCCGGGCAGCGGCCGAGCAACACCGCGGCGGGACACCCACGAAAGCGCCGCGACTAACGCCTTCGGCGCGGTTGCGCAGCCTGCTTCATTGGGCCAATGAAGACGGAGACCCCCCGGGGCACTACAGGATAGCAAGCAGCAATGACCGACAGCAAAAGCATCCCCAGACGCACACTCGGTTCGTCCGGGGTCGCGGTACCCGCCATCGGGCTCGGCTGCATGGGCATGTCGCCCGGGATTTACGGTCCAACCGACGAGGCGGAGAGCATCGCAACGATCCGCGCCGCGGTCGAGGCGGGCGTTACATTTATCGACACCGGCGACTTCTACGGCATGGGTCATAACGAGATGCTGATCCGCCGCGCGCTGGAAAACGTACCGCGCTCGCAAGTGGTTATTTCGGTGAAATTCGGAGCGCTACGCGATCCGGGCGGCGTGTGGGGCGGCAACGATTGTCGGCCGCAGGCAGTAAAAAACTTCCTAGCCTACACGCTGCGGCGGCTCGGTACCGATTACATCGACGTCTACCGCCCTGCCCGGGTCGATCCGGCGGTGCCGATCGAGGACACCATTGGCGCAATCGCCGACATGATCCGCGCCGGTTACGTTCGCCACGTTGGGCTCTCTGAAGCCGGCGTAGAGACCATCCGGCGGGCGCACGCCGTTCATCCGATCGCCGATTTACAGATCGAATATTCGCTCATGAGCCGCGGCATCGAGGCCGCGATCCTGCCGACGACGCGGCAACTCGGAATCGGCATCACCGCCTACGGCGTGCTGTCGCGCGGACTTTTGAGCGGACGCCCCCCGGCGCCGGACACCAAAGGCGACCTTCGCATCGTCCGCATGCCGCGTTACAAGGCAGGCAATCTCGAAAAAAATCTGCGCCTGGTCGAGGCGCTGCGTCAAATCGGCAGTGAAACAGACGCCAGCCCGGCGCAACTTGCAATCGCCTGGGTGCTCTCGCGCGGCGCGGACATCATACCCGTGATGGGCGCCCGCCGCCGCGAGCAACTTAGTGAGACGCTCGGGGCACTCGAACTCAAGCTCGACGCCGCGGATCTGGCGCGGATCGACGCCGCCGTCCCGCCGAGCCTCACCGTCGGCGACCGGTACGACGCCCCGCAGATGGCGCACCTCGACAGCGAGGCGCATGCGTGATGCGTCACCCCAGACGCAACAAACGCGACAACCGCGATCGGCCATAGACCCAGGGCATGCTCCACCGCTCGATCAATCCGACGACGGCGAAGAAAGCCATGCCGAACGCACCCAGGACGACGAGCGATGCAAATACGCGCGTCGTGTTGAGCTGTGCCGTGTCCTGCGCCATGAGATAGCCCAGCCCCGCGCTGGCGCCCACCCATTCGCCGATAGTGGCGCCGATGACCGCCAAAGTGGTTGCGACCTTCAGGCCGCCGAAAATATTGGGTAGCGCAGCCGGAAATCGCAGCTTGGTGAAGATCTGAAATTCGTTGGCCTTGAGCGATCGAAAGAAGTTGATAAATGCCGGCTCGATTGCCTGAAGTCCAGTGACGAAACTGATCGTCAGCGGAAAGAACGCCACCAGCGCCGTGATGATAATGCGCGGGATCGAGTTATAACCGAACCAGATAACCAGCAGCGGCGCTATCGCGATCACCGGGATCGTCTGCGACGCCACGACGAGCGGGAGTACGCCGCGTCTGAAAGCGGCCGAATAGACGATTAAAACGCTGAGACAGAAGCCGACCACGCACGACAGAAAATAGCCGGACATGATCTCGAACAGCGTGACGCCAAGCTGAGAAAAAATGATTTTACGATCGAGGTAGATTTCCGCCGCGATCTGGCTGGGCGCCGGCAGCACGTAGCTCGGCACGGCCAGAACTCTCACCGACACTTCCCATGCGACCAGGATCACCGCCGCAAGTGCGAGCGGCGCCGCCACGACCTTGGTACGCGACCAGGGATTGTTTGGACGGCCGGCGGTCACTGCGGTCATCGTCGTCACGACGGGATCGGTGCTTCGTGGAGCAGCGACAGCAAAGCCCGCTTTTGCGCTGCGAATGAACTCGTGAGAGTAACATCGTGATGCCGCTCCGACGGCAAATCGATGTCGACGACGCCCGCGATCCGCATTGGGCGTTGAGTTGCAACATATACACGATGCGAAAGATACACCGCCTCGTCAGGATCGTGAGTGATGAGAATCATCGTGCGCTGAAACTCGCGCTGGATCCCGAGCAGCCATTCGTGCATCGCCGCGCGGGTCAACGCATCCAGCGCGCCGAACGGCTCGTCGAGGAGAATGACCGGCCGCTCGCACAGGATGGTGCGCAGGAGCGCCGCACGCTGCCGCATGCCGCCCGATAGTGTCGCCGGATAGGCATTTTCGAACCCCTCAAGGCCAAAGCGGCGCAGCAGCGAGCGCGCCTCAGCCCGCACTTGCGCCATCGGCTTGCCGGCGATTTCGGGCGCGAGTGTCACGTTCTCCAACACCGTACGCCACGGCAGCAGCAAATCGCGCTGCATCATGTAGGCGACACTTCCCGGCCGCCCAACGATATCGGCACCGTCAAGTTTTACCTCGCCCTGATCCGGAAGCAGCAACCCGGCAATGATGTTGAAAAGCGTCGACTTTCCGCAACCGCTCGGGCCGATCAGGGAAACGAAATCCCTTGGCTGCAGCGCGATGTCGACTTCGGCCAGCGCATCGACGGCCTCACCGCTGTCCGTAACATACGCGTAGCGTAGGCCAGAGATGAGCAGCCGCGCGTTCGACATTTTACCGAAATTGCCGCCCTTCACACGATTTCAAAGAAGCGCACCGTCTCGCTTCAACGTGGATGAATCAAGACTGCGCGTTTCAGAATCGCGCGTCAACTGCGCAAGCAGCGGCGAGTGCGGCGATCATGCGCAACCAGCAAAATATCAAATGACCGGCATTCAAATCGGGAATAATGGCTAGTCAAACCGATTGACACCGGCCTTTCCTGGAACGCCAGATAGCTCAGGCTCAAACTGGGCTGTTTTCGGACACCGAGGAGTTACAGGATGTCTGCAGAAAAGTTGTGCACAAAGACTGTCGCTTGTGCAGTGTGGTTTGCCGTACTTTTCATGACCGCGGGCGCGAGTGAGGCGGCCGACAAGGTCAAGATGGCGCTGCTTACGGTGCCTCTGATCTGGGATGCCGGCGTGTTCGCGGCGGTCGACCACAAGTTCTTCGAGGCCGAGGGCATCGAGGTGGAGTTCGTATCGCCAGCGACACCGGCCGACGGATTGAAACTGTTGGCTAGCGGCGGCGTGCAGTTTGCCACTGCGCATTCCACGGAAGTGCTCAACGCGCGCAGCAAGGGTTTGCCGGTCGTGTCAATCGCGACCAACCATCAGTACGGTATGGCCGGAATCATGATGCCAACGACTACCGGCGTTACGTCGCTCAAGCAGCTCGAGGGCAAGACTCTCGGCATTACCGGCATTCCTTACAACCGCACGATGCTGGAATATTGTTTGACCACCGCCGGCGTCGACCTGAGCAAGGTCAATATCGTCATCGTCGGATTTGCACCCATGCCGTTGCTTCTAAGCAAGCGGATCGATGGCCTGGGCGACGCGATCACGTGGTCGGAACCGGCAATGTTCAACGTCCAACTGGACAAGCCCGCCGACGATCAATCGACCTATAAATATTTTGCCTTCTATCAGAACGGGCTGCCTCGCTACTACACGCTTGGCGTCGTCGCGTCGGAAGACACGGTGAACAGGAATCCGGAACTGGCGAAGCGTTTCCTGCGGGCATGGGTGAAGGGACTGGATTGGGCGATCAACAACCAGAAGGCCGCGATCGACAACATGCGAAAGCGCGTTCCTGAGATCAATGAAAAGGAAGCTACGGCGAATTTTGCCGAGATTGCCCGGATCTCGCAGAGCCCCGATACCCAGGCTCACGGGCTTGGCTGGCAAGACCCGGCCGTATGGGCCAAGCAAGAGGAGTTCATGCGCGACCATGGCGTGATCGCCAGCAAGGTCGATGTCAGTCAGGCGATGACCAACAGCCTGCTTCCTCCAAAGTAACCCCCACAAGGAACTCCGCCGCCGGCGCGGCGGCGGAGGTGGGCGGACAACTCGCGCGTTGATTCCCCGCCGTTCACGGCGGAGATTTTGCGCCGATCGACTACTTGACCTAAACCGGAAGGGCGTAAGGAAATTCGCCGCAAAGGATTTGTTCATGTCGACTGAAGCGAACCGAATGCAGCGCGGCAGCTATCTGATCAAGGGCGGCGCCGTGATCACGGTCGATCCCGCGATCGGCACCATGCCGACGGCGGATGTTTTAGTGCGCGACGGCGTCATTGTGTCAGTTGGCCCGACGCTCTCGGCCGGCGATGCCGAGGTCATCGACGCATCACGCATGATCGTCATGCCCGGCATGATCGACACTCACTATCATATGTGGAGCACGCTCGGACGAAACTTCCTGTCCGATGGAGGCTTCGAGTATTTTCCGGCAAAATGGGCGACCGCCGGTCTTTATGGCGTTGAGGACTTTTACAACAGCGTGAGCCTGGGCTTGGCCGAGCTGGCGAATAGCGGCGTAACCACCGTCAACAATTGGTCGCACAACAACCGCTCGCCCCAGCACGTCAACGCCGAATTGGAAGCTCACCGCAATTCGCTTTTGCGCGCCCGCTATTCAATGGGTCACATCGACCGCATGCCCGTCGATGTCGTCAACACCTTTGAAGACCTCGATCGGGTGCAGCGCGAGTGGTTCGACGACGGGTCGCGGCTGGACGGATTGGTTCAACTCGGCGTCAACCTGCGGGGCATGATCCAGAGCGACGCCCGGGTCTTTCATGCCGAAATGCAGGACATGCTGAAGCGGAAGATCGCCGTCTGCATTCACGCGAGCCAGTCGCAACCTAATTCCGACGACGCGGCCGACTATGAGAAACGCGGCTATCTCGGCCCCAATTTCCTCTTTTGCCATTACATAGCCGCCACGGACGGCGACCGCGCCGCGATGGCGCGGACCAAGACACCATTGAGCTTTTCGACGCACTCGGAATTGCGCCTGGGTGAACACGGCGATCCGCGTTCCGCGCTGCTCAAGGCGCGCGCCGCGGGCGTCACGGTGACACTGTCGTCTGACGCCACCTCCATCGCTCCGCCCAACATGTTCGAAAACATGCGCTTTACGTGGAACATGGGAATTCCCTGGAAGGGCCACGACACTGAGCACTTGCCGGCGGTCGGCTTTTACGAAGTGATTGAGATGGCCACGATCAACGGCGCTCGTGCGCTCGGGTTAGGCGACGTAACCGGATCGTTGACTCCCGGCAAGCGGGCCGACCTGATCCTGATCAGAACGACCGACCTCAACATTGCGCCATTGGCGCAGATCGAGACGACAGTGGTCATGTCAGCGACGCCCGCCAACGTCGATACCGTGATGGTCGACGGCCGCATTTTGAAACGTCACGGCCAGCTTTTGCACCATGACGTACCCGGCATTGTCGAACGAGCCGAGCAATCGGCGCTGCGTATCCGCAATGCTGCGGGGGGCGTTCTAAAGCCGGTTTCTGCGGCGCCTGGAAATCCGGTCTACTCCGCCGCGTGTTGACGAGAGAGACGGCGCGGCCGCTCTCCTTCGCACCACCATTGTTCCGCCAACTCCTGCTGAGGCCTCGATTAGCGCCGGCAGGTATGTTCTTGCCTAAGCCGCCGAACCAGGGCCGCGAAAAGAACCCAGTTCCGGCAACACCGCCGACACGCTACTATTGTGATGATGCTGGGTCATGAGCCACCTACGGAACAATCGCGATGACAAGAGAAGCCAGCCGGATTTCAAGCCAGCCGGGGAAGCCTACCTCAGGACCGGCGCTTGGGCTCAACCGCCGCATCGTTGCCAGCCGCGGCGTGGTCACGCCTTTTCTTGACAGAGTCAAAGCAAACGACGGCATCCTGAGCGCTCCTTCGTTTCTTTACAGCGAAGACAGACCCGGCGCGATCTTTGGTTTCTTCCACATTGAGGCCCTGACGGCGCGCAGCAATCCGGAAGAACGGCAAGCCGGCCTGCACCGGCACCCGGATTTCGACCAGTTGCTGATTTTAGCCACCGGCACATGCCTCTTCGAACACGATGGACAAAAGAGCGAAGTCGAGGCGCCCTGCTGCGTCTATACCCCGGCGAACGTCGTGCATCAGTTTTTCTATCAGGTGGACGCAACGGGCGTGGTCATCAGCGTTTCGTCCGACTTCGTCGCCGGTCTTTCTTCGGCGGAACAGTCGGCGATCACAACGATGCTCCGCCTCGGCACCCAACGTGTCATCAAATTCAGAACCGAAGAGACTACCGCGGCAGCGCAGGGCCTGATCGATCTCACGCTCGACAAGTTTGCGTCGCGCCATCCGCATCGATGCGATATCGTGCGTTATTTGTTCGGTGGATTGTTGCTCGAATTGGGCGCCGCGCTCGACGTACCTAGTCACTGGGACACTCGGACGGTCAACGCCATCGACATATTCAGGCAGTATCGCGACCTTATCCAGGAGACTATCGGCGCCATCGGATTCAGCGATGATCCGCGGCCGCCTTCCAACACCGTCGAGTCCTTTGCAAGTCGTTTGTCGACGACGACATACGCCTTGAACGTAGCCTGTCAGAGTGTGTGCGGATGTTCGGCGCGCGACCTTATTCACACCGCAATACTGGAACAGGCAACGCGGCTTCTTCTCTACACGACCCGCCCCGTGAAGGAGATCTCTTATCTTTTGGGGTATTCTCACGCTTCCCACTTCACACGGTTCTTCAAGCAGCGCCGCGCCGGCACGACTCCTGAGGCTTTCAGAAGCAAGGCGCCGCGCGACAAATGGGTTGAGCTGCCGTCTAACGGCTAGTTAGCCGCGGCATCAATGCCGCAATCCTGCCGACGACGCGGCAACTTCGGAATCAACGGGCTTTTCTTGAGACAGTCACCGCCACGTATAGAATTCCGAATTTGACGCCAGTTGCGCGACCAGCAACGTGCGTGCGAGCATCATGGTTATAAAGTGCTATCGGGGTTTCACCGCTGAGCACGATTTAGCCAGGAAAAACCAATGTCCGAGCCGAAGCAGGAAGAGATGATTGTCCGGTGTTCTTGCGAACGTGTCGAAGTCAAGCTCATTGGCCCTCCGATCGTTAGCGCCGCCTGCCATTGCCAGGACTGCGACGCGGGTGCTCGTCAGATTGAAGCCCTCCCGAACGCAACTCCCGTAAGAGACGCCGACGGCGCAACTTCGTACGTTCTGTACCGGAAGGATCGCGTCAAGTTCTCAAACGGAGCCCAACTCCTGCAGGGCCACAAGATCAAGGAAAAATCGGTGACCAACCGGGTCGTCGCGACCTGCTGTAATACGGCGATGTTCGTCAACTTCGATCGCGGGCCGCATTGGGTTTCAGTGTATCGAGCGCGGCTTGAAAGAGATGCACCGGCACTGCAAATGCGCATCAACACCAAGTTCCGTCGGGCAAACACTCATATTCCGAACGACGTGCCGAGCTACCCGACTTTTCCGTTAAGCCTTGCAGCAAAGCTTATTGCTTCCAGGATCGCCATGCTGCTTCGTCGATGACATAAGCCCGTGCGCAACGCTCGCGTTGCGCGCCTCACGTCTCCCGTCTCAGAACCGTCACTGTAATTGAACGTCGCTTTGCGAAGCCGAGCTTCCGATAGAGCGCGGCGGCTTTCGTGTTGTCGTCGAAGACATGCAGAAACGGAATGTCGCCGCGATCCAGGATCTGTCGCATCAGAGTGCCGACAAGCAACGACGAATACCCGCGCCCGCGGTGATCCGGATGCGAACACACCGCTGAGATTTCCGTGAAGCCATCGAATCTCATCCGCTCGCCCGCCATGGCAACCAGCTGACCCCCGTCGCGGATGCCGATGTACGATCCGAGCGCAATTGTCCGGGCGGCAAACGGCCCTGGCTTTGTCAGTTCGGCAAGATGCATCATCTCCGGTACGTCCGCCGGCGCAAGTTTGGCAACCACACCAGCGGTGGGAGCTGCTTCACTCCCCTCATAGACCATCTGGTCCACGAACTTATGAAGCATGACGGTCAAGTCCCGGGTCGCAGCAACCGGCTCGGCGCTGAAAAGACCGACGATGTCACCCGGCGCCAGAAGGCCGGCGAGGTCCCGGATACTAGCATCCGAAACCTCGCGAACCGCAGACATTGGCGAAACGTCAGGCGGGTAGCGTCGCGCCAAACCGTTGCCCAGCGCGAAACTGGCGTGCTGGGTGGTAAGGGCTGACCAGATCGGCCTTTCGAGCTGCCTGGGATCGCCATCTGTGCGAATGCTGTCCGCCTTCATTGGTCGTTTCCGGGATGGCGGTGGTGCACTACGCGATGCCGCTTGGCATGGCGTCGCTAGCCCGCTGCCAACATCTGCTGCACCTTCGGCCAGGGATCCGGCGCGAGGTTCTTGAAAGGTGCCCAGTCGGCGTCTTGCATGCGGTCAAAGATTGCCGCCTTGACGGACGGTCGCTCTCTTACCCGCGCCCACCAATCGCTGATCGCCGGGTATTGCTGCCATATCGCGCCGAGTTTGAGGAGTTCAAGGCGCAGGACGTAAGGGATCACCGCACAGTCGGCGTTCGTGAAAGTCTCGCCCGCTAGATATGAGCCGCGCTTGAGGTCGTCGGCCATCCAGGAAATCATCTTCCGGTGTTGGTGGAGCGCGTCGATCACGAATTCCGAATCAAGACCGTGCTCGATCACACTGCGCTTGTATTCGGCCCGACGCTTGAGTGGCGCCTTGTTTATTTCAGCGAGCCATTGCTCGCGTGGCAGCTTCAGGAATCTCTGCCGGAACGCCGTGGCAAAGGTAATGATGGTGCATGAATTGTGTACATATTCGTCGATCAGCTTGTTGTAGAGCCGGACGCGATGGCGGGCGACCGGCGTCTTCGGCATGAGCGGCGGATTCGGGAAGGCATCATCGATGTAATAAAGAATCAAAGACGACTCCGTGATGACGTTGCCGTCGTGTACCAGCGTCGGCACCACACCGTTCGGGTTGAGCTTCATATAGGCCGGATCGTTCTGATCTCCCTGCAGCGTAAGCAGATGCTCCTTCGCCTCCTCGCCCTTTTCCTTGAGTGCAATACGCACCTTCTGAGCGCAGACCGAGTTGACGTTGTGATAGAGCTCCAGCACGTTTTTCTCCTAGTTTCGAATGATGCAGCCAGATAGCACCACTATGACATTTTCGGGCCGTCGGGGCAGCGCGCTGCTTCCATCAAAATCGCTCGCGCGGGCCTGCTACGCGGCCGGCGCAGGCCTGCTGGCTCCCGACTGAACCCGGGATTTGAGGGCCGGAAACCACAAGGCGAAGCCCTCTCCTAACCGGCAGCCCGAATGCGTCGGAGCGACGGCCCATAGCGAACCTTCAGATAGAACGAGCTTTAGCTAATTCTCGTCATGCATTGTTGCTCCGAGTGCGCTATAGTGGATTGTCGACATTGTCGCGGCCAGTCACAATCTGCTTTTTCATCGAAAGTACCTATTCCAATTTCAACCGCGAAGGGAGACGTACAATGAGCATGTCACTTGACGCTGCCGCCCAAGTCATGCGCGAGGCGATGCGGGAGACGGTAAGACGGCATTCGCTTTGGTATCTAATACAAGGCGCCCTGATGGTTGTCGGCGGAATTGTTGCGCTGATCTATCCATTCATGTCGTCGGTCGCAGTTGTAATTTTCCTGGGCTGGCTCTTGATTGTCAGCGGCGTGGTGCAAGGTATCAGCCTGATTGACGCGCGTAATGTGCCGCATTTCTGGCTTCAGCTCCTCTCGGTCGTCTTGTCGGTGATCATCGGCATCATGTTCCTCAGGAATCCGGGACAAGGCCTTGTTACCATCACGCTGCTTCTGATCGTCTTCTTGATGATGGAAGGCATCTCGAAGATAATTTTTGCGCTTACAATACGGCCGTTTCCGAACTGGGGCTGGGTCCTGGCGAGCGGCATTATCGGAATACTGTTGTCGGTCTACCTTTGGAACAACCTTCCCGTAACAGCGATCTGGTTGCTTGGCGTATTGCTCGGGATCCAGCTCATCAGCGAAGGGATTGCCATCGGCTACCTGGCATGGCGGGTGCGCCAGAGTTGACCGAGGTCGCGAAGCAGGCACCTGCAACTGCCTAGAAGGAGCCGAAAGCCGTCCCCAATCCAATCACCGCGATTAGTCCGAGGATGGCGCCCACGATCGCAACCATGACGATGTCCAAATAGCTTTCGCCATGGGTAGAGCCACAGACGGCGAGCAGGGTGACCACCGCACCGTTGTGCGGCAGGCTATCGAGCGTGCCCGCGCCGATCACGGCGACACGGTGCATAAGGGCCGGATCGATGCCCTGCTCCGCCGCTAGCTGCATGTAGGCGCCGCCCAGTGCGTCGAGGGCGATGGTCAGTCCGCCGGACGCCGATCCGGTCAGCGATGCGAGCACGTTGGTCGCCACGGCCAGCGATACCAGCGGGCCGCCTTCGATCGAGAGTACCCAGTCCCGAACCATCGCGAATGCAGGGAGGGCGGCAACGACTGAACCGAAGCCGACGAGGCTGGCGACGCTCAAAACCGGAAGAGCGGACGCATTGACGCCCGCATCCATGCTCGCGCGCAATTCGGGCAGACGTCGATAATTGATGACGATGACCGCCACGATCGCCGTCGCAAGTGCCGTGACAACCGCCCACACGCCTCCAACGGCGGAGAGCGACGTCGAGCCCCAGGCCGGTTCAGTAAGGTAGGATGCATCGAGGCGAGGCAACAGAAACAACGACATCAGGAGATTGATGCCGACGACGATGCCGAGCGGCAAGAAAGCCAGGGCGATCGACGGACCGGAATCGCTTTGATGTCCATGACGAATCTCCGGCGGATCGAAGGTGCTGGACGTCGTCGCGCGCTCGCGGACGAGCTGATCCTCCGTTGCGTCGACGGCAAAGTCCGCAGCCGCCCCATAGCCCTCGCCCTTCTTGCGCGCTGAAACCTCAGCCCGGCCGAGCCACCAAAGGCCGAATCCGAGCATGACGAGTGAGGCAATGATGCCAAGACCCGGCGCCGCGAATGGCGTCGTGCCGAAGAACGGCATCGGGATCGCGTTCTGGATAGCGGGCGTTCCGGGTAGCGCCGACATTGTGAAGGTCGATGTGCCGAGCGCGATCGCCGCCGGCATCAGGCGCCGCGGGATCTCTGCGATGCGAAACAGCGCATGCGCCATCGGCGCCAGCACGAAGAACGCGACGAAAAGACTGACCCCGCCATAAGTGACCACGGCGCCGGCCAGAACCACCGAAAGCACGGCCCGTCGCGGACCGAGACGCTCGGTCATAAAACTGGCGATGGCCGAGACCGAGCCGCTGTCCTCCATGAGCTTGCCGAACAGTGCGCCGAGCAGAAAAATCGGGAAAAACTGCATGATGAATCGCGCGGCGCTCCCCATGAAGGTTTGCGTCCAATGGGCGAGCAGCGGCTCCCCCGCCAGGCCCGCTGCGAGGATCGCAGCCGCCGGAGCGAGCAGAAGTACGCTCCAGCCCCGATAGGCGAGCCAAATCAGGAGCCCGAGCGCGACAAGAATGCCAAGAAGTCCCATGCGTCAGATCTGTTCCGACAATGCATCAATATCCAAAGTGGAGTGGCGCCCGAGACTAGATGCATGCGTCTCCAAAAACACCTGCGCCGACCTTCGCCCCTCATCGTGAAGCAAGGAGAAGAATTCCCATTCGGCGTTGAGCTTGGAAGAGGCGCCGAGCTCCGTGAGCATATCGCTCGCGATGCGGTGAATGCGCATGCCAGCCCACTGTGCGCCCTCGCTTTTGCCGGGATCGGCAACCTGCCGAAGCACGGCAATCATGCGCAGTTCCTTGAGAAGAACAGAATTGAAAGATACTTCATTGAGCCGGTTGAGAATGTCCGAGGCGGAGCGCGGCGATCTCTCGCGCTCGACCGGATTGATCTGAACGAGAATAGTATCCTGTGATTTGCACTCGCGAACGAGAGGCGTGATTGTGGGATTACCGGAATAACCTCCGTCCCAATAAGGATCGCCGTCAATCTCTATGGCTTGGAACATGGTCGGCAGGCAGGCCGAGGCGAGCAGAACGTCCGGCGTAACGTCGTTGTTCTTGAACACATGTGCGCGGCCGGTTCGCACATTGGTGGCGGTGACAAAGAGTTTCGTGGGCGCTCGGGCCAGTCGCTCGAAATCAATGATGTCGGCCAGAATTTTGCGCAACGGGTTGCTCCCCATCGGATTCAGGTCATAGGGCGACAACACGCGCGACATGAGATCCATGGCGACGTACATGGGCGAAGAGTCCAGCGTCCAGCGGCCGAGAATCACATCGAGCGGTCCGCGCCGGAAAGGACTGAAGCGAGCCGCCTCCGCTACACGACGCCAGAAATTCTCCAAGGCCGTTCGGGCGCCGTCGGCCCCGCCCTTGGCATGACCGTCGACAAGCACGGCTGCATTCATCGCGCCCGCGGACGTCCCAGAAATGCCGTCGATAGTAAGCCACGGCTCCTCGAGAAGCCGATCCAGCACGCCCCAGGTGAAGGCGCCGTGGGACCCACCGCCTTGAAGCGCAAGATCAACGAGGAGCGGATCGCGGTTCATCGCCGTCACCCAACCGAGCGAGATCTGGAGCCCTGCACCGACTTTCGCAGCAGGGCAAACAAACTGCCGCCGGTCACCGCGCCCAGGATGTAGACGATCGCCGTGAGGATCGCCAGCGGCGCGCGAACGCTAAATCCCAGGAAAGACATCGTGACCGCACCGAGGTTTTGCGCGGCGAAAAGGACGACGGCCGCCACGAATAGAACCACGATAGTCAGATACACCCAGCGCATGACAGCCTCGCTTGCAGAGTGGAAGGCTGGACCGTGACGACAGCCGACGTCGTCGCGGTCCTTTCGATCATCTACACGACCGCCTTGAAACCAAGGCAGACTGCCGAAAACACTAGGTCGCTCGCGTGAACCCGAGATCGTCCTGGATCACCGCGTTCGGCCCGATCGGCACCTGGCCCGGATTCGCCAGATTGAGCTTGCGGAATACGATCTTGTCGCGCCAGACCTTACGCAGGAAATCCTCGAAGACCTGGATCGTCAGTTGCTCGCCCGGGCATCGCCGATAGCCAAAGCCGAACGGAGCGAAACCGGCGTAATCACAGACCGGAACGCTCTTGCCATCCACGACCCCGAAGACGGTGCCGAATCCGCTATTGGTGACGGAGACCTTGCGCCCGTCTTTCACCTCAAAGTTCGTGATATCGAACGGACATCGCGCCAGGCCGATTTGCCGGCATTTCTCTTCATTGATCTGCGCGCTGGTCGGAACACCGAGATACCTTTGCGGGTCGAACGCATTCGGGTCCTTCCAGTGCACCGGGTCCAGGCTGGTGCTGGTGTGCGGCGTGCTGACATAACTGTGACGCTCCAACGGCGAGCCGAATTTCCGCTGTGGAGACGCCCCGTAGGCGCTTGTCCTGACGTCGTGGATGTCAGAAATGCTTCCTCCGTTCGGCGAGATAACGCGGAACAATTCCATGACAAAAAGCTCAAGCGGCGTGAAGGCAGCGCCGCTGGCGTTGTCAAAATTTCCGCTCATCGTCTTCTGAAACGACGCACGAATGGCGGGATCGCCGCCATCTTCCGCCAGCCGCGACATAATCCCAAAAATCGTATTGCCCCACTGACTGAGCGCAACGAAATTGTGGAAGCATTCGAATACGACGTCCTTCTTGCTGAAGTGACTGCCGTCACCGGCATTCTTCAGCCAGTAATAGGCTATGGTCTTCTCGGGGTTCTTGAGTTTTCCGGACTGGATATCGCCCAGCCGATCGTCGATCCACGCCTTGAGAGCGTCGAGGTGCTCGCGAACGCTCATATAATTATCGTGCGTGATCGGCAGCATCGGATTTCTGTACGCAAGAACCGTGTTGAAAGCCTCTCCGATCTGACGCACTTCGAAGGGAATAGCGTCTCCGGTCACTCCAAGATGCAGGTCCCAATAAAGGTCAAAATAGTAATCGAGGTAGAGCCGCATAAACGGCTTGTTGGCGAATTGTTGATCCAAAATCTTGTCAAAGAATGCCGCTACCTTCGCGGCATACATCGGCTTGTAAAGGTCGGGCGTCACGCCCGAAAAGTAAATCCTCTTGCGAAGGTTGTTCTCACCTCGCTTTTCGAGACCCTGGAGAAAGACCGTCACGCCTTCCTCGGGAGTCGGCTTCCAATCGTGATAAATGAGGCCCCAAAAATCATAGGGCAGTGCATTCTCTTTGCTGAAGTTGACGTCAATCATCGGCAGCATCGGCCGCTCGCCTTCGTAAAAGCTCGTCAGAAAAAACGGTATGACGGCTTTCTCGACGTAGTCTCGATCGAAATTGGTGGGAATGGTTGCGCGAAAACGTTCGACGGCCGTGAGGATTTGCTCAGGAAGCAACGACGGCGCTGTGTCGGCAGACGCCTGGTCTACACCCGCAACAACGGCGGTCGACGCGCCTCCCAACATGCCAACGGCGGCCATTCCGCCCTTCAGAACTGTCCGACGCTCCAATGGCTTTTGTTCCATTCTTAAGCTCCTCTTTTGGGAAGATCATGGGTGAACGTTACGGCCCAAGTTTAGCGGTGACATGACGCGGCACGGGCCCGCAGCCCAAGTGCGCTAAATTGCGTTAGGCGCGGCGGATCTTCGCAATTGAAAGGCACGGCATGGCGCCTGAGTCTCTAGTCTCACCAGAATTGCCTCATTGTCACGCGTATCGTTTGCGACTCCGGCTCTCCAGCCGGCTTGGCGACCACGCGCTCGTAATTGAGACCAAGTTCAGCACCGCGCCAAAGGCGAAATCCCATTCCAGCACCGACCCTGAGCGTGTTCGCCATATTTTCCTGTTCGACTCCATCAATGCGCGTTTCGCCCCCGACATTATAATAGGCATCGGCAGACAGCCACAGCCTGTTCGTAAGATTGCGGCTTAGATGTTCCTCAAGGCGAAAGATCGGATATTGAGAAAGGGTTTGTGCTCCGTTCACGAGAAAATCGTTGTTCTGTGTGAACAGCTGAGCCGTGACATAGGTCTCAAGCCAGGTCCACCCCCTGTCTGGGGTGTAACTGTAATTGACAGTGGGAGAAATCGTCCAACGGTTGGCGCTCGGATTGATCGGAGAACTGGCGTTATATGTGCCGAGCGGGGTTCCAACGTACAAATGAAAACTTGCGAACGTCTGAGGAATGAACGATTGGAATTGTTCACGCGTCAGCGCCGGGCCCCCAAAAATGTTAATTTGCCAAAGGAAACCGACATCGGAAAGACCGTTCGTATTGGCCTGAAGGGCACTGGAGGTCGTGCTTGCAAAGACATATGGCACGACAACCGAGAAACCGCCGGCTCTGCCCCAAAAATCCATCGTCCGCGTCACAGCAAGTGACTGAAGGAGCACGTCCGCGCGACTGCGGGAGGATATATCCGTTCCGTCTTCCGGCGTAACGGACGCCGAGTACCCGGCATTGTACGTGGTCAGCCAAGTATCAATCGGTGCGTTGAGATATTCGCGCGCCGAGCCGGCACACGCAATCGTCGAAAACAATAAAGAAGACGCAACACAAGACAATGCTGCCAGCGATCTCGCATGCCTTGCCGAGGCCATCAATTTAGCGTGCAGAGCCGTCAAATTTCACTCCCGCCGCAAACCCAACCGCACTGTATCTTGACGAAAAAATACGCCCAGCTCAACAAGGACTAGAGTCGAATATAACAAACTTATGAAATCCGAAGTGTCGAGAAATTTGACGTCTCAAATGGAACAATAATGACGCGCATGTCAAAGAGGAAGCAAAACGAGACGGAGTCTTTGCCGTACCGCCCGCGGCTGATCGCAGGGCGGGCTTATCATGGAGGCACAGATTAAGCGAGCCAGCGCCTGCGTCGGCGGTAATGCTTGACGGCCAGATAGTCGACGCCGTGATGGCCACCAAGGTATGCGGCCTGCACGTCCGGATTGGATCTCACGACGTCGGCGACGCCGCTCATAACGATCCGGCCGCTTTCCATCAGATAGGCATGCTGGACGATATCGAGCGCCATGGCGGCATTCTGCTCGACCAGCAACACGGCAACCCGGCTTTCCTGGTTGATGCGCTTGATGATGTCGACGATCTCGTCGACCAGCATAGGCGCAAGCCCAAGACTCGGCTCGTCAAGCAGCAATAATTTCGGCTCGGTCATGAGCGCGCGTCCGATCGCGAGCATCTGCTGCTCGCCACCGGAGAGGTACCCGGCCTGCGCGTCGGCGCGCTCGGCCAGACGGGGAAACCAGGCGAACGTTCGTTCAACAAGATCATTGATGCGTCTGCGATCGCGGTGCATCGAAGTTGCCGCGAGAAGATTTTCCCGCGGCGTGAGATGCACAAAGACCCGGCGGCCTTCGAGCACGTGGGCAAGGCCCAGTCGCACCCGGTCCGGCGGGTCAAGCGTAAGAAGATTCTTTCCGGCAAATGTGATTTCCCCCTTCGTCACCTCGCCGCGCTCCGGCCGCAGAAGACCACTAATGGCCTTGAGCGTTGTGCTCTTGCCCGCGCCGTTCGCCCCGAGGAGGGCAACGAGGCCCCCCTCGGGCACGTCGATGGAAATGCTTTTGACCGCGAGAAACACGCGGTCGTATGCCACCTCGATATTATTGAGGCTGAGCAGCATTTCCGTTTTCCGGACTTATTTGCCGCTGGTCTTGAACGCTTCCGCGGACTTGCGGATTTCGGCCCACACGACGTCCTGATTGGCGGAGAACCAGTCCGTTTGCGGAACGAATTTCGCTCCGTCCCATCGCGCGATCCGGCCCTTTCCGCCGCCTTGATGGTCTTCCTTGGTGACCGTCATCGCCGGCAGCAGACCTTCGGCGGTAAAGTCGGTGATGGAGGTCAAGCCCTCATTGAGCCAGGGACCGGTGATGGGGCCGTTCGGCGCTTTCGAGAAGGCGACGCGGACGCCTTCCGCCATGATCGCACCCATCATCGCGCCGTAGTTGTAGTAGGCGGTCCCGATCTTGGCTTCCGGCCCTGCCCCAAGACCTTTGCCGGCAACCTCCTTGAGAATGTCGGCGATGACCTTCGGACTACGCCCGCTTGCGCAAGGTTCGAACTTGAGAACGCCCTTGGCGGCCTCCTTGCCGACGACGTCCATGTCGGACTCGGAGATCCAGACGCTCGAAGACATGCGATCCATGGGGATGCCGTTTCTGATCGCCTCGCTCAGCGCCGTGGTCTGGCCGACGCCCGCACCCCAGAACACGACCCAATCCGGCTTGGCGCGGCGCACTTGCGGCCAAATCGCGGATTGGTCGTTTCCTGGCGGCGTGTAAGGGAAGGTTTCGAACGTGTAGCCGAGCTTCTGGCTGAGCGCCTGGAAAATCGGGATCGGCTCTTTCCCGAACGGCGTGTCGATGTGCACCAGCACGACCTTCTTGCCGTGTAGATCCTTGTCTTGCTGGCGGAAGAAATCGATGATCAGGCCGGCCTGCGTCCAGTAGTTAGGCGATAGCGGCATCACGTAGGGGAACACCGAGCCGTCGGCGGCGTCGCTGCGGCCGGAGAACGCCGTGACCAGGTTGATCTTGTCCTCCATCGCACGCGACACAAGTGCCCGTGCCACCGGCGTCGACAGCGGATCGACCAGCACCATGCCCTCACGCTTGAGCCGCTCGTAGGCTTCGATCGCCCGCGGCAGGTCGTTGGCGTGGTCGCTGACATCGGCAAAGATCGTATAGCCGTTGATGCCGCCGCGTGCGTTGACGAGGCTGAAATAGTCGCGTTGGCCTTGGCTGTATTCCGCGGTCACGAACGTATAGATTTTCGTGAAATCCTGCGGCATTCCAAAACGGATGACTTTTTCGTCCGCGGCGCCGGCCGGACGCAGCCCAATCAGGGCAGTGGCCGCGGTGCTGGCGACGAAGCTACGCCGTGTCAATTTCATTTCGTCCTCCCTTGTTGCCGGCTTCAAAGTCCGCCGCCGGCGGCGGCCGTTTCACCTCCTGGCCGTACGAAACGGCCAGACTAGAAAGTAATTGCGTACATTGTCGTAAATTTTGGCGAGGCCCAACGGCTCGACGACCAGGAACGCTATGATGAGCGCGCCGTAGAGCATCAGCGGCAGGTGAGCGCGCAGATCCGCGCCGATCGCGATGCCAAGCTTGGCGGCGGCAAATCCGATAAAATTGTTGAGGACGATTGGCGCGAACAATACCAGGCCGGCGCCGAAGAAGCTGCCAAGCACGCTGCCAAGTCCGCCCACGATCACCATGGCGAGAATCTGGATCGACAGGTCGATATGGAACTGATCCGGGGAAACACTGCGCAAGTAGCAAACGACCAGCACCGATCCGACAACGCCGCCGATGAACGAACTCGTCCAAAACGCGAGCAGCTTGTATTTGAATGTGTCGATGCCGATGATTTCCGCCGCATAATCCTTTTCGCGTATCGCCGCAAGTGCGCGCCCGAAGGCTGTGCGCCCGACATTGAGCATGAATAAGGCGATAAACGCGCAGACCAGGAGCGCCATGTAATAAGTGCGCAAATCGCCTTCGATCGGCACTCCCAGGAAACGCACCGCGGGAACCTCGATGGACGCCTGCCCGCCTCCGCTGACACCCGGGATATGGGTGATGGCGAAGTCGACGATGTACTGCATCGCAATCGTCGCCATGGCGAGGTAGAGGCTTTTGACACGCAGCGCCGCGACACCGAAAACCGAACCTATCAACGCGCTGGCCAGCCCGCCGGCCAGCATCGCCAATTCCAGTGGCGCGCCGGCGCGAACGAGATGGACACTCGTATAGGCGCCGATCGCCATCACCGCACCGTATCCGAGGTGAATTTGCCCAGCGTTACCCATCAGGAGATTGAGGCCAAGCGCCGCCGACGACCAGATCAGCCAGGGCAGCAAATACGCGACCAGATAAAGCCGGTCGACGATAAACGGAGCAGCAAGAAGTAACGCGACCACGATTGCCATCAGCCGCCGGTCGAACGGCAGTGGCCAAAGTTGGCGCTCGTGACGGTAGTCGGTGTGGCGGATGCCCGCGCGCCGGTAGAACATCACACTCTCTCGATCTGTTCGTGACCGAACAGGCCATAGGGGCGGACCATCAGCGTGACGACAATGATGACGGAGGCGACGATGTCGCGCGTTCCGCCGCCAACCAGAGGATCGAGGATGCCCGTCGCCAGAACTCTCGCACACCCCGACGATCACGGCCGCGAGCAGGACACCCGGAATACTGTCGAGGCCGCCGAGGATGGCGATGGCAAGCGCCTTCATCAGCAGAAGCGACAAGCTCCAATCGACTCCCTGCATGCTGCCCCAGAGAGCGCCGGCAAACGTCGCCGCAACCGCCGAGAGTCCCCAGGCGATCGCAATCGCGCGTTCTACGCGGATGCCGACCGACCACGACGCACCCTGGTCGTCGGACACCGCTCGCATGATGATGCCGACCCGCGAGTTGAACAAAATGATCGCGGCCACGATCAGCGCGGCCGAAACCCCGCCGCCGATCACATAGGCGCGGTTGATCAGCATGTCGCCGAGAAATACTGGCGCCTGCGGAATCCCAAGGCTGAGGCGCTTGACCGCCGAGCCCAACAAGCCCGGGACCGCGCCGCGCAACAACAACTCGATCCCGAACGATAGCATTACGACCATGATGACGGGCTGCCCGACCATGCGCCGCAGCACGGTTCGCTCCACCAGCACGCCAAAGAAAAACATGACGACGACGGCCGCCGCAATCGCAAGCCACATCGGCAGCCCGACCCCGGCGGCAAAAAGCCAGGTGACGTAGCCGCCCGTCATCGCGATTGCGCCTTGGGCGAAATTGGCGGTGCCCGAGGTCTTGTAGATGAGCACAATGCCGAGAGCGACAAGGCCGTACATCGCGCCGACCAGCGCACCGGTCAGCGCAAGCTCTCCTAACAGGCCAAAGTCCACGGCTACGCTACCTCGCATATCGAGAGAGTTCGACTGATCGTACCGGTTTGCCCGCTCTCGTAGGTGATGCGCGTGTTCTCGACGACCGATTTCGCCTCGGAATACAGCGCCGTAATCAGCGATGCGTATCGCTCCTCGATGACGTTGCGGCGCAATTTGCGGGTTCTCGTGATCTCTCCGTCGTCCGGATCGAAGTCTTTGTGCAAGTTGACGAAACGGCGGATGCGAAGCGGCACCGGCAGGCTTTCGTTCATATGCCGCAGTACCGAGGCGACAAGGTCATTGACTTCCGGCTTCTGCGACAGATCCGCGTATGAAGTGAACGAGATGCCGTGTTCCTCGGCCCAATGCCCCGCCGCCTCAAGGTCGATGCATACGATTGCTGTGAGCTCATCGCGCCCCGCCCCGACGACGGCGACGTTGCGGATATACGGACTGAATTTGATCCGGTTCTCGATGTAGTTCGGGATGAAGCGCCCGCCTGCGCGCGTGCGAACAACTTCGCTGACGCGTCCAAGCACCACCAATTGTCCATCCGGCTCGATATATCCAGCGTCGCCGGTGTGCAGCCAGCCGTCAACGATCGCCTTGCGCGTCGCTTCGGGATCGTCGAAATAACTATCGATCGTGGATCCGGAGCGAACCAGAATTTCACCGGTGTCATCGATTTTTACTTCGACGCCCGGCATCGGCTTGCCGACACTATGCAGCGCGACTTGCCCTTCGGGCTGCGCGGCGGTCAGGGCCGCGGTCTCGGTCTGGCCGTAGAACTGCCGGAGATCGATGCCAAGCGCGCGAAAGAACAGGAACGTGTCCTCACCCATGGCTTCGCCCCCGGTATAAGCGCGCCGGGTGCGCGTCATGCCGAGAAAATCCTTGATCGGACCAAATACCAGGATTTCGCCGAACAAGCCGACAAGTCGGTCAGCCGCGGTCGGCGCCTGGCCCGCAAGCTTACGGCGCTCCCGCTCGATCGCGCGCGGCATGAAATAGTCGAACAGCTTGCGCTTGAGCGGCGTGGAATCGGCCATCCCGATCTGGATGCGGGTGAGTATGTTGTCCCACGCGCGCGGTGCAGCCAGATAGATGGTCGGCGCGACTTCCCGGATGTCGCGCAGCACCGTTTCCTGCCGCTCGGGAATGTGGGTGGTGAATCGCAGGGCCGTTCCGGCGCCGACGGTGAAGACGAGATCGCCGACCCAGGCCATGGGCAGATAGGCGTAGTGATCTTCGTGCTCCTTGAAATACCCGCCGGCAAATGCGTTGTTGATCCCGGCCAGGATATTGCGGTGCCGCAACGGCACCCCCTTTGGCATCCCGGTCGTGCCCGATGAGTGCAGCAGCACCGCAATGTCGTCGGCTCGCGCGCGCCCGACGAGATCGGCCGCAAGCGCCGGATCGGCGTCGATCAGTACGCGGCCGCGCGCAATTGCCGCGTCGAGTGACAAAAGCCCCTCGGCGCGATAGGCCGACATGCCGCGCGGATCGTCGTACAGGATCGTGGTCGGCCGTCCGATCCGTTCTCGCAGTTCCAGCAACTTGTCGACCTGTTCTTGGTCCTCGGCAACCGCGATGCGCGGCTCGCCATGGCGCGTGTAGGCGGTGAGCTCGTCAGGCGGAACGTCGGGAAAAACTGGCGAGGGAAACGCGCGCAGGGCCATTGCGGCGAGCGTGGCCGCGTAGAGACGAGTGCGGTTGTCGCCGATGACCGTGAGCGCCTGACCGCGAAGAAGACCCAATTCCTCGAGTGCAGCCGCGAGTGCCAGAACTTCGGCGAAAATGTCGGCCCAGTTTCGTTCCTGCCACACGCCGCGATCGCGCTCCCGGAAAGCGGCACGCTTGCCGGATTCCGCCGCGTTGCGCGCCAGCGCTGCAACCAACGTCGCGGGCCGGCCATCATCTGTGACCGGCCAAGATGCAACGACCGGAAAGCGTTGTGGCATGTTCATGATGCCGCCTCCGCGCGCCTGGCGGCGGCGCGCTGGCCCAAATAGGCTTCGACGACACGCGGGTCAGCGATCGTCTGCTCCGGCTCGCCCTCGGCGATGTTTTCTCCGTAGCTCAGCACAAGGACCCGATCGCAGAGCGCGGTCACCACATCCATATGATGTTCGATCAGCAGGATCGTGGTGTTGCGCTCCTCGCGCGCGTCGAGAATGAAACGGGCGATGTATTCCTTTTCCTCCTGGTTCATGCCCGCCATCGGTTCGTCAAGGATCAACAACGTTGGCTCGGCTGCGAGCGCTCGAGCGAGTTCGACCCGCTTTTGCATGCCCAGCGGGATGACCTCCACCGGCTCGTCGCGAATGTCCTGAATTTGCATGAAATCGATCAGTTCTTCGACCACACGACGATTGGCCTCTTCGTTGCGCAAGGCCCAGACCCAGTAGAACAAACTTGCAAGCGCGCTCGCCCCCATATGCACGTGGCGACCGAGCAGGATGTTTTCGAGAACGGTCATGCCGCGAAACAAAGCCAGATTTTGAAACGTGCGGGCGACGCCCCGAGCGGCGATGCGGTGCGGCTTGAGGCCGACAACCTCTTCGCCAAACAAGTTCACACTGCCGGAGCGCGGCCGGTAAAACCCGGTGATGACGTTCACCATGCTGGTCTTGCCACTGCCGTTGGGACCGACCAGCCCGAAAATTTGCCCCTTGGCGATCTCCAGTGAAACACCCTTGAGCGCGCGCAGGCCGCCGAAGGCAAGTTCGATATCGCGGCAGCGCAGGATGCTGTCGCCCTCGTCTCGCGCTATTGGATACGTCATGGCGCGGCCTTCGATCACAGCCGGAACACGCCGTAATGCGGGTGGTCGATCGGCGCATTGAGTGCGGCGCTGATCGCCATCGCAAGGGCGTTGCGCGTGTCGGGCGGGTTCAGGATGCCATCATCCCACAATTGCGATGTCGAATAATAGGCGCTGGATTGGCGGCGGTACTCTTCCAGGATCGGCTCGCGGATAGCGGCGATTTCCCCCGGAGAAAGACTGCGCCCCTCGCGCGACAGCTGGCGGATTTTGATGTCTGCCAAGACATTGGCGGCCTGCTCCGCGCCCATGACGGAGATCTGGCTCTGCGGCCACATGAACAGGAAACGCGGATCAAAGGCCCGTCCCGCCATGCCGTAATTGCCGGCGCCGAACGAACCGTGACAAATCACGGTGATCTTCGGCACTTCCGATCCCGAGACCGCCATGATCATTTTGGCCCCGTCCTTGGTGATGCCGCGATGCTCGTAATCGCGGCCGACCATGTAGCCGGTAATATTCTGCAGGAAGAGCATCGGCACGCGGCTTTGATTGCACAATTGCATAAAGTGCGCGCCCTTGAGCGAGCTGTCGTTGAACAAGACCCCATTGTTGCCGAGGATACCGACCTTGAAACCCCAGATGTGGGCAAAACCGCAGATCAGCGTGGTGCCGTAGGCGGGCTGGTATTCGTGAAAGCGGCTGCCATCGACCAAACGTGCGATCACTTCGCGGACATCGAACTGGACTTTGATGTCGCGCGGAATAACACCGTAAAGCTCTTCTGGATCGTAATAGGGCGGCTCGGGCGCAATCCGTTCGACGTCAAGCTTCGTGGGTCGCGGTGTCTGCGCCACCAGTTCACGTGCGATCGCGATCGCCTGCTCCTCGCTTGTTGCCGGATAATCGGCGGTTCCGGAGATGCGCGTATGCACATCAGCCCCGCCTAATTCTTCGACCGTCACGTCCTCGCCGGTTGCCGCCTTCACCAAAGGCGGCCCACCCAGGAAAATTGCGCCAGTGCCGCGAACGATCACGTTGTATTCGCTGAGTGCCGGCACGTAGGCGCCGCCCGCCGTGCAATGGCCAAGCACTATGGCGACCTGCGGAACGCCCATCTTCGAGAGAATCGACTGGTTGCGGAAAATGCGCCCGGCGAGATAGCGATCGGCGAAGATGTCGGCCTGGAGTGGGAGAAAGCCACCCGCGCTATCGCACAGGTGAACCACCGGCAGCCGGTTCTCGATCGCGATGTCGAGCGTACGAACAATCTTCTTCACCGACAGCGGATACCAGGCTCCGCCCTTCACGCTCGCATCGTCGGCATGGATGATGATTTCACGGCCGTTGACGATACCGATGCCGCTGACGATGCCGGCGCCCGGCACTTCGCCGCCGTATTCGGTGTTGGCGGCAAGCGTTGAGAGTTCAAGAAACGGCGTGCCCGGATCGAGCAAGAGCTCGATGCGGTCGCGCACAAACATCTTGTTCTGCCGCGACAGACGCTCCAGATCGCGCGCCGGCCGCTCGCGGCGGGCTGCCTGTTGGCGCTCCTTGAGCGTGTCGGCCAAGCCGCGATTGTGGGCGCGGTTGAGTCTGAACTCCTCGGAGGCGATATCGATGCGGCTCTCGATGCGTCGCATCGTCAGGTCTCCGTCAGCGGTGCAAGCGTGAGCAATGGCGCGCCACGCTGAAATGCCTGCCCGACCGCAACATGCACGGCGGCCACCACCCCTTCCCGCCAGGCCTTGACGGCGGTTTCAAGCTTCATGCTCTCGATCACGACAAGCGTGTCCCCGGGCGAAACGCTCTGGCCTTCGGCCACATGAACCGCAATGACCACACCGGGCATGGGCGCTTCGGCAATATCGTCCGCCCCGCCGGCCGCATGGCTCCCGTAGCGCTGCACCGGATCAAGATAGCGAAGCGTATAGGTCGTTCCGTCGATGTGAACGTGAACGAGATCGCCGACGGCTGCGACGAGAATGGTGGATGTCTTAGCGCCAACGCTGAGCCGTTGCTCTGCTCCCTCCGTCGGAGTAAGCGCGACGGGCACCGTGTGCTCCCCGAAATGGAGTGCATAGGCTTCGCCGTGGCGCGACAGCCACGCTTCGTGCTCTTTTTCCTCGATGACGAAAACGTGCCGCATCAGGACGCCGCCAGCGCCGAGCTGGCCGGCATTGCGCACGCAACCCGGTATTCACGCACGAGCCGGTCGACAAGTTCCGCGACGCTCGGTACGTCGTGAATGGTGGCGATGCCGTGACCCGCACTCCAGATGTCCTTCCAGGTCCTCGCCTCGGAATCAGCAAGGCCGCTCATGTCCGGCGCTTTCTTCGGCAACGTCTCCGGATCGATGCCGTAGCGCGTGATCGACGGCAGAAGGAAGTTGGCGAACACGCCCGAAAAGCGGTCCGAATAAATGATATCCTTGACACTGCAATCGACGATCATCTGCTTGTAGGCTTCTTGCGCCTGCGACTCCCGGGTCGCTATGAAGCGCGTTCCCACATAGGCCAGGTCCGCACCCAGTACCTCGGCGGCGCGAATCTGATGGCCGTCGCTGATGCTACCGCCCAGCACCAGACACCCATCCCAAAACTCGCGAACCTCGCGCACGAGCGAGAACGCACTCTGGTTCGACGCGTGGCCGCCGGCGCCGCCGCCGACGCAGATAAGACCGTCGGCGCCGCACTCGATCGCCTTGCGGGCATGCACCGCATTGATGACGTCGCACAAAACGATGCCGCCGTAGCCGTGCACCGCCTCGACGGTGCGGCGCGGATCGCCAAGGCAGGTAATGACCACCGGCACCTTGTGGGTGACGATGATCTCGAGGTCCGGCTCGTAGCGCGCGTTGGTGCGATGCACGATGAGATTGACAGCGTGCGGCGCCACCCTGGCTTGCGGATGCGCGTCTTTGTATGCACGCAGATCGGTCGCGATGTCGGTTAGCCAACGATCGAGCTGCTCGGACGGCCGGGCGTTGACGTGCGGGAACGCCCCGACTACCCCGGCCCGGCATAGGGCCGTGACCAGAGGCGGGAAAGAAACCAGAAACATCGGCGCGCCGATCACCGGCACCGACAAGGTATGTTTCAACAAATCAGGCACGGTCATTTTCGAACCCGCAATTCCCCAGCGCCATCCCAGCAAGTTGCATCAGTTCCTCCACGCTCCCATGGCGCTGAAAATCTCCGGTACAGCGTCGGCCGCGTCGCGAACAGCGCGGGTTGAGAGGGCGGCCGCCGCGATCAAATTGAGCATCAAGTCGGCGCTGATCGGCGGCTCCGCAATTATCGCCGGATGCTCATCCAAGAAGCCTGTATGCAGGCGCGCTGCGGCAAAGTCCGGGTCGCCGGTCAAGCGGCGCAGGAAGGCCGTATTGGTCTCGCATCCGAGCACAGCGATCTGGCCGAGCGCTTCATGGGCGATCGTTCTCGCCTCCTCGCGGTTGCGGCCATGCACGATGACTTTGGCGAGCATCGGATCAAATGCAGCCGTAACCGTCTGGCCCTTTGCCACGCCGCAATCGACGCGGATACCCGGGCCGTGCGGCAGCGCCATTTCGACGATTCGGCCGGTGGTCGGCGCAAAGCCGCGCGCCGGGCTTTCCGCATAGATGCGGTACTCGATCGCATGTCCGTCGATGCGCAAGGAAGCCTGCGAGAGACGAAGCGGTTCGCCAGCCGCGACCCGAAGCTGTTCGGCGACAAGATCAACGCCGGTCACCATCTCCGTCACCGGATGCTCGACCTGCAGGCGGGTATTCATCTCCAGGAAATAGAGTTCGCCATCGCCGTAGATGAATTCGATCGTGCCGGCGTTGCGGTAGCCCGCGGCGCGCGCGATGCCGGTCGCGATATCACAAATGCGGCGGCGCTCCGCCTCGTCGAGCGCCGGCGACGGCGCCTCCTCCACGATTTTCTGAAAGCGACGCTGCACCGAGCATTCGCGGTCGAAGAGATGCACCACGTTGCCGTGGGCGTCACCGAGGACTTGCACTTCGATGTGACGCGGACGTTCGACGTAACGTTCGACATAGAGGCGGCCATCGCCGAAATAGCGCGCGCCTTCGCTGCGGGCGCGCAGGATCTCTTCCTCGAGCGCAGAATCCTCTCGGACGATGCGCATTCCCTTACCGCCGCCGCCCGCGGCAGGTTTGATCAGCAGAGGAAACCCGACCGCCCTGGCGCGTTCGGCAAAGGTCGCTGGATCGTCATCCTCGATCGCCGAGGGTGCAACCGGAAAGCCGCGCGAAGCGACGAAGGCGCGGGCGCGGACTTTATCGCCCATGAGTTCGATTGCGTCGGCGGTCGGGCCGACGAAAACGAGCCCCGCCTCCGCGACCTGCCGCGCGAAACCTGCGTTCTCGGAAAGAAACCCGTAGCCTGGGTGGATCGCACCGGCCTCGCTCTCGCGTGCCGCAGCAACGATCTGGGCGCCGTCGAGGTAAGCCGCGACCGGCGTCGATCCCGATATTTCGATAGCGCGGTTCGCGGCCAAAACCGCCGGCGTTCCGGCGTCGGCAGCGTGGTAAACGACAACGGCTTCGAGCCCAAGCGCTTGAACGGTGCGCAAAATGCGCAACGCGATCTCACCACGATTGGCGATGAGCACGCGATCGAACGGCCAGCCGACGTTGGGGATCAGTTTTGCGTGCTGCGTCACGGGCGGACCTTCCGTGGAGCCGGGCAGAGGCCATTAAGGAAGATATCAGTGATCGAGCGGGCCAAACCCGCTGCGTCGAGCGGACGCTTCGCGATGGTGTGCCGCCACGCGGAATGCTCGATGGCTCCAAACAGCATGTCGCGCACCACGCGAGGATCGACATCTCGGGGTATTTCGCCGGTCGCCACCGCATCGTCGACCATCTTGATGAGGATGGACGTATATCGGCGATTGAGCTGCTGGATCGCCGAACCACGATAGTCGCTGGCGGTCCGCACTTCCGAAATGAAGAGCCGGCAGAGGTTTCGCTCGGCCACGAAAGTCGACAGGTGTACGCTGATCAGGATGTAAAGCTGCTCGCTGAAGCTCTTTCCGCCTGCGACCTTGGCGCCGAGATCTTCGATCACGCGCTCGTAAAAATCCTCCAGAACACGCTCCAGAAGGTCGCGTTTGTTGGAGAAATATTTGTAGATCAGGCCATCCGAAACGTCCGCCGCCCGCGCGATTTCGGTGATCGAGGTGGTTTCGTAGCCCTTTTCGGCAAAGGCGCGTGAAGCCGCCGCGAGAATCGTGTCGTAGCGGTCGCGCATGCGTTGCGGACTGATGGCCGGCATCAAGCGCCTGCGGCAAGAAACAATGATTGGCCTGGCAGGCGCATGACGTTCCTGTCCTCCCACCGTGACCGACGTTGAATCTTTTGTGCCGTCGGCTCTTGCTTGCGTATATTGAATACGCTTCAATTTGCCAAGTCAACGCGGGGCCGGTCCGCAGGCTCCGACGACAACGCGATGGGAGGAATTTCGCATGCCCGCTGCCGGAGCAGAATCTCGCGCCGCGGCAAACGCCGCCAGCGGCTTTCGGCTCAATGCGGAACAGGAGGAGATCCTCACGGTCAGCGACCGTTTCGCACAGGCGGAACTGTGGCCGCTGCAGCAGCGCATGGACGACGAGGAATGGTGGCCGCCGGAAGCGATGCCCGCTCTCGCCCGCATGGGCTTTCTCGGTGTTACCGCGCCCACTCAGCTCGGCGGGGCCGGCGGCGACTTTTTCACATCGGGCCTCATCAGCCAGGGCCTGGCGCGATGGAATCCGGCCATCGCCCTTAGCTACGTGGCGCACGAAAACCTCTGCCTCAACAACATCGCGCGCAACGGTTCGGACGAAATCCGCACACGCTTTCTGCCCCGACTGTGCGATGGCACCGCCATCGGCGCTCTCGCACTCACCGAGCCGGGCGCCGGGTCCGACGCGCTCGGCTCGATGAGCACGACGGCGCGGCGCGACGGCGACCATTATGTTCTGAACGGGCGCAAGCTCTACATCACCAACGGTCCGGTCGCCGACATCGTCCTGGTCTATGCCAAGACCGACAAGTCGCAGGGGGCCAAGGGCATCTCGGCCTTTATCGTCGAACGCGGCATGCCGGGCTATGCGGTGGCCCAGAAGCTCGACAAGATGGGCTTTCGCGGCAGCACAACGGCGGAACTGGTGTTCGACGATTGCCGCGTGCCGGCCGAGAACCGCGTCGGCGCCGAAAACGCCGGCGTGTCGGTGGTCATGAGCGGACTCGATCTCGAGCGCGCCATCGTCGCCATGATCAATGTGGGAATGGCAGAACGCGGATTTGCGCTGGCGCTCGACTACGCGAAAACGCGCCAGCAGTTCGGCCGGCCAATCGGCGAGTTCCAGCTGATCCAGTCCAAGCTCGCCGACATGTACACGACGATCGAAACCATGCGCACGTTCTGCTACCGCACACTCGCGGAAGCGAACGATCTGGACATCGGCGGCGGCGGCCGCGGCGAGATCCACAAGCTGACAGCCGCGAGCATCCTCTACTCCGCCGAGGGCTGCACGCGGGTGATCGATCACGCGGTGCAAATCTTCGGCGGCGCCGGCTACATGCGCGAAACGGAAATAAATCGGCTTTATCGCGCCAGCAAGCTTTTGGAAATCGGCGCCGGCACGTCAGAGATTCGCCGGCTCATCATCGGCGGCGAGCTGATGCGGGGTTAGATCGCCCTCATTGGCTTTCGGTGTTGAACCAGTCCGGGCGCGGAATGGTCCACTGATCGCCCCAGATCTGATTGCCGCCATCGACGACCAAAACTTCGCCGGTAATGAACGATCCTGAAGGGCCGGCCAGATAGCACACCGCGTCGGCGACATCGCGAACGTCGCCGAACCGGCGCAGCAGGTTGGTGTTGGGAAGCGTCCGGCGCGCCTGCTCGGGGTATACGTTCATGCCCTCGGTCGCGATGATGCCGGGTGCCACGCAATTGATCTGAATGCCCAACGGGGCCCATTCGATGGCGACTGTCTTTGACAGCGACACCACGCCGGCGCGTGCCGCCGAGGTGTGCGCGACACCGGGCATGCCCCGGGACGTCACCGCAACGATGTTGACGATGCGCCCGGCGCGGCCGGCGTCGCGCCAGCGCCGCGCCGCCTGCTGCATCATGTACCAGGTGCCGGTGAGGTTGGTCTCGATGACGGCATTCCAGCCCTTCGGCGAGAAATCGATCGCGGCCTGCGGAAATTGTCCGCCTGCGTTGTTGACCAGAACGTCGATCGTTCCGAAGCGTTCCCCCACGGCGTCGAACAGTCGGGCAACGGCGTCCGGATCGCGGATCGACATCGGATGGGCAAGCACCTCAGCACCGAGTTTGGAGAGCGCACCCGCGACCGCGTCGAGGCGTTCGGCGTCGCGTCCGCACAATACAAGCTTGGCGCCGAGCCTGGCGAACTGAAACGCGATCGCCTTGCCGATGCCGCGCCCCGCGCCGGAGACCAGCACGACTTGACCGGCAAACAAGCCGTCGCGGAAAGTGAGCGGCATCGTGGCCAGCTCTTCGTCGGTCTTGCCGAATTCCTGGGTCATGCTCTTTTCGCGTCGTTCGAAGGTTCGCGCATCTGCCAGGTGCCGGTCAGAGAATTTGCCAGCAACTTAGGCACCGGAATCGGATGGTCCATCAGCATCTGGGCGAACGCCTTACCCTGGGCGTCGACACGGAGCGACGCGACGCCGCCGCCGCCGAGCGCATCGTGCAGCAGAAAATTGAGCGCGTGAATGCCAGGTAAATCGAAGCGCTCTACTCTGCTGACCCCGGTATGAGCGAACCAATCGCGGACCACGTCTTCGGCAAGCGCCGCTCGCAGCCACGGCAGATATTCGGGTTTGCGGGCGATGATGCCGATATTCGCCGAATTGCCTTTGTCGCCGCTACGGCCTACCGCAAGCGCGATCAGCGGAACGGCAGCGTCGGCGACGCCGATTGCCCGCGGCGGCTCTGCAATCTCCGGCGCAGCCACCGGCGGCTGATGAGAAGCAAATGGCACGTTGAGCTTGGCGCCTTGGCCATCAACGATGGGCGCGACCTTCTCCTTGGGCCACAGAAACGAAAAAAGGCGCAGCACCGGCTGCACGCCGGGACGACCGGCAAAGAACCCGGTGATGCCCTGCGCCATGGACGAGCCCGGCGGGAAGAGCTCACGCGCCAAAACCTCGAGTGGTTCCTGGTCGCGATGTCTCGCTCCGATTTTGAGCACGACCTCCCGGCTCTTGGCCGCCGCGGGGTGCCGCCAAGGTCCGTACATGCTCTCAGCTCCCAGTACCTCGATCGAAGTCTCCGAGAAATCCGAAAGGCCTCGTGCCGTCAGCAGACGCCGAACGCGGGCCAGAATTGCCTCGCCGACGCGCTCGGCCTTGGCCGCCGCCTCGTAACCGCCGACGGTAAGCGTTCCCAAAACCCGATAACCGTCGTGCCAGGTCGCGCTGACCTTGAGCGTCGGCGTCGGCGCCCGTCCGCGCGCACCGGCTACGCGCACCTGATCCGGCCCGCAAGCCGTCATCGTCACGCCGCGGAAATCGCAGACTACGTCGGGTAGGATATAGGCCGCGGGATCGCCAATCTCATAAAGCATCTGCTCGCCGACCGAGAGCGCATTGACGAGTCCGCCGGTCCCCTCCGGTTTGGATATGACGAAGGGTCCGGCGGCGCTGCACTCCGCGATCGGCATTCCCATATCGTCCCAGCCGGGAACGTCGCGCCAGTCGGTGAATATGCCGCCGGTGACCTGCGCCGCGCATTCAAGCAAATGACCGGCAAGACTGCCTTGCGCCAGCAGGTCATAGTCGCCCCACGACCAGCCGAGGGCGTGCACCAGTGGACCAAGCACAACAGCCGAATCGACACAGCGCCCCGTAATGACCACGTCCGCTCCACGGTCGAGCGCGACCGCGATAGGCTGCGCGCCCAGATAGGCGTTCATCGTCGTCAGCTTGTCCGGCAGGGCTGTGCCGGAGAACATTTCCGTGACCCCGGCGGCCCGGATTTCATCCGCGCGATCCAAAAGGTCGTCGCCAGTGACGACGGCGATGTCGAGAGCGATGCCGGCTGCCATCGCCCGATTGCGCAGCGCGTTCGCAGCCGCGTGAGGATTGATGCCCCCCGCGTTAGAAACGACACGGATGCCCTTTTGTTTGATCTCGGAAAGGAGCGGTGCAACGGCTTCAACGAAGTCCGGGACATAGCCCAGTTCCGGCTTGCGGGCACGAGCACGCGCGAGCAGCGACATTGTGATCTCGGCGAGGTAATCGAACACGAGAAAGTCGATATTGCCGCGCCGGACGAGCTGTTCCGCGCCGGCATTGCTGTCGCCCCAGAATGCCGCGGCGCATCCGATCCGGACCGTATCGCGTGCCATCGCAGTCACCGTCCTGGCCAAACCGGCAAGCGCTTTTCGTTGAAGGCGCGGAAGCCTTCACCAGCGTCTTGGGTTCGCGCAAGCTGCGGGAGCAGGCGTTGCGCATACTCAAGACCGGCCTCGAGCGGAAGTCCGTCGATCGTCGCGAGTGCGCGGCGGCCGACTGCGATCGCGGTCGGCGACGAAGCCGCGATCGAAGCGACCAGCGCGTTGACCTTCTCGTCAAGCGCGGCAAACGGTACCACGTAATTGACCACACCCTGTGCCAGCGCTTCGGCGGCGGAAAATGGCTCGCCGGTGACGCACAATTCGAGAAGCTTTCGTCGCGGCACGGTGCGCAACATGAAAGGCAATATCATCAGCGGGAACAATCCGATACGCGCCTCCGGCGTGCCAAGCCGGGCGTGATCTGCGACGACGGCGAAGTCGCAGGCGCAGACCAGGCCGAAGCCGCCGGCAAGAGCGTGACCGTTGACGCGGGCGATAATCGGAAGCGGGCTATCCACTATGGCGCGGAACAATTTAACGACTGGATTGTCGGCGGCAGGGTTAACGCTGAACGGATCGCCTTCCGCATCCGGCTTGAGGTCGCCGCCGGCGCAAAAAACCTTCTCGCCCGCTCCGGTAATGACGACGGCGCGAACTCCTGCGGTACCGGCCGCATCGACAAGGCCGTTGCGCAGACCATCCAGCACGGCTTCGTTGAGAGCATTACGCCGCTCCTGGCGATCGATCGTCAGCCAGATCGCCTGCCCCAAACGCTCGCTGCGGACTTCCGGCACGGTCGCCTCCCATATTGAGTTAAATTCATTTTTGCAGGAGACTAGATCAGCCGCGCAGGAATGACAAATACGCGGGCATGGGAGGACATCGTGGTCCACGTCAGCAAGGCCAAGCAAAATTTGGTGTTGGTTGCCGCAGATGGCGCCATAGCGCGTGTCACGCTCAACAGACCCGATCGGCTCAACGCGCTCGATCACGATCTGGCGTCGGAACTCGCGGATTCATTCGATCGTCTTGCCGGCGATCCGAAGATCCGTGTCGTAACGCTGATGGGCGCGGGACGCGCATTCATGGCCGGCGGCGATATTACAGTGTTCAAGTCGGCCGGTGAGCAGGCACCCGAAGTTATCGGGCGGCTGATCGGTCTGTTCCACCGAACCATTCGGCGCATTCGCGGTCTCGACGCAGTGGTGGTGGCCGGAGTGCATGGCGCGGTGGCCGGTGGCGGCGTCGGTCTTGCGCTCGCTTGCGACTTGGTCGTCGCGGCCGAGGATGCGTTATTCGTTCCCGCCTATACGAAGCTGGGCACCAATCCCGACGGCGGGACAACATGGTCGGTGACGCGCCGCATCGGAGCGCAGCGAGCGCTCGAATGGCTGATGCTCGGCGATGCCTTGGATGCGCGGTCGGCCGAACGAATGGGGCTTGTGAACCGCGTCGTCGCCAGTATCGATCTCAACCGCGAGGTCGACGCACTTGCCCGCCGCATCGCTGCCGGTCCGGCGACCGCTCACGCGACGCTCAAGCACCTCGTGGAACAGGCTTTGTACACGCCGCTCGATGCTCAGCTTGACGCGGAACGCGCCGGATTTGTCAAAGCCGCCGGCACGCAAGATTTCCGCGAGGGTGTCACTGCATTTCTCGAGCGCCGCACTCCGGTATTTGGTGACGGAGCAAAATAGCGACAACCCGGCCGCACGCTGCTCTGTGCGTGATCAAATACTCCGGCGAATCCAATTGATCGTCCAGATTTGGTTCGCACCGGCTACTAGCAAGACGTCAAATAGTCATACGAACGGCCGCCGCGGCCTGGTTGTAGCCGAGTCCGGAACTGATCATGACCACAAGGTCACCACGTTTGATCTTGCCAACCTCGATCGCGTCGTCCAAGGCCATGGGGATGCAAGCGGAACCGGTGTAGCCATACTTCTCCATGATGGTGTGGCATTTTTCCAACGGCACTCCGCACCGCTCGGCCGCAATCGCAATCGAGCGCTTGCTGATCTGGGTGAACAACAGTTGATCGACGTCGCTTGCCGTGAAGCCGCTTTCCGCGGCGAGACGCCTGAATAGGCGCGGCCAGCCGTCTTCGTTGACAGTCGAGGGATAATTGCCACCTTCGCGACGCATGAGGGTACGCCCGGCCTTGACGGCGTCTATGCTCGCCGGCTCGAAGGTGCCTCCCGCAAGAATGCCCCAACCGGCTGCATATTCGCCGTCGGCCTGGAAGGCCGCGCCGACGAAGCCTTGCATGGAGCCACCGTCCAAGACGACAGCGCCCGCGCCATCGCTCCACAAGAAGCAGCCCGGATCGTTCGGATCGGTCAGCCTGTAAATCATATCTACGCCAATCGCCAGGACCGTCTTCATGGCCGGATTGGTGGCGATCAGTCCGGCGCCGGTGGCGACCAACGTTGGAAACGAGGCGCACGCGCAGCCGACGTCGAACGTACCGGCATTCCTGGCGCCAAGTTTATGTTGTAAAACCACTGCGGTGTCGGGCGTGACGTAGTCGGGCGAAGTCGTACCCAGAATGATCAAGTCCAACTGCTCGGGTTTGCGTCCTGCGCGTTTGAGCGCCTCCTTGGCCGCCGGCAGGGCGAGGTCGGACGTCACCCAATCGTCCGGAACGTAGAAGCGTTTAGTGATACCCGTACTGGCCGCAAGCCTGTCGATAACGGTTGGTTTACCCAATGCCGTAAAACGCGTCGTTAGTTCCGCATTGGTCACAACGCGTTCGGGCGAGTAACGTGCGGTCGAGATAATCTGAGCGAAACGCGCCATCGAATGGCTCCTCAATCTGCCTCTGCACCGCATATGACAAGCGGCGCCGCGTGGAGGTGCATCGTGGCTATGGACGACGCACAGTCAAGCCAGTCGGCCTCGGTCCACGCCGCCGCCGGCGGCCCCGCTACCGACTGGATAGGAAAGAGTCCCCGGCCTGGTGGTGTGGTCTATTGCTACCGCCGGCGTTCGAGCAGCGTTGTCGGTGGATGTTCGGAGGGCCACGCGTCAGCGCGATCGGCCCCTAACTCCGCGCTCGGAGTGTCGCACGGTTGATCTTGCCGGTTTGCGTCTTCGGCAATTCACTCACGAACTCGACGGCGCGCGGGTATTTGTACGGAGCGATCGACTTCTTGACGAAATCCTGGATGGCACGTGACAGATCGTCGCCGCCTTCAGCGGCATCGCGAAGCACGACAAAGGCCTTGACGATCTGGCCGCGGGCCGGATCGGGGACACCGACAACCGCACATTCCCGTATGTTCGGATGCTCGAGAAGAACCTCCTCGATCTCCTGCCCGGAGATGTTGTAGCCGGAGCTCACGATCATGTCGTCGGTGCGGGAATGGTACCAAAAAAAACCGTCCGCGTCGGCACAGAAGGCATCGCCGGTCAGGTTCCATCCGTTGACGACGTAGGCCCTTTGTCGCTCGGGATCGTTCAAATAGCGGCAACCTATCGGTCCACGCACCGCAAGACGCCCGACAGTGCCTGGAGGTACCGGATTCATCGATGTGTCGACGACCATGACCTGATAACCGGGTAGCGCAATCCCCGTCGAGCCCGGACGAATGTCTTCCCGCGGAACGCCGATGAACGCATGCAACATCTCCGTCGAGCCCATGAAGTCGAGTATGCGGATACTGGTTCGCCGCAGCCACTCCTCATAGACCGCGAGCGGCAGGTGTTCGCCGGCGGAGCAACAGGTATGAAGGGTCGATAAGTCGAAGCGATCGGTATGCGGTGCCATGCCGCGGTACATTGTCGGGCCGATCAACAAGGTGGTCACGCCAAAGTCTTGCACCGTTTGCAGCATGATTTCCGGACTGCTTTGTTCGAGCAAAACGCTCGAGCTGCCGCGCCGCATTGGGAACAACAGCAGCGAGCCAAGGCCGTACGTGAATCCGAGCGGCGCGCTGCCGGCGAAAACATCGTCCACGCCTGAGCGAAGGACTGCCGCCGGATAACAATCGCAAATCGCAAGCACGTCGCGATGGAAATGGACGGTCGCTTTGGCGGGTCCGGTCGTGCCGGACGTGAACGCAATCAGGGCTACGTCGTCGTGCGACGGTAAAACGTTCGTGAAAATCTCCGGCTGACCGCTCATCAGCCGTTCGAGGCCCTGGGCATTGTCCGAGTTGAAATAGCGAACCTGAGTGAGACTTTGACACAGCGGCAGCGTTGCTTCGAGTTCGTCCGCGATACGTGCGTCGCACAGGGCAAACTGAACTTCCGTTTTGTTGCAAATCTGAGCAAGCTCGCGCGACCGCAGCAGCGGCATGGTCGTGACGGCAATTCCCCCTGCCTTGAGAACCGCAAACCAGCACGCCGCCAGCATCGGATTGTTGGCCGAGCGCAGCAGCACGCGATTGCCCGAAACAAGTCCCATCTCGTTGACGAGCACGCCGGCAATCCGATTGGCGTTTTCGAGGAGCTTGGCGTAGGTCCACGTTACGCGAGGTGACCGCAGGCATGGCCGAGCCCCCAGCCCTTGCGCCACGGCCCGGTCGAGCAGTTCGACCGCGGCGTTCAACCGCTTTGGATAGCCGAGCCGCGCCAACGCCTCGTGATCGATGACAGGCCACAGATCCGCCGGCGGAAGTCCTCGGCGCGCAAAATCGTCGGTAAAGACACTCGGATCGAGCGCGACACTGCCGGGTGCGTCAACACTCATGGGCTCGCTCCGGCCTCTTCAATTTCGACCGCTGATTTGCTTGACGAAGCGAATTCAATCCAGCGTCTGGTCAGCTTCTCCTGCACGGAGTTTTGGCGCAGTCGCGCCCGCAGGCTTTGAAAATCGACCCGATCGAGCGGTTGATCCTGGCCGGCACAAGAGAAAACAACCGCCTCCTCGTTGGTGAGCGGATCGCGATGCCGTTGCAGGCATTGGCCGCAAATCTCTTTCATCATGCATTGCATGGGCGAATTGATCGACGCTATCGGATCGTGCCGCAGATGCAAATAAGGCTGCAACGCCCCGCCCCTGGCACGCGCTATGGCCGCCATCATTGCGTCCGACCCGATAGCGATCAATCGCGTCGCGTCGGCCAATTTTATGCCGTCATCGCCCAACGAGCCTTGCGCGTACGCCTGCATGCCTTCGACAATGTTGCCGATATAAGCCCGATCCTGCGGTCTGCCCGGCGTGAAGCCCGGCGCCTCGTCGCTGCACCAGATGACCGCGTCCGCCGCTCGTTCGATTTGCTCGACCTTAAACCGGTCGTGCGGCGCCTTGTAGGCCGCAAAATACAGAACTCTTGAACCTTTGGCCCTCGCCGCCTGGCCGATCGAGAACAGCACCGCGTTTCCCAGACCGCCGCCAGCGAGCAGGTAGGTTTCGCCGGACGCAATCTCTGTCGGTTCGCCGGTCGGCCCCATTAGAACCAACGGATCGCCGGTGCGAAAGGAGGCGGAAATGTCGGACGAGCCGCCCATTTCAAGAACAATGGTCGAAACTAGGCCCCGATCCGGATCGACCCACGCGCCGGTCAAGGCCAGGGCCTCGGTCGCCAGCCGCGTGTTTTTCACCTTCGGAGCCAGCGTCTCGAAATTCTGCAATCTGAAAAACTGGCCGGGCCGAAAGGCGCGCGCCGTCGCCGGCGCGTGAATGATCAACTCAACGATATTCGCGGTAAGCCTCCGAACCGCATGAACGGTCGCACGCAGGTCGTGATCGAGCCGCTTGATCGTACCGGCTTCCGGTATCGGATTGGGCGGGAGGCGCTCAAGCGCTCGGGTGATCACCGGATAGCCCTGCGTGGCGCTCGCCATCGCCTTCACCACGTTGCCTGCGAATGAGGGATGAAGATCGCCAAAGAAACTGACGGCCCGGCCGTCCGCCCGGTCGCTCATGAGCACGTGCGCGGCTTCGGGTTTGCTCCTGCGCTCCGGAGACACCGGAAATCCGCTCTCGTCGAATGCCTGAAAATATTTGCCGTCCAGGCGGACATTGATCGGGTCTTCGCGGCTGAGCACGATATTCGGTTGCGTACCGGCCGCGACCAGAATGGTCCGCGCCGCAAGTGACACCGTTTCTTGCGCGCGGTGCGGATCGGTAGTTCTGAGCCTCAATGCGACGGCGTGACCATTAACATCGAGTTCCACCGCTTCCGGCGCAAGACGCTCGGCGAACGCAACGCCTTCCTGCATCGCCTTTTCGACTTCCTCGTGATTGAGCGTGTAGCTCGGCAACTCGGTAAGCTTGCGACGATAGACGATCGTTGCTCCACCCCAGCTTTCGAGCAGCGCCGAGAACCGAGGCGGCCGGCCTTCTTTCCCGGCAATTGCGCGCTCGTCCCGCAGCGCTTGCGCGTGTGTCACGAATTCGCTCACGATCGCTGCTTCATCCTCATCCCACCGGATGGCGCTACCACCCGCGGCCGCAAGGCGTTCGTAGCGGGCCAGGAATTTCTCGACCTGCACCGGATAGTAAGCGAGCGCCTCTGTGGCGGCGTCGATCGCAGTGAGACCCCCGCCAATCACCACGATTGGCAACCTCACCGTGAGATTTGCCACGCTGTCCGATTTCGCCGCCCCGGTAAGCTGCAACGCCATGAGAAAATCGGAAGCTTGACGGACGCCGTGCGCAAGTCCGTTCTCCATCGCGACAATCGTCGGACGGCCTGCTCCCAGGCAAAGGCCGATGTGGTCAAAGCCTCTGGCGAACGCGTCATCGATGGTCAGCGTGCCGCCGAACCGCACGCCACCATACATCGTAAACTTCGACCTGCGCTCCAGCAGCAGCCGAATGACCTTGAGATTGTTCTTGTCCCACCGCACGGTAATGCCGTACTCGGCGACGCCGCCGAAACCGGCCATCGTCCGTTGATCGAGCTCCTCGTGGATTTCCGCGATGTCGCGAATCGGATGAAACGACGACCGGCGGCCCGCGAGATCAATGCCGGACAGGTCAGGCGGAAGCGGCTCGATCTTAAGTCCATCGATGCCGACGACCGTATGACCGTCATTGAGCAGGTGATGGGCCAGCGTGAAACCCGCCGGTCCCAATCCGACGACGAGGACTTTTCGGCCGGTTGCAGGGTTTGGAACCGGTCGTGCAAAATTAAGCGGATTCCACCGGGTGAGCAGCGCGTAGATTTCGAATCCCCAAGGCAGCGCAAGAACGTCCTTGAGGGTTTGCGTTTCGACCTGCGGGATGTCGACCGGCTCCTGCTTCTGGTAAATGCAGGCCTTCATGCAGTCATTGCAAATGCGATGGCCCGTCGCCGCGCACAGCGGATTGTCGATCGCGACAATTGCCACCGCGCCGATAGCGTACCCCTTCGATCGCGCCAAATTCATTTCGGAGATGCGTTCTTCCAGCGGACAGCCGAGCAGCTCGACACCGAACACGTCGTGCTCATACGAGCCGGTCTTGCGGTCGCGGAGCCCTCTGGAACAGCTGTCCTTGCCCTGGTTGTGACACCAGATGCAGTAGTTCGCCTGATCGAGCGCTTGAGCAAAACTCGCGCCACTGTCGGTCAGTTTAAATCCGTAGCGATCACGCTGCCCGTCGCCTGGTCCCTTCAGAACAGCAACTCCATTTCTCATGACCCGCTGCACGGGTATCGAATTCATCCGATCGATTTTGTGCGGTAATTTGAAAAGGACATCGTCGCGGTGTTGCCGGCGCCCCGCCTGTGCCAGCGCCGCCCAAGTCGCGTATTCGGCTGCCAGATCGAGGGCGGCGCGGTTGTCCGGTTCGGATTTCAGCCATTCGTTTACGTGACGGGCGAACGCCAGTTCGGTCAGCGGCTCACCCAACAGCGCAGCAAGCTTGCCCGCCGTCGCCGCGCCATCGATCGCTTCGGCGTCCGCGGCGGTCTTTCCTTTAACGGCCCGCCGCTGCACGAACGATCGCTTCACCGCGTGAAGCACAGCGAGATCGTCGTGTCGCAATTGCAGCTGCCGGATGTCGTCAGCAATTCCGAACAGATCGCCGATGAAATCTTCGACGTAGGGAACGAGCCCGAGCAGCAACTCGGCCTGCACCTTCCTGTCGGCGGCGCCGCTGCCGCGACGGGTCTCGACGAGACGATCGTGCAGATCGGCATCGGTGCCCTTCAGGAACATAAGAAAAATAGCATCCAGCCGCTCAAGGCCGGCGTGATCGTACAGGTCCGCAAATGTCAGGCCGAAGCCCAGCTCGAGCCGTTCGCCCGGGCTGGTCGCCTTCGCGCTTTCCAACGGCATCGCCACCGCATGCAAGACAGTTTACAACTAAAATATTTATATCTAAGATTAAGCTTGGAAGTCAAACGGCACCTGGGCAACCGGCGCCGTCACCAGCGGGATAATATGTGGCGCCCCCCTCAACGCATACATTTCGAAGCCACGCAGGGACGCGTTCCGACCAGGGAGGAAGCCGCACGGTCGCGCCTGTTCTCGCCTCTCGATGCCGGCAATCTTTCGTTGCAGCAGCGTAGCTGGGTGCCTGCCATGGTGCCCTGGCGGGCGACGGACGACGGGTTTGTGACCGACGACGTCATCGATTGGTATGCTCGCTTCGCCACCGGCCGGCCGGGTGCGATCGTGGTTGAGGCGACGGGAATCCGCGAAGTCCCAAGCGGCCCCCTCTTGCGTATCGGCCATGATCGCTTCGTGCCGGGGCTGCGGCGGCTCACTGCGGCGGTTCGCGAAGCCAGCGGCGGGCGCACCAAGCTGTTCATTCAATTGATTGACTTCCTGGCGATCCGGCGTCGTCCGGAACGCACAAAATTCCTGCAGCAACATCTTCGCGTAACCGAAGCACACCGTCGCGCCCTCGGCGATTGCAACCTCGGCGACGCGGAAGTGAGGACGCGACTGGTGGCGCTGGACGACGCCGAGCTTGCGCGAATTCTCTCACCCCGAGAGGCCGACGCTCTGCGCTTCGGCTATCGCGAGCGCGTCACCGATATGGAGCTTTCGCACATTCGCGAGTTGCCGGCCGTGCTGCCACCTTTGTTCGCCGATTCCGCCTGGCGCGCAAAGACGGCCGGTTTCGACGGCGTCGAGCTGCATTACGCGCACGCCTACACGATGGCGTCGTTTCTTTCGCGGACCAATACCAGAGACGACGGGTACGGTGGGGCAAGAGAGCGGCGTGTGCGCCTGCCGCTCGAAGTCTTGGCGGCGGTTCGCGCGCGCGTCGGGGCCGCGTATGTCGTCGGCTGCCGCTATCTCGCCGACGAATGCATCGACGACGGCAGCACCGTCGATGACGCCGTCTTTTTCGGAGTTGAATTCGCGCGCGCGAAAATGGATTTCATCTCAACGTCGAGGGGCGGCAAGTTTGACGACGCCAAACAGCCGGCTGTCGGCGCGGCGGCGTATCCCTATACCGGACCCAGCGGATACGAGTGCATGCCGCAATATATTTCCGACGAGCGTGGGCCGTTCGGCCGCAATGCAGCGCCGACGGCGCAAATCCGCCGCGCCATCAGCGCGGCGGGCTTCAACACGCCCATCGTCTGCACCGGCGGCGTGCACAATTTCGAAATGGCGGAACGTCTTCTTGCGGAAGACACCTGCGACATCGTCGGGGCGGCCAGGCAGTCGCTTGCCGATCCTGATTGGCTTCTCAAACTTTCGCATGGCGAAGGACGAGCGGTGCGGACCTGCACTTTTAACAATTATTGCGAGGCCCTTGATCAGAAACACAAGCCGGTCACGTGCCAGTTTTGGGACAGAGAGGGCATAGATGCTCCTGGCGTTGCGCTGACGTCGGACGGCAAGCGACGCCTCACGGCACCGCCGTGGCAGCCGTCACCAACGACTTCAGCGGCGGCATCCGGTAATTCAGCATTCAGCGACCACGCCGGTCGCGCCATTTCAATTGCCTCAAAAAACAAGGACCTGTCCGCGTCCGGGAGAGAGAAATGAACAATGCCCCGCCCTTTCACGCCGATCACGTCGGCAGCCTGTTGCGCCCGCGCGAATTGATTGAGGCGCGGCACAAGGTGCGCGAAGGGAAGATGGCGGAAAGCGAGTTGCACCCCATAGAGGACCGCGCCATCCGCGAGGTTGTCCGGTTTCAGGAGGACATTGGGCTGCAGGCGGTGACCGACGGCGAGTTTCGCCGCGGCGCGTTCTTCAGTCATTTCGTGAAGACTGTCGAGGGCATGACGGTCAAGGCAACGCCTTTCACATTTTCGAACGACGCGGGCGATACCGCCCAGGCCTATGCCCCGTATACGGCCGGCAAGCTCAAACGCATGCGCGGAATCACAACCGAAGAGTTCAGATTCGTGCGCTCTCTGACATCGCGCACCGCCAAAGTGACGCTGCCTGCTCCGCCATACGTGAATTTTCTCGGCGGCCGCGAGCGCGTTGATCCGGCTGCTTATACCGATATGGCCGAGTATTTCTCCGACCTGGCCGCAATCTATCGCGAGGAATTCGCGGAGTTGGCCGATCTCGGCTGCAGCTTTGTCCAGCTCGATGAAGTCCCGCTGGCGATGATGGAGGACGCGGGCGTCAACGACCGCATTCGGAGTCTGGGAGAAGACCCTGACGCCCTCATCGACGCCTATATCGAAGTGTTGTCCGCGGCCGTCCGCGACAAGCCGCCGAATTTGACGATCGGAATGCACCTGTGCCGTGGAAATTATCGCGGACGCTGGCTGGCGACCGGCGGATATGGTCGGGTCGCCGACCGAATTTTCAACATCCCTGGCATCGACGTATTCTTCATGGAATACGATTCGCCGCGCGCCGGCGACTTCTCGCCTTTGGGATCGCTGCCAAAGAAAAAGATGGTCATATTGGGCCTGATCAGCAGCAAGACTTCCGAGCTGGAGGACAAGGCGACGTTGTTGCACCGGATCGACGCGGCTGCCAAATTCGCTCCGCTCGACCAACTGGGTCTCAGCCCGCAATGCGGATTCGCCACCAATCTGACAGGCAGCACGCTGACACTTGAGGATGAACGGGCAAAGCTTCGGCTGGTGGTCGACGTTGCAAGCGAGGTCTGGAAGCAGTAGTTGACAGGAACGGCGCGCGACAGGTTGGAAGAACAAAGATGAATTTTGCGCGAACCCACGGAGCGTTGAGCGAACCGCTCGACGACCTGGAAACCCGTGCGGCGTTGACCGACAGGCTGGATCTGCGGCTCTGGCTGCGCATGATGGCCGTCCACAAGCTTATAAACAACGAGGCGCGCCGGCGGCTACGCGCCTCTTTCAACATGAGCCTTTCTCGTTTCGACCTGATGGCGCAACTGGATTCGACAAAAATAGGTCTCCGCATGGGGGAGATTTCCAACCGTCTGATGGTTACGACCGGCAACATTACCGGTCTCACGGACGAGTTGGAGGCGGATGGTCTGGTCGAGCGCACCGCGGACCCGCATAGCCGCCGGGCATCATTGGTTCGCCTCACGCCGAAAGGCAGGAAATTGTTTCGGGCCGCCGCGAAAGCAAACGCGGCCTGGATAACCGAGTTCTTCTCCGTCCTTTCGGACAAGGACAAGAAAATGATGTTTGAGCTTTTCGCGACACAAAAGGCATTTCTGCTGACCCGCATTCAGCATCCGGGAAAGCAGGCCGCAAAATAGTCGGTAGAGCGTCGGCCGATACGCCGAAATCGCTTCACAACTTAATATCTTACTTCTAAGATGTCTACCGGTTTCGCCTGAACTAGGCCCGATCCGTGGCGCCGAGAATTTGGCGGAGTACCAACGGAGAAGCTCAATGAGCGCGGCCATTATCTTGCTGTCACGGTTGTTGGTCGGTGCTGCCGCCGTATGCGCGCTGCTCCCGTCCTCGGCCAAAGCCGAGGAAAAGCTCAAGGTTGGAATCATCACCACGCTTTCGGCGGCCGCGGGAGCTGTCCCGGGGCAGCAGCAGCGCAACGGCTTTGAGCTTGCGGTCAAGACGCTGGGCGGCAAGCTTGGCGGCCGCGATGTGGAAGTCCTGGTCGCCGACGACGAGCTAAAGCCCGACATTGCCGTGACCAAGGTCAAGGCGTTTGTCGACCGCGACAAGGTCGCTTTTGTGGTAGGCCCGATATTCTCCAACATCCTTGGCGCAATCATGAAGCCGGTCACCGATGCGAACGTCTTCCTGATCAGTCCCAATGCCGGTACGTCAAGCTTTGCCGGCAAGGATTGCAATCCAAACCTCTTCGTAACGTCCTACCAGAACGATCAAGTGCACGAGGTACTCGGGGAATATGCCCAAAAGTCCGGCATGAAGAAGGTCATCATCATTGTGCCGAACTATCAGGCCGGCAAAGACGCGGCCGCCGGTTTCAAGCACAAATTCACCGGTGAGATTCTCGATGAGATTTACGTACCCTTGGGTCAGCTTGACTACTCGGCGGAGCTGACACGAATAGCAGGCGCCAATCCGGACGCGATTTTCGCGTTTGTCCCCGGCGGCATGGGCGTGAACTTTGTCAAGCAATTCCGTCAGGCCGGGCTCGCCGACAAGATTCCGTTCCTGTCGGCGTTCACCGTCGACGAAGCGACGCTGCCCGCGCAGCAGGACGCCGCGCTCGGCATGTTGGCCGGCTCTGACTGGGCACCCAATCTCGATAATCCGCAAAACAAGGCATTCGTCGACGCCTATGTGAAGGAATACAACGCCATTCCGGCGACTTACGCGTTCCAGGCTTATGACGCAGCGATGCTGATCGACAGCGCCCTGCGCGCGACCAACGATAACCTCGCCGACACCGACGCCCTTCGCGCAGCGCTCAAGAAGGCTCAGTTCAAATCACTGCGCGGGCCTTTCAAATTCAACAACAATCACTACCCGATCCAGGACTTCTATCTCACGAAAGTTGGCAAACGTCCGGACGGAAGGTATCAAACAGAGATTGTCGAAAAGGTGTTCACGAACTACGGCGACTCATATGCAAAGGACTGCCCGATGAAGTAGCGGCGCAACGGCCGAGCGAGCACGGCCTTGCCTCCATCGCCTTTGCGTCCGCGTCGCGGCCGCTGGATGCAGTATCAAACGTGCGACCGCCTCGTCGCCAACTTCATCGCGCCGCCTTGTTGGTAATGCCGTAACGGCCCGGAGCGATAACGCCGTTTGGATCGAGCGCGTCCTTGATGCCCGAGCAGGCGTCGCGGAATGCCGGCATGGTCTGCCGCATGTGAAAGTCGTGATAGTCGACCGGCGCGCGGCCGACGAACACGCCGCGTGCGCGGACCTCCTCCGACATTTTGCGATAGCAGGCATCGGCGCGTGCGCGTTCGTCGGCGTCCTCGCGGTTGAAGGTGATCACATGCAGGCCGCGGGCGAAGCGGGCGCTGCAGACATTCATCACCGTGTAGTCGAGGCCGAACTCTTCGTAGATTTTGCGGCATAGCCGCTGGAATTCGTTGGCGACACGTCCATCCATCGGCGTTCCGGGTGCAAACCAGATGTTGCCGCCGCCCGGACGCCATTTCAGCAGGCCGAGTTCGCCCAGGCTCGGGGTGCCCGAAAATGCGTTGATCGCGACCTGCAGCGGCGGAATCGCCGCGGCGTCCTCGTGCGCGATGTAGCGCGCCTTGCCGCCTTGCGCGAACATGTCCCGGACCCGTTGGATCTGGGGTTCCATTGCCGCCGCGCTCGGGCCGTAGAACGCGCCGGAAACATTCCAGGCGCCCAGCCCATGGCTTTCGCGCAGCCGGCGGCGGCCCTCATCGGAAATCGAGCGCTTGCCGCCGCTCGCCTTGTATTCGGGACTCTCGCCTTCCGAGCCGCAGAGATACAGATCGTTGGAGACGCGGAACAATGTCGGCACGAAATTCGACAGCTTCAGCGGCCGGCAAAGCTCGACGATGGTTTCCAGATCGTCGTCGTCGGGAAACGCGAAGTGAAACGAGCGTACCGCCGGCGGCCGCGGCAACAGCCACACCCCCATCCGGGTGACGATGCCGAAGTTCGATTGGGCGAACAGCCCGTCGAGGATCGGACCAAAGCTGTATTTCGACGTATGCCAGTTGATCAGGTCTTTGGCATCCAGCGCGCCGTCGCCGGTTCGCAGGATTTCGCCGTTGCCGAGTACGATCTCCAGCCCGCACGAAAATCCGAAATGATCGAAATAGGGCGAATAGCCGGCGCCCTTGTCGAGCGCATTGCCGATCATGCCGCCCTGCGGCGGGCCCGAGGTGACATCGAGCATCAGCCGGTTGCCGCGCCGGACCAGTTCGTCGTACAGCGTCTGGTAGCTCACGCCGGGTTCGACGACCGCGAAAGCGAGCTTCTCGTCGATATCGACGATGTGGTTCATGCGCCGGCCGAGATCGACGACCACCTGGCCGGACGCCGAGGCCGACCGGGAACCGAGCCCGATATTGTTGCCGGTGCTGATCGGATAAAGCGGCACGCGATGCTTGTTGGCGGCGCGCACGACCGCCTGCACCTCCGCGGTCGAATCGGGATAGACAACGCCGGCCGGCGGGCGGTCGCCGCCCGGCATCGTATTCTCGCCGTATCGCTGGATGGTTTCGTCCGACCGATTGATGCCGTCGGCTCCGAACGCATCCTCGATGGTCGAGAAAAACGCTTCGAAATTTGCAGAACTCATCGAAGACCTCTTTGCGTCAAAGGCGGCCCGGCTGCTTCACCAGATGCCGGCGGGGTTTGGATCGCCGGCCGGTTGCGAGCCGGCCGTCGCGTCGGGAGCCGATGGCTGCGTTCTTGGCCGAGGTTTGCGCATCGGCTTGTCGCGCAATGCCGCCGGCATCGGTCCACCAGTCGCCCAATCCAGCAATTCCACGGTGTGGACGACGGGAGCGCGGGCGAAACGTGAGATCTGCACCATGCATCCGAGATTGCCGGCGGCGACCACGTCCGGATCGACACTGTCGATGTGCGCGGCCTTGCGCTCGCCGAGCGTGCCGGCGATCTCAGGCTGAAGAAGATTGTAGGTGCCGGCGGAACCGCAGCAGAAATGGCGTTCCGGCACATCCAGAACCTCAAAGCCCGCACGCGCCAGAAGCTGGCGCGGCTGCGCGATGACACGCTGTCCGTGCTGCAGTGAGCAGGCGTCGTGATAGGCAACGCGGTAGGGTTCGGCTTGGCCTGCCGGCAGGCCGAGTTCGACAAGGAGCTCGGTGACGTCGCGCGCAAGAGCGCCGATGCGGCGCGCCGGTTCGCCGCCGACCAGATGCGCATAGTCTTTCACCGTAGTGCCGCATCCGGATGCATTGATGACGATCGCATCAAGGCCGGTCGTCAATTCCGCGCTCCAGGCGCCGACGTTGGCGCGTGCCAGCGCCTTGCCCTGTGCCTCACGGCCCATATGGAGCGGCAACGCGCCGCAACAGCCGACGCCCGGCGCAACCACGACCTCGCAACCGTGACGCTGTAAAAGCCGTAGCGTCGCCGCGTTGATGTTGCGATCGAGCGCCTGTTGGGCGCAACTCGGCAGCAACGCTACCCGCATCTTGCGAACGCCATTGGCCGGATAGGTTCCCGGCGAAAGAATTTCGCCCGCCGGGGGCCGGCTGGCGGCCAGTGCGATGAGATTGCGCAAACGCCGCGGCAGCATGCCGGCGACCGGCCGGCCGACGCGCGCCAGCCGCAGCGCCAGAGCAAACCGCCTCGGATAGGGAAGCAGCTCGGCGATCGTGCGCCGCAGCATCCGCTCGCCGAACGGGCGGTGATAGTTTTTCTCGATATGCGTCCGCGCAATGTCGATCAGATGCGCGTAATCAACCTTCACGGCGCACGTGGTCACACAGGAAAGGCATGAGAGACAACGGTCGAGATGGTGGACGGTCTTGGCGTCCGGCGCGCCGCCCTTTTCCAGCATCGCGCGGATGAGATCGATGCGGCCGCGCGGCGAGTCGTTCTCGTCGCGGAACAGCACATAGGTCGGGCAGGTCGCGGTGCAAAAGCCGTAGTGGACACAGGTTTTCAGGATGCCGTCGGCTTCGGCAATCTCAGCATGCGTGAGTTGTTCAGGCGTGAATGCGGTCTGCACGTAGGTCGATCGGTTTCGATTGAAGGATGGGTATCCGAGCGGAGCTGCGGTCTGCTCAAACAAATCGTATGCCGCTTGTACCGCTCAGACCGACAAAGCGAATTCTCGCCATTCTCGTTGCAGCGCTTGCCTGATGAGCCGGCGGTCGCCCTCCGGACGGACTGCCTCGAAGCTGACCGCCAGCGCCAGCTTCTCATCTCTCTCACCCTGTTGAAGCGGCGTAGCGTAACAATTCAAGAACGGATCGATCTCACCCTGCTCGGCGTGAATGCCGCTGCGGCGGCCGTCCTGGATGGCCGCGCTGACATCGGCCCACGTTGTTTTGGTGCGCGGCGTGAATGAGGGGAACGGCTCCGGCGGCAGCAGCGCGTGGCTTTGCGCGGCTGGGAGTGTGCCGAGGAGCGCACGACCCGCTGCCGTCGCCCACAGCGGATAGCTGGGCCCCACCTCGCCTTCGACCATCGCGCGCCGGCTGCCACCGAGTCTGGCCAATGTGACGGCCTCCGTGCCGACCAGTTGCAGCAGGTACACGGTCTCGCCGCAACTTTCGGCGATACGCCTCATGGGCGCGGACGCCACTTGCAACAATCGGTCAATCCAGCCCGACGCAAGCCGCAACGAGCGCGGCCCGAGCGTATAGCGCCGGTTAGGCATGCGACTGGCATAGCCGCGCGTGATCAAGGTCGAGATAAGGCGCGAGGCGGTTGCGGGATCGATTCCGAGAGTGGCCGCGGCGTCGCAGACGCGAATTCCTGCAGGCGCCGCCCGCTGCATGATTTCCAGAAGATCCAGCGCCCGGCCGACGGAGCGGATCTCCCCAAAATCGCCGGCCTGTCGATCCGTCATTGGCTACGCCTATCAACCCCCGGCAGCCGGAACCCCATGCTCAGCACGTTTCGTTTCTGGGACTTTCGCGTCGGCAAATTTGGGAATGACCTTTTCCCCGAACAGCCGAATGGACTCCATCATGCGCTTATGTTCGGTCATTCCAGCGTACATAATAAAGATGATGTAGTCGACGTTAAGCGTATCCTTCAGCCTCTGGATTTCCTCGCCAACCTTGTCGGGCGTACCCACGATCTGCATCCCGCTCTTGAGCATTTGCTCGAAGGTCTTCGGAACGGGACCTTCCTGTCCCTTCATGCGCAGCGCCTCGAAGAAGCCGAATTCGCCGAGCCAGTGCGTCCAGAACGCCGATCCCTGACGCGCCGTCTCCATCGCCTCCTCATGCGTCCGGCCGACCGCCACGTTGCGACACAGGACAACGCCGCCTCGCGTGGAATACTCGCCGGAGCGAAGTTTGCGGCCATGCTTGGCCGCCTCGTCAAGGTAGGTCTGAAACACCCAACGGACGGTATCGAGGTCAGCCGCCAGCGTGACGACCGAGGCCCCGATCTTAGCTGACCAGTTGATCGTTTCGGGGCTTTGGCTGAGCGTCGTAAACAGCGGCGGATGCGGCAACTGTTTGGGCTTCGGAACGGTTGCGACCTGGGTCAAGATACCGTCGCGGACCCCGGCATTGAGCCGCGCCGAAATCGGGTGCGTCCATTCCAGGCCCTTCGGCGGTACCGAAATGAATTCGCCCTGAAAATCCCAGAGATCCTCGGTCCAGGAGCGGCGCATCACTTCGAACCACTCCTCGACGATCTTCCTGTTGGTCGCTTCAACCTCGGCGCGGCCCGTGCCGGCCGCATTGGCGCGATAATGCTGGCCCATCACCCCGACCGACCGCGGCTGATATCCGCGGCTCAGACCGATATCCAGCCGGCCGCCGGTGAGATGGTCCGCCATCGCGATATCCTCCGCCAGGCGGAGCGGATTCCAGTTCGGCAACACCAGCCCCATCTGCCCCTGGCGCAATCGTTTGGTATGCTGAGCCAGATAGACATTGAGCATGAGCGGGTTGGGCGTAACGTGATAACCCTCGATCTCGAAATGATGCTCGGCAAACATCATCGACGTCCAGCCGGTCTCGTCGGCGCAGATCGCCTGCTCGCGCAGCTCCTCGATCGTCCTGTCGTAACGGTCGCGGTCAAGACCCCAAAGCCCCTTGCCAAGGTCGGCTTCCGACGCCACGGCAACCGGATAGAACATGCCAAATTTCATAGTAGCCCCCTATCTGGCGAGGCGACCCCGCGGGTCCGCCGCATGCCGAAGGTGGTGGGAAGTCTATGGGCCGCAGACCACCCGTCAATGCGCGACTTTGCGCCTGGCGCAATAACTGAAAATAATCACACTGGCGGGGCAGTTTCGCTCGGGCAGGTGCTCAACGCCCGAGGGGTCTGCCGCACTTGAGCGGAACCTCGGGTACTTCGCGGCCGGCGCGGAGTACGCCGAACTCGCACGATATTTCTTTGTCTTGGCCCGGAGCTGAGAAGGATTTTGCGAATGGCCGCCGATCTCAAAGTAAGAATGATCGCAATCCTGACCGCGGTGACAATCTCTTTCGCCGCGTATCAAGCGGCAAGCGTTTTCGCGCCACTCGTTCTCGCGCTATTCATTATCGCAATTGTTTGGCCAATGCAGGCATGGCTACAGTCGCGCCTGCCTAAGCTCATTGCTCTGGCTATTACCCTCATCGTGATCGTCGCGACGTGCATCGTTTTCGCTTCACTGATCGCCTGGGGCTTTAGCCGCGTAGGACGGGCTGTTGTGAACGACGCCGCGCGTTATCAGGAGCTCTATGCCAATCTGGTGACGTGGCTTGATGGTCACGGCATCTCAGTCGCGGGTCTCTGGGCAGAGCATTTCAACGTCGGCTGGATGCTACGCGTGGCACAACGCCTGACCGGTCGTATCAATACCACGCTGAGCTTCTGGCTCATTACGCTCACCTACGTCATCCTTGGACTTCTGGAAATCACCGATTTCCGCCGCAAGGCCGATGCGCTCGCCAACCGCAACGTTGCGCGGGTCCTTGTGGACGGCAGCGCCGCAACGGCCGTCAAATTCAGAAAATACCTGCTCGTCAGAACGCAGATGAGCATCATGACCGGCCTGCTGGTCGGAGCCTTCGCTTGGATCGCCGGCCTGCAATTCGCGATCGAGTGGGGCGTGATCGCATTCGCTCTCAATTATATTCCCTTTATCGGTCCGTTTGTTGCAACGCTTTTTCCGACCCTGCTGGCTATGACACACTTCCATACCTGGCAGGGCGTTCTCGGTGTTTTTATTTGCCTAAACATTATCCAATTCGTGATCGGCAGCTATGTCGAACCTCGCGTATCCGGAAGCCTGCTGTCCGTCTCCCCATTCGTCGTGCTGTTCGCGATCTTCTTCTGGACATTTCTGTGGGGATTGTTTGGCACCTTCATCGGTGTTCCGATCACGCTCGCCATTCTGACGTTCTGCAATCAGGATCCGTCCAGCCGATGGGTGGCGGATTTGTTCGGCGGGGCGGCGCCGGACGATATTGAGGAGATAAAACCGGCTTCCAGCTGACGATCATTCCCCCACAACTTCCACACGCTCCGGTGGGAGCATACGAAGCCGCCCATCCGGGCCGGAAGTCAGGTTGTGAATGTGAAAATATTTGTGCGCGTCATTTTTGCCGCCCATCACCGGCGAGGGGGCGGAGACGATCCTGAGTTCTCCGCAGGCGCCAATCCAGTCGATGTGGCGATGACCGTGCATGACGATGGCGCGCGCCGCGAAAGGTTTAAGCTTGCGGACGAACCAACTGCCGTTGACTAATGCGGTGCCGATACGCTCGGAGAACTTCACCCCAGACATTGGATATTCCACCAGGTGATGATGCAATGCGACGATCCAGCAGGCTTCCGGGAATTGGGTGATCGCCGCTGCCACCCTTCGCGTTTGCGGCGTGGAAACAACTCCAAGAGCGTTGGTGAAGGAGAAATGGGTTTCGGCGTTTGAGTTGACAATCGCGACGCCGAGACCATTCTTCGTGCCGGGCGGCAGAATCATTGGAAACTGCTCATCCCAAAGGCGCCCGAGGCCTGCCGCCAGTCGCAGACTTCCGGCATCGGCAAAGTCGGCGATCCACTGCCGATGCGGCGCGAGCGCTTCCGTAAGTGTGCGGTCACATTTCTCCGTGACAGGATCGACCACGTGCACGCGGCTGCCTTGCACGGCCGCGATCGCCGACAACGTCCGCATCTGTCGCAGCCGCTTCCCGGGGCTGAATGGCAGGTCGAGCCTGGCCGGGTTGAGGCGGTCGACGATGTTGAGGTCGTGATTACCGGGAAGGATGAGCATCCGTTCGGCCAGCGCTGGAAATTGTTCCACAACGTCCATGAATTCCGCCCACTCGGTCGCGCGGCCGGCGTCGGTCATGTCGCCGCTGACGAGAACCAGATCCAGCGGCCTAACGTTATGGATGGCCTCGATGCATGCCATGATTTGCGGGAAGCGGCCGTTACCGCGCGGCCCGCCGCGACCGCTTTCTATCCGAAATCCATACCGCTCGCCGACCAGGTGGATGTCCGAGAGATGCGCGATGCGCCACGACCGGTCGCCGGCAGTGGTATCGAACGCCGCGAGGTCGATCGGTTGATCCATCGTCGCGTCCGCGAATCCCCAGACGAGGGCTGCGACCGCCAGATACGCGGAGATCAGCACGATGGCGTTGGCAAGTGTAGGAACGATCAAGTGATGCAGCGACACGAGGTCGGTTACGGAACCGATCCAGCGCGAGACCGGCCAAACGAGAACGACGATCGCGACTGCGCATGCGCAAAGGAATATTCCAGCGCCGGCGGAGCTGAGCGCACGCAGCCGCGCGCGCTCGATAGCGCTGGAATCGCGAGTGAAAACCTGCTCCGCCAAATGGCGTAGTGCCTCGCGGCAGAAAGCGTATCCCGGCTGAACCACAAGTGCGTTGAGCGCCCAGAAATTGGCCTCGGCGATCCGGAATAGCGGGCGCCATCCGACCCATCCCAATACGATGACCAACCCAAGCACCAATACGGCGCCCACTTCCATCGTTCGAAAAGTATTCCCGGAAACTTGAGCGAGCCAAGCGGTCGTGACGAGCGGCGCAACGCCAAGCAGCACCGCCGGCAGCAGCAGCGAGATCGTAAATGCGAGCACGAGCTTCGCGACGCTGATTTCGGCAAGCAGACTGCCGGCTAGCGCAAGCAACGACTTTTGCTTGGGGCTCGAAGCATCGTCCTCGGCGTCGCCAAGGCGCGGATCAATCAGAATAGCAGCGTCATCCGATTGGGCGGGCACGCCATCAGAGCGATCATTCGATCCGGTCATCATGCACCGTTTCTCGCCATGGCACGAACGGACTGTCTCTGCCGAACCATGTCTGCTTCACGGGAACGAGCTTGGTCAGGGCTGCCACGGCTGACCGATACGCCGTGCCAGCATATTACAATTTGCCGGTGCCGGCTTTCCTTCGGGGCGCGTGCTCGTCAATCCGGCCCGTAAGCGCAGCTTGCTGAGTGTCCGTTTCGCTCCGAAAGCGGCCAATTGTTGCGTCGTCGCGACGTACAGACGCCGTTTGGCTGCCGGGGTTATTCAAATGACCCCGAGCCAATGAGCGGCCGTTGCTGCGGAGATGAGAGCCAGAATGCCCAGCCAGTGAGGAGGAGTATTGCCCAATTCTGGCGGTCGGGCGTGATCTCAATTCCGGCCCGCGGCATGAGTTTCTTGATGATCGCCGCAGAGACGGTTTTGAGCACGGCAATTGTGAGGACTGCTGCACCACCAAGCCAAAACCATGAAGCAGTCGGGGGAATCCACTGCGATAGCCACCCGGGCGCGGAATCCTTCAAAGATCCGAGCCCTCCTCTCAAATTGATTGTCTGCAAGTTTGTCAGTGCCGCACGTCACCTTTTGCAAACACCTCGTCGTAGTGGGCTTGCGAAACGGTACTGATCTCCCACCACGTGTTGTTGAGATCGAGCAATTTGAACGAGCGACGACCGCCCGATGTTTCAATGTCGAGCACGCGCTTGATGCGAAATTCATCCCTGTGCGCGAGCGCGGCGCTGTGGGCAGCATCGACGTCGGCATCCGAAGCGACGGACAACTTGAAATGATTTTGCGTCCCCTGCTCCTTGGCGTCGCCGTCCTCCACACAAACGCAGATGACGGACCAGGGGCCGCCCTTCCACATGTATTGCGCTTCCCGCAGAGGGCGGACGATGTCGAGCCCAAGGAAGTCAACGAGAAATCGGCGGGTAGCGGCCATATCGCTGCATTCGTAAGTGCCGTGCGAGAAGAGTTCGTTCTTAATCAGTGCCGTGACTGCGGGCATTGGTTTCCTCCCCAAGATTTCGATCAATCGGCAAATTGGTCGCCTTTTTCGCGCAGGGCCGTGTAAACGAGGTCCGGCGTGCGATACTCGACTTCCCACCAGTTGGAATCCTGGTCGACGCAATAGAGTGCGTAGGAGCTATTACGAAATGCCGGCTTTTGAACGCGCACGATGCCGTATGCCGCCTTGTTGGCATTGAGCTTTTGGTAGGCTTCATCGACCGCCGCCTGGCTCGGCGCTTCGAATCCCCAGTGGTTCAGCATCTCCTGCGGCACGTCGACGTCAGTGACCTCGCGCACTTCGAGCACCCAATAAGGTTTGCCGTGCTTGGCTTCGCCCGGGCGATGGCCCTTCTCGCGGACGTACATCAGCCCCTTGGACGGCTCGACGCACTCCATGTCGAATGCCTCTTCCTGCATACGGCGCGATCGCTTCAGATCTGCGGTGACAAGGGTGCCGCAAATCAGCGACTGCGTCTTGACGTGGGGTTTACTCGTGCCCTGTCTAAGCTGCACGTTCATGGTCGGTCTCCCTGGAGATTATTTCTATAGGTTAAGAACCAGAGTCTCACCGGGCATTGCCCGCGAGACACACACTTGCAGAAAAGTCTTCCGCTCCTCATCATCAAGTACGTCGTCGCGATGATCGACCCTGCCCGACAGATACGTCACGCGGCAGGTGCCGCAGCGTCCGCTCGTGCAAAGCGTCTTAATTTTGATCCCCTCTGCCTTGAGAACGGCGAGAATGCTTTTGTCTGCGGGCACCGTGAGGGTCTTGCCGGCCTTCTGCAAAATGATCTCGAACGGCTGGTTGCCGCTTTCCGCCGCGATATCGGCCGCGCTGCCCTTGAACAATTCGTAATGCACTGTTCCGGTTGGCCAGTCGGCGGCGGCGGCAACAGCATCGCGCATCAGTCCAATAGGACCGCAGACATACACGTGTGCGCCAGGCTTGCGGGTGGCCAACAGCGATTTCAAATCGAGGCCCCGCGCGGGGTCGCCGCCATCAAAATGAACCGCAAGTCGATCGGCGTGACGTTCGCGGAGTTCGTTCAGGAAAGGCGCATCGTCCGCAGAACGCGCACAATAATGCAGCCGGTAGTCCCTGCCGATTTCGGCGAGACGAGCGGCCATCGACATTATCGGGGTAATCCCGATGCCGCCGGCTATGAGAATATTGACCTCACCCGCTTCGTAGAGCGGGAAGTCGTTGCTTGGCGTCGACGCCTCGACGATGTCGCCGACCCCGACACGTTCGTGCAGGAACGCCGAGCCGCCCAAACTTTCCGTCTCGCGCAAAACAGCGATAACGTAGCGATGCGTCTCGCAGCTATCGTTGAGTAGTGAGTAAGAGCGCGTCTCCGCGTTCGGCAATTCGATATCGATGTGGGCGCCCGCCGCAAATCCGGGCAACGCATTTCCATTCATCGCCCCAAGCTCGATGCGACGAATCCGCGGCGTCGCCTCTTCAATTCGATTGACCTTAAGTCGCAACAATTCCGCGATTCCCACGACGCTTTCGAGCCGTTCCAACGCAAATGAATAGAAAAGTTACTGCCACCAATCCGCAGGGCCGTTGATTTAAATCAATTCCGTCTCAGTCTCGATAAAGCGCGGAGCGCGGGTGGCCCTTTTAGCCTTGACCAAGAACCATGTGGCCTCTCCGGCGACCAAGATCACCGAAGTCAAAATGCTGATCATCCGACCATGGCTGCGGCATAAGGCTGTGCCGGCGCCATTTTTTTGGCCGCGTCGCGGAGTTTGAGGGCGCGGTGGTCTCACGCACTGGTTGCGGTTGACCGCGCCGTCGAAATTTGGCCTGTTGCGCGTGCCGGGTGATTAGGAGGAGTTATGCGTGGCGGGTTTGTTGCCCTGCCAAAAGCGGAAGTCCATGTTCACCTGGAAGGCTGCTTTGAAATCGGCGATATCGTCCGGCTTGCGCAGGAGAATGGCGTCCCCCTGCCCCGGCCTCGTGAGCAATTGCTGGATTTCGGCGGCGGACTAGGTTCATTTCTGGAATTTCTCGATTGGATTTGCGGACTCGTCCGCACGCCGGAGCAACTCGCAGCGCTGGCACGGCTATTTTCGGAGCGCCTGGCCACGAACGGCACGCGCTACGCCGACTTGATCGTCAATCCGACGCATTGGCGTCATTGGTCGCGGCAAATTCCGAAAATGATCGACGCACTCGATGCCGGTTTCAACGCCGCTGAACAGGACGGCCTGCCTCCCACCGGATTGTGCATCAGCCTTTTGCGCACTCAGACCGCCGACGAGGCGACCGAGCTGGTGCAATTGCTCGCTACGCTCCGCCATCCGCGTGTCGTCGCCTTGTCGATCGATGGCAACGAAGCGGCCGCTGGCCGCACCGGCCCGCGTTTCGCCGATGCATTCCGGCGCGCCGGCGCCGCCGGCTTGAAGCGCACGGTCCATGCCGGCGAGTCGAGCGGTCCCGAAGGCGTGCGCGATGCCGTCGAATTGCTAGGCGCCGACCGCATCGATCACGGCGTGCGCGCCGTCGACGATCCCGCTTTGGTCGACTTGCTCGCGAAACGGCAAATCCCGCTCGGCGTCTGCCCGACCTCGAACGTGACGCTCGGCCTCTATCCGACGCTCGCCGCGCACCCAATCGACCGCTTGCGGCGTGCGGGGGTTCCGGTGTCGGTCAATACCGACGATCCAGCACTGCTCGGCGTGACGCTCGCGGGCGAGTACGAGTCGTGCGCTGCGGCATTTGATTGGTCCGCCGACGACCTTCGTTCGATTGCGCGCACCTCGATCGAAGCAAGCTTTGCTCCCGCCGCTACCAAGCGCGATCTGCTCGCGGAGCTCGTCGCATGGTGAGACGTTTGACCACGGCACTCGCCGTAATTGCCATGGCGGCGGCCGGCGGCGCCGGCGCGGCACCGACGATCGATATCGCTGCGGCGCAGCTTTCGTGGGGACCGCAATTCGTACTCACCGGCACCAAAACCGAGCCGACCTATATCGAGCACATTCGGCTGGAGCGCGACCGCGACCTCTTTATTCTGGAGGGCGGCGCGCCGGTCGGCATGGCGTCCAGCCGGGAAAGCGTCGCGCTACGTTTCGATGGTTCGCTCGCGCATATCGATTGCCCGGCTGCAATGCTTTGCGACAGCGCCGAGCCCCCGAGCGGTTTTCTTGCCTCCGCCGTCATTCTCGCAGCCATCCGCCAGCAGCGATTGTCCGGCCGCTTCCCCGTCGTCCCCTATGGCGACCTTCAGCTCGTTTGTATTCCCGCCGAGCGGCTCGGCATTCAAAATGCGGTGCTCGATCCTTGCGTCGAAGCACAGAGCGGCGCGGTGATCGCGCAACGCCACCGCCGATCCGGCGAATTCGACGGACCAAGTCTCGATCCATGGTCCATCAGTCTCTCGACGTCTCCCGTCCAACTCACGTCATCCACTCCATCCTCCCCGATATGATCTGAAGAAAGGATCCTCCATGCGTAAATTGTCGCGAATGCAATTTCTCATCGGCCTAACCGCCGCAGCCCTTGCCATCCCGACTGGCAGCGGCATCGCCGCCGAAAAGCTTAAAGTCGCAGTTCTCGTCCCCGGCCTCGCCAACGACGGCTCGTTCAACCAGGTCGCGCTCGAAGGCGCCAAGAGGCTCGCCGACGAAGGCTTGATCACCTTCGAAATCCGGGAAAAGCAGAAGGACCCAGCGACTTCCGAGCCGGTCATCCGCCAATACGCGCAGCGCGGCTATGACCTGATCATCGGACACGGCATCGAATTGTCCGAACCGATCCTCAACGTCGCCAAGGATTTTCCGAATGTGCATTTTGCCGCCTCGGGCGGGCCCGATCTCGCCGGCAAGCTGATCGCCAACACCGACGGCTGGACCTACGATTTCGCCCAACAGGGTTATCTGTCCGGCTGGGTTGCCGGTAAGCTCGGCGTCGCCAAGGTCGGCGCTGTCGGGGGCCCGCAATTGCCCTTCATTCTCGCCTCGCACAAAGGCTTCAAGGCCGGTCTGCAGGAGACCAATCCGTCGGCAACCGTCGCCGAGGTCTTTACGGGCTCGTTCGACGATGTGCAGAAGGCTGCGGAAGCCACCAAGGGGCTCATCGCGCAGGGTGCCGAGCTGGTGTGGACCTCGGGCGACGGCATCGGCAACGGCGTCGCCGCCGCGGCCGAGCAGGCCGGCATTCACACGCTCGGCGTCACCGGCAGCGCCGGCGGACTCGCGCAAAAAGTCAATATCGTCAGTGTCGAGCTCGACATGTATCCGACTTTCAAGGCCTATGTTGACGCGGTGAAAGACGGCAGCTTCGGCAAGAAGTTCTTTGTGTCAGGGCTTGCCAATCACGGGCTGATCCTCACCCCCATCAACAACATCGACAAGCGCGTGCCGGCCGATCTGCAAAAGCAGGTCGACGCGCTGGTGGGCCAGCTTGCCAGCGGCGCCAAGACACTGCCGGACTTCTACGGACCGGCGAAATAACAGCGATCGTCCCGTGGCAACGTTATCAGCAAGCGGCCTCGCCAAGTCTTTCGGGACGCTGCAGGCCCTTGCCGATGCGGACTTCGAGCTTTGGCCCGGCGAAGTCCACGCGGTTGTCGGCGAGAACGGCGCGGGCAAATCGACGCTCGCCAAGATCGTAGCCGGCGTCTACCAGGCCGACGCCGGCGAAATTCGCATCGATGGGCGTTTGACCATCTTCCGCCGGCGGCAGGATGCGATTGCCGCCGGTGTCGGCTTCCTGCCGCAAGCTCTCTCGCTCGTCGGCGTGCTGAGCCTCGTCGAAAACGATCTGCTCGGTCAAAAGCGCCTGCGCGCCGATCTGGGCGGCGCGCGCGCGAAACTTGCCGCAGCGGCGAAGCGCACCGGCATCGCCGTGCCGCTCGACATCCCCACCGGCAGGCTCAGTCTGGTCGAACGCCAGATGGGCGAGCTCTTGGTGGCGCTGGCGCAGGATGCGCGCTTTTTGTTGTTGGATGAGCCAACGTCCATGCTTGGCCCGCGCGAGGTGGAGCGTCTCATTCGCTGTTTGCGCGACCTGGCCGCCGACGGTGTCGGCGTCGGCCTTGTCACACATCGTATCAGCGAAGTGATCGGCAGCGCCGACAGGGTCACCGTCCTGCGCGGCGGCCGTATCGTCCATCACGGCCCGGCCTGCGCGCTCGACGCTGCCGCGATTGCGCGCCAGATGATCGGAGAGCGCGCCACCACGGTGCACCGCGCCGATCTGCGACGTAGCGGCGGCGAGCGGCTGGTCGCCTCCGGCCTCTCGCTGATCGAGGACGGCGTCACGATCCTCAAAGACGTTTCACTTTCGGTCGCGCGCGGCGAAATCCTCGCCGTCGCCGGCGTCGCCGGTGCAGCACAGCCCGCGCTGTCATCGATCCTGGCAGGCACCCGCAGTCCCACGAAAGGGCGCGTGCTGCTCGACGGCATCGATACCACCGGCTCTGCGGCATCCGCCGTTCGGTTGGGGCTCGCCTTCATCCCCGACGAGCGCGCCGCGGGCATCGTTCCCGCGCTGAGCGTGGCGAGCAATGCCAGCCTGTTGCGCCTGTCGGAGCGCGCCTTTCAGCAGGTTGGGCTTCGCCGGCCGAGTTCTGAGACGCGCTACGGCGCCGAGATTTGCCGCCGATTTGGTGTCCGGCCGGCGGTGCCCGGCATGCGCGCCAGCGGCTTGTCCGGCGGCAATCAGCAGAAGCTGTTGCTCGGCCGCGAGCTTGACCGCAATCCGGCGGTGATCGTCGCCCACAGTCCCACGCAAGGTTTGGATATCGCGGCAACCGCCTCGATCCACAACGCCTTGATCGAGGCGGCGACCCGCGGCGCCGCCGTCATCGTCATCTCGGCCGATCTCGACGAACTGATTGCGGTGGCGGACCGCATCGTGGTGCTCAGCGCGGGCATGATCGTCGACGCGCTCGACCTGCGCAGCGAGCCTTTCGACGCTGCGCGGATCGGGCGGGCGATGGCGATTGGGCAGCTCCACGAGGGCGAAGAACGCGCCGCATGACTTTGCCATTTGAGTTTGTCGCGTGAGTTTGCCATTGAATTGGAGATGTGAATTCTCCCATGAGTTTGCCGTCTATCCGAGCGCCGCGAGTTCGTGATGCCTGAACAACTGTCGCAATCCTCCTTCATCGGCGCCGAGTTCGCGCCGAGCGTCGCCGAATTGATGCATCTGCGCGAAGTCGCGGCCGGACGCGCCGAACCGGACCTGATCATTCGGGGCGGCAAGGTGCTGGCGCTGCACACCGGAGAAATCCTCGAGCGCGACGTGGTAATCGCGGGCCGCCATATCGCCGGGGTGACGCCACCTGGACGCTTTCAGGCAAAAAAAATCATCGACGCCAAAGGCCAATACGTGGCGCCGAATTTCATCGATGTGCACCTGCATATTGAATACACGATGCTGACCCCCGGCGAGCTTGCCCGGCTCACGGTACCGCGCGGCACGACCACGGTTTTGGCTGACGGCAATTGCATTGCAAACGTACTGGGCGCCGAAGGGCTCGATATCGTCGGCCACACCGGTACGCCGCTGCGCATCTTCCGGCAGGTCTCGCACCGCGTGCCCCGCACCCCGGCGCTGGAACTCGGCGGCGCTCAGGTCGCCGACGCCGAGATCGAGGCGCGCGTGCAATGGTCCAACGCCGCAACGCTTGGCGAATCGAATCCGTTCGATCTCGATGAATGGTCGGCGCGCAAACAGGTCGCCGCCATCCGTTCCGGGAAGCGGATCACCGGTCATACCGCACGACTGCGCGACGAGCCGCTTTGGAGCTATCTCGCCGGCGGCGTAAGCGACGATCACAACGCGACGACCACCGAAGAGGTGCTGGAGCGTGTGCGGCTCGGCGCCGCCATCACCGTGATGGCCGGCAGCATGAACGACAATACCGCTTCGGTCTTCGCCGACGTGCCGGCGCTCGGCGACGGCGTCTATCACATGTGCTTCTGCGCCGACGACAAGCATGTCGAGGACCTGCACGATCAGGGCCATATCGATCATCACGTGCGCGAGGCGATCCGGGCCGGCGTCGATCCGATCCTGGCCTGGCGCATGGCGACGCTGACGGCGGCGCTCTATTACCGGCTCGACCATCTTATCGGCTCGATCACCCCGAGCCGGCTCGCCGATATTCAATTGGTGCCCGATCTCGCCGACGCGCGCCCGAGCCTCGTCCTGGTCGGCGGCGCAGCGGTGGCCGAGAACGGCAAGCCGCTATTCGCCAATACCGACGCCATGCCGGCGGTGACGCGCAATACGATCCATCTGCATCCCGACCTGTCGGCCGAATCCTTTGTCGTGAAGGCGCCCGGACCGAAAGCCTGGGTGCAGGCAATGGAGATGTATGACGGCTATTTCAAACGTGCCTTCCACGCCGAACTCGACGTCGTCAATGATGCCGTGCGCTGCGATACCGAGCGGGACGTGCTCAAAGTCGCAATTGTCGACCGCCATCATGCCAGCAAGACCATCGGCATCGGATTTGTACGCGGCTTCCAGCTGAAAAAGGGCGCGCTGGCGGCGACCACGAATTGCGAAAATCAGAACCTCGTCGTGGTCGGCGTGACCGATCGCGATCTGGCCGACGCCGCGCGCGCGATCAAAGAGATCGGCGGCGGCTATGTTGCGGTGGCTGATGGCAAGGTGCTCGCAAACGTGCCGCTGCCGATTGCCGGCATCATGAGCGATCAGCCCTGGGAGACAGTGCGCGAACAATCGATCAACGCCAACAAGGCCGCGGCGTCGCTCGGCTGTGCGATCCATTCGCCCTTTATGATCATGGCGTTCATCGGCCTGGCCGGCATTCCGGACCTGGGACTGACGGAAAAGGGCCTCATCGACACTGCCTCGCAATCCTTCACGAATCTCGTGCTCGGCATGCGCGCCGGCATGGTTTGCTGCCGTTGCCCCGATCACATGCACAACGTCCATCGCCTGATGGACCCGACGACCTTCCGCGCGGAACCAGTGCAATGACCAAGCCCGAACTTCAATGTCCGCAGCCACTGCTTCGCAAGGTGTTTCCGCCGAACGGCTTGTCCGCACGCGAAAATGCCCAGCTTGCCAAGCTCGAGCAAATCGTCGAAGCCGATATCGCGCCGCAGGCGATTGCTCACGATCAAAACGGCCGCTATCCGACAAGCGCGGTCGCAGCGCTCAAGCGCTCGGGCCTATTGAAGACCGCCGTGCCGGTAGCTTACGGCGGGGCCGGATTCTCCTCACGCTTTTCGCTCGAAGCACAGGTGCGCCTGAGCGTCGCCGATTCCGCCGTCGCGCAGATATTCAAGATTCACGACGAACTCACGCGCGAAGTGTTCGTTTATTCGCCGGCGGAATTCCGTCCGAGGCTCGCCAGGAAGTTGCTCGAGGAAGATGCGATCCTCGGCCTCGCCGTTGCCGAATCCGGCCGCAAGGTCGACGACCCCTGGACGACCTTGGCGGTGGCGCAGGCGGGTGGAGGCTTTTCGATCAACGGGCAGAAGATCTACACCACCGGCGCCGCCGAGGCCGACTACATCGTCACCTGGGCCTACAACCCGCGGGCAGAAGGCGCGGCGGATAATCCTCTGCTCGGCGCGCAGGCGTGTCTGGTGCCGGCGAACACCGCCGGCGTAACCATCCATCGCGATTGGGATGCGATCGGGCAACGCGCGACCGATTCCGGCACGGTCACATTCAAGGATGTGAAGACCGCGCCGGATTGGACCTGCAGCCTGCCGGGAAAGGCGCCGCTGCCGTATGCGTCATTGCGTTATCAGGCAGGGTTCGCGGCGGTTATGATCGGATTGGGCGTCGGCGCGCTGCGCGCCGCTGTGCCGTTCGTCGCCGCAAAGAGCCGTCCCTGGCCCTCGGCTGCCGTCGACAATGCTGCCGATGATCCATTCGTGCGCCGGCTGACCGGCGAGTTGGCCGCGGACCTCGCCGCCGCATACGCCTTGACGCTCACAACCGGCGATCTCATCGACGCGCATGAACGCGGCGAGATCGATCGCACCGCGCTCGCCGCCCCGGTTTATGCCGCCAAAGCTGCCGGCTCGCGCGCCGGCATGCGCGCCACCTCCGAGATCTTCGCCTTGATGGGGACGCGCTCGGTCGCTCGCGCCAACGGCTTCGACCGTTTCTGGCGCAACGCCCGCACCGTTTCGCTGCACGATCCCGTGGACTGGAAGCACTCGGAGCTCGGCCAGCACGTCCTGACCGGGTGGGATCCGCCGCCCGGTATCTATCAGTAAGAAGCGCGGCGAAGACCCGCCGTGCCGCGCCGCACACCAGAGAATCTCTGGCTCGGACTCGTGCTCGTCCTGTTCGCCGCGACGGTCTTGTTGTTGATCGTGGTTGCCGGCGCCAATCCCGTGCGGGCGCTGCAAGGCCTCCTCGACGGCGCGTTCGGCGACCGCTATGCCATCGCCGAAACCATTGTTCAATCCGTGCCGATCGCGATTGTTGCGCTCGGCGTGGCGCCGGCATTGCGCGCGGGCATATTTCCGGTGGGCGCGGAAGGACAGCTCGCGATCGGCGCCGTGACAGCAACGGCCACCGTGCTTGCCATTCGCGGGGCGCCCGCAAGCGTGATGATCCCGGCCGGCTGCATTGCCGGCATGCTGGGTGGCGCAGCCTGGGCGCTGCTGCCCGGGATTTTGCGCGCCAGGCTGAGCGTCAACGAGATCCTCTCCACGCTGCTGATGAACTATCTGGCGGCCAATCTCGTATTATGGCTGGTGCGAACGGCGCTCGGCACGGTGGACGCCGTGGCGACGCCGCGCAGCGATCGCCTGCCGGTCGAGGCGATCATCCCCAAGCTTGTCGAGGGTACGCGGCTGCATTGGGGAATCCTCGCCGTCCTCCTTGGCGCCGGGGCGCTCGCCTATTGGATCCGTTCGGTCCGTGGTCTGGGCTACGACATCTTCTCGACGCACCGCGATCTTGCCGCCCGCATGGGTGTGCGCGAAAGCACGGCCGTGATCGGCACCATGCTGGTGAGCGGCGCCGCCGCCGGGGTCGCCGGCTGGATCCAGGTCACCGGATTGCAGGGCATTCTCTATCCCAGCGTTGCCGGGGGGTTGGGATTCACCGGCGTACTGGTCGCGCTTCTCGGCGGGCTCAGGCCCCTCGGCATTTTGGTCGCATCGTTCGTCATGGCGGTTCTTGCGACAGGCAGCAACGGCCTGCAGACCGACACCGGCGTGCCCGCCTCTATCGCCGTCATCGCGCAAGGCATCCTGTTGCTCGGTGCCGCGCTCGTTTTCGCGGCGCGCCAGCGAAGGGCGCGGGCGGCCATTCCCGATTTGACCGTCAAACCCGCCGAGCAAGCGCCGTGAACGCCGCGCAACTCGGATTCTGGGCGGTGCTGCTCGCCGGCGCGGTGCGGCTCGCGACGCCGATCACGCTCGCAGCGCTCGGCGAAACGCTGGTCGAGCGCTGCGGCATCGTCAATCTCGGCGTCGAAGGCATGATGGCGCTCGGCGCTTTCATGGGCGTGTGGGGCGCAAGCGCGCAAGGCTGGGGCGCGGGTCTGCTGCTCGGCGCCGTCGCCGGTGGAAGCCTCGGCTTGCTCATGGGACTTGCGGTCCTCAAGGGCGGCGTCAACCAGATCGTCGCCGGGATCGCCATCACTTTGCTCGGCATCGGCCTTGCCGACTACCTGTTCCAGATCTGGCAGCCATCGGGCCGCTCGGCCGTGGTCGTACCGCTGGTTCCGAACTTGCGTTTGCCGCTTCTCGATCGCTTGCCGATGGTCGGCGAAGCATTGTTCGCGCAAAGCCCGCTGAGCTATTTTGCGGTCGCCGCCGTTGTCGCCGCAAGCTTCGCCATGCGGCGAACGACGGCGGGACTAAAGCTCCGCGCCGTCGGCGACGACCCGGAAGCCGCTCAGTTGCGCGGCGTCGACGTCGTTGCCGTGCGGATCGCGACACTGGTGCTGGGCGGAGCGCTCGCCGGCTTGGGCGGGGCGACGATCACCGTGGGTTATCTCGGTTCATATAGCGACGACGTGACCAGCGGCCGCGGCTATGTTGCGATCGCAGTCGTAATCATCGGGCGTTGGTCGCCTGTCGGGGCGATGCTGGGCGCGCTTCTGTTCGCGCTGTTCGATAGTCTCGCGCTGCTCGCTCAAACGAGTTCGGTCGGATTGCCGGTGGAATTTTTCAGCTCCCTGCCCTACGCCATGACGTTGTTGGCCCTGGTGCTGACCGCGCGCGGGCAGCGCATGCCGCGTGCCCTGGGGCGGTCATTCGGCGACTGATTGCTGCCGCGCTCCCGGGGCGCGCGCGATGCCATCGGCCTGCACGCCGCAGACGCCCGCTCAACAGAGCTAACTCTTGAAAGAACGTTGCCCGCCGCGCAGTGCGGTCTCTTATTGTTCGTCGAGCAGGGAACCGGGCAACTTGAAACTTTGGCGTTCGCCCGGGCGAGGATCGAATAGCTTCGGGCTGTCCGAGCCGACACATTTGACGTTGGCGGCGTAGTGCACCGAAAGCCGGGATCCCTCGTACAATGCGCGCGCGTGCCCGAACATATGTCGGCGGCCTGCCTTGTTGACATGAAGGCGAACCATCTGCTTGCACATAGGACATTGTGTCGTAAGAGGATGAAGCTGCCGCCCTCCCAGGAGCTTTACGAACTCGACCACCCAAACGGACAGCTGGCGCACGTTGGCCTCCTCGCGAATCTCAGCTTACGCAAAGGTCCGATGCTCACCTAAACATATAAAAGCGACAAAAGTGCGTGCGATATCGTCCGCCCCGCATTGCCCAACGCGACCTGCTCTTTCATAACATAAACGCATGAGGTCAGGACGGTCAGGGTGAACGATGTCAATTCAATCGGTTGAAAATCACGAATCCGTTATCCAGACGCCTTTGCTATTTAAACCGATCACGTTTCGCGAAGTGACTTTGCGAAATCGCATCGTTGTCTCGCCGATGGCCATGTATAGCTCCCACGACGGCTTCGCTGACGATTTCCATCTCGTGCATCTGGGCCGTTTCGCGCTCGGCGGCGCCGGTCTCATCTTCACAGAAGCTACCGCGGTCACCGCTCAGGGACGGATCACATCGGGCTGCAATGGACTTTGGCTTGATACGCAGGTACCGCAACTCAGGCGCATTACCGATTTCCTCCATCGCTTCGGCAGTGCCGCCGGCGTCCAATTGGCGCACAGCGGCTGGAAAGGCTCGACCCGCCGGCCCTGGCACGGCGGAACACGGCTTGACGCGGAGGACGTGAAACAGCGGCGCGAAGAGGCCTGGCCGATCGTGTCGGTCGGCGACCAATCATTTGATGGCGAAGTACCCGGCCCGACTGCGCTAAGTGAGAGCGACCTGTCCGCGCTGATCGAGCAGTATCGCCAAGCCGCGCGCCGCGCCATCGCCGCGGGATTTGACGTGCTCGAAATACATGCCGCACACGGCTATCTCCTGCATTCATTCCTCTCCCCGCTTTCCAACAAGCGTGACACCCGCTACGGCGGAAGCATCGACAACCGGATGCGATTTCCGCTTGATCTGGTCGAAGCCACGCGCGCCGAATGGCCGCAAGACAAGCCGCTGTTTGTGCGCATTTCGGCGGTCGATGGCGTCGATGTCGGCTGGACGATTGACGATTCAATCGTCTTTGCAAAGGCGCTTGCCAGGCGCGGCGTCGACGTCGTCGACTGTTCGACCGGCGGCATGAAATTGCCGCGCGACAAGAATCTCGTGGCGCGGACGCCGGGATTTCAGGTTCCGTTTGCGGCGCGCGTCCGCACCGAGGCGCAGGTTGCGACCATGGCCGTTGGCCTGATCATCGAGCCGAAGCAGGCCGAGGCGATCCTGGCATCTGGCGGGGCGGATCTGATTGCGCTCGCGCGGGAAATGCTCGTCAATCCGAATTTCGCCGCTCAAGCCGCACTAGAGCTTGAGGGCGCGGTCGGTTGGAATCTGTGGGCGGACCAATTTCGCTATTGGCTCGAGCGCCGCGCCAAGGCGCTTGGGCGCGAAGGACGAGCTTAAGCGCAGGCGTTATCGCCGCGCTCGTCAGACAACAAAATGTTCCCGCGTGATGATGATCGGCAGGTGTCCGTCAGGCAGGAAATGCGGTTCGTCGGCGCGGGTCGCCGCGTATTCTGGCGTCGTCGTGCCGGACTTCATGTCGGCGGTTGAGGCGAACCAGGTGATGGCCAATCCGTCAAAAGGGGGCGTTTCATTCTGCGCATACTCAGCCATCTCCAGATGATTCTGTTCGTAGCGGCGAAGTACCGGGATGGTTCCGGCGAGCGGTCCATGAACATCGCGCCAGTAGGCGCGGAACGCCGCTAGCGGCATACTGCGCCGCCGGTTGACGAATTCGATATTCTTCACCGCGTTGTCGGGGATCGCGCCGTCCTTGATCACATGGACTTCGACCGGCATGATCACCGTTCGGGATCGGTCGAGAAACGCATTTTCATCCTCGCGCGCCCGGGCGAATTCGTCCGAGTGAAAGTAGCGACGATAAGCTTCCGCCGTATCAAACCACATTTCGCCGATGGCATCGAAGAGAAGTTCACCCTTGGTGTACCCTTGGACCAGCGCGCTGGATTGCACGTAGCGCCGCAACCCCGGCCCCTTCGCCGCCAGCGGTCCGTATTTGTCTCGCAAGTGAGTTTGAAAGCCGCCGACGGAAACGCCGCTGCGTCGCTTCATCAGTGTGACGATCTTCACCATGAATCGACTCCCCGGCACCGCGCGAACGCTGACACGGCAGTTTCGACACTGTCAGCGCAACTCGTCCCTCAGCAGCCTTTTCAAGACCTTGCCCGAAGGGTTCCGCGGCAACTGCTCCCGCACGATCAATTGCTTCGGCACCTTGAAGGCTGCGAGGTGCGCGCGACAATGCTTCTCCAGCGTCTCGTAATCGAGGCTGTGACCGGCATTGAGCGCCACCACGGCGACCGGCCGCTCGCCCCACTTTTCGTCGGGAACGCCGATGATCGCCGCTTCGCGAATTTGCGGCATCTGATAGACGACGCGCTCGACCTCGGACGAGGCGATGTTTTCGCCGCCCGAGATGATCATGTCCTTCACGCGGTCGGTCAGGAACAAAAACCCGTCGTCGTCCAGATAGCCGACGTCGCCGCTACGGAACCAGTCGCCGTCGAAGCTGGCCGCCGTTTTCTTTTGATCGCGCCAATAGCCCTGCGTGATTTTCGGCCCACGAAGGCAGATCTCGCCGGGCTCCCCGGCTGGCAAGGGCCGCCCATGCGGATCGCGAATAGCGACTTCGACGTGGGGCAGAGCACGCCCCACCGAACCGATTTTCTCGATTTCTCGGCCCGCCTCCATCAGCGTGTCGCCGCTGCATGACTCAGTCAGCCCGTAGCCGTCCACGTAACGGCCCTTCGTGAAGTACTCGGCGAATGCGCGGATGCGCGCCTCCGGCGTCCGTTCGCCGCCGCCGATCACAAAGCGTATGCTCGAGACGTCGAATGCAGCGGTATCGGGATGCGCCAAAATGGCGCCGAGCATGACCGGCGCAAACCAGGCGCAGGTCAGCTTCTCGGAGGCAATCGACCGGAGCACCCGCTCGACGTCGAAATCGCGATGAATATAAAGCATCCCGCCGACCCACAGCACGGCGATGCCGGGTAGATCGAAGGCACCGACATGATAGAGCGGGCCGGTCACCACCAACCGCTCGTCGCCAGTCAGTCCGAGCGCGATGACGTGATCCATGCATTTCCAGTAAAAATTACTGTAGGTGTGCATCACACCTTTCGGCCGATCGGTAGTGCCTGAGGTGTACATCAGGCGGAACAACTGGTCCGGCTGCCGCACGTGCATGGGCGCCGGTGCGTGGTCGCGGGAAACGGTGGTGGTGTCAGCCTGAGCCGCTTTGTCCAACAGAATTGCCGACGGAATGTTTTTGACGGCCGCAGCGAATTCCGCATCCGCGAACACGAGCTTCGCTTCGGCATTTTCGGTGATGTATTCGACTTCGTCGGCGGCAAGGCGAAAATTGATCGGCAAAAAAATCGCGCCGAGGTGACTGACGGCAAACGCAATCTCAAGAAACGCGGTAGAATTTTTCATCATCACGGCGACGACGTCATCGGGTCCGACACCGTGCGCCGCCAGGTATCCCGCGGTTTTCTCGATGCGCGCCAGCAACTCGGCATATGTGACGCGCTGATCCTGATAGACGACGGCAATTCGCTCCGGCGTCCGCTTCGCGTGGTAGCGAATGAAGCTTGACAGATTCACCATCGCTGGCCTCCCGAACGTTCAATAAGACCGCGGCATTCCGAGATTTTGCGTCGCGATGAAATTGAGGATCATCTGCTCGGAGATCGGCGCGAAGCGGAACAGGCGCGCGTCGCGCCATAACCGCTCCAAATGAGTCTCCTTGGCGAATCCCATGCCGCCGAGTGTTTGCATCGCGTTCTCGATTGCGGTGGAGACTGCCTGCGAAGCGATAAGCTTGGCGATATTGGCCTCCGAGCCGTAGGGCATTCTTTGGTCGAACAGCGCCGCCGCCTTGTAGTTCATCAATCGTGCGCATTCGATTTCGGCGAACGATTGCGACAAGGGAAATTGGATGCCTTGGTAGCTCCCAATCGCTTTGTCGCCGAACACGCGCCGCTCATTCGCATAGGCAACGGCTTGGCGGAGAGCGAGAGTTCCGGCGCCGACCAAACCCGCGGTGGTCACAATACGCTCGGTGTTGAGCACGTCGAGCAATTCGTGCCAGCCTTTATCCAACGTGCCGACCAGTTCTCCGCCATCGATGTGGACGTCCTCGAAGAACACGCTGCACGCCGACAGCGTATTGGTACCGAGCTTCTCGATCGGCGCGAAGGTCAGGCCCTTGCGTTCCACGTCAATGATGAACATCGAAAGGCCGTCGGTGCGGCGCTTGACGTCCTGCGACTTGGTCGTTCGCGCGACAACGAGCATCTTCCGCGCGGCATCGACCGCAGTGATCCAGATCTTGCGTCCGTTGAGCCGCCAGCCGTTGCCGTCGCGCGCGGCGAAGGTCTTTATTTCGAGGCTATTGGTACCGGCGTCGGGCTCGGTAAGAGCCATGCAGAAATTGATCTCCCCGGTCACCAGTTTGGGCAGCAATTCGGATTTCATGGCGTCGGAGCCGAAACGCGCCAACGAGACGCCGCCGAAGATCGGATTGATCATGAACAGCTGGCCGACCGTGGAGCCGCCGCCGCAAGCAGCAAGCGTCTCCACGATCAAAGCCATCTCCTGCATGCCGAGGCCGGCCCCGCCGTATTGTTCAGGAAGCGCCGCGCCGCCGAGGCCCGCCTCGCACACCGCACGCCAAAAATCGGTAGGGAAGCTCTTGCTGGCGTCGAGGTCGCGCCAATAATTCAGCCCAAACCGCTCCCCGACCTTGCGCGCGGTGTCCGCAATGAGCTTCTGGTCGTCGGACAAAAGAAAATCCATGGATTGATCCGTTTCAGCTGGCGAGGAGGAGCAGCGGTGTTTCGAGCAGGTCACGAATTCGGCGCAGAAGGCGCTGGGCCGAAGCAGGATCGAGGTCCTCGGCGCGGCAAGTCAACACGATGTCGACGAGCGCCGCAGGAACCGGCCTCCCTTCGGCATCGGGGCGAAACGACTCGCGCACCGAGCCAATGTTAAGTGAGGCCAACCAACCGCGCGGAGGATCAGCTACGAAATAGGAAATGCCGTCGAGCGCTCGTTCGATCCAAAGCGTACCCCGCAACGTAGAGGCATCTGATCCCGCGCTGGAACTCCCGATCTGCGCAATAACGGCGCGGAGGGTCCGGCAATCGGCGGCGGCCAATACGCTGACTGTCCCTCCCCCACTTTCCGGGCTCCGCGCGAGTCCGATGATCGACGGCTTCGCGAAAATGTCGGGTATCTTCGCTGCGGCCAGGACAACGTAGTGCGTGATGTCGGCAGCCAATCCGGGCAGGGCTTCGTTGATTTGCGCGTTGAGTGTGAGAAGACCGGCAACGTCGACCTCCACACCAGCGCTGTGCACCGCGGCGCGGGCTTCGTCGGGCACGGGGCGGGCGGCGGTCGAAGGAATCGTGGATCGCGCGGTGGCGATCGCCCGTTCTATGTCCGCAGCCTTGATCCGGCCCCCGGGACCGGTGCCGTTGAGCGAGTGCAGATCGATACCGGCTTGCCGTGCCAAGCGTCGTGCAAATGGCGTCGCCAGGACTCGTTCGCCCTCGCGTCTTGGCGGCGTCGCCGGCAGCGCGACCGGTGTCCCGGCATCGGAGGAAGCTACCAGTGGCTCCGCGGCAGCCTCGGTGCCCGGCGCGTCGAGCGAGACTTTTATGTCGCCGACATCCCAGCGGCCGATTGGCGTGCCGACCGGGACTTCGCTCCCTGCGGACACCAACACCTCTTCAAGAATTCCGGGAGCGGGCGCCTCGATGTCGTAGGCGATCTTGTCGGTTTCCACGACCAGGATGACTTCGCCGGCAGCGAACCTGCTGCCCGGCGCCACATCCCAGCGCGCGACCACTCCCTCGGTCATCGTCAGGCCGAGCTTGGGCATGACGAAGTCCGTTGTAGCCATGCTGCTATCGCCGGTGATTGTGCATGCTATCAGCGCCCAACAAAGGCTGGCGCGCGTTTTTCCAAAAACGCGCTGCAGCCTTCATGAGCGTCGCTTGTATCCAGCACCAAGCCGATCATGCTCTGTTCGTAAGGAAGCGCCGCCGACAGCGGCATGTCGGCACCATTGGTCAATGTCCGCTTGAGCAATTTGAGCACCAGCGGACTCTTCGCCGCGATTTTCGCCGCCAAAGTGCGCGCCTCGGCGAGGACGTTGTGCTGCGGTACAACCTTATTGGCAAGCCCAATCGCAACCGCCTCCGCGGCGGATATTTGCTCGCCCGTGAACATGATCTCCTTGGCGCGGCAAGGCGGCACCTGGCGGATGATGCGCTGCGTACCGCCCGCGCCAGGAAACAGGCCGAGGGTGATTTCCGGTAGTCCCAGGCGTGCATTCTCGGCAAGAATACGGATGTCGGTCGCGAGAATAAGCTCGGTTCCGCCGCCTAGCGCGTAACCATTGACGGCCGCGATGGTCGGTTTGTCGCAAATCTCGATCTGGCGGAAGACGCGATGCACGATCTCGGCGAACTCACGGAAATGGGCCAAGCCGTTGCGCGAGTTGAGATCAGCGATGTCGCCGCCCGCGACAAACGCCCGATCGCCCGCGCCGGTAATAATGATGACCCGAACCTCGTCGTTTCGCTCGACGCGGCTGAACACCGCTTCCAGCTCCAGCAGCGTGGGCACGTCCAGCGCATTGAGCACTTTGGGGCGATTGATGGTTATGACCGCGATATGGTCTGCAGTGGTTTCGACAATGCGCTCATCCATGCTCGTTCTCCCTATCACCCGACGTTATAAGTACGTGCGCTATTGCATCAGGCTATCGCCCGTTTGACCGCGGCAACGATACGCCCGGCGTCGGGCCGGTACCAATCTTCCAGCGACTTTGCGAACGGCGGCGGCATGAATGGCGCCCCGACGCGAACCAAGGGACCGTCAAGTTCATCGAACCCGGCGTCCGCAAGCCGCGCTACAATTTCAGCGCCGACGCCGAACGCCTCTACAGCCTCGTGACAAACGACCAGGCGATGCGTTCGCCGCAGCAACTCCAGCACCGCGGTTTCATCCCAGGGCTGCAGGCTGCGAAGATCGAGCACCTCGGCGTCGATACCTTCCTTTTCCAGGATTTGCGCGGCGGCGAGACCGACCGGCACCATGGCGCCATAGCTTACGATGGTGACGTCCTTGCCCGCCCTCGCCGTCCGCGCACGTCCGATCGCGACGGAAGCGGGCGGTTCGGGCAAGTCCCCCTTGACGGCGTATAGCGCCTTGTTCTCGACGACGATCACCGGATCGTCATCTTCGATGGCGGCCCGCACGAGAGCGTAAGCGTCTTCCACGTTTGACGGACACAGGACTTTAAGGCCAGGCACATGAGCCAGCCAGGCCTCGAGGCATTGCGAATGCTGGGGCCCGGCATTGATGCCGCCGCCGTGCGGCATGCGCACGACCATCGGCACCGATACCTGCCCGCCGAACATGAAACGGGCCTTGGCGGCCTGATTGACCAGGGCATCCATTGCCAGCGTAACGAAGTCCATGAACATGACCTCGACCACCGGCCGCAGTCCGGTCATCGCGGCGCCGACGGCGGCGCCGACGATGGCGGCTTCGGAAATGGGCGTGTCGCGGACCCGCTCCGCGCCAAACCGCTTGAGCAGGCCGCGGGTGACGCCGAACGGGCCGCCGGGTTCGCCGACATCCTCACCCATGATCACGACCGACGAGTCCTGCGCCATGGCGTCGGCAAGAGCGCGATTGATGGCCTGCCCGAATCTGACCTCAGTCATGGATGGACACCCGCGGATTTCGCAGGGATGAGCGTGGATGAATACACGTCGGCAAGCGCCGCCGCCGGAACCGGCGCCGTACCGGCGCGCGCGGCAGCAACTGCGTCGTCGACGCGGCGCCGTGCGGCCTCGTCAGCGGCGGCAATGTCGGCCTGCGGCACCCCCATGGCACGCAGTTCTTCCTCGGCGCGCTTGATCGGATCCCTATGTCCGGCGTCCTCGATCTCGCTGGCGTCCCGATATTTCTGCTGATCGCCTTCGTAATGGCCACGCACCCGTGTGGTCCTACACTCGATCAGGAACGGACCCCCGCCCGCGCGGATGGCTTCGACCGCCGACACCGCGGCAGCGCTAACGGCAACGACGTCGTTGCCGTCCACGCGATCGGTTGAAATCTTGAAAGCCTCGGCAAGTTTTAGCGGTTCCGTCGCGAGTTGTCGCGAGGCCGGCGAGAATTCCGACCAGCCGTTGTTCTCGCAGACAAACAAAAGCGGAAGTTTCCAAAGCGACGCGAGGTTGAAGCTCTCGTGAAGCGCGCCTTCGGCGAGGGCGCCGTCGCCGAAAAACACGCAGGCGATACCGCCGGTTTTACGCAACTGATGGGCCAGCGCACTACCGACCGCGATGGGAAGACCGGCGCCGACGATACCGTTGGCGCCGAGCATGCCTACCGACATGTCGGCGACATGCATCGAGCCGCCGCGGCCACCGCAATACCCTTCGCTCCGGCCCATGATTTCCAGGAAAAACCGCGACACATCGAGCCCCTTGGCCAGGGCGTGGCCGTGGCCGCGATGATTGGATGCAAGCGTATCGTGCCGTTGCAGCGCCGCGGCGATCCCCACGGCGACCGCTTCTTGGCCGATGGAAAGATGGATGAAACCCGGAATTTCCCCGTCACCAAACAGCACCGAAAGCCGCTGCTCTACTTCGCGAATGAGCCGCATTCCGGCGTAGAGCGGCAATAGCTCCGCCGGTGAAGGCTTTGTTGGGATCGGATCCACCCTACTTGACTCTGATGAACATTAAATCATAATTCATTTGCACGCAATATGGCAGCACCTTGTGGCCAGTGTCAATTGACGGAGCAAGCGTTACGTAATCCTGTCGCCTCCGCAGCTCCGGCTGCGGACGCGCGTGGCGATAATCAACGGCGCACGTTCTCAAAGTGCGATGACCAGTTCCTGGTCACTCCGGCGCGAGGTCGGACCAATTGAATTAGGCGGGGCAATCGCGGAACCAGCTCAACCGGCGCACAAGCACTCATCGAAGTCGATGACGCCGCTCGCGTTTCGCGCATGTCACAAGAACGGGAGAGCGATCGTTCCACACGGCGCGCTACCGCTCTTCACCAATTGACGGCGTTTGGTGGACGAACGACACTCACGAACCGCGAGAGGCCTATTGAGTAAAAAAATTCGACCCTCGCGAGATCAAGATGTCTTCATCTTTGGCGCATCCATGGGAGGAAGCCCTGATGACCCGCACTCGCAGAAATCGTCTCGATCGCCGCACGCTGCTCAAGGGCGCCGCGGCGAGCACCGTCGGGCTGCTCGCGGCTCCGATGATTGCACGCTCGGAGGATAAGTCGATCAAGATCGGCATGTCGACAATCCTTTCCGGCCGCGTCGCCCAACTCGGCACGTCCTCGCGCAATGCGGTGATGATGGAAGTCGAGAAAATCAATGCCGCAGGCGGTTTGGCGGGTCGTCAGATCGAAATGGTGATCCGCGACTCGAAGGGCCAGCCGCAAGAGGCTGCGCGTCTTTCGCGCGAGCTGATCAACTCCGATGGCTGCGAAATTCTGATCGACGCCGAGGCATCGTCCGGCGCGTTTGCCGTTCATGAGGTGGCGCGCGACCTCGGCATGCTCACCCTGCACACCAACTCGGAAACGAGTGCGCTCAGCGCCGATCCCAAACTGCGCCTGCCCAATGCGTTCCGCGCTTGCCGGCAGGGCGTTCACGACAGCATTGTCGGCGGCTCCTATGCCGCCAAGGTCGCCAAGGCCAAGAACCTGACAAAGTGGATGACCACCTCGCCGGATTATGCCTACGGCCGCGACACCACCGCCGAGTACATGTCCTACGTCAAATACTTCAACCCGGATGTGGAAATCGTCGGTGAGGCCTGGCCCAAATTATTCCAGCCGGACTACACCGAGGTTCTCACCAAAATCCTTCAAACCAAACCGCAGGCGCTTTATTCCTGCCTGTGGGGCGGCGATGTCACCTCCTTCATCGATCAGGGCAACATCTACGCGCTGTTCGGCCAGGTCGAAACATTCGCGGTGAACATGGCCGATTACACCGCCCTGACGGCGGTGAAGAACCTCCCCAAGGGAATCCATTCAGGCAATCGTTACATCAAGACGTTTCCGAACACGCCAGAGAATGCCGCCTGGGGCGACGCCTACAGGGCCAAATACAACGAGTATCCGACAAATTGGGCCTGGCAGAACGCGGCAGTGGTGCATTTCCTCGCCGAGGCGGCGAAAAAAGCAAACTCGACCGACGGCGCGAAGCTCGCCGAAGCATTGAAGGGGTTGACGATCGCGTCGCCGTTCGGAACCGACGGCACGATGACACTACGAGGCGAGGATCAGACGCTTGTCGGCTACGCGATCGGGTGGGGTACGACGATTCCCGGCGAGCCATACGTCACCGACATGACGGCCGGCGATTGGAAACAGATCTTCGAACTCGAAGCCGATTGGAAAAAGAAGAAAAACTATACGTAAGGCCTGGGCGCATACCCAGCCGCGGCTGCCGGCGCGGTGCTTGCCGGCAGCCAGCAATAACCGAAAACATCGGTTCCGCGGTCAGCCATGGATTTTGCCACGCTCGCGACATGTCTCTCGACCTCCGCCTGCATCGTGACGCAGGCGACGGGCGCCTTGATCATTGGGATGCTGCTGTTTCTTGTCGCGGCCGGGCTCACGCTCATCTTCGGCGTCTTGAAGATCATCAATTTCACGCACGGCTCGTTCTACATGCTGGGCGCCTATTTCGCGCTGACGATCTTTCAGCTGACCGGCAGCTATACGCTCACCATTCTGGGAGCGGGCGCGGCGACCGCCATCGTCGGATTGATATTCGAGCGTTTGTTCATCAGCCGGGTCTACGGTCAAAATGTATTGATGCAGCTCCTCGTCTGTTACGGCTTCGTCCTAATCTTCGACGATCTGGTCAAAATCGTCTGGGGTCCAGAATTCAAGTCGATGGGAATGCCGCCGCCGTTTCAGGTGCCACCGCTCTTCATTGCCGGCGGTGTCGTGCCGCCATTTTATTTGTTCGTGGTCGGCGTCGCGTTCGTTATCGGACTGGCCCTTTGGCTGATCATCGACCGCACGCGCCTTGGCAAGACGATCCGCGCCGCCGCTCACAATCCGAGCATGGTGGCCGCGCTCGGCATCAACACCGGCTATCTTTATGGATTGGTCTTTGCGCTTGGCGGATTGCTTGCCGGTTTCGCCGGCGCGCTTGCCGCACCGGTGCGCTCGCTGACGCCGGGGATGGGATTCTCGATTCTTATCGAGTCGTTCATCGTCACGGTGATCGGCGGCATGGGTTCGATCGTCGGCGCATTCGTGGCGGCGCTCGCCATCGGCCTTATTCGCTCGTTCGGCAGCCTCGGCTTTCCGCTGTTCACGGATGGGCTGATGTATCTGTTCATGGTGCTAATTTTGATCGTCAGGCCGACCGGCCTGTTCGGCAAAGAAATAGCCTGACGATGGCGCAGCGATCGCTCGCATTCGACCTATTGATCGGCGCGGCGGCGCTGGCCGTTCTCGCAGCGGTGCCATTCCTGTTCCCAAGCAAAGCGCTGGCCGATTTCGTCATCCGAGCATCGGCCTATGCTTTATTCGCGACTTCGCTCAATCTTCTGGTCGGCTATGGCGGAATGGTTTCCTTCGGGCACGGCATGTTTTTTGGAGTCGGCGCCTATTCATTCGCCTTGCTGATGCAGCGCACCGGGATGCCGATCCCGGCAGCCTTTGCCATTACCCTCGTCATCTGCGCGACGTTGGGACTATTGGTCGGCGCCATCTGCGTACGCCTGAAGGAAATCTACTTTGCATTTTTGACGCTAGCCTTTCAGATGCTGATCCACAGCCTGATCATTCTCTGGGTGCCGCTGACCGGCGGCGACCAAGGTTTGCGCGGCGGCATCCCACGGCCGCCTTTTCTCGGCATCAATCTCGCCAATCAAACGCACCTGTATCTCCTAAGCTGCACGCTGCTCGTCGTTGGCCTCATCCTGATGCATCATCTCGTTCAATCGCCGTTCGGCTACACCTTGCGCATGATCCGCGACAATGCGGCACGTGCGAGTTTTCTCGGCATCGCGGTGTTTCGCGTACGGCTAATCGCTTTCGTGCTCGCCGGCGTGTTCGCAGGCACCGGCGGAGTGATCCTGAGCCTGTTCGTCTCGGGCGCCTATCCGGAATTCGCCTACTGGACCATATCGGGCGAGGGCATATTCATCATTATGCTCGGCGGATTGGACGCCTTTCTCGGCCCCTTGCTGGGCACCGTGATTCTCCTCGTGCTGAATGATTTCGTCACACGTTTTACGGAGTATTACGGTCTCACCCTTGGCATTGTCATTCTTCTGTTTGCTCTAGGGCTGCGCCGCGGACTGCTGGACGTGCTGCTGGATCTCTGGCACCGCCATTTCGCTCGCGCTCACGAGGGCGCCGGGGCACGCGATGCATCAAAGGCGTGACGGCCGATGTTGGTAGTCGAGGAACTCTCCAAATCCTTTGGCGGCGTCGCCGCGATGCGGGACGTGACGCTCGACTTTGCGCCGGGTTCGTTGACAGCGATCATTGGACCGAACGGCGCGGGCAAGACGACCTTCTTCAACTTGATTTCGGGAGCGATGCGGCCGGACCGCGGCAGCGTCAAGCTCGCCGGCGAAGACATCTGCGGCCTATCGCCGGTCCAGATCGTGCGCCGCGGCATCGCGCGCGCGTTCCAGATTGCCAACATTTTCCCATCCCTCACGGTGGAGGCGATCCTAACGGCGACCGTCCAGGCGCATATGGGGCTGTCGGAGCGGATCGCGCGCCGTTTCCCCTTGCCGGAATGCCGCGATCGGGCCTTCGAAGTGATGAATATGCTTGGCTTGGCCGACAAAGCCGCGGTGCTCTCGTCGCGTCTGTCGCATGGCGACCAGAAACTGCTCGACATCGGACTGGCGTTGGGGCTGGAGCCGCGCGTGTTACTGCTGGATGAGCCGACGGCGGGCATGGGGCCGGACGAACGCTGGCGGATGATCGCGAAAGTTCACGAATTATGGGAACGGCAGAAGATGACCCTGGTGTTCATCGAGCACGACATGGATATCGTCTTCAAGATTGCCCAATCGATCCGCGTGCTCTGCTACGGCCGGGTTCTCGCGGAAGGAACACCCAGCGAAATCCGCAATAATCCGGACGTCATCGCCGCGTATCTCGGCACCAGCCAAGAAACCCGTGGGTCGTGAGCACTCGCATCCTCTTCAGCGCCGAAAATATCGACGTCTTCTACGGGTCGAGCCAGATCCTGTTCGGCGTCGATATCGAGCTTGCCGAGGGGCAGACCATGGCCTTGCTCGGACGAAACGGCGCCGGCAAGAGCACCACGCTCAAGGCGATCGCCGGGCTTGCACCGCCGCGCCGCGGCCGCGTTGTCGTCATGGGACGCGACATGCAGAACCGGAAGCCGCATCTGATAGCCCGGGCCGGCGTCGGCTTCGTTCCCGAGGATCGGCAAGTCTTCCCGGACCACACCGTCGAGGACAATCTGGAGATCGCGGCAAAGAAGGGACCCGACGGTCAGGACTACTGGAACCGAAAGCGGATCTATGACGTGTTTCCCATGCTGGCGCCATTGCGCAGCCGTCAAGCCGGTCGGCTTTCCGGAGGCGAGCAACAGATGCTGGCGATCGCGCGCACGCTGATGGGCAATCCCATCGCGCTCCTGCTTGATGAGCCGAGCGAGGGCCTGGCCCCGATCGTGATTAAACGGATCGCCGAAATCCTGCACCAGCTGCGCGGTTCGGGTGCCAGCATTCTTCTCGCCGAGCAGAACATGCACTTCTGCCTCGGCATCGCCAGCGACGCGACCGTCATCGACAAAGGCCAGATCGTTTATCGCGATACGATCGATGCGCTGAAGACCAATTCCGAGATCAGAGCAAGATATTTGGCGATCTGACGACGGCAACGCGCGGATCGCCGGAATTGTGCGCCCGGCCGACGGCAGGCATTTGCTGTCCTGCCTTTGCCACTCGCTTTGCCAGGACCGTAATGCGCCGCTCGGACGCGCTTGACCCGCCATAATGAGTCATGTTCATTTTGGGTCAACCGGTCTACTTATAATAACTGCGGCGGCGGCACTCGATCCGAAACGCGACGATGATGCCACCGAATGCTCGACGATCGCCGCGCGAGGAAACCCTTGAGGACGAAACTTGTCCGCAATCGACACGTTCGACGCTGACAGCCTAAGGCGGCGGCTTCTGGCCTATCTGCGCCAGCAGACCGGCGGCGACGTCGAGATTGGCGCGCTGCATCGATACACCGTGGGCTTTTCCTGGGTGACGTTCGGCTTGACGGCCAAATGGACGGAAGACGGACATTCCGTCGAGTGCGACCTCATCCTGCGCGTGGGGCCCCCCAGCGGAATCTTCGCGCCTTACCGCGCGACACCGGAATTCCTCACGTTGCGGAGCCTCGCCGATAGCGGCGTTCCGGTGCCGCGCGCTTATTGGTATTCCGACGACGGCGAGGCCTTGGGCGCGCCCTTCTTCATTTGCGAATTCGTGAAGGGAGACGCACCCGTCCCGTGGACGGCGGACGGCGGCCCGGCGTTCGATGAGGCAGCCCGGATCAAGCTCGGCGAGCAATTCGTTGAGGCGCTTGCTGCCTTGCACAATTTCGAATGGCGCGCCGCGCCCGTCGCCGATATCGGCGGAGCGACCAATCCAGACGAAACTGCCGGTTCCCAGATCGCCTTCTGGGAGGATCGCATGCGCCAATGGTCGACGCGCCGTTATCCGATGCTCGAATGGGCGCTGATTTGGTTCAGGGCTCATGCGCCAAAGGCGCGGCGGATCAGCGTGGTTCACGGCGACTACCGCATCGGCAATTTTCTCGAGCTCGACGGGCGCATTTCCGCAATCCTCGATTGGGAACTCGTGCATTTGGGCGATCCGATGGAGGATCTTGGCTGGATTTGTCTGCAGGCCTGGCGCGGGCGCTCACCGTATATGTGCCACCTGCTCACGCGCGACGAACTGAGCAAAAAATACCACGCGCTCACCGGCGCGCCGGTCGACCCGGTGGCGCTGCACTATTGGGAGGTGTTCGGCACCTTCAAGCTTACCGTTATGCATCTCGGCGCGAGTTATTGTTTCGAGGCGCGCGGCTTCAATGATCTGCGCATGGCCGGCATGGGAGCGCAGCTTCCGCGCATGCTGTTGCAGCTCGAATCCGCGATGGAGCGGGCAGCGTGAACAATTCGCTCGACAGGCTGATCGAGGGGATCACCGCGACGCTGCGCGAGCATGTGATCCCCAACGTCGCCGACGCCTACGCGCGCGGCCAGGCGATCGGCGTTATCGATCTGCTCAACAACATCGCGCCGCGCCTTGAATGGGCGCGGGCGCCGCTTGCCGAGGCCGTAGCCGAGCGGCGGCGCGCCATTCGCGCGGTCCGCGCGGCCTTGCCCGACGCACCTGCCGGCCAGGAGTGGCCGACCGATCAGGCGCTTGCCTCGGCGACCCCCGCGGAATTGGCCGCGGAGCGCGACCGCCTCGACGGTGAGATCGCCGATCTGATTGCATGGACTCATGGCGGTGATGCGCGCGGCGATGTCGCCACGGCGATTGCGCTCCTGCGCCAGCACGTTCACGACGAACTCAAGCGCGATATGAAACTGACCAAAAAGCCGTTATTCGCCGAAATCTCCAATGCCACCGGCGGAGGTCAAGACAAAGGCCGCAGCTGACCAAGGGCTCCGCAAGAGAGCCAGGGAGGAACGATGATGGACTATCACCTGGACGCGCGCATGCCGCGGCCGGAACAATGTATCCAGCGCTACATGATCGAGCGCTGGGCGCGGGAACAGCCGAACAAGTTGTTCGCCATCTTCGCCGACGGCGAACGATGGAGCTACGGCGAAATGCAAGCGAACGCCATTCGCACCGCCAACGCGCTGCGTGCGCTCGGCGTGAAACAGGGCGAGCGCGTGCTGGTCTGGCTGCCGAACGGCGCCGACTGCCTGCGCGCCTGGTTCGGCCTCAACTACCTTGGCGCGGTGTTCGTACCGATCAACACCGCCTATCGTGGCGACCTTCTGGAACACGCGATTGCCTTGTCCGAGGCGCGGCTGATGCTCGCACATGCCGACCTTTGCCCGCGGCTCCAAGACGTAAACCGCAAATCCGTGCGCGAAATCGTGGTGCTTGGTGGCGCACCCAGCACGCTCGACGGCGTCACGAATCACCCCCCGAGCGCCATCGAGAGTTCCGACCAAAAGCCGCCGACGCTTGAACGGCCCATCGCTCCCTGGGACATGCAGTCGATTATCTTCACCTCCGGAACGACCGGCCCGTCGAAAGGCGTGATGTCATCCTACGTCCATCTGCATGCGATGGCGGTTTCAGCGCCGTTTCTGTCCGGCGACGATCGCTACATGGTCAATCTGCCGATGTTTCATTCCGGCGGTGTGATGCCGGTGACGGCGATGCTGATCCACGGCGGATCGATCGCGATGGTCGATTCCTTCAGCACAGAATCTTTTTGGCCGACCGTGCGAAGCGCCGGCATCACGACGTCGATCCTGCTCGGCGTCATGGGCGGCTTTCTGCTCAAACGTCCGCCCTCCCCCGACGACAAGGATCATCCACTGAAGACCTGCACCTATGTGCCACTCAACGAAACGGCACCGCAGTTTCACGAACGGTTCGGGACGGATATCTACACGCACTTCAACATGACCGAAATCTCGATGCCGATCGTGACCGGGGCGAACCCGACGGCGCTCGGCAGCACCGGCCGCCCGCGTTCGGGCGTCGATGTGCGCATCGTCGACGAGAACGACTGCGAACTCCCCATCGATGCGGTAGGCGAGCTCGTGGTGCGCACCGATTGTCCGTGGGCGACCAGCCACGGCTATGCGGGAAATCCAGCGGCGACGGCGGCCGCCTGGCGCAATGGCTGGTTCCATACCGGCGATGCCTTTCGCCGTGACGCCGAGGGCAATTTTTATTTTGTCGACCGGCTCAAGGATGCCATCCGGCGGCGCGGAGAAAATATCTCGTCGTTTGAGGTCGAATCCGAGGTGCTCGCCTTTCCGCCGATCCGCGAGGCGGCGGCGATCGCGGTGCGGAGCGAGGTCGCCGAGGACGAGGTCTGCGCAGTGGTCGCCATCCGGGAGGGCGAAAAATTTGACCCTGCCGAACTCATTGAGTTCCTGCGTTCGCGCATGGCCCATTTCATGGTGCCGCGCTACGTCCGCGTCGTCGAATCGCTGCCGCGGACGCCGACCTCGAAGATCGAGAAGGTCAAGCTACGGGCCGATGGGTTGACGACTGACACCTGGGACCGGGAAGCGGCGGGCATCGTCATCAAGCGTGAGAAAATCGGGGTCAAAGGGACCTAAAGCGGGTCCGCAAAGGAAAAGTCGAATGTTCGCCGAGTTGTCGGAAAACGCGAAGCGCTTGCGGGTCAAACTGCAAGGCTTCATGGACGAGCACGTCTACCCCAACGAACGGACGTTGTTGGCGCCACCGCCTGACGAGTCCGACCGCTGGAAGCCGCGCCCGCTCCTCAAAGCGCTTCAGGAGAAAGCCAAAGCCAACGGATTGTGGAATCTTTTTTATCACGGGCCCGGCGGACAAGGCCTGACCAATTTCGAATATGCGCATCTGTGCGAGACGCTCGGCCGCTCGCTCGCGGCGCCGGAAATCTTCAATTGCAACGCGCCGGACGTCGGCAACATGGAATTGCTCGCCGCCTACGGCTCGCCGGAGCAGAAAGAGCGTTGGCTCAAACCGCTCTTGGCCGGCGACATTCGCTCGTGCTTTGCGATGACGGAGCCGCGCGTGGCCTCATCCGACGCGACCAACATCGAGACCGAGATCCACCGCGACGGCGAACATTATGTCGTCAACGGCCGCAAATGGTGGATCACCGGCGCGATGTCGCCGCGCTGCAAGGTGGCGATCGTGATGGGCAAGAGCGACCCGACGGCGCCCAAGCATAAACAGCAGTCGATGATCCTGGTGCCGATGGATGCACCGGGCCTGACAGTCGAACGCGCGCTTTCGGTCTACGGCTACGAGCACGCGCCGCTCGGACATGCGGAATTGATATTTGAGAATGTCCGTTTGCCCCTCGACAACATGCTGCTCGGCGAAGGCCGCGGATTTGAGATCGCGCAAGGCCGCCTCGGCCCCGGGCGCATCCATCATTGCATGCGCTTCATCGGTCTTGCCGAACGCGCGCTGGAGAGCATGTGCGCCCGTGCCAAGGGGCGTGTCGCCTTCGGCACCTCGCTCGCGGAAATGGGCGCCGTCAGACAGGCGATCGGGCAATCGCGCTGCGACATCGAGCAGGCTCGCCTGATGACGCTCAAGGCGGCTTGGATGATGGACACCGTGGGGAACAAGGCCGCCCGCGCCGAAATAGCTATCGTCAAGGTCATCGTGCCGACCATGGCCGGCGCCGTGATCGACCGGGCCATTCAGGTGCATGGCGGTGCCGGGCTGTCGCAGGACTTCTTCCTCGCGGAGGCTTTCGCCGAGACACGCTTTCTGCGCATCGGCGACGGACCGGACGAGGTGCATCGCGAAGCATTGGCGCGCATCGAACTGGCGCGCGTCGCGCATTGAACGTAAAGGCATTTCGGCGGGGGGAACCAAGTAATGAATGACTTCGTGATGCGGCCAGAAGACGAGATGACGCACCAGCCCGACACGTCGGTCAATTTCAACGAGAGCGTCTATACCAACGGCTTCGATACGGCCTCTCCGGTCGGCGGCTGGATGCGGCTCGGCAATCGGGTCAGCGAAGGCTACGCCGAGCTTTCCGTTTGTCTCTATCTGCCCGATGGGCGCATCGCCTGTCAGTTTCAGCGCCCCGCCATCACCAGCAACGATCGCTTCAACGCTGGTGGTTTGTCGTATGCAGTGATCGAACCGCTGAAGAAAGTATCGATGACGTTCGATGGCGAGATGCTGATCGTCGACGATCCCAACGCTTTCCGCGATCCAAAGACGCTGTTTGCCAATGGCCAACGCGTGCCGGGCCGCGTTCATTGGGTACACGAGGCTGAATCTCCGGTTCACGGCGGCAAGCCGGTCGACGATGCCGTGCAGACAATGTATGGGCGCGATTTCTCGCTCGGCCATTTCAACCAGCACGGCCGCGTGCGCGGCGAGATAAAAGTCGGCAGCGAGACCTTCCCGATCGACGGGCGCGGCTGGCGCGACCATTCCTGGGGACCGCGTTATTGGCAGGCGATCTATTGGTACCGCCTTTTCATCGCGAATTTCCCCAACGGCGACGGCCTCATGCTGTTGAAAATCACCAACCAGAGCGGCGTGTCGCGCCGCGTCGGCGTACTGCTGACCGGCGGGCAATACGAGGATATCGTGGACATGGATTTATCGACGCAATGGAGCGATCAGAAGGATCCACGCCGCGTCGAGATCGGCGTGCGTACCGCAAACCGCAAGGCGGTGATTACGGGCGAGATCATCACGCTCGCGCCGTTGCGAAACCGCCGCAAGGTGGACGGCGTTACGCTGGAATCGCGCATCGCTGAAGGCTTTACGCGATTTAGCTGGGATGGCCGCGAGGGTTACGGCATGACCGAATATATTGAGCGGATCGAAGGCGGAAACCTTGCGGGTTACCCGCTCTGACCCTGCCGGGCGTCGCTGGCCGCTCAAGTCGCGCGCAGACGTCCTCGATGCAGCGGCCGTGCTCAGGTCAGCTTCTTCTCCATCTCGTGGCGCAAAATCTTGCCCGTCGTGCTGCGCGGAAAATCGTCGAAGCCGACGAAATGCACTTCCTTCGGCCGTTTGTAGCCGGCGAGCGATTTGCGGCACACCGTCTCGATGTCGGCTTCGTTGAGCGCATCGTCGCGCCGCGAGATGAAGGCGACTGGAACTTCGCCCCACTTCGCGTCATATTTGCGAACGACGACCGCATCGCTGACGCGCGGGTCCGACAACAACACACGCTCGATCTCGGCGGGATAGATGTTCTCGCCACCGGATTTGATCATGTATTTCGCCCGATCGACAAAATCGTAGCTTCCGTCCGGGTTGCGGCGGAAGAGATCGCCCATGCGAAACCAGCCTTCCTTGAAATCGCGGGAGTTGGTCTCGTCCGCATTCCAGTAACCATTGAACACGGTCGGACCGCGCACGGCGGCCTCGCCTGGCTCGCCGTCAGCGACGTCGGCGCCATCCGCCCCGAGCAGGCGAAAGTCGCACAGCGCGCTCTTTCGCTTTGACAGGCTTGCCGGCACTTCGCCCGGCGGAATGAGCGCGGCGGACGCCGGCGCGAGCCCTGTTTCGGTGGCGCCGAAGCTGTTGAAATAAGGCGCCCCGGTCAGCCCGGTCAGTTCGGCAATCAGCGTCTTCGGCACCAAGTCAGCCATCGCGCCGACGGCGCGAATGCCTTTGGAGCGTCGTCTGGTCTTTTTCAGCAACTCCACGACCGGCTCGATCGAGCCGGGCATCAGCAACAGCCAGCCGAGTTTCGCCCGTTCCATGATGGCAACGATTGCTTCCGGATCGAAGCCGTCGACGACATAGACGGTTGCGCCCGACATCAGCGCGCCCAGCACTTGGTCAGCGGAGCCCATATGAAACATCGGCGACCAGGCGACAAAACCGTCCTCCTCGGTCGCGCGCAAATCCATGCGCAACAGCGCCATGCGCGCTATCTCGGCGCGGTGGCTGATCAGCGCGCCCTTGGGCAAGCCGGTCGTGCCGCTGGTGTAGAGAATGACGAGTTCGTCTTCGGGATCGACATCGGGAGCTTCCGACGACGCGGGCGCAGACCGGATCATCTGTTCGTGGTGATCCTCGATAATCAGGCTTTTAGCGTCGTGCAGCTCCAGACCGGACAGGGATCCCGCGAATCGCCCAGAGCCGATGACGATCGTGGGAGAGACCAGGTTCAAACAATGCTGCAACTCCGTGGTCGCAAGCCGCCAATTCTGGCACGCGACGATCGCGCCGAGATAAGCGGCGGCAAGCTCAATCTCGACGTATTCGACGCGGTTTTCCGAAAGCAGCGCGATGCGATCTCCGTATCGAAGTCCCAGGTCGCGTAGCGCGGCGGCCAGAAGCAAAACGCGCTCGTTGAGCTCCCCGTACGAGCGCTGCAGACTTCCTTGTTCAACCGCCACCGCATTCGAGTCGCGCTTTACTTGCGCGGCGAACAACTCATAGACGCTCAACCGCCCCGATCTGCGAATGTCGGCGACGCCGTTCTTCCGGCCGTTCGACTGAACTTCCGTCATTTCGGGCGCTCTGTTTCCCGACCAACATCTTAGCGACGGATCAACTTGAAGTCAGGCCGCCCTGGCCTGTGACGGCGCCAGCGCAAAAACCGAAATGGCGTCCTCGATCGAGCCCGCCGGCAGTCGCTCGACAAACCGCTCGAGCCTGTCGAAGGCCGACATCGGCACGGCTTCTTCGGCGCCGATCCGCCGTAACATGGCGGACAGCGTCGGCAGGTCGTAGGCGTAGTCGGTCGCCGTCATTCTCTGCTCGCGGACATGGGCGACGCCGTCGGCAGTCTCGGCCTCGATTATCGCGCTCAGAATAGGGATCGAAGGGTCGGACACGAGTTCGACACGCTTGATCAGATCGTTGACCGCCGGATCGTCATAGGTGGTCATGTGGCGCGTCGTCGGCGCGCCATGGATCAATGTCGTCGCGATGCAAAACGGGATGCTCATCAGCGTCCCGGAAATGGTGCTGAACGGGCCAACCGCGTCCATGCCGGCGTAGCCGGTCTCGTACGGGTTCATGCGAACGCGCACCTTCGCCGGCGCCGAACGCAATTCCTCGCGCAACACCAGCGCGCCGGTCACTGGCGTCTGATTGAAGGCGCAGACGGGATAGGGCTTGAACGCCACGCGCAGGATTGCCCAATCCCGGCCGAGCGACGCCGCGAGGCCGCCATCGAGATCGGCCTTGGCGAAGGCGCGCGCGAAACCGGACTTGCCCTCAAAAGCATGCGGCGCCGAGACCGAACCGGCCCGCGCAAGTTCGGCCGCGACCAGACCGTTACGTGCAACAACGCCGACCTGATACCGCCATTCATCGGTGCCGTCGGCGAACGATTGCAGTACGCCACCGGAGAATGACACGGCGTTGGCAAGCGCGGCCGCCATCTGCTCTCGCGAAAGCTCCATGAGCATTCCAGTTGCTGCGCTCGCCGCGATCGTTCCGTAAATGGCGGAGGCGCGGAATCCAGCCGGGGTCGTCTTTCCCGACAAGGCCTTCTCGACTACGCCGCCTGCCTCATAGCCGGCGACGAGCGCGGGGATCAGACCCGCCAACGGAAAGCGTCTCGCCTCGATCAAGGCGGTGAGCAGCGGAATCAGAACGGTGCCGAAATGCGCGGCGCCGCAGGTGTCCTCCTGGGCGCGACCGTGAAACAACGCCGAATTGGCGAGGCACGCGCCGCCAACCGTGGTGCGGCGCCCATCGAGAAACAGAGTAGCGCCGCCCTGCACTTCACCGTCCAACGCCAGCGCCGCGGCGCGCGCGATCGGTGCATATGGCGTCGCATGGCCGTTTATGGCCATGCCGAAGGCGTTGTAGAGACAAACGCGGGCTTTCTGGACGATTTGCGGCGGCAAGTTTTCAGTTCGTAGCCCGACGAGGAAATTGGCAAGATCGGCTGAGAAGGTCGTCATGACATCCTTCCTTTTCTTCGCGATCGAGCTTGCCGCCGACGTGGCGCGCAGCTCACCATCAACCTCAAGTGTTCCCTGGCGCACGGAGACCCCCGTAAGTATGCCAGGACGGCGCAACCAGCCAGCCGCAGTCAACCGGCACATTGGCGCCGGTGATGGCCGAGGCGAGTGGCGAAGCGAGAAACGCCACGACTTTGGCGATCTCCGACGGTTCGACGAGACGACCGAGCGCCGAATTGCCGGCGAGCGCGGACGGATCGCGTTCGCCGCGATCGATCGCCGCTTGCAAGGCTGGCGTCCGCGTATAACCCGGCGAAACCGCATTCACCCGCACCTGCGCCGGACCCCACTCCGCGGCGAGGCACTCGGTCGTGGCGATGACCGCGGCCTTGGCCGGTCCATAAGCATGCAACGGCATCGACCGCATGCCGGCGACCGAAGCAATGTTGATGATGGCGCCGCGGCGGCGGCTAACCATCCGGCGGCCGAAAGCAACGCTCGCGACATAGGTGCCGCGCTGATCGACGCGAATGACGTCGTCATAAGCCGCCATGGTCAATTCGGTCGGCCGGACCGGAATTTGAATGATGCCGGCGCTGTTGACGAGCACCTCGACCGGACCGATCTCCGCCTCGATCGCCGCAGCACAAGCCTCGGTCGCGTTTTCGTCGCCGACGTCGGCTCGCCAAGCGCGACCGCCGATCTCCTTGGCTACTTCCTCGGCCCGGCTAAGCTCCCGATCGAGAACCACCACTTTCGCGCCGGCCGCGGAAAGCTCTCTGCAACAGGCGGCGCCAATGCCGCTTGCACCGCCGGTAACGACCGCGATTCCCTCGATCTTCATGGGTTTCCCCCGCAAGTAGCCACTTCTCCGGCAGTGTTCTGTCGCCCTCGGCCGTTCGATCGGGCGTGACTTTCGGCAAAAATGAACTATGAATCAACAATCGTCAACCGCGACAGAAGCCTGATTGCAACACGATGCAAAGCCTAAGCACGGCGAGAAATCCGAAGCCTAAACTGAGCCGCGCCGAGCGAAACGACGAGGTCAAGCGCCGGCTTTTCGACGCCGCCGCCAAAATCGTCGGGCGGCTCGGATATGCGGAGGCCTCGGTCGCCCGGATCACCGAACTCGCCGAAGTCGCTCAAGGCACTTTCTACAATCATTTCGAGAATTGTCAGGAATTACTCGATCAATTGCTCCCGACCATCGGATTGCAGATGATCGACTTCATTGCCGCGCGCACCAATGCGGCGGCACGCGGCGCCGAGAAAGAGACAGAGCGTTTCCGCGCCTTTTTCGAATTCCTGCGGGTTGTGCCCGAGTTTCTTCGCATCCTCAATGAAGCCGAAGTGTTCGCGCCGAGCGGCTATCAGCGCCATCTCGACAATATCGCAACGGCTTACGTGCGAACCCTCAAGCGCGACCGAAACGCGGGCGACGTCGACGATTACACCGATCAGGAACTTGAAGTGATCGTACACATCCTCATGGGCGCGCGCGGATATCTGTGCCAGCGATACGCCTATTCCGAGGGCTCGGCGCACGCAATTCCTGATTATGTGATCTCGGCTTACGAAAAGCTGCTCGGCTCGGGCTTGTTCCGCAAATCCGCCGTGGGCGACAAAACCTAGAACGCGGCGGCCGCATGGTCGCCCGGTGTGGAGGAAAGGCCCGATGGCGATGACAGGCGCCAATCCATTCGCGCTTGAGGGGAACAACATACTGATCCTCGGTGCAGCGAGCGGCATCGGCGCGAGCAGCGCTGCCGCCTGCGCCGCTCTCGGCGCCAAGCTCATCCTGGCTGACATTGCTGATCCTGCGCCGATGGCGGAGAAACTGCGCAGCGAGGGACGCACGGTCACCGTAGCGTCGTGCGATGTGACCGACCGCGCCGCGGTAGAGCGGCTCCTTGCCGAAACCGGCGCGATCGATGCCATGATCGTGTGTTCGGGCATTTGTCCGTTCGACGACTGGATGGCTGCCGAATGGGACGAGGTCTACGAGCGCACCAACGCCGTGAATGTCAAAGGCACTGTCAATTGCGTGCGCGCTGCATTGCCGCCGATGATGGAGCGCGGCCGCGGCCGCATTGTATTGGTCGGGTCGCTCGCCGGTCGTACCGGTGGACTCTTGTCGGGCCCGCACTATGTGGCGTCGAAGGGTGCCATCGGCGCTCTGGTGCGCTGGTTTGCGCGGATCGGCGCACCGCGCAACGTGCTCGTCAACGGCGTCGCTCCAGGTCCGGTCAACACCGGAATGATCGCCGGGCGCAGCCTCAACCTGGCGAGCATTCCGCTCGGGCGGGTCGCCGAGCCGGAGGAGCTCGCGGGTCCGATCGCTTTTCTTTGCTCGCCCGCCGCAAGCTACATCTGTGGTGCCATGCTGGACGTGAACGGCGGAGTTTACATGTCGTGAGCTCGTTGCGAGCCATTGCTGATTTCTGGAACCTTACAAGTGAATTTGTTTGACGAGATTTTTGAAGTCCTTGTGCTTGACAAGCCTTAATGAATATAGTTCATTAAAGAAAAAATGACGGCTGAATCATAGTTCATGTTTCGCGTTTGCTGTTGCCGTCGTTAATAAGCAAAGGCAGGTGGCCGTTTCCCGGCGGCCAGCGGGGAAGAAACGATGTTGCGTTGGCGTCCGACGCAGGAAGAGATTGTCTTCGTCCTTGCCGCACTGATGTTCTGCGGCTTCTCGCTCTTCCTTCCCGGCTTTCTCGCCATTGAGAATCTTTTGTCACTGGTGCGCAGCGTTTCGATCCTGGGCATTCTCGGCCTCGGGATGGCGCTCGTCGTCATCGGCCGTGGCATTGATCTGGCCATGGTTGCCACCATGGTAGTTGCCGTCGCATGGGCGATGGCACTTTCACGCACGCAAATGCCTTTAGGTGCCGCGCTGGCGTTAGGCGCGGTCTTTGTCGTCGGCGTTGGAGCCACCATTGGCGTTATCGTCGCTTATGCCGAGATACCGGCAATCTTTACAACGCTCGCCATGGGCTCAATCGTCTATGGCATCGGCCGCACCTTCTTCTTTCAGATCGACGTACAAAATGCGCCGGTCGGCTATTCGTGGTTCAACTTCCTCGGCAGCGGCCGTGTTGGCGGCATTCCGGTAATCGTCGTCGCTTTTGCTGCCATGGCTTTGGTCATGTTCGCCGTCTTGCGCGAGACGCGGTTCGGCCGCTTCGTTTATGCGACCGGCGACAATCCGCTTGCGGCGCGCATCACCGGCATCCCGACGCGCGTTCTGACGGTCGCGCAATATATCGCGAGCGGCCTGATTGCCTATTTCGCCGGCATCGTCATGGCGGCGGCGGTCTCCGGCATGAACACGCGCATCTATAATTCGACGATGATCTACGACGTGCTGTTGGTCGTCGTGCTCGGCGGTATCGGACTAAGCGGCGGCCGCGGCGGCGTGCGCAATGTCCTGGTCGGCACGATGCTCGTCGGCATCCTGCTCAACGGTATGACCATCCTCGACATCGGTTATACCGCGCAAAACCTCATCAAGAGCGTTATCCTGCTCGGGGCGATCATCATTGACACGTTGATCAACCCGCGCGACGAACAGACGGCACAACAAGGCGACATCTGACAACAAAAGGGAGAACAAACATGCCAACGGGAAACCTACAGGGAGAAGTGAACATGAGACTGAAGATGTTTTTCGCGCTCGCTTTGTCGGCGGCGCTCTCATGCGCGGCGCTCGGATTTGCGCCCGCACGAGCCGACGATACCGGTCTCGATCAAGTCGGCCGCAGCGATTATCTCAACGGGGTCAAAGGCAAAAAGGTGATCTTCATCCCGATCTCAATGGGCTTCGACATCACCGAATCCTGGGCTGCGATCTGGCGCAAGCAGGCCGCCGCGCTCGGCTACACGTTCGAGATTCGCGATCCGAACTGGAGCACGGATGCGGGCACCAAGGCGCTCACGGCGGCGATCGCCGAGAAGCCCGATCTTTTGATCATACATAATCCCGACATTCAGTCCTATGCCCGCCTCCTCAAGCGCGCGCAGGACGATGGCATCAAGGTCCTGCAGGTCAACATGCCGTCGGTGGCCACGACCGACTCCTATGTCGGCGCCGATTGGGTGTCGCTCGGCGAAGAAGAGGCCAAAGCGCTCGCCGAACATTGCTCGACGGGCAAGGGCCCCTCGACCAAGATCGCCTTCGTGCAAGGGGTCGTCACCGGCGCGGCGAATATCTATCTCAAGCGCGGCATCACCAACGTTCTCGCGCAGCATCCTGAGATCAAGATCGTCTCCGACCAGGCGGCGAATTATGATCCGGCCAAGGCGCGCGCGATCATGGAGACGGTATTGCAACAAAATCCCGATCTCTGCGGCGCCGTCGGTGTGTGGGATAGCGCCGATGTCGGCATTGGCGCGGCGGTGCAAGCCGCCGGAAAGACCGGACAGGTCTTCGTCGTCACGAGCGGCGCCGGCAACAAGTCCGCTTGCGACAATGTCGAGAAAGGCCTGTTGTCGATGGACATCAGCTACAATACGCCTCTGCAGGCCGACGTCGCAGCCCAGCAAATCGCCGAACTCCTGCAAAGCAAGGGCAAGGCCGGCGAGCGCAAGGTGTTCTATTACGGCCCGCTCACCAAGATTACCAAGGACACCATCAACCCGCGAAACTGCTGGACGATGGACGACTTGAAATAGGCTGCAATCGCCGCTGCCGCGCGCCCTCCGCGCGCGGCAGCAATTCCGTTATACGGCTCGACCAGCATCAGACCGCGCGGGACCTTTGCCATCGTGAGTAACCGCGACGCCTTAACCCGTCTCCGCTACCGCTACATCCCCGATCACGTCATCGGCGAATTGCTGGCCAAGCGCTGGATGGACAACGCCATCCCGTTCCTGGCGCTGGTCATCGTGCTTATCGTGTTCGGCCGCATTCTTCCCGATTTCTATTCGATCTCGAACATCACCGATCTGAGCCGCCAGTTCGCCGAGACAGGTCTCGTCGTGCTTGGACTGACAATCGTGATGCTCTCGGGCGGCATCGATCTATCGGTGGGCTCGGTCTTCGGCCTTGCCGTGCTGACCGCATCGATTTGCATGAACGTGTGGGATCTGGGCGTCGGGCTCACCTTCCTCGCCTGCATCGCGCTGGGCATCGTTTGTGGCGCCATCAACGGCATCCTGGTCGGCTATCTGCGGCTGCGTGCATTTCTCACGACGCTGGTGACGCTGATCGTCTTCCGTTCGATCTACGAACTGGTCTTTCCAGGCTTCTCGACCGCCATCGTCGCCAACATTCCTGAATTGGCGTTTTGGGAATTCATCGGCAACGGCGTCGTATTCGGTGTCCCTTTCACCTTCATCGTGACCGCCGTCATCGCCCTGTTGTGGCATGTCGTACTCTCGCGCATGCGGCCCGGCTGGCGGTTGATGGCCGTCGGTGGCGCCCGGCGGTCGGCTCATAATGCCGGCATCAGCGTGCGGCGCACGATCTGCAACGCCTATATCTGGTCGAGCGTGCTGTGTTGCCTGGCCGGCTTCTTCAATGCCGCGCGGCTTGGAAGCACCGGCTCGGACACCGGGATCGGCTTGGAAATCACCGCATTGACCGCTGTCGTACTCGGCGGCAATTCGCTCGGCGGCGGGCGCGGCTCGGTCGCCAAGGCCGTGCTTGGCACCGTCATCGTGCTGATCCTGACCAACGGCCTCCTTGCACTCTCCGTGCCCGGACCGGTCAACTCGACGATCCTCGGCATTGTGCTGATCGGCGCGGTTTTCGTCGATGTGCGCTGGCTGAAAAACCGGCACAAGATTCTCAACAAGGTCTATGTTTCGCCGACCTATTTTGCACCGCCGCCGCCACCGTCAACGGCGCCGGACTCCGGATCGCCCTACGCCTTGAACGACAAGTTGCGCTCGGTCGGCGCCGTTGGACTGCGGATCATCGAAGGCGCCGAGGACATGATCCTCGATCGCGAGGACAACCTTTATTGCGGCAACCGTCATGGCGACATCATGCGATTTTTCGGCCCGGATCACACCCGGCACGAAATCTTCGCCCATGTCGGCGGCCAGCCGCTCGGCCTCGCCTTCGACCGCGAGGGCAATCTCGACGTCTGCATCGGCGGCATGGGCCTCTATCAGATCACGCCCGAGCGCAAGCTCAACAAATTGTCGGACGAAACCAACCGTACGCTGTTCTCGGTGGTCGACGATTTGCGGCTGCGGCTTGCGGACGACCTCGACATCGCCCCGGACGGCCGCGTCTTTTTCAGCGAGGCCACGATCCGCTTCGAAATGCACGAATGGCCCGTCGACGCGCTGGAGAGCCGCGGCAACGGCCGCATCATCTGTTACGATCCGAAAACCGGCAAGTCGCACACCGAAGTATCGAACCTGATCTTTCCGAACGGCATCTGCATGTTGCCGGACGGCGAATCCTTTTTCTTCGCCGAGACGTTCGGCTGCCGGGTGAGCCGCTACTATTATGGCGGGCCGAAGAAGGGCCGCCTCGAGATTATCATCGACAACATGCCGGGCTACCCCGACAACATCAATCGTGCGTCGGACGGCAATTATTGGCTCGCCATCGTCGGCATGCGCTCGCCGGCTTTGGACCTCGCGTTGCGCATGCCGGGTTTCCGCCGCCGCATGGCGCGCCGCTGCGCCCCCGACGCCTGGATGTACCCTAACCTCAACACCGGGTGCGTCATCAAGTTCAACGAAAAAGGCGAAGTGCTGGAAAGTCTCTGGGATCTCGGTGGCCAGAACCATCCGATGATCACCTCGATACGCGAGCATAAGGGCGTCCTCTATCTCGGCGGCATCTACAACAATCGTATCGGCACCTATAGGATTCCCGGTGCCGATCCGAATTGGTGTGCGCTCGATACCTATTGGGGGCGGCCGTGATCGGCGCGCTACGACGGACGGTGGACAATTTTTTCGGGCGCGGCGAGGCCGCGGTGACCGTTCCCGTCATGGACGGGCCGTTGAAACCCAATCAGCTTCTCGAGACCGCGGGGCGCGTACTGACGGCACCCGAGATCGACAATCTCGCGGCGACGCCGGAAGGCATCGTCTATACCAGCGGCCGAACGCTTAACGGCATTCCGGGCGGCGAATTGGAACGCTTCCCCTGCCCCGTATCCGCTCTCGCGGCGGACGCCCACGGCGCGCTCGCGATCGGCATGGACGATGGCGGTATCGAAATCCGGGGCGGGCCGCATGACGGGCGCCGCTTCGATCAGGTTGACGGCAAAAAGCTCAACTGCCCGACGGCCGCGGTCTTTCTCGACACCGGCACATTGATCGTGACCAACGGCTCCGCCGAGCTTCGCCCGTCGCAGTGGCGGCGCGATCTGATGATGCTCGGCAAGAGCGGGGCGGTTTGGCGCCTCGATCTTGCAAGCAGCGCCGCGCAAATACTGGCGAGAGGCCTCGCTTGGCCGTGCGGCGTGGCGGCGGCGCCGGACGGCCGGTTATTCGTGTCCGAATCCTGGCGTCATCAGGTGCTGCTGATCGATGCGGCGCGAGAGAGCCCGCCGAGCCTCGCACTGACCGACCCGCCGGCTTATCCCGGACGGATCGTGCCTGCTGCGCGAGGCGGTTACTGGCTGACTTTCTTCTCGGTGCGCAATCAGCTCGTTGAATTCATCCTGCGCGAGAAGGAATATCGGCTGCGCATGATTGAGGAAGTGCCCGAACCTTTCTGGATGGCGCCGGCGCTGGCCAGCCTGGGCAAGTTCGAGGAGCCGCTGCAAGGCAGCGGACTCAAGCAGATGGGCATTCTCAAGCCCTGGGCCGCGACGCGTTCCTATGGCCTCGTCGTGCGCTGTGACGCGGCGATGCAGCCGACATTCAGCTACCACAGCCGGGCCGACGGCGTGATCCACGGCGTCACCTCGGTGTGCGAAGATCGCGCCGATCTGTTGGTGGCGGCGAAAGGGCCGGGCGTGCTGGTGCGGCTCGCCGGCGCCGCCGTGAAGCCGACGGGAATGAGGCCGACATGAGCCCAATTCTCGAATTGCGCAAGGCGACGAAGGAGTTTCGCGGCGTCCCGGCCATCAAGAACATCGATTTTACGCTGGAGCGCGGCGAAATTCACGCCATCGTCGGTGAGAACGGCGCCGGCAAGTCGACCCTGACCAAAGCGTTCGCCGGCGTGCACAAACTGACGTCCGGCGAGATGCTGTTTGACGGCAAGCCGATGAATCTCTCGGCGCCGTCGGAGGCTTTGGCGCTCGGCATCGCCATGGTGTTTCAAGAAACCAATTTGGTGCCGTCGATGACGGTCGCGCAGAACATCTATCTGGGCGATGAAAAGCTCTTCAACAGATTGCGCGGGCTTTACAACCAGGCGCAACAATTCCTGGCGGGGATGAACTTTCAGGTCAATCCGACCGCATTGGTATCGTCGCTCGGCGCCGCGCACAAACAGATGGTCGAGATCGCTCGCGCCGTTCATCACAAGGCGCGCATTATCATCTTCGACGAACCTACCGCTTCGCTGACGCCCGAGGAGAAGAATCATTTCTTCGGCCTGGTGCGGCGCCTGGTCAAGCAGGACGTGTCGGTCATCTTCATCAGTCACGCACTTGAGGAGGCGCTGCTGCTCGCCGATCGCATCACCGTATTGCGCGACGGCGAACTGGTGGTGACCGGACCGGCCAGCGAGTTCGATCGCGATCGCATCGTCCAGGCGATGGTGGGCCGCAGCCTCAGCGCCACTCTGCACGGCGCAGCCCAGCGCGAGCCGCGGCCTTATGGCCGCAGAGTGCTGAGCGTGCAGAATCTGTCGAGCGGCAGCATGGTGCGCAATACGTCATTCTCGATCTACGCCGGACAGATCGCCGGAGTCTTCGGCCTGGTCGGCGCCGGCCGCACCGAGATGATGAAAGTCGTGGCCGGCGTGATCAAGCGCGATCTCTTCTACGGCGGCGAGGTCAGGCTCGACGGCAAGCAGGTGCGCTATCGCGTGCCGCGCCAAGCCGTCCGTGACGGCATCGTCTATGTCACCGAAGATCGCAAGCTCGAAGGCTTCTTCGAGACCATGTCGATCGCCGGCAATATCCAGACCGGCGACGAAGCGACCGGCGTCAATCCGCTCAAGATCGTCTCGATGACCGAGGCACGGACACTCGCCAAGACCTGGATCGACGCCCTTTCGATTCGCGCCATCGACGGCAACGCCCGTATCATCGAACTGTCCGGCGGGAACCAGCAGAAAGTCGTGATTGCCAAATCGCTCGTGCAAAAGCCCAAGCTGGTGATTTTCGACGAGCCGACCCGCGGCGTCGATGTCGGCGCCATTGTCGAAATCCATCAGCTCATCAACCGTCTCGCAGACGAAGGCTTCGCCGTGGCGGTCATCTCCTCGTACCTTCCGGAGATTATGGCGCTATCCGACCGCATCCTCGTCGCGCGACAAGGCAAAATCATCGAAGAAATGAGCATCGACGAAGCGACCGAACAAAAGATCATGTACGCCGCCGTCCACTAGATCGTCGGCTGGCCGGTCGCCGGATTTTCTCGGACATACGACAGCGCTCAATGCTCATTCGGTCCGGGGGACGGGTCACGCTCCGGTTCAGCCTTCGCTCCTTCGTCGGACATGGCTTTCGTAACCTTTTTGGCCGAAGGTTCCTTTACCGCTACAATGCCAATATGCGTCAGTTGTTGAGACTGCATCCTGATTCCCCATGCTCCGCGGTGACACAGCGTCGAAGCGGAAGTCACGCGGCCAAGCGCCGGCAGTTTGGTCTTTCGCTATTTTGCGAACGGCAGGATAGCCGACCTACGCTTGCCGCCTGTTGGACCGGCCGCACATACTGACGAGCTTTGGCGACACACGTGTTTCGAGGCATTCGTCCGGATTTCGGACGGCGCCGCATACTACGAATTCAACTTTGCGCCATCGAAACAATGGGCCGCGTATCGGTTCAGTAGCTACCGAAGCGGGATGCATGTCGCGGCCGAGATAGTCGCGCCCCGCATCGCGGTGCAATCGAACCAGACATGTTACAGATTGCAAGCCTCCCTAGAGTTGGATCGAATGTCGGGCTCGCCGGGCGATGGAGTATGGCGAATTGGTCTTGCGGCTGTGATTGAAGAGACCAGCGGTCACAAATCATATTGGGCGTTGGCGCATCCTCCGGGCAAGGCGGACTTTCATCATTCCGACGGCTTTGCGCTTGATTTTCCTAAAGTCCTGCAACCATGAAATTTGGCATCGATCGACTTATCGCCGAACCCACCTTGCGCGCGCAACTCGACGGCAGGCGCGTCGCTTTGGTCGCGCATCCCGCCTCGGTCACATCGGACCTGCGGCACTCGCTCGACGCATTAGCTGCATGCGGGGACATGAACATCACCGCGGCTTTCGGTCCGCAGCACGGTCTGCGCGGCGACAAGCAAGACAACATGATTGAGTTGGCGGACTTTATCGATCCGATGCATCACATCCCGGTATTTAGCCTCTATGGTGAGGTGCGCAGGCCGACCGACGCGATGATGGATACATGCGACGTCATCCTTGTCGATCTTCAGGATTTGGGTTGCCGAATTTATACGTTCATTACGACGCTGCGCTACATTCTTGAAGCGGCATCGAAACATCGAAAAGCGGTATGGGTGCTGGATCGGCCCAACCCCATTGGCCGGCCAGTCGAAGGTCTGACGCTGCGCGCCGGATGGCAGAGTTTCGTCGGCGCCGGTCCGTTACCGATGCGTCACGGGCTCACGCTCGGCGAATTGGGTCTGTGGTTTATCAAAACACTCGATCTGGATGTCGAATATCGTATCGTCGAAATGCAGGGCTGGCAGCCCGATTCCGCGCCGGGATTCGGTTGGCCACTCGGCGAGCGTATATGGGTCAACCCGAGTCCAAACGCGCCGAATTTATGGATGGCGCGAGCCTATGCGGGCACGGTGATGCTCGAGGGAGCAACGCTCTCGGAAGGACGCGGCACCACGCGACCGCTCGAAGTGATGGGCGCTCCCGATATCGACGCACACGCCGTCATAAGGGAAATGTTCACCCTGGCACCGCCGTGGCTCCGCGGTTGCCACCTGCGCAATTGCTGGTTCGAACCCACGTTTCACAAACATGTCGGCAAGCTCTGCAACGGCGTGCAGATTCACACGGAAGGTCCCGACTACGATCATCAGGCGTTCAAACCCTGGCGTATCCAGGCACTCGCCTTCAAGGCAATTCGCCGCTTGTATCCCGATTATCCGCTCTGGCGCGACTTCGCCTATGAGTACGAGTACGGCAAGGCTGCTATCGATGTCATTAACGGCGGTCCGTTACTGCGGGATTGGGTGGACGATACGCACGCGATGCCGCAAGACTTGGATGCGCTAGCTATACCGGATGAACAGGCTTGGTTGAACGAGCGCCAAGGGTACCTTCGTTACTGAAGGACGACGGACGCAAACATCAACCCGGGAGGGGCGTTTTCCCCGCCTTCGAAACGCCCACCAACTTCGGCGAACTGGGGTGAATAGCTCACCAATTGAGCGCGCCCGCCTCCCCGGCCTTGATTCAAGCCGGATCAGGCCGTTTTCGCTCGCCGCCGCCAACTGAGAGTTCTTGACGATAGCGGGCCGCAAGGAAACAATGCGCCAAGCGCGTTCGATAGCGCAAGATTGCAAAAAAGGGAGGATCAGGATGACGTCGCGCTTTACAATAATATTTTGCGCCATCGCCGCCGCCGTCATCACGGCGATGCCGGCGACGGCCGAGGACACCGTCAAACTTGCCTATGTTGATCCATTATCGGGCGGCGGGGCGAGTATCGGCGAGGTTGGTCTGAAAACGTTCAACTACCTCGCCGAAGTGGCCAATGCGCAGGGCGGCATTAATGGACATAAGCTCGAGGTGGTCCCCTACGACAATAAGCTCAATGCTCAGGAAACGCTCGTTCAGGTGCAAAAAGCGATCGACTCCGGCATCCGCTTCATCACGCAAGGCAACGGCTCGGCGTTTGCTGCGGCAATCGAGGACTTCGTCACCAAATACAACGATCGCAACCCCGGCAAGGAAGTTTTGTTCTTCAACTACGCCGCGGTCGATCCGGCGCTGACCAACGATAAATGCAGCTATTGGCATTTCCGCTGGGATGCGAATTCCGACATCAAGATGAACGCGCTGACCAACTACATGAAGACACGCGCGAACATCAAAAAGGTCTACCTGATCAATCAGGACTATTCGTTCGGCCAATCGGTGCGGGCGCAGGCGCGCAAGATGCTCGGTGAAAAACGGCCGGACATCGAGATTGTCGGCGACGAGGTGCATGCCTTGCTCAAGGTCAACGACTTCTCACCCTACATCGCCAAGATCAAGGCTTCCGGCGCCGACAGCGTCATCACCGGCAATTGGGGTCAGGATTTTGCCTTGCTGCTCAAAGCCGCAGCCGACGCCGGATTGCAGGTAGACTGGTACACTTACTACGCCGGCGGCACCGGCGGCCCAACGGCCGTCAAGCAGGCCAACCTGCCGGATCGCGTCTACGCGATCACCGAAGGCGCGTCCAACCAACCATATCCACCGGCCGTGGAATTCGAAAAGGGTTTCCGCGCCAAGACCGGCGTGACACTGTTCTATCCACGCGTCGTCAACGAGATCCGTATGTTCGTGAACGCGGCGCAGGAAGCGAATTCGGTCGACCCGGTCAAGATCGCCGCCAAGCTCGATGGCATGAAAGTCAGCGTCTACAACGGCGGAGACGGTTTCATGCGAGCCGACGATCATCAGTTCTTCCAGCCGATGTACATCGCCAAACTCGGTCCGATCGACAAGGACCAACCGTTTGAAGAGGAGGGCACCGGCTGGGGCTGGAAGGTAACTGGCAAGATCGACACGCAGGACACCATCCTTCCGACTAGCTGCAAGATGAACCGCCCAAGCTGAAACGAGCAAGCTGGCCGGCGGTGCTGGAGCTCGTCACCATATCAGCGCTGAACGGCGTGCTTTACGGCATGCTGCTGTTTTTGATGGCGAGCGGCCTGACGCTGATCTTCAGCATGATGGGCGTGCTGAATTTCGCGCATGCAAGCTTCTACATGCTTGGCGCGTTCTTCGGCTTCCAGATCAGTCAGATGATAGGCTTCTGGCCGGCCTTCTTCATCGCGCCGGTGCTGGTCGGCGGCATCGGCTCGCTGGTCGAGCGCTACGGGCTGCGGCGCGTGCACCGGCACGGTCCGGTCGCCGAGCTTCTGTTTACGTTCGGGCTCGCCTTTGTCATCGAAGAAATCGTGCAGATGATCTGGGGCAAGGGGCCGGTGGACTATCGCGTCCCACCGTCACTGAATTTCAGCGCCTTCACCGCATTCTCGACCAATTACCCGGCGTACAAGATGTTCGAACTGCTCACCGCAATCGCGATTTTCGGGGTGCTGTTGCTGCTGCTCACCAGAACGCGCATCGGGCTAATCATCCAAGCCTCGCTGACCCATCCGCACATGGTGTCGATGCTCGGTCACAACGTGCCGCGCGTATTCATGCTGGTCTTCGGCGTCGGGACCGGACTTGCCGCTGTGGCCGGCGTGATCGCGGGGCCGGCGTTGGTGACCCAATCGAACATGGCGGCGGCGCTCGGTCCGATCCTATTCGTGGTCGTCGTCGTCGGTGGGCTAGGCTCGCTGTCGGGCGCGTTCCTGGCCTCGCTACTGATCGGGCTGGTGCAGACCTTCGCGGTCTCTGTCAACCTTTCCGTTGCCGACGTGCTGGGACGCGTCGGTGTTGCGCCACCCACCGGTGGCGTTCTGCTCGATGTGTGGAATGTGACCGTGGCGCAGATCGCCCCGATCATGCCCTACCTGCTGCTGGTGCTGATTCTGATCTTCCGGCCGACCGGCCTTCTGGGAACGCGCGAACACTGAGCCGATCATTGAGCCGAAATTGAGCGATGTAGCGACAGATGCCGTCAATGTTCCGCAGCGTGCCGTTTCGCGCTCCGCGCGGACGACGGCCTTCGCGCAGCTTGCGGCGCCGTGGATCGCGCTCGCGGTCACGTTCGCGATCTTACCGGCGATCTTCACATCCGGCAGCGCCCTCACGATGCTCAGCCTGATGGGCATCATGATCGTGTTCGCGCTCTCATACAACATGCTGCTCGGCGAAACCGGCTTGCTCTCGTTTGGTCACGCCGTCTACTACGGCCTTGGCGGATTTGTGACCGTCCACGCCATGAATACCGTGATCCACGACAAGCTTCCGGTGCCGCTACCTCTAATTCCACTGGTCGGCGCCTTCAGCGGCCTTGCCTTCGGCATCATCTTTGGTTCGGTTTCGACGCGCCGCGCCGGTACCGCTTTCGCCATGATCTCGCTTGGACTTGGCGAACTCGTCGCTTCCAGTTCACTGATCTTGCGCGGCTTCTTTGGCGGCGAGGAGGGAGTAAGTACCAACCGTACCAAGCTCTTGCACGTGCTTGGTCTTAATTTTGGTCCGCAAATTCAGGTCTATTATCTGATCGCCGCTTGGTGTCTCCTGTGCATGGTCGCGATGTATGCACTGCGGCGCACGCCGTTCGGCCGCATGTGCAACGCAGTGCGCGAGAATGCCGAACGAGCCCAGTTCGTCGGTTACAATCCGCAGGCCGTGAGGTTCCTCGCATTCGCGCTCGCCGGCCTCTTCGCCGGCGTCGCCGGGGCGCTCGCGGCCATCAATTTCGAGTTGGTCAATTCTTCTGCGGTCGGCGCCGGCCAATCCGGTCTGGTCTTGCTCGCCGCCTATATCGGCGGCGTCGGCAACTTCGCCGGCCCGGTAATCGGTGCGATCCTCGTAACCTGGCTCGAGGTGATGCTCAGCGATCTGACCGACGTTTGGCAGCTTTACTTCGGGCTTTTGTTCATCGGCGTGGTGATGTTCGCGCCAAACGGCATCGTCGGCCTTCTGACGATGCATGGGCCCTTGTGGCGTGCGCGCGCCTACGGGCCGCTCAGGCGGCTCGCATTGACTTACCTCGTTGCCCTCGTCCCAGCGCTAGTGATGTTTGCGGGGCTGACCGTCCTCATCGAGATGACCTACCATCGCAGCGTCAAGGGCTCCGACGGGGCGACGATCTCCGTCTTTCACGTGACGCTCGACACTACGAGCGCATTGTCGTGGGTGGCGGCCATTGCACTGCTTGCAGGTGGATTTTTTCTCTTCCGACGGACCTGGCCGGTCGTGGGCGCCGCGTGGCAAGATGCCGTCGTCTGCGCCCAGGGTGCGGGAAAAAGCGAATGACCGCGCCCGCCATCGAACTCGTTGACGTGCACAAGAAGTTCGGTGCGACGCAAATCATCCGCGGTGTCAGCTTGAGCGTGCCGACTGGCGAAAGGCACGCCATCATCGGACCGAACGGCGCCGGAAAATCGACCCTGTTCAACCTGATAAGTGGTCGCCTTAGTCCCACATCCGGAACCGTGCACCTCAAGGGGGAGAATGTTACCGGGCTGCCACCATATCAGATCAATCGGCGGGGGCTGTCGCGCAGCTTTCAGGTCACCAACATCTTCCCGCGGCTTTCGGTGTGGGAAAACGTCCGTTGCGCGGTGCTGTGGTCGCTCGGATACAAGTATTCATTCTGGCGCGGCATCGACGGTTTGGCGGACGTGCATGAGCGGACCGAATTTATCCTCGACGAAATTGAGTTGCTCCATCGGCGCGGGGTCCAGGCGGGCGTGCTCACCTATGCCGAACAGCGCGCGCTAGAGATTGGCATCACCATCGCTGGCAAAGCCGGCATTATCCTGCTCGACGAGCCGAGCGCCGGGATGAGCGCGGCCGAGGCCGCCCGCGCCACGGCGCTGATCCGCAAGGTCAGCCAAGGCCGCACGCTGATCATGATCGAACACGATATGGACGTCGTATTCGACCTTGCCGACCGCATCTCCGTGCTGGTTTACGGGCAAATCATCGCCAGCGATGTTCCGGCGCGGATTAAACAAGATAGCGCCGTGCAGACTGCATATCTCGGAACCGCAGCATGATGCTCGACGTACGCGACTTGCATGCCTATTACGGCAAAAGCCACATCCTCCAAGGTGTGTCGCTTTCCGTCGGCACCGGCGAGATTGTCAGCATCCTTGGCCGCAACGGCGTCGGCCGTTCAACCACGTTGAAGGCGATCATGGGCGACGTACCGCCGCGCGGGGCGATCGTCTTCAAGGGCGAAGCTATCGCTGGTCTCAAGCCTTATGAGATCGCGCATCGGGGTATTGGCTACGTTCCGGAAGATCGCGCCATTTTTCCAACACTCACGGTCGAGCAGAACCTGATTCTCGGAATCAAAGCCCGTGCGAAAGCGACGCGCTGGTGCATGGACGACACCTATCGGCTGTTTCCGCGACTTGAAGAGCGCTCGCAGACCGCGGCGGGAGCGCTGTCTGGCGGCGAGCAGCAAATGTTGACGATCTGCCGGACCCTGATGGGCGATCCCGATCTCATCATGGTCGACGAACCGACCGAGGGACTGGCGCCGCAAATGGTCGAGCGGGTCGCCGACCTTTTGCGCAGCATCGCGGAGCGGCGGATCTCCATCCTTCTGGTGGAACAGAAGCTCACCATCGCCATGCGCATCTCGCATCGAGTCTACGTCATGGGCCATGGCCGCATTGTTTTCGAAGGCGCACCTTCCGCGCTTGCAGCCGATGCCGAAACGCGCAGAGCCTGGCTGGAAGTTTGAGGAAGACTAAAGGTGTCCCAACAGTCGTAATCACTCGTTCACTCGTCATGGGACAGAGCGGGATGCATCGTATAGTAGACTTTTTCGGTATCGGGATCGTGCCAGTGATCGCTCCAGCCCGTGCAGATGCAAACGGCATCGCCATTGTTTCAACACGTCTTTTCCGCCTGTTTCATGTTGTATCGCTGAGGGAAGCTCATTATGCTTTTTGGCGAACACTTGCCGTGCCGCCGGCGATGGTATGGGGGCTGAATGGCGCTCAATATTTCGGCGTGGTCAATTCGGCACCCACTTCCCCCGATCGTTCTGGGCGCCGCCATAGTTGGACTTGGCCTCATCGGCTTCACCAAACTGCCGATTACCCGTCTTCCAAATGTAGACGTCCCTATCGTCAACATTACAATCATCCAGTTCGGTGCCTCGCCGGCGGAACTTGAAACGCAAGTCACCAAGAAGGTCGAGGATGCGGTCGCTGGTGTAGCTGGCGCGCGTCACATTCTGTCGGCGATCACGGACGGGGTTTCGATTACCGCCATCAAGTTTCGATTGGGGGTCGAAACCAATCAAGCGGTTAGCGACGTAACGGACGCCATAACGCGCGTTCGCGCCGATCTCCCTCAGGGAATTGACGCACCGTTGATTCGGCGTGTCGACGTGGTCGGCCTTCCTATCCTCACCTACGCTGCGATTGCTCCCGGCAAAACACCCGAGCAGCTATCGTACTTCGTCCAGGATGTGGTCATCCGGGCGCTGCAAGGTATTCAAGGCGTCGGAGGCGTCCAGCGCATCGGCAGCGTCGAGCGCGAGGTAAGGGTCGGACTCGATCCATTCAGGGTGCAGGGGGTCGGGTTGACGGCGCTCGATGTCAGCCATCAGCTTCGCGGCACCAACGTCGATCTTGCCGGGGGACGTGCAGAAATCGGCGGGCTTGATCAAGCGATTCGGGCAGTGGCTGGAGCCAAGACCCTCGCTGATCTCGCGGCGATAAGCATCGGCTTGCCAGCCGGCGGAGAGGTGCGCCTCGACGATTTGGGACTGGTCACCGACACAATTGCAGAGCCGCGAACGTTTGCCCGGTTTAACGGCACACCGGTCGTGGGCGTCAGCATCTTCCGGGCTAAGGGAGCCAGCGACGTAACTGTGGCGCAAGCCGTCGCGGCCCGCATCGATGAAGTCAGGAAGGCGCATCCCGACGTTGAACTCAAATTGATCGATACTTCGGTTGAATACACACTAGGTAACTACGACGCGGCGATGCACGCGCTGTATGAAGGCGCCATCCTCGCCGTCGTAGTCGTATTCCTATTTTTGCGCGAATGGCGAGCGACCGCCATCGCGGCGATTACGTTGCCGCTGTCGATCCTGCCGGCATTCTGGGTGATGAATCTTCTCGGGTTCTCTCTCAACATGGTAACCCTGCTGGCCATCACGCTCAGCGTCGGGATACTTGTCGACGACGCAATCGTTGAGATTGAAAATATAGATCGCCACATTCGTATGGGCAAATCGCCCTACCGCGCCGCGATTGATGCAGCCGATGAGATTGGCCTCGCCGTCATCGCAATCACACTCACGATCGTTGCGATCTTTCTTCCCGCCAGCTTTCTATCGTCCCTGCCAGGCCAGTTCTTCAGGCAATTCGGCATAACCGTGTCGGTTCAGGTTTTATTTTCGCTGCTGGTGGCGCGGCTAATAACACCGATGCTCGCGGCCTATTTTCTTAAGGGCCACCGCCACGAAGAAAAGACCGGCGGTCGCGTCAGCCGTCTTTACCAGCGCGTACTGAGTTGGTCGCTTCGTCACCGATTCTCCACGGTTGCGCTGGGACTAGCTTTGTTTGCTGCAACGATTGCGAGCACGCGCTACCTGCCGTCGGGCTTCATGCCAGCTACTGATAGTGCGCGCTCCGTGCTGAGCATCGAGTTGCCACCGGGCTCACAGCTTCGCGACACCGAGGCGGTCACCGAAGCAATCACCCAACGCTTGCGCAGCAGGCCTGAGGTTGAAAGTGTCTTCGTGGACGGCGGGCGCATTCCACCATCGGTCGTCGACGTCGGCCGGGCGTCGTTGACGATCAACTACGTGCCGAAGTCCACACGAGAACGGTCGCAACAGCAGCTTGAGCAGCTAATCACCGCGGACCTCTTCGATATCCCGAACATACGGTTCTGGTTTGTTGACGAGAACGGTCTACGTGGCGTCAATTTGATCGTTACTGGCGATGACAACGCGACAGTGGCGAACGTCGCCGAGGAACTCAACAGTCAGATGAGTAGACTGTCGACGGTAAGCAACGTTGTGTCGGGCGTCGCGCTCAATCGACCTGAGCTGAGGATTTACCCGCGGCTGGACCTTGCTGCTCGATTGGGGGTGTCGACCGAAAGCCTGGCCGAGACGATCCGGGTTGCCACCATTGGCGATGTGGGTCCTGCGCTGCCTAAATTCGATGCCGGAGGTCAGACCGTTCCGATACGCGTTCTTCTCGAAGAAAATGCGCGCGCGGACCGGCAGGTGCTCGAACAACTTCGTGTGCGATCGCGGAGCGGCGAAGGGATACCCTTGAACGCGATGGCCGACTTGAGCTTTGGCGAAGGCCCTACCAGCATTAATCGATACGATCGCCAGCGGCAGGCTACGGTCGAGGCGGACCTCGTCGGCGGCGCAGCGCTCAGCACGGCATTGACAGCCGTCAAAGAATTGCCGGTCATGAAACGACTGCCGCCAGGAATCAGTGTGACCGAAGGGGGCGACGCGGAACTTCAAGGCGAACTGTTCCAGGAATTCGGCGGAGTCATGCGGAACGGCCTGCTCGCCGTCTATGTCTTACTCGCCATCCTATTCGCAAGCGTGCTGCACCCATTCACCATTCTTTTTTCGCTACCGTTGTCTGTTACCGGTGCGATTCTTGCGATTTTCATAATGCATTACCCGATCACCCTGCCGGTGATCATCGGACTTCTTATGCTGATGGGCATCGTTACCAAGAACTCGATCATGTTGCTCGATTTCGTTATCGAGTCCATGCACCGTGGCACCGAGCGCACGCCCGCTATTATGGATGCCGTACAAAAGCGCGCGCGTCCCATCATCATGACAAGTATCGCAATGATCGCCGGCATGTTTCCGAGCGCGCTCGCAATTGGGGCCGGCGGTGAGTTTCGATCGCCCATGGCGGTAGCGGTAATCGGAGGGCTTCTTGTATCGACCTTCCTGTCGCTGCTGTTTGTACCGTCGATCTTCATCATAATGGATGATTTCGGCTGGTTGGTATGGCGCTTGCTCGGTCGTTTTGTCGGGAAGAGCGATGAGGCCGACGGGGCTCCGGCCCCGACCGAAAACCATTCCGCTTCCCCCGGCGACGGCGCTGCGGCCGTTCCGCCGAGCAAAGTTCTCACGGAGCATCCGAGCGGGTGACGGCCTTTAGGAGATATTGGCGCGGTGATTGCCTTTGCGGGACGAGTGCCATGACGTAGGCGAGACGATCGAAGGGCTGCCTTTGCTGCGCGATTATCAATTGCCGCAAGACGAAGTGCATGTTTGGCGGATCGCCCTCGACTGGTCTCCCGAGCGCGTCCGGGCGATGAATGCGGTTCTGTCGCTCGACGAACGGCAGAAGGCAGACCGGTTCCACTTCGACCAAGACCGCACCCGCCACGTGGTCGGGCGTGGAGTGCTGCGATCGATACTCGCCCGATGCATGAAGACAGAGGCGGACCGGCTGCGCTTTGAGTACAACGCATTCGGAAAGCCGCGGCTGGCGCCCCGGCTGAGCGACGGTTTGGTCGAACCCTTCCAATTCAACGTATCCCACTCCGGAGATTTGGTCCTGATTGCTTTAACGATGGAGCGCGCAGTCGGCATAGACGTCGAGAAGATGCGGACTAAACTTGATGTGGAACGGATTGCCGCTTCATATTTTTCTCCGCTTGAACGGCTCACCCTTCATTCACTTCCGGAGGATTTACGCCGCGATGCTTTCTTCGATTGTTGGACGCGGAAGGAAGCCTATATCAAGGCGGTCGGCGACGGGCTCTCGCTGCCACTGGACGAGTTCGACGTTTGCTTTCTGCCAGGACAGGAACCAGGGTTACTGGCGACTAGGCCGCATCCCGCCGAAGCGCAACGATGGGTGTTCCGGGCATTGGATTTGGGGCCCGACTATAAGGCCGCCATTGCTGTCGAGGGCGGCGGATGGCACCTCAGGACATGGGACTGGCCGACGAGCGACGACTGCCTGACAGGACGCTGACGCCCAGCGCGGTCATCTGTGCGGGTCGGACCATCCCCCGGGCGACGCTATAGCACCAGCCCGCCGTCAATCTGGATGACTTGCCCCGTGATGTAGCTCGAGCGATCCGACGCGAGAAAGCACACAAGATGAGCCACGTCTTCCGGTGTGCCAAACCGTCCGACGGGTATCTGCGATTTCATGTATTTCAGGCGCTCTTCGGTCATGAACGATACCATCTCGGTCTCGATGAAGCCTGGCGCTATCGAATTGACGCGCACCCCGTGTTCGGCGACCTCCTTCGAAAGCGCTTTAGTGAAAGCAATGATCCCGCCCTTCGAAGCGGCATAGTTCGTTTGCGCGGTGCTGCCATATATTCCGGCGAAAGACGTCATGTTGATGATTGAGCCGTTACGCTGTTTGACCAACTGAAGCAAAACGGGCTGCGTCACGTTAAACATGCTGCCCAGGTTGGTGTTAATGACGGCATCCCACTGCTCCCGCCGCATTCGGCCCAGCCCGGCATCCCGCGTAATGCCGGCATTGTTCACGAGTGCGTCGATGCGGCCGAGTTCCGATATGATCGCCTTGATTTTTTCGCGCGTCTCCTCGGTATTGGCGACATCGCACTGGAACGGCAGACAGCGCCTTCCGGGATTCCGCGCTGTCAATTCTCGTGACAGATCGTTCGCCATCTCGACATTCTGTTGAAAGATAAAGGCGACCTCGGCACCTTCCGCCATGGCGGTGCGCACCACGCCCGCGCCGATCCCGCGGGTTCCGCCGGTCACTAGAATCTTTTTATTCTCGAGCAGTGGCATCAGCGATCCTCATCGGCTCGTTTGCCTAGATCATGGCGGTTGCAGCCTCGTGGAAGCAGGCAAGTGCCCATCCGGCGCGGGCACAATTGCGACGCCGGATATGACCATGGGGGCGACCAAAAAGCGGGATCCTGCCGTCGGCTAGTGAGACAAATGTGAACCGTGAACGAACTTTTTTTGCTCCGAAGCCGCACCGATGCCGGCGTTTGCCGCTGAAAGTTGCAGCTCGGTAGCATCCGGCAGAAAATTGACATCCTTGAGGTACCGCAGATAGGTCGAAAAAAGCGTCTCATCGGCTGGGGGACAAATAATTCCGGAACCATCGAGTTCCCGCAACGCCTGCCGACAGTCGTATTTCGGCAGTTGCAGACTTCTTTCTTCCATGCCCTCAAGTGCCGCCTGGTAGGGAAATAGAGCGTTCCCCGTGAAGTCGGGGCTCATGATCAACCGCCTGCGCAATTCCTCAAATCGTATTTCCTCAAACTGGTAGCCTTCCTTGCGCAGGAACGCGAGCCCGTCCTTCATGTGCAACGATTGCGGGTTGGTCAGATGAAACGCCCGCCCCAACGTTTTGCCGCCAAGCGCCATGTAGACAATGGCCTTTGCGACGTAGTCGACCGGCGCCACGTCGACGTGCGTGTCGATCGACGGCACGGCGCCGAATTGCAGGAAGCCCTTAAGCGCGGCGATGAGAAAGTGGTTCAGCACGCATCGGCCGGTCTTGCTGTCGCCGCCGACCTCGCCGGGTCGATAGCGCGCGACCGGCAATCCACGATCCGCGGCGTTGGTGAGGCACTTCTCGCCAACCCATTTCGCTTCGTCGTAACCGAGGTTCAGCAGCCTGCCGTGGTCCAGCGAATCCGATTCGAAGAATGTGTATTCCGCACCCATTGGCCAGATGGCTGCAGTCGACAGATAGTGAACCGGCTTGATGCTGCCGTGAAAGGCGAGGCGGATGATTTCGTGGAGTCCCAGGACATTCGTCGCTTTGAGCGCTTCGTAGGGATAAATGAAATTAACGTGCGCGGCGGAGTGGATGATGCAGTCGATTTCGCGCGCCAGCGATTCATAGGCCGGGTCGGGAAGCCCGAGCCTTGGCAGAATGACGTCGCCGGCGACGACGTGGACACGCTGTTCCCAGGCCGATCGCCATTTCTCGCCTGCCGGCCAAAGCTGGTATTTTCGCAGCTGTTCCTCGATGCGGGCGTGGCTGCTTGCAGTCTGTTTCGAGCGGACCAGGCAGTGCACGTGCGCGTCGCCGGTCTGAAGTATTTCGTTGAGAATGTAGGCGCCGAGGAAGCCGGTGGCTCCCGTAAGCAGAACGTTCCGGACTTCTGCTCCCGGTCGAAACGTCAGGCCGCGCGCCGGAGCAATGTGCAGCGGCAATTCGGCTTCGCGCTGCAAGAACGCCATGCGCTGCTTGCCCCATTCGGCGTCGCGCGCACGCTTCTGGTCGCGGCCGTTTGCGCCACTTGCCGACAAACTTCGCAGTTCGTCGACAAGAGCCGAAAACTTCCTCAGCGTGGGTGCCGCGAAGAAGTCACGCAGGTTGAACGTGACCTGAAACTGCCTGCGGACCTCAACCATCAACTGCGTCATCAGCAGCGAATGACCGCCCAAATCCATGAAGTCGTCGTCGCGGCCGATACGGTCGACAGGGATTCCCAGAACCGTCGCCCAAACCTCTGAAACCTGGCGTTCGGTGGACGTAACCGGCGGATCGGCGGTGGCGACCGCAATTTTTGTGAGTCCGGGAGCCGGCAATGCCGCCCGGTCAATCTTGCCGCTTGGGGTCAGCGGGAGGCTGTCGCAGAAAATGAAGTAGGGAGGAACCATCGCTTCAGGCAACGATTCACGTAGGCGCTGCCGAACGACGGTCGGATGCGAGGTCGCGGCTGCATCGGCGACAATATGAGCGACCAGTTGCTGATCGCCCTTGCTGTCGATCCAGGTGGTGACGACCGCGTCGCGAACGCCGCTCGCAGCCCGAAGCGCAGCCTCGACCTCGCCGAGCTCGACGCGGTAGCCGTGGACTTTGACCTGATGGTCGATCCGCCCGAGGCAGATGACGTCGCCGTCAGGCAGATAGCGCGCAAGGTCGCCGGTCCGGTAAAGAAGCTCGCCCGGCCGGAAAGGGTTTGGAACGAAACGTTCCCTGGTCTGCTCCGGCTTTCCGACATAGCCGCGGGCAAGACCTTCGCCGCCGATATAAAGTTCACCAACCGCGCCGAGCGGCGCCGGTTGACGCTGCTCGTCTAGTATATAGAGCTTCGTATTCGACAGCGGCCGGCCAATCCGCATCGGCTGGTCCGGCGCGGATTTGATCCGATAAGCCGTCGCGTAGACCGTCGTCTCCGTCGGTCCATAAAGGTTCCACAGGGCCTGCCCCTTGGAAAGCAGCTGTTCCGCAAGATCTCGGCTCACTGCCTCACCGGTAACGCCCATTCGCAGATGCCGGTCGCCTTGCCACCCTGCTGCGAGAATCATCTTCCAGGTCGAAGGGGTGGCTTGCAAGTAAGACGGCTTGCTGTTGTCGATCCGCTCCGCCAGGCGGATTCCGTCCGCCTGTAAATCATCCTCGCCGAGGTGCAGCACGCCGCCGACGACCAGCGGCATGAACAGTTCGACGGTCGAAATGTCGAACGACGGCGTGGTAATCGCGAGCAGCGAATCCGATGCGGCGAAGCCGATCAGCTCCTGGGTAGCGAGCAAGCAATTAAGAAGCGAACGGTGGAGGATTTCGACCCCTTTCGGCTGGCCGGTCGACCCTGACGTGTAGATGACATAGGCGCTGTCGCCGCCGTTGCTCACCGGCATGGCCGCCAGCGAAGCCGTCGAGTAGGAGCTCGCGGCATCGACGTAGAGCGACGGCGCACCCAGCGCCGGATCGACAATTTCCACCAAATCATGGCTGGTGATAATCGTCCCGACCGCCGCGTCTGCCAGCATGAATTCGACCCGCCTCTTCGGCAAGTCGGGATCGATCGGCACATAAGCGGCGCCGGCTCGCCACGCGCCGAAGATGGCGGCAACGAGATCCGGGGAGCGCCGGAGCAATATCGCCACGCGATCGCCCGGCCGCACGCCGTTACCAATCAGCATCGCCGCAATGGTTTCAATCCGAGCTCCCAGCGCTGCGTAAGTCAGCTGCTCGCCTTTGTACCGGATTGCTACGCGATCACCGGCGGCGCGCGCGTGATCAAAGAACAAATCGAGGGCCGTGCGATCGCGTGGATAGGCCGTGTCGTTCGCGTTCCAGTCATAAAGCAGGGTCTGCCGGTCGCGGTCCGTCATCATTGGGAGCGACCCGCAGTGCCGATCTTGTTGATCGAGACCGGCCCGGAGGAATTCCAGAAACCCGTCAGCCCACCTGGCGATCGTCTCAGCTTCGAATAGTTCGGTACTGTAGTCCCACCAAAGCTGCGTTTCGCCCGGTGACGACGCGAGGATCAGCTCGACGTCATAACGCGCCTTCTCGACCGGTACAGCCATGAAGGTGCAGCGCAAGTCCTCGAACACCGGCAGCGCGTCATGGGTATTTGTCCGGAAAGCCGCAGAAAACAGTGCCGAACGACCCTGGTCGCGCGGCGCGTTGAGGACACGAATAATTTCGGCGAGCGAGAGTTGGCGGTGATCATTGGCTTGCGCGAACCGGGCCGCGGAAGAACGCACGTGATCGGAAAAACTCCGAGACGGGTCGTAGCTGGAGCGGACCGGAAGCATTTCCCGGGTCGGGCCGACGACCCGGCTCTCGCCGTTAAGATGAACGGGCCCGCTCCGCGCGCCGACCACGATGTCGCTTTGCGCCGCGAGCCTGTGCAGGAATGCGGTGAACGCGCCGAAAAGGACTACGGACGGCGGCAGACCGGGCCATCGGCCAAGACCACTCAGCAAATCGTCCGGCAGCGGGACGACGAGGCGCTTTCCCTCGTAGTTCTTGACGGCGGGCCGCGGCTTGTCGCTTGGGAGTTCGAGCAGCGGAAGGCCGGTCGCGAAAACTTTTTTCCAGTAACTTTCCGCTGTCGCCTGCGCCCGTTTGACGGCCTCCTGCTCATGCCGCTTCATGTATTCCGTGAGCTGCACGGCGGAGGCAGCCGTCACCTGCTTCTCGTCTCCGCGCGCAAACACACTGTAGAATTTGGCGACATCTTCGAGCATCGTAACCAGCGCTTCGTGGTCTACGACAAGGGCGTGAGCAGCGAGCCCGAGCACGTGATCGGCTTCGGAAATACGAAGTAATTCAGCACGAAACAGGCGTTCGCCGGGTTCGAAGGGACGCGAAACCGTATCGCCGACCCGCTCATCGATATCGGAATCAGAACAGTGCGAAATTGGAATTTCGAACTGTTGCGAAAGAAGAACGATGGCGTCGCTGTCCCTGTCCAGGGCGGCGCGCGCGGCCTCGTAGCGCTCCGCCGCGGCTTCAAGGGCGGCCTGGATCGCCGGACCGTGCAGCCTGCCGCGAAGGCGGACGGCGACGGACTCGCTATAGGCCGCCGATGCGCCACTCGAGTAGCGAGCCAGAAATCCGATGTGCTGTTGCGACGGCGCCAGCGCAGTGCGTGGGCCCAGTTCGGCCTCCTGGCCCCACGGCATCGCTCCGATCAGGTTCTTGTCGTGCGCCTGCAGGGCCTGATCGATGAAGACCGACAGCGCACGAAGATTGCCGGCCCCCTCCAGCAACGGGCGAATTGGGACCAGTACGCCGTACCGCTCATAGACCATACGAATTCCGGTCAGCAACGTCAGCGACGACGTCACATATTCCAGCAGCGGCGCCTCATCATCTATTTCGTCCGGTTCGGCGCCAATGAGCCCGCAGACCATCTGCCGGAGCTCGGCCTGAATCTGCGAAATATCGGGTGGGACAACGGGACTCATCTCACAACCTGCGTTGATGATATTTAGAGCGAGGCGGCGACGGATTGCTCGGCGCTCTTGGTATGCCGCACCACACGGTTACGTAATTGCCGATACCGCTCCTCCGCCAGGAGAGCCTGTATCATCGGTGTGTAGAACGGCCCGTCGCCGGTCAGGGTTATTTTGTCCGGCGTGACTTTGACGAAATTCCATTCTGCCAGCGCATCCCAAACGCCGGAGAAGTCGTCATAAACGTCTACGCCGAATGCTTTCTGAAACGACTGACGGTCCAACTCGAGGCCAAACAGGTTGCGAAACACCAGCGAGATCTTGAAGTCATCGCGCTCATGCCGAAAGCCGCATTCCACGGGGAAGCGACCGTCATCAATCGCCGCCTTATACTCACTGAGCTTTCGCCAATTGATGTATGACCACGACTGCCCGGGGTCGAGCGCCACGTCGCCGAAGAACGTGATTGCCGCGTAGCCCAGCCCCAGCGTGTCCATGCTGTCGAAGCGCCGCGTGACCCCCTCCTCATAGCGCCGGCCAACCGGATCATTGGGCTTGCGCCAATTGTAGGCAGTAACCTGTTCATAGCCGTGACTTGTGAGCAGTTCGCGCGAAACGCGATACATCTCAAGATTGGCTAGCGTGCTGGGAAGCTCGTGATAACGATTGAGCGCAAAATCAGTTGGGCCGCCGACGTTGAGCTCGTAATGGGTGATGTCGTGGACCCCCCATGAGATCACGGTCTCCAGATCCTTGACCATCGTGGCGGTCGTTTGCTGCGGCCAGCCGAAGATGAGGTCCAAATTGCACGCCAGCCCGAATTCCCTTGCCCATTCGACAGTCTGCACAACGTGTTTCGTCGTCTGTTTGCGGCCACTGAGACTGTTGAGCCGCTCGTTGATCTGCTGCACGCCTACACTGATCCGGTTCATTCCGGATTCTTTGATGGTCTGAAGCTTTTCTCGCGTGAAAAGTTGAGGAATGCCCTCAAGCGTAATGTCGACTTCCGGAGCAATGACCGGAAATAGATCCCGGACAAGCTCCATCAGGCGCGGGTACATCGGTTCTTTGTAGAGGTTCGACGTACCGCCGCCGAAATAGACCGCCCCCAGCGACTGGCCTTGCACCGCGTCTTTGTACATGGCCACCTCGCGCTTGAGGTAGCCGAAATAGTCCTCTAGCGCGTCGTACCCGACAAAATCTTCTACCGGAAACAGGCAATATCCGCATTTGCCGGGGTCGGTCTTAATGCAGTACGGCACGCCCATATACAGGTTGACAACCGAACCCCGCCCCATCGCCCGAAGCTTCTGACGATTGTCGAGTACCTCCTGCACCGGTACATCCGTCTCGGTCCAGTAACGCGGCGACGGAAACGAGTGCTGGATCTTGTTGACTTGGCGCTTGTCCAGATGGTTTTCGATATAGCGGTGCGCTGAAGCAGCGTCGACGGTAAGCGTATTGCTAAGCATTGAAAACTCCTTGCAATGGCACCCGGTTCGACCGCGGAAAGTACGAGCTAGTTTGCAGCTGTGTGCACCGGTGCGGCGGCCGCTTTGGTGGCAGCGACCGGATCCACGAACAGCACTTCGTTGAGAATGTATTGGGCGAGCAACTCGATGCTTTGGTAGTCAAGGCCCTGCATCGCCTTAAAGCGGAATTCGAGCTTCTCTTGTATCCGGCGTTGCAACTCCGTGACCAAGAGAGAGTCGAGGCCGATCTCGATGAATGCTGTCGATGCATCGAGATTGTCGAGATCAATCTCCTCGGCGGCCTGGCCGAGGATATCCTTGATCTCGTCGATCAGCCACTTCGATACAACGCCGACGCGCTCGCCCGACGGCAGCTTTTGCAGACTGGCGACGAGTTCCTCCCGTGACGCCAGATTGCGCTCGGGCGCCGCACCCTGGGCGCCTCTGGCGAGCGAAAGCCTGGCCATTTGCCGCAAATCGAGGTCCTCGATATGCGCCAACAACTCTCCCGCCTCATTGACCACGCGAATGGTGGCGAGAATTGAGCGATTCTCACCGGCGCGCACGGTGACATGACTCCATACCTGGAACGGAAGCTCGCGCGCCATCGTGACGGCCTTAATGGACCGCGGCACAAAGGTGCCGCCTATGTCATCGGTGTCGTCGAGGGTCATGACCGCGGCGCGGATCACTTGCAGCGATCCATCCAGAAGGGTGCTGAATCGGAACGGATGATCCTCGGGATTCTCCGGATTGGGCGAAGCCGTCAGCCGCCCAATCGCTTCGCCTGAATCCGGTTCGCCCACCCAAAGTTCGCGGATGGTCGAGAAACCCGCGCCGTATTCAAATCCAACCTTGCGCGCTTCACCGTAGAACTGCCCAATCGGGAGGGTCGATTTCATACGGGCGATCTGGGCCGGAAGGTCGACCCGCTCGAAGCGCTCGCTGGTTGCGACGATCCGCCCCTGGCAATGGTTGTTGGTATTGCCATCGCCGGCCGCGGAAATGACGAACGTACTCTCGGCCGCCGCACCGTTGGCGGCGCGGACGTCCAGGGTGAGTTTCACCTTTTGCGGCTTGCCGTAGCTGATGACCAACGGACGCTCGAACATTACGTTGCGCAGCACCGCGCTTTCCCAATCGCTCCCCTTGGACGCTGCAAATCCGCGCACCGCCATTTCCAGATAGGCCGTGCCCGGGAACACGGTGGCGCCCATGATCCGGTGGTCGACCCAAGGTTGCTTGGGAGCGATACTCGACTCGAACACAGCGCGGCGAGAGCTGATGCTCGCGGTGCGGCCTAACAATGGATGTACCGGGCGGGCCGCCTGGTTCTCGCTTGTAGGTACGGTATCGAGTCCAAGCTCGTCCCGCAGCCAATGCCTATCGCGACGGAATGGATAGAGCGGCAGCGAAACCCGCCGATAATCCGGGCTCCAGAACGCCCGATCGAGATCGACCGGCGCACCGCTGACGTAAAGCGCGCCGAGCGTCTCGAGAATGTGCCACATGTCCTGCTGATCGCGCAGTAGAGTCGGGATGCTGCGCGTCTTCTTCATATCGAAAGCGGCAGAGACGGCCGGGATGAGTGCCGGATGCGGCCCAATCTCGACGATCACCGAACAGCCGCGTTCAACGATCTTGGACATGCCCTGGTGGAACAGGACCGGCTGCCGGACGTGCGAACTCCAGTATCCTGCCGAAGCTTCCGTCAGGAAATCTCCGGTGACATTCGAGAGCACCGGCACATCTCCCGCCGAAAAGCGCAACGACGCGGCGACCTCCTCAAGCTCCGGCAGAATCGGATCCATCAGGGGTGAATGGAACGCGTGCGATACGTCGAGTTCCTTGCTGCGCCGGCCGGCCGCGGTGGCGAGATTTGCAACTTCGTCGACAGCCGCGGCGCGGCCGGATACGACCACGCTTTGCGGCCCGTTGACGCCGGCGATCGACGCGTCCGCCTCTTTGCCGGCGAGCCATTCGCGCGCCTGTTCAGCGGTCGCATCGATTGCCAGCATCTTTCCGCCGCGCGGTAGTTGCCCCATCAGGCGTCCGCGCGCGATCACAAAGCGTACCGCGCCTTCGAGATTGATGACGCCCGCTACGCTGGCGGCGACGATTTCACCGACGCTATGACCGATGACACAGTTCGGATCTATTCCCCAATGATGCAAAAGATCGGCGAGCGCATATTCGATGGCGAATAAGGCCGGCTGAACGTATTGGGTATTGCCGAGAAACTTCGCAGAATCGGCGCCGAACAAAACCTCGAGCAGCGGCGCGCCAAGGTCCGCGTCCATCAGCGCCGCGCAACGGTCGATGGCAGCCTTGAAGCGCGGCTCGAGCTGATAGAGCTGCCGGCCCATGCCGGCGTATTGCGCTCCCTGCCCGGTGAACATGAACGCGATCTTCGGCTTGCGCGCGATTGGTGCTTGGCCAGCAAAGATGCCTTTGGACATGCGGCCTTCGCGCCAGGAGTGCAGCTTGTCGCTCAGTTCATCCTTGGTGCGCGCCACGACCGCCAACCGATGGCGCATGAAGCTGCGGCCGCTGGCGGCGGTGAACGCCAAATCGCCAAACGACGGACCTTCGTCTTCTCGGTCGAGGAACTCTGTCCACTTATCGGTTAGATCCTGGAGGCTCTGCTGCGATTTCGCCGACAAAACCACGAGTTCGCAGGGTCGGGTCTGAGCCTGACCGAGATCTCCGTTCGGCCTTGGCGGCTCCTGTAGAATTGCGTGGGCGTTGGTACCGCTGAAACCGAACGAATTGATGCCCGCCAAGCGCGGGCGTTCGGTGCGCGGCCAAGGGGCGTTCGCCGTCGGCACGCGCAAAGGCGCTTGGCGCAAATCGATGTTCGGATTGAGCTTCTTAAAATGCAGACTCGGAAAGATAGTCTCTTGATTGAGCGACAGGGCGGCTTTCGCTAATCCGAGCAGGCCGGCCGTCGATTCGGTATGGCCGAAATTGCTTTTGGCCGAACCGACATAGAGCGGTTGTTGATCGGTTCGTCCCGGACCATAGACGTTTACCAACGCGCTCATCTCGATCGGATCGCCGACCGGCGTTCCGGTCCCATGAGCTTCGACATAGCCGATGTCACTCGGGCTGACGCCGACGCGGGCGAGCGCGAGCCGAACAACCTTTTCCTGCATCTGGCCATTGGGCGCCGTTACCGCCGGCGTGTGCCCGTCATGGGTGAGCGCGGTGCCGAGAATGGTGGCCAGAATGCGATCGTTCCTAGCAATCGCCGCCGACTGTCTACGGAGCAGAACGGCGACGCAGCCCTCGCCTCGGATATAGCCGTCCGCGCTCTCGTCGAATGCGCGGCACCGTCCGGAGCGCGACATCAGGCCGACCTTGGAAAACGCGACGTGAACGCCGGGATGCAATATGACGTTGACCCCTGCTACAATCGCCGTGTCGCAATCGCCGGTGAGAATGCTCTGCCGCGCCTGATGCAAGGCGACCATCGAACCGGAGCACGCCGTATCCAGCGCAAAACACGGGCCTTGCAGATCGAGGAAGTGCGCGATGCGGCCCGCCGCGATGCTCATGGCATCGGCCATGGTGTCGTAGCCGGTGGTGCCCTCGATGCCCTCGTAGATCGCCTTAAGGTGCGTATAGGCGTTCGTGTTCATCATCGCGAGAAAAACGCCGGTATTGCTCTTGGCAAGCTCGTCGGCCGATTGGCCGGCATTTTCCAGCGCATGCCATACTGTCTCGAGCACTATCCGCTGCTGCGGATCCATGCGAGCCGCTTCGGCATCTGAAATCCCGAAGAACGCCGCATCGAAACGGTCGATGTCGTTGAGAAACCCGCCGTGGCGGACGTACGTTTTTCCCGGCGTAACTGGATCTGGATCATAGAACATGTCCACATTCCAGCGTTCCGGCGGCACTTCGGTCACGCAATCGCGACCTTCGTGCAATGCAGCGAGCAATTCCTCGAGGCTAGAAACATTTCCCGGAAGTCTACAGCCGACACCAACGATAGCGATCGGTTCTGCGGAGCTGCCGGATGAGTTTTCCTGCGACACAGTAACCATTTTCCGCCTCACTCTTTAAATCCCAACTGCAAAATCAAAAACTGCAAGTTACTGCCCTTCGGCCGACGATTGTCGCGCGCACGCCACGAGGTGTCTGGTCGCTGCGCGATCGGGTTGTTAGTGGACTTCTCCCAATGCTCTCGACGGCATGCGTTCTGGCCGCGGCGTCATCGGCTGACGCAGCGCCAAGACCCGAAGCGGCACGCCGTATTTGGGTCCCATCGCCAGATCGTTGCGAATGTCGCGATCCGCGCGGGCGGGTTCGAAGTCCCAGCGGGTGACGCATTCGGCCACGGCAATGCGCATTGTGTATTCGGCGAGCCCGGCGCCCAAACAACGGCGGTGACCGCCGCCGAACGGCATGAACTCGGTCTTGCTGTAGGTCCGCTCCAGGAATTGCTCGGGTATGAAACTGTCTGGATCCGGGAAGGTGGCCGGGTCGTGATGAATACCGACTATCGACATGACCAAGGGCTGCCCCGCCGGAATGGTGTAGCCGAGGATCTCCACCGGCTCGATCGGGATGCGCGCGCACTCTGCGAGTATGGGATGCAAGCGAATAGTCTCGTTGCACACCGCCGAAAGATACGGCAGCGAAAGCACCGCGCCGACCTCAGGTTCGCCGCCGGCGGCTTCCAATTCCGCCCGTAGCTTGGTCATGACCTCGGGATTGCGGCCGATCTCGTACAGTGTCCAGGCTAGAGCCACGCCCGTGGTCACGTGACCTGCGGTCAGGATCGAGAGCAGTTCATTGCAGACGTGCAGCTCGCTATAGGGCCGGCCCTCCTCGTCTTTCGCCGTCATCAGACAGCCCAAAACGTCTTCGCCGAACTCTCCGCGCTCGGACCGCAGGGCAATCAAACGGCTGGCCCAATCGTACATATCCGCCTTGGCGCGCAGATAGCGCCGAAAGAGCGGGAACCACGATCGCTGCAGCTTGGGATAGAAAACAATCAGGGGGTGGGCTGTGCTGGTTAATCTGTCCAGAACCCGGCGTCCTTCGTCCATTAACGATTCGTCTTGGACGCCAAAGACGAGGCGCATGATTACATCGAGCGCGATCGCCTTGGTTGTTTCGGTTGCTTTTACACTCTGGCCTGGCCGCCAATCCGCAAAATGCTCGCGCGCAATTTCGCGGATCACGTCACCGTAGGCACGGAAGCGGCCGGCGTGAACTGCAGGCGCGAACAATTTACGTTCGCGCCGGTGCGCGTCGCCAACCAAAACCCAGAGCGAATCTTGGCCATTCATCCCGGCGAAGGATTTACGCCAGAAGGCCTCGTAATTGGCCGGCGTCTGCGCGAACACCTGCAGCGCGGCTTCGGGCGTCAATACGAGCGTATAGTTGGAACCCTGGAAACGGACGGGCGCGAGCGCGCCGTGGCGGGCGCGCAACGCTGCCGCGAAGGCTTGGGGATCGCTGAAATATTGCCACAGCTGCCAAGGGTTCAACTTCTCGGGCGGGGGGAGCGCGGTGGGGGCCATGGCTCTTCGCACCTTGAAACCTGTTTCGGTCCGTTAAACCTTAGAGAGTCCAAGAACCTAGAGAGTCCAAGAACCTAGAAAGTCCAAAAACCCAGCAAGTCCAAGAGTGTCGTTGCGTGCCGACTCGCAGCGAGCAAGCAATGCGCCAAATCTGGCCGCGCCCGCACGATGTCTGTCACATGCCGACGAAGATGCGCGAGGAATTCCCAACCGGCGCATAACTATCGTGGATCAATCGTCGTCCTCGTCTTCATCCTCGTTCTCGTCGTCGTCCTCATCTCCCTCGTCATCCTCGTCTTCGATATAATCGAGGGCCCACAGCAAAGGCAGCGTGGCCTCCCGCACAACGATCACGACCGGCTGCGTGCCTGCCTTGACGGTGCCAGACTCGACGAGTTCCTCGACGGCATTCTCGATATCGGTCAACAGCTTGCCATGACCTTTGCGAAGACGCCGCACCTGCTCGGGGCTTCGCCGCTTTGCCAACTCTACCACGACCAGCGACGACTTGCCGTGTTTTTCAGTCGGGTGCTGTTCGTGATCTTCTTTGGTGGTCGGTTGCGTTGCCATGTTCATGTCCTCCGGGAGGTCCAGCGTGAAACTAGGCTTTCGGCAGAATTCTGAACGGAACGCCCTTGCGGGCTTCGTTGTAAGCTTTGCGTCCTGATTCAATTATGATGGAAGGTGCTTCCAGCAACCACCCATCGCGACGCCGGCGGTTGGCCTTGTCGTGTCCCCGCAGCACCGCCTGCCCGAAGACGACCTGAGAGCGAACGAGACTACGCGCCGCCCGCTCGAGGGGACGCCCCAGCATCGAAAGCTTTCGGCGTTTGCGCGGCTGTCGATAGACCGTCACCGCCTCGGAATGCTCGCCTTTGCGCTGGATGACCGTGACGCGACTGATAAGATGCTCGTCCATTTCGGTAATCTCCTGATGATTTCGATAGCGCTGTTGCTTGGCGACCGCCCTTGCCCGTGGTCACAATGTCACAATGCTAGCTCAGGCTCGCGATCCTCCGTCTAACGATCGGGCGCGAAATCCGTATTTCGTGGCGTCGCTGGTGCGCGATCCGATTACGTTCAAAAGTCGGTAGTGCGTCCAAAGGGCAACAAAATGGGCCCGCTAAAGTTCTGCTACTCTAGTACTATAATGCAACGATCTCGGGAACGGCAAGCGTTTCCTGATTTTCGTCGCGCCGAGCGAATTATAGGTTCATTTCCCGGTCAGCTTCCATGGCCGACGAGATTACGATCGTTTCAATTTTGACTTGTTGCGCCGTGTCGATGGTCGAAAATTCGCAAAAGTGTCGTCGTGTTCATCGGTTGGGTTGGTCGAGTGATAGACGGCTACAACTGGAACGAGAATCTTGCCGTGGCCTTCCTGTGCGGCACTCACCAGCCGCATGACCTCTTCGATCTCTTCTTGCAACTTCCCGGCACCAGCAAACAGTTCTTTTATCTGCGCATTCGACACTTTACCGAGATCGATCACTATTGGCGGTGCATTAGTCATTCGCAGCCATCATCGAGTTTCGGCGCATCGCGTGCAACTTTTCGGCGCCACTTCGGCAGATTACGACGGTACAGCATGACCACGGGTACGACCTCGGTATCGAGGTCGATCCGGAGTTCCTCGCGCCAATGATCGATGGCAGTCTGGATTTGTTGTGTCAACGCTCCAGCGCCTTGCCTGAGGCGTTCTATCTCCGTCGGCCCCTGCCCCCCGAGTTCGACGAATAGGCCAACATCGCCCAGCCGGGCCGGCGTCGCTGAAGACGATTGTGGTTGATCGCTCTTGTCCATGTCACTTTCTTTTTTTAGCTCATGTCTTTTTTCAGCGCCTTGAGCCGAGATTTGATTCAGGTTCGTTCAACCGGACCAGAACCCGACGAACGATAATGAGAGCGATGATCACGAGAATGAGTTGGAACCACGTGTACGACACAACCGACTGCACGAACGCCTGCCACGACAGGTAGACCCCAAAAACCTTCTGAGCAACAAAATCTACTATCAGGGCGATGCTGATCAGAACGCCCACCGTGTATACGATTCCCAGCAGCGTCGAGACGCCGTAGGCAATCTTGCCGACAGTGTTCTTGAACTGAAAGATCGGATCCTCGGCGTTGCGTTGAAGGCGGAACATCAGTTGATTGGCCATATCCGCGAATTGCTCGATCTTGAGGAAATCAATCCTGGTCGGGCCGTTGAGCCGCTTTTCGAGCGAGCGGCGCACCCGGCCGCGCGCGTCCTTCCCGGCAAGGAGGGCGTATTGCTTCCACTCTTCGATCGGGTCGACGTTCTTGTCCAACCTCACAATGATCGTGTCGTAAAGGAGCGTTGCTCGGAAGAATTGAATCGTCTCCATGCTCACCGGGATACCGTATTCGCGCGCAACGTTGATGTAGCGAAGCCAGTTCTGGGCGGAACTGCGTTCCCACCATTCGGCATCGGTGCTGCTGATCGCGTAAACCCAATCGGTATAGATCTGTTCCATGGCTGCGAGGGCGTCGTCGACGTTGATCGGCGGTAACCGCCCGGCGAGGGTGATCGAGGCGCGGACCATGCGTTCGATATCTTGATTCTGCATATGGAATTGGAGCTCGCGCCAAGTATTGCGCGTCTCTGTCGAAAAGCGGCCGATGGCGCCGAAGTCGATGAAGCAAATCTCGCTGTTCGGCAGGACCACGAGATTGGCCGGGTGCGGATCGGCATGAAAAAACAGATGTTCCAGAAGCTCGCGGTGCAACGCACGTATTAATCGACGCGCTACGCGGCCTGGTTCGATGCCTACGCGGCGGACGCTATCGAGGAACTCCTGGTCGTTTTGATCGACCGCCGCCATGAGCTCCCACATCCACACTCCGGAAACCAGCTCGTTGACCAGCACTTCATCCGTGCAGTAGGCAAAGTACACGTGGGGGGCAGTGATCCCGTCGCCGTCTTTTTGCGTTTGAATCCGGAACATTTCGTTGTAGCGGGCTTCGGTACGGAAATTCAGTTCGGCTATCAGCATCTTGCCGAGTTCGCGCCGGAATTGCGTCGTCATGCCCGGCCGGATCACGGCCATCGTCTCCGCCACAACAAGCAGCCAGTCCAGCGCGCGCAGATCGGCGGCAATCAAGCGGCCGATCCCTGGCCGTCGAACCTTCACGGCGACATGTTCGCCGGTTTTCAACGTGGCTTGATACACGCACGCCAACGACGCGGAGCCAATCGGATTGGGATCGAAGCTGTCAAAAATCGCGCTAAGCGGGCGGCCAAGACTTCGCTCGATGACCTCAATGGCCTGCGAACTCGGGATCGGAGTGGTACGGTCGAGCAGCTTGCTCAGCTCGGCGCAATAGGCATATGGCAACAGATCGGCCCGCAGCGACAGCTGCTGTCCGATCTTGATGAAGCTTCCTCCGGTCCGTTCCAAAGTTTCCCGGAATCTGACTGCGCTGCGCTGGGCCGAGGCGCGGCCGAGCATTGCGTCCACCGCGTTTCCGGAGAAGAAACGGATTGCTGCCCCAAGCCAAACGAAAAGCCGCAGGCACGGCAGGAGGATTCCAGGTTTGAACACGACCCTTCGTGCCGTCGGCAGCACGACGTAGGCAGTATCGATTTTGTGGACCGGTTGTCGACGCGGCATTGGGCGCAGAATGTCAACGTCGGGTTCAGGCTGCCGTGAAGCTGAACTTCCGTCGCTCGACAGCCGCCATTGGTGCAAGCCGAATTCGACCGCCTCCTCGATCTCGCGTGCGCGTTGCGGCTGCATGGTTCGGATTTTCCTGTGATCTATCGGGCGAGCTGTCGCGAGCCGGCCAGTTCGTGCGATCGGTTCTTGACGTGTCTCGTCAACTTGCCAGGGTTTGCCCCTCGCCTCGTTCTAACCGACCGCCTTTCGGACAACCGCCGCGTTAGCCGGCCAAATCCACCGCGCCAAGAGCAAAGAGCGTCTGATTGTCGATGGCGCCACTCGCCTTAATTCCAAAACGTTCCTGGAAAGCGCGCACGGCTCCGGTGGTGCGAACCCCCTCGACACCATCGATCGGACCTGGGTCGAAGCCTTTTTCTTTCAGCAGCGTTTGCACCTTGCGCACGCCGTCCTGATTGATGCCGGGCACGGCATCCATGTTCAACTGGCCGATCGGCACCGAACCAGCCGGCGCGGTCGTTGACATGGCCGACAGGCCGGAAATGGCCAGCAACGCCATCATGGCAATGACGAATTTTTTCATGACACCCTCGCTTCTGCTCAAATGGAGTTGATCAAAGCAACCGCGAATTTCGACCTCGGCGGGGACGCACGGAATTTCATTCAACCAGCATCGGCTGACGCTGAGTCCGGCCCGCGAGTGGACCCGCGCGTGATGTTAACTGAGATCGGACCATCGTGCCAGCGCAGATGGAAGCGGACGCCGCCGCATCACCAACCACCGCGTCGGCCCCCTTCCCCGGGCAGCGTCTTTGACGACCTTACTTGCCGTCTTTGACGACAGTGACCGTTATCGGCTCTGACATCACCGGGGGCTCGTCCGGGATGTGCCGATAATCGCCGAGCAGTAGCTGCAATTTGTGCTTGCCGATGGGAAGCGTCACCGTCGCTTCAGTTTGTCCCGCGCCGAAGTGCAGATGTTTCGGATCATTCGGTATCGGCTCGCTCAGCGGCGGAAGATCGACGTCGATCAATAGATGGTGGTGACCGGTGTTTGCCTTTTCGATGCCTGCAGGCGCGACGCCCATGCCCTCCAGGCCAAAGTGAAGGGTCAGATGCTGGGGCACGGTGTCACCGTCATGCAGACCAATAAAATATACCCGCGCGCCGGCCGGAGACGCCGTTCGCTCCACGGGAGCCGGAACGTGCACTGTGACACGCTCCGAAAACAGCGGTGGGCTGTGGGGGATGTGGTCCTTGTCGCCAAGCAGCAGTTGAAGCGTATGATCTCCCGGCGGCAGCATAATGGTCGTCTCGGTCTGCCCGGCTCCGAAGTGAAGGTGGTGCGGGTCATTCGGTATGGGCTCGCCGAGCGGTGGCAGGTCGGTGTCGATCAGCAAATGGTGGTGCCCCGAGTTCGGACGGTCCGAACCTGCGGGGGCGACGCCCATATTCTTCAACCCGAAATGAACCGTCAGCTTCGGCTCGACGACAGCGCCGTCCTTCAGATCGGGAAAATAGACCCCGGCGCCCGGCGTCGACGGCGTCGGGCCCCCCTTTGGCACCGCGGTGACGTGAATCCTAGGCGACATGACGGGTGGCGAATGGGGAATGTGGTCCTTGTCCCCGAGCAGCAGTTGCAACGTATGTTCGCCGGGAGACAGTGTAATGTCGGCTTCCGTCTGACCGGCGCCGAAGTGCAGGTGATGCGGATCGTTCGGCACCGGCTGATTAAGCGGCGGCAGATCTGCGTCGATCAGCAAATGGTGATGGCCAGAGTTTGGGCGATCCGAACCGGCGGGCGCGACGCCCATATTCTTCAAGCCAAAATGCACCTTTAGTTTGCCGGTGACCACATCGCCGTCCTTGAGATCGACGAAATAGACTTCCGCTCCCGGAGTGGACGGGAGCGGACTATTTGCTCGGTCTTGGGCTGCAGCGACGGAGCATGCGCCGACTAGGATAAAGAGCAAAGCCCCGATCGCGCCCGTCGCGCCCTTGCAGTCATTTCCGATCTTGCTGAGCGCGCGCATTGCTTTGCCCCTCCTGGTTGCCGTCGCGTCTTTGAGAAATCCATCGATCTGGTCACTTAACACGTGGATCGCCTGGTCGACTCGACCGCGCAATATTCGCGGCGTTCTGCAGTAGGTACTGCTGCTGGCCTGGAAGTGCGAGGGATATCCCAGGGAGCGTCATCATGCCTCTAGAGGGCCGCATTGGCAACCTCCGCTGCGGCGTTATGCTTGGTTGTCGGAAATGGCCAGTCAGTCTATAGTTGTTATTGAGCAATATGGCTTATCGGGCCGAATGGTAATGCGCTCGTCTAGCTATTGGATGGGATCTAGTGCCTGGAGCCGAATATTTGCACAGCGGAACGTGTCTTCGTGATCGCCCCGAAGCATCCGCATTGTCGCAAACGACCACGGGCCGAGCGTTGCGCCTACGATCGCATCGGAATCGCAGGCGTCAGGCTCGGCTGTGGCTCGCGGCTTGGCTGAGTCTGGCGGCCGTCTCGACAATGCTGCCACTGCCGGCGACGGCGCAGCAAAACACTCCGCGCGTGGCGCTGATAATTGCAAACTCCAGCTATCCGGACGCCGGCACGCCGCTGCCGACCACAAGCAACGACGCGCGCACTTTGGCTGACGAGTTTCGCCGCCTCAATTTCAGTGTCGACCTTAAGGAAAACGTCAGCAAAGAGGACATGCGTCGTGCGATCGACGCCTTCACCGGCAAGATCACGAAAGATACGGAAGCGCTATTCTACTTTAGTGGCTTCGGGTTGCAGAGTGACAGGCGGACTTATCTGATACCGGTTAACGCTCAAGTTTGGACCGAAGCCGATGTACGCCGCGATGGCGTGAACCTCGACAGCATCCTGGCGGAGATGGACCACCGGGGTGCGAAGGTAAAGATCATCATTATTGACGCCGCGCGACTAAATCCGTTCGAACGGCGCTTTCGCGCCCCTCCAACCGGCCTTGCACCACCCAGCGCGCCGGAAGGGACGCTCGCCCTCTTTTCGGCGGCGCCCGGCGAAGTGATCCGCGACCGCGACACGGCCAATACAAACAGCGTACTTGTCACTGAGCTCGTCAAGGAGCTGCGCTCGCCGAATCAAACTGCCGAGCAAGTATTCAACCGCACCCGTATCGGGGTTTCGCGCGCCTCCAGCAACGAGGTCGTACCTTGGGTGGCGTCCTCACTTCTTACCGAGTTCTATTTCCAGCCATCGCACACGCAAACGGCCGCAGCGCCGCCTCAGCAACCTGCCGCCGTCCCGCCGCCACCCCCGCCCGCTCCGGAGCCGTCTCGCGCGCCTCCTCCTCCGCCTCCGCCTCCGCCTCCGCGTTCGCCGCCGGCGTCTGAGCCGCCGCCCAGCGAGCCCAGCCACAGTCAACTTGATCCAGGACGGCCATTTCGCGATTGCACCACCTGCCCTGAAATGATGGTTGTGCCTGCCGGGACGTTCACGATGGGAGGGAAATCAGATTACGATCATCCGGCGCATCGCGTAACCATCAAGAATAGATTTGCGATCGGTCGGTATGAAGTTACGTTTGACGAGTGGGATTCTTGTGTGGACCAGGGAGGGTGCAAGACGCGTCCGAGTGATCGCGGCTGGGGGAGAGGCGCACACCCGGTCATCAATATAACCTGGCCGGAGGCCAAGGCGTTCGCATCCTGGCTATCTGAAAAGACCGGGCAAAAATATCGGCTTCCCACGGAAGCTGAGTGGGAATATGCTTCTCGGGCGGGAACGACGACGACGTACTGGTGGGGACAAGACATCGATTCACGTCAAGCGAACTGCAAGAACTGCAATACGGGTCAGACGCAAAAAACATTGCCAGTGGGTTCGTTCAAACCTAATCAGTTCGGGCTCTTTGATACATCCGGAAACGTGGCCGAGTGGGTGGAAGATTGCTGGCACGCAGACTACCAAGGCGCGCCCGCGGACGCCTCGGCGTGGACCGAGCCGCAGTGTCAGCTGCGTGTCCTGCGGGGCGGCGCATTCGACAGCGAAGCGGCGTATGTAAGCTCAAGCTCGCGCTTCAGATACGATTACGATGTACCATATAGCGCCAACGGGTTTCGGCTGGTCCGGGAGTTGTCCAAATAGCGCTCGCGACAACAGGGGACGTCGGCCATGAGGCTCATCGTTTCTGCTGTGATCATTGCGACGGGGACCATACTTTTCCCCGGCATAAACCTCGCCGCCAAGTCGGATAGCAAGACGGCAGAAGCGAACGCGCCGTTCGTTGCGCAGGTCGTTGTAGTTCGCGCATCGAGCGCCTGCTTTTCAACGAGCATTCGCGTGACCGGCTACCTGGTCGCCCGCAACGAAGCGGTCGTTAGCCTGTCTCAGGGAGACCGGGTCGTGGAGGTATTGGCAACCGCGGGCGAGCGGGTGACGGTGGATCAAACGCTCGCGCGCGTGGAGCGCCAATCACTCGACCCTTCGAAACCCGGCGGGGCCCTCAAGACCGAGACGGTGGCGCTGAAGGCGCCGGCGACCGGAGTTGTCGTTGCCAGTGCCGCATCGGTGGGGAGCACAGTCTTTCCTCCGCAGCCGGAACTGCTGTTTGTCATCGCGATCGAAAATGAAATGGATCTCAAGGCTGAAGTGCCGAGCATCCACGTGCCACTGCTTTCGCCGGGCCAAACCGCGCGAATTCAAATCAGCGATACACGCGAACTGTCGGGGCAGGTTCGTTTGGTGCCTGCCGCCATCGACCAAAAAAGTCAACTTGGCTACACACGCATTTCGCTGGAGAGCGACCCCGAATTGCGGTTCGGAATGTTTGCCCGCGCTACAATCAACGCCAACCGGAGCTGCGGCCTATCGGTTCCCAATTCGTCCGTAGCTTATCTAACGCGCGGGACGAGTGTACAAGTCGTGCGGAACAACGTGATCGAGACCCGCAGCATTCAAGTCGGAATTCACTCCGACACCGACACTGAAATCCGCAGCGGACTTACCGAAGGCGACCTCGTCGTCGTCAATGCCGGTACCAGTCTGCGCGACGGCGACAAGGTCAAGCCGATTGATGCCGACCCGGCGGGCGGCGAAACGCATTGATAAAGCGAACCCTCTTTTGCTCTTGAGGCCGTTTCGGCATAATTTTGTTAGCGGCATAAGAATGAATCGATTCAATCGTTCGTCTCAAAGTATATTCGGCGCACGCCGATATGCAAAGTCGGTGGATGTGACGAACGTGGACCCCACTTTCGCAACCAGCAGGGCTCGGTATGTCGTAGTTTTGTCGGCTCGGCCGACCACATAGATCGTCGCATGAATTTGCGGACACCAAGTCTCGGCTGGTACAGTCGGCAAGGGTATTTCGGAAAATTCGTCGCCGCTTTCGTTGGCCTTGTCGTGTTCGTGCTGGTCATGAACGGCGTCGTCGAGACCTGGTTCGTGTACCGCAAGACCATAGAGGCCGCGTCGGCGAGTCAAACCGAAAAAGCGCAGGCAACCGCCCAGCGCATCGAGCAATTCCTCTCCGAGGTCGAGCGTCAGATCAGTTGGGCCACGCGGGCCAGCGCGACCACTCTCGAACAGCGTCATTCCGACTACGCATTGCTGCTCCAGCAGGTGCCGGCGATCGATCGGCTGATTTATCTGGACAGCGCGGGGAGGGAACAGCTTCGGCTGACACGTCAGTCAGCCGTCACCGAGAGTGGTCTCGACTATTCCGGCGATTCGCGGCTCAAGGATGCGAGGGGCAAGTCGGTCTGGTGGTCGCCCGTCTATTTCAATGGACGCAGCCCCTTCATTTCGGTCATTTTGGCGCACGCCGGTCAAAGTGGCGGTTTAACGGTGGCGGATATCGATCTCAAGTTCCTGGCCGATATCATCGACCGCAGCCAGATCAACAGCGGCACCCACGCCTATGTCGTGGACTCAAGTGGGCGCCTGATTGCTGATTCCGACGCTAAAGACCTCCTTGGTACTGATCTGACAAAGCTGCCTCAGGTAGCCGCCCTCCTCGATCAACAGGGCGAACCGATGAGAATCGGGCAGGATCTCGCGGAACGTTCGGTCCTGACCGGTGTGGCGGCGATTGCGGCGAGGAACTGGTACGTCTTTTTTGAACAGCCGCTGAGCGTGGTGCTGCAGCCGGTGTACGGCTTGCTCTACCGTACCGCTGGGCTGTTGGCACTGTTCATCGCTCTTGGCGCGCTTGCGGGCATGCTGCTGGCCCGACAACTGATAACTCCAATTCGTATGTTGCAGAACGGCGCGCGGCAATTGGAGGCAAGCAATTTTGGATATCGCATCAAAGTTCAAACGTCCGATGAGATCGGCGAACTCGCCGATCAATTTAATCGCATGGCGGACCAGTTGCAGGACTCTTACGGAAAGCTGGAGCAAAAAGTCGTTGAACGCACGAGAGACCTGGCCCAATCAAACAGCGAATTGAGGGCACTCGAGGAGATTGGCCGCGCCGTCGTATCGTCACTCGACACCAAGGCGGTATTGACCACGATCGTGACACGAGCAGTGGATCTCTCCCACGCCGACGCCGGCGCAATCTACAATTTCGACGCATCCCGGCGTGTGTTTGAGCTCGCCGAGGCCCACGCGCTTGATGAAAACTATCGGAACGCCGTCAGCACGATTAACATCAAATTCGACGAAAGCGTCTTTGGCCTGGCCGCCACGCAACAAAAGCCGATTTCCATCCCCGATATTACCGAGGGCCCCGATTACCCACTCAAGGACGTGACGCTCGCGGCAGGGTTCAGATCCATACTTGTCGTTCCGCTTATTGGACAGGACGAGACGCTCGGAGCCTTGGTGCTCCAACGCCATGATGCCAAGGATTTCACGGCAAATACCATCGGGCTCATGCAGACCTTTGCCGACCAGTCGGCGCTCGCACTGAACAACGCGCGGCTGTTTCGTGAAGTCGAGCAAAAAGGGCACGAACTTGCGCTTGCGAGCGAGCACAAGTCACAGTTTTTCGCCAATATAAGTCATGAGCTTCGCACGCCATTGAACGCCGTGCTTGGCTATTCTGAATTGCTCGCTGACGGGCTTTACGGAGCGCTTCCGGAAAAGGCTACCGAGGTCCTGGAGCGCGTCATGGTCAACGGAAAGCACCTATTGGGACTGGTCAACGACGTGCTTGACCTGTCGAAAATCGAGGCCGGTCAGTTGACGTTGACGTTGGAGGACTACTCGATGGACGATGTTGTTCAGTCGGTAGTGGCCTCGACGGGCTCTCTCGCCAGTGCAAAGGGTATCGAGGTGAATACCAGCATTCCCGAGCCTCTTCCGATGGGCCATGGTGACCCGCGGCGCCTGACCCAAGTGCTTGTGAATCTCATCAGCAACGCGATAAAATTCACGGACACAGGATCGATCGGTGTGTGCGTTAAAGCCGTTAATGGAGAATTCAACATCGCGGTCAGCGACACCGGCCCGGGCATAGCGCCTGAAGATCGAGAAAAAATATTCGAAGAGTTTCATCAAGTTGACAATAGCAGTACGCGCAAGAAGGGCGGAACCGGACTTGGCCTATCGATCTCGCGCCGGTTAGTCGATATGCACAGCGGACGAATAGACTTGGATTCGACCGTCGGCGTCGGCTCCACCTTCAGCGTCATCATTCCGGTGCGCGTCAGCGAACAGAGACAACCAGCTTGAGCAAGCGCATACTCGTCATCGAGGATACCGAGGACAATCGGCGCATCTTTCGCGATTTGCTTACCCATGCCGGTTTCGAATTGCTTGAAGCGGACGACGGTCAGAAAGGGGTCGCTATGGCGGCCGAGGAACGACCGGATCTCATTCTGATGGATATTCAACTGCCAATTTTGGACGGCTACGAGGCCACGCGTCGTATCAAGGCCAATCCCAGCTTGCGGCACATTCCAATTATTGCAGTAACCTCTTACGCGCTTTCCGGCGACGAAACGAAGGCGCGCGCCGCTGGGTGCGACGGCTATCTCGCGAAACCATTCAGTCCGCGACAGGTTCTCGCCTTGGTGCGCGAGTTCCTACATCTCTAGCGAGAGGAGCCGATGGCTTGCACAATCCCCCGAGGATTCTCGCCGTAGACGATAATCCGAGCAATCTCGAAATCCTGAAGGTACGGCTGGAAGCCGAGGGCTACGAGGTCGTCACCGCCGCTGATGGCGAGGAGGCGCTGGCGCGAACGCATGAACTCACGCCGGATCTCGTCCTGCTTGATGTTTTGATGCCGAAACTTGACGGCATCGCCGTCTTGAAACAGCTCAAGCTGGAAACGGCGCAGCGTTTTGTGCCGGTCATTCTCGTTACGGCAAAGTCCGACACGCGGGATGTTATCCAAGGCCTTGAGGCCGGCGGAGACGATTATCTGACCAAGCCATTCGAACCGGCGGCGCTTATCGCTCGCGTCCGTTCGCTGCTTCGTGTGAAGCAGCTTCATGACACGGTTCAGCAACAGGCTGCGACGCTCGAGCAGCAATCGGAACAACTTGCAAATTGGAATCGCCTGCTTGAGGAGCGCGTGGCTCGACAAATGAAGGAGATTGAGCGCATCGGCCAATTGGAGCGCTTCTTGGCGCCCCATGTTGCGCGGATGATTGCATCTTCGGATGAGCCGGATGCGGCGTTGGCCAGTCACCGCCGGGAAGTTACGGTTGTGTTTTGCGATTTGCGTGGTTTCACCGCATTCACCGACAGGTCAGAACCAGAAGAGGTCATGACCGTATTGCGCGAATATCATGAAGGGGTGGGAGAGCTCATCTTTCGCTATGAGGGCACGTTGGATCGCTTCATTGGGGATGGAATTATGATCGTTTTCAACGATCCGATCCCCTGTGAGGATCACGCTGAACGCGCGGTACGGCTTGCGCTGGAGATGCGCGAGCGCGTCAACGCTCTGGCTGTGGGTTGGCGAAACCGAGGCCACGAACTTGGATTTGGGATTGGAATCGCCTCGGGTTACGCGACGCTGGGACTGATCGGCTTCGAGCGCCGGCGCGAATATACCGCCATCGGGCGCGTGACCAATCTTGCATCACGGCTATGCGGCGAGGCTCGGCCCGGGCAAATCGTGATCGCCCAGCATGTGTTTACCCGCGTTGAGCCGTGGACGCAGACTGCATCGCTCGGCCAACTGACCCTGAAGGGCTTTAGTAGACCAATGGCGGCGTACGAAATTCTGAGCTGGCGTGAAGCACCATTGAAACCAGAGTCTGCCTCGACCAACTCACCCGAAACGGTGTTGAAAGGGCAAACTTAAGTCGTCGTCAATTCACCGCCTTTCGTGTGATTTTCCTAGCCTATCCTACCCTATTGAGACAAGTATTGGCACGATCGAAACTCGCCACTGTGGCGGGTTGGTTCGTGCAAAAGGTTCGGTCAAGGAGTCGGCGGTGCCCACATTTTCTCTTCGCGCGAGAGATGCCGTGTCAACCGATCGGCAATCAGCGCCGAGCAACTTCTCGGTCGCCTCATTGGCAAGTTTGATCGGCCGGATTTCCATTATCATTGTCGTGTTGCACTACGATTCGACGTTGGCGCTCTTGGCAGCCGAACCAGAGGCCAACCGTGGTCCGGTGGTGACGGTCGTCAAGGCCGCGAAAAGCTGCTTTCTGGATACTATTCAGGTCACGGGTGTCATCCTGCCAAAGCAGGAAATACTGGTGCGACCGGCGCAGGAGGGAGCGCACGTCACCAAGGTCCTGGTCCAACCAGGCGATACCGTCATATCGGGTCAAGTGTTGGCGCGCCTGAAGCCCGCGAGCGGATCAACAAGTGCCGGATCGGACATCGCGGTCACGGCGCCAGAAGCGGGCATCGTATATTCCTCTTCGGCCGTCATCGGGCAAGCTGCGACCGCCGTAGGTGAGCCGCTGTTCCGTATCGCGCAAGGTGGAGTCATGGAGCTGTCGGCGGAGACGCCTGTCAACACGATGCCCCGCCTCGCCGTCGATCAAATAGCGAAAGTAGAGGTCATCGGCGTCGGCAAAGAATTGTCAGGCAAGGTGCGGTTTATTTCGACAGCTATCAGTCGAACTACGCAACTTGGCGAAGTCCGTCTCCTTCTTGACGCTGACAAGACGCTGCGTGTCGGAGCCTTTGGCCGCGGGGAAATTGAAATTGAGCAGCGTTGCGGACCGGCTATCCCGCTATCTGCTGTTCTGTATGCCCGCGGGGGCGCGGTGGTTCAGGTCGTCCGCGATGATCAGATCGAGACGCGTAGGGTCAGCGTCGGCAGCGTCAAGGGAAGCGATGTAGAAATTCGAAGCGGCCTCGCCGAAGGCGATGCGGTGGTTGCTCGCGCCGGAGCGTTCGTCCGCGACGGCGATCATGTTCGAGCAGTGGCCGATTCCAAACCGTAGTACCTGCAATGATCGTATCTTGCCGCACCACCTACTCGCAATTTGTCCGCCGGGCAGCCCTACAGATCAAGGAGCCCCGTCGAACCGGAGCAGTCTTCCAACGATCGGCGTCTTACCTGGTTTCGCTGACGGATCGATCTTGAAGATAACGCTATGGTTTGCTTTTGTGAGCCGATAAACCCCGCCGGGCGTGAGCGCCACGCCGACATCGGCAAGGTCATAAAACGCATTGCGTAGAAGTTGTTGGCTGCCGATCGTTAACACATAACGTTCGCGGTCTTGGTCAACTCGCGCGATTTCTATCGTACCGCCGCCATGCGTCAATTCCATCATTGGAGACAAGCCGTAGAGTGTGAATTCCGGCACAGATGGTGGTTTAGGCTCAGCTTGCTGGCCTTTTGCATTTCGCAAGAGCGTCCCGGCGCTCTGACCCGCTAATTCGGCACTTAGGAGCATACGCCCGGCATCGCATGCCGTTGAGGTGCGCGCCACTTTGCCAGATTGCACTTCGCTCTGTTCCTTACCCACCGTGATGACGCCGCCCGTGATGTTTTCGCGTACACACGAATACAGATAGCTCAACACGACAGAGTCTTGCGGTTTAAGGGGGATGACCTTGCCGGTTTCGACATAGTCCATGAACTCAACACCGGGAGTGCCAGTTACTTCCTCCACAAGCGCGACAGCGGGACCGCCGGCAAAAGCGGATCCAGCAAAAAGCAACGTTGCCAGCATTGTTGCCATCATCGTCCACTGGGCAGGTTTCATCGTGCATCCTCGCGAGAATCTCTTCACAAAAACATCACCAAAAAAAGTCCACCAAGGTCTGCGCCCGAAGCCTCATCGTTTGGGCCGGTTTCTGAACAAAGGTCTGGCTTTTGAGTTCTTCTATAGTCTTTGGCCCTCTCCAATTACGACAAACGGAGCCCAATAAGCCGGGTAAGAGTTCAGCGGATTGGAGTCGTTGTTCATGAACTCCAGCATCGCACGCCGCAACGCCTCGGCGCGGCTCATGTGACCATCAGACATGAACTTGAAAGTCGTGATGGCAAGCTGAGCAGCCGACTTCGAGTCTACTGCCCAATGTGAAACGAGCAGCGCGCGCGCGCCGGCGTAGAAGAAGGCGCGAGCAAGCCCCGAAAGCGCCTCCGCACCGGGCTTTTCCCCGGCCACAGTGTTGCAGGCGGAAAGCACGGCCCAATCTGCGTTGAGCTTGAGCCCGGTCGCTATCTTGCTGGCCGTTAACAAGCCGTCGTCAAGCGCCGTGGGGACCTGCGGGATTGTCAGCACGAGCGCCGGCTCGGCGAGCCCCTTGACGTCGCCGGCAACCAAACCGTGGGTCGCGAAATAGACAATGCGGAAGTCGGTGAGCGTTGCCTTCTTGAGCGTCGTCTCGCTCGCATCGGCGCCGAGATGGATGTCGCTCATGGGCGCTCCAATCTTCTCGGCGACCGCCTTGAGCTCGAGCGCGGTGTCCGGCAACGGAGGCAGGGAATCCCCCAAAACGGCCCTGTCGATTCCGACGCCGCGCCAGTATGCGGTATAGGCCGGTGCCCGGAGCGCGCCACGTTCGCTGCCCGCCGCCGGCGGCTTCGGTGAAAAGATCGGATCGCCGAAGCCGATCATCGGCTTAGTGCCATGATCCGTCTTCGGAAGCGACCGCAGCGCCCGTAAGCTCGCGACTGAGGGCAGAACTGTTACGGCGTGACGCTTCACGAGCCAGGCGGCATAGCGATACTCCGAAAGTCGCTTGGGCAACGCTTCGGCCGGTTTCTCGGTCACCATGACGTGGACCGGAAGAGCCGTTAGCGCGCCCGCGGCAACGACGAGGAGATTGGGCTTTTTCTTTATCAGCGCTTCGACCGGCCCGAGCAGCTGCAAGTAAAGTTGGTATGCGACACCCAGGTCGAATTGCTGCAGTTTTCCTTTCTTTACAGATTCGATGAATTGGCTGGGATCAAGTCCCACGCGAAACGTCGCGATCGATTGTGAAAGCTGCTCAGCACCAACAGGAATAGTGTGCCACTCGAAACCGCTTTGCGTTACGGCAAAGACGTAGCTCTCTTTCTCGCTCGGCAGCCAAAAGACAAGCGCTTCGGTGGCGTCGAGAAGCGCCTGAACTTCTGTGACACTGAGCGGCTTTGGCTTCATTAACGCGGCGTAAGCGGGAAATTCCTTTTCAAGTCGGGCGCTCACCACCGCCTGCCGGCTTTCAATATCGGCCATCTGTTTGCGCAATGTTTCGATCGTCGCGCGGTTCTCCGGCGAATCCGGGCTGGCCAAAGCGTCTAACAATCGCCGATCAGTGTCGCGCCACGTCGCACCGAGGTCCTGGCTTTCCCGGGCCTGCGAAACGAGTGCACCGGTCCCGGATGCGAACCGTACCGCCGCCTGCTGAAGGGCGGCCGCGGCGGAAGACTGGCTTGCCCACTGAGCGATCTCGAACGCCTCGTGTCCCGCAGCGGACGTCGAACCGACCCCGGCGCGCGAAGCCGCCGCCAGATTCGCCAAATGGTGCTCGAAATAGCTCGCGCTCCTTTGGATCGGATCGCCGGCATCGGCGGTCTGAAGACCCGGTGTCTCGGCAAAGGCGTGGTTGATGACGGCAGCACTCGCCTTGCGTGAATAATCGAGTGCGGCTCCATAGTTGCGCTCGGTGGCGTTGACTTGGGCGAGTTTGTCGAGGAGCCGTGCTGCCTCCGGATGGTCCTGGCCGCGGGCTTCCTCCTGGATTGCGAGCGCATGCCTGTAAAGTTCGTCCGCATCGCGGTATTTGCTCTGATGCTCGCGGACGCGGGCCATATTTTCGAGCGCCGTCGCAACGAAGGGATGATCGGGGCCCAGCGCCTTGGTCCAGTTGTCTATGACCTTTGTGAGGAGAGCCTCGGCGTCGCTGTAACGGCCTTGGGCGTCATAAACGACGGCGAGTTTGCGCTGAATCTTGGCAACGTCGGGATGGTTCGGGCCGAGAAGCTTTTGCAGGATGTCGAGCGCCTGCATGGAAGCGATTTCGGCGTCGTTTTGGCGGTCCTCCAGTTCGTAAGTTTGTGCCAGATTATTGAGGACGACCGCTACCTCAGGGGAATTGGCGCCAAGAACCGCCTGCCTAATATCGAGCGCCCGCTTGAACATTTTCTCGGCGTCATCCAACCGGCCCTGCCGCAAATAGACAACGGCTAGATTATTGAGAGCGGTGCCCAAACTGGGATGTCCCGGTCCCAATGTCTGTTCCAGGATACCGATTGCCCGCAGGTAGAGTTGCTCCGATTCAACGTAGTGACCCTGAGGCTCCAATATGTGGGCGACGTCGTTGATGCTCATCGCAAGGATCGGCTGGCTCTTCGTGCCTCCCTTCTCGTTGATGGCGAGAGCCTGCCTGTAGAGCTCTTCGGCTTCCGGGAAGCGCCCCTGGTCCTCATAAACCCGCCCCAGATTACCGAGAGTTACGGCCTGGGCGGCGCTGTCCGGAGCTGCCCTGTCGAGCGCCCGCCTGAGTGCCGCTTCCGCGTCGCCGTAATTGGCCTCCTTGCGATAAACGTTGGCCAAGTCGTTGAGCGCGAGAACCAAATCGGTGTTGTTCGAGCCCGGAGCGATTTCCCGCAGAGTAAGCGCCTGGGCGAACAGCTTTTGTGCATCGCCATACCGGCCGAGCAACGCATAAGCCGCGCCCAGATTGCTCAAGGGCTGCGCCAGTGTGGGGTCGCCGGCTCTGAGATTTTTTTGGAAGGCGTCGAGCACTTGCGCGAACATTGCCGCGGCCTTCGCGTATTGCCCGAGTGCTTGGTTTGCGCCGGCCAGGTTGGTGAGTGCGGCCATGTAGGCCGGGTTGTTGGTGCCGTTCCGTTTGGCGGCGCTTTCTTGTTGTTGCGCCACCTCAAGCGCGCCGGCATAGTTTCCGGCGGCGTAAAGCTCCTGAAAGCGCTTTTGCGCGGCCATTTGGTCGGTCTGCGGGGGCGCGGCCAAAGTTGACAGGGGCACCACGGCAAGTGCGGCGAGCGCGATCATCCAAGCCCGCAAATGGCCGATTCTCATGGTCGCGTCCTTGCACCTTGCGTGTGCAAATCGCCGCGGCCGAAAAGGTGCTCTTCGCGATTGTTCCTGTCAATCGACCAAGTGTCGCGATCGTTTTTTGCAATAACTTGGGACATTTGCCGATGCGAACGTCGGAAAGCATCGGCAATCACCGCGCGATGCGGGCGCGATGTGGCAAAGTTACAACATGAAACTGCAATCCGAGCGGCGCGCCTGTTAATAGTTAGTTTATCCTATCCCTCTTGCCGGATCGCCTGTAATCATCGCGCATAGGGCAGATTGCTTTGGCAGTGGGGGGCTGAAATGCAATGGTCCGCTTGGATTGGTGCCGGCCTGCTTTCGCTTGTTGCCGCATCGGGCACGGCTTTTGCCGCTGATCTCCCTGTTCCGACGCGGCCCAAGGCCGCACCCGCGCGAGCGCCGGCACAGCCGCAGCCAAAGCCAGTCGCGCAGGCCACGCCCAACTGGTCCGGCTCGCAGGTCGGCGGGTTCAACGGCGCCAGTGGGATGTCCAACGCCATGGTCGAGCCGGGAGCATTTCTGAGCTTTGCGCCGATCCTCGCCGGCAGTGGCCTTTTTTCGCCGAGCAGCGACCCGGAAACTCCGTTTTCAATCAACGGCAAACCTTGGAGTTACACCGCTGGCGGGTTTGTCGGCTACAATTGGCAACTGGGCCAGTACGTTGTCGGTGTCGAAGGCGACGCGGGATGGAAGAACGGCCAATCCAACAGCACCCTGTACACGACGACGGTTGCAACATACTCCCCGTCTTTGGCAACGGCGACCCGGACGGAAATGTTCAACGCTAGCATGAAGCAGACTTGGGATTCTTCGGTGCGAGCGCGCGGCGGGTACCTGGTCACGCCTTGGACCTTGATCTACGGGACGGGTGGCCTCGCCGTCGGCCAGGAAAGTGGATCATTCAGTTATTCGGCACTGACCACCTACCCCAGCGTCGCCGGCTACGCGCAGACGAGTGGTTCGATGAGCTGGTCGGACACGCGCGTCGGTTGGACGGCCGGTCTCGGCGTTGAGCAAGAGGTGGCGCGGGGCTGGAAGGTTCGAGTGGAATATCGCTATACGGATTTTGGCAATTTCTCGAAAAATATTCCGCTTTCGTACGCATCAAACTGCACCGGTCCTGCCAATTGCTCGGCGGCCGCTAACATTTCTAGCAATGCCCAGGTCAACCTGCATCCCGCCTTCCAGACCATCCGAGTAGGCCTCGGATTTAATTTCTGAGGGCACAGGAACCGTGGTATAAGCATGCCGTGCCCCCGAGGGGCGCGCGATACTTGTGGCATGTCTTAATCCAGACCGGCCCGAGTTACCGGCGATTCAGGTTGGAAAGACCCGCATGCTGGTTAATCGTAGACAGTCATTGCTTGTCGTGATGGTTTCAATCGCCGCTGCCGGCGCGCTTACCGGCAACGTGCGGTTTGCGCACTCCGAAGAGCCGGCCTTGGCCGACGAAATTCTGAAAGCGCTTGCTCCTCAGGATGACACGCGCAGCCTGTCAGGGGCGCGTCCCCAGGCGGCACCGACGCCGGAACAGACGAGCTTCGTCGAATCGCTGAAAAAGAAGCCGGCGAATTCGCTTGCGCCGGCCGAGCGCGAGAAGCTGGCGACACTTACCAAGGACAGGCCGAGCTTCGATGTTAAAATCAACTTCGACTTTGATTCTGACAAAATAGGCCCGGCTGCGGCGCAGGCGGTCAACGAGGTCGGAAAGGCGCTGTCAAATTCGAAGCTAGCGGGCAATACCTTTATCCTCGCCGGCCACACCGACGCCAAAGGAACCGACGCGTACAACCAGGATTTGTCCGAGCGGCGTGCGGACACGGTAAAGCGCTATCTCATCGAGACGTACAAGATTCCGGCCGAAAATTTGGTTGCCGTCGGTTACGGGAAAACCACGCTGAAAAACACGAGCAACCCGTTCGCCCCAGAGAACCGCCGCGTCCAGATCGTCAACATGACGGACAAGAACGTCGCAAACCGGCAATAGTAGGCCGTCGACCTTCGGCTTGGTTCGTCATCGGCATTTCTTCATGCCCGCCAGCTCCAGTCACAGCTCATTTTGCGGCACGCCGTCCTCACGAAGTTCGGCGCCGTAAGTCAAGGATCGAAATGGATTTGCATTGCTGCCTGTTTCCCCCTGGCAGCCCGGCCGTCACACAGCGTCTAACTAGCGGACACCAAACGTCGTGAATTCTTCAGCAATGCCGGGACTAATGGCTTTGGCCGCGGCAATATCACTGTTCCCTTCGGGGGTCTTGCCAAGCCGCTTCTTGCCAATACCGCGCCCGTAAAGCGAGCTGGCTTGGTCCGGCTTGAGTTTCAGCGCCGCATCATAATCGGCGACCGCGATGCTGTTCATATTCAGTTTCAGGTAGACCAAGCCCCGGCTGTCGAGAGCGTCGGCAAAATCCGGGCGAAGCCGTAGAGCCTCGTTACAATCCTGCAGCGCCAGATCCAGATCGCCGGATGCCCCCCGCGCCCAGCAACGGTTGTTGAAAGCGGCAGCGTCATTGGGATCGAGACGAATTGCCTGATCGAAATCCGTCACGGCGCGCGAATAATCGCCATTCTTCGCGAAGATTTGGCCGCGATTGTAAAAAGCCGTGGCATCATTCGGATTTTGTTGAATTTTAGTATTCAACTCCTTGATCGCGGGATCCTCGACCGCCGTCGTCACGGACGTCTTATCACGCGGCGGCTTCGTCGCGTCCGGCTTCGCAGTGTCGGCTTTTGCAGTGTCGGCTTTTGCAGTGTCGGCCTTCGCAGTATTGGCTTTCGCAGTATCGGCCTTCGCGGTATCGGCTTTCGCGGTATCGGCTTTCGCGGTATCGGCCTTCGCGGTATCGGCCTTCGCGGTGTCGGCTTTCGCGGTATCGGCCTTCGCAGCATTGGCTTTCGCAGGCCCAACCTTGACGGCGTCGGCCGTCAACGGATCCGGTTTGCTGACATCCGCTTTCGCCGAGTCCGCGGCAACCGCGGAACCCTGCGGACTGAGGATGAACTCATCGAGCATAGACGACGACACCCATGGGACCTGCTCGCCGTTTGTTGCGCGCGAGACATCAACCCGCGTTCGGCTGAAGATAGCCTCGGCGTTCACTCCCGCCGGGCGCAACTCCTGAAGCAGTTGAGCGATGAACACGCTGTTCGGACCATCTGTGTCAGCCGCAACTTTGTCGGTCCCGGCGGAGTATATGGCAAGAGTGCCGTCCGGAAGATCGAGCGCGGCAAGGCCACTTGAAATGGCCCGGAACCGCCGCTCGTACGGGTTTCGGCGCGAGGCGTCGATGATCAACATCTTAACGCTGGCGCCCTTTTGATTCATTTTGGTCAAAATGGACTCGATGTTGGTGCCGTCCCGGCCGACCTCGGCCTCGGTCCAGATTTGCGCGTCTGTGGGAATGACATAGCTCTGCTTGGAAACCTGGACGCCAAATCCGCTGAAGAAAAACAACGCGGTCGAACCCTTCTTGATCTTGGAAATAAAGGCGTCGAGGGCCTTCTGGGTATCGGCCTTGCTGAGATTGTTCCTGATGTCGACGTCGAAACCCAAGCGCTTCAATTCGTCGCCAACCGAGCGCGCGTCCTTAATCGGCGTCGCCAATGGCGCGCTGGCGTCCGGGTAATTCGCATTGGCGATCAGCAGCGCTATCCGTGAATTGGGTGGACTTTGCTGGGCCTCAACGGGTGCGGCAAGCAGGCAAGCTATCAGTGCCAGTGCAAGCGGCAGATGTTCTTTCATCCGATCCTCCGCCAAGTGTTTTTGATACTATCCAAATCAGTGGGTGCTCACAACGGGAGTCCAACCCACGCCCGGCGCGTTTCGATCAGATCGTTATGCACCACCCGCACGACGACTCTCGCTGCGACAATGTAGCCTACGGTTATTTTCCCTCGAGCGTGGTAACCGGTATCCAATCGGCGCCGGGCGGGCGGGCCACGTATGGCTGCGCGCGTATCGAGAACTTGGCGGCGGGTGGATCGACCGGCGCGAAACGTTCAAAGTATGCGACCGCCCCAGCGAAGTCGCGCGCCCGCCAGCGTGCAAGGCCTTCCGCGTAGGCGCTTGCGTGTGCCAGCTTGTCGGCCGTCACCTGACCGGCTTCTGCCAGCGGCTCAAAGATCTTCACCGGCTGCGAACGACCCTGCACGCGGGCCACGTCAAGTTCACGCCAGACGAAAGCGTCTCCGGCGAGCGCTGCCGTCGCCTCGGAAGCAATGATCGATGTGCCAAAAAATTTGTTGGCGCCCTCAAGACGGGAGGCAAGATTCACGGTGTCACCCATGACGGTATAGTTGAAGCGTCGGCGCGAACCGATGTTGCCGACCAGGGCCTCGCCAGAATTCAAGCCGATGCGGTGATCAAGCTTGTACGATCCGATCGCCGAATCTGTCCGATTGAGCTCGGCCAGGCGCCGATAGCAGGCAAGCGCTGCGCGCACCGCGCTGACCGCGTGGCCTTCATCATCAAGGGGTGCACCGAAGACGGCGACAATGGCATCGCCGATATATTTGTCGACGAAGCCGCCGTGTGCTTCGATAATATCGGTCATGGCCGTAAGGTACTCGTTCATTAAGGCGACGAGCTCGCTCGGCGTTCTGTTTTCCGAAAGCTTGGAGAAGCCCACAACATCCGAAAAAAAGGCGGTGATGGTGCGGGTCTCGCCGCCGAGATCGGGCGGCCGGTTCGACGCCAGCATTTTCTCGATCACAGGCGGCGCCAGGTAGAGCGCGAAGCTCTTGCGCAGCAGCCGCTTGTCTCGGTCCGTAACGACAAAGCGATATCCGAAAGTGGCCGCCAGCGCGAACAGGCTGGCGACAGCGGGCTGGATGAGCGGAAGCGCGATGCCCCGATTGAACGCCGTTGTGGAAGCGACGGACCAAACCAGTACGCCCACGACATACGCGACTACCGCGCTGGCCGGCGCAAGCATGAGCGCCGTGACTGCCATAAGTGCGGAAAACGCGGCAGCGACAAGCGCAACGCCAACACGCCCCATCTCGGTCAGCGTCTCGTGACGCATCAGGTTATCGATGGCCGTGGCCTGGATGTAAACGCCGGCAATCGTTCCGGTAGCGAACCTTGCCATCTCCCGCTGCTGCGGAAGCGCGCAGCGAGCACCCTGCGCACGCTCCGGCGCGGTCGCAAAGCGAGCAGACGTGACCTTGCGATCCTCGAAATCCAGCAGGGTCCCCAGGAGCACGATCTTGTCTTTGAACTCCCGGCGGAAGAAATCTTGATTGCCTCTGGCCGCACAAGTGCTCAGGTCCGCGAGCGAAAACGTCGGAATATCACCGCCGCCGCTTGGAAAATTGAGTGTCATCGTGTTGGGCACCGCGCCCAGAACGCGATGGCCCGCGAGCGTCATACTTCCGTCAGAGCCGAATTGCGGCGGCGAGCCGAGAGCGCGCGCGGCGAGCTCGACCGAGATCGATGGCGTCCGCACGCCATCGACCAAAAATGAAAGTGGGACGCGCCGTACAACCTCGTCCGGATCGTCGTATACATTCAGCGCACGGATGTTCTGTTGCTGTCCGACAGCAATGCGCTGGCCCGGCGACGGCAGAATGGGCTCCTCGCGGACCTGGACCTCGCCCAGCACGACTTTGTGGTCTCGCGCGGCGAGTTGGAGCGCCCGCAAATAGTCGCGGTCGAAACCGTGCAGCCGCGCTCCCAACGTATCGGTTGTGTCTCCAATCGGAATGGCAGACTGCTCGATTGACGTCGCAAAGACGATATCGAAGCCGACCACCTTCGCACCGCCGTTGACCACGGCCGTAAGGACGCGACCGACCTCTCGCGTCCAGGCGATGGTTGGCGTGCCGGCAAACGGTGGCGTGCGGAAGCTTTCCTCGTCCAGGGCGACCACGACCACCGCCGAGGTATTGGGGTCGTGTCGAGGGCCAAATGCAAGCCAACGCAGCGCAGTGAGCGCGTCGACCGACAATCCGCTCAAAACGTCGAACGCCGGCAACGCGATCGCACTCCCGGCAATGAGCGCGATGACGGCGGCCGCAATCATGTCGCGCCGGGTCGGAAGGAATTTTCGTCCATTGTCTGATGGCAGGGTCAGCGTGCGCAGGAGCAAGAGGCATTTCGCCGCGAAACGCCTTGTGCGCTTCACGGGCGAAGTCGGCGGTGCCTTGTTGTCGTGCTCGCCCATCCCGTGAAAACATCCGCCTTTCCAAAAAAAAGACCGCTCAAGTCTCAGATCAGGTCGCGGAGCAGCGTAACAGGCGGCCAATAGTCGGCCACGCACAGGATTTGGGCGCCTGGATCGATCTTGATCACGATCTGGCACGAGTCAACGCTGGCGCGACGTGTGCTTGGCCATGTGGTCGCTGGGCGGTTCGCGGCGCTGGGAGCAACTTTATGGAAAGTCGGGAGCCCCAGAGTCTCGGCGAACGCTTCAGATAAATCTCCAAATCTTCTAAAACACGATCGGAGGCTCGCATCGTCAACGAGATTTGGCGGTTCAACCGATGCGCCGCCCTCATCAGGAGAAGTCCTCTTGGCATATTGCGCCACGAATCAAGCGAGGCGGCTCCAACCCTGGGTGACCGCGACCTGCGTACTGCCGGTTGCGGTCACGGTCAAAAGTCTTCCGGCCGGGGTTGTCACCACTGATGTTATGTCGTTGTGGCCGATTTCGGACGCTCGCATAGCGAAACTGATATAGCATCGCCGGTGAGCAGTGGGGGCTTCCTCATCATGTCTCGTCGTCGCCAGATCGTGACGTTGGGGTACTTTCTCTCTCTTGCCGTGTGGCTGTTGGCCACACCACACCAGCAACTGAGCGAGTTATCAGACGTCAAGCTGGTTTCGTCGTCACTTCCGTGCGAGGCGCCGCAACCGCCGTCGCAACCTGTGTCAAACATGCCGCGCAGCGAGGAGGATCCGCCCTCGCCGCCGCAGGCAGTGCCGAACGCGCCTCCTAGCGACGCTGCGCCGACGCCGCCGCGACCAGTGCCGAACGTGCCTCCTAGTGACGCTGCGCCGACGCCGCCGCGACCAGTGCCGAACGTGCCTCCTAGTGACGCTGCGCCGACGCCGCCGCGACCAGTGCCGAACGCGCCTCCTAGCGCCAGTGACGCCGCGCCGACGCCGCCGCAGGCAGTGCCGAACATGCCCCCCAAGTGAAATAGCAGAGACTGGACTTACACCGCGAATGGAGCGTCAGTGTCGCCAGCATGCGACCGCGCATCGGCGCGCCGGACGCAGCCGGATCGCCTCGATCGGATCGCTGGCCTGAAGCACGACCGGATCCGCCCAACAGCCAGGCTTTACACCGTAACCGTCGAGCCCAAGTATTTGCGCCGCATTGTCCGTCACGGCGCGATAACAAGCGGTCATGTCGTCAGGGCTTGTCAGATGCCCGACATGGAGGGCCCGCGCCACCTCCAGCATGTCGCCGCTGCCCAGAGAACATCACGGGTCCTTAACGCAATCGTGCCCGAACGCGACCAACAGACCGCGGGCCATCCCCGCAGAGCCCGTCGTGAGAGCCGGCTGGAGCGGGCCATCGTCATCGGTTATGTTTGCTCCGCCTAAGCATGTTTGGGAGGAAGCTATGGATACCAAGCTTTACCTGACCGTCGCTGCGATTGTCGCGATCGTGTACGCGATAGGCTTTCTATTCATCCCGGTACAAGCGTCCTTGTTGTTCAGCGATTTCGCAGAGCCCCGCGCCGTTTTGTATTTGCGGTTCTGCGGCGCGGCAGTTTTGGCCTGGGGGTTGATCGTGTGGTTTGCACGGAATTTCCAGGAGTGGAAAGCGGTGCGCGGCGTTCTAATTGCCAGCCTTGTTGGTCTAGCGGCGAACATCATTTTGAATGTTTGGGGAGCGACGCAGGGCTGGCTTAATGCGAACGCCTGGGGATCAACCGCCGTGCTCGTATTGCTATTTCTTGGCGGCGTTTATCAAATCGCGTTCGGCGCACGTAAGATGGGGTGAACTCACGCTATACCGAAGTACAGGTCCCTTCGTCCTTACGCACAATGGCGTGTGACGGCCCGATGCCCCATAACTTATCCATCAGGCAACCTGCGGCACCCCATCCCCGACAAGATGTTTGCCGCTCGTTATGAAGCTAACCGCAGCGCCCCATCCCCCGATGACCTCGCGCGGTACGCTCGCCTAGAATGAGCGCTAGCTCAGGGACCCCGGGCGCGAAAAACCGCCCGGGGTTCTCAATGCACGCTGTACGCCCCTTCAGGATGCCAACGGCGTCGCGATTGCAGATTTATTCGACGATTTCCAGAAGTCGAAGCCACCGGCCGACGATGCCACGCTAATTGACCGCGTAGCGTTTTGAGGCTCGGCGCATGGCACTTAGCTCGGCCGGCAGCCAAAAGAAAAGAGCCTCGAACGGCTGCCCGCCACTGAGGCTCAGGGTCACGCATAGAAATCTTGCGCTGTAGATGTCTTTTACGACGTGCAGGCCTGGGAGGGGTGGCACCATTGTCCCTTGTGACACAGCAACGGACGGTGTTTAGCTGTGGTACCGCAAGCGCATGTCGCCGCAGCCGGTTGGCCCAAGGCACGGCCTGGAATCTTACGCAAATGCCCCATGCCTTTAGCTTGGGCCAATCCAGCGGACATCGAAATTGCAAGCAGCGCTACCGCGAAAGTCTCAGCATGTTCAACCTCCCTTTGAGAACTCGAACCTTATTGTCGTTCAGATGAACTCAAAATGAATGGCTGGCAGCCAGAGTGGCAGTCTCAAAAGAGCCCGGCGGGACAGGCCTATCAGTCTCAAGTTTTCGCCAGAGGTCTACTTGCAACAAAATAGACGTAAGCGCCTGCCCCACTCTCCCCCCGACCAGCAATGATTAATTGCGAACACGCATGGCCAGGTAACGAAACGATCCAAATCATTTCAGCGTAGCGCCAACGCGCCATCGATCTGATCGTAGTAGGCCGGCATCTGCGTATGGTTGACGCTTGCGGAAAGCTTCTTCACCTCGCTCTGCGTGATTTTTGCTATTTCCTGCAGAGTGATCCCCGGTCGGTCGAGCAAGCTCGCAAAGGTACGGGTGAACACGGAATTTGCGCTGGCGTCCTTGTCCGACAAGCGATCGAGCGCGGTCTGGCCAAATCCCGCCGAGTACAGTACGAAGACCCCCTCCGGCGCGCGCATCTCACCGAGCCCGCTTTTGCCGCCGACCCCTCGGGTGCCGGCTTTCTTGAAGGGGTTATCGCGGCAGGCATCGAGCACCATAACGATGACGCGGGTGCCGCGCTCCTGCAGGGCTTCGACGATCGAGTCCGCGCCGATCGCCTCGCGCGTCACCATCGCTTCCTGGTCTTCGTTGATGTCCGGCGTGTCGGTCGGCAACAGATAGTTGCCGTCCTTGACGGCGATGCCGTGCCCGGCGAAGAAGAAAAACGCGGTGTCGCCGCGGCCGAGCTTGCCGGCAAGCTCTGTCAACTTCTCGCTCATGGTGCGGCGATTGCCGTTCTCTACGGTGATCACCTCGAAGCCGAGCTTGCCGAGGTGGTCGGCGACGGCGCGGGCATCGTTGACTGCCCTCTTCAGTTGCGGGACATTTTCGTATTTGTCGTTGCCAATCACCAGCGCGACGCGCCGGCCTGGCACGATTGCAATCGAAGGCAGGGCTGCCGCCGAAGCTGAAGTGCTCTGCGCTGCTGCAAGCCGCGCTTCGATGCGCGCGATGCCTTCCGCGGCCTCCTTGCCGCCGATCTCCTTCTTTGCCGCGTCCATGCTGAGCGCGGTGCGAAAATCGGCGAGCGCGGCGGCGAGCTCGCCCTTGTGCTCATAGGTCACCGCACGATTCTTGTAAGCGTAGAGGTACTGCGGAGAGAGCCGCAGCAACTCGTTGAACTCCACCAGCGCACGATCGTAGTCGCCGATCGCGATGTAATAGAGACCAAAATCGTTGTGCACCGTGCCGCTGTTGGGATTGAGCCGCTCGGCCTCGTTCAAATCCGCGAGCGCGCGGTCAAGGTTGCCGGTCCGGATGAAACGGGCGGCTCTGATGGCATGGGCGGGGGCCTGGCTGGGGTCGAGCCGGATTGCTTCATTGAGATCCGCAAGGGACTGATCGAGTTCCGCTCTGATGACGATCATGTTCACAGCGCGCAGAAAGTGGGCTTGTGCAAGGTCGCCGTTGCCGAGCTTCCCGGAAGCGATCAAACGCCCGCAGGCGGCAATCCTCTGCTCACCGTTCGGTCCATTGAAACACACGCCCCAGTCGGCCGCGCCGATTGCGGCAATCTTCCGCTCGATGCGCTTGATCCCTTCCGCGGCATCCCGCACCGGCTTTTGCCGCTGGTCGGAATTGACACTCAGGGCCTGGCGAAAATCGGCGAGCGCCTTGATGAGATCGCCCTTACCCTCGTAGGCAAGGCCGCGGTTGCGGTGGCCGGCCGGCACCTGTGAATTGATACCGATCGCCTGGGTCAATTCGGCAATCGCCCGATCGTAATCGCCCTTGGCGATGTAATAGCGACCGAAGCCGTTGTGCACATTGAATTCCTTGGGATTGAGCTGCTGCGCCCGGTTGAGATCGGCGAGTGCGCGATCGAGATTGCCGGTGCTGATCTGGCAGCTGCCGCGCAGCGCGAAGCCGGTTGCGTTGCGCTCATCAAGGCGAACCATCTCGCTGTAATCGGCGATGCCGCGCTCACAGTCCCCCGCGAACAGCGCATACATCAGCCCGCGCCGCAAATGGGCCCGCACCAGGTCCGCGCCCGAAACCTGCCCCGAACTCGATCAGCCGCGTACATTCGGCGACCTTGTCGTCGAAGGGGCCGTCTAGACAGGCGGCGCGGTCTTCGGAGGACACGGCTGCCTTGGCGGCAACCGTAATTTGCCGCGCTTCGGCGGCGGCCGGTTGCACAGCGACGCTGAGAGCGGCGAGCAGAAAGCATGCGATTGAGCAAATGGACCGCATGACCGTCACCCCACGTTAGGGATCAGAACATCCAAATAAGTAGATTTCAGCATAGGACAGGTTCAATCAGCCGAGCAAAGGCTTTGGCGATGGTTTGAGCCGCATCCCCAGATGAATGCTGAACTTGATGCGGATGATAGCGATTTTCGGCGGCTGCTGAGAAGTCGTACGCCGGTTGACGGCCGGTCGCTTTCCATCCGGCCCGAAAGCTTTGTTACCGCAATCGAGGGGCGCCTCCCACATCTCTGCTAGCGCACGAATGCGTGGTGGCGGACGCAGTCTGAGTCGAACCGGTCTCTCCCGCAGATTCCCTGTTAACGGGGAAATAAACAGGGATTGTCGCGTTTTTTGGCCAGAGCCGCGATTTCACCGGGTTTATTCGCCCGGTTGCAAAGGGGCTTAGCGGAAAATTCCCTAGTCAACGAACAGGGAATTATTTTTGCCGGACAGGGAATTTGCGCCGAAGAAACAGTGATCAAGTTCAGTCCGGCGCCGGGTACGCCGATATGCTAAATTGCCTATCGTGGAACGGCGAGGCATTGGTTCTGGCGATTGCGCCCTCTTGCGGCACGGGTGTGCCGGCGCGACCGTTCCAGCGGTGGACCACGGAGCTGCGGGCGTGATCCGCCAAGGCGAGATAGGGCACACCCGCGAGCTCGAAGAATTCCCAATTGTAGGCCCACGCCGAGGGAACCGTCTGGAACGGTTCGAAGCGGCCGCCCGTCCACTCAAAGATGGTCGAAATCCTGGTGCTCCGCACCTTCGATCGATACGCCCTGCGCGAGCGCAAGAAAATGCCGGTCGCCAATGATGAAATGTCGCCACTGCTTTGCGGCAAAGGACGCAAATTGCTGGAAAGCAACGAACCGGTCCTCACGCCATTCGTACAGCAGCGATCGAGTGTTCATAAAATAAGGACCGCGCCCCGCGCGGATGCACGCGATCGCCAGAAAGACACGGTCGCCGATGCGGAAGAATTCCGCATCTTCGGCGCCGTGGGACGGCAATCTTTGGTATTCGATGAAACGGCCGTTCCGCCATTCGTAGACGATGGTATCGACGTCACTATTGCCTCCGTTCATGTCAGCGGACTGCCCCGGCAGGTCTTTGGCCAGCTGCGGTACGACCAGGAACAATCGGCCGCTTTCGACGAACGGCGCCACCCCACGCGCCCCCGACGTGGCGAGCCGCTGGACCTGCTGCAAATGCGTCCAGGTCATTGCTTCGTGCCATACCCGTCGACTGTGGCCGGATGAGGAGAATGGCGGAGCGGTTGTCCGGTGGTGCGGCCGTGCGGGCACCGGCCGTCGCCGCCAGGCGATTGCCGACGCGCTCAGGCGGCCGGAGCAATTGGCCAGGGAAAGCTTACAGGAAGATTGGCGGCATCAACCAGCTTCCGCGTCAGCGCGTCGTGCAACCGCGCCCATTCGGAACGCACGTCTGCCGACGGCGAACCGTGCAGCAAATTCTTCAGCTGCAGCGAATCGGTTGCTAGATCGTAAAGTTCGTATTCGATGCCGCTGCCGTCGATGCCGAAATAAACCGCATAGGTCCAGTCCCGCTCGCGAAGCGCGCGCAGGTTCGCGCCGGCGGTGCCGGCGGGCAATCCGAATACGTCGTCATACGAGAACAGGACGGAATCCTGCACGCTCGCCGACGGATCACGCAGTACTGGCACCATGCTGCGGCCAAGCCCATGTGATGCCGCGTTCGGCACCCCGGCCAGCTCTGCGAGTGTCGGCAAGAGATCGAGGTGGGAGTATAAGGCCTGCGTTTCACGGCTCTGGAAACAAGAGCGGATTGGACACGACCAGCGGGATATGGATTATCTCTTCGTAGGCGCTGTAGCTCTTCTCCCTCATCCCGTGCGACAGACCGAGTTCGCCATGATCGGCGAGCCGGAACACGATGGTTCGCTCGGTCAGGCCATGCGCGTCGAGTGCGTCGAGAATCGTCATGATGCGCCGGTCGACGACCTTGTGAAGATAGGCGTAGAAATTGACGTAATCCCGTTGCGCATCCAAATCCCGGAGCGGCGCCGACTTGTCGAATGCGGCGCGGGCCTCGCGTTGTATCTTGGGCTTGGTCGCAAGATCGTCGGCAAAGTTGGGCGGCAGGTTAATGCCGAGCCCCGCAAAATCCTCCCGCCGGTAGCCGCCATCCTGCCAACCATCCGGAAAGAAGCCGATGTCGTGCGGGTTGACCAGCGAGACGAACAGGCAAAACGGACGACCGAGCATGCTGGCGCGCGAGATAAAATCGACCACGCTTTCGCCGCCGACACCAGGCGTCTGCCCAGAGGCACCCGGGGTGACGCCGCTGACATAACGCCCGTCGTTATTCGGCGCACCGCCACCGAGCGTGGCCAGCCCGTTGAAATAGCCGAGCACCTGGGCTGCCGCTCCTGGATGGCGTTCCCGGCATCCGGCGGATTCCACTCTGCCAGGCCGTATTTGCTCTCCATGTGCGCGATATCGGCGGCCGTCCACTCCTCGCCGCCCGACCCCAGCTTGGCATTCTGAGCGAAACTCAAGTGCCACTTGCCCTTCCACGCGACGTGATAGCCGGCACGATCGCGTAACAGGGAACCGATATTGGCGCGTTGCCGCGCCGGCGGAAGACCGGGCCACAAGAAAGTTCGTGCGACCCGGTTCATCGGTGCAAACTCGCTGGTCATCATCACGGCGCGGCTGGGCGAGCACTCGCTGGCGGCAGTATAGGCGCGGTGGAACGTCAGTCCGTACCGCTGCAGGCGCACGAATGCCGGCAGGTTGGCCTTCACCCAGCCCGCCGGCCAATGGGTGTGGTAGCGTTCCTGGTCTGTCATAAGGACTATGATGTTGGGCGCCTGTGACAAGCCCGGCAGTGTGTTGGACGCCCGCTCGGCACGCGCGACCTGTTGGGTCGAGAGCGCTCCGGCCAACCCGGCGGCTTGCAGAAACCTTCGTCGCGTCGCCATGGCGGCCCTCGTTGTTCACGCGCTCTGGCTACGAAGGCTACACTTACATCGCTAAGAATGAAACCGAGCTTACGCCGCCGCTGCGCTCTGAACGTTGTCGAAGGCACGTTCAACAAGCCAAGTACAGCCAAACGAAAGGAAAACTCATGATGGTTCAAATATGAAAAAATTCGTCGCTCTCCGCCTCGTTCCGGCCTCCGTGATGGCGGATTGGGCCAAGACCGACCCGGAAAATAGAAAGACGGCGGAGCAAAAAATGCAAGCGGCGTGGGGGAAATGGATGACTGATCATGCGGAAATGATTCTCATCACCGAGGCTGGAGGAAAGACCAAACGCGTCACCGCCAGCGGCGTGTCCGACATCAAAAATGATATTATTTTGTATTCCTTCGTGGAGGCTGAAATCGCATGAAGCCGCAGCGAAAGCCTTCGAAAACCATCCGCATCTTCAAATTCCGCAATCATCCATAGAAGTCATGTACGTCCGGCCGATGGGAGGTATGTAACGGCCGTTATTGATAAGCGAAATATCTGATGGGATTTCGGAGGGACTGCCGTAAAGGCCGTTGTTCTTTTGCCTCGATCATGCTGTGCCGCACCAGTCCGTTCCTGGCCCATTTCGGTCGCACCACCCATCCGCCCAGGCGGCAGGTATCGGCGGAACACCGGCCACGCCGGCCGGTGACCGGCGCGGCGGTTCATGACCCATATCGCCGTTCCGGCGCCATCCATGCCGCATTGCAAAAGTCCCACCCGCGATCATAAACTCCGGCCGCAATCACTCTCGGTTTGGGGTATTTTATGGCTGAAGCGCGTGCCGAACGACGGCTTGCCGCAATCCTCGCGACTGACGTCGTAGGCTACAGTCGCCTGATGGGCGGCGATGAAGAGGGCACGCTCGCTGCACTCAAATCCCTGCGCAAATCCCTCATCGATCCAAAGATCGCGGAGTATCACGGCCGCATCTTCAAGACCACTGGCGACGGCGCGTTGATAGAGTTTGCAAGCACAGTCGACGCGGTTCGATGCGCCATCGACATTCAGCGCGCGATGCCGGAACTACATGCCGATGTGCCGCCGGGCAAGAAAATCGAGTTTCGCATTGGCATCAATGTAGGCGACATTATCGTGGATGGCGACGATATCTTTGGCGATGGGGTCAATGTAGCAGCGCGCCTTGAAGGTATTTCGGAGCCTGGCGGCATATGCATTTCGGACGTCGTCTACCAACAGGTGGACGGTCGGGTGGAGGCCTTGTTCTCCGATCTCGGCGAGCAGAGCCTCAAGAACATCGCGCGTCCGGTGCGCGTCTATCGACTGACCCCGAAGCCGGCCGCCGCGTCCAAGGTGCCGCGACCGACGCTTGCGCTGCCTGACAAGCCTTCCATCGCCGTCCTCGCCTTCAACAATATGAGCGGTGACCCCGAGCAGGAGTATTTTTCCGATGGCATCAGCGAGGACATCATCACCGATCTTTCTAAGCTGTCGGAACTACACGTAATCGCGCGCAACTCGAGCTTTACCTACAAGGGCAAGCCGATCGACGTGAAGCAGGTCGGTCGCGACCTCGGTGTGCACTATGTGCTGGAAGGTAGCGTGCGTAAGGCGGGCAACCGGGTCCGCGTCACCGGCCAACTCATCGATGCTACGAGCGGCGCGCACATCTGGGCCGACCGGTTCGATCGTGATCTTACCGACATCTTTGCCGTGCAGGATGAACTTACCCGGGAGATCATTGCCGCGCTCAAGATTAAGCTAAGCGAGGGCGAAAAAGCACTGATCGTTAGCAACGGCACGACGAACGCGGCTGCTCATGACTTTTTTCTGAGGGGCCGCGAGTTGCTGTTTGCAAACAAAAGGGATCGTGAGACATTCGAGCAATCGACCGCCTGTTTTCGGCGTGCCATTGAGTTCGATCCGAACTATGCCGCACCGTACGCGGGCCTGGGCATGGCGTACGGTTTGGATTATCAGAACCATTGGAGTGATACGTCAGAAAAATCATTGGATGAGGCCGAGCGTTTGGTCAACGTCTCGATCGCTAAAGACGATAAGGATGCTTTCGCACATTACGTCGCGGCCGTAGTTTACATTTGGAAGAGGGATCATGAGCGATCGGCCGATGAGGCCGACAGGGCCTTGTCGCTTAATCCAAACTACGCGCTCGCGATCAATGCTCGGGGCTTGGCCTACATCTATACGGGAGAGCCGGCCGAGGCGATCCCCTACATCGAAAAGGCGATTCGCCTCGACCCGGTCCAGCAGCTTTACAGACATTTCCTTGGCACTGCTTATTTCGTGGCGGGCAATTACGAGACCGCTGCGGTCATATTTAAGGACCGTATCGCGATGACTCCGAGTACGGATTTGTCGCGTTCATTCCTTGCGTCGGCGTTGGGCCACTTGGGCCGCGTGGAGGAAGCTCGCCAGATTTGGCGGGAGCTTAAAGAGATCAATCCTCGATACTCTCACATGGATCATTTCGGTCGTTTGCCTTTTAAAAATCCGGCCGACGCCGATAAGTTTACCGATGGCCTTCGCAAGGCGGGTCTGGCGGAGTAACTGGCAAAAAAGGACACTGCCCGAATGTCAGATTTGGTCATGCTGTCAATCGTCAAAATCCACTAAGACCCACTGACCCCGAGGTTGATTAGGTTCTCCGCCTGGATTGTCGGCGTGGGTTTGAATGTCGTCCCAGCACCTTTCACAAAGAATGCTGTAACGACTGGCGACCCGATTTAAGCCGCCAGTCGTGATGACAGTTTGGACTTATTGGCCCGTACCTTTGGCCGCCGCCGCAGCTTCCTGCATCCGTTTAGACATCTCAGCCTTGATGGCGTCGAGGTTAAAGCTCGCGCCGCGCTGCATCGGGGGAAAATCCAGGAAAGTTTGGAGTTCCTTTCCGACGACATCCTGGACGAAAACGAAGCGCCAGAACTGGTACTTGAACCAGTCGAAGTATTGCTGCGCTCCTTCTTTCGTGCCGTTGTTCGGCCAGCCCGCGCGCTCGAACGGGTCGAGCCGCAGGTTGGTGATGTAGGGCACGTCCGGGTGGGTCTTTTCGCCCAGCCAGCCTTGCGGCTGGTCGATAAAGCGGAACTTATAGTCGTCGATGCGCACCGCACCGACCGTGCTTTCGCCGAGATAGAAAATCTCGTGGCGCACGGACGGACCCTTGCCGGTGATGGCGTCCAGCTGGTTATAACCGTCCAGGTGGTTCTTATAGGTTCGGTCGCCGATGGTCTTCCCCTTCAGCAGTTCATCGGTGATGTTCGGATTGCCGGCCGCGGCCACGAAGGTCGGCAGCCAGTCGAGGCCGGAGAAGATGCCGTTCTGTACGGAATCGGCCGGCGCATGGCCGGGCCAGCGTAGCAGCGCCGGGACGCGGAAGCCGCCTTCCAGCACTGTTCCCTTGGATTGCGCAAACGGCGTCTGGCCGCCGTCAGGCCAGGTGAACAGTTCGGTGCCGTTGTCGGTGGTGAACACCACGATGGTGTTGTTGTCGACGTCCATGTCCTTGAGCTTCTGCATCACCGAACCGACGATGTCGTCGAGCTGTGCCATCCCGGCTTCTTGTTCCGACCAGCCGTTCTCGGCATTGCGCATCGCTTCGTATTTGGGCGACAGATGCGTGACGATGTGCATGCGCGTCGGGTTGAGCCAGACAAAGAACGGCTTGTTGTCCTTTTTGGCTTTGTCCATGAAACCGATGGCCAAGTCGCGAATCTCGTCGTCCACCGTTTCCATGCGTTTGGGATAGAGTGGACCGGCATCCTCGATCCGCTGCTTGCCAATCTTGCCCCAGCGGGGCATCTCGGTCTGATCGTCGACGTCGGTGGCCCAGCTGTGCACCATGTTACGCGGGCCGACGACGTTCAACAGGTTCTGCGGATAGTTCGGATGCGCCGGGTCTTCCATCGCATCAAGGTGATACAGATAGCCGAAGAATTCATCGAAGCCGTGCACGGTCGGCAGAAATTCGTTCTTGTCGCCCAGGTGGTTCTTGCCGAACTGGCCGGTAGCGTAGCCCATCGATTTCAGGATCGTCGCGATGGTCACCGCCTCGGCCGGCAGGCCGATCGCGGCGCCGGCCTGGCCGACCGTGGTCATGCCGGTGCGGATCGGCAACTCGCCAGTGATGAAGTTCGCCCGGCCCGCCGTGCAGCTTGCCTCGGCATAGTAGTCGGTGAAAAGCATGCCCTCCTTGGCGATCTTGTCGAGGTTGGGCGTCCGGCCCGCCATCATGCCGCGGTGATAGGCCCCGATATTCCACATGCCGATGTCGTCGCCCATGATGACGACGATGTTGGGTTTCTGCTGTTGCTGCGCGGCCGCGGGTGCGCTTGCCATTGTCAAAGCGGCAAGCGAGGCCAGCAAACCGAGCCAGATTGTTCTGGCCAGTCCCATGCTAAATTTTCCTTCTTTGAGATTTGCCCGAAAAGGGTGGCAACCAGCGCCCGGTGATTGGAGCCTTATTTTGGCAAGTCGTGCGGCGCGTTAGAATGCTACCTTACGAATGGCGTTCATAAGGTTCTCGTTCTTGCGCGGCTTACAATATTTTTCGACCAACCTTTTGTTGGTAGCGAACCTACCAAAATCTACAGTCGGCATATTCCTCGCCGAGTTGAAATAGCCGCTCATCCAGGCCGCAATGAGCTCCTGACGCTCGGGTGGCGCTTCCATGTAGTCCTTGCATTTGAGCACCGACATTTCGATTATGACCTGCGCCTTTGCAGCGCCATACCCACTAGCGAACACAAAGGCGGCAGCGAGAATCGTATAGCGTAACAACCTTCTATGCGTCGTCATGGAGTCCTCATTTATTTGGCGGTTGCACGCTGCAGGCCGGTCATGACCAATTCACCCGGATTGGTGGTGCACCACGTTGTGACGTTTGCCACGTTTCGCTCATAGGCCTGAAGATTGACATAGGTATAACCCATTTTCTGGTTGAACCAGCCGCTCATCCAGGCGGAGAAAATGCGCGATTGCTCCGGGGGCAAGGCAAGATATTGCGAGCATGTCACTAGCGACATGTTCAACCCTACTTGCGCCTGAGAAACCGGCGCGACCAACATCCCAGCGAGCGCCAGGCACCAGACGAACGTTCTAATCCTAAACTTGCTCATAATTCTTCGCCCCATTTGGTAGTATCCGCCTGACAGTAGCACTACCGGGCCCGCATTAATGGCAAATGGCTCATATTTTATTTGCGCAAGACGTTTCGCGAAATAATCGCTTCAAAGCCTGGGACTTCCCGTCCTCCGCGCTCGGCCGGTATCGGGCTTCTCCGCTTTTGGGGATAGAGCGCCATCTGCCGTGGACCGGTCGGCGCGCGCAAATCGCCCAAAGGAACGGCCCGCCAACAAAGAACGCGCCAGGCACCGCTCTCGGCACCTTGGCGGGGCATACCATTTGTCGTCCTCGTCCGCGTGGTCCGTACGCACGGAACGTCCGCTATTAAGGGGGTGAAGCGGACATGACGCGAAAGCGTCGCCACGTCTGCTTGTGACCCAAGGCGCTCATTTAGTGTCCTATTCGATCACTTGGGAAGTAGCACCTTCTCGTGCGGTAGACCGCTGTCGTCTATGTCAAAATCCGGATCGAAGATTGTCTTACCCTGCGCGCCGAGGAAGGTGGGCTGCACCTTGATCCATAAGCTCGGCTTCTGCTCCCTGGCGTAAGTTAGAAGTCGCGCAGACAAGTCGTTCACGATCTCGGGAAACTGATCGGCGACATTGTTCTTCTCGCCTGGATCCTTCGCCAGATCGAACAACTCGGTGCGTCCCGGCAAAAGCGCGATCTTGACCAGCTTCCAGTCGCCCTTGCGGACGGCGCCGCGGAACGGTTCGACATTGATCAGGTAGTCTTCATGAGGGGAGGGCTTTCCCTCTGCCACCATCGGCCAGATATCCTTGCCATCGAACGGATGGTCCGGGCTACCCTTGGCGCCGGCAAGCGTCAGAACCGTCGGCATCACGTCCACCATGCCGGCCGGCGCATTGACAACCGCTGGCTTCAGTTTGCCTCGCCAATAAAACACAGTCGGCACCCGCACGCCGCCTTCGTGCAGTGATCCCTTGCCGCCGCGGAGGTCGCCGTTCGAGGCGGGAGTTTTTGCACCAAGCTCGACGCCACCACTTTGCTCGCGCTCTTCGGGGGAACGTGCCCCGGTCGCAAACAGCGCACTGGTGGCGCCGCCGTTGTCGCTAGTGAAGATAATTAGGGTGTTGTCGAGCATGTTCTTCTGCTTCAGCGCGGCGACGATCCGTCCGACCTGGGTGTCCAGATCGGTGATCATTGCCGCATAGGTATGCCGATGCAGGTCACCGGCCGCGTTTTTGTAGGCGTCGACGTCCTTCTGCGGGGCCTGATACGGCGCGTGGGGCGCCAGCGATGCCACATAGAGGAACAGCGGCTTTGCGGTGTCATGCTCCTTGATGATGTCGACGGCCTCGTTCCCGATCAAGGTAGTGAAGTAGCCGCTTTCTTTCAGGAACCTGCCGTCCCGCTGCCAGTCGATGATCCCGCCTCGTTCCTTGGTGAAATAGTCTACCTCGCCGATCAGGTTGCCGTAGAAATGATCGAAGCCGCGGTTCTGCGGCCAGTATTTTCGGTCGGCGTGGCCGAGATGCCACTTACCGACCATTGCGGTCTGATAGCCAGCCTCCTTCAAGGCCTGCGGGAGAGTGCGCTCGTCGGTCGGCAGCCCATAGGGGTGACTAGGAAATATCACCAGCGTCTGCAGGCCGTAGCGCATAGCATAGCGGCCGGTCATCAGCTCCGCCCGCGACGGCGTGCAGACCGGCATACCGTAGAACGACTCCAGCCGGACACCTTCGTTCGCAAGCTTGTCGATGTTGGGAGTCTTGATGTCGCTGCCGCGATAGCCGAGATCCGCATTACCGAGATCATCTGCCAAGATGATCACGATGTTGGGCTTTGTCTGCTGCGCATATGCCAAGGTGCTCACGCACGCGAGGCTGCACGCCACAAGGGCAAGCCATATGGCTCGATGCATCGGTAATGCTCCAATCTTCAGTTTTTTCAAGGCTGGCACGCCTGGTCGACGGCACTATTGCGTTGGATCAAGTTTCAGAGCGCCGAAGAGAATGTGATGTCTCCTTAAGACCCAAACCGGCGCTCGGCGCCTGCACCGACTTGGTCGCGAACGGGGGTATAGCGGACACGGCCGATGCGCGTTCGAACGCACGGCCCAGGACGTCTGGGTCTCTATGAAGGGGTCGGGGCGCGTCTTGCTGAAGACGCCCCCGCATATGTGAAGCTTGTCGCGATGGTCAGGCCTTGTCGCCTCTCACCGGCGTCGTGTCGCGTTGCGGGCACAGCACCCGGTAGATCAGGCCGCCGAGGATGCCGCCGACGAGCGGGGCAACGATGAACAGCCATAGCTGGCTGATCGCCCAACTGCCCTGAAACAGCGCCGGGCCGATGCTGCGCGCCGGATTGACCGAGGTGTTGGTAACCGGGATGCTGACCAGATGGATGAGCGTCAGTCCCAGTCCGATTGCGATCGGCGCAAAGCCGACCGGTGCACTGCCGTGCGTCGAGCCCATGATGATGAAGAGGAACATCATCGTCATCACCACTTCCATCACGGCGCACGCCAATAGGCTGTAATGACCCGGTGAGTGGTCGCCATAGCCGTTCGATGCGAAGCCGGCCGTGGCATCGAAGCCCGGCGCACCGCTCGCAATCAGGTAGAGGAGGGCCGCTGCGGCAATGCCGCCGACGACCTGGGCGATGATGTAAGGCACCGCCTCGGACACCGGAAATCTGCCGCCCGCCACCAGCCCCACGGTCACGGCGGGATTGATGTGGCAACCGGAGATGTGGCCGATGGCATAAGCCATCGTCAAAAGGGTGAGGCCGAAGGCGATTGAGACGCCGACGAGGCCAATGCCCACGTGGGGGAAGCCTGCCGCGATGACGGCGCTACCACACCCGCCAAATGTCAGCCAAAAGGTCCCAATTGCTTCTGCAGTCGCTTTCTGGAAGTTCAATTCATTGCCCCTTCAAGTGGTTAGATAAGCATTCGCTTAGACATCTAGCTTGAAATCTATGCGACGCGGAAGCGGAAAACCGTGCTGTGGATTTCATCCTCTGCCCAAGAATGGAGCGGCCGGAGAGGTTCCTGAATGTCCGCTTATGACCCCACTTCGGCGGTGGGGTGTGGATTGCAGCAGTCGAGACAGATTTTTTTGCGATGGTTTGCGTTTCGATTGGAGCGGTGCCGTCGGTAGGCGTTATGCAGGGCCATTAAGCGGCTTGGAGCGTCATAAGTGACCTTGGGGCTTTCCCGATCGTGCCAATCCTCCTTGGGAGCCGCTACATTCCCGCAAATTTCGATTTCTGACCTGACACCGTTGTGTGTAGCGTAGCCCGCAGAAGGTGCGGCGTAAGTGCGCCGCCGGATGCACGACTTATAAAAAAGGCCGGAAAGAGCTAAAAGACTGGCCGAATGCATTGGGGGGAAATCGGCGATGTCTGCAATCAACACGATTTCTCATCCGCGCGCGTGGGTCGGTATCGCCGTTGCATTAGCTGCGGCCGCTGGCTTTGCGCTGGCCAATACCTCGGCGAGCGTGGCCTATCAGGGCGGCAGTAACCCACTCACTGTCGCAGCGATGCGGTTTCTTGTGCCAACGGCTGCCCTGATCGTTTGGTTGAGCGTCAGCGGCGTCTCGCTGGTTCTTCCGAAGCGCGACGCATTTGCTGCCACCGCGCTCGGGGTTATCACTGCGCTCTATACTTGGGCGCTGCTCAGATCGTTCAGTTCTGATTCCCTTCGCTTTGGCGATACTGATTTTCTATTTGTTCCCCCTGATGGCCACCGTGATCGTCGCCAGCTTTGGTTGGGAAAAATTTTCCTGGAAAACCGCTGCGGCGATTGTGCTCGCTCTTGCCGGGCTGGCGTTGGCACTCGACGTACGGGGCGGCAACCTCAACGTCGAGGGTGTGGTATTGGCTTTTTTTGCCGCTATCGGATTAGCCGTTGTAATCGTTGTTTCGAGCCGCGTATTTGGCAAGGGCGATGCACGGCCCGTGACCCTCTACATGGCGGCGGCCGCCAGTGTTCTGTTGTTGATACTCTGTGCCGCGAGTCAAGACTTCGCGCTACCACAGACGACTTCGGGGTGGATTGGTTTCCTAGCCGCTGCCGCTCTGTATGCTTTCGCAATGATTGCCTTTTTCATTGCCATATCAATGATCGGACCGGTGCGCACGTCGCTCTTTTCCTACGCCGATGCGGTGATATCTGCCGGTCTTGGCGTCGTTGTGCTCGGTCAAGCGCTGACGCTGGTCCAAATCGCCGGGATCGGGCTTGTCATCCTTGCACTGATCGGCGCGACGCAACCAAGATAGCGCTGTGAGTGACCCCGGCCTGCTGAAATGCCTCCGCATGCCAGGACGCAATCGCGTGACTTCTGCTTTTGGCCCGGTGCGGCCACCCTACTCATGCGCCCGGGCGGCAGCTATCGGGGGAACTTCGGTCGCGGCAGCCCGCGATCGGCGCGGGAGTTTGTGTCCCGATCGGACATCCGCATGTTTGCTCGTGCGGACCTCGGCGACGCGAAGCGCAAAGGCGGCTTGCTCCAGTGGCATCCAACAGATAGTGAATTTATCCGCTTCTAGACCGAGCCCTGCCTATGACGGACAATCTTGTGATCATCGCCGGCGGCGGCATTGGCGGATTGGCGATAGCCCTGACGCTCCACCAGATTGGCGTGCCCTGCATTGTCTTCGAATCGGTACGGGACATGCGCCCGCTCGGTGTCGGCATCAATCTGCAACCCAATGCCGTGCGAGAACTCTATGACCTCGGCATCGCCCTTCAGGATCTCGACCGGGTTGGCTTGCCCGCAAAAGAATGGGCGCTGGTCGGACTTAACGGCAATGACATTTATTCCGAGCCCCGCGGGCTCCTGGCTGGCTACAACTTGCCGCAATATGCTGTTCATCGTGGCCAGTTCCACATGCTGCTGCATGAAAAAGTGGTGGAGCGGATCGGACCGGAGGCGTTCAGACTTGGGAGCCGTATAACCGGTTATCGAAAGAATCCCGACGGGAGCGTCAGCGCGCTCATCGAACACGCCGATGGCTCGACCGCTGAGGCGACCGGCTCGTTGCTCATTGGCGCTGACGGCATCCACTCTGCGGTCAGGGCGCAGATGCACCCCACTCAGCCACCGATCCACTGGGGCGGCGCGATCATGTGGCGCGGCACGACCTGGGCGAAGCCGATACGAACCGGCTCCTCCTTCATCGGTCTAGGCACGCACCGCCAAAGGATCGTCTTTTATCCGATCTCCCATCCCGATCCCCAGACGGGCCTATCGATGATCAACTGGATCGCCGAGGTGACGATGGACAATACCGAGGGCTGGAGGCAACGCGGCTGGTTCCGGGAGGTGAGCATCAATGACTTCGTCCACCATTTTGAGAACTGGATCTGGGACTGGCTCGATGTACCCGCCTTAATCAGGCAAGCAGACAGCGTGTTTGAAAACCCTATGATCGACCGCGATCCCGTGTCCACTTGGCGGGACGGTCCGGTGGCGCTGCTTGGCGATGCCGCTCATGCCATGTATCCAACAGGTTCCAACGGCGGGAGCCAAGCCATCGTCGATGCCCGTATTCTGGGGGCCGCAATGGTCGAGCACGGGGTCACGCAGGAGGCGCTTGCCGCATACGATGACAAGCTATGCGGGCCTATCTCGCAGCTCATCCTGCGTAATCGCGGCGCCGGGCCATTTGGACTGCTCAACATCGTCGATGAACGTTGCGGCGGCACATTCGACAACATCGACGATGTAATCCCGCCCGCGGAGCGCTCGGCGTTCATGGCAGGCTACAAGGCTGCTGCGGGCTTTGCCGTTGAAAATCTCAACAAGGCGCCGCCAACAATCCCACGTGGCGCGCTTGTCCGAGCCGATCAAGCTATCTGAATATTCTTCTCATAGTCATAACAGGGACCATTTGACCAGAGGCAGCCGCTGACTCCCCCTTGAGGCTGGCGAATGGCCGAGGCTGGCCTCGAACGGCCGTCACGCTTGACCAGCAGTCCAAAAACCCCTGCACTTGCATTTGCGTGAGGGCAAGTTCCCGGCCCTTAACGGCGTTAGTGCCCGCGCCGGCTCATCCCTTGACGAGCGAGCAGCCCCCTTCCGATAAGGGACGGAAAGCCTGCTCGGCGGGAATCGTCGTGACCAGCTTGAAATAATCCCACTCGCCATTGGACTCTGATGGCTTCTTTGTCTCGTAAAGGTAGACTGGATGAATCTTCCGGCCGTCGATGCGGATCGTACCCCTGCCGAAAAGCGGATCGTCGGTCGGCAGTTCCTTCATTTTGGCGACCACCGCCTGGCCGTCGCCGGCATCCTTGAGTGCGGCAACCGCCTTCAGATAATGAACCATTGCGGAATAGACCCCGGCCTGCATATCGTTGGGCATGATCTTGTGCGGATGCAGCTCTTGAAACCTCTTGGCGAAAGCACGGCTGGCATCGTTTTGGTCCCAGTAAAACGGCATCAAACCGTAAACGCCTTGCGTCGCCTGGAGTCCGAGCGCCTTCACATTGTTGATCTGAAAGACGAAGCCGGGCAGCTTGAATTTGCTGGACAAGCCGTACTCGGCCGCCTGCTTTAGCGTGTTTGACAGATCTCCTCCGGCGTTGGCGAGGGCAATAGTGTCAGCGCCGGACGATTGTGCCTCGATAAGAAAGGAAGAAAAATCGGACGTGCCGATTGGCGCACGCACTGCACCCACGACTTGGCCACCCAGCTTCTTGACTCCCTCGCTGGCGGCCGCTTCGAGATCCTTGCCAAACTGATAGTCGGCGGAGATGAAATACCATTTCTTGCCGCCACGCTCAAAGATGGCTCTGGCGAATCCGTTGCCCAGCTCCCAGGTGTCATAGGTCCAATGCACAGTGTTGGGCGAACACGCCTTGCCGGTAAGGGTTGCGGTTCCGGCGCCTGAGCCAATCATCACCTTATTGAAATCACGGGCCAGCGAGTTGACGGCGAGAGCGACGGACGAGTTCGGCACGTCGATAATCATGTCAACGCCTTGGTTCGTGTACCAGTCACGCGCGATGCTGGCCCCGATGTCTACCTTGTTCTGGTGATCGGCATAGACGATCTCCACGATGAGTCCGAGGTTCTTGGCGTAATCTTCGACGGCAAGCCGGGCGGCGATAACCGATCCGATGCCTTGGCTGTCGGCGTAAACCGACGACTGGTCGTTTAGCACACCTATTTTAACCGGCTTGCTTTGCGCCAGCGCGATCGAGGGTACGGCGGCGGCCAACACTATCGCGCAGATCAAATATCTGATTTGCATAATTTCCTCCTTCGGTAGATCTGTTAAAGCCTATTCCGTAGCGCGTAAAAGATCGATTCAAATGTCATCTCGGCGACTGTCCGTTCTGTCAGCGGGCAGCACTCTCAGCATGGCGCACTCTCCCCGGCCCGCCGTACGCCAGCAGCAAGCAAAGTGTGGGAACTGCAGGCGGCGATGAGCAAGGCGCGGCCTCGCCGCGATCAAGGTAATCGGGATGAGACCGCGATCTTCTCGCTCCGGTCTACGGCTGGTTCAGCGAAGGCTTCGACACGCTCGATCTGAAGGAGGCGAAGGCACTGCTCGATGAACTGCGCGCCTGACCAATCAATTCAAAACCGCTCCGATCATGTTGCAGTGCGTGAGTCTCCTCATGGCCCACAGCGTCATTTCGCTGCGCTGCGGAATTGCGCCGCTATCGGGGGCATAGCGGACGCGAGCCGGCAGCTTGGCGAAGTTCGCCGCCAAGCGTTGCGCCGTCGCGTGTAAGCCGCCGCTCGTCGGCCCGGCTCATCCTCAAAATAGAAATAGCCAAGCGCCTGACCGCTGTTTTCCTTGACGACGAAGCACGCCGTCAACTCTGGCGAATGATGGTTCACCTTGATAGGATGCCATCGTCCTTTCCGGTGGATGGAATTTACAACTTGAGACCGTCTTGACGGCCGCGATAATCCCTCGGATCGGAATGTAGCATAATTGATTGAACTACAAACGGGAGGAAAGGCACCATGCATTTCTGCTTCACAGCACAATACACACCACATGCTCTCAACGGGATAATGGAAAATCCCACAGTCAATCGCCAAGAGGTGATCAAAAAGCTGCTCGAAGGAGCAGGTGGCAAATTGGTTTCAATGTATAGCACCGCTGCAGACGGCCCCGGCGTCTTAGCGATCCTAGACGTGCCTGATCCTGCAGTCGCAGCCGCGGTTTCGGGCGTGGTCGTGGCAGCCGGTGCCGTCCACAACGTTAAACTCACCCGTCTGATGACGCAGGAGGAGGTGACCCACGTTCGGCAAACGGCCGCTAAACTTCGTAGCGCATACAAGCCGCCCGGTAAATAACCCGGCGGCGGTGGCAGCCAACAGGCTGCCACCGCCTTCTACTCCTGTTCCACGACGGACCACGGTGGCGGGAAGCGTCGGCTCTCAGACATCCAATGCCTCCCTAAACTCCATTCGTTCCAAGAATGCCCGAGGATGAACCCGTAAAGTATAAGCGCCTGGACACCTTATTGCGCTTCGACGATCATATGCATTTGGCGTTGCAGGGGCGCTTTCATGGACCTCGGGGAATAGCTGCGGAGCCTTAGCCTCGAACGGTAGGAGGCGGCATTCCGCGAGAACGAGATTAACGAACGGGTCCTTCCGAGCCTGACACAGGAGACCTGAAGGAAATCGGCGTTGGTCCTGTTGGTCATCGCCGGATACTCCTTGAAGCTATCGCCGCTTTATGCACCGATGCTGGCGCGAAGGCACCTCCACCGGACGCCCTCCCGACAATCGACAGGTCTGCTAAGGACACCGCCGAGCGCCGCCAAGTTACGGTGATGTTCTCAGACCTCGTAGGTCCGACGGCCCTTTCTACGCGCATGGACCCAGAGGACCTGCGCGAGGTCATTTCGGCCTATCAGAACTGCGTCGCGGAGACCGTGGGTCGCTTCGGCGGGTTCGTAGCCAAGTACATGGGCGACGGGGTCCTTGTGTATTTTGGGTATCCGCAGGCACACGAGGACGACGCCGAACGGGCGGTGCGAGCGGGACTAGAGTTAGTCGCGGCGGTGATTGCGCTCAAATCGCCTTTTACGCTTCAAACTCGCGTGGGCATTGCCACCGGACTTGTCGTGGTTGGCGACCTTATTGGATCGGGTGAGGCACAAGAACGCGGCATCGTCGGCGAGACGCCGAACCTCGCTGCGCGACTGCAGGGCATTGCTGAACCAAACAGTGTAGTCATTGCCGACGGAACGCGACGGTTACTGGGCAATCTGTTCGAGTTTGAGGACCTCGGAGCCAAAGACCTCAAGGGCATCACAGAGCCAGCGCGGGCTTGGGCCGCGCTGCGACCGGCTTCAGTTGAAGGCCGCTTCGAGGCTCTGCACGCGAGCGGGCTGACTAACCTAGTGGGACGGGAAGAAGAATTCGAATTGCTGCTGCGGCGCTGGTCGAAAACAAAGAGCGGTGAAGGTCAAGTGGTGCTTCTTTCCGGTGAGGCCGGTATCGGCAAATCGCGGCTCACGGCTGCACTGCTGGAACGACTCGCTTTTGCGCCGCACACCCGCCTGCGCTATTTCTGCTCGCCGCAGCACACCGACAGCGCGTTTTATCCGATCATCGGCCAAATGGAACGTGCCGCTGCACTGGCGCACGACGACACCGCGCAGGCGAAGCTCGACAAGCTGGATGCGCTGTTGGCGCAGACCTCGACCCCAAAGCAGGACGCGGCGATTTTCGCCGACATGCTGTCCCTCCCAAACGATGGACGCTATCCACACACTCGACCTTGCCCCGCAGCAGCGTAGACAGAAAACGCTGGAGGCCCTGACCGCACAACTTGCGGGGTTGGTAAGCCAGCAGCCGGTGCTGATGATCTTTGAGGACGCACATTGGACCGATCCCACGAGCTTGGAAGCGTTCGGTCGGGCCGTGGATCGAATCAAGACCCTTCCGGCGCTACTCATCATAACTTTTCGCCCGGAGTTCAACGCGCCGTGGGTAGGCCAGCCGCATGTGACCAGCTTGACGCTCAACCGGCTGAGAACGTGATGCGGCCACCATCATCGACCGCCTTGTCGGGAACAAGGAGCTACCGGCTGATGTGATGGCGGAGATAGTAGAGCGCACTGACGGCATTCCCCTGTTCGTCGAGGAAATGACGAAGGCGGTGTTGGAGGCGGAGAGCGAGGGTGCGGCCCGGCGGATGGCTTCTGCGGTTCCGTCCCCGGCGCTAGCGGTCCCTGCAAGCTTACACGCCTCATTGATGGCGCGGCTTGACCGGCTCGGTCCCGCCAAGGAGGTGGCGCAGATCGGGGCGGCCATCGGGCGGGAGTTCTCTCATGGGCTGTTGGCTGCGGTAGTGCGCAAGCCGGAGCCGGAACTCAATTCGGCGCTCGACCGCCTCATCGACGCCGGGTTGTTGTTCCGGCAGGGCGTGCCGCCGCATGCGAGCTACCTGTTTAAGCACGCGCTTGTACAGGACGCGGCCTATGGCACGCTGCTGCGCGAGCCGCGACGCGCGCTTCATGAGCGCATTGCTGAAAGCCTCGAAAGACAGTTCGCAGAGATTGCTGAGAGCCAACCAGAACTGCTCGCACGTCATTGCACAGAGGCCGGGCTGATCGAGAAGGCGGCGGGCCTTTGGGGCAAGGCCGGACAGCGGTCGGTGGCACGCTCGGCATTGATAGAGGCCGTGGCGCAGCTAACCCGCGCCCTCGATCAGATTGCGACTTTGCCCGCCACGCCCGCGTTACGTCGCGAGCAAATCAAGCTACAAGTTGCGCTCGTAACCGCCCTCATGCTCGTCAAAGGTTACGCGGCACCTGAACCAAAGGCGGCAATCGAGCAGGCCCGCTCGTTCATCGAGCGAGCAGAGGTGTTGGGTGAGGCTCCTGAAGACCCGTTGCTGCTTTTTTCGGTCCTCTACGGCTTGTGGGCTGCGAGCTTCACGATGTTCAACGGCGACGCTAGTTGTGATCTCGCGGCGCAGTTCTTGACGCTTGCAGAGAAGCAGACGGCGTCTGTCCCGCTAATGATCGGGCATCGCCTCATGGGCACGTCCTTGGTATACGCTGGAGACGTTGCGGGCGGGCGAACGCACCTCGATCACGCGAGCAAGTTGTACGATCCCGCTGAACATCGCGCGCTCACGACACGATTTGGACCCGAACTCAGGGTGACAATCCTGAGCCAGCGGTCGATAGCCTTGTGGTTACTTGGCTATCCTGAGGCCGCACTCGCGGACTTTGAACAGACGCTTAGTCATGCGCGCGAGAGCGGCCAAGCCGCGACGCTGATATATGACTGAGCATCGCATTATTAACTCCTATCCACTGCAGACAGTATGCGGCAGCACGCTTACTCGTCGATGAGGTTGTCGCACTAGCGGACGAGAAGGGCACCTTGTTCTGGAAGGCGTTTGGAATGATGAATAAAGGCTGCATTTTGGCCTTGACCGGCGAAGCGTCGGACGCGGTTCAAGTGCTCACTTCCGCAAACACGGCATATCAATCAACAGGAGCAACATTATTCATGCCTTGGTACTTATCAGATTTGGCGATGAGTCATGCGGAACTCGCCCAATTCGATGAGGCTCGGCGTTGCATTGGCGAAGCTATGACGGCAATCGAAACGAGTGAGGAAAGGTGGTACGAGGCCGAGTTCAATCGTATTGTCGGAGAAATCATGTTCGCGCACCCCGAGCCAAACGCGGCGAGAGCGCAAGCATATTTCGAGCATGCGCTCGTGGTTGCATGCGGGCAGCAAGCAAAGTCATGGGAACTGCGTGCAGCGATGAGCATGGCGCGGCTCCGGCGCGATCAGGGGAGGCCGCAGCA
>CAWHJE010000015.1:0-82294 GCA_963829465.1 uncultured Alphaproteobacteria bacterium
CGTGGCCGGACACTGAACCGATTCAGGCGTTGATCCGAAAACCTTGCGACGATCACGACCGACAAATACGCCTTTACGAGTTAGACGACGCCCGCCGCCATTGCAGCTATGGTGTGATCTGCGTCAAATTCTTCTATGGAACTGACATACGGTGGCGCGCAGCTACTTTTGTACAATTGTGGCCCGCCAAGAGGCCGCATGGAAGGTGGAGGAGGACGGATGGGCTACACCGATATTCTCTTCAGCATCGACGATTGCGTCGCGACCATCACGCTTAATCGTCCCGACAAGCTCAATGCCTGGACCAGCCAAATGGATGTGGACGTGCGCCATGCCATCGATGCGGCGGCGGCCGACGATGAGGTGCGTGCCATCGTGTTGACCGGCGCCGGGCGCGGCTTCTGCGCAGGCGCGGACATGTCGCGGCTGAGCAAGATCTCATCAGGGGAAACTGCGCGCAGTGTCGTCAGCCAAAACGGCCACGGCACGGGCAATTTCGAGCAAAAATTCAGCTACCTGCTTGCTGTGCCGAAACCGATCTTCGCGGCGATCAACGGCCCGATCGCCGGCATCGCGCTCTGCCTCAGCCTGTTCTGCGATTTCCGCTACATGGCCGACGGCGCCAAACTGACGACGGCATTCGCCAGGCGTGGCCTCATTGCCGAACACGGCATTTCCTGGATGTTGCCGCGTCTCGTCGGCCCGATGAATGCGCTCGACCTCCTCTACTCGGCGCGCACCATCGAGACTGAAGAGGCCGAGCGATTGGGGCTGGTGCGTCGCCTGCCGGCGGAGAATTTTCTCCAGAGGGTTCAGTCGATTGCGCGCGAGCTTGTGACGGCGTCTTCGCCACGCTCGATCCGCGTGATGAAACGTCAGGTGTTCGAATCCTATTTCCAGTCGCTTGCGGACGCCTGGGCGGTGGCCGACGCCGAGATGATCGAAGCGTTCCGTTCCGAGGATTTCAAGGAAGGTGTTGCCCATTTCATTGAGAAGCGCCGGGCCGTATTCTTGGGCCGATGATGCTTCCGAGACTGTAGAAGTGGTTCAGGATCTCTAGGCGACCAAGAGAGGGCAGTACCGCCATGGCAAATCCATCCCGTCCCGTTGCGCTCATCACCGGGGCATCGAGCGGCATCGGCGTCGAACTGGCCCGCGAGGCCGCCAGGGACGGACACGATCTGGTGCTGGTGGCCCGCCGCCGCGAACCGATGCAGGCTCTTGCCACGGAACTCAACGCCGCCGGCGCCGAGATCACCGTCATTTCCGCCGATCTCGGCAAAGCCGGTGGCGCAGCTGCACTGATGGAGATCGTCGAGGCGCGTGGCCTTGAAATCGATGTGCTGATCAACAATGCAGGCCTTGGCGACAACGGCCGCTTCGATCAGGCCGACCCGGAACGAATTACCTCAATGCTGCAGGTCAATGTCGTGGCGCTGACCGAGCTCACGCGGCTCGTCCTGCCGAAGATGGTGGCGAAAGGACGCGGCAAGATCATGGTGGTCGCTTCAACCGCCGCGTTCCAGCCGGGCCCCGGCATGGCCGTATATTACGCGAGCAAGTCCTACGTGCTGAGCTTCGGCCGGGCAATCGGATATGAGTTGCGCGGAACCGGCGTGACGGTAACAACACTATGCCCCGGTCCTACGGAGACGGAATTCGTCAAAGTCGCACACATGGAAGGCGTCGCCCTGTTCAGCGGGCCGGTGCCGGTTATGAGCGCAACCGAAGTCGCGCGCCGTGGCTATCAGGCGATGAAAGCCGGCCGCCCCGAGATCATTACCGGTCTGCTCAACCGGATCGTCGCCTTCTCTGCCCGCTTCATGCCGACGGCCGCTTTGCTGATGATCGCCGGCCGGCTCAACCAGAGCGAAGAGGCCGCCGCCGGCAAGCACTAAACTGAGCCCTCGTCCGCGCACGTCACCACGAAATGACTTTGCGGTCGCGCACGAATTTGCCGGTGAGCTTGTCCGGCGCGTCGAGCGCGAGCCACACGGCGGTGTCCGCGCCCTCGGCAACGTCACGGTCGGCGCCGGCGCCGCCCATGTCGGTCTTGACCCATCCTGGACACATCGAATTAACCGCGATCGCGCCGCGCAGTTCGGCCGCGAGGATCGCGCTTACGGCGTTCAGCGCTGTTTTCGAGATGCGATAGGCAGCATGGCCGCCACTGTTTTCTCCCAGCTCGCCCATGCCGCTCGACATGTTCACGATGCGCGCGGAAGTGCCGTGTCGGAGCAAGGGCACGAGCGATTGCGCCAGATGCAGGGGTCCGAGTGCGTTGGTTTCCAGGGTGGTGCGGATAACCGGCAAGCCGACCTTCAGCGCGGGCGCTTCGCCTTTGGCGATGATGCCGGCATTGTTGATCAGCACGTCGAGGCGGCCGAATGTTTCCTTCAAAAAATCATGCAGCGACGCGATGCTTTTGTCATCCGTCACGTCGAGCGGGTGGAACTCGGCCGCGAGCTTTTGCGCCGCCAGTTTCTTTACCGCCGCCGCGCCGCTGGCGGGTTCGCGTGCCGTTAGGACAACGCGAGCGCCGCGCGCGGCAAGCTGGCGGCAAATCTCGAATCCGATGCCGCGATTACCGCCGGTGACAACGACGATCCGGCCGGCGGCGTCTCCCGCGCCATCTTGCGCCAAACGATCCTGTGCCAAGTGCTCTTACTCCCGGTGCAGCAGCTTGAATGCGTGGGTCCACTCGTTGCGGATAAAGCCCGGGATGCACCAGAGGATGCACAGCGGCTCGATGGCGCGGGCGGCTTCAGCCTTGCCCATGTCTGCTGTTTCCCAGCCGAATTGGTCGATGACACCGCCCACGACGGCCTTGGCCTTGTCGTCGTTGCCGCAAATGAACATGGTTGGTTTGCCGCCCTTGAATTGCGGATTGACCATCATGGCGTTGCCGACCGAGCTGAACGCCTTGACGAAGTGTGCGTCGGGAAAGGCGTCTTGCAGGCGCTCCATCAGGGATTGATCGAGGTTCGTGAAAAACTTCAATACGCCGTTGGTCGGCGGCGCTTCGGCGATGGGGTTGGTGGCATCGATCACCGGCTTACCGGCCAGGTTGGCGGCGCCCGCGGCCTTGAGCGCTTCAAGCGCGACACTGCCTTTGACCGCGAGCACGACAAGCTCGCCGAATTTCGCGGTTTCGGCGAAGCTGCCAACTTGAGCACCCTTATTCTTCGCGAGGAAGTCGGCAAGCTTTCCGGCATCGCGCGTGCCGAGTATCACCTGGTGCCCGTGCTTGAGGAAGCCGCCGGCCAGAGCTTTGGCCACGTCGCCCGATCCTAGGATGCCGACTTTCATGGGTGTGTCCCTTTCTTGTGCGCCGGCCTGTCGGCGCGGACTGCAAAAACCTTCGCCGTGAGCATGTGCCCTCTATATTTGGCTTCGGATGTCAGGGCGAAAGGGGAGAGGCCTGGACAAGAGGAACGCGGCGCCCACGGGCCAACTTGATTTAGCGCAATGCCACGCGACGATTTTACGCCGAAAACCGCCTCGACAATCTGGCTGGAACCACTCTAAAAAGGGCGATGGCTGAGTTCTTCAGCCGTCGCCGAGGCGGAAACTTCATGAATTACAATGACTATTTCACCGACGCTCTCACCCGGTTGCGGAGTGAGCGGCGCTATAGGGTGTTTGCAGACCTCGAACGAATCGCCGGCCGCTTTCCGCATGCGGTCTGGCACTCGCCGGAGGGGCCGAAAAACGTCGTGATCTGGTGCTCCAACGACTATCTCGGCATGGGCCAGCATCCGAAGGTGATCGGCGCCATGGTCGAGACCGCGACCCGCATGGGCACCGGCGCCGGTGGTACCCGCAACATCGCCGGCAACAATCATCCCCTGGTCGAGCTGGAGCGCGAACTCGCCGATCTACACCGCAAGGAAGCCGCGCTGGTGTTTACGTCCGGCTATGTATCCAACGAGACCGGCATTTCGACGCTCGCCAAGTTGATGCCGAATTGCCTGATTCTGTCGGACGCCTTGAACCACAATTCCATGATCGAAGGCGTGCGGCAGGCGCATTGCGAGAAACAGATTTTCCGCCATAACGACATGGCCCATCTCGAAGCGCTCCTTGCCGAGGCCGATCCGGATCGGCCGAAGCTGATCGTGTTCGAGAGCCTCTATTCCATGGACGGCGACGTTGCGCCGCTGGATCGCATCTGCGATCTCGCCGAGCGATACGGCGCCATGACCTATGTCGATGAGGTACACGCGGTCGGGATGTACGGACCGCGCGGCGGCGGCATCAGCGAACGCGACGGCGCCGTCGGCCGCATCGACGTGGTCGAAGGTACGCTGGCGAAAGCGTTTGGCTGCCTCGGCGGCTACATTGCCGGTTCGCGGGCGCTGATCGACGCGGTTCGTTCCTACGCGCCTGGCTTCATCTTCACCACGGCGCTGCCTCCGTCCGTCTGCGCGGCGGCAACCGCCGCGATCCGGCATCTGAAGACCTCACAATGGGAACGTGACCGTCATCAGGATCGCGCAGCCCGCACCAAGGCCGTGCTGACGGCCGCGGCGCTTCCGGTCATGGCGAGCCCCACCCATATCGTTCCGGTTTTCGTCGGCGATCCCGAACGGTGCAAAGAGGCGAGCGATCTTCTTCTTTCCGATCACGGCATCTACATCCAGCCGATCAACTATCCGACGGTGCCAAAGGGCTCCGAACGGCTGCGTATCACGCCGAGTCCGTATCATGACGACGTGCTCGTCGATGCGCTGGCCGAGGCACTCGTTGATGTCTGGCAGAAGCTTGGGCTGCCGTTCAAGGAGCGCGCCCTGGCAGCGGAATAACTATTCGCGGGGCTCAACCTTCGCGATCCGTCGCGCGATGATGGCGACCGAGAAAGCGGTCACGATAAAACGCGCAACGTGATGGGCCCCGACATAGATCGGGTCGAGGTGCAGCGCCAGCGAAAGCACCATCATCGTGTCCAGCGCGCCTGGCGAAAACGCCACCATCACGTTGGCGATCGGGAACGAAAAACCGTACGCCACGATCAGGGCAAACACGGCGGCGACCAAGAGCGATACGGCAAACGAGCCGAACGCGGCGCCGAGATAGCTGGCTAACATCCTGGGCGTCGTATTGGCGAAACGCGAGCCGACGAGGGCGCCAAGCAACAGGATCGCGGCGCTGCCGATCCACCATGGCAATGCCGCGTGGACGACGCCGGTGCCGTGGAGTACGCCGGATCCCGCCATCGCGCCGAACAGCAGTCCGGCGGGAAAGCGCAGCCGCCACAGCGCGAAAGCGGCAACGCCCGACACCACAACGACGATCGCGATGTCCGCAACGGAAGCGCCACCTGCCGGGCCGCGTATGATCGGAATCGATGGGGCCACCAGGCCGAACAGCGCCAAGCCGCCCGGTATCCCGGTCGTGAGAAGGAGAATTCGCAACGTCTGCACGATCGCGATGGCCGGCAAATTGCCGCGCAGCTCGGTCGAAAGCGCGATCACCTGCGTCATCGAACCTGGGCTCGCGCCAAGCAATGCCGACAGCCGATCCCAGTTATGCACGCGGTGCAGATAGGTCGCCGTAACCAGCATGATGGCGAAAGTGGCCACTATCACCATGGCGATGCTCGCCGGCCATGCCGCGAAGCTCTTGACCGTGTCCGGGGTGATCACGGCGCCGAGCTGGATGCCGATCACCACAAAACAAACGCGGGCGAGCGGCGCCGGTAACTTGACCGGCCGCCGCAGCAATGCCGCGGCGGCGACGGCAAGGACCGATCCGCAGATCAATCCGGCGGGAAATCCGACCAGCGTGAACGCCGCGCCACCAGCAAGCGCGATGGCCAGCGTCTCGGCGGTTTCAAAGAGCGTGCGCAAGGCTGGGGCGGCAGGCGGCATCGGCTGCCACATGCCTGCTGCCGGCTGCGTCGTCAAACGAGGACATAGGTCGCAAGGCGGCGCAGCGACCATGGTGCGGGAAGGGGATTTACCGCGGCTGCAGAACGGGTTTTCCAAAGCAAGGGGATTTGAGTAAAATAACTGGTTCCGCGGCCGCAAAGAGCGGCGGAGCCCAGGCGGGGATGAAGGCAGGAAGCGCCATGCTGCAAGGCTGGGTCGTCGTTGTCATCGCGCTCGCCTATATCGGCTTTTTGTTCCTGGTGGCGAGCTATGGCGATCGCAGGCATGAACTGGTTCGCAGCAGCCGCGCCCGCCTTCTGATCTATCCGCTGTCGCTGGCCATCTATTGCACTTCCTGGACGTTCTTTGGCTCGGTCGGGGTGGCGGCGCGTACCGGCTTCGATTTCCTCACCATTTATATCGGCCCGATGCTGATGGTCGGCCTTGCTTATCCGCTGATGATTCGCATCGTCCGCCTCGCCAAGGGGCAGAACATCACGTCGATCGCGGACTTCATCGCCGCGCGCTACGGCAAGAGCCAGGCTGTCGCGGCGACGGTGGCGCTGATCGCGATCGTCGGCATGATCCCCTACATCGCGCTCCAGCTTAAGGCGGTTTCGGCCTCGGTTGGCACCATTCTCGCTGACACCGCGGCCGGGAGCGGCATGGCGCAACCGCTCGTCGGCGACATAGCGCTATTCGTCGCGTTGTTGATGGCCGCGTTTGCTGTCCTGTTTGGCACGAGGCACATCGACGCCACCGAGCATCAGGATGGAATGATGCTGGCGATCGCGACCGAGTCGATCATCAAGCTCGTCGCCTTTCTTGCCGTGGGCATCTTCGTGACCTTCGTCATGTTCCACGGGCCTGTAGCCCTGTTTTCAGGCGCGCTGGAAAATCCGCATACGGCGGCGGTGCTGACGCGCGTGCCGCCGTTCACCGCCTTTTTCGCCACCACGGTCCTGTCGTTGTTCGCCATCGTGCTGTTGCCGCGGCAGTTCCATGTCGGCGTCGTCGAGAATCGCGGCGAGCCCGAAATCCGCCGCGCTGCCTGGCTGTTTCCGGCCTATCTCCTGCTCATCAATTTGTTCGTGATGCCGATCGCAATGGCCGGTCTCCTGACCTTTCCAGCCGGGGGCACTGACGCCGATATGTTCGTGCTGGCGCTGCCGCTGCGGGCGCATTCCGGGCTGTTCACGCTGGTCGCCTTTGTCGGCGGGCTCTCTGCCGCGACCGCGATGGTTATCGTCGAGTCGGTGGCGCTGGCGATCATGGTGTCGAATGACATCGTGATGCCGTTCGTTCTGCAGCACCGCGCCGCGACTGCCGGCGAACCGAGCGACGTCGGCGCTCAGCTCCTGACGGTGCGCCGCATCGCGATCTTCGCGATCCTCTTCCTCGCTTACATTTATTATCGATCCGCCGGCCCGGCGCAGCTTGCCGCGATCGGACTTTTGTCGTTTGCCGCCATCGCGCAATTGACGCCAGCTTTTTTCGGTGGGCTTATTTGGCGGCGCGGCACGGCCGCCGGTGCCATTGCCGGAATGACCGCCGGCATCCTCGTTTGGGCTTATACGCTCCTTCTGCCGAGCATCTTCGACGCCGGCATGGTCGGCGAAAGCATCCTCGACGAGGGGCCGTTCGGGATCGCCTGGCTGCGTCCGCAAGCCCTGTTCGGTCTCGATCTGTCGCCGCTTGTGCACGGCGTCGTTCTCAGCCTCGTTGCCAATATCGCGCTCTATATCGGTTTCTCCTTCGGCTGGAAGCCGAGCGCGATCGAACGCATGCAGGCCGATCTTTTTGTACCGCCTTCGCTCGCCCCGATGGCGCCCAGTTTCCGGCTGCGGCGCGCGTCGGTCACGGTCGAGGAGCTGACCGCGACCATCGCCCGCTACCTCGGCGAGGATCGCACGCGGGAATCCTTCACGAGCTTCGCCGCCTCGCGCCGCGTCAGCCTGGAGCCGCAGGCCGAAGCCGACTTTCAGCTGCTGCAATACGGCGAATATCTCCTGGCTTCGGCCATCGGTGCCGCATCATCGCGGCTCGTGCTGTCGCTGCTTCTGCGCAAGCGCACCGTTTCGACCAAGGCCGCGCTCAAGCTCCTCGACGATGCCAATGCGGCGATCCACTACAACCGCGAGATCCTCCAAACGGCGCTCGATCACGTGCGGCAGGGGATTGCAGTCTTCGACAAGGATCTTGCGCTCGTTTGCTGGAACCGGCAGTTCGGCGAAATCTTCGATCTGCCGCATGGACTCACGCGCATCGGTATCGCGCTCGACGAAATTCTTCGTCATATCGCCAAACAGGATGCGCCCGACGCCCGCGACCTTGACGCGCAGGTCGCGGAGCGTGTGGCCAGATATACCTCGGAAACCGAGCCATTCCTCGAGCGTGTCGCCGGCCGCCGATTGGTGATCGAAGTGCGTGTCGACCGTATGCCCGACGGCGGTCTGGTCACGACCTTCACCGATATCACGCCGAGCGTGAAGGCGGCCGAGGCGCTCGAGCGCGCCAACGCCACGCTGGAACGGCGGGTCCGCGAGCGCACCGGAGAGCTCACGCGGCTCAATGCCGAGCTGGCGGGCGCCAAGGCGGAAGCCGATAACGCCAACGTTTCCAAAACGCGCTTCATCGCCGCGGCGAGCCACGACATCTTGCAGCCGCTGAATGCCGCGCGCCTCTACGTGACCAGTCTGATCGAGCGCCAGCGTACCGGTGACGATGCCGGTCTGGTGCGGAACATCGATGCTTCGCTGGAAGCGGTGGAAGAGATATTCGCGGCATTGCTGGATATTTCGCGGCTCGATACCGGCGCGATGCAGCCGGAAATGTCCGACTTCCGCATCGACGAATTGCTGGTGCGGCTGGAGGCGGAGTTTGCGCCACTGGCGCGCGAGAAGGGTCTCGACCTCGTGTTCATGCCGTGCTCGCTGGCGGTACGATCCGACCGGCGTCTGCTGCGCCGCCTTCTCCAGAACCTGGTCTCGAACGCGATCAAATACACTCCCAAAGGCAGCGTCGTCGTCGGCTGTCGCCGGCGCGGATCGCGGCTGCGGATCGAAGTCTACGATACCGGCATCGGCATCCCGCACGCCAAACGCCGCGCGGTTTTCAAGGAGTTCCACCGGCTCGATCACGGAGCGCGGGTGGCGCGCGGCGTCGGCTTGGGTCTCTCGATTGTCGAGCGTATCGCCCGCGTGCTCGACTGCGAGGTGGCGCTGAAATCGACGTTCGGCCGCGGCTCGCGCTTCTCCGTCGAAGTGCCCCGTGCTACCGCGGAAGCCGTGCCGGCACCACAAGCCGCGGTTAAGACGCCGGCCGGGCAACTTGTGGGAATGGTCGTGGTCTGCATCGATAACGAGCGCGCCATTCTTGACGGTATGCAGACGCTGCTCGGCGGCTGGGGCTGCCGCGTGCTCAAAGCAGCCGATCTTGCCGAAGCGCTCGCGGCAATCGAGGGCAGCGGTACCGAACCGGATGGGCTCCTCGTCGATTATCACCTCGATGGCGGCAACGGTCTCGGCGTGATCGCCGAGCTTCGCCGCCGCTATGGGCGCGACCTCGCGGCGATCCTCGTCACCGCCGATCGTTCGCTGCCCGTGCGCGAAGAGGCTCGCGCCGCCGGCGTGCATGTGCTCAACAAGCCGGTCAAGCCCGCCTCGCTTCGCGCGCTCATCACGCAGTGGCGGTTGCAGCGCGTCGCAGCGGAGTAGGGAATTACCCTTCCCGCGCCGGAAGCTGCGGCCAGTGACCGGCTTCGATCCTGCCGGCGGCGATGACGGCCTGCGTGCGGCTCTCGACTCCGAGCTTCTGCAAGATGGCGGAGACATGGGCCTTGACTGTCGCTTCCGACACGCCGAGTTCGTAGGCGATCTGTTTGTTGAGCAGACCGCCCGATAGCATCATCAGCACGCGAACCTGCTGCGGCGTCAGCGTGGCCAGCCGCCCGATCGTCGCCGTTGTCTCGGCGTCGGTTTCGCGCGTGAGATCGATATCGGGTGGTGTCCACACTTCACCCTGCAGCACGCGTGCCACCGCCGCCCGCAACGCCTCCACACCGAGCGTCTTGGGGATGAAACCGGAAGCGCCGAACTCCATGCAGCGACGGATGACCGCCGGATCGTCGTTGGCCGACACCACCACGATCGGCAGGCCCGGATATTGCGCGCGCAGATACATAAGGCCGGAAAAGCCGCGCACGCCCGGCATGCTCAGATCGAGCAGGATCAGATCTATCTCGGCGACGCCGCGGTCGAGGAATTCGCTCACCTCCTCGAAGGTGCCGGCCTCGGCGATCTCGGCGCGGCCGAACACGCCATTGACCGCTTCGCGCAGCGCGCCGCGAAACAGCGGATGATCGTCGGCAATCAGCAGATGATGGGATGTAGTTTCACTCAACAGGAAAACCCCGGTCGCGCGCGGCAAACACGCATGCCAGAACACCGGCCTCTCGGTGAATGTTACCGCTGATCCTGTAGCGCGGTCCACTGCCGCGGTCAGACCTCCTCGCATGCACCGAGAAACTGCAGAACAACCTCGCGGCGATGCCGATGCTCGCGATGTTCGGCGACATAGATGCCCTGCCAGGTGCCGAGCGCCATTCGCCCGCCGCTGACGGGGACATGCAGCGAGACGCCATTGAGCATGGATTTGACATGCGCCGGCATATCGTCCGGTCCCTCGATGTCGTGAACCCAGCCGGCATCCGCCGGCGCAAGCCGCGAAAGCGCGGTGACAAGGTCCGTGCGCACATCGGCGTCGGCATTTTCCTGGATGACGAGAGAGGCCGAGGTATGACGGATAAAAAGCAGGAGCGCTCCGTCACGCGCCTTGATCCTGTCGAGGAAGCGCACAGCCTCGCCGGTGATCTCAAAAAATCCCGCGGCTGATGTCTCGACGGCAAGCGTTGCGGTGACGATGGACTTGACGCGGGCGTGTCGGATGCCGTTCAGATCGATTCCCACGTCATCGAAACCCACACTGTCGAAGGCCCGCCGGGGCCGCTCAGCTCTTATTCAATACTTGCTTTTCCGCGCGCGCGATCGCCTCGACGAACCGCTGCCATAGCCGGCCGACCAAGGCCATTGCGTGGTCGACATCGGCGTTATCGGGCAATCGCAACGTTACGCTGGCGTCGCCGCCGGCCGGCGCCTCCGGCATTGCGCCAGCCGGCAACGGCAGGCCGTGCGCGAGGATTTCCTTCTTCAGCGTGACGTTTTCGGACCGCAGCCGCGCGATCTCATTTTCAAGAACGACGCGATCCTCGGGAACGGCCTGGCAGGTCCAGCCCACCGCGCGTTGGCTGCAAATTGAAACGCCGCCCGTCTGCGTATCAAGCCGCAGAAAGCCGGCATCCACCTTGCTGAACGAGTAACGGCCGCCATCGCTGCTGGGCGTCGCGTCGTCGGCCAAGGCTGGACTGATAAAAATGCAGGGCGCCATCGACATGCCGGGGGCGATCAAACAGAGTGCGGCGGCGACGATGGCATAGCTCCGATAGTTCATTGTCCTCTCCATGCTGCCGGAGGAACCGGCGGCCCCGGCCGCGCGGCGGCGGCTTTCGCCAGATGCAACGCCCCGATCGAGGCAGCATTGTAACGGCAACGGCGTTGCGGTGCACAAACGATCTTCGATCGCGGCTTGATGCGGCCAATATCTTTCGATGTTTCAAGGCATTAGGATCGATGGCGGTTTCTTGACTTGGCGGAACCCAATCAGTATGGTCCGCGCGGCTTCTGGGGGGCGGGCCCGTCTCGATTGCCGTGAGCCGCGAGTGTCGAAGAGATGAACGACGGCACCCGCGAGAACGGCAACCGCGACAAGGCGCACACCGATGAAGCCGCCCTCTCCGCGAGACTTCCAGCGTCTCGGCGAAGGTTTAGGTCAGGCACGCGGACGTGCTGCTCCTGCTCCTTCAGAGGACCCTGGTGGAGATCGGGCGACGACTGCATCGGGCTACGCCAGGGGCTTCCGGCTCTCGAGCGAACTCGTTGGAGGCGTGCTGGTCGGCGCCGGCCTTGGCTGGCTGATCGACCGGCTGCTCGGTATCTCGCCTTGGGGGTTCATTGTGTTTCTTTTGCTCGGCTTCGTCGCGGGCGTGCTCAATGTGATGCGCTCCGCGGGGGTCGTTCCCGGCCCCACGCCGGGTGATGGCCCGCCGGGAAGCCGGGAATAGCGATGTCGCGCCTCTCGCGCCGGATGGCGATGGAACAATGACGATCGATCCTATTCACCAATTCCGAATTCAAAACCTGGTGCCGATCTTCACCATCCACGGTCATGAGATCGCATTCACCAATTCTGCGTTGTTCATGCTCATTGTTGTCGTCCTAGTCGCGGCGCTCCTGATCGGTGCGACGTTGCCGCGGGCCGTGGTGCCGGGGCGGCTGCAATCGGTCGCCGAAATGTCCTACGAATTCGTCGCCAACATGCTGCGCAGCACGGCCGGCAACGAGGGAATGAAGTTCTTCCCCTTCGTGTTCACGCTGTTCATGTTTGTCCTCGTCGCAAACATGATCGGGCTCATTCCGTATACCTTCACGGTCACGAGCCAGCTGATCGTTACGGCATCGCTGGCGTTGCTCGTATTTGTCATCGTCGTCGGCTACGGCTTCTGGAAAAACGGCTTTCGTTTCCTCAACCTGTTTGTTCCCAAGGGTGTGCCGATCTACATCCTGCCCGCGATCGTCCTCATCGAGGTATTGTCGTTCCTGTCGCGGCCGATTTCCCACAGCGTCCGTCTGTTCGCCAACATGCTGGCAGGCCACATCACGCTGCAGGTCTTTGCCGGCTTCATCATCATGCTGGCCGGTTTCGGCGTGGTCGGCTGGTTCGGCGCCGTGCTGCCGCTGATCCTCGTGATCATGCTCACCGCGCTCGAATTCCTCGTGGCCTTTCTGCAGGCCTATGTCTTCGCCATTCTCACCTGCATCTATCTCAACGATGCGATACACCCGGGCCACTGACGCCCAAACGTTGCAACCTCGAAAAGGAGCTTCCTCATGGATCCGACCGCCGCGAAATACATTGGTGCCGGCATTGCCTGCATCGGCATGGGCGGCGCCGGCGCTGGCGTCGGCATAATCTTCGGCAGCTACCTCGCGGCCGCTTTGCGCAACCCGTCTGCGGCGCAAGGTCAATTCGGCAACCTGATCTTCGGGTTTGCCGTCACCGAGGCGCTCGGCATCTTCTCGTTGCTGATCGCGCTTCTGCTCCTGTTCGGGATCTGACGCGTCGCCGTTAGGCCCCACTCAACGCTGGCAGCACGATGGCCGAGCCGACCGCCCATACCGAAGCGCCCGAGGGACACCGCCCGTTTCCGCCGTTCGAGTCGCAACACTTTCCGTCGCAACTCTTCTGGCTGGCGGTGATGTTCCTCCTTCTCTACCTGCTGATGTCGCGGGTTGCCTTGCCGCGCATCGCTTCGATTTTTGCCGAGCGTAGCAAGCGCATCGGCGACGATCTGGCGGCGGCGCAGCGCTTTCGGGAGCAGTCGGAGGCGGCCAACGCCGCCTATCAGAAATCGCTCGCCGACGCGCGCTCGCGTGCGCAGGGGATCGCGAATGAGACCCGTGAGCGGCAGGCGGCTGCGGCCGCGGCGACCAACAAGCAGTTGGAGGCGCAGCTCAATGAGAAGCTCGCCGCCGCGGAACAGTCGATTGCCACAACCCGCACGGCGGCTATGGGCAACGTCGGCAGTATCGCGGCCGAAACCGCGTCGGCCATCGTCGAACGCCTGATCGGAACGGTACCGGCGGAGCGCGACGTCGCCGCCGCGCTGGCCGAAGTATCGAAGCGCTGAAGGTACGTCATGCTCGAAGCCGAAGCCTGGGTCGCCGTCGCCTTCGTCCTCTTCCTCGGGTTGCTCGTCTATCTCGGCGCGCATCGCCGTCTGATCGACGGAATCGATCAGCGTCAGGCGCGCATCAAGGCTGAGCTCGACGAGGCGGTTCGGCTGCGGCAAGAAGCGCAGGCGGTGCTGGCCGAATTCGAGCGAAAAGGCCGCGAAGCCGAAGGCGAGGCGGCGGCCATCATCGCCAGCGCCAAGGCCGAAGCCGAGCGGCTCGCCGTCGAGGCCAAGACGCGAATGGAAGACTTCGTCGTGCGCCGGACCAAGATGGCCGAGGCCAAGATCGCCCAGGCCGAGGCGCAGGCGCTGGCCGACGTCCGCTCCGCTGCCGCCGACACCGCAGTCGCCGCCGCCGAGAAAATCCTCACCGCTGCCGCCAAAGGCAAGGTCGCGGAGGATCTGCTCGCGCAAGGCATCGAAGACATCAGGAAGAAATTTAACTGAAGTGCGGGGTTGCCGGGCGTCCCGGCGGCCGGTTGACCGGTCAATTCGCGCCGGCGGCTGGCGGCTTTGACTTCGGTTTCGGCTTTGGCTTTGGTTTCGACTGTTTGCCTTGCGCCTCGGCCGTAACCGGATCGAAGCCGACATAGACCACATAGTCGTCGAGGTTCGCGGCCGGTGTCGGCACCGGAAAAGTTATCGCCTCCTCGACATGGGTGAACGGCATGTTGCCGACGCCGGCGCCGACCTGGACCGGTACGATGATGAACTTTGTCGCGACCGCCCGCGCGCCTGACGGGGTCTCCATCACGACCGCGAACCGCAAGGGCACGTCGACCTGACCCGGCCCGCCGGCCGGTCCGACGATGAGGCGTCCCTCGACGCCGATCTTCATCACCACGTTGCCGTCGACCACGGCGCACTCGCGCGCGACCCGCGCAAAGGTGCCCTGATATTTTAGCGTCAGGGCACCGGGCGGTCCGATGGTCAGGGTCGAGGCGCCGCGGCGAATTTCCGCCGGCGGACAATTGACATCGGGCTCCGCTCCGGCAGCGGTTTGCAGTCCCTTTGCCGACGGGGAGCTCAGGAAATAACCGCTCGAGTTGCCCGAGCCGCCGGTCGCCGCCGCCGCGGGGGCGGCAGCCGACGAGCCGATACTTGCCCACCCGCCGGCCAGGAGCCCAAGCAGGATTGCGGGCGCAACAAGCGCGCGGCCGCGCAAGCTCATCCGCTGATTGATCCCCGGCATTCCCCGCGCTCTTTCAAAGTCTCCCCAAAATCGTGTTGTTATATCAAGGGAAGCGTGGCCATCCCAAGGCGTCATGGAGGGATTGGTTAAGGCTCTAAGTTGCGGCGCTCCTCGGTCTTCTGACCAAGGGGGTCTCAACATTTAGTATCACGCGCCCGGTGCCGGGTCTTTCAAGCGCCCATAGAGCAGGTGGTCCTGCCAGGCGCCGTTGATGCAAAGATAATCGCGCGCGTAGCCCTCGCGGATAAAGCCGGTATTCTCAAGGAGACGGATCGACGCGGCATTGGTGGGAATGCAGGCCGCTTCCAAGCGATGCAGCCGCAGCGTGGTGAAGGCGAAGGGAGTAATGGCGCGTACCGCCGCCGTCATGTAGCCGTGACGTATATGCGGAAGGCCCATCCAATATCCGATGCTGCCCGCCTGCGCGACGCCGCGGCGGATGTTCGCAAGCGTCAGTCCGCCAACCAGCGTATTGTCCGTGCTCCGGATGATCAGGAAGGCGTAGCTCTGATCGGCCCGCAGATCCTCGGCATAGCGCCTGATCCGCCGGCGGAAGGCGGTGCGGCTGAGATCGTCGTCCGGCCAAGTCGGCTCCCAAGGCGTAAGGAAGTTGCGGCTTAGCTCACGCAGCGCCGCCCATTCGCCGTGGTCGGTAATCTGCGGCGTACGCAACACGACACCGTCGCCGACGACGGAAGGCATCGGTTCGGAAAAATTCATGGTGCGGAAGAACGCCATCGGCGTCTATCGTCATGCGGCCCGACGCGTGAGAAGTCTCGGCAATAGCCGCGGCGCTTTCAAGCCCCGATCCGAGTCCGATCACTGCGATCGCCGGTTTGCCGCGGTGGATGAGCGCCCGGCCGGCCGCGCGGGCGCTATCGACCGTCACCGCCTCGACCTTCTCGACCAGTTCGGCGAGTGGAATGGGACGGCCCCAGGCGATCATCTGCCGCGCCAGTTGTCCGATCCGTTCACCCGAACTCTCGAGCGCCATGAGCAGGCCGGCCTTCATCTGCGCTTTGGCGCGCGCGATCTCGGCCTCGGAAATGGTCTCGGCGGCGCCGGCGATTTCCTCGACAATGAGCCGCATCAGTTCCGAAGTGTCGGCCGCATCGGTGCCGGCGTAGAGGCCAAACATGCCGACGTCGGAATACGCCGCATGGAAGGAATAGATCGAGTAGCACAGTCCGCGCTTCTCGCGAGCCTCCTGGAACAGTCGCGACGACATGCCGCCGCCGAGAATGTTGTTGAACATCTGCAAGCTGTAGAGTGAGGGATCGTTCTGCGCCACGCCGGGCAGCGCCAAGGCGATGTGCACCTGTTCGAGCTCACGCTTTTCCACGTGCGCTCCGCCGCCGAAGCGCGCGGGCTCCGGCGTCGAACTGGCGGGGCCATTGAAGCTCCCGAAGCGCTTCTCCACTTCGGCGACCACGGCAGCGTGATCGACCGCACCGGCCGCGGCGATGACGATGTCCGGGGCGCGGTAGTGCCTGGTCAGGTAGTCGCGCAGCTTTGGCTCATCGAACGAACGCACCGTCTTGGTTGTGCCGAGAATGGAGCGACCAAGCGGCTGATCGGGAAAGGCGATGATTTGAAGGTGCTCGAAAATCAGATCGTCCGGCGTGTCGGCAACGGCGCCGATTTCCTGGACGATAACGTTCTGTTCGCGCAGGATCTCGTCGCCGTCGAAGGCTGGTTCGGAGAGAATGTCGGCGAGGACGTCGAGCGCCAGCGGCACATCGGCCTTGAGTATGCGCGCATAATAGGCGGTGCTTTCGGCGCTGGTCGCGGCGTTGAGATCGCCGCCTACGGCTTCGATTTCCTCGACGATTTGCCGGGCGCTGCGTCGTTTCGTGCCCTTGAACGCCATGTGTTCGAGGAAATGCGAGATGCCGTGCTCGTCGCGCCGCTCGTCGCGACTGCCGGAATTGACCCAAACGCCGAGCGAAGCCGTCTCGAGATGCGGCATCGCGTCGGTTACGACGCTGATGCCGGATTTCAAGGTGGTTACCGCTACGCTCATGCTGCCGCTCCTTCTTGTGCGGCACGACTCGTCGACAAGACGAACTGCTCGACCGCTGACTGATCGGCCGGCAGCGCGCTGACGCGCTCCGGACGCTGATTGAGATCTGAAAGCCAATCCGGCAGGTGCGGGCGCACACCACACGCCGCCTCGGCCGCTTCGGGAAATTTCGCCGGATGCGCCGTCGAAAGCACGACCATCGGCACCGCCGGATCGCGCGTCTCTTTCTCGGCCACCGCCACGGCGACGGCGGTGTGCGGATCGATGAAATTGCCGGTCTCGCGCTTGACCGTGCGCATGGTCGCCGCGACTTCTTGTTCGTCGGCGCGGTCGGCGGTGAATAGCGCGCGAATCTGCGACAACGCGCGCGCCGAGAGGGTGAAATGCCGCGACTGGGCGAGCGAGCCCATCAGCGAGCGAACCGCACCGGCGTCGCGTTCGTAGGCATCGAACAAAAGCCGCTCGAAATTCGACGACACCTGAATATCCATCGACGGCGAGGTCGTCGGCACAACGTCGCGCAACTCGTAGGTTCCCGTCGCGAGCGTCCGGACCAGGATATCGTTGACGTTGGTGGCGATGACGAGCCGATCGACCGGCAGCCCGAGACGCTGCGCCACATAGCCGGCATAGACATCGCCGAAATTGCCGGTCGGAACCGTAAACGCCACCTTGCGATACGGCGAGCCCAGCGACACCGCCGCGGTGAAATAATACACCGCCTGCGCCACGATCCGCGCCCAGTTGATCGAATTGACCGCGGAGAGACGGACCCGATCGCGAAAAGCGGCGTGATTGAACAGGGCCTTCACGATTGCCTGACAGTCATCGAAGGTGCCGGCAATAGCCAGCGCGTGAATATTGGCGGCGTCTGCCGTCGTCATCATGCGCCGCTGCACCGCGGAAATGCGGCCTTCCGGGAACAGCACGACGACGTCGACCTGATTGCGGCCACGGAATGCTTCGACCGCGGCACCGCCGGTATCGCCCGAGGTTGCCACCACGATGGTCCGGCGTTCGCCGCGAGCGGCCAGCACATGATCCATCAGCCGCGCCAGCAACTGCATCGCCACGTCTTTGAACGCGAGCGTCGGGCCGTGGAAAAGCTCCAGTGCAAAGGTATTGGCGCCAAGCTGGGAAAGCGGTGCGACCGCCGGATGGCGGAAGCTCCCATAAGCCTCGCGCGCCATGCGCGCGAGGTCGGTTTCGGCGATCGCATCGGCGGTGAACAGCCGGATCACCTCGACGGCGACTTCGGCATAGGGCCGGCCGGCGAAGCCGGCGATTGTCTGCGGTTCGAGCCGAGGCCAGACTTCCGGCACATAGAGGCCGCCGTCGCGGGCAAGGCCAGCGAGCAATACTTCGGCAAAGCCGATCGCTGGGGCTTCGCCCCGGGTGGAGAGGTATCGCAAAATCAACAGCTTCCTGGCCCGGCGCGAACCCGCGGGCGGTGTAAATCATTGATTTTCCAGGATGTTCGCTGCGAGGGGCCGTCGGCTCCTCGTCCCGGACCCGGGCACACTAATAGAAAAGCCGGTTCATTCACAAGGAACGCGAGGCGCCCTCGGGCGGTCGCGTCGAAGTATCGCTACGAGCTTCCCGGGTGGATTTCAGGGCCCACGCGGCGAACGACGCGGCCATTACGAGCGCCAGGCCGTACCAGGTCAGGGCGTATCCCAGGTGCTCGTTGCGCAGCCGCACGACCAGCTTTCCCGGTTCCGGCAATCCGCCCGGCGGCACCGGGGATTCCTGCTCGACATAGAACGGCGCCGCTTCGCCGATGCCCTTGGCATTGGCGATCACCCGCGGATCGCGCGCGAACCAGAGGTTATGCGACGGATCGTCGGCGGGGGAAAACCAGCTGTGGGGGTCCGGCCAGCGCATCACGCCGACGATCTCGATCGGGCCCGCGATCTGCCCGTCCGGGCGCGAAGCTGCGTCCTTCCGGGCCTCCGGCACAAAGCCGCGATTGACCATGACGTAAGCGCCGGCAGGCAGGCGCGCCGGGGTGAAGACCCAATAGCCGCGGCCGGATATGTCGGGCCGGAACGAGGAAGCTGCCGCGTAGACCAGCGCTTCCCTGCCGTTGTCGTAGGTGGCGGTGAATTTGACGCGGCGGTATTCGTCGGCCGTCTGATCGAGGTTCGCCCACGTGTTCGGCGGAGGCACCGCGACGGGCAATGCCGCGAGCCGTTCGGTCAGCGCCGCGATCAGTCCTTCCTTCCAGGTTTTTCGTTGGATTTGCCAAGTGCCGAGCGCGACAAGAACCGCGAACGCCAACAAGGCGGGTATCAGCAGACCTAGCCATGACCGGCGCTTCTTTGTGTTTGCCGGCGCGCTCAAGGCCCGCCTCCGCCGAAGCGTTCTTCGGCGGCCTTGTGGTGAAATTGCAGCGCTATCATCAGGCCCTTCATCGGCCGCAACGGGACGAGTGTCACGAGCAGGATGAGTGGCAGCCACAATGCGGCGTGCACCCAAAACGGCGGCTGATACAGCACTTCGGTCACAAGCGCGGCGCCGACGACGATGAAGCCGGCGATAAGGATGATGAAGACGGCGGGTCCATCGCCGGAATCGGCGAAAGCATATTCGAGCCCGCAAACGTCGCATCTGGGGCGCAGTGTTACGTATCCCTTGAACAGTTTTCCCCTGCCGCAGCGCGGACAAGCGCACGACAATCCAGCACGGACCGCTCCGGGAAGCGTATCGATCGTCTTGTCCATCACAGCGATTTCGTTATGCGGGCGTCCCCGCGCAAGCGGGGACGCAGCTTCTTAACCCGCCCGGATTGAATTCCCGCCTGCGCGGGAACGAGCGGCCAACGGCAACGTGCCGCGCCCTATTCGGCGATCGGTACGCCCGCGCCCCAAACGTAGATGCAGGCGAACAGGAACAGCCACACCACGTCGACGAAGTGCCAGTACCAGGCGGCGAACTCGAAGCCGAGATGTTGCTTCGGCGTGAATTGTCCGGCCAACGCGCGGAGCAGGCAGACGATCAGGAAGATCGTACCGATGATGACGTGCGCGCCATGGAATCCGGTCGCCATGAAAAACGTGGCGCCGTAAATGTTGCCCGAAAAATGGAACGCCGCGTGGGCATACTCATAAGCCTGCACGCAGGTGAACGTCAGGCCAAGCACGATCGTGAGGACGAGCCCCCAGATCAGCCCTTTGCGGTTGTTCTCTAAAAGCGCGTGATGCGCCCAGGTCACCGTGGTGCCGGAGGTGAGGAGGATCAGAGTGTTCAACAGCGGTAAATGCCAGGGGTCGAAAGTGTGAATGTCGTGGGGTGGCCACACGCCGCCGAGAAAGGCGGTTCGCGCCACGTCCCTCAGTTCGGCCGGGAACAGCGCAGTATTGAAATAGGCCCAGAACCAGGCGACGAAGAACATCACTTCCGAAGCGATGAAGAGGATCATTCCGTAGCGGTGCGATATCTGCACCACCGGGGTGTGATCGTGCTCGACCTCGGCTTCGAAGATGACGTCACGCCACCAGCCGATCATGGTGTAGGCAATTCCTATGGCCCCCACGCCGAAAATGACCGGTGCATAGGCGACGATGTGATGCATCCACAAGATCAGACCGAAGGCGGCGACGAACGCGGAAGTCGCGCCGATCGCAGGCCACGGGCTGGGATTCACCAGGTGGTAATCGTGGTGCGGTTTGGCGTGGGCTACGTCAGCCATCGTTGTCATCTCCACCTTGGCGCCACCCGATTGCCGGATGCGCCGCTTTCTCTGCCACTAGCTTCCCGTAGAGCATGACCCCGTCAGGGACATGCTCTAGATTCTTCCGGACTTCGCCGGCGCGGCGCTTTCCACCGCCGCCTGATCCGGTACGCGCACCGGATAGAAGGTGTAGGAGAGCGTAATGAGTTTGAGGTTGCTCTGCTCCGCATCCTCGACGAGCTTGGGATCGACGTAGAACACGACTGCCATGTCGCGCTTCTCGCCTGGCTTCATCGTCTGCTCGGTGAAACAGAAGCAGTTGATCTTTGTGAAATAGATGCCGACCGTCGAGGGGCTGACATTGTAGCCCGCCTGGCCCGCGGTCGGACGGGCAGCCTCGTTGGCGACCGTGTAGTAGACGGTGACCACCTCGCCAAGCTTGACGTCGATCGTGCGGCGCTCGGGCTCGAACCGCCATGGCAGTCCGGCGGCAACGTTGGAATCGAAGCGCACTGTGATGATGCGGTCGGAAACGTGGTCCGGCGGCGCCTTGGCCACCTGTGTCGTGCCGCCATACCCGGTGGTGCGGCAGAACCAGGAGTAGAATGGCACAGCCGCGAACGAGAGCCCGACCATTGCCGCAACGAGGCCGCCGCACAAAAATGCGACGATTAGATCGCGGCGGGGCGGCGTCTCCGATTTGAGTGTGTTCATCGTCGTTTCACACTTCGGCATTCACAGCGGACGATGGAGCACGCCCGGCCCCTTCACTAGCGTCACGATGTAAAACAGGATCACCAGTACGCCAAGCGCTACGGCAATCGCGATCGAGCGCGCGCGACGGGCGCGCAGCTGCTGTTCCGTGAGTCTGACGCCGGTTTCCGGCTTGTCGTCGTTCATAACCGCACTCGTTGTCACGCGGCGACATGGCCAAACAGCGCCGCCGACGCCCAATCGACCAGCACCGCGGCAAACAACAAAAACAGATAGAGCAGCGAAAAGGCGAACATCTGCTTGCTGGCGGTATAGCCGCGTCGTTCCCGGTGCAACCGCAGCGCCAGCGCGACCATCACCACGCCTGCAGCTACGGCGACGATGCCATAGATCGCTCCGGCATAGCCGAGAAGCCATGGCGCCGCGCCGAGCGGGGCGAGAAGCAGCGAATAAAGCAGGATCTGGCGGCGTGTTTCCGCTTCGCCGGCGACGACCGGCAGCATCGGTATGCCGGCGCGGGCGTAATCCTCGGTGCGATAGAGCGACAGCGCCCAGAAGTGCGGCGGCGTCCAGAAGAAGATGATGAGGAACAGGAGCAGCGGTGCAATGGCCACGCCGCCGGTTACCGAAGCCCAGCCGATAACCGGGGGCAGAGCGCCCGCGGCGCCGCCGATGACGATGTTCTGCGGCGTCCAGCGCTTGAGCCACATTGTGTAAACGAGCACATAGAAGCCGATCGTTACCGCGAGCAGTGCGCCGGCGACGACGTTGACAAGGAGGCCGAGCACGACGACGGAGAAACCTGCGAGCGTCACGCCGAAAGCGAGCGCCTCGCCCGGCGCAATGCGCCCAGCCGGGACCGGCCGCTCCGCCGTGCGTTCCATGCGCGCATCGATATCGGCGTCGAACCACATGTTCAGCGCGCCCGCGGCTCCGGCGCCGACCGCAATGCACAGCAGTGCGGTAATGGCGATCACCGGATGCAGATGGCCGGGTGCGATCATGAGGCCGACGAACGCCGTGAACACCACGAGCGACATCACCCGCGGCTTCATCAGCTCGATATAGTCGCCGACGCTCGCGATGCTCGGTTGCGCCGGCGCGACGGTGGCACTCATCGGATCAGCGGCAGGGTGTCGAATTGATGGAACGGCGGCGGCGACGGCAACGTCCACTCGAGCGTGGTCGCGCCGGGGCCCCAGGGATTGGCGCCCGCCGGTACTTTGCGAGCGAAGGCCTGGGCGAGGCCGAACAAGAACACGAGAGCGCCGACGCCCGAAATATACGAACCGATCGAGGAGACGTAGTTCCAGGGGAAGAACGCATCCGGGTAGTCGGCGATGCGGCGGGGCATGCCGGCGAGTCCGAGGAAGTGCTGCGGGAAGAACACCAGGTTCACGCCGATGAAGGTGATCCAGAAGTGCAGCTTGCCGATAAACTCGTTGTACATGTACCCGGTCATTTTCGGGAACCAGTAATACCAGCCGCCGAAGATCGCGAACACGGCGCCGAGCGACAGCACATAGTGGAAATGGGCAACGACGTAGTAGGTGTCCTGCAACACGCGGTCGACGCCGGCATTGGCCAGCACGACGCCGGTGACGCCGCCGACGGTGAACAGGAAGATGAAACCGATCGCCCACAGCATCGGCGTCTTGAACTCGATCGATCCGCCCCACATGGTCGCGATCCACGAGAAGATTTTGACGCCCGTCGGCACCGCGATCACCATGGTGGCGGCGACGAAGTAGGCCTGTACGCTGGACGACATCCCTACCGTGTACATGTGGTGGGCCCAGACGACGAAGCCGATGCCGCCGATGGCGACCATCGCGTAGGCCATCCCTAGATAGCCGAAGACCGGTTTGCGCGAGAAGGTCGCCACGATCTGACTGACCATGCCGAAGCCCGGCAGGATGAGGATGTACACCTCCGGATGGCCGAAGAACCAGAACAGATGCTGGAACAGCAGCGGGTCGCCGCCGCCATGCGGATCGAAGAAAGTAGTGCCGAAGTTCCTGTCGGTGAGCAGCATGGTGATGGCGCCGGCCAGAACCGGCAGCGCCAGCAGCAGCAGGAATACCGTCACAAGAATCGACCACACGAACAGCGGCATCTTGTGCATGGTCATGCCGGGCGCACGCATGTTGAAGATCGTGGTAATGAAGTTGATGGCGCCGAGGATCGACGAGGCGCCGGCGAGATGAATCGACAGAATGACGAAATCCATCGCCGGGCCGGGATGTCCGTAGGTCGACAGCGGCGCGTAGATCGTCCATCCGGTTCCGGCCCCATTGGCGCCCGGCTCGCCCTCGAAGAACATGGAGGCTACGAGCAAGGCGAAAGACGCCGGCAACAGCCAGAACGAGATGTTGTTCATGCGCGGGAACGCCATGTCCGGCGCGCCGATCATGAGCGGCACCATCCAGTTGCCAAAGCCGCCGATCATTGCCGGCATGACCATGAAGAAGATCATGATCAGCCCGTGCGCGGTGACGATCACATCGAAATAGTGAGTCTCGTGGAATATCTGCAGCCCCGGATACATCAGCTCGATGCGGATCAGTATCGAGAATACGCCGCCGATCAAACCGGCGATCAAGGCGAACACCAGGTACATCGTGCCGATGTCCTTGTGGTTCGTTGAATAGACATAGCGGCGCCAGCCGTGCGGGATGGCATGCCCGTTGTCGTCGCCGTGTACCGCGTGTGCCATCGTATCCATTTTCGGTCCCTACTCGATTGTTCCTGTCGGCGTAGCGTCGTCAGTGCGCCGTCGCGCCGGCCGCTGCGATCGCCGTCGGTGAAGTGGCGTCAAGGCCGGCGTTCTTCTTCTCGTTCGCAACCCATGCGGCGAAGTCGGCGTCGTTTACCGCGCGCACCGTGATGGGCATGAAGGCGTGGTCCTTGCCGCATAGCTCGGAACATTGACCGTGGAACCGCCCCTCGCTGGTCGCCTTGAACCAGGTTTCGTTGAGCCGGCCGGGAACGGCGTCGATCTTGATGCCGAACGACGGGATAGCGAACGAATGGATCACATCGGCGCCGATGACCAGCACGTGCACCACCTTGTTCACCGGCACGACCATTTCATTGTCTACGGTGAGAAGGCGCGGCTGGCCCGGTTTTAGATCCTTGTCGTCAACCAACAGCGAGTCGAATTCGAAATTGCCGTTATCCGGGTAGTTATAGCTCCAGTACCATTGCTTGCCTGTCGCCTTCACGGTCAGGTCGGCCTTGGGCGGGTCGAGCTGGAGGAACAGCAGCCGAAACGATGGGACCGCGATCGCCACAAGGATGATGACCGGAACGATCATCCAGATGACCTCGATCACCGTGTTGTGCGTGGTGCGCGACGGCGTCGGATTGGCGCGTGCATTGAAGCGCACCATGACAATGAGCAGCAGGGCCAGAATGAAGAGCGTGATCGCGCCGATGATCCAAAGCAGGAAGTTATGAAACGACGTGATGTCGGTCATGACCGGGGATGCCGACTCCTGCAGACCAAGCTGCCAAGGCGCGGGCTGCCCAAGTTCGGCCACGGCGGCCCCGGTGCCGGCGAGCAACGCCCCGGCTGCTACCGCATATGCGCTCAAGCGCGAGAACACCGGCATCTGCATCACTGCTCCTGTTCCCTAAGTCTGGTCGTTGTTATGACTGCCGTTGCCCTGCGCCGAAACCTAAAGCGCGACCACGACAGCTTGAAGCTACCTGCTGCCGATGGGGTTTGCGCCACGGATTCGGTCCCTTGGCGGACATTGGCGGGATGGGGGAATCCCAGCCCCTCAAACCACAAATCGCGCCCTACCGCAATGCACTCATGGGAGCGTTCACACCTCCCTGCGCTCGACCTGTGGGGACCGCGCCGGCGGTCGGCGCGGCGTCCTTCGCGTGGCCACAATGACTTGATTTCCATCCGATCTTGACACCGTGGGCTCACCATGTAGGCAGGCTCGCACTGTGATCGGCCTGCACTGAGGTGATTCGCGTTGTAAAACCTGCCTGCGGTCGGCCCAGGGGCCGTTGGCCAGAGGAACCCATCATGGCGACTTTCGATGTCGGGCGGATGCTGCGGCCATTGGCCTCGGCGCTCGGCGCCACCGCCATCATGCTTGCGTCGCTCGCGACGCTCGGCGGGCAGGCGGCCGCGCAGGGCGCGGTGCGCTCGGTCCACGGCGATTGGCAAATCCGCTGCGACACGCCGCCGGGCGCGCAAAATGAGCAATGCGCGCTGATGCAGAGCGTCACCGCGGAGGATCGGCCGAACGTCGGGCTGACGGTGATCGTGCTGAAAACCAGCGATCAGAAGAGCCGCCTGATGCGCGTCGTGGCTCCGCTCGGCGTGCTGCTGCCCTCGGGGCTTGGCCTCAAGATCGACAGCAACGACGTCGGCCGCGCCGGCTTCGTTCGCTGCCTGCCCAATGGCTGCGTCGCCGAGGTCGTCATGGATGACAAGCTGGTCGAGCAGATGCGCACCGGCCAGACCTCGACTTTCATTATCTTCCAGACGCCCGAGGAAGGCATCGGCTTCCCCATGAGCCTCAAGGGTTTCGGCGAGGGTTTCGACAAGTTGCCGTGACGGGGTTGACCGGCGGGCCCGGCGCTCGGCGACCGCCGGCATCACATGATTGCGCGTTGCCTTTTATCGGCGACGTTTGTCACTATCTTAGCGTTAGCCCCAATCTTTTCGTCACCCCAACGTCATCGGACGGCACGGCCATGGACACCAAGCAGTATCCCGTGACTCACAGCGACGCCGAGTGGCACAAGCTGCTCACTCCGGAACAGTTCCGCATCATGCGCGGCCACGGCACCGAGGCGCCGGGAAGTTGCGCTCTCAATTACGAAAAGCGCGCCGGCGCGTTTTTCTGCGCCGGTTGCGATCAGGCGTTGTTCGCTTCGAAGAAGAAATTTGAAAGCGGCACCGGCTGGCCGAGCTTTAACGATCCGGAGCCGGGCGCGGTCGAGAGCTCGACCGATCGCAGCCACGGGATGGTTCGCACCGAAGTGCATTGCAGCCGCTGCGGCAGTCACCTCGGCCACGTTTTCGACGACGGGCCGCCGCCGACGCATCTGCGCTATTGCATCAACGGCGTGGCCATGAACTTCAAGCCTGAATGAACTTCAAGCGAGTGAGCGACGCCGGTCTGCGATCTATTTCCGCATTCGCCGCCGGGGCATACCCCGGCGGCGGTGCGCGCGAGCCTCAGGCCGGCATATAGACCGACTTGATCTCCTGAAAGCCTTCCAGGCCTTCCGGTCCGCCGACGCGGCCGATGCCGGATTCCTTATAGCCGCCGAACGGCGCGTTGATTTGCAGGTTCAGTCCGTTGACGGTGACGTTGCCAGTGCGGATGCGCTTCGCCAGTTCCAATCCCTTTTCCGGGTCCTTGGTGAATACCGCGCCGCTCAGGCCGTAACTGCTTTTGTTGGCGATGCGGATGGCGTCTTCTTCGTTTTCGTACGGCATTACCGCCACCACCGGTCCGAAAATCTCTTCTTTCGCGATCGTCATGTCGCTGTCCACGTTGGTGAAGATCGTGGGCTCCACAAAGTATCCCTGATTCAGATTCTCGGGCCGGCCGCCACCGGTCACGACCTTCGCGCCTTCCTGGCGGCCTTTCTCGATGTAGCCGAGCACGCGATCCAGCTGCCTCTTCATCGACAGCGGACCCATCTGCGTCTCCGCCTTCCACGGATCGCCGACGACGATGCTGCTGACGGCCTGCTTATAGGCATCGACCACTTCGTCGTGACGCTTCTTGGAAACCAGCACGCGGGTCAACGAGAAGCAGATCTGGCCCGACATCGGCATCGAGAACGGCACGATGGCGCCGAGCGCGGCCGACAGGTCGGCATCGTCCATGATCACGGCCGGCGATTTGCCGCCGAGTTCCAGCGTGCAACGCGCCAGCCGCTTGGCGCAGACTTCGGCGATGCGCTTGCCCCCGGCGACGCTGCCGGTGAAGCTCACCTTGTCGATCTCCGGCCGGTTGATCAGGTAGTCGCCGACCTCGCGCCCGGCCGGAACGACATTGAAGACGCCGGGCGGCAGGCCAGCAGCTTCGGCACATTCGGCGAGGATGAGGGCATCGAGGGGCGTTTCCGGCGCGGGCTTGGAGATGATGGTGCAGCCGGCCAGAAGCCCGGCGGCGACGCCGTAGGAGATCAGCGGCAGCGGTGCATTCCACGGGGTGATGATCGCGACCACCCCGACCGGCTCGCGAATGATCTGTGCCTTGCCGCCGATCACGTCGCGGGTCTCAGTGAAGTCGGCCTTGGCGCCGAGCTGGCCGTAGAACTCGAAAAGTTGCGGCCCGTAATTGATGACGAATCCGGCGAAGCTCTGCGGCGCGCCGACCTGTGCGGTCCATACATTAGTCAGCAGCGGCAGGCGCTTTTTCAATTCTTCGCCGATCGCGGTGACGTATTTGGCGCGCTCCTGAACCGTCATCCGCGGCCACGGACCGTGATCGAACGCCTGGCGGGCGGCGCGCACCGCGCGATCGACGTCCGCCTCCGATGCCTCCGGCACCCGGACGAAACACTCTTCCGTGAGCGACGAAATCAGCTCGAGCTTCCGGTCGGACAGCGGCTTAGTCCATTCGCCGCCAACATAAAAATTGTTCAGCACATGCTGCGAAAGCGCCTGCTGTGGGTCGAACGTACTGCCGGTGGACATCGATACCTCCCTGATGTTTCGCGTTCTTGTTTTCAACCGAGCTTAAGCTCCCGCCATGCCGAGTTGGCTGACGGCGCTTTTCTCAGCGCGGCTGATTATAGGCGCTATATATAATGAAACATAGCGTTGAAGTTGTGGTCGGGGCCGGGAGCACTTTCGTTTCCTTCAGCACATTCCGCACCAGAGCGCGCTCGTCCCGTCGTACGCCCGCTCGGGCGTCGTCGCGCTTCCGTCGACCGGGAACCAATTGTGTTACGAAGACTTCACCGCTCTCGCGACCGGCGTTGACGGGCGGCACTCATTCCTCGCCGATCTCGCGCAAGATCTCGGCTGTGTGCTCGCCGAGCCGCGGGGAGGGGCGCTCGGCAACCATCGGCGCGCCGTCGAGCATGATGGGCGTTCGAACGCCGGGAATCGTACCGCTCTTGGCCGCGGCGCTGGGCCGATCGACCCGCATGCCGCGATGGACCACCTGCGGATCGGCGAACACCTGCTCAAGATCATTGATAGGTCCGGCTGGCACGCCGACGGCTTCGAGTTTCTGCAGAAGCTCGGCGCGCGGAAATTTTGCGGTGAGCGCACACAGCCGTTCGACCAGCACCGCGCGGTGCTCCAGCCTGGCCTTGTTGTCGAGATAATCCGGATTCTTGGCGAGCGCTGGATCGCCCAAAACGCCGCACAGCTTGGCGAACTGGCTGTCGTTACCGCTGGCAATGATGATGTGGCCGTCGGCGACCGGAAATACCTGATAGGGCGTGATATTCGGATGCGCGTTGCCCATGCGCCGCGGCACCTTGCCGGAAACGAGAAAATTAAGCGCCTGATTGGCAAGGACTCCGACCGTGGTATCGACCAGCGCGGTATCGACGTGGCCGCCGAGGCCGGTTTTCTCCCGCCGCGCCAGCGCCGCCAGGATTCCGACCGTTGAATACACACCGGTGAAAAGATCGGACACAGGCGTGCCGGCGCGCATGGGTTCGTGGGCGGGATTGCCGGTCAAATCCATCATGCCGCCCATGCCCTGGGCCATGAGGTCATAACCCGGGCGCTGGGCGTTGGGGCCGGTCTGGCCGAAGCCGGTCACGGAACAATAAATGAGCCGCGGATTGTCCGGCGCGAGGCTTGCATAATCGAGGCCGAACTTGGCCAGCCCGCCGACCTTGAAATTCTCGATCAGCACGTCCGAGCGCGCGGCAAGCTTGCGCACAATTCGCCGACCCTCTTCGCTCTCGAAGTCGACTTCGATCGAGCGCTTGCCGCGATTGGCGCTGTGAAAATAGGCGGCGTCGAGGTGGCCGCCGTCGGCCGCCGGCACAAATGGCGGGCCCCAGCCGCGCGTGTCGTCGCCGGAACCCTTGCGTTCGACCTTGATCACATCGGCGCCGAGATCGGCAAGGATTTGCCCGGCCCAGGGTCCGGCCAGAATGCGGGCAAGCTCCAGAACTCGCAGACCGGCCAGTGGCCCCGGCATGGGCGGCTCCTCAATAGGCGTCGGCTTGATCGTGCCGTTGCCGTTAACTGACAAAGGAGCGCGGATTTGTCCACTGGCCGACCGGTTCTCCAGCTTGTCATCGCAGGCGGCGACCATTAGCTGTTTTTAGCCGGCGCGGATGGGCGAAAATCGATGGCGGTGAACTCCTCGTTCTTCAGCGACATGCTTCAAAGCATCGCCGACCGCAGCCGTGCGCTGATATCGCGCCGAGAGCCGGCGCGGGATCGCTCCGATGGCATCGTGGAGCTTTGCGAAGCGCTCTTATCGGGCCGCGGCGAGGCCTCGGGTGTCGCGCTCGCCAACGAAATTCTCGCCGACTATGGGGAGCTGACGATCGGGCCACGGACCGCGTTCTTCGAGACCCTGGCGCGAACCTTCGGTCACGAACCCGCCCGCATCGATGCTGCGGTTACGGCGTGGCGGCAGTCGCCGTCGGCCGATACGGCTGCCGAGCTTCATCGGGTCAGCGAACCGCGACGGCTGGAGCTGTTTCGCCGGCTCAATCTCGCGCCGGGCGGCACCGCCGCGCTGGTGCGCATGCGCGAGCAGCTCCTCGACGCCATGAATCATCGCGACGATCTGGCGGTCGTGGACAACGATTTCGTTCATCTGTTCTCGTCCTGGTTCAACCGGGGTTTTCTGGTGCTGCGCCGCATCGACTGGTCGACGCCCGCGTCGATCCTGGAAAAGATCATCCGCTACGAGGCGGTGCACGAGATTCGCGGCTGGGATGATTTGCGCCGGCGCATCGATCTGCCCGATCGCCGCTGCTACGCCTTCTTCCACCCGGCGCTGGTCGACGAACCGCTGATCTTCGTCGAGGTCGCGCTGACGCGCGAAATCCCGGGCGCAATCGCCCCGATCCTTTCCGACCGGCGCGAAATCGTCGAACCCGGGCGCGCGACGACGGCGGTGTTCTACTCGATCACCAACTGCCAGCGCGGGCTCGCCGGCGTGACTTTCGGCCACTTTCTCATCAAACAGGTCGTCGAGGAGGTAAGCCGCGAATTGTCGCGCATCTCGAGCTTCGTCACGCTGTCGCCGGCGCCGAATTTCGCCGCATGGCTCAAACGCGAGCGCGGCAACGAGGCTTCGCTTGCGCTCGACGAGGACGATCGCGAAGCGCTCGCCGCGCTCGACCGCCCCGATTGGTGGCGCGACGCGGCTTTGAGCGCAATGGTCCGCGAGCCGCTGCTGCGGGCCGCGGCCTGGTATTATCTGCGAGCGCGCAACGGCCGCGGCCAGCCCGCCGATGCGGTCGCCCGGTTCCACCTCGGCAACGGTGCCCGGCTGGAGCGGCTCGACTGGCTCGGCGACACGTCCGATCGCGCGCTGCAGCAGTCGTATGGCCTGATGGTCAATTACCTTTACGACCTCGACTATATCGAGCAGAACCACGAAGCCTACGCGCAGCAGCATGCGATCGTTGCCGCCGGTGCGATAAGCCGGCTTGTGCGTTCGCCGGCACGCGAGGTCGTTCAAATCTCGGGGTGAACTGCCGGAGACCCCCATGCCCAATTTGCTCAGCATTCTGGAAACTTCGCTTTATGTCGACGCGTTCGAGCGCGCCTGTCCGTTCTACGAACAGGTGCTCGGCCTCAACAGCATCTATCGCGATCAGCGGCTCTGCGCTTACGACGTCGGCGGACGTGGCGTGCTGCTGTTGTTTCTGCGCGGCCATTCGCTGGAGACGATGCATCTGCACGGCGGCACGATCCCGCCCCATGACGGTCATGGGCCGGTGCACATGGCCTTCTCCATCGCCGCGAACGAGCTTGGCGACTGGGAGGCGCGGCTCACCGAAGCCGGCGTCGCCATCGAGGGACGCACCAAATGGCCGCGCGGCGGTGAGAGCGTCTATTTCCGCGATCCCGACGGGCATCTCCTTGAACTGGCGACGCCTGGGTTATGGCCGGGATACTAGGGAGAGCACGTTTGCGCATATCCAGTTCAATTCTCGGGCAGGGTGAACACCGCGCATGGAGATGCAATTCCGCGCAGGATATGCGTTCCCAGCGGGATCAGCGGCGCTTCGGTCTCGGCGGCAAGGGCGCCTGACACAAGGATCGTCTTTCCAAGCGGCCGGCACAGCCCTTCCAGCCGGCTTACCAGATTGACGGCCGGGCCGATCGCCGTGAAATCCAGACGATCGGCGGCGCCAATATTGCCCCATAGCATCTCGCCGTGGTGCAGCGCGGCGCCGAAAGGCAGAGCCGGAAGCCCTCGATGATGTCGTTCCCGATCCAGATGCGCCATCCCGACCCGAGCGGCGGACACCGCGCGCAGAGCGGCATCGCAGGCGCTGCGCGGTTTTCCTCCGACGACCGGAAAGATCGCCAAGACGCCGTCACCGATGAACTTCAGCACCTCGCCGCCGAACGCGTGAATCGCGCCAGCGATGCGATCGAACCAGGCGTCTAGAGCCGAGATAACCGCTGCCGGGGAATTGCTTTCGGAAAGAGCCGTAAAGCCGCGCAGATCGGCATAGACGAGTGCTGCCTCGATGGTCTCGCCGAGATCACGTCGCAAAGGAGCCGCCAGCACCCGTGCCGCACTTCGCCGACCGAGATAGGCTTCCAGAGTTGCCTTCAATGTAGCGCGCGCAGCGAGAGCGGCGAGCGGCGCCGCTGCGAAGCGCGCAGCCTGACGTAGTTGGTTGATCTCGTTCGGCGCGAACTGACGTCGCCCGATCCAGCTCAGTGAAGGCCCATCGCGCCCTGGCCCAATCGCGTCCTCGTGCACGGGGCCATCGGCGATTCCGGCGAGCCAGCGCCGGCCCGCGTCGTTCGATGTGCTGGTCTCCTGCACTGCGGCGGGTCCCGGTGGTGCGAAGCCCAAAGCTTCCATGACCTCCCCGCCTTCGGCACGCCATAGCCAGGTGCGCCTGGCAATAAGTGGGTGGGGAACGCTAAACGTCAGGGCTCCGCCAGCGAGCGGCAGGCCATCCTCGACCAGATACGCGCCGAGTTCTGCCAGCAGCCGGTCTGCGGCCGCGCTCTCGGCGGCCTCATCAACGAGCCAAGAAAGCGTTGAGGAGAGCTCCATGGAACGATCATGGGTCGACGCACCATCCTTGTCACGAGCTATCCCTAAACGATGTGGTTGAGCGTTGCCCGAGGACCGCAATGTCATTGGCCCTCTCGCTTCCAGGGAAGCTCATCAAACATGTTTCGACGATTCGCCGCTCGCAGAAGACGGCAAGCCGACTCAAGTTAAACATCGGGCCGCGCCGGGCCGCGATCGATGCCGGGATTTCGGCCCGTGGACGCAACGGTGAGCCGGCCTAGGTAATGCGCCCAACCCCTACCGTGGTTGGCGCACTGCACCGCGTTCGGAAGACCGCTATGGGTCATGCGCAGCAGGGTGCCACCATCCCGCTCGACGAGGTCGATCTCGATCAGGCTCGATCCCGGCGGCACCTCTTCACTGCCCTCCCAACCGAAGCTATAGGCGAGACGGTGGACGGGCACGACCTCGCGGAATGCTCCGCGTGCCGCATTGGCGCGGTCGCCGACGCCTTTGATGAGATAGAGCCCGCCTGGATGCGCTTCGGTCGTCGCCTCGGCGCCCATCCAGCTGATGATTTTTTCCGGATCGGTCAGAAAGGCAAAAACGGTAGCGGGCGGGGCTGCGATTTGGGTTTCGCGTTGGACCACGAGTGGTTCATTCATTGATGCCTCCTGGGCAGGGCTGCGCCGCCGTGAGCTCCTTCTCCGCTTGAGCAGATCGAGCCGCGCCGCGAGCCAAACATCGTGTTGTTCCAATTCCGTGGTTGGTCATCTCTTTCGCTGGAAAGGGCCGTTTTATTCCCAGCTATCGAGCTTAATTTCGTTTGGCCAGGGAGCGCCTTTACCGGTTTCGAGAAGCGACTTTAGGCTCAGCAGAAAGACCCCCCATTTTGTGCTACAATGATACATGAACTCCACCGGCTCTTTCCAGGCTTGGTGTTTGAAGAGAACGATGGTCCAGTCACCTTCCTGTTTGAGATCGAAGCTGATCTTGGTGCCGACCCATTCTTCGGGCCCGTCGATCACCTGCCATAGCACCCGCTTGGCGGGATGAAGCTCAAGAACCTTCATGTCGAAACCGCCGGCGCCAAAGCGGAATTGCAGTACGCCGCTGATTTTGCTTTCCCCTTGCGTGTCCGTCGTCCACCAGGCGGAAAGACCTTCGCGCGTGGCCAACGCCTTATAGGCATCATCCAGCGACGACGATCTGATTCCGACTTTGTGCAAAATATCGGGCATGTCCGGTTTCTCCTTCCGGTGTTGTTCGTTGTTGGTCGCGAGATAGACTTAGTGCCGGAGATCGACGCGGTGGGAGTTACAAGTGTGGCGGGATTCCGATGGACTCGCTGATCACAGCCGCGGCGCGCGCACTCGCAGCAGGTGATCCGCTCGGCGCATTGAAGCGGGTCGCCCTTCGTGACGACGCGCCGGCGCTGGCGCTGCGCGGCATCGCGATGGCGCAGCTCGGCGATCTCGTTCGAGCAAAGGCTCTGCTGCGAAGCGCCGCGCGCGCGTTCGGCCCGAAAGAGACGGTGGCACGCGCAAGGTGCGTCGTCGCCGAGGCCGAGATCGCGCTTGTCTCACGTGACCTAGGCTGGCCCGCGAAAGCGCTCGACACGGCGCGGGCAACGCTCGAGGCGCACGGTGATCGTGTTAATGCGGCGCATGCGCGGAACCTCGAGGTTCGGCGCCTGCTGCTGATCGGTCGCCTCGACGAGGCCGAACGTGCGCTCGCCGGGCTCGACCCCGCGCCCTTTCCGCCGGCATCGAGGGCCGCCCACGAACTGGTGGTTGCGGGGATCGCGATACGACGCCTTCGGACGAAGACAGCGCACGCGGCGCTCGCCCAGGCCGAGCGCGCCGCGCGCGACGCACATATCCCTGCGCTGACGGCGGAGGTCGAACGCGCATCCCTCCTCCTGAACACGCCTGCGGCGCGCCTGATGGCGCGTGGCGACGAACGCCTCCTCCTGCTTGAGGATGTTGAAGCATTACTGGCGTCGAAGACGCTCGTCGTGGACGCGTGCCGTCATGTCGTGCGAGACGACGCACACAATGTGGTCTCGCTCGCCACCCGCCCGGTATTGTTCGCGCTTGCACGCGCGCTGGCTGAAACCTGGCCCGGAGACGCGCCGAGGAGCGCGCTCCTCGCACGCGCCTTCGGGGCGAAGCACGCCGACGAATCTCATCGCGCACGGTTACGCGTAGAGATCGGTCGGCTTCGTAGGGCAATTCGGAAGCTGGCGGACGTGAGCGCGACGAAGCGAGGCTTTACGCTGGCGCCGCGCCGTGCGGGCGAGATCGTCGTGCTGGCGCCGCCTGTCGAAGAGCAGCATGCGGCAGTGCTCGCCTTCCTCGCCGACGGCGAGTCGTGGTCGAGCTCGGCGCTGGCGATTGCGCTCGGAGCCAGCCCGCGCACCGTGCAGCGGGCGCTCGACTCACTTGCGGCCGAAGGCAAGGTGCAGTCGTTCGGTCGCGGACGAGCGCGTCGTTGGATGACTCCTCCCGTGCCGGGATTCCCGACAATCTTGTTACTCCCCGGTCCGCTGCCGAGTGACTAGAATAAAAACATGAAACGATCTGCAGCCGAAATTCTCCGTGAATATGGACCCTTTCCGGGTGTCGACCACGTGCGTGGGGTTTCGTTTGACGGTCGGCACGTCTGGTTCGCGTCTGGAGACAAGCTGAATGCCTTCGATCCTGTGAGCGGCGAGATACTGCGCTCGATCGATGTCGCTGCGCATGCCGGAACGGCCTTCGACGGCCAGCACCTTTTTCAGATCGCCGAGGATCGCATCCAGAAGATCGATCCGAAGACCGGGCATGTGCTCGCCACGATCCCGGCGCCCAGCGGCGGCGGCTCGGGGCTCGCGTGGGCCGAAGGGATGCTCTGGGTGGGGCAGTATCGGAATCGGAGGATCCTTCAAATCGATCCCCAAACGGGGGCGACACTTCGCACTATCGAGTCCAACCGCTTCGTCACCGGGGTCACCTGGATTGACGGCGAGCTCTGGCACGGCACTTTGGAAGGTGACGAGAGCGATTTGAGGCGAGTCGATCCTCAAACGGGAGAGGTCCTGCGCAGGCTCGAGATGCCGCCCGGAGTGGGCGTGTCCGGGCTCGAGTCCGATGGCGGCGATCAGTTCTTCTGCGGGGGCGAAAGGAGCGGGAAGGTGAGAGCGGTTCGCCGTCCCAACGAGCCTCCGCGGCGGGCAGCAGCTCTGCGACCCAAGCCGGGCCCCAAGAGCAAAAAGTCGAAGCGGGTCTAACTGGCGGCAAGCCGGTGGAATTGAACGTCGCCCGGATCGGCGGCAGATCGCAGATCAGCGGCTCTGCGCTTACGACGTCGGGCGGCGGCTCACCGACGCCGGCGTCGCCTCCGAGGGGCGCACCAAAAGTACGTGGAAGCGAGTCTCGTCCTAAAGTAATCTTTCCCACGGGCTTGTCGGTGCCGAATTTCCCTTTCCAGTAAGCCCGTATCGGCGGCGCTGAGCACGGGTTGCGTCATGACGTTTTACGATGCGTTCGTCTCGTATAGCCACTCCAAGGACAAGCCGATTGCGGCTGCGCTGCAGTCGGCAATCCAGAAACTTGGAAAGCCTTGGTACAGGCGTCGCGCGCTGAGGCTGTTCCGCGACGATACCAGCCTCGCTGCAACACCGCATCTGTGGCCGATGATCGAGCAAGCGCTAGGGCAATCTCGCCATTTCATCCTGCTCGCTTCGCCGGAAGCCGCCGCCTCCAAATGGGTCAACAAGGAGGTCACTTACTGGCTCGAACGCAATTCGATCGACTCGCTGCTGATCGGGCTTACCGAGGGCGAGCTTGCCTGGGACGATTCGGTTGGTGACTTTTTTGCGCGCGAGACCACGCCGTTGCCGCCCGTGCTGGCGAAACGGTTTTCGAGCGAGCCGAAGTGGGTGGATTTGCGACCCTATCGCGAGGGCGCCGACAGCGCGGCAAATAAGCGCGACGCAAAATTCACCGAACTTGCCGCCGATTTCGCCGCGACGATCCGCGGCATGCCGAAGGAAGATTTGCTCTCGCAGGAGGTGCGCCAGCAGCGCCGCGCGCTCACGCTTGCCTGGAGCGCGGCTGCCTCGCTGCTGATCTTCGCTGTTGCTGCGACGGCAGCAGGCGTCCTGGCATACCGGGAAGAACAGGAAGCCATCGCGCAGCGAAACCGTGCAGAGCTGACGCTTGCCGCCGCGACAAAAACCGCCAACAGTCTCGTCTTTGGTCTGGCGCAAAGGTTTAAGAACTCAATTGGAATTCCGGCCATTCTGGTCAAGGACATCCTCGATCGGGCGCGCGCGCTGCAGCAGGAACTCATCAATTCAGGCCAGGTCACGCCTGACCTCAAACGCAGCGAAGGAGAGTCCCTGATCGAAACGGTCGATTCGCTGCTGGCGATCGGCGAGACGACGGGCGCGCTTGCCGCGGCGCGAGAGGCCGAGCAAATCTTCGCAGCTCTGCTTGCCGGAAGTCCCAACAATGCGGACTACCTGCGCGAACTCTCGGTGGCTTTGAGCAAGGTCGGCGACGTACAAGTCGCGCAGGGTGATCTTGCCGGCGCTCTGAAGTCCTATCGTGACAGCCTCGCCATTGCCGAGCGGTTGGCGCAATTCGATCCCGGCAACGCTCAATGGCAATATGACGTTGGCATCAGCGATGAACGAATCGGCGATATTCTCATGGCGCAAGGAGACCTGACCGGCGCGCTGAAATCGTACCAGGCCAAGGAACAGATTATCAGCCGCCTGGCGGAATCCGATCCGGACCATGCCGACTGGCAACGCGATCGTGCCATCGCCAATGAGAAGATCGGTGACGTGCAGCGGGCGCAGGGCGACTTGGCCGCAGCGCTCGGTTCCTACCAGAAAGAACTCGCGATATTCGACCGCCTTGCGAAGTCCGATCCCGGAAATTCCGACTGGCAGCGCATGCTGGCCGTGTCGGGCGAAAAGCTCGGCGACATCGAGGTCGCGCAGGGCAATCTCGCCGCCGCGCTGAAATCCTACCGGGATGCGTTCGCGATTTTCAAACGCCTGGCGCAATCCGATCCAGGCAACGCCATCTGGCAACGCGCCCTGCTGGTTTCCTACGACAAAGTCGGCGACGTACAATTAGCGCGGGGCGACCTCGCCGGCGCTCTGAAGTCCTACCGTAGCGGCCTCGCCATCGCCGAGCGGCTGGCGCAATCCGACCCCGGCAATACTCAATGGCAGTATGACGTTGGCGTCGGCAATGAGCGGATCGGCGACATTCTCAAGGCACAAGGAGATTTCGCCGGCGCGCTGAAATCCTATCAGGCCAAGCAACAAATCATCAGCCGCCTGGTACAATCCGATCCCACCAACGCCGACTGGCAGCGCGATTTGTGGGTATCGTACATCAAGGTCGGTGAAGCACTCGAGGCGAACGACGATCTTGCCGGCGCCCTCAAGGCGTATGGCGATAGCCTGCCGATCATCGAAGGGCTGGCAAAGCAAAAGCCCGGCAACGCGAGCTGGCAGCACGATCTCGCGAGCTCGTATGAAAAGATCGGCGACGTGCAATTGGCGCAGGATAACGTCGCCGGCGCGCTCAAGTCTTATCTCGACTGCCTCGCCATCAGAGACCGGCTGGCGCAATCAGATCCGGGCAACGCCAACTGGCAGCGCGATCTGTCGGTGGCTTATACCAAACTCGGCGACGTACAGGCGACGCAAGGCGACCTTGCCGCCGCCCTGACGTCCTTTCGTAACAGCCTCGCCATTGCCGAGCGCCTGGCGCAATCCGATCCCGACAACGCCCGCTGGCAGCGCGATCTTGCCGCTCTCTATTCGGAATTCGCCGACGTTTACAGGCAATCCGACGATCCAGGCGCCGCACTCGCCGCGCTTCGCAAGGGAGAAGAGATCATGGCGCGTTTGGCGAAGCTCTCGCCGGACAATGCCGAGTGGCAGCGCGATCTGGCTTGGTTCGAGGAACAAATTGCAGCTTTGACAAAAAAATAGGCGATCCTTTACAGGCGGCAACACGCGTATATGCGCAATGACCGCGTTCGATCATTTAGAAGCCAAGGGGACCCATGCTCACAAAGTGCTGGCCGGGCCCACAATTCTAGCGTCCCCTGAGAGGTGAAGAATGGACGAAACCTATTCGGTGGAACTCTATCGGGAGGAGGGGACCGAATTTCGTTCGGTGCGCTTGACGGTTAAGCCCGATGGATCGGTATTCCTGGACGCCCAGGACATGGGCAAGACCGTCGAAGAAATATGGGGAGACAGCGACTACGAGTTTTGGGTCGATGTACCCGCCACGGCACTTCGTAAACTCGTGTTCGCGCTCCTGCGTGACCGGTATGCCGGGCGGCCCCGTGCGGTCGACGAATTTAACGACTTTTGTGAGAAAGAGGGGATCGACCATAAGTGGGACAATTGGATTTGATCGAGCGCGGTCTGCCATTGGCACTAACGCCTCGTTGCGGCCGCGGCGCTATGTTGCGCCGACATTGGGTATCAAATAGGTCGCCAGGTGCGCATCGAGGGCGCCCATCGTCGCATCGTCGGCGGGGTTGACGCAAAAGCCGACGAAACCATCCGGCCGCACGAGGACGGCCCCGCCGTTAGGAACGCCGGCAGCGGCCGCATCGAATTGCACACTTGACGCATCGACAACCGAGACAAGGTCGCCCCAACGTTGCCGGATATAGTCCAGGCGAGGCGCCTCGCCGAAGGCGATGAGATGGTGGCGCGTGCCGCTCAGATGGTGGCAGGCGGGGAAGCGGCCTCCCGGTGAAAGTCCTTCAACGAAAGCGCCAGCTTCACCGACTAATGCACTTCCCGCATACGAAACGTCAAGCATCGACCGTCGGCGTGCCGACGCAATGTCCTCGGCCGGATCCGCAGGTGGCACGACCGGCGCCCCGCCATCCTCACACATCGCGATGAGGTCCATCACAAAGCTATGAACCTCGTCCGACACTTCGAGCGCGTGGTGGTCGGCAAGCCCGCGTTCTGCCGTGTAGGTGTGGAGCAGCGATGGGGGCGCCGCACCGCGAATGACGAGCGCGAGCTTCCAGGCAATATCAGCCGCGTCCATGAACGCCGCGTTGAGTCCCTCGCCGCCGAGCGGACTTGACAGGTGAGCGGCGTCGCCCAGCAAGAACCGCCGACCGTCGCTTGAGCGCTCTGTGGCCCGCTTGTGCATCTTAAAATAGGAAACCCATCGGAGATCATGCAGACCGACGTCGACACCAACGCGGGCATTGAGCAACGCTCCCAAGTCATTCGCAATCGGAAGCTCAGGCCGGATTTCAGTCTCATCGCGATTGACGAAAATAAGCCAACGGTGGTCCGGGAGCGGCGAGAACAACACGAATCCGGTCGGCCCCACTACAATGCGGCCGCACTCAGGCGGGCACGGGAGCTGAATTTTTGCATCGGCGACAATGTACCGGCCATCATAAGTTTCGCCGTCCAGATGCTCCTGCATCGAATGGCGCGTGACGCTGTGGGCTCCGCCTGCGCCTAGCACGTAAGCCGCCGTGAGTTTTTCTGTTTGGCCACCAGCTTCGAGCGTCACATGCAAGCCATCCGACCCATCTTCGATCGACTTTACCTCCGTGCCGTATTCGATCTTGATGCCTAGGCTTTCCAAATGCTCGCGCAGGATCGTCTCGGTGCGCCATTGCGGCAGGCTGCACTGAAATTCGTATTTGCACCCGATATCGGCGAATTTTGTGGTCGCGATTTCCTGCAGACCCGGACCGAGCAGTTGCACTTGCCTGATGTGCACGCCGGCACGAAGAAACGGCTCGATAAGTCCGCCCCGCTCGATAATCTCCAACACAGCCGGCTGCAACGCAGTGCCGCGAGCCTCGTGATGCGGCGCTAGTCTGCGCTCCACGATGCGAGGTTTGATGCCATGCCGGAGAAGTTCGCAAGCTGCGAACAATCCGGCTGGGCCGCTCCCCACGAGCAAGACGCCGGGAGTGGGGGCGGAATCAACATTTTGGTTGGGCTGCAGCGGCACGATTTTTCCTTCGTGAATGGCTCATCGTTTGCCGGTAATCACCGCCGCAAACATTCCGCAATGGTTGTCCTTAAGTCAACCTGCGGGCGGTTATCACCTTACAAACCATGTCAGCCGACACGGCTTGTCATGGACAAGTGAATGCTTTCTAGGACCGTCCGTATACCGGCACGACCGCGCCGCGGGTGACGCGGTTTTCCGGCGAGGCCAGAAACAGGATTGTCGCCGCCACTTCCTCGACCTTCGGCCATAGATCGAAGTCCGCTTTCGGCATCGCCTTGCGATTGGCAGCCGTGTCCATGATGGATGGTGCAACCGCGTTGACGAGGATGCCGTCTTTGGCCACCTCTTCCGCGAGTGCGGCGGTCAGAGCGGCCACCGCGGTCTTGCTCGCCGTGTAGGCCGCCATCCCGGCGCCGCTCCGCCATTCGAGAGCCGCGCGGGCGGCGACGTTGACGATGCGGCCGCCGCGGCCGGTCATCGCGTTCACCGCGGCGCGGCAGCACAACAAGCAGCTGACCAGATTCATGTCGATCTGCTGGCGCAGTGTCGCCGTGCTGGTTTCGCGCAGCGGCCCGGCGGCAAATCCGCCGGCGAGGTGGATCGAAGCCCAGAGCGGGGCGGTCCCGCCGTAAAGGGCGGCGACATTTTTCTCGTCGGCAAGGTTGCCGGTGACGATGAGCTTCACCTGCGGGCGCTCACGCAGCCGAAAGCGTTGCGCTTCGGCCTCGTCGAAGCAAGGCACGTGGCAGATGGCGCCGGCTTCGATCAGACCTTCGACCAATGCAGTGCCGAGCGCACCGGCGCCGCCGGTGACGACAACGTGACGATCACGAAAATCCATGGCGCGTTTCCTATTGGCCAGAGTTGAATAGTAACCTCTTCCCGGCGAGAACGGCTTCCCGGCATAACGAGGAAGGCCGGAACTTGGTGCGCAGATTTGTCATTTACCTCGCCTTCCGGCTCGCAGATAAGGTTGCGAGCCGATTCCACCAATAGGCAAGCGAAACGGCAAAGCTGATCTGGGACGACACAATGGCCGATTTCGATCTCGCCATCATCGGCGGCGGCATCAACGGTGCCGGCATCGCCCGCGATGCCGCCGGGCGCGGGCTCAAGGTGGTTCTGATCGAGCAAAACGACCTTGCCTCCGGCACCTCGTCGGCCTCTTCGAAGCTGATCCATGGCGGGCTTCGTTATCTGGAGCACGGCGCGTTCCGCCTCGTGCGCGCGGCGCTCAGCGAGCGTGAGGTGCTGCTGCGCATGGCGCCACACCTCATCCGGCCGCTCCGCTTCGTGCTGCCGCTCGATAAAGCCGGCCGCTCGCCGTTCGTGCTCCGGCTCGGTCTTGCCGTTTACGACTTGATCGGCCGCCGCGAAATCCTGCCGGGCACGCGCAAGCTCGACCTTATCACCGATAGTGCCGGGCAGCCGCTCAAGCGCCGTTTCCATCGCGCGTATGAATATTCGGACTGCTTTGCCGACAACTCGCGCCTCGTCGTTCTCAATGCGGTCGATGCCGCCGAACGAGGCGCGGCGATCCGCACCCGCACGCGCTGCGTTCGCGCCGAGCGCGCCGAAGTCTGGCGGCTTATCCTCAACGCTCGCGGCGAGCGCGACGAAGTGACGGCGCGGGTATTGATCAACGCCGCCGGCGCCTGGGTGGAGACGGTCGCCGACACCGTGCTGCGGCGGCCGGCGCAACACCGGTTACGGCTCGACAAGGGCAGCCATATCGTGGTGCCGCGTCTCTACGATCACGAGCGCGCATACATCTTGCAGGCGGCAGATGGCCGCGTCGTGTTCGCGATTCCGTTCCAGCAGGATTTCACCCTGATCGGCACAACGGATCGCAGCTTCGTCGGCGATCCTGCTTCAGTCGCGCCGAGCGTGGAGGAGATCGACTATCTCTGCGGCGTGATCAACGGGTATTTCCGCGCCGCCATCGGCCCCGCCGACGTGGTGTGGGCCTACGCCGGCGTGCGTGCGCTTTATGACGACGGCGCCGGCAAGCCGCAGGACATCGGTCGCGACTATACGCTCGTTCTCAATGAAAGCGCCGGCGAAGCGCCGTTGCTCACTGTGTATGGAGGCAAGTTGACGACGTTCCGCCGCCTGGCCGAGGACGCGCTCGCCAAGTTGGCGATTTTCTTCCCGCGCACGCAGCCGTGGACTGCGATGACCCCATTGCCTGGGGGCGATTTCGTCTTCGACGGCATGCCGGCGTTGATCCAGCGAACGCAGCGGCAATGGCCATTCCTCACCGCCGACCATGCGCGGCGGCTTGCCGGCGCTTACGGCACGGGGGTTCAGAACGTGCTGCACACCGCTACCCGGATGGACGATCTTGGTGCGCGCTTCGGTGCCGACCTCACCGCCGCCGAGGTGCGCTACCTGATGACAAACGAATGGGCACAGACTTCCGACGACGTATTGTGGCGCCGCTCCAAGCTCGGCATGCGCCTGTCGGAGGCGGAATCTGCCGCGCTTGAAAGCTTTATGACGCGATCCGCTGCCTGAGTTCGATCAGCGCCGCAAAAAGCCGCTACTGCGCCAAATTTTATCGATCCATTTCATGCCAATTTTAAGAGCCTGTGGTGACATCCCCGTGCGAATCCGCGGGGATGTCATGGTGTCGGCGACAATCACGATCGCGCAGCGGCTCGTGACGCTGAAGGTACTGGTCGTCGACGACGAGCCCACCATGTGCAAAGTTACGCGATCGTTGCTGTGGGCGATCGGCGTCAGGACCGTCTACGAAGCCAACGACGGCAAATCCGGCCTTGAAGCTATCCGTACGTTTTCACCCGATGTCGTCATTGTCGACTGGGAAATGCCCAGCCCCAACGGACCCGAATTCGTCCGCATGGTCCGCTCGCCAGAGACTTTCCCGCTGCCCGACGTGCCGATCATCATGATGACCGGTCACGGCGAGCGGTCGCGTGTGATCGAGGCGATGAATGTCGGCGTCAATGAATTTCTGCTCAAACCGGTCTCCACCACTGCGCTGCTTGGGCGCTTTATCTCGCTCATCGCCAAGCCGCGCCGCATGGTGAGGAAGGGCGACTATTACGGGCCGGAGCCGCGGCCGCTCTCGCGTTACAAACCGGATGCCGAGGCGGCCCGGTCCTAGCCCCAGCGCGGCGGCCTGCGAGCCGCCGGCGCCCCGGTTAACGAAACCCTCACCACGTCTGAAGTCTTGGGAGTAGCCGCTTTACCAACCTGCAAGGCGGCCGTGCTCAGATGCTCGTGGCGCTCGGCCGACGCATTTGGGCGTCATTCGGCGGGACCGGTTCATGTCATCCAAGCTGTCGAAGAAAGAAATCGCGGAACGCATCCAGGCACTCTGTGTGCTCGTGGTCGACGACAATCAGTACATGCGCAAGATGATCCGCAATCTTCTGGTCAATTGCGGCGTCAAGGACATCTTCGAGGCTGGCGACGGCATCACCGCCCTCGACACCATTCGAACCCTCGGCCCCGATGTGGTGGTCCTCGACTGGGAGATGCCGCTGTTGAGCGGCGCCGAACTCGTGCGCATCGTGCGCTCGCCCGGCGTGTTTCCCGTGCCCGACGTGCCCATCATCATGCTCAGCGGCCATGGTGAACGGTGGCGGGTGTTAGAGGCGGTGCAGCTTGGCGTGAACGAATATCTGGTCAAGCCGGTTTCCGCCAAGGCGCTCTATGACCGCCTTGTTACGATCACCATCCAGCCGCGGCCGACCGTGCAGCTGGGCGACTATTACGGTCCGGAGCCGCGTAAGCTTGCGGGCGAAGCCGTCGAGGACGTGAACCCGGCCCTGCCGCCGGGTGAAACAGTCGCGATCTGACGCAGCCTTGTCTCTGGTTCGAGTGAATCAAGGGGGACGCCGCCCAGCATTTGGCGGCTGAAGCGATTTGCGTTAAGAAACCAGCGAAAATTTCCACTCTCGCATCGGAGTGAACGCGATCTCCGGCTCAAAACGAGATTTTGCGCCATGGACCGATCCGAATCTGCGTCCGCTGCTGCGCATCGAGGCTTTGACCAAGCGCTTCGGCCGCGTCGCCGTCGTCGATCACCTGTCGCTCGACATCTATGAGGGCGAGTTCTTCGCACTGCTCGGGCCGTCAGGTTGCGGGAAGACGACGTTATTGCGGCTGATCGCGGGATTTGAGCAATCGGGTAGCGGCCGGATACTGCTCGACGGAATAGATCTCGCACCGGTGCCGCCGTATCGGCGGCCGGTCAACATGATGTTTCAGAGCTACGCGTTGTTTCCGCATCTCAATGTCGAGGCCAATATCGCTTTCGGCCTCCAACAGGAGGGTCTGCCGGGGCGCGAGATCGCGCGGCGCGTCGCCGATATGCTGGCGCGGGTGAAGCTCGAAGGCCTAGGCAGCCGCAAGCCGCATGAGCTTTCCGGCGGCCAGCGCCAGCGCGTGGCGCTGGCGCGGTCCCTGGTCAAACGGCCGCGCATCTTGCTGCTCGACGAGCCCATGGCGGCGCTCGACAAGAAACTGCGTGGCGAGACGCAGTTCGAGCTGATGGAATTGCAACGGAATCTCGGGTTGACCTTCATCATCGTCACCCACGACCAAAGTGAAGCGATGACGGTGGCCGATCGGATCGCCGTCATGGATGGCGGTCATCTGGTCCAGGTCGCGCCGCCAGCCGAAATTTACGAGCGGCCGAGCTCACGCTGGGTTGCGGATTTTATCGGCGACGTCAATCTGTTCCAGGGCCGCCTCGGTGACGACGGTCTGTGCGTCGAGGGCACCCCGGCGGGGCGCATTCGGGTGACGACGAAGCCCGATGCCAGAGCCGGCGCGATGGTCTGGGTCGCGCTGCGCCCGGAGAAGGTGCGCATTACTCGTGAAAAGCCGTCACCGGGCCTGGAGAATTGCGTCGCCGGTACGGTGGCGGAGCTCGGCTATCTCGGTGGCGTCTCGATCTACAAGCTGCGCATCCGCGACGAGTCGCCGATGCGGGCAGCGGTCGCCAATGTCGGCGGCCGTACCGAGCCGGCCATCGTGGTCGACGAGCAAGTGTGGCTAAGCTGGCCAGACGATGCCGCGATTGTGCTGACGCGCTGAAGGACGCCGTTGGAGACGCCATGAAGCGACAGCAGGGAGGCTTCTTTCGGCGACATCTGGTCGTTTGGATTCCGTATGCGTGGCTACTCGCATTCTTTCTTGTGCCATTCCTGATCGTACTCAAGATCAGCTTGTCAGAGACGGCGATTGCCCAGCCGCCATATACGCCGGTCCTCGATCTTGCCGCCGGGTGGCAAGGTCTCAAGATGTTTTTCGCCGCACTCTCGCTCGAGAATTACCAGCTGCTCGGCTCCGATCCGCTGTACCTGCTGTCGTACGTCAAGAGCGTGCAAATCGCGGCCTTCTCCACGCTCATGCTGCTCGCCGTCGGCTATCCTGTCGCTTACGGGATCGCGCGCGTGCCGCGGCGCTGGCAGGGGGTGCTCGTCCTGCTCACGGCGCTGCCGTTCTGGACGTCGCTGCTCATCCGCATCTATTCCTGGATGAACATCTTGCAGCGTGAGGGGCCGCTCAACGATCTGCTGATGTCGCTTTCCATCGTGAAGGAACCGCCGGCGTGGCTCGCGACCGATACGGCGATCTATATCGGCATTGTCTATTCCTACCTGCCGTTCATGGTGCTGCCGCTCTATGCCACGCTGGAGAAGCTCGACGAGTCGCTCCTCGAGGCGGCGGCCGACCTCGGCTGCCCGCGCTGGAAGATTTTTTGGTTGATCACGCTGCCGGTGTCGTCGCCCGGCGTGCTCGCCGGCGTGCTGCTGTGCTTTATCCCGATCGTCGGTGAGTTCGTCATCCCGGATCTGCTCGGCGGTTCGCATTCGCCGATGATCGGTCAAACGGTCTGGATGGAATTCTTCGGCAACCAGGATTGGCCGGCCGCCTCCGCGGTCGCCGTGGTGCTGGTCTGCCTCCTGGTTACGCCAATCGTCGTCTATCAAAACCAGGCGATGCGGGTCGTGGAGCGAGACTGACCATGCGCAGGGTTTCCGCATTCAACATTGTCGCGATCGTCCTCGGCATGGCTTTTCTTTATCTGCCGATCGCTATCCTGGTGATCTATTCGTTCAACGCCTCGCGGCTCGTGGCGGTCTGGGGCGGCTGGTCGACACGCTGGTATGCCGAGCTGTTCAACGACGCGCCGCTGGTGGAATCGGCTTTCATCAGTCTTCGCCTGGCGGTGGTTTCGGCGAGCGTCGCGACAATATTGGGAACGCTGGCGGCGCTGACATTAGCACGGTTTGGCCGCTTTCGCGGCCGGCTTTTATTCGCCGCGATGATCTACGCGCCGCTGGTAATGCCCGAAGTGATCACGGGGCTGTCGCTCCTCCTTCTCTTTGTGGCCGTTGCGGCGGAGCGCGGCTTTTGGACCGTTGTGGTTGCTCACACCACCATGGCGATGTGTTTCGTCACCGTCATCATTCAATCACGCCTTGCCGACTTCGACATGAGTCTCGAAGAAGCGGCGATGGATCTCGGCGCGCCGCCGTTGCGCACATTCCTGTCGGTGACCTTGCCCCTGATTCTGCCGGCTATCATCGCCGCGTGGATGCTCGCGTTCGCGCTCTCGCTTGACGATCTTGTCATCGCGAGTTTTACCACCGGGCCGGGAACGACCACCTTGCCGATCCGCATCTATTCCGAGGTGCGTCTCGGGGTGAAGCCCGAGATGAATGCCGTTTGCAGCATCATGGTGGCCGTGGTCGCGGTCGCGGTGATTGTTGCTTCGTTGCTCGCCAAGTTGACCGGCGCCCGCAGCGCGCCGGCGCGGTTGTGACTCAATTCGGGGTCCTTCGGCGGCGCCGCCGCTGACAAGTAGCCTCGAAGTTCAACGTCCGCTATCGGCGGCTAAGCTGACATGATGCGAACCTATCGCAATGTCCGGAAAATGACCCTGGGTGTGTAAAAACGCGCCGCCAGTGATTCACTCTGCACTGTGATTCTGCTGCTGCGGAGGATCGGATGAGGCGCTTTGTTGAGGGCACGGATCGCGGGCAGGCAATGCGGCTGTCTCCGGCGTGCCTGGCGGACTGGATCGGCGAGGATAATCCGGTTCGGGTGATCGACGCCTTTGTCGAGGAACTCGATCTGGCTCGGCTTGGGTTCGATGGGGTCGCCCGAGAAGCACCGGCCGTCCTTCGTATCACCCGTCGGTCCTGCTGAAGCTTTACATTTCCGGCTATCTCAATCGGGTTCAATCGAGCCGGCGGCGAGCATGAGTGGTTTCAACGCCGAAAAGCATTGGGGACCCTACTGGGTCGCGAATGAAAACAAAGTGGCATTGGGCGCCATGATCGAGCAATTGTCGGTCTCCGGTTCGACCGTCACCAGCACAACGCCGACCACGTCTCGCTCTTTGGCCGGCATCCCGCTGATGGTCAACGGGGGGCCGCCTGTTACCGGAATCGGCGGCACCCCTTCATTCGGCCTGTTTGCGCAAGGCAACCGTAGCAAGACGGCGTTTGCAGTCGTGCCAAGTGGCACCATCACATTCGGCTATGACATCATCCCCGATATGCTGTCGCTGACTTTCGCGTACAACTACATATACCTGAGCAGCGTTGGCCGGGTCGGGGATCAGGTTACGTCGTCGCCCTCCGACATAAAGCAGTCGAGCTTCTTCGCGCAGGGGATCACTCTTGGAGCTAAAGCGCAATTCTGATTGCGCGCCGGCCGCCGGAATATCGTTGCCGTAGGACTTTTGTCAGTCGGGGGTATAGCTCCGACCAACAAATTGACGCCCTCACTCCTGGCGCGGGCTGACGCGAGGTTCGAAAGTTTACTTCTTGCTGCGGCGCCAAGTGACGTCAACGGCACTTAGCGGACATCGCGAACACGCCGCCGAATGTCGCCTTCGGTGGCAAAGCTGATATGACGCGAACCTGTCGCGGTGTCCGGAAATGACCCGCAGCGGAAATAAACAGCGTGCCTGGTCGACGTTGTTGACTGGGCGGCGCAGGCGTTTCGACCGCGGCTCTGCGCTGAACCCCTCTTGGCCAGGTTCAAATTAAGTGCGGCGATCAAGCGCCGCTTGCGCGAGCTACTTGGCGGGAAATAGTCTCTAGTCGCCGGCCTTTGCAAGTCGCCTGTGCGCTTGGCGGCCACACAACGGCCTTAACCGGGAGGACTCAAGAAATGAAAATCGTTCTGCCACTTTTGATCGCATTTGCAATGATGGGTGGAGCCGCCCAGGCCCAGATGAAGTTGCCTGAACTGAAGAAACAGCCAACCCCGCAAGCCGTGCTCGACGAGCACCTTGCGGCGCTCAACGCTTGCGACTGGGACCGTCTGCTTGCCCAATATCCCGAAGACGCGCAAATCAATCTGCCCAACGGGGTGATCGTGAAAGGACGTGCGGCGATCGGCGACCTGTTTGCCGGATTTTGCAAGGATCCGAAGGACGGCGGGCTGAAAGGATTGCAATTCGCAGCCGAGCACAGCACCACGATCGAGAACACGTTTGCGACGCAATGGGTGGCGGCTGCGCCATTCCTGGCGGAGCCGTACAGAGGCTCCGACGCCTACATCACCCATGACGGCTACATGCAGGCCATGGTCACGACCTTCGACGGCGGCGCTCTCAAAAAGAAGTAGCCGTCCGGTTGTATTCGGTGTGCTACGCGAGAAATGAAGCCCCACGGGGAAACCGCGGGGCTTTGTGTTGTCGCTAACAGGATTGAATGAGTCCAAAAATGTCACTTAACGGACGTCGTGCGAAGTCCGACTTAAGGCTTCGACACGCTCGATCTGAAGGAAGCGAAGATGCTGCTCCAAGCGTTAGCGTCATGAGGCGTCGCCAATGGCATGCTCGCGGTGTCACATTTACTGCCTTGTTTCTAGCCGCTAAGCTTACTTAGTTGCGCCGGCCTTCGCGAAGTTTGGCGAAAGTGAGAAGAGTATTTGTGTAGCGTGGAGTAACGCCAATGGCGGTCTTCGACGTGCGCGGCGATGCCAAAAAGGCGTTCGATGTCTTGCTGCGCGGCGGCATCGCGATCGTTCCACATACCGTCGGCTACGCCGCGCTCGGCGGCTCGGGGCAGTCGCTGCGCCGCATCTTCGGCGCTAAGAGGCGCGGTGCCTCTAAACGCAATGCCATGATCGCAAACCTGGCGATCCAGAATGATATTCATCAATGTTCGCAGCGCGGCCGCGATATCGTTCATGCGATCGTTGATGACTATAACCTCCCGTTCGGCTGCATAGCGCCCTACCGCCCCGATCATCCCATGCTGAAAAAGCTGGACGCGGAGATGCTAACCGCCAGCACGCAAGATGGTACCATCGCGATGCTGCTCAACGCCGGGCTCTTCCACGCCGAACACACTCGGCTTAGCCAAGAGGCGACGTTTCCGCTGCTCGGCTCGTCGGCAAATCTCTCGCTCAAAGGCACCAAGTTTAAGGTCGAGGACATCGAACCCGAGATCGTCGCGATCGCCGACATTGTCGTCGATCACGGGCTGCAGCCGTTTCATCACTATCGCGAGTCCTCCACCTTGCTCAATGTCGAAACGCTCGAAGTGACCCGCTTCGGCTGCTGCTACGCCGATATCGCTTACATACTGAAGCGACACTTCAGGATCGAGCTGCCGCCAATCCCGCCAAAGCTCTAAGTTTGACCGCCTACGATGTGGGCTGCCCGAGCCAACGAGTTTATCGAATAAGGCGCCACGTCCGTTGTTGGCACTAAGCGAACGTCGCGACTACGCCGCCGAATGTCCGCTTTCGGGGGGTGCTCTCAACTGGTCGACGCAACACTTTATCTTGAACGCCAAGATGGAGTGTCTGATGATGGGTCAACGATATCGTCGCGGGTTTACGGCGCCAGAGAAGATGGAGTTATGGGATCGCTGGCGGCGCGGGGAATCGCTGAAAGCGATTGGGCGGGCGTTTGGTAAGCCGTCATCGTCGATTTATTTTCAAGTAGCCCCGCACGGTGGGATTCGTCCTGCCTCGCGGCGTCGCTCGCGGTTGGCCTTGACGTTCTCGGAGCGCGAGGAGATTTCCAGGGGCATAGCGGCGCATCGGTCGGCGCGATCGATGGCCCGGTTGCTGGGCCACTCGCCCTCGACGGTGAGCCGAGAAATCATTCGCAATGGCGGCTATCATCGATACCGAGCGGCGGTGGCTGATGAGAAGGCCTGGGCCCGGGCGCGTCGTCCGAAGCGTTGTAAGCTGGCGGACAATCCGCGGCTACGAGCGGCAGTGGCACGAAAGCTCAGGTTGAATTGGTCGCCCGAGCAGATAGCCGGCTGGCTCAAGAGATCGCATCCGGAAGATGAGGCTAGTCGCGTGTCACACGAGACGATCTATCGCAGCCTCTTTGTTCAAGCACGCGGCGTGCTTAAGAAGGAACTGCTTTGCCATCTTCGATCGAAGCGCACGATCCGGCGATCCAGGCCGGCCGCCCCCAACGGCGATCGACGGGGGCAAATCAAGGATATCGTGTCGATCCGTGAGCGACCGGCAGCGGTCGAGGATCGTGCGGTTCCTGGTCATTGGGAAGGCGATCTGCTGACCGGATCGAAGAACAGCTACATCGCGACCTTGGTCGAACGTCATACGCGATACGTGACTTTAGCGAAGGTGGCCAATAAGGAAACGCAGACGGTCGTTTCCGCACTCATCAAGCAGGCGAAGAAGTTACCCAATGAGCTCTATAAGTCCCTGACTTGGGACCGCGGTAAGGAACTTGCGGATCATCGACGCTTCACGTTGGCGACCAACATCGACGTTTACTTCTGCGATCCGCAAAGTCCTTGGCAACGCGGTTCCAATGAGAACACCAACGGCCTGCTGAGACAGTATTTTCCGAAAGGAACCGACCTGTCAGTGTACTCGCAAGCCCATCTGAACAGAGTGGCACGTCAGCTCAACGAACGACCACGAGAGACCTTGGGATTTGAAACTCCAGCAGACAGATTTAATGCCGGTGTTGCGTCGACCGGTTGAGCCGGCAGGGGCAAAGATGGGGTAATCGGCCGGCAGCTTGTGGATAGCTGAAGATTTTGGGTGCTGCGCTTCAGGCTGATGGTGAAACGAGGTCCGTTGGTACGGCCTCAAGCATCAGAAGGAGAAGCGCAGCATGGACCATTTTGCTGGATTGGACGTTTCGGTCAAGGAGACCAGCGTCTGCATTGTGGATGATACGGGCGAGATTGTTCGGGAAGTGAGGGTAGCGAGCGAACCCGAGGCTCTGCTCGAGGTGATGAGGAACCCTGCTTACCACTTCAAGCGGATTGGACTGGAAGCTGGGCCGCTGTCGCAATGGCTGTTCAGCGCACTCGCCGAAGCGGGCTTACCGGTGATCTGTGTTGAGACCCGGCACATGCGCGCGGTACTCAAGGCACAGATCAACAAGACGGACCGCAATGATGCGCGCGGCATGGCGCAGATGATGCGGGTAGGACTTTATCGTCCGGTACATGTGAAGACGATACGTAGCCAGAAGCTGCGGATGTTGCTGACCCATCGCAAGCTGTTGCAGTCGAAGGCCATTGCCATCGACAATGACCTGCGCGGAACCTTGCGCAACTTCGGTCTCAAGGTCGGCATGGTGGGCGCCGCCAGGTTCGAGGCGCGCATCAAGGAGCTAATCGAGGATCTCCCCGATTTGGCTGTGTTGGTCGAACCGCTGCTCGTTGTCCGCCGGGTGCTTCGCGAGCAGCTCGGCATCCTGCATCGCCGCTTGCTGTTCGTCGTCCGGGACGACGACGTGTGCCGGCGCCTGATGACGGTCCCTGGTGTCGGCCCCGTCGTGGCGTTGACCTATCGGGCTACCGTTGACGTGCCCGCCCGCTTTCGCAAATCCAAGTCAGTCGGGGCGGTGTTTGGATTGACCTGCGCCAAGTACCAATCCGGCGAGATCGACCGCAGCGGTGCGATATCGCGGTGTGGAGACGAGATGATGCGGACGATGCTCTACGAAGCGGCCCAGATCATGCTGGTGCATTCGAAAAAATGGTCCTGGCTCAAGGCTTGGGCAATGAAGATCGCCAGGCACCGCGGGACGAAGAAGGCGATCGTCGCCCTGGCGCGACGGCTGGCGGTGATCATGCACCGTATCTGGGTTGATGGCTCCGAGTTCCGTTGGACCCGAGAGGCAACTGCAACAGCATGACAGCCGCGACAGATCAAACGCCATAGGAGGTAACCCGAACTCCACCAAGCGGTGGAAAGATGTCCCTTGCGGGACGATGGATGAGGTGAGTTCGCATGTCCGCTTGGATCTGCCGTCACTCTGACGGCAAGACCGCGGTAAAGATTGTTCCACCTCGTCTTCGAACCCCATGATGGAAGGGCCTTGGTGCCGATTCCGAAGAGAAGCGAGAGCCTGCGAGAGACATCGACACTGAAATGGTGGATAGCCTGAAAAGTGCTTGACCCTAACTGGCCGATTAGAGAAGCGGACATGGCCTGTGACCCACAGAATTATGAGTAACCCGCGCTCTATTCGGGGTTCTTCGGCGGCGGCGGCGCCGGCGATCCGGCAGGCGCGGCGAGAAGCTTGTCGATGACGGACCGCACCGCCGAGCCCGCCGAGCGGGCTTTGATCGCATCGAGCAGCGGGGCGGCGGCGCCTGAGCGACGGATGAGGCTCTGCGCGTCCGGCAGCATGATCGGGTCGTCCCATTGGCCCTGGACCACGAACGGCAGGTCGAACTCGTTTGCGGTCTCGCTGGACACCAGCGTCGCCACGCCCTTGAGGTCGAGATCGCGCGCCGGGATCGAGATCTGGCCGCCGACGGTGAGCCGCACGGCCGGGCCATCGAGATGCATGTCTTCGATAGACACTTGTCCCTGGTCGATTTTGATACCGAGAATGAATTGGTCGAACGGCGTACGCCCGGTGCGGAAGTCGCCGTTGCCCGACAATGGCCGGCGCTCGAGGCGGCGCAACAATTGCTCGAGATTGATGCCGGCGAGCGCGCCGTTATGGGCATTGAGGCTTGCCGTTCCGCTCAGGGTGTTTGTCACCGCGAGAACAGACGATCCCGACCCTTCGATATTTAGCGCTACGTCACCGCGGCCCTCGAGCCTGCGAATCCCGAATACCTGGCTGAGGCAGCTCTCGAGATCGACGTCGACGAATTGCATGTGCGAAGTCACGGCGACCCCGCCATTGGCGTTGGCGAGCCCAAGCGAGCCCTTGGCAATACCGTTGAATGCCACCGACTCGCCGACGGTGACATCGAGCTTGCCGTTTCGCATGTTGGCGGCCACCGCGGTGCGGCCCAATTGCGCCGTCCCGATCTTTACGCTGGCGGCCGAGATGCGCAGATCGAGATCGAAGTCGGCGAGCCCGTCGAGCGTGATCGGGAGCTGGTCCCAGTGGCGTTGGTTGGCCGCCAAGAGGTGAACCCCGGAAACGTAGGGAGTGACGTCGAGTGCGTTGGCGGCCAGCGTGCCTTGAACCGTGCGATGGTCGGTCGACAGCGTAATCACGCCCTCGGCCGTGTTGCCGTCGAGTTCGACGTTGACTTCGGACAGCGAGATTGCGCCGCCGGCCGTGCTGGAGTGCGCCCGCAATGCGAAGCGGCCGAAACCGCCAAAGGGCACTTGGCTTGCGTCGGTCCAGTGCAGCGCATCGCGCAGCGAAGGAGACTCGACGCTCAGCGTGCCGTCGATCTTGACCGTCGGTTGCGCGCTCAGCGCGCCATCGAAGGCGGCTTTGACGGGCGCACCGGTCAGCCGGACCTTCACGCCCGAGTGTTCGCCATTGAGCGCGGCAAGGAAATCGCCAAGTGTGAGGCTCGCCTCGATCGGCTCGCCATGCCACACGAACCGGCCGTTGGCGCCAAAACTACGCGATATCGACGGCCACGCGAGCTGGAACTCGACATTGTCGAGCCGGTCGATGACGTCCTTTCCGGCATGCAGCTTGTGGACGACGACGGTGCCATCCTGAATGCCGATTTCCGAGAACGATGGCCTGCGGCCGGGATCTGGCTGGAGCGCCCGGGCCAACGATTGGATCAGTCCGGACCAGTTCGTTTGGCCGTTGGGCAGGAAAGTGACGGTGATCGTCGGCCGCACCAGCGTGACGTCGGCGATTTCGATCCGCCCGGCCAGGAGCGGAAAATAGCGCAGGTGTGCGGTCAACTCGTCGGCCATCACCCCGGGTCCGCCGCCCGGGTCGTCGCCGAGCACCACGTTGCGCAACGTCACAGTGCCGGACGGGAATAGCGAAACCGACATGCCGCCCTGAATGACGGGATCCAGCCCGGTGACGGCGTGGATTTCCTTGGCGACGGCATCGCGCACCGATGCGGCAGGGATGACGTATGACAGCACGACCAACGTGACGACCACCCCCGCGATCACGGCGGCGATGGCAATCGCGAGGCGTTTCAAACCGGTGGCCGCGGTCAAAGGATGCGTTCCGACGTTCGCTTAAGCCGATCGAATAATACGGATTGGCGGATGAGCTGCAAACATGCCCGGCCTCTGTGTCTCTTTCGTGGCTGGCGGCGCCGCGGAGCCGCCCAAAGGGTTGCCGCGCAAAAGCAAATCCACTTTGGCCGGCTATTCGATAAGAGCTGCCGCAATGGGGCTAAAGCGGTGTCGCCGCCGTGGCTTGGATCAACGGGCCAAGATTTTCCTCGGAGCCTCTGCCTGGGCGACCTCGGCGATCATTTTTTTGACGATGGCCCGGCCGAAGGCGTTGAAGTCCTGTGCCGCCAGCACGAAAGCTCCGGGACCACCGATGACATTATTGCGGTAATAGTTCTCAAGCCCGCCCGGCGGATTGGTGTGGTCTGGATTCCAGGCCAGCGGCGTATCGCTGAGGATGACGAGACCGTTGATGGTCACGCCCTTGGCGAGGGCCTCATCGCGCGCGAGCGCCACGTCGCGGCCGGCATTGTTGGTGCCGTCGCCGGAGACGTCGATGGTGCGGCGTGCGGATTCGTAGGGTGCGCGCGCCAACTGGCCCATGGCGAATTCGATCGCGCTGCTGATCGAGGTGCGGTCCGCAAACGAGCGCGGCGCTTCGAGCAGGCGATCGCCAAAGCCTTTGGCGGATTCGGCGTCGCTGACGGTCGTCCAGTCGATAACGACCCGCTGTGAGCCGCTCCCGGACCATTCCACGAATGTCAGTGCGATACGCCCGCTGCGGCCCGACCGTATGGCGTCCAGCACCCGCGGATCGGAGATGGCGGCGGCATAACCTTCGCGCTGGAGCTGGAATTTCCCGCTATCGACGCTACGCGATACATCGGCCGCCAGTACCAAAAGCAGATCGACCTGCTCCGCGGCGGCTGCCGCGCCCGGCAGTGCCGCGGCAGCGGCGAACATTAGAACCAGCAGGGCTCTGACAGCGCGCATCCTCGCACCTCGTTGTCAGGCATCGGCCACGGCGTGAATTGCGGCGCGGACGCGCTGATAAGTCCCGCAGCGGCAGATGTTGGTTATCGCGGCGTCGATATCGGCGTCCGTCGGCTTCGGCTTCTCCTTGAGAAGCGCGACCACGGCCATCATCATTCCGCTTTGACAATAACCACATTGTGGCACGTCGAACTCGACCCAGGCTTTCTGCACCGCATGCAGCTTGCCGTTCTGCGCCAGCGACTCGATCGTTGTCACTTCACTCGCGCCGATGCTGCCGACCGGCAGCTGGCAGGAACGCGCGGCGACGCCGTCAATATGAACCGTGCAAGCGCCGCATTGGGCTATGCCGCAGCCGTACTTGGTGCCGATGAGCCCGATGGTGTCGCGCAGCACCCACAGCAACGGCGTTTCAGGCTCAACGTCAACTTCGTAGGACTTCCCATTGATGGAAAGTACCACTTTGATTCACCTCTCACCGGCGCCTCCACGATGGACGCGTCATCTGCTCATAACAAAGTTTAGCTTGTTGCGGTGCAAAACGAAATCGCAAATCCGTGAGTTGGAGTGCCGCAGGCGGCTACATCTGCCGATAGGCGTAGGGCCCGTCGTTTCGGATTGCAGCGAGCGCCGTGACCTCCTCGTGGCGAGGTGCGAGATGGCAGACCGGGTCGGCAGCGCGCGCGTCGCCGGTCAGTGCGAAGGCCTGGCAACGGCAGCCGCCGAAATCAATCTCGCGCCGCGAGCAACTTGCGCACGGTTCTCGCATCCATTCGGTGCCGCGGAAGGCGTTGAAGGCCGGCGAATTCGCCCAAATCTCGGCGAGCGAATGCTCGCGCACCGACCAGAATTCAAGCCCGGGAATGGACTCGGCGGCATGACATGGCAAGACCTTCCCCGCCGGCGTCACATTGAGCGAGCGGCGGCCCCAGCCGCCGACGCACGGCTTTGGCAGCCGCGCGTAGTAATCGGGCACGACCGCGTCGATGACGATTTCGCCGCGATGCCGCCGTCGCAATTCCTCAACCGCGACCGCCGCGCGCTGCACCTGCTCTGCGCTCGGCATCAAAGCCGCGCGGTTCTTGAGCGCCCAGCCATAGTATTGTGCATGCGCGATCTCGACCCGGCTGGCGCCGAGCGCAAGCGCGAGCGCCACCATGTCCCCAATCCGATCGATGTTGGCGCGATGCATGACGGCATTGATCGTGAGCGGCAGTTTCAGACGCACGACTTCGGCCGCGAGCGCGCGCTTGCGCGCGAAAGCGCCTTCGTAGCCGGCGATGCGGTCCGCGCTCGCAGGCTCGCTGTCCTGGATTGAAATCTGGACGTGATCGAGCCCGGTTTCGGCGAGCTTGCACATCGTGTCTGCCGTGATACCGACCGCCGATGTAATGAGATTGGTGTAGAGGCCGGCAGCATGCGCCGCGGCGGTGATGTCCACCAGGTCGCGGCGTGCACCCGGCTCGCCGCCTGAAAGATGCACCTGGAGGACCCCGAGTGCGGCGGCCTCGTTGAACACGCGCTCCCAGGTTGCCGTATCCAGCTCGTCGTTTCGCGGCTCGAGCGCAAGCGGATTGGAGCAATAGGGGCAGCCCAGCGGGCAACGATGCGTCAGCTTCGGCCAAGAGGCCGAGAGGGTTGTGCAGGGTAGTGCCGCCGTGTTCCGCCATCTGAGGCTCTCTTGCGTTACGGCCAGTATCGGCCGGGTAACGAGAATTGGTTGTCACAATTCCAAGAGGCGTTTGTCCGCAAGCCCCCGCAGCAGCACGGTCACGTCGGCGAGAATCCGTTCTCGCGGCGCGGCATAAGCGGCAGCCAATTCGTCGACGATGGCCGCGAATGTCGCCTCGCCGGTGCAGCGCTTGACGACAGCGACGGCGATCGGGTCGGCCTTGAATATGCGCTCTGGCGCAAGCAACACCCATCCGCCCTGGGCTTCGTTATGCACGAGACGCACGCCGCGGGGCAGGCGGGGCCGCGCTTCCGGGGCAATTGGCAACGGCGTCTCGTCCACGGCCCGTGTCCTTAGTCGGCAGGTACAAATGCGCCGGGCGGAGCCTGCCTCGGCTCGACATACGCATGATACAGCGCATCCACCATCGCCCACAGCACGTCGCACTTGAACTCCAGGGCATCGAGTACGCTGCGCTGGGTTTCCGCTGTGCGCGCGTGCCGCTTCACGTAGTCGAGCGCGAAACGTGAGTCTCGCTCTGCTTGGGGCGGGCGTTGCGAAAAATACGCCAGCGTTTCCGCGGTAACAAAATCATAGCTCTTCAACATGCCTTCCATGCGTTCGCCGATGATCGCCGGGGAGAACAGTTCTGTCAGCGATGAGGCGATGGCTTCGAGCAAGCTCTTTTCGCGCACGAAATGGACGTAGGCGTCGACGGCAAAACGCGTTGCCGGCAACAGGCCCCGCAGCGATACGACATAGTCGCGTTCGAGCCCTAGTCCGTCGGTCAGCTTCAGCCAGCGCGCGATACCGCCTTCGCCTTCCTGGAGGCCGTCGTGATCGACAAGGCGGCTGCGCCATTCGCGGCGCGTCGCCGGATCTTCGCAGCGCGCGATCAGGCTCGCATCCTTTATCGGAATCATCGTCTGATAATAGTAACGGTTCAGCGCCCAGGCCTGCACCTGGCCTTTGCTGCACGAGCCGCCATGCAGGAGCCGGTGGAACGGATGCAGCCGATGATAGCGCCTTGCGCCGATGTCGCGAAGGCGAGCTTCCAGTTCTTCCGGACTGAGCTCATTCAAAGCACGATCTCCATCCCGTCCTCGGCGACCTCGAACCCCGCCGCCTCGACCATGCGGCGTTGAGGCGAACCTTCGATCAGGATCGGATTGGTGTTGTTGATGTGGGTCAAGATGCGCCGGCCGGGAAGGCTGCCGAGCGCGGCCAAGGTTCCGTCCCGGCCGTCGAGTGGCATATGGCCCATGCGGCGGCCGGTTTTTTCCCCGGTGCCGGTCGTAATCATCTCGTCGTCGGCGAAGAGCGTTGCGTCGAACAGGACGACATCAGCTTTGGCAAGGCGCTCACGCAGCGCGGCGGTCACCGCCGCCGCGCCCGGCACGTAGGCAAGGCGCCGGGAGCCGAAGACGATCTCGACCCCGACATTGGCCCCGGTTTCGGCCGCAAGCGCGGGGTCCTTGTCTTCAAGGTAGAGCGCTATTTTACCGGGAACGGCAAAGAGCTCCGCGATCACGCCGCCGGGCAGCGAAAAACCTTCGTCGCATGTAACGACCTTTCGCTCAACTAGATCGGCTGCGAGCACGCCGAAAATCGGATTGGCATCAAGGACAGCGATCGTGTCGGCGGTAGCAAACACGGTAAAAGCCTGTCGTTCGCGCAACGTCAGCAATCCACCGATCTGATCGACCTCGGCACCGGTCAGCACCACGGCCGCGATCGGACTACCACGAACAGCGGACCGGGGATGCAACGCCGGAATCGCCAGGAGCTGGGCGCGCAGATCCGGGGTGGCGTTGAGGAGAATCCAATTTTCGCCGTTGGCGGAGACCGCAAGGCTCGCCTGGCTGCGAGGCTTCGCCCTCGGGTCACTAGCCCAGGCGAGCCGGCACACGGCACATCGACAGTTCCATTGCGGATAGCCGCCACCCCCCGCTGCACCGAGCACGATGGCGGTCAGGCGCCCCATTCACGGGGATCGTCGGCAGCGAAGGAGCAGATCAGAACTCGGCCGGAAGATAACCGTTGATTTCAAGGCCGATGCAGATTTCGACGAGCGTGGGAGTTGTCCAAGCCATGGTCGTTCCTCCGTCTCATACCGAGGCGCACTCCCGGGTTGAGCTTGCGCGTCCTCGATTGCGGTCAACGTAAAACGAAGCAATTCCTGCGGCAAGGGGGTTGGCGCAGCGGGTTTCCGGTTCCGGCGGGCGAACGCCCACATACCGGGCGGATCCTTACGCGCCCTTTTCAAGAGCAAGAAGGCTGGGCAATGTGCCTCGGGTCATGCCCAAAAATGGGCAGACCATTGGGGCTAGGAAACGAAAAAAACCTTCAGGGAGGAAGCCATGGATTCTCGCACGACGCGATGTCGCATCGATGGAGTTTTCGGTGCGGTCGTTGTTGCCGTCAGCTTGGTCGCGCTGGCGGCGCCAGCCTTGGCGCAGAGTGGTGACCCGATCAAGATCGGATTTTCCATGGCGCTTACCGGTCCGCTTGCTCCCAATGGAAAACAAGCGCTGCTCGGCGCCAAGATCTGGGAAGATGAAATCAACGCCAAGGGCGGCCTGCTGGGCCGCAAGGTCGAGCTTGTGAACTACGACGACCAGTCAAATCCAGCAAACATACCCGGCATCTACACGAAGCTTCTTGATGTCGACAAGGTCGACATTGTGATGGGGCCGTATGCGACCAACATGAATGCGCCGGCTCTCCCGGTCGTGATGCAAAAGGGTAAGACGTTCATCGGCTTTTTCGCACTCGATATAAACTCTGAATTTCGCTACCCGAAATACTTTTCGATGCTGCCGACCGGTCCAAAGACGCGGAAGTCGTTCACCGAGGGCTTTTTCGAGGTGGCAGCGGCCCAAAACCCGAAACCGGAAACGATAGCGCTGACTTCCGAAGATGCGGAATTTGCCCGCAATGCTTGCGAGGGTGCTCGCGCCAACGCCAAGACCTTCGGCTTCAAGATCATCTACGACAAGACCTTCCCGCCCGGCACGACCGATTTCTCCCCGATCGTGCGCGCGTTACAGGCCACCAATGCCGATATTGTGGTTGTATGTTCTTATCCGCTCAGCTCCGTAGGCATCGTGCAGTCTGCCAATGAACTGGGTCTCAAGCCGAAGATGTTCGGTGGCGCCATGGTCGGGCTGCAGGCGACCGCGTTCAAGGATCGGCTCAAGTCCAAGCTGAATGGGATCGTCAACTACGAGACCTGGGTGCCGTCGCCAAAATTGATGGCGCCGGCGGAACAGTTCTTCAAGGTCTATCAGGAGCGCGCCAAAGCAGGCGGTGTCGATCCGCTCGGTTATTATCTCGGTGGTTGGGGCTACGCCGCCTTCCAGCTGCTCGGTGAGGCGATCGAAGGTGCAAAAAGCATCGACGACAATAAGCTCGCGGAGTACCTCGGCACCCATGAGTTCAAGACCATCATGGGAGACGTCAAATTCGGCCCGAAAGGAGAATGGACGAAATCGGGTATGCTGCAAGTCCAGTACCACGGTCTCACCGATGCGGCGAACCTCGAAACCTGGCGTGGCATGAGTTATCAGACGGTGCTCACCCCCGCCGATCAGAAGACCGGCAACGTTATTTATCCCTACGAGAACGCCAGGTAGCTTCGGTCTGGGTGCACCGGCACTCGTCGCTCATGCGGCGAGTGCCCGCGGTACTTTCCCCGACCGCTAAGCTTTCGGCTGCGTTGTTCTCTCGAGCGCCTTGCGATCCCACTTCGCAAGCTCCGCTGCGGCCGCGTAGGTCTCCTGGAGAAATCCGAGCAGCATTGCATCGGGGTCGCGAGCCTGGCGCACCGCGTCATAGGGCAAGATGAACTGTCCGACGTTCTTGTCGTAGAAGCCTTCGGCGGTGCGTAGCGGCGTGTCGCCATAACCTGCTGGCTCCGGGTAGGCGTAGACGTAAAACGCAGCGCGGCCATAGCCGCCATTGCCCGGCCAGAAGCCGCAGCTTGAAACTTCGTGCGAGTAGGCTTCCGTCATTACCCAACTGGCGACGTTGGGCGTGACGCTCGTCGGCGGTGGCGCGGTGCGGCCGGAGAAGCGCGTGACCGCTAGGTCGAAACTGCCCCAAAAGAAATGCACCGGACTTGCCTTGCCGATGAAGCCCGCGCGAAAAGCGGTCATGACCCGGGCCGATTGAACGAGCGCCCGGTGGAAGCGCGCGGCGTATTCGGGGTCGTATTGCGCGTGCGCGCGGTCCTGATCGAACGGCACGGCGTTCCCGATCTCGCTCGGCATCGTCCAGATGTGGACGTCGATGTCGAGGCGCCGCAGCCGCCGCATGAATTCGGCGTAAAAGTCGGCAACCGGTATCGGAGCGAGCGCAAAGCTTTCCGAGCGCCCGTCGCTTTTCGAGATGCGGACTTGATGCCCGACAAAATCGAAAACGATATCGAAGGTACCGCCGGGACAGGGGTTAGCCGGCGCGACGAGACCGCGCGAGTCCACGTGGAAGGTCACATTCCACCAGTGATTCACCAGCGGCGTTTGTTTGAGCCGTACCTTGCCGGCGACCTGCGTCCAACGGAGCAGCGTTTCGCAAGTGTCCGTCCACGCCGACAGCGGCAGGTCGGGCCAAAGCGCCTGTTCTGTCAAGATGCCGTCCTCGGTGACGCAATGTATCTCTTGCCCGCGAACTTAGCGCGACAGGCCCCCGCTGAAAATCCTGGATCGGTTTTGTCGTTGTCGAAGGTTCAAAGCGTCGAATCAAATCGACGCTAGGTTTGCGACACGTTTCGGTTACGCTTGCGCCAAGCGCCAATCTCTTCCGGCCCGAGCCGGTCGCCTGCCAGCCTATGCAAGGTGGAGCGCAGGAATGGCAACGGATCGTCCCAGGACAAGGTCGATTTCGCTTCGCAGCCGATGAACCAGGGCGTCCACGCGCTCAGCGGCATGCCGCACTCCCGCGCGGCGGGGAAATCCTTCCAGGCGCGGCACCAACGGACGCCCGCTTTCACGCGCGTGGCCGGTGGTCGCGGCCTGCCCGCGAGATCGGCGTAGACCAGCGCTGGAAGATTGGCGCCGGCAATGGCACCCGGATGGTGCCAGAGATTGAAACGTGGATTGATTTCCAGAAGCCTGAGATTGCCCTGCGGATCGCGCTTGAAGTCGAGCTTGGCGACGCCGGTCAACGCCAGCCGCTCAACGATGTCGCGGCCCAGGTCGCGGACATCGCGGGCCTCGGTGATGGCAAGCGCGGTGGTATGGCCGTACGACAATGGATAGGTGCGGATCTTGCGGCCGGTAAACTCGCCGGCGACGCGGCCTTGATGATCGACATAGCAATGGTAGCTTTCGATCCTGGATTCGGTGCCGGGGACGAATTCCTGCGCCAGCAATTCAAGACCGCAGTCACGAAGTTCGGGCCACAGATTGCGCAAAACCTCGATGTTTTCGGCGCACAGCGCCTTGCGCAACCCGAAGCGGTCGTTCCAGCGGTCGAGCCGGGTCAGCGGCTTGATGATCAGCGGAAAACGCAGACTAAGGTCGGCGGGTTCGAGGACGGCCGGATCGAAACGCCGGGCTGCCGGCACCGGCAGGCCGTGGCGTTCCGCCAGTTCCTGGAATCGCGCCTTGTCGAGAAGGTCTTCGACCAGAGTCGCATCGGCCACAACGAAACGGAACGCCTGCGCCAAACGTTCGCGGAACCGCGAAACCAAAAGGACCTGGCCGTCCTCTTCGTAGAAGAGCACCGGAGGTTCCGGCTGCGCCTTGCCAAATCCGACGAGTGCGTCGACCAGGTTTTCGGCGTTGTTGTTCGTATAGTCATCCCAGACGAGCCGAGATTGCGCGTAGCGCGAATAGAGCGACGGAACCCCCGGGCGGCTGACGACGGCGCACGGAATTCCGGCGAGCGCGAGCGGCCGCAACAGGTCCATGTCACCCATGACGCAGGCTATTGCGGTGGGTGCGGCGGATGCCGCCGAAATATCCGGCTTGTGGTCGTCGGATAGCGCTGGATACGGGCTCGAAAGCGAGCCGAGGGCGGAGCGTGCGTGCGAGACGAGCCTCCACAATACCGGCGTCTGCTTGATAAAACGCTTGATCCGGCGTTGTACCGACGAAAGCCATCGCGCCGGCAAGCCGCGCCAGGTCACGGTTGCCGCGTAATCGAACAGGTTTAAGTCGACGTCGGACCATTCCTGTTTGTACGGCTCGTCGCCGACCGTGAAATCGAAACGCTTCAAGCCGAGCTTGATCGCGTGAGCCATAAGTTCGCGCAGATGAAGTACGCCCGGTCCGTAACGCGCCACCTCGGTGTCCACGAAGCTCGCGAGCACGTGGTAATAGCAATCGCCGAAAACGATCCCGAAATTCGCCGCCGCGCAAACCGTCCCGATGTCCACCCGGCTCACATGCACGAGATGCCGGGTCTTCGGATTTGAAATCAGATCGAGATAGAATTCTCGATGACCGGGCGGGGCGAAAATGTCTGGAATGCCTTTTCGCGTCAGGGATCTGCTTTTTTGATCCATCAGCGTTTCGAGCGTCCGCCGTGCATCCTCGGTATCGGTAGCGGTCGTAAAACGAACGTCGCCGAACTCGGACATATGTCTGCGCTTGGCGCGGTCGCGGCGGCGCGTCGCCGAGGAGCGCTTGGCGTTGTAGAATTTTTCCCAGTCGTCGCCCAACCGGGTCAGATGCGCGCCGCTGGGATTGGGCGTGACTCCGAGATAGGTGAACGGGTTGGTTTGCCCGCCGATCGTCTCCGGCATCTTCTCAAATTCGATCCAGTCGTGGCGCAGCGACGGCTCGCACTGGATCTGCGCTTGCAGTTCCTGCCACGCGACGAGAAAGCGCTCGGGCGTGACGCGCTCGGAAAAATCGCGGGCGAGGAGCGGCGCATTGTAGTCGCACAGATCCTGGCCGAGCCAGGACAGCCGCCGCGTCAGCCGCTGTCGCACGACACTAAGCGGCAGCAGAAAAGCGATTTCGCCATCGCTGTAGCGGCCGATGGCGATGACCGGCCGGACGCCTTGGCGCGCTCCGACGTGCCGTTGCCATGCCGCGAGCCAATCGAAGGTCTGGAACGCTGTGCAGTCGGCGACGCGTTCGAAGCTCCGCCATTCGCCTTCGACGGTGGCGAGATCGCTATAGATGCGAAGGTTCAGACCAGGCGGCAGTTCGCGAAGCCGTTCGCCGCGGGGCGCGACGCGCGCGCGGCGCGCGCCTACCGGCGATGTTTCGCTTCGAAACGCCGTCAATGTGGTGGCGTGTGTCACAGCACTCATTAAGCAGATAATGCCGCCTTTGGCTCGTGTGATAGTCGAGAATGGCTAAGACCGCCTCGTCATCTCTTTGTGCCGTTGCGTTAACGTTAAGGCGCCGTGCCTCACTGGCAAGCAAGCGGTCTGACCGGCGCATGGCGGTGTTGTTGTTGCCGAGTGACCGGCTGGTCATTTCACAGCGAGGGCTTTAAACCGTTGATGAACGAAAGCCCTTCCAACCCTTTTTGCCGCGCCGGCGAGTGCTGCCGTCGAAAGTCCCGGGGGGCGGAGCCGTATTTGCCCTTGAACGCTGTGCTGAAGTGAGCGTGGCTCCTGAATCCCGCGCGATAAGCGAGCTGGCTGATGCGCAATTGCGGGTCAGTGGAAAGACAGTCATGGCAATACGCAAGACGACGGCTGAGAATGGTCTCGCATACCGAAGTGCCGAATGATCGGAAAATGGCGTGCAGATAGCGCAGCGAAACCGGCATCGCTTGCGCAATATCGTCCGGCGCAAGATCGGCGTCGAACAAGTGGCGGTCTATGAATGTCAGGGCGCGACTATAAATGGCCTCGGCTGGCGTCATCGTCGGGAGCGACTTCTCGGAGTCCTTGGCGGTCAACAACAGTTCGGTGAGGTCAAGAAACTGCCGTTCCAGGGCCGGACCGGCACTTTCGTCGATCGCAGTTGCCTGGCTGGCAAACAACTCCAGAAAGTCCGCCGTTAACCTGCCGATGCCGGCGGCTGTGCCGCGCACGCTGCCGACATATGGTCTGAGATCGCCAACCCGCTCGGCGAGGGCGCCTCGCGACAGCTTGATCCCGATGGCATGGGCCGGGCGGGCGTGCATCCAGTCGTAAGGTTCATTGAGGTCGAGCAGCGTGAATGTGCCGGCGCCGTGGATGCTGCGCCTGCGATACTGGTCGAGCTGAATATTGCCGTGCCTTATCAAAAGCAGTTCGACTATCTCCTGCTTGTCGCCGCTCAGGTGACGGCGCGTTCGGCGAGCGCATTCGCTGCTGCTGCGGACGTCAGTTAGTTCGAAGTTCGGAAAAGAAACCCGCCGTATGGCGCCGCTGAAGCGAAGATCGTCACGGATGCACGTGTCGATCGCGCCGAAGGTCTCAAAAATTGCGGTTTGCCATCGCCGCAACTTGCCGCCCGCTGGTTCGGCAGTGAGTGCAAAGGAGCACCCCCGCACAGCCTCCGATATGGCGTTCGACATGACTTCCTCCCAAGGTGGCTCTTCGGCCGCCTTTCGAGAGGCTACCGCCGTCAAACCACGCCGTGCAACCGCCAGCCGGTTACGAACGGCGTTTTTCTGCCCGTGCACAATTTCTTTCATCAAGGCGCGCGGTGGCCACCAATCGTTGACCTCGCCGCGGGACGCTCGTACAGCGGGCGCTGCCTGAAACGGTAAAGAATTCAAAAATTGTTGGGGGTTGGAAAGATGACAGCGGCGACAACGCGCATCCGGCAGCTTCGCGAAAACAGCAATCCGCTATTCAACGATCGAAAGCTCAAGCTCGGTACCTTCTCGAGCAATCTCAGCGGCGGCTGCGCCATATCGACCATAGACGGAACGCTGGAAGCGACCTGGGACGATACATTGGAACTGGCGCGGCTTGCCGATGCGATGCAATTCGAAGCGCTGGTTCCGGTCGGCCGCTGGAAAGGCTTTGGCGGCGTTACTGATTTCAACGGAAAGGGATTTGAGACGTTCTCTTGGGCGGCCGGGATTGCCGGCGCCACCAAATACTCGGGAATTTTCGCGACCTCCCACGTGCCGACGGTGCATCCCATCATGGCCGCAAAGCAGGCCACAACGATCGATCACATCAGTCGTGGCCGCTTCTCGCTCAACATCGTAACCGGCTGGTACAAGCCCGAGATCGAGATGTTCGGCGCGCCGCAGATGAGCCACGACGACCGTTACGACTGCGCGATCGAGTGGCTCGAGATCATCAAGCGGCTGTGGACCCAGGACGGTGAAATCGACTTCGAGGGTCGGTATTACAACGTCAAAGGAGCGGTCCTCGCGCCCAAACCGCTGCAGCAGCCCTATCCGGTGGTGATGAATGCAGGCGGCTCGGAGAAAGGCCGCCACTACGCGGCGAAATATTGCGACGTTGCTTTCGTCATCCTCGAAGCGCACGACTTCGATTATCTGAAAAAACGCGTCGATCACTATCGTGCCTTCGCTCGCGAGGAATATGGCCGCGAGCTTTTCATCTGGACTTATGCCTATGTCGTCCAGGGAGAGACGGAGGCAGAGGCCAAGGCCTATTTCGAGGATTACGTTCACAAGAAAGGCGATCGCGCCGCCGTCGATAATCTGGTCGAGACGATGGGCATGAATGCCCAGACCCTGCCGCCCGAGGCACTGCAAGGGATCAAGGTGCATTTCATGGCCGGTTGGGGCGGATTTCCGCTGATCGGCACGAAAGACCAAGTGGTCGATGGGCTTTCCATGCTGGCCAAAGCGGGCTTCGACGGCATCCTGCTGTCCTGGCCGCGCTATATCGCCGACATGCGTCACTTCCAGGAGCAAACCTATCCGCTGCTGGTGCAGGCGGGTCTGCGCTAACGACCATGATCGAAGCGACATGCTAGAGAGCGGTGACCCTGAACTGTGGAAAGTTGTCCGCTTAAACAGATATTGCCGCCTTTGGCTCGTTTGATAGTCGAGAATGGCTAAGACGGCCTCGTCATCTCGTCGCGCTGATACGTTAAGGTTAAAGTTGTGCGCCGGTGATCGACGGCTGGACCTCGCCGATCGCGCCGCCTCGGGTGAACTGCGGGCGACGCGGTCGATAACATTCGTAAGTCTGAAGCGCTGTTGTATTTCGCCGCGCGGTTTGCGTTCGCGCGTTGGTGCTGATTTGTGGATGGTACAGCTGGGTGGACTCGAACCACCGACCTCCTGATCCACAGTAAGTTTCGAGCATCCGCCACTCGCCGCCGCCGGTCGACATCTAATGTCACGGACCCCAACAATAACCTTGTTAAGCGCAAATTTCTGTGAGAACTTCTGACTTTGGTCGTCACCGACCGACAGGCGCCGTCGTCCGGCGGGGTCCGCCAGGGGTCCGGGATCCGCGTCCGGACCCGGATAAACGCATTGTCCGTCGTCAGATGATTTGAGACGTTTTGAGCGTTTCAGGAACGGAGGCTCTGGCTCATCAGGGTTAAGGTTTAAGCGGCTTTCAGTTGATGCTGCAAGCGTCGGTTTGAGATGGTTGCTCGCTTGATGCGCTCTCGCTCAGCGAGGATTGTTTCGGCCCTTCCGAAGTAGACGTCGGCCGGGGTTAGGTTGTTGATGCTCTCGTGATAGCGGACATGGTTATAGTGCCCGACGAAGGCGTCTATCTGCCGTTCGAGATCGCCAGGCAGGTAGTAGTTGTCGAGCAGGATGCGGTTCTTCAGGGTCTGGTGCCATCGCTCGATCTTTCCCTGGGTCTGTGGATGATACGGGGCGCCGCGCACGTGTTGCATGCCCTTGGCTTCGAGCCACTTGCCCAGATCACCCGCGACGTAACTCGATCCATTGTCGCTCAGAAGCCGGGGCCGCTGCGTAACGGTGATGTGGTCAAGGCCTGAGGCCGCGAGCGCCTGGTCGAGCGTGGCCGTGACATCGGAGGCACACATGGTGGGACCAAGCCTCCAGGCGACGATGTAGCGCGAGAAGTCGTCGAGCACGGTCGACAGGTAGTACCAGCCCCAGCCAGTGATCTTGAGATAGGTGAAGTCGGTCTGCCAGAGCTGGTTGATGGCGGTGGTCTTGTCCTTGAACTCGTTCGCCGCCTTGATCACCACATAGGCCGGGCTGGTGATGAGGTCGTGTGCCTTCAGCAGCCGGTAGACCGAAGCTTCCGAGACAAAATACTTCCGCTCGTCGGTGAAGCGCACAGCCAGCTCGCGCGGCGACAGCTCTGGACGCTCCAGCGCAAGGTCGATGATCTGGCCGCGGACATCGTCCGGGATGCGATTCCAGACCCGGTCTGGCCGAGACCGATGGTCGGCCAGCGCTTCAATGCCGCCCTCACGATAGCGGTCGTACCAGCGATAGAATGTGGCTCGCGGGATGCCGAGTTTGTCCAGCGTACGCTTGGCCGGCAGGTGTGACTGCTCGACAAGCCGGATGATCTCGGCCCTTTCGGACGCGGAATATCTCATGCCTCGTCCTCCCCAGCCCCGTTCATGCTTTTTTTGAGCAGACGGTTCTCCAGAGTGAGGTCGGCCACAACCTCCTTAAGGGCTGCGGTCTCACGACGAAGATCCTTCACCTCGCCGGAGCTACGATGAACCAGAAATCCTCCCTTCGTGAAGTCCCTCAGTTTGCCTCAGGGGTGCTGACGGGGAACAGTTTCGGTATTCCTCAATCGCACGCATGATTAGATTTTTGACACTTTCGATTGTGACGTCATCGCGCCGCTGGATACCAACCTCTTCGCTTACGTCCTTGGGCTGCTTCGGTTGGCCTGTCACGTCGAAACCGTTACCACTCGTGACGGTGACCGCTCCCCCGCGCGGAACAATCAAATAGGCGCGGCTTTCGTGACCCTTTTCATACCCCGGCTGATCTTGGTGATCCTGTCGATCCGTTATCCGGAAGGCAACCGAAGCCGGCCGTAGCATTTTTCCGGTGCGGCCGTACTGCCGAATTTCTACTTTGCCGCCGAGTGGCTCCAACTTCTGAGAAACGATTTGTAATTGGGGCAGCACCACGTCGCTTAGTACGGCGGCGTCCGCATCAGCTTCTGCCTGCAAACGTTTAGCCTCTGTGGAGCCTTCCCGTTGTTGATCGTGTTCGCGCTTCGCTTTCTTGAACGCGTTCTCGTAGTCGTCATCGTCACCGCTCATATTAACACCTTTCGTCAATGGCGCGTTCGGGCGGGCGCGTGATGAGAGTGCCCGTGATCGTGAGCGAGCGGCATGGACCGCGCGGTCATCACGATGCGGGCCAAGGCAGTAGCACGATCTTGCCGCCGAGCCCGCCGGCATCGATCCGGGAGTGGATCTCATGCGCGGCTGCGAGGGGTAGGCGGTCGACGACCACGGGATGGATGGCGTCGTCGCGAAGCAGAGCGAACAATGCGGCCATGTCGGCCTTGAACTCCTCCGGTTGCGCCGATCGACGTGCAGTGATGCTGTAGAATAGCGCGCCGCGTCCGCCGAACACCCTACTCAGCGCCCCCCAAATCTTAATCCTAGCTAGGCCGAGTGCGGCGGACGCCAAGCCTTCGCGTCCGACGGCCATCGTCTGTGAACCATACCCGAGGAGCAGCCCATCGGAAGCGAGGCAGGCGAATGATTGTTTGAAGTGCTTGCCACCGATCGCATCGAAGGCGGCATCGACACCCGCGCCGCCCGTGCGGTCTGCGGTGAGCCGACGCACGGCCGTGACGAAGTCGCCGGCGCGATAGTCGATCGCGGTAGCGCCGAAGCTTTCGACCACAGGCAGGTTCGCGGCCGAGCAGGTGCCAATCGCCTTGATGCCGAAGTGCCGAGCTAGATCGAGCAACGCGGTGCCGACCGTGCCGGAAGCTCCAATGACGAGAATTGTGGAACCCCTCGGAAGGTGGCGGTAGCGAGTCAGCATCTGGAAGGCGGTGAGGTAGGCGAGTGGGATGCACACCGCTTTCGCGGGATCAATGCCGTCGGGGACAGGCACCAGGAAACGCGCGGGGCGGATCGCGTATTGGGCGTAGCCGCCGATGACGCAGAGATCGGCGACCAACCGGCCCTGGCGTGGCTCGGTTACACCGGGGCCAGTCTGCTCGACGATGCCTACGAGGTCGTAGCCCGGTGTGAACGGCAACGGGCCCTTGAAGTCGGGGTAGCTTCCACGTCGAATGAAGGTATCGGTAAAGCCGGTACCGGCGGCGAGCACCTTGATGCGCACCTCGCCCGGGCCCGGTTCGGGTATCGTTGTCTCGTCCGCCAGTTCCAGGACCTCGGGACCACCGAACTGGGAGATACGGATATGGTGCCAAGTCATCTTGCGGAGCATAGCGCCGAATATGCCGAACGTCGCGTTCCGCGAGTCGTACGCCCCGCACCCGTTTGTCCATGGTGCGACGCGGCGCACGCGCAGCGCACGTGGCGTTACGCGTAAGCGAGCGCCGGTCACCGACAATACGCCCCCGACGAACGCATCGGTACGATCGCGTCAGTCTCCGATCGGCGTCGGAGTGGTGGCGCGCAACCTGCTCCAAGGACTGCTCGCCGCGCGGTAGTAATACTCGAAACTCAGCGGCCCAACGCGGTCGCACGGGTTACGTAGATCATCACGGCCGCGGAGGATCGGGTCCTGCATTTCCTCGTCCGTGAATGACTGGGCGCCGATAAGCCGCTCGCGGCATACGTAGTCGCGTCGTTCGCTCGACTTCATTCTTGCTAGAACCTCAGGCGAGAACCTCAAGTTGAAGTTAACCTCTGGGGGTCACGCTCGAGTTGACGGTAAACAGCGTCGCGGGCTTATTGGCAGATGCGCAACTCGCCGCCAGCGATTACCAGATAGCGCTTCTCGCGCGCTAACCCCTGGCGTCACCGCGCGCGGCGCTTCCTCTGCTGCCAATGCATCTGTCTCAACGAACCCCGCGACTGCGCAAATCGCCCAGGATGTAAGACCCGCAAAACCTCGTCGTGTCAGCATAAACTGCCTCTCCGTAATGTCGTATTGTACCAGTCCGAACTTTTGATCCATGATATGCTGTCCGTGTTGTCTGACAAGACAGCGGGCGCCGGCCGATACCCGCACCCTGACCTCAGGGAGATGTTGAAGTCGGAGGCAGATCATGAGCACCGGCATCACGGTACTTTACAGTGAGTTCGCGGTCGCGTTGACTGAAGTTCTCGCGGAGAATGCCGCAGGACTGGCAAGGCGTGGGCGTCTCGCAAGAGCGCGTGCGGCGATCAAAAAACACCCGGACTACAGCGAGGCTGGATATCTTCTGGCAGTCGATACTGCATTCAATAATTGGGAAGCCATACAAATAGCCGGGCGCTAGAGCAACAAGGTAAAAAAATTTGCACGCGCACACGCACCCTTAGCTGGAAGGTCTGTTTAGTAGGCACACGACGCTATCGCGGGATAAAGTGCAAAGCGAGCGCCATCTCGTTTTCCGGCGCAACGAAGGGGCATTAATGACAGACTTTGTTCTGGTCCATGGCGCTTGGGTCGGCGGCTGGACCTGGCGAGCGAACGCGCAGGCTCTCCGCAAGGCAGGCCATGAGGCCTATACGCCGACGATGACGGGACTCGGCGAGCGCATACATCTCATGAGCCCAAGCATTAATCTCGACACCCACATCACCGATATCGTGAATGTCATAAAGCACGAAGAATTGTCGGACGTGGTTTTGGTCGGCCACTCCTATGGCGGCATGGTGATAACGGGAGTGGCTGACGCGCTGCCCGACAAAATTACGTCCTTGGTGTATCTCGACGCCTTTGTGCCGGAGAACGGTCAATCGCTCGTAAGCCTTATCCCGCCCGGCGCGCCACCCCCCGCAGCGGCCAGCGAGTATACGTTGGCGCCCTTGCCCGCTGCTGTGTTCGGTGCCCGCCCGGAAGTTGCGGCATTCGTCGATGCACGCACTACGCCGCACCCGACAGCGTGCTTTACTCAGGCGATAAAGCTCACCGGCGGCGTCAATCGCGTTAAAAAGAAAACCTACATATACGCGAACGTTCCGGCGCCCACGACCTTCACGCCTTTTTACGAGAAGCTCAAGAACAACAAGGAATGGACGGTGCATACGCTACCGTGCACGCACATCGTTCAGATGGATTTGCCTGACGAACTGACGGCTCTATTGCGGCAGGCTATTCCGTAAAGTGTGGGCAACGATCTTTTGCTGTTAGCGTCGCAGCGCGGTTCGCTTTCGCGCGGCGTAGTTTGCTAGCTTGTCACCTTACCCTAGAGGGTCCTTCAAAAGTGGTGCCCTAGACGCGCTGTTTCGCCTATCCTGAGCGCGGACGGAGTTCGGGCGATTATCATGGACCTCGGAAGTTGGCTGCGGAGCCTCGGCCTCGAACAGTCGTTGCCGCTGACCGCTTCACTATTGCCGACATCACCGCGCTGGTCGCAATAGACATTGGTGGCCGTTTAGCAGACATTCAAATAGCTCCGAGGTTTGCTCATTTGACGCGCTGGCACGAGATGGTGTCAAAGCGTGCAAGCGCCAAAGTCCGAGGGCGTGCGCTCCCCCGATCTCAAGGGCGACGAACCCTGAGATTGCGACGCAAGTGCTACGCATTATGCCCGCCGACGAGGTAATCGAATGAGAATGACGCGAAGAGCGGATGTGCTGACATCGCTCGGCCGCGGTCTTGTGCTTGCTGCGACCTTTGGGGTCCAAAGCGCACTCGCGGCCGATGCCGACAACGGCAAACGCCTGGCGCTAGCGCATTGCTCCCCCTGTCATATCGTTGTCCCGAACCAGCGCGAGGAATTGGCCAATTCTCCACCTTTCGAAGCCATTGCGAGAAAGTTCGGGTTCAACGCGGAAATGCTTGCCTATTCTATTCTCGTTCCGCACCCCCGGATGAATATGACGCTGACGCGGGAGGAGGCGGACGACATCGCAGCCTATATCGCTACGCTTGCGAAATAGCGAACCGCTCAGTCGCCAACGCGGTGGCGCGAAACATCGGTGTTTGATCGTGATCAATTCGCCGAAGCGGATTGACACGTAAATCTATAAGCAAGGAGACTTGAACACATGGCGATGCGCTTCGCCCTCAGGCTCTGGCCCTCGGCGCCGCAATACTTCTGTGTTTGCCGGTCTCGGACGCGGCCGACTCCAGCAAGCTGGCGGCGCGAGGCAAGCTCATTCTTCAGGAAAACTGCGGGCGCTGCCACGCCATTGAAGCGGTTGGCGACAGCCCCCTCAAAAAAGCTCCACCGATGCGCGATATTTATGTCCGGTTTGCACCACGAGAGTTGCAAGCGGAGCTCTCGGAGGGAATGGTCTCCAAGCACAAGGAAATGCCGCAGATCGAATTTTCGGACGAGGAGGTGGATGCGATCATGACTTATCTATATTCTCTCGCGGTTAGGAAATGATCGAAAAAGCCCCATCGTAATGTACAGGCAGATGAGCATAGCGCAAATTTCGCTGTTCGCAGCGTCTTCACTTCTGGCGGCGGTGAGCGCGAGCGGACAGCAAAGCGACCGTGTCGGGGAGGGTCGCCAATTGGCCCACGCCCAATGCGCTCAATGCCATGAAGTTGAAAGCCAGCGGTATCCCACTGAAACCGAAGCGCCGCCTTTCGAGCACATCGCGAACGTCCCCGGTATGACCAGTGCCGCCCTAACGGTCGCACTCCGGACTTCGCACCGTTCAATGCCAGACTTTATAATCGAAGACCGCGACGCTCGAAACGTCATCGCATACATACTAAGCCTAAAAAAGGAACGAGATTGAATGGATCTATCCAAACAGATCGCCGAAATAAGGTCTTCCATATACTAATTCGATTTGGACGGCGAAGAATGCAGGGCACAATCGCCGTGGTGTCTATGATCGCAATAGCGGCGCGATCGTGGGCTTGGGCTTGGCCTTCCGGTGGCAGCCGCTGCCTCGACATTGGGCGTTAGTCAGTGTGCTTCGCCTTTGTCCGAACTGCGGCGCTTATGTAGTAGCCGCAACGTGATGCGCGGGCGAAGAAGTTGGGTTAGGGGCGGTGCTCGTTCAGGTAGACGCGCTGCTGATCAACCACATCGCACCGGGCAAGCGCACGCTCGCACCGTCCGCATAGGGCGCCAGCGCTTCGCGGAGGGAGGCGACGGCGGCCGAGACGATCTCTGCCGGCTGGTTACGCAACCAGCTGTTCACCGCGCCGATTTGGGTCGACTGAACCACAGCCTCCTCCAGCCCGCGTCCGGCGGCGATGTCGAGGTCCATATCGAGCTTCTCGAAGCGCAGCGGCGCCCAGCCTGCCGCAGTGAGAACCTCCGTGACGTGCTCTGGATCAGCGAAGGCGAACATTCCGGGAGCGTTCGGGACCGACTTCGGCCGCGGCGGCAGGTGCCGCGCGGCTGCAGTCATCGGCACCTCCATCCACGGGTTTTCGGCCAGCGCGCGCCAGCACACAAGCGCCATGCGCGCGTCCGGAGCAGCGCCACGGCGCATATTGGTGAAGGCCGCCACCCTATCGCCGAAGAACATTGCGCCGAAGGCCGAGGTCAACAAATCATATTCGTCCAGCGCGGCCGTGGCGGGATCGGCCTGTCGCCAATCGACATTGGCGATGCCAGCAGCGCTCGCGCGCCTCCCACCCTCGGCCAGCATCGGCCCGGAGATGTCCAAACCCACCACGCGGCCGGTGGGACCGACGGCCCGCGCAAACTCCAGCGTGGGCGCGCCACAGCCGCAGCCGATATCCACCACCCGTTCGCCGGCGCGCGGCGCGGCAAAGGCGAGCAAGGCGTCCGTCACCGGCGTGAGCGTGATGTCGGTGTGCTCCTGTCGAGCCACCCAGGTGTCGCCGCCCTTACCGTTCCAGAAGGCAAGCATGTCGGCGTTGATCTCTTCGGGGGCGGCCATGTAAATCCTCCTGCTGGGTGGGCGCGCACGTTGCGGTATTGCCGAATGGACCGCAAGCGGCGGCGCGGCGATGCTATCTCGACCGGCATTCCCCCCGTATGCCCGACCTATCTGATGCTGAGACGCGATGTTTGCTGCGGGTCACTCGCGACCGCGCCGAGCCGGCAGCAGGTCCAGCCATGTCCGCTCTGCCCCGAAAGCGACCAACAGTCGTCTCAGGACCGCATGTCGCGAAGGGCCACAAACCGACATCGCTAACGCGATAGCGGCCCGGAGTTTTCAGCATTGGCGGGCAGTCAGCTGAATGGGTTTGTGCTAGTCTGGGTCCGGGTTGTTGCGGGAGGTACTCATGCCCGAGACCCGGAAACTTGCGGCAATACTGGTGTCGGATGTGGTCGGATACAGCAGGCTCGCTGGCTCCGACGAGGATCGGATACTGGCGCGGCTGCGGGCGCTCCGGAGCGACCTAATCGACCCAATAATCGCAGTCCACAATGGGCGCGTGGTGAAGCGCACCGGCGACGGAGCTATCGTTGAGTTTCGTAGCGTGGTGGATGCCGTGCGCTGTGCGATAGAAGTGCAAAACGGCATGTTGGAGCGTAACGCCGGCCTTCCTCAGGAGCGCCGCATCGAGTTCCGCATCGGCATCCATTTAGGTGACGTGGTGCAGGAGAGCGACGGGGACCTTATGGGCGATGGCGTTAACATCGCCGCTCGGCTCGAAAGTGTCGCCAAGCCGGGCACAATCTGCCTGTCAGAGGATGCCTATCGGCAGGTCAAGTCGCGGCTCGATCTCGCCGTGAGCGATCTGGGCGCGACCCAACTAAAAAATATCGCCGAGCCGGTCCGTGTCTATTCGCTCGAAGTCGGCAAGCCGGCCCAAGCGAAGCCCCCGGAGCCGAGAAAACGTGCTCTGACGCCTCTCGCCGCAGGGATTGCCGTCCTGCTCATCGCGATTTTAGGCGCGTCTTGGTACTTCTTTGGCGCCACTCGGACTGCATCGGTCGGGTCGAGCGCGCCATCTGTGGCTAGGGCCGGGCATCTTTCCATCGTGGTGCTGCCTTTTACGAACCTCTCGGGCGACCCAAATCAGGATTATTTCGCCGACGGCGTCACGGAGAACCTGACGACCGACCTCTCGCGCATCCGCAACAGCTTCGTGATCGCGCGCAACACCGCCTTCACCTTCAAGGGTAAGAAAATCGACACCAAGGAAATCAGCAAGGAGCTGGGCGTGCGCTATGTCCTCGAAGGCTCGGTGCAGCGCGACCAGAATAGGGTGCGCGTCAACGCCCAACTTATTGATGGCGAGACCGGCGCGCACCTTTGGGCCGACCGCTTCGAGGAAGGCCTGGCCGACGTGTTCAAGCTGCAAGATCAGGTAGTGGCGCGATTGGCCAATACGTTGGGTTACGAACTGGTCAAGGCCGAAGCGGAAAAGGACGCACGCTCTCAAAACCCGGACGCGATTGACCTCGCCATGCGTGGTAAAGCATTACTGTGGCCGCCGTTTACGAAGGATAAGACCGATGCGGCTTACGCCTTATTTGAAGAGGCGCTCAAGTTCGATCCGAAAAGCAGCGATGCGCTAGCGGGTGACGCTTACGCACATGCGGTGGAGTTCGCCTTCGGCGCGGTTTGGTCGATAAGCTTGCGCATATCGGCGATTTCGCGGGCGAGGGCTCTTTCATCGAGCATCCGGTACGACACGTAGCCGTCGAAGGCATCGAGCGCACCAAATCCACAACCCGGATAGGGGCCGCTCAGGTCCTCCTGCATTTTCCAGATCACACCACACCCCGGAACCAGAAAGGCGTCGTGGACCTGATGAACGAGATCGACGCCTTTGTCGCGGTATCGCGGAATGTGCCGGCCGATCACGGCGAGCGCGTAGAGCCACATCGCAAGATAGTGGAAGTATTGGCCGTCGCGGTCGGGCTCCTCGCCGATGCGAATGCCGCGCTGCCGACCAAGCACGCGATCGACCTCCGCGACCACCCATTCCGCCTCATCCAGGAATTCGTCCTTGGCCAGTGCGCGATAAAGCGACACCAAAAGGACGACGCCGAAGGCGTCGGTCCAGAGATAGCGCAATCCGTTGGGCCAGATGTGTTCCGCCCGCATCCAGCGCAGCTTGGCGAGGACGTATTCAATGGCCGCGAGCGCCGGCAAAGCAGGCCTCAAAGACCAAATGGATAAGTGTCGGGCAGTCCTTCTAGTTCCGTGGTTTTGAACGGGGTCACCGCGCTCGAATTGTCGAACCATATATACTCGTCGAACTGCCCGGGCAGCACGGCCTGGAAATAGTGGCTCGCGAGTTCGGTCTCCGGCCGATAGATGACGCCAATGGCCCGCTCCAGGCGCGGCTTCGCCAATTTGCCGCGAACCTTTTCGGCCGAACGCCCGCGGAGCGGCAGCATGAACCGTGGGCGGCCGGTTTCATGGCATAGCCGTTCATAGCTTTGGCTGACCGACGGTCGCACCGTCTTGACCTCCATCGGCCCGTCCCAATCGGAGGCTGCGGCGACCGTTCCCGAATGGGTTCCGAACCCGATCGAATAAGCGCCGTTGCCGAACTCTTCCCGACACAAATGTCCGATATTGTATTCACCGCGCGCCGACATCTCGGTCGCCTCGGCATCGCCGATGTGAGAATTGTGCGCCCACACGATGGCTTTGGCTTCGGCACCGTGAAAACCAAGCAGGGTCCTCAGCGTTTCGAACATGTGCGTGTCGCGCAAATTCCAGGAGGCGCGGCTGCCGTAATACATGATCCGGTAGTACCGCTCGGCGTCCGTCACCAGGCGGGCATTCTGCACCGCATCCATGAAGCGCTCGCCGTCATGAGCCGCGTAGTCGCTTTGTTTGTGGAGAATATCCTCCAGCATTTGCACGACTTCTCGTTCGCACGTTCGATAGGCGCCGGTCAGCGCCGCGTGCCCGTAAGTCGTGGGGTCGCTCTGCCAGGGCGTGAGGCAACCGTAGCGCTGGCGAGCGATCCGCGCGAAGTCGGGGTCGACCTCGTCCAGATATTCAAGCACCGCCCCGATCGACGTGTAGAGGCTGTAAAGGTCAAGGCCGTAAATCGCGATCCGTTCCAGCGCCGCGCAACCCCTATTATGGGCGTGCAGCCAATCCACAAACGACCGCATCTCATTGTTGCGCCACATCCAGGTCGGGAAACGTGCGAACGCGGTCCACTCGCTCGGCGGATATTCGAAATGCCTGACGTAATGGTCGAGCCGAGCGACATCGGGCCAGTCGCCTTCGATAACGACAAAGCGAAATCCTTTGCGCGTTATCAGTTCCTGCGAGATGCGCTCTCGCATGCGGTAGAATTCGGAAGTGCCGTGGGTCGCTTCTCCGAGCAGCACGATCTTGGCGTCGCCAATCCGTTCCAGCAGCGGGCCGAGATCAGCGGCTCCGATCGAAATCGAAGGGCTCGCAACTGTCGGCGATGACGTCCGCGATTTGGCTCTCGTCGGGCCGGAGTGGCGTCGGGCGCGGTTTCGGCGGAAACGGCAATTCCGCCGGCGCCCATCCTTCTTTGCCGACCAAAGGCACAAAGCGGACATCGGCGATATCTTCGCTCTTGAACTCATTGTTCGAAACGCGCGTGACGCGTACCAGTTCCTGCGCGCGCGGATCTGTGCCAACCGGAATGACCAGGCGGCCGCCGATCTTCAGCTGTGCCTTGAGCGACTCCGGAACCTCGGGGCCGCCCGCCGCGACAATGATCGCGTCATACGGCGCCGCCGCCGCGAATCCGAGGGTCCCATCGGCGTGGATGACACGAACGTTGCGGTAGCCGAGAGCCTGCAGCGTCGAGGCGGCTTTTTCGGCCAGTTCGTCAATGCGCTCGATAGAGTAGACTTCGCCCGCGATCTCCCCCAGCACGGCCGCCGCGTAGCCGGAGCCGGTGCCGATTTCGAGCACCGTTTCGCCGCCCGTTAAATCGAGCGCCTCCGTCATCAGCGCCACGATATAGGGCTGGGAGATTGTTTGCCCGGAGGCGATGGGAAGCGGCGAATCCTCGTAGGCGAATTCCCGCAGCCGCGCCGGAAGAAACGCCTCTCGCGGGACCTTACGCATGGCGCTCAGGACCGCGTTCGAGCGGATGCCGCGCGCCGCGATCTGATTTTCGACCATTCCAGGGCGCAGCTCCGAAAGATCAGTCATTAGTTCATCTCAGCACAGCAACGCGCACGGATATCGAAGCGCACCAGCCGCCGGCAAATGTAAAAGAATATGTTCATTTTTAGCCCAAAACCGAAAGGACAGATTGATCCGCATCAATTAGCTCGTGGCCGCGACGGGCTTTATCCTTGCTTTATGCCGGTCAAGAAGCACCCATCCGGCCCCGAACCGAAGCGCCGCGCCATCTCATCAGAGCGGCGGCAGAAAAACCCCGGAAAGCCGCCACGCCACCGCGCGCGTAGGGCGAGAGCTGCGGGCCGTAAACAGCCTCACGCACTGCAGCGAAAATCGCTCTGCTATTCTGGAGTGTCGACCGTCTCGGCGGCTGACAGCGCGTCACGTTCGGAGCCCGTGTTTCCCAAGAAGTGTGACGGTAGTGGCTTGTGGGCCCTTATCTCCGGGCTCCTCGGCAAAGGTCACGCGCGAGCCAACCTTCAGTCGCGAGAAGGCGCCGTCCAGAACGCTGTTGCGGTGGAAATAGACCTCTTGTCCATCATTGTACTCGAGGAAGCCAAATTCGCCGGACGGATCGAGCGACACGACCGTTCCAATAGGCGGGCCCTCGTGATGTTTCACTTGTCCCTGCGTGCGCCGTACCTGATCCTGAAGTTGCCTACGGGCGTGCTTGAAGGCGTCATTGAGGGCGAATGTCAGATCGGAGTGCCGCTTGTCCGCTGTTGGCGTCCTTTCTACGTTGACCTCGCGACCGTCTGGAAGGGCTAAACGAATGTGAATTTCGTAAAGCCCGCCCTGACGGTGATGCTGACTGGGCGCTTTCAGCACCACCCGGCATGCTGTTATGCGACCGCAACGCCGTTCGAGCTGCGCCACGTGAATTGTAACGGCATCTTTAATTTCTTGGGTTCCAGCCATCCCTTGAAATTCGATTTCAGGCGGTGTCTGCATTTGCCGCTACTACTTGATTGCTTGAGAAAATATTAGATTGACGCCGATCGACTGAAGTCTCATTGATGCACATCAACATATGAGGGGAAAATTATGAATCAGATAAACTGCGTAGCCTTTAAGTTGTGATCCCGCGATCCGAGTCCGGTCGCGTACATCTAGATAGGATTGAAATATGGCGAAGGACCTAGCGGACCAGCAGGCACATAGGGCATTGGCGACGGCTGATGACATCCGGCGCACCTTAGGGACCCTGGATGATACAAAGCTGCTCGACATAATGGCGCTGCGTCCGACCATTCTCGATATCGAGGAAGCGTCGCTATGGATTGCCGGCGATGCCGATGTCTTCGGCGCCCGCCGACCCCTCAAGCCTGCGGCTAGCGAGGTTGTCGCAATCCTGACCGCCGATGAAGAGGAGGAACCACGAAGCTGAAATTGCAAAAAATATAACTATCTTCCCCTTTCCCGCCGCTGTTAACCCAGAGAACCATGAGCAAGATCCAAATTCCTCACGATGCCATTGTGTTCGTCGGCGATGGGCGCAAGGCGCTGTTTCTCCGCAATCACGGCGACGAGAAATTCCCCAACCTCAGAACTGAACGGGTGTTCGTCGACACCAACCCGCCTACCCATGAGCAGGGCACCGACCGGCCTGGCCGCAGTTTTTCCAGCGTCGGTCCCGGGCGAAGCGCCGTAGAACCGACCGATTGGCATCATCTTGAGCAGCACAAATTCGTTCGCGCAGTATCGGCGGCATTGGAAAAATTGGTGCGCGAGCAACGGGTGAAGGCAATAGTCATCGCGGCGCCACCCCGAACCCTGGCCGATTTGCGCCATGACTTGCACAACGACGTGAAAACTCGCGTCATCGCCGAGGTCGGCAAGGATTTTACCAACCAGCCGTTATACGAAATTGAGAAGCACCTCGCCGGCTGACGGCTCGTGCCTGTGGGGGAGCCGAATAGAAGGATCGATACGCGGCGGTTTAGTTTCCTCAAAAGTACAGTGCCGCGTTGCCTTTTGAAGCCGCCTACGGCGAGGTCTCCACCGGCGCGGCCGACGACCTGCAGCATGCGACTGAGATCGCGCTGCAGATGGTACCCGGTTTGGCATGGACGAGACGGTGGGCCAGCGCACCTACTCACCCCCGACCCAGCCATTCCTGGGGACTCCGACTGGCGGAGTTGAAGACCTCCGAGACAACCGAGCGCGAGATCGACGTTGCGGTGCGCGACATCGTCACGAATGCCTTCGAGCAAGCGACCGCCATCCTGCGCACACGGCGTGCCGACTTCGATGAAGGCGGCTGCCTGCTGCTTGCCCAGGAGACGTTAACCGCCGATCAATTCCCCGCAATCCGGCGCCTAACGAAGCAGCCTGAAACGCTGGTTTGACGGCTTCGTTCCTTCATCATCGCTTGTCGTGTCCGTCGTTACTTAAAAGTGTTGGCGCAACAATTCGTCGGTCGCGTTACCGGCGCCCCGAAAGGCGCCGGCCTCAATGACCTATCGCGAGCGAGGCGATCTGAGTAAACCTATCGTAATGCATCAATTGACCCTGGCGAAACGACGCTAAGGGTAAAACCCGCCGCGCCTCCTCGCTGAAGTCGCGGCAGAAATACCCCGAAAGCTGCCGCGCCGTCACGCGACCAGCGTGGCTGGGCACACCCTGGAGGATGCTGCACTCTTATTTCTCGGCCCCCATTGTGCTTTGATCTTGATACCACAGATACGTAGATACTGGCAGGCAGATGCTTGCCTGAGAGCTGCCCAAAAAACGGTGACCTACCGAAGTCTCCGTTCCTCACAATTGGCAGTGCTGGTGCCATCGGCTGGCACAATC
>CAWHJE010000016.1:0-475593 GCA_963829465.1 uncultured Alphaproteobacteria bacterium
TTTGATCCGAGCCGATTGGCGCCATGGACGGAAACGCAGGCCGCTTCGCCGAGCGCCATCAGACCGGGCACGACGTGATCGGGATTGCCGTCTTTGATCAGCGCCTCGCCGTGATAGTTCGTGGCGATGCCGCCCATGTTGTAATGCACCGTCGGAGGATCGGTATCGGCTCCCGGGTGACGTCGACGCCGGAGAATATCTTGGCTGACTTCGATATCTCGGGGCAGCCGCTCGTGCAAAACGGCCGGGTCGAGATGGTCGAGGTGAAGGAAGATGTGGTCCTTCTTCGGCCCGACGCCGCGTCCTTCGCGGATTTCGATGGTCATGGCGCGGGAGACGACGTCGCGCGAGGCGAGGTCCTTGGCGGACGGCGCATAGCGCTCCATGAAGCGTTCGCCCTCGGAATTGACGACATAGCCGCCCTCGCCACGCGCCCCTTCGGTGATGAGCACGCCGGCCTCGTAAACACCGGTCGGATGGAACTGCACGAATTCCATGTCCTGCAGCGGCAAGCCGGCGCGCAGCACCATGGCGTTGCCGTCGCCGGTTTGGGTATGCGCGCCGGTGCACGAGGCATAGGCGCGCCCGTAACCGCCGGTCGCCAGGATCGTCATCTGCGCGCTGAAGCGATGGATCGTGCCGTCGTCAAGGTTGATGGCGATGACGCCGCGGCAGCGGCCGTCGTCGTCCATCATGATGTCGATGGCGAAGTATTCGATGTAGAACTCGGCCGAGTGGCGCAGCGCCTGCCCGTACATCGTGTGCAGCATGGCGTGGCCGGTGCGGTCGGCGGCGGCGCAGGTCCGCTGCGCGGTGCCCTTACCGTAATGCGTGGTCATGCCGCCGAACGGACGTTGATAAATCCTGCCGTCTTCGCGGCGCGAAAACGGCAAACCCCAATGCTCGAGTTCGTAGACGGCCTGCGGCGCGTTGCGGCACAGATACTCGATCGCGTCCTGGTCGCCGAGCCAGTCGGAGCCCTTGACGGTGTCGTACATGTGCCAGCGCCAGTCGTCCTCGCCCATATTGCCGAGCGCGGCGGCAATGCCGCCTTGGGCCGCCACCGTGTGCGAACGGGTGGGAAAGACTTTGGTGATGCAGGCGGTTCGCGATCCCGCCTCGCTGCAGCCGACGACGGCGCGCAGGCCCCGGCGCCGCCGGCGCCGATGATGACGACGTCGTAGGCGTGATCTTCGATCGGGTAGGCGCGGCCATTGATGGCCGGCCCGCGCTCCCGCCGTTGGCTCCGGTCGCTGCCATGCTCACAATCCGAACGAAAGCTTGAGGATGCCGTAGGCACAGGCGAGGCCGACGGCAATGGTGAAGAACGTGTTGCCCATGATCAGGACCAGCTTGGCGATCTCGTCGTGGACGTAGTCCTCGATGATTACCTGCATGCCGATTTTCATGTGGATGACCGTCGAGCCAATGAACAGAAGCATGATGATGGCGACGAACGGCGAACCGAGGAATCTGCGCGCACGCCAGCCTGATTGCGTCCCAGGAGCAAGATGACGATCACGACCGCGGCGATCGTCAGCGGAATACTCGCGACCGCGGTCAGCCGCTGGAGCCAGAAATCGCGGGTGCCCGATCGCGCCGAGCCGAAGACCCCGCACGCGCGCCAGCGGCGTGCGGATGTGCTTTGCGGGAGCATCGCTCATCGCGCTCCCCCCATCGCCAACAGGCCGAAGATCCACAACAGCGCGGTAATCGCCACGGAACCGATCAGGTTGGCTGCCGTGAGCCATTCGCGCTCGTTCGGCCCGAAACCCCGGCCGGTATCCCAAATCAGGTGGCGGATACCGCCGAGCGTGTGGTGGATGAGCGCCCAAGTGTAGCCGAGCAGGATCAGCCGGCCGATGATCGAACCGGCGAACCACTCGAATTGCGCATAGGCGTTGGGTCCCGAACCCGCGGCCATCAGCCACCATGCCAGGAGCAACATTCCAAAATAGAGGCCAAGGCCGGTGACGCGATGCGCGATCGACATCATCATCGTCAGCATCGGCCGGTAGATTTGCAGGTGCGGCGATAGCGGCCGTGCGGCGGGCGCCTTGGTCTCGGCCATTGTGTTCATCCAAATTCGCTCGATGCCAGCGGTGCACTGGTGCCAAGCTCGGCCCACGTTCCTATCCAATCCAGAGCCGCCTGCCGCAATCCGTGAACAAAACGATCTGCCAACACAGGCGCGCAGCAAGCTTCGCACGCGGCGAAAGATTAGCATTGAAAAAGGCAAGTAAATCAATTGGCATTATTTTAAGTTAGGCTTCGTTAAATACGAAGGCTGGCTTCATTCCATGAGATTCTATCTCGCCGATCTCAGCTTGTTTCGTCATGTCGTCGAAGCGGGCAGCATCACTCACGGCGCGCAGCGCTCGAACCTGGCGCTTGCCGCCGCTTCGACGCGAATCCGCAACATGGAAGAGACGCTCGGCGTCGCGCTGGTCACGCGCGGGCGCCAGGGCGTTATCCCGACACAGGCCGGCCGCACGTTGTTGCAGCATGCACGCACGATCTTGCGGCAGGCCGAACGCCTCCACGAAGATCTCGGTGCCTATGGCGGCGGCCTCGCCGGCCAGATCCGGGTACTGTCGAACACCAATGCGTTGACCGAATTCCTTCCGGAAGCGCTCAGTTCGTTTCTCGCAAGTCACCCGAATGTCAGCGTCGATCTGGAAGAGCGTCTAAGCGACGAAATCGTCGGCTTGATCGCGGAAGGCGTTGCCGATCTCGGTATCGTCGCCGGCACTGTCGACGCGCGCGCGTTGGAGACCTATCCGTTCCGCCGCGACCGCTTCGTGCTCGTTGTCGCGCGAGAGCATCCCCTGGCGGGACGGGCGAAGCTCAGTTTTGACGACGTGCTTGGACACGATTTCATCGGTCTCGATCGCGCCAGCGCTTTGCAGCGCTTCCTCGCCAGCAAGGCGATGCGCATCGGCCGGCCGTTGCGGCTGCGAATCAGTTGCGTAGCTTCGATGCCGTGTGCCGGCTGGTCGAGTGCAAGGTCGGTATCGGGATTGTGCCGGAGACGACCGCACACCGCGTTGCCAAGAGTATGGCGATCAAAGTCATTCCGCTGACGGATCCGTGGGCGGTGCGCGAGTTGACCATCTGCATCCGCGGCATGAACGAGCTGCCGCTCTACGCCCGGCAACTGGTCGAGCATCTGCGCAGGCAGCAGTGAAGTACCGGGCTTGCGCGTCGTCGCATATTTGTCGCGTGAATTTGCGTTATGGGCTGACGTATTTGTGACAGTGCCGACGCGCGCATTCCGGTTCGGAAGGAGATGAAGTCATGAGGCGGCGACTAAACGCATTTTGCGCCGCCATTGTTGTGCCGGCAATTCTGCTGGCCGCATCGCAGCAAGCCTATTGCAAGATTTTGGCACAATGGGTCGAACTCGGCGCGAATGGCTCATCAAGCGTGCGCGCGATCACCGAAGATGCATGCCCCTCCGTGATGTTCGATGGCACGGCCGTGCAAATGAACGTCCGCTCCGAACCAGCGCAAGGTTTCGCCGACGTGAAGCCGGCGCAATTTGCCGTGCGCAGCTGCGAGGTCGCGGTTCCCCCTGGTGCGATCGCTGCCACGCTCAACGGCACGCCGCTGCCGCTTGCCAGGCCGAATTCGCAGCGGATCGTGATGTTCGGCGATACCGGTTGCCGGCTGCATCCCAACTATCCGACCCAGGCGTGCAACGACCCGAACGCCTGGCCGTTCCCGAAAGTCGCCGCGGCGGCCGCTGCCGCACGCCCCGATCTGGTGATTTATGTCGGCGATTACGTGTACCGCGAGAGCCCCTGCCCGGAAGGCAACGCTACCTGCGCCGGCAGCCCGTGGGGTTATGGCTGGGATGTCTGGAACGCCGATTTCTTCGAACCGGCCACACCGCTCCTTGCCGCCGCGCCGTGGCTCGTGGTGCGCGGCAATCATGAGAATTGCGGCCGCGCCGGCGAAGGGTGGCTGCGCTTTCTCAATCCGCTGCCGATGGACGCCACTTGTCGCGACCTGGAGGGCGCTTTTGTAGTGCGCCTGGGCGACTTCGGCGCGGTCGTGTTGGACAGCAGCAAAGCCGGCGACCCCAAGGGTGATATGAGCGAACTTGTAGCGACGTTGCGCCAGCAATTCGCCGACGTGCGCGACAAGATTCCCGACGAAGCGTGGCTGATAACGCATCGGCCGTTTAACGGCATGTTCGTCATGCCGGGCACGCAGTCGAACGTTGTTTCGAACAAGGTGCTGCAACTCGCGCTGGGTGACGAACTGCCGGCAAGCGTGCGCATGATCGTGTCCGGCCACCTGCATTATTTCCAGGCGGTGGATTTTGCCGGCGCGCGGCCGCCGCAGCTTGTGGTCGGCACCGGCGGTGACGATGCGGAGGTAATGCCGCCGGAGACACTCGTCGGCGCCGACATCAACGGCGCCAAGGTCGTCAATGCCGCGTCCCATGCCGGCTTCGGCTACATGGTCTGGGACCGTCTCGACAAGTCGACCTGGACGGGCACGCTGTTCGATGTCGCCGGCAAGCCGATCGAACACTGCCGCCTTGCGGACCGTCTGCTCAGCTGCGGTTCCTGAAGGCGACGGTCAGCGGGGCATCACCGCCCAATAGTCGAGGTCCAGCAGGACCGCCGGATCGTATTGGTCGTCCGATTTGGACGGAAAATCTTCGCAGGGGCGGTCGCAGGTCGCGATGGTGCGCAATCGCAAGGCGCCGACGTCGTCCCGGCCCGGCAGCTCGGATTTTGCCAGGACTTCCGACCACGCGAATACGGTGCCGCCGGCGAATAATGGCGCCACGTGCCGGCCGCCATTGATGGCGGCAAGGTGGAAGGCGTTGGCGAGCCCGTTGAAGGACAGCGCACGCGCGACTGAAATTACATGGCCGCCATAGATGAGCCGGCGTCCGAAGCGGCCCTTGCCCTCGGCGTATTGATTGAAGTGAATGCGCGCCGTGTTCTGATAGAGGCGGGTCGCGATCATGTGTTCTGCTTCTTCGACGGTCACGCCGTCCACGTGATCGATACGCTCGCCAACCGTGTAATCGCCGAAACGATGCGTGCTGCCGGAAAGCGCGAAGTCGTAAGCCTTCACGTCGATCGGCGGGCAGGCTTCGCTGAGCACCTTCGGGTCCAGGACCGTCGGCAAGCGTGGTACGTGGTCGCCGGGCGCGGGCGCTGCTTCGTCGCGCTTTCGCACCATGACCCAGCGGACATATTCGAGCACGGGCGTGCCGTCCTGCTTGTAGCCGGTGGTGCGCACGTAGACGATGCCGGTCTTGCGGCTGGAATTTTCCTTGAGTCCGATGACCTCGGAGAGCGCGGAGAGCGTATCGCCGGGATAAACCGGGCTGCGGAAAAGGCAGCCGGCATAGCCGAGATTGGCGACGGCATTGAGCGAGACGTCGGGAACGGTCTTGCCGAAAACGATGTGAAAGACCAGCAAGTCGTCGATCGGCGAACGCGGATAGCCGATCGCCTTGGCAAACTCGTCCGACGACTGCACCGCGAACCGGGGGCCGAACAGGCCATTGTAGAGGGCGACGTCGCCGGTGGTTACCGTACGCGGGGTGGCGTGACGGATGACCTGGCCGATGCGGAAATCCTCGAAGCAATTGCCGGGACTAGTCTTGGACATTGGCGAACCCTTTGATCATCCCCGGAAATCCGTGCGCGTTCATAGCCGAATGAAGGCCGTGCGAAAAGCGTTCACGCAGCCGTGAGGAGACGGCTGAAACCACGGCTCCCGAGGGTCCGTATCTCGATGTGATGACGCGGATCTCGCGTCTCCCGGTGGTTTGCCGGCAAGCATCGTTAACAACGATCAAAGTCAAAATATGGAGCTCCTCATGTCCAAGCGTCTCACTCTGCTCGCCGCTGTGGCGGTTCTCGCTTTGACCGCCGGCTCGGCAGTTACCACCACCGCGGCGATGGCGGAAAACACGGTCACCGTCGGCGGCGCTCCGATGTATCCGTCGAAAAACATTGTCCAGAACGCGGTGAATTCGAAGGACCACACCACGCTGGTCGCTGCGGTGAAGGCGGCCGGCCTGGTCGATACTCTCCAGAGCCCGGGCCCCTTCACGGTGTTCGCGCCGACCAACGATGCCTTCGCCAAGTTGCCGGCCGGCACCGTCGACAATCTGCTCAAGCCGGAGAACAAGGCGACGCTGACCAAGGTGCTGACCTACCACGTCGTGCCTGGCCGCATGACAGCCGCCAACCTGATGAAAGCGGTCAAGGACGGCGAAGGCGAAGCCAAGCTCAAGACCGTTGCCGGCGACTGGATCGTCGTGAAGCAGGCCGGCCCCGGCAAGCTCAGCATCACCGACGCCAAGGGTGATGTCGCCATGGTTACGATCGCCGACGTTCTGCAATCGAACGGCGTGATCCACGTCATCGACACCGTGCTGCTGCCGTAAGCATCAAGCAACATCAGGGAACGTGCCGCAATTCCGGTCCGAACGGCACGGTGCTCTGGGTCTCCACCCTCTCCCCGCTCGCGGGGAGAGGGATGGCAGCACGGGCGACCGGCTCTCGCTTACGCGAATGTGACACGCGCGTGCTCGGGCATTTTGCTAGAGGTCCGCGCAAATGGAACGAATACCGTGACCATCCAGGCAACGATAAGTCCGGCGATCGCACCGCCCTCCGCGGCACGCCCTGTCATTCACCCGATCTGGGTGCGCGTAACGCACTGGATCAACGCGGTCGCGGTGCTGCTCATGATCGGCTCGGGCTGGCAGATTTACGACGCCTCGCCGCTGTTCGGCTTTGTGTTTCCGCGCCAGATGGCTTTGGGTAATTGGCTCGGCGGGGCGCTGATGTGGCATTTCGCGGCCATGTGGCTCCTGATGGCCAACGGCGTCGTCTATGTCATCCTCGGCTTTGCCACCGGCCGTTTCCGCCGCAAGCTTACTCCCATCTATCCGAGCGAAGTCGTTCACGATCTCTTCGCGGCGTTGCGCGGCAAGCTCTCGCATGACGACCTCTCGATCTACAACGCCGTGCAGAAGCTTTTGTACACCGGCATTCTTCTGACCGGGGCCGTGATCGTGCTTTCCGGCCTGTCGATCTGGAAGCCGGTGCAGTTTCACGCGCTGACGAGTTTCTTCGGCGGCTACGATACCGCGCGCTACGTCCATTTCGCCGCGATGGCGGCGATCGTGGCCTTCCTCGTCGTTCACGTGGCGCTTGCTGTTCTGGTGCCGAAGAGCCTGCGCGCGATGATCGTCGGAAGATAGGAGCACTCGGATGTCACGTCAGCGCAAGCCTCTACCCGGCGTCGATCCGGAACTCCTGCTCAAGGATGCGGGGAAGATTCTGCCCGAGCCATCGCGGCGGTTATTCCTGCGCGGCGGCGCGAGCCTCGGCGCGCTTGCCGTGCTCGGCGGCTGCGATATCGTCGACGGCGATACTTCGGAGCGCGTGCTCCGCGTCATTTCGACCTTCAACGACCGCGTCCAGGCCTTGCTGTTCAATCCAAATACGCTGGCGCCGGAATATCCCGAAAGCAAGATCACCCGCCCGTTCCCATTCAACGCCTATTACAGCGAAGACGAAGCGCCCGAGATCGATGCGGATCAATATCAGCTCGAGATCGGCGGGCTGGTCGACAACAAAAAACCGTGGACGTTGCCCGAGCTCAACAAGCTGCCCGAGGTTTCACAGATCACGCGCCACGTTTGCGTCGAAGGCTGGAGCGCCATCGGCTCCTGGCAGGGGGTCAAACTGTCGGATTTTCTGAAAATGATCGGAGCCGATCTGAGCGCCAAATATGTCTGGTTCCAGTGCGCCGAGGGCTATTCCAACACGATCGACATGCCGACGGCCCTGCACCCGCAGACGCAATTGACGCTGAAATTCGACCACCGTACCCTGCCGCGTGCCTATGGCTTCCCAATCAAGATCCGCATCCCCACCAAGCTCGGCTTCAAAAACCCGAAATACGTCACCGCGATGTGGGTGCAGAACAACGACGCCGGCGGCTATTGGGAAAACCAGGGCTACAACTGGTTCAGCGGCCTTTGACCGGTTGCGCCCCTTTACTTGGCGTAGCCATGCTCGCGCAGAATTTTCTCGAAAGCCTCGCCGGTATGGCGCTGCAGTTCCTGTAGGCGTGGTACTAGAAGAGCAGTCATGTCGCCCATGACCTGCGGCATCTCGTGCAACGCCTTGGCTCCGGTCGGCGTACGGTAGAATGCAGTCAGTTCGTGCAGTTCGGCGACGGTGAAATGCCGCGCATAGATGGGGGGCGCTTCCTTCATGGCGTCGCTCACGAACGCGAGCTGGATGCGCTCAAACTCACCGCGCATTTCTGCGACCGTGGCATCGTCGATCTTGTTGGCGCGCGCCTGCTGTTCGACCACGGGCCAGAATGCCGCGGTGACGCTCCCGGTCAGCTGCTTCATCATGTCCGGCGAGAGCACGGCCAGCAGGTCCGAGGCAGCGGCGAGCGCCTCGGGGGAGGGTGGGTCGTCCGCGCGCGCCTGTCCGCCCGCGACGAGAAGTGACGCAACCGCAAGGACGCGCAAAATTCGCATGACTATGCCCTTCCGCATCTAAGCGATTACTCTAGCACTTTGGCGCTCGCGTTTGGCGGTCGCGCCGCAAGATCGCACTTGAAGATTTCGGAACTCGGCTTGGCTCGGCTTGCCAAGGTCGGCGGCGCGCTTTAGCAATCCCGGCGTCCTTTTTTTGTGAGACACAATCCATGGCCACGCGAAAGCTCCTTCTTCTGCCCGGCGACGGCATCGGCCCGGAAGTGATGGCCGAGGTCAGGCGCCTCCTTGGCTTCTTGGCCAAGTCCGGCATTGCCAGTTTCGAGATAGAGGAAGGGCTTGTCGGCGGCGCCTGTTACGACGCGCACAAGGTTTCCATTACCGAGGAAACGATGGCGAAGGCGCATGCCGCCGATGCGGTGATTTTCGGCGCCGTCGGCGGGCCGAAGTGGGACGATGTGCCCTACGACGTGCGGCCGGAGGCGGGGCTTCTTCGCCTGCGCAAGGACCTCGCGCTCTTTGCCAACATCCGGCCGGCGATTTGCTATCCGGCGCTGGCGCAATCCTCGAGCCTCAAGCCCGAGGTGGTTGAGGGGCTCGACATCATCATTCTGCGCGAGCTGACCGGGGGCGTTTATTTCGGCGAGCCCAAGACCATCACCGATCTCGGTAACGGCCAGAAGCGCGCCGTCGACACGCAGGTCTACGACACCTACGAGATCGAGCGTATCGCGCGGGTCGGCTTCGAGCTGGCGCGCAAGCGGCGCAACAAGGTTACCTCAATGGAAAAGCGCAACGTGATGAAGACCGGCGTACTTTGGCGCGAGGTCGTCAGCGAAGTGCACGCGCGCGAGTACAAGGACGTCGAGCTCGAGCACATGCTGGCGGACGCCGGCGGCATGCAGATCGTGCGCTGGCCCAAGCAGTTCGACGTCATCGTCACCGACAATCTGTTCGGCGACATGTTGTCGGATATCGCGGCGATGTTGACCGGCTCGCTCGGCATGTTGCCGTCGGCCTCGCTCGGCGAAGTCGATGCCAAGACCAAGCGGCGCAAGGCGCTTTACGAACCGGTGCACGGCTCCGCGCCCGATATTGCCGGCAAGGGCATCGCCAATCCGATCGCGATGCTCGCCTCGTTCGGCATGGCGCTGCGCTATTCTTTCAACATGGGCAAGGAAGCCGATTTGCTCGACGCGGCGATTGCCGCGGTGCTGGCCAAAGGCTTGCGCACCGCCGACATCAAATCGGACGGCGCAAAGATCGTCAGCACCTCGGAGATGGGCGAAGCGGTCGTCGGCGAGCTGGAGCGGCTCTCGGCATAGCTTCGGCGGCGCGGTCGGCCCGCGCCGGCCGACGCGAACGATCAGTAAGGATTATAGGGATTGTAGCCCGGGATGAGGTTCGGTTGTGCGAGCGGCAAGCCGCCGATGCCGGCCAGGTCCGGCCCGTAGAATGAATACGGGCGTCCGGGATCGCCGCCCGGCGGGAAGGCGTAGTCCAAGCGGTTGCCGTAGCCCACGGGCACTTCCGTTCCGGGATTCAAATAGGAGCGCCGCGGCACCGTGATGACCGTCGTGCTGCCATCGGGATTGTGGATGATCGTGCGCGTCGGCTGGATCACCGTGCCGCTGACGGAACGAATCACCTGGGGCTGATTTTTCCTGGTTTGCGAGGTTTGCGCCGAAGCGGAGCCCGCCGCGACCGCGCTGATAATCAAAACCGCAATGAAACGCATAGCCCCTCGCTTTCGCCTGTCCCAACCTAACCGGCTTGCGCCGCCCACAACAGCCTTTTGGCAACGGCGCGCATTATCATTGGTTCCTGCTTAGGCTTCCGTTGTTTCGCGCCGATGACGCGATCTAATTCCCGTCTCAAGGTTACCAATCTGATATTGCAGCATAAATTGTCGTCTCGACTGGCTGGACGCGGCGGCTGTTGCGGCATCGCGATTCCGGCGGAGGCCGATGGATTTGTCACACCCTGAAAAATTCCATGATTTTCGGCGATGACGATCGTGGCGGCTTTTGCCGGCTGACCGGCGAGGCCGCCGCACGCGTCGCTGCGGCGTTATCATGCTGCGATTTAGGGTCGGGGAGCGCTTCGCATCAGCGCGGACCGAGATTGTATTTTTGACCTTTCCACCTTAGAGCATGGCGGGAAAGTGGATGCCGGTTTTCGAAAGATCGCGCTCCACTCGCAAGATAGCTCTGTGAATAGCTTTTGGCGCTCCGGTCGCCGCCCGCGGCGAAAATGGGCGTCGTTTTCGATGGAGATTTGACGATGGGTTACAGCGTCGCCGTCGTTGGCGCGACCGGTAATGTGGGCCGCGAAATGCTCGACATTCTCGCCGAGCGGGAGTTTCCCGCCGACGAGGTGGTCGCGCTCGCTTCGCGCCGCAGCCAGGGCGTCGAAGTGTCCTACGGTGACCGCACGCTGAAGATCAAAGCGCTCGAGCATTTCGACTTCTCGACAATCGACATCTGCCTGATGTCGGCGGGCTCCGCCGTATCGAAGGAATGGTCGCCGAAGATCGCCGCGGCGGGCGCGGTGGTGATCGATAACTCGTCGTGCTGGCGCTACGATTCCGACGTGCCGCTGATCGTGCCCGAGGTCAATGCCGACGCGGTTGCGGGTTTCCGCAAGCGCGGCATCATCGCCAATCCCAATTGCTCGACGATTCAACTCGTCGTCGCGCTCAAGCCGCTGCACGACCACGCGAAGATCAAGCGCGTCGTGGTCGCGACCTATCAGTCGGTCTCGGGCGCCGGCAAGGAGGCGATGGACGAGCTGTTCTCGCAGACCAAATCGGTGTTTCAGCTCGACGAGGTCGAGGCGAAGAAGTTTCCAAAGCGCATCGCTTTCAATGTCATCCCGCAGATTGATGTGTTCATGGAGGACGGCTTCACCAAGGAAGAGTGGAAGCTGGTGGTGGAGACCAAGAAGATCCTCGACCCGAAGATCAAGCTTGTCGCCACTTGCGTGCGCGTGCCGGTCTTCCTCAGCCATTCGGAAGCGGTCACCGTCGAGTTTCAGGATCCGATCAGCCCGGACGAGGCGCGGGATATCCTGCGCAACGCGCCGGGCTGCATCGTCATCGACAAGCACGAGCCGGGCGGTTACGTGACGCCCTACGAGGCGGCCGGCGAGGACGCGACCTATATCAGCCGCATCCGCGAAGACGCGACGGTCGAGAACGGGCTGGCGATGTGGATCGTCTCCGACAATCTGCGCAAGGGCGCGGCGCTCAACGCCATCCAGATCGCCGAGTGTCTGATCAACCGCAAGCTGATTACCGCGAAACGCAAGGCGGCGTAGACCCCCTGCGCGGCGCGCTAGCTATTCGGTGGAGCATGATCTTTTCGGAAAACCGGTTTCCACCCCGGATCAAGTCCGGGGCAGGCTTTTTCCGGATCATGCTCTACTAGCGCCCCCGCATCACCGGCAGAAACTTGCCGGTGCTTCCGTCGCGGACCGAAAGCTCGCCGGCGGCGACGCCGAAATAGGCGCCGTGGACGGCCACCGTACCGCTCTCGATCAACTTGCGCAGTCCCGGAAAGGTCAGGAGATTGTCGAGGCTGTTGGCGACATTCGCCTGTTCCAGCCGCGCGAGGTAATCCGGCCACGCCAGATCGTGCTGCGGGCCGGCTTTCGCCGCCGCCGGCGCCATCAGCTGCATCCAGCTACCGATGAAGTCGCCGGGCGAGAGCGGCTCGGCCTTTTCCGCAAAAGCTTTAACCCCGCCGCAATGGGCGTGACCGAGCACGACGATGTGCTTCACCTTCAGCGCAGCGACGCCGAATTCCAGCGCCGCCGAAACGCCATGCGCATGCCCGTCGGGGTCGTAGGGCGGTATGATATTCGCCACGTTGCGCACGACGAATAGCTCGCCCGGGCGCGCGTCGAAGATGACCTCAGGCGAGACGCGCGAGTCGCTGCAGCCGATGACCATCACTTCCGGCGATTGTCCGATTTCCGCGAGTTCACGGTAGCGGTCCTGCTCGCGGCGCAGGCGGCCATCGAAAAAGGCGTGATAACCTTCGAGGAGACGTTCCGGAAAAGGCATGTGAAATATTGTTTGTCGGAACTCGGTATACGTTGCGCCGTCCGCTCGACGACGGGCTCGTGCCTTAGCCGACCGCGCCACATTTGCAAAGAGCGGCAAATTTGCAAAGAGCGGACGGTCACGAGGCACGGTCCATTGGCACGTTGCCTGCAGGGCCGCTACGTTACCCGCCGTTTGTGAAATTGTCTTAGAGGGAACCCCATGACCATCCGCCCGCGGCGCAGCGTCCTCTATATGCCCGGATCGAATGCACGCGCCATGGAGAAGGCGCGTGAGCTGCCGGCCGACGCCGTCATTTTCGATCTCGAAGATGCCGTCGCGCCCGATGCCAAGGCGACGGCGCGCGAGCTGATCATCCAGGCGCTGAAAAAGGGCGGCTTCGGCAACCGCGAAGTGCTGGTGCGCATCAATGGGCTCGATACCGCATGGTGGCTCGACGATCTTGCGGTCGCCGCGGCGGGACCCGACGCTGTGCTGGTGCCCAAGGTGTCGACGCCGGAACAGCTTCACCAGGTGGCAAAGCATTTCGTCGGCGTGAGCGCCGACGCGCGCGTCCGGGTCTGGGCGATGATGGAGACGCCGCTCGCCATGCTCAATGCGCGCGACATCGCGGCCTGCGCGCTCAACCCGCAAACGCGGCTTACGGGCTTCGTCATGGGCACCAACGATCTCGCCAAGGACACCCGCGCTCGAATCGTGCCGGGCCGGGCGCCGATGTTGCCCTGGCTGATGAATTGCGTGGCGGCGGCACGAGCCTTCGGCCTCGACATTCTCGACGGCGTCTACAATGAGCTGGGCGACGCCGACGGCTTCGCCGCAGAGTGCCGCCAGGCGCACGAGCTTGGCTTCGACGGCAAGACCCTTATCCATCCCAGCCAGATCGCACCCTGCAACGCTGCCTTCTCGCCGACGGATGAGGAGGTGGCCTGGGCGCGCAAAATCATCGCCGCGTTCGCATTGCCGGAGAACAAGAACAAAGGCGTTATTCAGGTCGACGGCCGCATGGTGGAAATACTGCACGCCGACATGGCGCGGCTGACGGTCGCGATCGCCGACGCTATCGCGCCAACGCCATCCGCCTGAACGTTGGATTTAGGTCTTCAACCGGTAGCCGGTCTTGAAGATCCACCACACGATGGCAAGCGCGACGGCGACGAACGCCAGGATGGCGACCACGCTGATCTCGATGTTGACGTCGGCGAGCCCGAAAAAGCTCCAGCGGAACCCGCTGATCAAATAAACGATGGGGTTGAACAGCGTGACCGTCCGCCAGAACGGCGGCAATACGTTGGTCGGATAAAATGTGCCGCCAAGAAAAGTCAGCGGCGTGATGATCAGGAGCGGCGCGACCTGCAGCTTGTCGAAGCCGTCGGCCCAGATGCCGAGGATGAAGCCGAGCAGGCTGAAGCCGACAGCGGTCAGAACAAGGAAAGCGAGCATCCAAAACGGATGCTCGATCCGTATCGGCACAAAAAGTGCGGACGTCGCAAGGATGATCAATCCGAGCACGATCGACTTGGTCGCCGCCGCGCCGACATAGCCGAGCACGATCTCGAACGCGGACGCCGGCGCGGAGAGGATTTCATAGATCGTCCCGGCGAAGCGGGGGAAGTAGATACCGATCGACGCATTGCTCACGCTTTGCGTCAGCAGCATCAGCATCATCAGCCCCGGCACGATGAATGCGCCATAGCTGACGCCCTCGACGGTGCTGATGCGCGAGCCGATGGCGGCGCCGAACACGATGAAATACAGCGACGTCGAAATCACCGGCGAGACGATGCTTTGCAGCCAGGTGCGCTGGGTGCGGGCTATCTCGGCCTTGTAGATCGCGCCGACGGCGTGAAGGTTCATTGGCGCTCTCTCAGCAAGCCGACGAAGATTTCCTCAAGCGACCGTTCCGTCGTCGACAGATCCTTAAAGCGCAGTCCGGCGGCGCGCAAATCCTCGAGCAGGTCGGTGATGCCGGTGCGTTCGGCCTGGGTGTCGTAGGTGTAGACCAGCTTCCTGCCGCCGTCGTCGAGCGTCAGACGATGCTTGGCGAGGGCCGAGGGCAGCGCGGCGATCGGATCGCGAAGCTCCAGTGTCAGCTGCTTTTGACCGAGCTGGCGCATCAATTCGGCTTTGCTCTCGACCAGGATCAGCTCGCCGTTGTTGATCACGCCGACGCGGTCGGCCATTTGCTCGGCTTCTTCGATGTAATGCGTCGTGAGAATGATCGTGACGCCGGATGCGCGCAGCTTCCGCACCATCTCCCACATGTCCTTGCGCAGTTCGACGTCGACGCCCGCGGTCGGTTCGTCGAGAAAGAGGATGCGCGGCTCGTGCGACAGCGCCTTGGCGATCATCACCCGGCGCTTCATGCCGCCGGACAATGTTGCGATTTTGCTGTTCTTGCGGTCCCAGAGCGACAGATCCGTCAGTACTTTTTCGATGTGAGCCGGATGGGGCGGCTTGCCGAACAGGCCGCGGCTGAACGACACCGTCGACCACACCGACGAAAACATGTCGGTCGAAAGCTCCTGCGGCACGAGACCGATCAGCGAGCGGGTGACGCGATAATCGTCGATGATGTCGTAACCACCGACGGTCACGCTGCCGCCGGACGGCTTGACGATGCCGCAGATGATGCTGATCAGCGTCGTCTTGCCCGCGCCGTTCGGGCCAAGCAGCGCGAAAATCTCGCCGTTTTGGATCTCAAGGTTGATGTCCTTGAGCGCCTGGAAGCCGGACGCATAGGTCTTGTCGAGATGCGAGACGGAAATCGCGGAGGTCATGGCAAACTCTATGTCATCACCAAGCTCGACCCGGTGATCCATCTTTCAGTGAGACGATCAGATGGATTGCCGGGTCAAGCCCGGCAATGACGAGCCGGGTGGCGTTGCTGTTAAGTCCACTTTCACGCCCAGGGCCGAGCCGCTTTGGCCTTTTCCTCGAAGCTGCCGATCTTGTCCGCCTGGACCATGGTGAGACCGATATCGTCGAGGCCGTTGAGCAGACAATGCTTGCGGTGCGCGTCGATTTCGAATTTCACCACGCCGCCGTCGGGGCCTCGGATTTCCTGCTTTTCGAGGTCGATCGTCAGCGTCGCATTGGCGCCGCGTTCGGCGTCGTCGAACAGCTTCTCGAGGTCTCGCGGCGAAACCTGCACCGGCAGGATGCCGTTCTTGAAACAATTGTTGTAGAAAATATCGCCGAACGAGGTCGAGATCACGCAGGTGATGCCGAAATCCTTGAGCGCCCATGGCGCATGCTCGCGCGATGAGCCGCAGCCGAAATTGTCGCCGGCGACCAGCACTTTTGCCTTGCGGTAAGCAGGCTTGTTGAGCACGAAATCCGGATTCTCGCTGCCGTCGTCGCGATAGCGCTTCTCGGCGAACAGGCCGCTGCCCAGTCCGGTGCGCTTGATGGTTTTCAGATATTGCTTGGGGATGATCATGTCGGTGTCGACGTTGATCATCTTCAGCGGCGCGGCGACGCCTTCGAGCACAGTGAACTTTTCCATATCCCATCCCGCGAGACGCGAAATGCGCTTGCGCGCGTGCGTCGACTTTCCCAGATCGCCTCTAAATGGGGCGTTAAAGGCCGCCGGTCAACCCTGCGCTGCCGGCGCCGCCGTTCTTGCCGGTTCGTTTGCGGCTGCTTCGGCGGCCTTGAACTTCGATTCGCGGTCGAGCGTGCATACCTGGACGTGATGCTCGGTGTAGTACTTCTTGCGTGCCAGCTTTTGCGCCGCAATATGTTCGGGATTGAGCCGCCAGGCGCGGTGCCCTTCCTCATGCTCAAATTCGACGATCGTTACCCGCTCGCCGTCATCGGCGAAAAAGCCCTTGTGCGAGATATAGCCCGGCATGGTGCGGGCGATCTCGGTCATCCGGTCGACCAGGGCGACGTATTCGTCGCGGACCCCCGGTCGCAGACGCGAACGGAACACTGTCACGATCATGGCAGGAACGCTCCTTCCGGTTTCGTCAGCGCAGGTGAGCCGTGCCGACCTGCTCATCGTCCTTTGCAATGCCGCCGATTTCAGTAACCCAAGGACGCGCCGAGCGGAACCAGATCTGCCGCCGTGGCACCAGCCGATCGCGCTGTTTCAAAATGCCGACCCGCACCATGTAGGCGACCTGCGGACCATCGCCGGGCCTGGTCGAATAGATCGGCGTTCCACACCTTGGGCAAAACGCCTGCGCGCGCGGATTGCCGCTTGCCGCGGTGGTCTTCAGATAGATCGTGGGCTGCCCGTTCATTTTGAAATTGTTGCCGGGGACCGGAATCGATACCCGAAAGGCGCTGCCGGTTCCGGTCTGGCAATCGGTGCAGTGGCAGATCATAACGCGTTCCGGATCGACCTCGGCCTCGATGGTGATAAGGCCGCAATGGCAGGCGCCTTCGACTTTCATGACGTAATCCCCGTCGGATTCTCCACCGATCCTTCGATTGTTTCCATATCCTCGTCCGACAGGCCGAAATGGTGGCCGACCTCGTGCACCAGCACATGCTTGACGATGGCGCCGAGCGTTTCGTCGTGCTCGGCCCAGTAATCTAGGATCGGGCGGCGATAAAGCCAGATCATGTTCGGCATCTGGATCGGATCGCTCTCGGCGCGGAACGGCAGCCCGACGCCCTGGAACAGGCCGAGCAGGTCGAACTCACTTTCGGCGTCCATTTGATCGAGCACTTCCTCGGTCGGGAAATCGTCCACCCGGATCACGACATCGGCGCACAAATCGCGAAATTGGCGCGGCAGGCGCTGGAATACGTCGCCGGCGAGAACCTCCAGCTCGGCCAGCGAGGGCGCCTTCACGGGTCGCCAGGCAAGCGGATCGGATGCGATATCGGCCATAATTTAAGTGTAGCTTGGATTATTGACAGGACAGAACACGAGTCAGCGATGTCACCGAAACAATCGATCATAACCGCCGGCATTGTCGCGCTGGCAGTCGCCAATGCGGCGTTGCCGGGCGCGGCGCAACCGGCGCCAGCGGGGCAGGGACCGGCGCTGTCGCGACCTCCCGTCGTGCATCCGCGTATCGAGATCAATCCACGTCCGCTGCTCCACCGGCGCTGCGCCAGTTGGTACATGGTGCAATACCGGCCGAGCGGAACGGTGCTGTTCCCCGAACGGCATTGCTGGTGGGTGCGTTGAGGCTGTCGTCGCGAGCAGCGTGGCGGTGAAGTGCCCCTATGCGTTGAAAAGAGTTCTGATCGTTTCGGTCCGGCCCAACATGAACGCCGCCTCAGCGAAGCACCTTTCAGCTCTAAATGACACCTGCAAACTTGGACTTATCGGACGTGCGGAGCGCCCGCGAAGCGATTTCCTTATCCTCCATGATGGCATGGAAACGCTTGGCATTGATAAGCGCGGTGAGCAGCGCGTCGGCGTCGGACATGTTGCCCATTCCGTTCAAATGAAAACGCGAATTTGGATCGACATGGTGTCGGAACATCAATTCGAGGAAATACTGTAGGTCGAGCCAAAATTGCTTCCATTCCGCCTCAGTCGCCGCACCTAGCGGCTGATCTTGGCGGACGGCGGTAAGATCAGGATGGGCGATGAACCATTTGCGCGCCGGAAGGATGCGCTCGCGGAAGCGGTGAATTGAGTCGCTAATCGGCGTGAGCTTCGTCAACGTGCCCAGCGCGCCCGACCAATCGGTGTGCTCCATAAGAAATTTGACGGTGAGGTTTTTCCGACCCATCGTCTGTGCGCCATCCGTTAGCCGGCAAATGTGCAGCACCAAATGTTCGACAAACAGGGCGTGCAGATCGCCGAAGAACGTCGGCGCTGTGGTATGTAGCAGCTCGCGCTTTAGGTCTGACCCTTCAAACAACGTTGCGAAGTGGACCCATTGCGACCGCAGGAAGACGCATGAATCGGCGAACGCTTGCACGTCTTCTTTCGTCGCTATTACCCCGCTGACCGGCGGGTTAATGGTTGTCTTTGTCGTCATCGCACTACCGTATCAGATTCGGTGCGGTGGGCGGCTGCCCCTGCGCAGTCGTTACGGGAAGGACGCTCGGTTCACCGTCAAACCGAATCGCTGTGCGAATCCTTGTCGTTAGCCCGGCCGCTTCGGGTCGGATCTACGGCTCGCAATGACGAGAAACCCTTAATGCCACTCGCGCACGTCGACGAAATGGCCGGCGATCGCCGCCGCCGCGGCCATGGCCGGCGAAACTAGATGCGTGCGGCCCTTGTAGCCCTGCCGGCCTTCGAAATTGCGGTTTGAGGTCGAGGCGCAGCGCTGGCCGGGCGACAGCTTGTCGGGATTCATCGCCAGGCACATCGAGCAACCGGGCTCGCGCCATTCGAAGCCGGCATCGAGGAAAATCCGGTCGAGGCCTTCCGCTTCGGCCTGCTCTTTGACGAGGCCGGAACCCGGCACGATCATCGCGCTGACGCTGGCATGCACCTTCTTGCCGTCGACTACGCGCGCGGCGGCGCGCAAATCCTCGATCCGTCCATTGGTGCACGAGCCGATGAAGACGCGGTCGAGCGTGATGTCGGCGATCTTTTCGCCGCCCTTCAATCCCATATAGGCCAGCGAACGCTCGGCGGCCTCACGCTTGTTTGCGTTGGTGATCTCTTCGAGGCGCGGCACGCGGCCGGTCACGGAAACGACCTGCTCGGGGCTTGTGCCCCAGGTCACCAGCGGCGGCAGCTTTGCCGCGTCGAGTTTGATCTCGCGGTCGAAATGCGCGCCGTCTTCGGATCGGAGCGTTTCCCAATAGCGCATGGCGTCGTCCCACGCCTTGCCCCGCGGCGATTTCGGGCGATCTTTCACGTATGCGTAGGCTTTCTCATCCGGCGCGATGAAGCCCGCCTTGGCGCCGGCTTCGACCGACATGTTGCAGACCGTCATGCGGCCTTCCATCGACAGCGATCGGATGGTTTCGCCGGCATATTCCAGCGCATAGCCGGTGCCGCCGGCGGTGCCGATCTCGCCGATGATGGCGAGGATGATGTCCTTGGCGGTGACGCCGTGCGGCAGCTTGCCGTCGACCACCGCGCGCATGTTCTTCGATTTTTTCTGGATCAGGGTCTGCGTCGCCAGCACATGCTCTACCTCGGAGGTGCCGATGCCATAGGCGAGCGCGCCGAACGCGCCATGCGTTCCGGTATGGCTGTCGCCGCAGACCAGCGTGACGCCCGGCAGCGTGAAGCCCTGCTCGGGCCCGATGATGTGGACGATGCCCTGCCGCTTATCGAACTCGTTGAAATATTCCAGCCCGAACAGCTTGGCGTTGTCGGCGAGATAGGCGATCTGCTGCTCGCTCTCGGGATCGGGATTCTTCTGGTGGCGATCGGTGGTCGGCACGTTGTGATCGACGACGCAGAGCGTCTTTTCCGGCGCGCGCACCTTGCGGCCGGAGAGCCGCAAGCCCTCGAACGCCTGCGGGCTCGTCACCTCATGGACCAGATGCCGGTCGATATAGATCAGCGCCGTGCCGTCCGGCTCTTCATGGACGAGGTGGTCGTCCCAGATCTTGTCGTAGAGGGTGCGGGGCTTGGCCATGGCTGCGGAACTCCACCAACTTTGCGGAGTATATAATCAACGAAAATCAGTTCGGAATTACTTCGCCGCTTTTCCTTCGGCCGCGCCGGCTTCGCCCTGCGCGCTGTGATCCTGGCGCTCGACAATGCGGGCCGACTTGCCGCGGCGGCCGCGGAGATAATAGAGCTTGGCGCGACGCACCTGACCGCGGCGAACGACCTTGATCGAGTCGATCATCGGCGAATAAAGCGGGAAAACGCGCTCGACGCCTTCGCCATACGAAATCTTGCGCACGGTGAAATTCTCGTTCAGCCCGGCGCCGGCGCGGCCGATGCAGACGCCCTCGTAGGCCTGCACGCGGCTCCGCTCGCCTTCGACGATCTTGACGTTGACGATGAGCGTGTCGCCCGGCTGGAACTCGGGGATTTGCTTATTGGCAGTGAGCTTTGCCACCTGTTCGTTTTCGAGCTGTTTGAGCAGGTTCATGGCGAATTTCTCCAGCGGCTGCGCACGTCGGGCGCAATCTTGTTCAAGGGTAATCGGGTTGGCGCAGCTTCTACGCTACCGGGCGGCCTTTGTCACGCTCCGGTCACTCGTTTTCCTTTCGGGCCACCCGACCATGAAGGGCCCATAAATCGGGCCGCCGCTCGCGGGTCAGTCGTTCGGCCTCGGATTGCCGCCAGGCGGCGATCTTGCGGTGGTCGCCTGACAGCAGAACCTCCGGGATTGGCCGCCCCTCCCATAGCTGCGGGCGGGTATATTGGGGGTATTCGAGCAATCCGTCGGTAAAGCTTTCCTCGGCGTGCGATGCGGCTGCGCCCATGACGCCGGGCAGGAGGCGCACGCAGGCGTCGATCAGCACCATGGCCGCAACCTCGCCGCCGGAAAGTACGTAGTCGCCGATCGACACTTCTTCCAAAGCGCGGCCGGCGATGAGGCGTTCGTCGATGCCCTCGAAGCGGCCGCAGACCAGAACAACGCCTTCCCCGCCGGCCAGTGCCTCGACCCGCCGCTGGCTCAGCGGCGTGCCGCGCGGCGAAAGCAGAAGTCTTGGACGTTGGCCTGGTCGCTGATCGGTCGCCGTGGCGTCGATGGCGCGAGCGAGCACGTCGGCCTTCATCACCATGCCGGGACCGCCGCCGGCCGGCGTGTCGTCGACGCTGCGATGTTTGTCGGTCGCGAAAGCGCGAATATCGACGACGTCGAGCGACCACGCGCCGGCGGCGATGGCCTTGCCGGCAAGGCTCGCGCCGAGCGGACCCGGAAAGACGTCGGGGAAGATGGTGAGGACGCTTGCCCGCCACATGGTCAGCCCGCGCCTGCCCGCAACTCGCCGCGGATGCGGGCGATGATCTTGCCAAGTTTGTTCAAGCCGGTTCCGTCGCGGCCGACGCCCCAATAGGTGTCGGTCGGTGCGGTCTCGATCAGCTCTTCGTCGCCGGTGGCGAACAGCATGGCCTTGAGTTCCGGATGCAGTTCGAATTTGCGCCGCACCGCGCGATACATCACCTCGTCCTTGACGGCGTCCCAGTCGGGCCGGATGGCGGCTTTGTTCTTGTCCGCGAGGCTCTTGGCGATCATGGGCTTCTCGGCCTTGCGGATCGACTTGCGCAATTCCGGGTCGGTGAATTTTTGCGCCTGGTAGTAATTCTCGACGTCCGCCACCACGCATCGTCGAGATCGATGCCGAAGGGCGCGAAGTTCGAGAACTCGCGATGCGTGTCGGACTTGGAAAAAAAATGGATAGCCATCGCTTCCACTCGTGACTTTAGTTGCAATCGGCGTCAGCCGGTTTTGAACAGCCCCTGCCGCGGATCGACCACGATCTTTCCCGCGGCGATATCGACCGCCGGGACGTGCGTGGTGTCGAACGGCACCAATTCCGTATTGCCGCCGGCCTCCGGGCGTATCTCGATCAGATCGCCGGCGCCGAAATTATGGATGGCGATGATGGTACCGAGTTTGCGGCCGCCTTGGTCGACCACCGCGAGGCCGACCAGATCGGCGTGATAGAACTCGTCCGGCTCGTCGGTCTGCGGCAATCGCTCGCGCGGCACATAGAGCTTGGTGTTAACAAGCGCGCTCGCAGCGTTACGATCGCGAATGCCGGAAAGCCGCGCGACGAAGTGATCCTTCGCCGGCCGCATCGCTTCGATCTCGATCACGCGTCCGTCTTCGGTTTCCAGCGGCCCATAACCGGCGATCGCCCCCGGGTCGGACGTGAACGAGTGCAGCCGCACTTCGCCGCGCAAACCGTGCGCGGCGCCGATTTGCCCAAGGCAAACCCGGGCGGCAGAAACTCGAGCGTCACCGCTGCGCGCGCCGCCCGGCATTGTTCGGAGCCTTATGCAGCCGGCGTGGCGGCAGGAGCGGCAGGTGCACCTGCGGGCGCCGCTTTGGCGGCCTCGGCTTGCGCCTTGCGCTCTTTGCGCGGGACCGCCTTCTCGGGATTGTTGCGCTTCGGCCGCTTCATCACGCCGGCGGCGTCGAGAAAGCGCATCACGCGATCGGACGGCTGCGCGCCCTTGGTCATCCAGGCCTTGACCTTGTCGAGGTCCAACCGCAGCCGCTCGGTCTTGTCCTTGGGCAGCAGCGGATTGAAATAGCCGAGGCGTTCGATGAAGCGCCCGTCGCGGGGACTGCGGCTGTCGGCGACGACGATGTGATAAAACGGCCGTTTTTTCGTTCCGGCCCGCGCCATGCGGATAACAATCGACATTCTCAGTTTCCTTTCTTGCGATGATTCAGAATTTTTCGGTGAGGAGTATGCGGCCCTTGGCGCCCACGGCGGTTTCGCCGGTCTGGTTGCGAATGCGGCCGCGCAAGTCGATAACGTCGCCGCCGAGGCGGGCGTTGTGTTTGACCGAGACGACGAGCCATTCCAACGTGATCGTCTCGTCCGCGTAGACCGGCCGGCGGAACCGGACCCAGAATTCCAGACCGAGCATCGCGCCGCGCTGGGAAAAGTGGGAGGCGGTCAGCGCCAGGAGATGCGCCGTCGTCTGCGGGCCGCTCGCGATCAACCGGCCGAAGCGCGATTTCGCCGCGAGTTCAGCATCGTGATGGACGGGGTTGGTATCGCCGACAGCGTGCGCGAACGCACTCGTCGCCCGCGGGTCGAGCGAAACTTCAGCGGAAAAGCGTTCGTGCGGCCGGGTCTGCATCATTTCTTTTTTCCCAGGCCCGGAAATCCGCCGGGCAGTTTGGGCGGAAGACCCGGCAGTCCGCCGGGCAGTCCACCCGTCAGTCCGGGAAAATTCGCCGGCAGGCCGGGCATATTGGGCGGCAAGCCCCCTGGCATCTTCTCGGCGAGCTTCGCCATCTGTTCGGGGCTGGGCATGCCGCCGCCTGGAAGACCGCCACCCAGTCCGAGCATGTTGGCGATGCCGGCCATGGGGCCGCGCTTGGCGCCGCCCATCGCCTTCATGACGTCGGCCATGGTGCGGTGCATTTTCAGGAGCCGGTTGATGTCCTCGGGCTTGGTGCCGGAGCCGGCGGCGATGCGCCGCTTGCGGCTCGCCTTGAGAACATCAGGATTGCGCCGCTCCTGCGGCGTCATCGAATCGATGATCGCCATTTGCCGCTTGAGAACCTTTTCATCCAGATTGCGCTCGGCGAGCTGATTCTTGATCTTGCCCATGCCGGGCAGCATCGTCATCAGCCCGCTCATCCCGCCCAGATTCTGCATCTGCGTCAGTTGCTCGCGCAGATCGGCGAGATCGAACATGCCGCGTCGCATTTTCTCGGCGAAGCGCGCGGCCTTCTCCGCGTCGATGGTGGCGGCGGCCTTTTCGACCAACGCGACGATGTCGCCCATGCCGAGGATGCGGCCGGCGATGCGCGCCGGATCGAAGTCCTCGATGGCGTCGAGCTTTTCTCCGGTGCCGATCAGCTTGATCGGCTTGCCGGTGACGGCACGCATCGACAAAGCCGAGCCGCCGCGGCCGTCGCCGTCGACGCGGGTGAGCACGATGCCGGTGAGGCCGACACGCTCGTCGAAGCTGCGGGCGAGGTTGACCGCGTCCTGGCCGGTCAGCGCGTCGGCGACGAGCAGCACTTCGTGCGGTGAGGCGGCGCGGCGAACCTCCGCCGCCTCGCTCATCATCGCCTCATCGAGCGTGATGCGGCCCGCGGTATCGAGCAGCACGATATCGTAGCCGCCGAGCCGCCCCGCTTGCAGCGCGCGGGTTGCGATCTGCACCGGCGTCTGCCCAGCGACGATCGGCAAAGTATCGACGCTGACCTGCCGGCCCAGCACGGCGAGTTGCTCCATCGCCGCCGGCCGCCGCGTGTCGAGCGAAGCCATCAGCACCTTGCGCTTGGACGTCTCGGCGAGGCGCTTGGCGACTTTCGCGGTGGTGGTGGTTTTGCCCGAGCCTTGCAATCCCACCATCATGATGGCGACGGGGGCCGGTGCATTGAGGTCGATCGGCTGCGCGCTCGAGCCAAGGGTCTCGATCAACTGGTCATGCACGATCTTCACGACCATCTGGCCGGGCGTGACCGATTTGATGACCTCGACCCCGACGGCGCGCTTCTTCACCTCGTCGGTGAAGGCGCGGGCGACGTCGAGAGCGACGTCGGCTTCGATCAGCGCCCGCCGCACTTCCGCCAGAGCGGCCTCGACATCGGCCTCAGACAGCGCCCCGCGCCGGGTCAGCCGGTCGAGGACCGCGTTCAAACGCTCGGAAAGACTGTCGAACATCCAAGCTTCCTTATCCGTCATGCCCGGGCTTGACCCGGGCATCCATGCGGCCAACCCGCTGCATGGATTGCCGGATCAAGTCCGGCAATGACAATTGACGCCCGAGGGCGCATCGCGCTGTCGGGCGGGGGCCTCCGGCCTCGCGGGCCGGTCGGCGGTGACTGACTTTAGTTCTCTTGCGAGAGCGGGCCGGAAAATAGGTGCGGAGCCGGGTTCCGTCAACCGTGGCGTAATGCCCGGCGGCCGGCGGAGCCAAATTGTATAATGCTGCCGTATGTCACGCTACTACACCGGTCCGGTCTCCGATCATTTCGATGGCGAACGCTTTTTCGACCCCCGCGGCGCTCCGTCGCGCGGGCGGCGGGATTTGCTGCGCTGGATGGCCGACCGTTATGGGCGCGGAACTAGGGCGAAATGGCCGGCTTCGGCGCCCTCGCCCCATGCCGATCGGCCGCCGGCGCGCGTCGAAGGCCCCGCCTGGCGGGTATCTTTTGTCGGCCACGCAAGCTGGCTGGTGCAGACCGCGGGTCTCAACATACTTCTCGACCCCGTCTGGTCGGAGCGTGCATCGCCTTTCCAATTCATCGGGCCGAAACGCGTTAACGATCCGGGCATCGCCTTTGCGGACCTGCCGCCGATCGACGTCGTTCTCGTCTCGCACGCGCACTACGATCATCTGGATGTCGCGACGCTGTCGCGGCTCGCCAAAACGCATCGCCCGCGCGTCATCACGCCGCTCGGCAACGACACCATCATGCGCAGCCGCGATCCGGCGATCGCCGCCGAAGCCTATGACTGGAACGATCGGACGGACATCGGCGCCGGCGTGGCGGTGACGCTCGTTGCAACGCGGCATTGGTCGGCGCGAAGCCTGTCCGACCGCAACATGTCGCTATGGGCGTCATTCGTCATCGAAGCGCCGGGAGGCAAAATCTATTTCGTTGCCGATTCCAGCTATGGCGATGGCCGCACGTTTCGCGAAGCAGGCGAACGTCACGGCCCGTTCAAGCTCGCTTTGCTGCCGATCGGGGCCTATGAGCCGCGCTGGTTCATGAGCGATCAGCACGTAAACCCGGCCGAGTCGGTGCAGGCCTTCATCGATTGCGGCGCGGACGGTGCGCTCGGCCACCATTACGGCACGTTCCAGCTCACCGACGAGGCGATCGATGCGCCGCTCCACGCGCTCGCCGACGCTCTAAAAGTCGCAGGGATTTCACCCGAGCGCTTCCGAACATTGCGGCCCGGCGAAGTGTGGCAGGCGTAAATCCAACGCGCCCAGCTATTTGATCATCACGTAAACATCGACGACGAGATGATCCTCATTGGTGGTCAGAGGATCGGTCAAATATTGTTCGATGAACATGTCTTTGGCTTCGAGCCGCCGCTCGTCGAGATAATTGGTGATCGCCTCGTAGGTATTGTCCAATCCGTTATACGATCCGCGATGCACGAATTTGAGTGCGTGCCCCTCGGGCGAGCTGCCGATGGAAACCTCGCCATGCGGCGGATCTTTCGGCGGCTCGGCGATCGGGATGGCGGCCTGGAACACAAAGCCATTATCGTCGGTCGAGGTGAAGATGGTCATCGGCTGGCCGTCGATCTTGAGGCCTTCCTTGCTGATATAGCCGTTGATCGTCTTGAACGAACTGGTGATCGTCGCGAAGGCGTTGTCCCAGGTGCCGTTGCCTTTCACGTATGCGATCGGTTTTGCCGAGAGCGTCGTATCCTCCCCGAACGGATCGGTCTGCGAAGTGGCGGCAGGCGGTGTAGCATCGGGTGTCGTCGGTGCGGCCGGTGGGGTTTGCGCGGGCGTTTGCGTCGGAGTTTGGGCCGATGAAATACCCGGCGCGGCGACCGCAACGACTGCCAGGGCGATACAGAGCGCGAGGCGGGGAAACATCAGATTCTCCGTGTAGCCGCCGGCCGGCCTGCGACCGGCGCCGCGTCGTTTGGTATTTTTCATCGAGGCTTGATTTCTAGCACGCCTGCAGTCTGCTGCCCCGAACGATCGTTCCACTGGCGTAGAGGTCCGGAGTCCTCATATAAGTCCTACACATTTGGGCTTTATCATGAGTGCGCTGGCCAATCGGGACTTTGTCAAGATGAACGGTCTCGGCAATGAGATCGTCGTCGTCGATTTGCGCCATGCCGCGGTTCCGATCGGGGCGGACGAGGCGCGGGCGGCCGCGCGCCAGGAGCCTTACGACCAGCTCATGGCGCTTTATCCCGGGCGCGCCGGCAATGTCGCTTCGATCCGCATCTACAACAACGACGGCTCGGAGGCGGGTGCCTGTGGCAACGGCATGCGTTGCGTGGCTTCACTCATCAGCGCCGAGACGGGCAAGACGACGCTGAATTTCGAGACGACGGCCGGCGTCGTCTCCTGCTGGTCGGCGGGCGAAGGAATGTTCACCGTCGACATGGGAGCGCCGCGCTTTCGCTGGAACGAGATTCCGCTTGCAAAGGAAATGCCCGATACCCGCGCCATCGACCTGGAATTCGGGCCTCCGGCAGCGCCGGTTCTGCGCGCGCCGTCCACGGTGAGCATGGGCAATCCTCACGCCATCTTCTGGGTCGAGAACCCGCAAGCGTTCGATCTGGCTGAAATAGGACCCGTGCTCGAGCACCATCCGCTGTTTCCCGAACGCGCCAACATCACGCTGGCGGCGACGCCCGCGCGCGACCGGGTGGTGATCCGGACCTGGGAACGCGGCGCCGGTCTCACCAAGGCCTGCGGTTCGGCGGCCTGTGCCGCCGCCGTCGCCGCGGCGCGGCTCGGCCGGACCGGCCGGAAGGTGACGGTCAGTCTGCCCGGCGGCGACCTCGCGATCGAGTGGCGCGACAGCGACGACCATGTGTTGATGACGGGACCCGTCGAGTACGAGCATGCCGGGCGTTTCGACGCCGCAATGTCGGCCGGTGCGGGGGCGTCGTAGGTCATGAGCGTCGACGTCGTCACCTTCGGTTGCCGGCTTAATTCCGCGGAGTCGGAAGTGATCCGCCGCGAGGCGGAACGCGCCGGGCTGCGCGATACCGTCGTGATCAATACCTGCGCCGTTACCGCAGAGGCGGTTCGGCAAGCGCGGCAGACGATCCGCGCGCTGCGCCGCGAACGTCCGGAAACAAAGATCGTCGTCACCGGCTGTGCCGCGCAAACCGAACCGCAGACTTTCGTCGCCATGGCCGAGACCGACCGGGTGCTCGGCAACATGGAGAAACTCACCGCAACGGCGTGGGCGCAGACGCGCGCCGATTTCGGTCTCGCCGAGGCGCCGAAGGCGGTCGTCAACGACATCATGGCGGTGAAGGAAACCGCCGCGCACCTGATCGAAGGCCTTTCCGGCCGCACGCGCGCGTTCGTCCAGGTGCAGAATGGCTGCGATCACCGCTGCACCTTCTGCATCATTCCTTACGGCCGCGGCAATTCACGTTCGGTGCCGATGGGCGCCGTGGTCGCCGATGTTCAGCGCCTCGTCGCCAACGGCTATTGCGAGGTCGTACTCACCGGCGTCGACATCACGAGCTACGGCGTCGATCTGCCGGGAGCGCCGAAGCTTGGCGCACTGGTGAAGCAAATCCTCAAGCATGCGCCGGAGCTCAAGCGGCTGCGTCTGTCATCGATCGACTCGGTCGAAGCCGACCGCGACCTGATCGGCGCCTTCGCGCAGGATGAGCGGCTCATGCCGCATCTGCATCTTTCGTTGCAGGCCGGCGACGACCTCATCCTCAAGCGCATGAAGCGCCGGCATTCACGCAAGGACGCCGTCGCGTTCTGCGAGGCACTGCGCCGGTTGCGCCCCGACGTGGTGTTCGGCGCCGACATCATCGCCGGTTTCCCGACCGAGACGGAAACGATGTTCGGCAATTCGCTGACGCTGGTCGACGATTGCGGATTGACGCACCTGCACGTTTTTCCCTTCTCGGCCCGCGCGGGCACGCCAGCGGCGCGCATGCCGCAGCTTCCCCGCCCCATCGTGAAGGAACGGGCGCTGCGTTTGCGGCAACGCGGAGCGCAGGCGTTGCGGCGGCATCTCGATGCCGAGATTGGCGCGTTGCGCCGCGTGCTGATCGAGCAGCACGCGCAGGGCCGTACCGAGCAATTCACGCAGGTTTCGCTGGCCAGTCCGGCGGAACCGGGTGCGATCCTTGAACTGCGGATCGCCGCGCATGACGGCAGGCAATTGCTCGCGGCCTAGCTGCAGCTTTCTTCCGCGGCCTGCGTTTTTTCTTCCGCTTCCCAGCCGCATGCCGTCAGAGCCGCGCGCATGTGTTGCGGCACCGGCGCGGTGACGCGGATCGGCGGGCGATTTTTCGACAGCGGCACGACGATCTCGCGGGCGTGCAGATGCAGGACCGGGCCGCCGCTTCGCGGCGCTGCGCCGTAGATCGCATCGCCCAGGATCGGCCAGCCCATTTCCGCGCAATGCACCCGCAGTTGATGCGTGCGCCCGGTTACGGGTTCGAGCGCAAGCCAAGTCTGAGTGCCATTGCGCCCCATCACCCGCCAATTCGTCACCGCCGGCTGTCCCCTGGGATCGTGCTTCATCCACCAGCCGCGCGTCTCGTCGAGGCGGCCGAGTGGTAGTTCGATCACGCCAGCGTCGGTATCGGGCGCGCCCTCGACCACGGCCCAATATGTCTTGTCGATGGCGCCCGACTTGAACAGCCGGCCAAGCTGGGCGAGCGCCTTGCGATGGCGGCCCAGCACCAGGCAGCCGGAGGTATCGCGGTCGAGCCGGTGCGCCAGCGCCGGCGCTCGCGGCAGTCCAAACCGCAGCGCGTCGAAATGATCTTCCAGGCTTTCGCCGCCCTTGGGACCGCGATGCACGGCAAAGCCCGCCGGCTTGTCGATCACCAACATGAGCCCATCGCGGTACAGGAGCCGCGACACCATTTCTTCCGGGGTCATGGTTGCCTACCTTGGCGAAACCGCTATCACGGGCACGGCATGGACGACACTGTGAAGAGCAATTGGTGGCAGCGCCTGACCGGCGGGCTCAAGCGCACGTCTTCGGCGGTTGGCGGCGCGATCTCCGATCTGGTCACGAAACGCAAGCTTGACGCCGCGACCATCGCCGAAATCGAGGATGTCCTGATCCGCGCCGATCTCGGCCTCGAGACGGCGAGCCGTATCGCCGTGGCGCTCCGCGATGGCCGCTACGAAGCCGGGATTTCGCCCGACGCTGTCAAGGCGGTGGTCGCGGGTGAGATCGAGAAGGCTCTTGTTCCGGTGGCGCTGCCACTTGCGATCGACGCTGCGCAGAAGCCGTTCGTCGTCCTGGTGGCCGGCGTCAACGGCTCGGGCAAGACCACGACCATCGGCAAGCTCGCGGCAAAGCTCCGCGCCGAGGGCCGCACGGTGATGCTGGCGGCAGGCGATACGTTTCGCGCCGCCGCCATCGAGCAGCTTAAAATCTGGGGCGAGCGTACCCATGCACCGGTGATCGCGCGCGGCGCCGGCGGCGACGCGGCCGGCCTTGTTTTCGACGCCGTGCGCGCCGCGATCGATCAGCGCGTCGACGTGCTGCTGGTCGACACCGCGGGCCGCCTGCAAAACCGCACCGAACTGATGGACGAGCTGGAAAAGATCGTCCGGGTGATGAAGAAGGTCGATGCCTCCGCGCCGCACGCGGTGCTGCTCGTGCTCGACGCCACCGTCGGGCAGAACGCGTTGTCGCAGGTGGAGATTTTTCGCAAAGCCGTCGGCGTTACCGGCATCGTCATGACCAAGCTCGACGGCACTGCCCGCGGCGGTATTCTTGTCGCCATCGCGACAAAGTTCCAGGTTCCCGTGCATTTCATCGGTGTCGGCGAGAGCGTGGACGATCTGGCGCCATTTTCCGCGCGTGACTTCGCTCATGCCGTCGCCGGCCTCGATTCCTGATCGATGGTATAGTCACGCAAATGACCGAAATGACCAAGCCGCCGCTCAATCCGATCCTGAAGCTGGCCTTCGACCTCGGCCCGCTGGTCTTGTTCTTCTTCGCCAATTCCCGCTACGGCATTTTCGTCGCCACCGCGACGTTCATGGTGGCCGTAGTCGCAACGCTGGCCGCGTCATATGTGCTGACGCGGACGCTTCCGATCATGCCGGTCGTCACCGCGATCGTCGTTCTGGTGTTCGGCGGATTGACGCTGATCCTGCACAACGATCTTTTCATCAAGATCAAGCCGACGATCATCTACGCGCTGTTCGGCGCGGTGCTGCTCGGCGGATTGTTCTTCGGCAAGTCGTTTTTGGGCGTGGTGTTCGATTCGCTCTTTCACCTCACCGACGAAGGCTGGCGCCGGCTGACGCTGCGCTGGGGGCTGTTCTTTTTCGCGCTCGCCGTTCTCAACGAGATCGTGTGGCGCAACACGTCGACCAACGTCTGGGTGGACTTCAAGGTGTTCGGCTTCCTGCCGCTGACCTTCGTGTTCGCCGCGTTGCAATATCCGCTGTTGAGAAAATACGCGGCCGCGCCGGCGGAGTAAGCCGTCACGATCCGGCTGCGAGCGCCTTCTCGATCTCGGGCTTGATGACCGTGTCGAGATTTTCCGGCGTGATCGGTCCCACGAGCTTGTAGGCGATGCGGCCGTTACGGCCGATGACGAAAGTTTCCGGCACGCCGTAGACGCCCCACTCGATCGCGCCGCGGCCGTTCTTGTCGGCGCCGACGGCGGCGAACGGATCGCCGTAGCGGCCGAGAAAGCGCCGGGCATTTTCCGGGTCGTCCTTGTAGTTGATGCCGATGACACGGAGCCTGGTGTCGTGTGATAGCTCCAGGAGCAGCGGCGCTTCGTCGTGGCACGGCACGCACCATGACGCCCAGACGTTCATGACCGTTACCGCGCCCTTGAAGCGCGCCGGGTCGATTCCAGGCACCGGCTCGCCGTTGCGGTCGAGGCCGGCGACCGGCGGCAAGGTCGTTTGCGGCGCGGGCTGGCCGATCAGCGCCGAAGGAATGCGCGAGGGATCCCCTGAATAGAGGCGGAAAAGGAAAAGCATGACCAGCCCGAGGAAGACGACGAGCGGCGCCAGCACGATGAGACGGCGGCGGCCGATATTCGCGCCTTCCTTCGCCGTTTCCTTTCCGGCTTCCGTCACGCGTCTTCCTTCGCCTGTTGCATCGCCGGGTTGGAGCCTGCCGCCGACGAGCGGCGGGTGACGCCCTGTTTCTCGAGATCCGCGATGTTGCGCAGCTGCGTCCGGTAGTCGACCATCACCCACGCCAACAATCCGCCGACGACTCCGAAGGCGGTAGCATAAGCCGCGATGATGAAGCCGGTATGGGTTGCCGCTTCCATTGTCAGCTCACCGCGCTCGCCTGCATCAGCCGCAGCGTGCGCACGCGGCGGCGCAGGATTTCGTTGCGCATCGCCGCGAGAAGAAGCGCGACGAACGCCAGCGTAAATGCCCCGGTCATGATGAAAAGCGGAATGAGGATCGACGCATCGATCGTCGGGGCGCCCATGCGAAACACCGAAGCCGGCTGGTGCAAGGTGTTCCACCATTCGACGGAGAATTTGATGATCGGCAGATCGATCGCGCCAACGAGCGTGAGAATCGCTGCGGCGCGCGCGGCGCGCGACGGATCTTCGACCGTGCGCCACAGCGCGATGACGCCGAGATAGAGCAGAAAAAGTACCAGCACCGATGTCAGCCGTGCGTCCCACACCCAATAGGTGCCCCACATCGGCCGTCCCCATAGCGAACCGGTGACGAGGCACATGAGCGTAAACGCAGCGCCGATCGGCGCGGCCGCCTTACCGGCAACGTCGGCGAGCGGGTGGCGCCAGACCAGCGTGCCGAGCGCAGCGACCGTCATGACGCCCCAGCCGAGCATGCCGAGCCAGGCGCTGGGCACGTGAAGAAACATGATCTTGACGGTCGCGCCTTGCTGATAGTCGTCCGGCGCGACCAGCGCCTGATTGATCCCGAAGGCGAAGGCAACCACCGCCAGCCCGCCGACCACCGGGATGGCGCGGTTGGCTAGTCTCAAAAACCGCGTCGGATTGGCGAGATCGGCGATGGCCATCGGTAGCTCCCCGTCCGGACGTTACCTGAACCGGTCCTTCGTTCGAGCGTGATCCTGTTCGGAAACCCGGCATCCACCCCGGATTCAAGTCTGGGGCGGGCTTTTTCCGGATCATGCTTTTTAGTGGAGCATGATCCTTTCGGAAAACCGGCTTCCCCACTTTTCCGGATCATGCTCTAGTCCGCTTCGCCTTTCCGGCACAATGGCGGAAAACGCCGCGCGGGCTCGATTCCGCTGACAGCATGACTATTCCATCTCCTGCCGCAAGGCGGCGGCGGCGGCAAATGGCCCGACGACTAGGCTTGCCAGCGTCAGCGCGCAGAGGATCGTAAAAGGCGTGCCGAATGGCACCGGCCCCGCTACGGCTGCATTAGCCGCGGCGACGCCGAAGATGAGGACCGGAACGGTCAGCGGCAGGACAAGAACGGCGACCAGCAGTCCCCCGCGACGCAATGTCACTGCGATGGCTGCCCCGATCAGGCCGATGAAGGTCAGCGCCGGCGTGCCGACCAGGAGGGTCAGCACCAGGGCCGCGGCTGCGGGTGCGTCGAGGTTGAGGAAGAGTCCGATCAGCGGCGCGGCGATGACGAGGGGCAAGCCGGTCGTGAGCCAATGCGCCACGCCCTTTACCGCCACGACGACTTCCAGCGGCGCGCGCCCCATCAAGATGAGATCGAGTGAACCATCCTCGTGATCGGCGGCAAACATGCGGTCGAGCGCAAGCAGGCTTGCCAGCAGCGCCGCGAGCCAAAGGATCGCCGGCCCGATGCGCGTGAGCAGTGCGAGATCGGGCCCCAGTGCGAACGGCACCAGCGTCACCACGACCAGAAAGAACAGCACGCCGATCATGGCGCCGCCGCCGACGCGCACGGCGATACGCATGTCGCGAACCAGGATCGCGGCGAGAGGGCCCATCACGCCTCGTGTCTTAGTGGGACGCGGACCTCATCGAGCAACAGCTCCTTGGTGCCGTCGAGCCCGAGCGCACCGTGCGTCGCCGCGATGATGATGCCGCCTTCGGCAAGGTGTGCGCGCATGATGCCGCCGAGATGCTCCTGCGCCGTGGCGTCGAGCGTGCTGGTCGGCTCGTCGAGGAGCCACAACGAGCGCTTCACGGCGAGCAGGCGGGCGATCGAAAGGCGCCGCCGCTGGCCTGCGGAAAGGTAAGCGGCAGGCAGGTCGACGAGCGCATCCAGCCCGACCATGGCGAGCGGTTGCGCAACATCGGCGGCGGCGCCGAAAAAACGCGACCAGAAACGCAGGTTCTCCCCGACGGAAAGCGACGGTTTCAACGCGTCCTGGTGGCCGAGATAGTGGGCCTGCTCGCCGATCGTCAATTCCGCGTCGCCCCCTGTCAGGTCGAGCCGGCCGGCGGCGACGCGCACCAGGCCGACGACCATGCGCAGCAGGGATGACTTCCCCGCGCCGTTACGGCCGCGAATGGTCAGGCCCTCGCCCGACTCGACGGAAAAGTTCACCCCGGCGAAGACGTCGCGGCCGCCGCGCCGACAGGCCAGATCAGAGGCCGAAAGCCGCATCAACGATGTCCTGTGCAACCGGCAAGCGCCGCGCCGATTCGATCGTGCGATTCGCGCGACCCAGCTATTCCGCGCATGTTACCCCTCCAATTCTTGCCGATCTGGCACAAGTCCTGAAAAGACCCTATAAGCCGAAACGCGCCCAGCGGTGCATTAGCGACGCCTTCCGTGTCCGGCTCCGACGCTCCGTTGGCGCCTGTTTCGGCGATAAATTAGCCTGCGAATCGCGCCGGCGGGCGGGCCGGCAGGATGGGAAAATAATCATGACTTCGCTCGACAGCTTCAAATGCCTCAGGCCGCTCAAGGTAGGATCCAAGATCTACGCGTATTACAGCCTGCCGGTGGCGGAAAAGAACGGCCTCAAGGGGATTTCGCGGCTGCCATTTTCGCTCAAGGTCCTGCTTGAGAATCTGTTGCGCAATGAGGACGGCCGGACGGTGACCAAAGAGGACATCCAGGCAGTCGCGCAATGGCTCAAGACCAAATCCTCCGACCGCGAGCTCGCTTTCCGGCCGGCGCGCGTGCTGATGCAGGATTTCACCGGCGTCCCCGCGGTCGTCGACCTCGCCGCCATGCGCGATGCCATGAAGATGCTCGGCGGCGATCCGAAGAAGATCAATCCGCTGGTGCCGGTTGACCTCGTCATCGATCATTCGGTGGTGGTCAATTATTTCGGCTCCAACGCCGCTTTCAAAAAGAACGTCGACGAAGAGTACAAGCAGAATCAGGAGCGCTACCGGTTTCTCAAATGGGCGCAGCGCTCGTTCGAGGATTTCCGCGTCGTGCCGCCCGGCACCGGCATCTGCCATCAGGTCAATCTCGAATATCTTTCGCAGACCGTCTGGACCGCCAAGGCGAAGATCAAATTCGCCGACAAGACCGTCGCCACGGAGTTGGCTTACCCGGACACGCTGGTCGGCACCGACTCGCACACGACGATGGTCAATGGACTTTCGGTTCTCGGCTGGGGCGTCGGCGGCATCGAGGCGGAGGCCGCGATGCTCGGCCAGCCCTATTCGATGCTGATGCCGGAAGTGATCGGCGTGCGTTTCAACGGCAAGCTCAAGGAGGGCGTCACCGCGACCGATCTCGTCCTCACGGTGACGCAGATGCTGCGCAAGCGCGGCGTCGTCGGCAAGTTCGTGGAATATTTCGGGCCGGGGCTGGCGGGCCTGACGATCGCGGATCGCGCCACGCTCGGCAACATGTCGCCGGAATATGGCGCCACCTGCGGATTCTTTCCGATCGACGAAGACACGATTCGATATCTGCGCGACACCGGCCGCACCCCTGAGCGCGTCGCGCTGGTGCTCGCCTATGCCAAGGCGCAGGGCATGTACCACACCAAGGCGCTGCAGGATCCGGTTTTCACCGACATCCTCAAACTCGAACTGTCCTCCGTCGAGCCGTCGCTCGCCGGACCGAAGCGTCCGCAGGACCGCGTGCCGCTCAAAGAGGTCAAAAGCGGCTTTGCCCAGTCCATGGACAAGGAATTCGGCAAGGCGGCCGAGATGGACAAGCGCGTGCCGGTCGAAGACCGCAACCACACGCTCGGCCACGGCGACGTGGTGATCGCGGCGATCACGTCCTGCACCAACACCTCGAATCCGAGCGTGATGATCGCGGCGGGACTTCTGGCCCGCAAGGCGGTGGCGAAGGGTCTTTCGGTCAAGCCGTGGGTGAAGACCTCGCTGGCGCCGGGGTCGCAGGTGGTCGGCGAATATCTCAGCAAATCCGGCTTGCAGAAGGATCTCGACGCGCTGGGTTTCAATCTCGTCGGCTTCGGTTGCACCACCTGCATCGGCAATTCGGGTCCGTTGCCGCCGGAGATTTCCAAGGCCATCAACGACAACGACCTCGTTGCCGCCGCGGTTTTGTCCGGCAACCGGAACTTCGAGGGTCGCGTCAACGCCGACGTGCGCGCCAATTACCTCGCGTCGCCGCCGCTCGTGGTCGCCTATGCGATCGCGGGTTCGATGCAGATCGATATCGCCAAGACGCCGCTCGGCACCGATCAGAAAGGCCGCAAGGTCTATCTGCGCGACGTCTGGCCGTCGAGCCGCGAGATCAACGAGTTCATCCGCAAGAACATCAATAAGCAGATGTTCACGCGCAAATACGGCAACGTGTTCAAGGGCGACGCCAACTGGCGCAAGATCAGCGTGAAGGGAGCGCTGACATTCCCCTGGGACAGCAAATCGACCTACGTACAGAATCCGCCGTACTTCTCCGGCATGTCGAAGCGGCCGGAACCGCCGACGGACATCATTGACGCGCGTGTCCTCGGGCTGTTTCTCGACTCCATCACCACCGATCACATCTCGCCGGCCGGCTCCATCAAGGTGGATTCGCCGGCCGGCAAATATCTCGTCGATCACAAGGTCAAGCCGCTCGATTTCAACCAGTACGGCACGCGGCGCGGCAATCACGAAGTGATGATGCGCGGCACCTTCGCCAACATCCGTCTCAAGAATCAGATGGTGCCCGGCGTCGAGGGCGGCTTCACGGTGCATTATCCCTCGCGGCAGCGCATGACGATCTACGATGCGGCCATGCGTTACAAGAGCGAGCACGTGCCGCTTGTGATATTCGCCGGCAAGGAATACGGCACCGGCTCCTCGCGCGACTGGGCCGCCAAGGGCACGATTCTGCTCGGCGTGCGCGCGGTGATCGCGCAGTCTTTTGAACGCATCCATCGCTCCAATCTGGTCGGCATGGGCGTAGTGCCGCTGGTGTTCGAGGAGGGCGCGTCCTGGCAGACGCTCGGCCTGAAAGGCGACGAGCAGGTGATTCTCCGCGGACTGCACGCCGATTTGAAGCCGCATCAGCGGCTTATCGCCGAGATCGTCGCGGCCGACGGCGGCTTGAAGCGGGTTCCGCTGATCTGCCGTATCGATACCGTCGACGAACTCGATTACTTCAGAAATGGCGGCATATTGCAGTATGTCCTTCGCCATCTTGCTGCTTGACGGGGAAGTTCGGCTCACCGCGAATTGAGTAGCGGGTGACTGGCGCACCGGATATCAAGGCCCAATCAGCAAATTGAAGGGGACTTTCGGGGTGGAGATTGGAATGCTGCGTTGCCGCGTGTCGTCGGCGCCAATCGTCGCCGGTTTACTGGCTGCAAGCTGCGCGTTCGCGAGCGCAAGCGAGCCGCGCGCGGTTATCGAGCTGTTTACCAGTCAAGGATGTTCGTCCTGTCCCCCGGCCGACAAACTGCTTGGCGAACTCGCCGGCGATGCTTCGGTCGTCGCGCTGAGCGTGCCGATCGATTACTGGGACTATCTTGGCTGGAAGGATACGCTTGCCAGTGCCGGGCATTCGGCGCGCCAGCAAGCCTACGCGCACGTGCGCGGCGACCGTGAGGTTTACACGCCGCAAATTGTCGTCAACGGTTCGATCCATGTTCTCGGCAGCGATCACTCGGCAGTGGAGCGCGCCATTACGGTGACCGATCGCAACACGGCGGTCATGTCGGTGCCCGTGCTGATGTCCGTCGTCGGCGGCAATTTGAACGTCAAAGTCACCGCCGGGAAGCAACGTAGTGGCGGCGAGGTTTGGCTCTGTCCGCTCGCCCGGTCCGTGCCGGTTGCAATCGGCCGCGGCGAGAATCGCGGGCGCACCGTGACCTATCATAATGTCGTGCGGCGCTGGCTGAAGCTCGGCGACTTTGCCGGCAGTGATCAGTCGTGGAGCGTTCCGATCGCCGATGTTGTTTCAGGCGACGTCGATGGCGCCGCTGTCCTGGTGCAGCAAGGCTCGCACGACAAACCGGGCGTCATCCTCGGAGCTGCCCTGGTGCCGATCGCGCGACAGACAACTGAAACGAGCGCGCCGGCGGTCGCTCATTAACTGCCGTCAGTGGCGTTCGACAAAACAAAAGGCCGGCGATTGCCGGCCTTAACATTTTTCGGGGTTGAGCCGCTGCGGAACTCTGGCCCGATCCGTCCACACCCCGGGGGGCTGGGGGGCTGAGGAATCCGGAATGCGATCCGGACCGGGCCTTGAGGCAACGCTGATTGTTTCGCATTCCAGCTTGGCACGTGATTGACCGAATTAGGGCTGCTTTATGATTGGCCTAACGAAACCGTGATTCCGCCGGTCAAAAATGCCGCACCCTCTGAAATTCAGCCACGGAAGTTGGTGTTCCATTTCTGCGGCAATGTGACGTCAGCGCCGATGTGCCGTAAGCGCCGATGTGACGTCAGCGCCGGCGTGATGTCGGTGCCGATGTGACGGGGACGAGCCGCGGGAAGGCACTTGCCGCCGCACCCATCCGGCGCGATTATTAACTGACCGTGAAGCTTCAGTGACGAAGCTTCTGCAGCAAAGGAGGCGCCGCATGGGTTTCGGCGAAATCGACCCGAGCGAGTGGCGCGGGGGCGAGCAGCGTGTGCCCGTTCCCGCAACAAAGGTCACCTTCAGCCGACGCGAGTTGGACCGCATTCTCAGTCTCTACGGTCGCAAGGTCGCCGCCGGCGAATGGCGCGATTACGCCATCGATTTCCTCAAGGATCGCGCGGTATTTTCGGTTTTCCGCCGCGCCACTGAATTCCCGATTTACCGTATCGAGAAGAACCCGCGCCTTGGACGCCGGCAGGGCGCCTACAGCGTTATTTCGGCGACCGGTCACATTCTGCGCCGCGGACACGAGCTTGACCGCGTGCTCGGCGCGCTCGACCGCTCGCTGAGCGTGGTGACGCGCTGAGGTTCCTTCGAGGCGGCGATCGGCACAAAACAAAACGCCCCAGCCACTGGGCCGGGGCGTTTCTTTAATTTCCTGCCTGATCGCTTAGCGGCGGTCGCCGAAGATGCGCAGCAGCATCAGGAACAGGTTGATGAAGTCGAGATAAAGCCGCAGCGCGCCCATCACCGCCTTGCGGCCGGCAATGGTGCCGTCATCCTGCGGGCTGTACATCTCCTTGATGCTTTGCGTGTCGTAGGCGGTCAGCCCGACAAAGATGAGCACGCCGAGCACTGAAATCACCCAGTAGAGTCCGCTCGACTGCAGGAAGATGTTCACGATGCTGGCGATGACGATGCCGATCAGGCCCATGAAGAGGAACGAGCCGAACGACGTCAGGTCGCGCTGTGTCGTATATCCGTAAAGGCTCATCGCGCCGAACGTCGCCGCCGAGATGAAGAAGACGCGGGTGATCGACGCGCCGGTATAGACGACGAAGATCGACGCCAGCGAGAGCCCCAGTATTCCGGAGTAGACGAAGAACAGCGTCAGCGCTGTGCTTGCCGAAAGCCGGTTGATGCCGAAACTGAGAAGCATCACCAGGCCGAGCGGCGCCAGGACGAACAGCCACATCAGTGGGCCGGTGAAGATCGCCTGACCAAAGGCCGTCAGGCCGGTGATCGAATTGCCGGCGATATGAATCGACTCGCCGCCCGCGGCTTGAAAGGTGAACCAGGCGACCAGTCCGGTCAGCGCCACGCCGGTAGTCATGTAGTTGTAGACGCGGATCATGTACGCGCGCAGGCCTGCGTCGATCGCTACCTGATCGGTGCGATAGCCGGTCCGCGCGGCCGCGATATTCCGGTCAAAGTCCGACATGGAGAAATACCCCTGAGTTAACCCGGCTGGCCGGGCGATTGCGCCCGGCACACCGGATGCTTGTGTGGCCGGAATCTAGTGCGAAATGCGACTGCGCGCCAGATGGAAGGAAAGCAATATTTGCAGGAGGTTACCGTTTCTTCACAATCGCGGCGAACTACAAATTCCTCAAGACCTCCGCGGGCTTGCGCCCCAGCGCGGTGAACGTGCCGGCAAGACCAAGCAGCACGGTCACCAAAAGCGCAACGAGCGCAGTCGCTACCGCCGGCAACGCCGCCCAAACGAACGAGAACTCCATCACCCGCGTGACAATGAGGCCCGCCGCGACGGAACCAGCAAAGACGCCGAACAGCACGGCGGCAAGCCCGATCAGCAGGTATTCGATGGCGTAGGCGGCAAGCAGCCGGATGCGCGTCGCCCCCAATGTCTTGAGCACGACCGCGTCGTAAATGCGAAAACGCTGTCCGGCCGCGAGCGCGCCGCCGAGTACAAGGGCCGCGACGATCAGCGTCAGGAGACTGGCGCCGCGCAGCGCCAGCACGAGATTGCCGACGAGATGGTCGACCGCGTCGAGGGCGTCTTTGACGCGCACGGCCGATACGGCCGGGAACGTATCGGCCAGCGCCTTGATCAACGCCGTTTCCTCCGCGGCCGTACCGCCGTCGGCGAAAGTCAGCGTCGCGATGTCGGTGTGAGGCGCGCCGGCGAACGTACCGGGCGAGAATACCAGAACGAAATTGATGCCGAGGCTCTGCCAGTCGACGGCGCGCAGATTGGCGATGCGAGCGGTCACGTTGCGGCCGAGCACATTGACGTCGACGGTATCGCCGAGCTTGAGTTTAAGATCATCCGCCGTCTTGCGCTCCAGCGAGACGAGGGGCGGTCCGGAATAATCGGCGGGCCACCACGCGCCGGCGACGAGCCGCGAGCCTGGCGGCAGCGCGGCGGCGTAGGTGATGCCGCGGTCGCCGCGCAGCACCCAGGCCGAACCCTCTCCCGGCTTGAGATCTTCCGCCCTTACGCCGTTGGCGGCGACGATGCGGCCGCGCAGCATCGGTACGCGCTGCAGTAGCGAGCCGGGCGCGCGGTCGCGCACGAAGGCGTCGAAGCGTTCGGTGTCGGCGGACGGTATATCGATGAAGAAAAACGACGGCGCTTTCTCCGGCAACGCCGCGGCGAATTGGCGATGCAGGTTGCCGTCGATCTCCACGACGGTGACGAGCAGCGACAAGCCTAATCCAAGCGAGAGCACGACGCTCGGCGTCAGGGCGCCCGGCCGATGGATATTGGCGATCGCCAGCCGCGCGATGGTCGAGCGTTGCCGCGGCAAGCGGCGCGCAATCGCCATTGTCAGCATCGCTATAAGCCGCAACGCGACGAAAATGACCGCGGCGAAGGCGACAAAGATCGCCGCGAGCGTCCGATCATAAGCAAAAATTACCGCCAGCACCGCGAGCGCCGCCGCAATCAGCGCCGTCACGATGACATAACGGCGTCGCGGCCAGGTCCGCTCGGCGGCGAGCTGGTCGCGAAACAGCATGGACACCGGGATATCGTGCGCACGGCCAAGCGGCCACAACGCAAAGGCCAGCGCCGTCAGCAGTCCGTACACGATCGACAGCGCCAGTGTCGCCGGATGCAATGCGGGCGTGATCGGGAGTGGAATGATGCCGCCAAATATCCAGACAGCAAGGAACGGCAGCGCCGCGCCAAGGCCGGCGCCGACAAGGGTGGCGAACAGCGCGACCAGGATAATCTGCGAGCAGTAGATGGCAAAGATGTCGGTGCTGGTCGCGCCCAGCGCTTTCATCGTCGCGATGACGTCGCGCTGGCGCGCGAGATGGCTTGCCACGGCGTTCGCCACGCCGACGCCGCCGACGAGAAGCGCGGTCAAGGCGACGAGCGTGAGGAATTGACTGAAGCGTTCGACGTTGCGTTCCAGTTGCGGCGACGCCTTGTTGCGCGTGCGGATGTCCCAGCCGGCATTCGGGAACTCGGCCTTGGCCTCCATCCCGGCCGACACGACGGCGAGATCGCTTGAAGCGGCGGGGGGCAGGCGCAGGCGGTATTGCCAGCGCACCAGACTGCCGGGCTGCAACAATTCGCTCGCGCGCAATGCGGCCTTGCTGACGAGAAGCCGCGGTCCGAAGCTTATGCCGCCGGAAAGCTTGTCCGGTTCGTTCTCGAGAGTTCGCGCGCAGCTCAATCGTGGCTTTGCCGATGGTGATCCGGTCGCCGAGCCTGAGATCGAGACGCGTCAGCAATGTCCGGTCGACAGCGCCGCCGAACGCGCCGTCGCGCAGCGCCAGCAGCGCGGGTAGCGGTACGTCTGGCGCGGTCGTTACGGTTCCGAACAGCGGATAGGCATCGTCGACCGCCTTGATCTCGACCAGCGTCGTTCGTCCGTCGCCGACCCGCGCCATCGTCGGAAGCGTGGCTACGGCCGCCACGTTACCAAGCTTGCCGAGGAAGGCGCGCTCTCTGTCGTTTGCTTCACGCTGCACCAGCGAGAAGGCGAGATCGCCACCGAGAATGACACTGCCGGCGCGCGAAAGTCCGTCGGCAAGGCTTTCCGCGACGGAGCCGACGCCGGCAATCGCCAGAACGCCGAGCGCAATGCAGGCGACGAAAACGCCGAAGCCGCGCAACCCGCCGCGCAACTCGCGCCAGGCGAACCGCAGCGCCAGCGGCGTCATGCTTTCTTCGCCATCAGCGGCGCCGAATCTTCGATCCGTCCCGAATGTATGTGCAGCACCCGGTCGCAGCGCGCGGCCAATGCGGTGTCGTGAGTAACGAGCACCAGCGTCGTGCCGTGGTCGCGATGGCCTCGAAACAACAGCTCGATGATCTCTTGCCCGGTTGCCTCGTCGAGATTGCCGGTTGGTTCGTCGGCGACGACGATGGCGGGATTTGGCGCGACCGCGCGGGCCAGCGCGACACGCTGTTGTTCGCCGCCTGACATTTCGGCTGGATAGTGGCTCAGCCGGCTGCCAAGCCCGACGGCGATCAGTTCCCGCTCGGCGCGGGCGAACGCATCGCGGGCGCCGGCGAGTTCAAGCGGGACGGCAACGTTTTCCAGCGCCGTCATGGTCGGGATGAGGTGAAAAGCCTGGAAGACGATGCCGATATTCTTGCCGCGAAAACGCGCAAGTTCGTCCTCGTCAAGCTTGTGCAGGTCTTTCCCGGCAACGACCACCGAGCCGGTATCGGCCCGCTCCAGCCCGGTCATCACCATGAGCAGCGTTGACTTGCCCGATCCCGATGGACCAAGGAGGCCGACGGCCTCGCCACGTCCTATATGGAGGTCGATGTCTCTGAGAATGTGAACGCGGGTGACGCCGCCGCCAAGCGAGAGATTAACCCCGCCAAGCGCGATGGCGGTTTCGGCAAAAGGATGCCCCGACGTGATCTCATTCATGTTTTTGGCTAAGGTCCCCTCGCCGAACGGCCGTGCACAATCATATGGGGGCGCGGCAGGTCTGCGCCAAATCCTGCATGCGGCTGTTTGTAGCGTTGCACTGGTTGCCGGGGCCGCGGTTCCGGTTGCGCACGCGGCGGCGCCGGTGCGGATCGTGGCGCTCGGCGACTCTCTGACCGCAGGTCTCGGCCTGCCCGAACGGGAGGGCTTCGTACCGCGGCTTCAGGCCGCGCTTGCCGCCAGAAATATTGCCGTCGAGATCGCCAATGCCGGCGTCTCCGGCGATACCGCCTCCGGCGGCCTGGCGCGGCTCGATTGGTCGGTGCCGGAAGGCACCGACGCCGTCATTCTCGAACTCGGCGCCAACGACATGCTGCGCGGCATCAAGCCACAGGTGACGCGTGAGGCTCTGGATACGATCCTGCGCCGCCTGACCGAACGTCACATCGCCGTGCTTCTGTGCGGAATGCGCGCGGCGCCCAATCTCGGGGCGGATTACGTCCAGTCGTTCGAAAGCATTTATCGCGAACTTGCGGCCAAATACGGCACTCTTCTGTATCCGTTCTTCCTCGACGGCGTGGCCGGCAACCTCGACCTTGAACAGCACGATGGCCTGCATCCGGCGGCGGCCGGGGTAGACGTGATCGTCGATCGCATGTTGCCAAAGGTCGAAGAATTAATCGGACGCGTTCGCAGTCAGCATCCATCGTGAGGGTTGCAAGCAGCATGCGATCCCCGCATGCTGCCGTTGCTGCGATTCGTCGAGCATGGGCCGCACGTATCATGCCCCGTCTGTTCACAGGTCTGGAAATACCGCGGCATATCGGCGAATCCCTGGCCATGATGCGCGGTGGCCTGCCGGGGGCGCGCTGGATCGATCCGCAGAACTACCACATCACGCTGCGCTTCATCGGCGATATCGACGACGCGCTCGCCCGCGACATAGCCGGATTGCTCGGGCGCGTTCAGCGCCGGCCGTTCGACCTGCGCCTCGACGGGCTCACATCCTTCGGTGGCCGCAAGCCGCGCGCTCTGGTCGCCGCCGCGACCGCGATCGCGCCGCTGCTTGAGCTTCAGGCGGAACAGGAACGGCTGTTGCAGCGCCTTGGGCTCGAGCCCGAAGGGCGCAAATATATTCCGCATGTCACGCTGGCGCGGCTGCGGGATTCGTCGAGCCATCAGGTCGCCGACTATCTCAGCGCACGCGCGCACTACCGCTCGGCCTCTTTCGAGGTTTCGCGCTTCGTGCTGTTTTCGTCGCGCGCTTCGGTAGGCGGCGGGCCCTATGTCGTCGAGGCCGCCTATCCGCTCGGTACGCCGGCGCTCCGGTACGCGCAGACGTTCTGAACTGCTGGGGAAAAAATTACGCTCGCAGCATCCGCGATTGCAGGTCGAGCATCGCCGTCGCGAAAACATGGCCGTCGGCCATCATCTCCTTCATCACCGACAGCGGATTGGCGCGCGAGGATTCGACCTCGCCGACGACACTGCCAAAGTCAAAGGAGAGCTCGGCGTCGAATTTGCGCGCAAGCTGTTGCATGCGGCGATTTTCAGCGAGGCATGCCATGTGCAGCAGGCGAAAGCCGCGATTGCGGGCCGCCAGCAGCGTGCGGCCCAGCAACGCCGAGCCTACGCCGTGACTTTGCCACGGCTTCTCGACGCTGATCGCCGCTTCCGCCTGGCGCGGAAAACGCGAACCGAGCTGCCGCAGCTCCGCGGCGCCCCGCATTTCTCCGTCGATGAAAAAGCCATGCACGACGGTGTCGAGCGAGATCGACAAATCCACATAATTGCAGATGAATTCGTCCGAGACGCCGCCGCCGAACCGATTGTGCCGGCTTGTCGAGTCGAGCCGCAACACATGGTCGCGATATTTATCGGTCTCGCCGACCCACAATTTGCGGATAACGCCGCCATCGGGAAGAATGTCCTGCATTCCAAGGGTCTCCTGACATTGTCGTCAACTGAACACCCCTCCCGAACGCGTCCTCCGCTTCAGCTGTTGCCGGGACGAGCGTCTTCGCGCGCTCATCCCGAATCAATAGATCATTTGGGTGGCGCCAAAGAATGGCAAGCAGAAGCATCGAGCGACATGCTCGCATTCCATATACGCATGGCTAATAGTTGAAATTCATGACTTTCCCGCGACGCGATCTCCAGGAACGCGACCTTTTGGCACGCGAAGTGCAGCCTCGCTGGGGATCGCCGTTTCCGCCACGTTTCGCCCACACCGGTTAACACAATATGTCCAGCACCATCACAGCGCGATACGCCGCCGGTGTCGCCCGCGGCACAGTGGAGCGTGACGCAGCGCAGGTCTCCGTCGTCGAGAAGCTGACGCGGCTGGAAGAGCGGATTGTCGAACATCGTCTGGCGCGAAAATCGTCATCGCTCGGCTGGCTGTTCGCCGGCCGCGAGAAAAAGCAGGCGCCTCTCAAGGGACTCTACATCTACGGCGAGGTCGGGCGCGGCAAGACGATGCTGATGGACTTGTTCTTCGAGGCAAGCCCGGTCCAGAGAAAACGCCGCGTCCATTTCCACGAATTCATGATCGGCGTGCACGAGAGCGTCCATGCGTTCCGGCAGCAGATGAAAATGGGCGCGCATGCCGACGAGGATCCGATCGAGCTGACGGCGCTCGCACTGGCGCGCGAGGCGTGGCTGCTGTGCTTCGACGAATTCCACGTCACCGACATTGCCGACGCCATGATCCTCGGCCGCCTGTTCTCCCAGCTTTTCGAGCGTGGCGTGATCGTAGTCGCGACCTCAAACGTACCGCCGGAAGAGCTATACCGGGATGGACTGAACCGCGCGCTGTTCGTGCCGTTCATCCATATGCTCGAACGGCAGATGGACGTCGTGCGGCTCACCTCGCGAACCGATTTCCGGCTGGAGAAGCTTGCCGGCATGGCTGTGTGGTACGTGCCGGCCGACGCGATGGCGGACGCCGCGCTCGACGGCGTGTGGCGGCGGCTCGCCGCCGGACACGACGGCACGCCGCAGGAGCTGCCGCTCAAGGGCCGCTCGGTGCACGTGCCGCGCGCCGCCATGGGCGTGGCGCGTTTTAACTTCCACGACCTGTGCGAGCAGCCGCTCGCGGCGGCCGACTATCTGCAGATTGCGCGCGAATACCACACCATCATTGTCGACCGCGTGCCGGTGATGACGTTCGAGACGCGCAACGCCGCCAAGCGCTTCATCATCCTCGTCGACACGCTCTATGACATGAACGTGAAGCTCATCGCCTCCGCGCAAGCCGAGCCCGACGGCCTTTATCGCGGGGACGAGGGGTTTGAGGCGCAGGAGTTCAAGCGTACCGCTTCGCGTCTGATCGAAATGCGGTCCGAGGCCTATCTGGCGCAGCCGCACGGGGCCGCCCATTCGCAATTGTCCGGCTCGTCGAGCGGCATCGTCGAGACCTGACGCGGTGACGGCGGATTTGTCCCGTCACCGGGCTTCAGACTGCCGCGAGCCGCTTGAACGTATCACCCGAAAGGGCTAAGCACCGCGGCAGCCGGGGCGTCTTTTTCAAGGATTTTTCTGCGATGGCGCGAAGCAAAATTGCATTGATTGGCGCGGGGCAAATTGGCGGCACGCTGGCCCATCTGGTCGGCCTCAAGGAACTGGGCGACGTCGTTCTTTTCGACATCATGGAGGGTACTCCGCAAGGCAAGGCCCTCGATCTCGTCCAGGCTTCCCCGGTCGACGGCTTCGACGCCAAGATCACCGGCACCAATTCCTACGAATCGATCGAGGGCGCGGCGGTGTGCATCGTCACGGCCGGGGTGCCGCGCAAGGCCGGCATGAGCCGCGATGACCTTCTTGGCATCAATCTCAAGGTGATGGAGCAGGTCGGCGCCGGCATCAAAAAATATGCACCCAACGCGTTCGTCATCTGCATCACCAATCCGCTCGACGCCATGGTCTGGGCGTTGCAGCGGTGCTGCGGGTTGCCGAAGCAGATGGTCGTCGGCATGGCCGGCGTGCTCGACTCGGCGCGCTTTCGTTACTTTCTCGCCGACGAGTTTAACGTCTCGGTCGAGGATGTGACGGCATTCGTGCTCGGCGGTCATGGCGACAGCATGGTGCCGTTGACACGCTATTCGGCGGTTGCCGGCATTCCGCTGCCCGATCTGGTCAAGATGGGCTGGACCACGGCGGCGCGGCTCGATGCCATCGTCGACCGCACCCGCAACGGCGGCGGCGAGATCGTCGGCCTGCTCAAGACCGGCTCCGCGTTCTACGCACCCGCGACGTCGGCCATCGCCATGGCGGAAAGCTATCTGCGCGACAAGAAACGGGTGATGCCGGCGGCCGCGTGGCTCAGCGGCGAATACGGCGTGAAGGATCTCTATGTCGGCGTGCCCGTCGTCATCGGCAGCAAGGGGGTCGAGCGTGTGGTCGAGATTGAGCTCAACGGCGCCGAACGCGGCATGTTCGAGAAGTCCGTACAGGCGGTCGACGGCCTGGTCGAAGCCTGCAAGAAGATTGCTCCGAATCTCGGCAAGTGATGTACTGAAGTTCCTACCTTCGTTCCCACCTTCTCGCGTTCCTGGCGCGGCGTCCGGAACACGTGAGCGAGACGCATGAACATCCACGAATACCAGGCCAAGGCCGTGCTGCGCGAATTCGGCGTGCCGGTGCCGCGCGGCATTCCGGCGCTGAGCGTCGATGAGGCGGTGAAGGCCGCCAACGATCTCGGCGGGCCGGTCTGGGTGGTGAAGGCCCAGATCCATGCCGGCGGCCGCGGCAAGGCCGGCGGCGTCAAGGTCGTGAAATCGGTCGACGACGTCAAACGCGAGGCCGAGCGTCTGCTCGGCTCGACGCTGGTGACGCATCAGACCGGGCCGCACGGCAAGGAAGTGCACCGCCTCTACATCGAGGAAGGCTCCAGCATCGAGCGCGAGTACTATCTCTCCGCGCTGGTCGATCGCACGACCTCGCGCGTCGCCTTCGTCGCCTCGACCGAAGGCGGCATGGACATCGAAGAAGTGGCGCGCTCGCATCCGGAGAAGATCATTTCGTTCTCGATCGATCCGGCCACCGGCTTCATGGCCCATCACGCCCATCAGGTCGCGCACGCGCTCGGTTTTGGACGCGAAGTCGCCAAGCAGGCGGAAAGCGTGCTGCCGAAGCTCTATCAGGCGGTTCTCGCCAAGGACATGAACCTCCTCGAGATCAATCCGCTGGTGGTCACCAAGGCGGGCGCACTGGTCTGTCTCGACGCCAAGATGGGTTTCGACGACAGCGCGCTCTATCGGCATCCCGATATCGCGGCGTTGCGCGATCCGAGCGAGGAGGATGCCAAGGAGATCGAAGCCTCGCATTACGATCTCAACTATGTCGCGCTCGACGGCACCATCGGCTGCATGGTCAACGGCGCCGGCCTCGCCATGGCGACCATGGACATCATCAAGCTCTACGGCGAAACGCCGGCGAATTTTCTCGACGTCGGCGGCGGCGCCACCAAGGACAAGGTCACCGCCGCCTTCAAGATCATCACCTCCGACCCGAATGTGAAGGGAATCCTGATCAACATTTTCGGCGGCATCATGCGCTGCGACATCATCGCCGAGGGCGTCGTCGCGGCGGTGAAGGAAGTCGGTTTGCGCGTTCCGCTCGTGGTCCGGCTCGAAGGCACCAATGTCGCGCTCGGCAAGGAGATCATCAGCAAGTCAGGCCTCAACGTCATTCCCGCCGACGACCTCGACGACGCGGCGCAGAAGATCGTTGCGGCGGTGCGGAAGGGTGCCTGAGGTGCTTCGTTTCGCCGTGCTCGTCTGTGTCCTGTCCGCGAGCACGGCATACGCGAACCAGCGAAGCGCCGAGCTTGTGAATTCCTTTCAGGGGTTCTGCATACCTGGACCGCCGGACTATGCGACGCTCGATACCAAGGCGACGGCGATGAATCTTCAGGTCCGCAAGGATGTGGGGTCGCCACGAAAAGAGGGGCAATTTGCTCACGCGAAATCCTGGCTCGTGCCGCTCGGCAGCGGCCCGCACGAACTCGTCGCGTCAGAGGCAGGCGGACCCAATGGTGAGGTCACGGCGTGCGGCATTGGCGCGGATAATGTCGACGGCGAAGAAATGAAGCAGGAGCTCATCAAGGTGATGAAGCTCGATCCGCCGCTCCGCCAAGTCGCGTCGGCCGACGGCGCGCAGCGGCTGACATTCTGGAAATACGGCGACGATGTAACGTTATTGCTCGTCGATGGGACGCCGATGAAAATCCCAGGCATGTATCTGACATTGCAGCGTCAGACGAAGGCGGGCCGCTGATTCATGTCCATCCTCATCGACAAGAATACCAAAGTCATCTGCCAGGGATTTACCGGCAAGAACGGCACGTTTCATTCCGAGCAGGCGATCGCCTACGGCACCAAGATGGTCGGCGGCACCTCGCCGGGCAAGGGCGGCACCACCCACCTCGGCTTGCCGGTGTTCGAGACGGTTGCCGAAGCGCGCGACGAAACCGGCTGCGACGCCAGCGTGATCTATGTGCCGCCGCCGGGCGCGGCGGATGCGATCTGCGAAGCGATCGACGCCGAGATTCCGCTGATCGTCTGCATCACCGAAGGCATTCCGGTGCTCGACATGGTGAAGGTCAAGCGCGCGCTGTGCGGCTCGAAATCGCTGCTGATCGGACCGAATTGTCCGGGCGTGATGACGTCCGGCGAATGCAAGATCGGCATCATGCCCGGCAGCATTTTCAAGCCCGGCAAAGTCGGCATTGTCTCGCGCTCCGGCACGCTGACCTATGAGGCCGTCTTCCAGACCACGCAGGTGGGCCTCGGCCAGACCAGCGCCGTCGGGATCGGCGGCGATCCGGTCAAGGGCACCGACTTCATCGCCATTCTGGAGATGTTCCTCGCGGACAAGGCGACCGAAGCGATCATCATGATCGGCGAGATCGGCGGTTCGTCGGAGGAAGACGCTGCTGCATTCCTTGCCGATGAGGCCAGGCGCGGCCGCAAGAAGCCGACCGTCGGCTTCATTGCCGGCCGCACCGCGCCGCCCGGCCGCCGCATGGGCCATGCCGGGGCCATCATCGCCGGCGGCAAGGGCGACGCGGGATCCAAGGTCGCGGCGATGGAGGCGTCGGGCATCAAGGTTTCGCCGTCACCGGCGCGGTTGGGGAAAACCCTCGCGGAATTATTGAAATCGTGATTCACTTCTTAAGTCTTTCCCTTGCCGCACCGAATCCCTAAATAGGTTACAAGAGAAATCGCCCCGCACCGGGCCGGGCTGATTCGCTGTTTTCCGTACCTCTTAGGGTTCTCCGTTACTTGATTTCCCCAAGCTCGGGATACGCACATGTCTCGCCAGGACGCGAACGCCGCCTTCGCTCTTACTTCCTTCCTCTACGGCACCAACGCCGCGTACATCGAAGACCTTTACGCGCGTTACGAGACCGACCCCAAGTCGGTCGATGCCGAGTGGCAATCGTTCTTCCAAAGCCTCAAGGATGACGCCCGTGACGTGACCGAGAGCGCGCGCGGTCCGTCGTGGCGGCGGCCCGATTGGCCGCGTCCGGAACGCAGCGAACTCATCGCCGCGCTTGACGGCGACTGGACTGAAATCGGCAAGGCGGTCGGCACTAAGGTCAAGGCGCAGGCGCAAGCCAAAGGCGTCGAGCTTTCCGTCGCCGACGTCGAGCGGGCGACCCGCGAACTCGATACGCGCGCTCATGCTCATTCGCGCCTATCGCGCCCGCGGTCATTTCCACGCCAATCTCGATCCGCTCGGCCTGCAGCCGCCGAACAACGAGGAAGAACTCGATCCTTCGGCTTACGGTTTCACCGAGGCCGATCTCGACCGGCCGATTTTCCTCGACATGGTGCTCGGACTCCAATTCGGCACGATCCGGCAGATCGTCGGCATCCTGCGGCGCACTTACTGCCAGACGCTCGGCGTCGAATTCCTGCACATCTCCGACGCCGCGCAGAAGGGCTGGATTCAGGAGCGCATCGAAGGGCCCGACAAGGAGATCACCTTCACGCGCGAAGGCAAGCGCGCGATCCTCAACAAGCTGGTGGAAGCGGAAGGGTTCGAGAAATTCTGCGACGTCAAATTCACCGGCACCAAGCGGTTCGGCCTCGACGGCGGCGAGTTGATGATTCCGGCGCTCGAGCAGATCATCAAGCGCGGCGGCGCGCTTGGGGTCCGCGACATCGTGATCGGCATGGCGCATCGCGGCCGGCTTAATGTTCTCGCCCAGGTCATGGCCAAGCCGCATCGCGCCATCTTCCACGAGTTCAAGGGCGGCTCCTCGACGCCCAACGAGGTGGAAGGCTCAGGCGACGTCAAATACCATCTCGGCGCCTCTTCCGATCGCGAGTTCGACGAAAACAAAGTGCATTTGTCGCTGACCGCCAATCCGTCGCACCTTGAAATCGTCGATCCGGTCGTGCTCGGCAAGGTACGCGCCAAGCAGGACCAGCACGGCGCCACGCCTGAAGATCGCCGGATGGTGATGCCGCTGTTGATCCACGGCGATGCGTCTTTTGCCGGGCAGGGCGTGATTGCGGAGTGCTTTGGGCTCTCCGGATTGCGCGGTCACCGCACCGGCGGCTCGGTGCACTTCATTGTCAACAATCAGATCGGCTTCACCACCAATCCACGTTATTCGCGCTCGTCGCCGTATCCGTCCGATGTCGCCAAGATGATCGAGGCGCCGATCTTTCACGTCAACGGCGACGATCCCGAAGCGGTCGTTTTCGCCGCCAAGGTGGCGACGGAGTTCCGGCAGAAATTCCAGAAGCCGGTCGTCATCGATATGTTCTGTTACCGCCGTCACGGCCATAACGAGGGCGACGAGCCGTCGTTTACGCAGCCGCTGATGTACAAGGCGATCGCCGCGCACCGCTCGACGCTGGAAATCTACAGCGACAAGCTCGTCGGCGAAGGTGTCGTCACCGCCGGCGAGGTGGAGAAGATGAAGGCGGATTGGCGCGGCCGGCTCGATGTCGAGTTGGAAGCCGCGCTGAGCTACCGCGCCAACAAAGCCGATTGGCTCGATGGCCGCTGGGCCGGGTTCAGGACCGCCGGCGACGGCGACGATCCGCGCCGCGGCAAGACCGGCCTCGACATCGGCACGCTCAAGGAGATCGGCGAGAAGATCACCACGCTGCCCGAAGGCTTCCATCCTCACCGCACCCTCAACCGCTTCCTCGAGAGCCGGCGCAAGGCGATTGAAAGCGGCGTCGGCGTCGACTGGGCGACCGGCGAGGCGCTCGCTTTCTGTTCGCTCTTGCTCGACGGCCATCGTGTCCGGCTTTCCGGCCAGGACAGCGAACGCGGCACTTTCTCACAGCGCCACTCGGTGCTGATCGATCAGGAAACCGAGCGCCGCTACACGCCGTTCAATCACCTGCGCGAGGGACAGGCGCGCTACGAAGTCATCAACTCGATGCTCTCGGAAGAGGCCGTGCTCGGCTTTGAATACGGCTACTCGCTCGCCGAGCCGAGCGCGCTGACGCTGTGGGAAGCCCAGTTCGGCGATTTCGCCAATGGCGCGCAAGTGCTGTTCGACCAGTTCATCTCGTCGGGCGAGCGCAAGTGGCTGCGCATGTCCGGCCTCGTCTGCCTCTTGCCGCACGGCTATGAAGGCCAGGGGCCCGAGCACTCCTCCGCGCGGCTCGAGCGCTTCCTGCAGATGTGCGCCGAGGACAATATGCAGGTCGCCAACTGCACGACGCCGGCGAATTATTTCCACATCCTGCGCCGCCAGCTCAACCGCGATTTCCGCAAGCCGCTGATCCTGATGACGCCGAAGTCGCTGCTGCGCCACAAGCGCGCGGTTTCGCGGCTCGACGAAATGGGACCGGAGACGTCGTTCCACCGGCTGCTCTGGGACGATGCCCAGCTGTCGCCGGACGAGAAGATCAAGCTCGTCGCCGACGACAAGATCAGGCGCGTCGTTATCTGCTCCGGCAAGGTCTATTACGACCTCTACGACGAACGCGAAAAGCGCGGCGTCGACGATATCTACCTGCTGCGTATCGAGCAGCTTTATCCGTTCCCGACCAAGGCGCTGATGAGCGAGCTTTCGCGCTTCAAGCAGGCGGAAATCGTCTGGTGCCAGGAGGAGCCGCGCAACCAGGGCGGCTGGGTGTTCGTCGATATCTTCCTGGAATGGGTGCTCAATCAGATCGGCGCCAAGCATCGGCGCGCCCGCTACGCCGGCCGGCCGGCTTCGGCCTCGACGGCGGTCGGTCAGATGTCGCTGCACGTCGCCCAGCTCAAGAACTTTCTTGAAGATGCGTTGAGCTAACAAACAGATCGCGGGGACGAAGCAATGGCTGAGATTCGCGTGCCCACTCTCGGCGAATTGGTGACCGAAGCGACGATCGGCAAGTGGTTCAAGAAGGCGGGCGACTTCGTCGCCGTCGACGAACCGCTGGTGGAACTGGAGACCGACAAGGTCACGATCGAGGTGCCGGCTTCCGCCGCCGGCGTGCTCACCGACGTCGCGGTCAAGGAAGGCGACACGGTTGCCGTCGGCGCGCTGCTCGGCGCGATCAAGGAAGGCGCCGGCGCGGCGCCTTCGAAGTCGCCGGAAAACTCAGCGGAACCGGCCGTGAAGGCTGCGCCCGCGGCGCCGCCGAAGCCCGCACCTGCCACGGCGGCCGCCGCCATGCCGCTGGCGCCGTCGGTCCGCAAGATCGCCGCCGAGACCGGCATGGACGCGTCTGCCGTACCCGGCTCCGGGAAGGACGGCCGCGTCACCAAGGGCGATATGCTCGCCGCCATCGAGCGCGCGGCGGCGCAGCCGACGCCGGTGTCGGCGCCCGCGGCATCTGTTCAGGTTCGCGCGCCGTCGTCAGCCGACGATGCCGCGCGCGAGGAGCGCGTGCGCATGACGCGGCTGCGGCAGACCATCGCGCGCCGGCTCAAGGATGCGCAAAACACCGCCGCCATGCTCACGACCTTCAACGAGGTCGACATGACGCATGTGATGGCGCTGCGCGCGCAGTATCGCGAGCTGTTCGAGAAGAAGCACGGCGTGAAGCTCGGCTTCATGGGCTTCTTCGTGCGCGCCTGCGTGCAGGCGCTCAAGGAAATCCCCGCCGTCAACGCCGAAATCGACGGCACCGACATCGTCTACAAGAATTACTATCACATCGGCATCGCGGTCGGCACCGAACGCGGCCTCGTGGTGCCGGTGGTGCGCGATTGCGACATGAAATCGATCGCCGAGATCGAGAAAGCGATTGCCGACTTCGGTCATCGCGCCCGCGAGGGCGCGCTCAAGATCGACGAGTTGCAAGGCGGCACTTTCAGCATCACCAACGGCGGCATCTATGGTTCGCTGATGTCGACGCCGATCCTCAATGCGCCGCAATCCGGTATCCTCGGCATGCACAAGATTCAGGAGCGGCCGATGGTGGTGGCCGGCAAGATCGAGGCGCGGCCGATGATGTATCTCGCGCTGTCATACGATCACCGGGTCGTCGACGGCCGCGAGGCGGTGACGTTCCTGGTGCGGGTGAAAGAGTTGCTGGAGGAGCCGGCGCGCCTGGTGCTGGATTTGTGATTTGTTGTTCTGTCATGCCCGGCCTTGTGCCGGGCATCCACGTCTTACTGTCCAAGGCTTCTGTCCAAAGACGTGGATGGCCGGGTCAAGCCCGGCCATGACGATTGAAGGTTCGGAGTCCTTTCATGTCTTACGATCTTATCGTCATCGGCACCGGTCCCGGCGGCTATGTCTGCGCCGTTCGCGCGGCGCAGCTCGGGCTCAAAACGGCGGTCATCGAGAAGAACGCCACCTTCGGCGGCACCTGCCTCAATGTCGGCTGCATCCCCTCGAAGGCGATGTTGCACGCCTCGGAGCTTTTCGAAGAAGCCGGCCACAATTTCGCGCAGATGGGGATCAAGGTCGGCAAGCCGAGCGTCGATATTGCGGCCTTGCTCAAGTACAAGGAACAGAACGTCGAAAGTAACGTCAAAGGCGTCGCCTTCCTGTTCAAGAAGAACAAGATCGACGCGTTCCATGGCACCGGCCGGGTGGTTGCGCCCGGTCAGGTGGAGGTCAAGGACCCCGCTGGCAAGGCGCAGACTCTCGAGACCAAGAATATCGTCATCGCCACCGGTTCGGACGTCGCGCGTCTTCCCGGCATCGACATCGACGAGAAGCGCGTCGTGTCCTCGACCGGCGCGCTCGACCTGACCAAAGTGCCGCAAAAGCTTTTGGTCGTCGGCGGCGGCATTATCGGGCTTGAGCTCGGCTCGGTCTGGCGGCGGCTCGGCGCGCAGGTCACGGTCGTCGAATTTCTCGATCACATCCTGCCCGGCATCGACGGTGAGGTCGCGCGGCAATTCCATCGGCTGCTGCAGAAGCAGGGTGTCGCGTTCAAGCTCTCCTCAAAGGTCACGGGCGTGGATACTTCGGGCAAGACGCTCAAGGTGAAGATCGAGCCGGCCGCCGGCGGCGGCGAGGCGGAAGCCATCGAGGCGGATGTCGTGCTGGTAGCGATCGGGCGGGTGCCTTTTACGGAGGGTCTTGGCCTCGAAGCGGCCGGCGTGAAGAAGGACAACCGCGGCCGCGTAATCGTCGACGCGCATCTGCGCACCAACGTTGCCGGCATTTACGCCATCGGCGACGCGATCGCGGGACCGATGCTGGCACATAAGGCGGAAGAAGAAGGCGTCGCCGCCGCGGAGATCATCGCCGGTCAGGCCGGTCACGTGAATTACGAGGTGATCCCGAACGTCGTCTACACCTCGCCGGAAATCGCGGCCGTCGGAAAAACCGAGGAAGAGCTCAAGGCTGCCGGCGTCGCCTATCAGGTCGGCAAATTTCCGTTCTCCGCCAACGCTCGCGCCCGGGCCAACCTTGCGACCGACGGGTTCGTCAAAATCCTCGCCGACGCCAAGACCGATCGCGTGCTCGGCGTGCACATTCTGGGGCCCGACGCCGAGACCATGATCGCGGAGGCGGCGATGGCGATGGAGTTCGGCGCCTCTTCCGAGGACATTGCGCGAACCTGCCACGCCCATCCGACGCTCAGTGAAGCCGTGAAGGAAGCGGCGCTCGCGGTCGCCAAACGCGCTATCAATTTCTGAGCTTTCCGCACCGTCCCGCCAATCTGTTGATTCCCGAAGTTTTGACGCTAACCTTGCCGCAATGACAACACGCCAGCATTGGCCCGTTATTATCGTTGGCGCGGGCCCGACCGGGTTGACCCTCGCCGGTCTGCTCGCCCGGTATGGCGTTGACGTCCTCCTCATCGAGCGCAATCCGCAAACCGTGCAGGAGCCGCGAGCGGTATCGATCGATGACGAGTCGCTGCGGACCATGCAATCGGTTGGCATCATCAACGAATTGGTGCCGCACATCGTGCTGGGCTACGGCTCGGAGTATTTCTCGCCCAGCCGCCGGCGCTTCCTCAAGGTCAAGCCGACAACACTCGAATACGGCTATCCGCGCCGTAACGCGTTTCGCCAGCCGCTGCTTGAGCGCCTGCTGCGGGACAATCTTCGGCGCTATGCCAACGCCACGATCTGGTTTGAAACGGAGCTTGTCGAATTCTCTCAGTCGGAGAAGGAGGCAAAGCTGCGTGTGATCAAGGAAGGCGCGCCCGTCGAGCTGTCATGCGATTTTCTTGTCGGTTGCGACGGCAGCCGCAGCTTCGTGCGGCAGACGCTCGGCATCGAGATGCACGGTTCGACCTTCCGCGAACGGTGGCTCATCGTCGATATTGAGGAGACCACCGATCCGTCGCATGACACCAAGGTCTATTGCATTCCGGAGCGGCCTTGTCTCTCGCTGCCCGGACCCAGCGGCACGCGACGCTTCGAATTCATGCTTCATGACGGCGAGCAGGATACCGACGTCCTGGCGCCGGATAATGTAGCCGCGCTGTTGCGGTTGTACGGCACCGACGACAAGGCCGTGCTTCGCCGCAAGGTCGTCTATACGTTTCACGCCCGCATGGCCGACCGCTGGCGTGCCGGGCGGGTCTTTCTTGCCGGCGACGCCGCGCACCTCACCCCGCCATTCGCCGGCCAGGGCATGAACAGCGGCGTGCGCGATGCGCACAATCTTGCCTGGAAGCTCGCGGCCGTCGTGTCCGGTCATCTCGGCGATGGATTGCTCGACACCTACGAAGCCGAGCGGCGGGATCACGCGGCCGAAATGATACAACTCGCGATCCGCATGGGGCAGGTGATGATGCCGCGCGGACGTTGGCAGGCGCTGGCGTTTCAGACGTTCTTCCGGTCGCTCGCGCTCTATCCCGCCGCGCGGTCTTATTTCGCCGAGATGAAGTACAAACCCAAGCCGCGGTTCCATCGCGGGTTCTTGCTTGCTCCGACACCTCCGTCCGGTGCATCGCTGGTCGGCAAGCTATTTCCGCAGGCGCTGGTGATGACTGCTTCCGGCTTCATGCTGCTCGACGACGTGCTGGGCGACGGCTTCGCGCTGCTGGCGCCGCCGGGCACGCCGTCAAATACTCTCGCGCGTGAGAGCCCCGGCGAAGCGATCGGCCCGCCCATTCGTGCCGTGGCGGTGCTGGACAGGGAGGATACGTCGGCGGTTGAGGCCCCGGTTATCGCCGCGCGGGATCTGCGCGGCGATCTCGCGCGGCTTCTCGCCGGGCAACCGGCGGGCCTCTATCTGCTGCGTCCGGATCGTTATGTGGCCGCGTTTTTTCCCGTCGCAGACGCCGCGTCGGCGCCCGCCGGCATTTCCAGGCTCACCGGCGAGACGCGCTCCGCGACTTGATCCCCGACTTGATGCTCGGAAACTGTCGCCTATTTCGGGATATGCGGCACGACAAGATGGAAGAGCTTGAGTGAGGCGCCGTTCGCAGCGCGGATGGCGGCGGTTTCCGCGGGCCCGAGATAAATTCCCGCGCCTTTTTCGACATCATAGTCTTTGCCGTCGAGCCTGACGCGGCCTTTTCCTTCCATCAGATAGACAAGCTGATGCCTGTCGATAGTCTCCGGCTCGAACGTTTCATCCGATTTGAGCCAGCGCACCGAGCCGTGCACGTTGTGCGCCCCGCACAGGGCGTCATTGAGGACCTCGACGACCTCGCCATGCCCGGTCGAAGCCTTCTTGGGAAGATGGTTGGTATCGATGAATGTCAGCGCCATGGTTGTTCTCCTGTTTTCGCGCCAAGCTCAGGTCTGCACCCAAACGCGACCATCCTTGCGCTCCCAGCGCAGGTCGTCGTCGGTGCCTTCGAGGATCGTGGTCTTGAAGCGATTGGGAGCCTGAAACTCAAAATAGAACAGCGGCTCCGTGGCGCGCAGGCGATGCTTCTCTTCGGCGGGAATGAAAATCATGTCACCAGGGCCGACCGGACGAACCCCTTCGTCGGATTCCACCGTCGCCTTTCCGCTGATGATAAAATAGAAGTGCTCGCAATTCTTGTGCAGGTGGAGCGGAGACGCGGCGCCTTTTTTGTAGTGCATCACGCCGGCCAGCATGTCGTCGATGTTTGCGAGTTCCTGATTGACGAAGAAGATTCGCTCGCGTCCGGGTACGACCGATATCAACGAAGGCAGTTCCGTCTCCTTGAATATATACGCCATTGATTTCCTCGCTTTTTGGACAGGCGATCTTCGAAAGGTCCGGAGACGTTCTGCCGTCGCGGCAAACTTTATTCAACCACAATCTTGACTTCGCTGCCCGACTTCAAGCGGTCGCCGGCCTCGAGCCCGTTGAGAATGCGGAAGCGCTCGACCTGGTGGTCGGCAACCGCCATGCGGGTCGCCAGTTTTTCGACTGTGTCGCTGGGCCCTACGGTCACCACCTGCAGACGCAGCGGCTTGGCGTCCTCGATCTCGGCCAGGCTCATGCGGCGGAACGTGCCGACCGACTCGCGGAAGACACGGTCGGATTCCGGCGTGCTCCGCTTGGTAGCAAAAATGAACCGATACACGTCGCTGCCAAAGCGAATGGCGTAGAGACGGAAGTCCCACTGATCGCCCTTGGCGGCCGCGGTGGCGGCCTGGAAGCCGTTGATGGTGATATCCTCGACCGAGCCGGCATCGATGTTTTCGATCCAGCCGGACGTCAGGTATCCGGCGAGCGTTTGCTCCGACGGTACCCGCACGACATCGAGCCGCAGCGCCTGGCCGCCGCCATGTTTGACGCCGAGGACGGCCTGCGCCGTGTTATCGAGAGCGAAACCTTCCGGTGCCGTAAAGGTAAAGCCAAGCCGGGGATGCAAGAAGCGGCGGCCGCGCACAAAGCCTTCGCTCGGATCCTCGCCGAACACGATGCCGTTGATGCCGGTGAGATAGGCGTCCTTGTCCCGGCCAAGAATGCCTCCGGTCGTGGTCGGGACGTTATATTGGCGGGCATTGGCAATGGCGTTGGAAATCCGCTCGGGCGTTGCCGGGTGCGACGATAGAAAGTCGGGAGCGCGCGGGTCGATAGCGCTCGTATTCTGCTGCGGCTTGAGCTCGGAATTGTGCTCCATCGACGTGAGGAACCGCACCGCGCCGTTGGGATCGTAGCCCGCGCGCGAAGCGATGCCGATGCCGATGGCGTCCGCCTCGAATTCCTGGGCGCGCGAGAAGCTCGCCAGCGCAAGCTTCGATTTGGCGAGCGCCAATGCGCCGACCTCGGGATCGCTGATCACGTCGCTGACGACGCGGCCGACGAGCGCAGCCTGCTTCGCCTGCTCTTCGCGGATCGCGGCATGGCGGGCGACGACGTGCCCCATCTCGTGTGCCAGCACCGACGCCAGTTCCGATTCGTCGTTGGCGAGCGCGGCGATGCCACGGGTCACGTAGAGCTGACCGGTCGGCAAGGCGAACGCGTTGATCGACTGCGAATTGAGGAGCGTGATCTTGTAGTGCAGGTCTGGCCGCTCGGACGCCGCGACCAGGCGCTCGACGGTCTGCTCGACCATGATCTGCAGCTTTGCATCGTTGTAGACGCCGCCATAGGCCGCGAGGATGCGCTGGTGTTCGCGCAGAACCGCCGGCGACATATCCGTGATTTCCGGAGCCTTCATCGGCGCCGGCAATAATGTCTGCGTCCCGATTGGAGGCGGCGAGGCTGTGCAGGCGGCGAGCGCGAGGGCGAGCATGATCGCGCCGGCCTGTGCCAGCGCCAGCTTTGCCCTTCCCGTGGTCGCCGAATGGCTCACTGTCTTACGTCCGTGACTTCACCGCCGCGCCAATGCGCATTTACTCCCGATCGGCGAACTCTATCTGCTCCGGCCGCACCGCTTCGATCCAGGGTCCGCCGCGTTCCTCGATCCAGCCGCGCACCCGAACGCGGCGGCCGGCGAGTTTTTCGGTTCGAATCCCGCCGCCGCGAAGCTACGCTCATTTCGCTTCGAGATCGTAACGGTGAAATCCTCGGTCCAGCGCCGCCCGAAATTCACATATATGGTGGCGCCGCTTTCACGCACCGACACCACTTTGCCCTCGACCAGCGCAAAATGGCCTTGTTCGGCCAGCACATCGGCGGGGCTGTCGGCGCTGAGCAAGTCATAATACGGGTCAGCCCAGAGGCCAAGCTTGGCCTGCCGGGCGGCATTTTCGCGGGTCAACAGTTCCACGATGCAGGTGCGGCTGCCGGCCCCGGGCAGCGACGCGCGCGACCCCCGCCGCAACGAGATCCGCCTGCGCCAAATGTTCCACGCCGTCGCGAACGGTAAAGGCATAGGCCACCACGCGACCATAGCGATCGGTCTTTTGCTGCTCGCCCTGTTTGAGCACGATCCCGCCTCCCGCGAGCAGAGCGGCGAGCGCGTCCTTTGCCGCCACGCCGCCCGGCGCCGCGCCGGATTCCTGCGGCAGCGGCAGCGGCGGCACTTCGATCGCGGCGAGGCGAACTTCGCGGCCGTCATCGAGGACAAAGGTCCGTCCGTCGACGATGCTGCTGGCGCCGCCGCGCGCGATGGTTTCGCCACTGCAGGCGGATGCAGTTTGTGCCTGTTCCTGCGCCATGGCGCCGGAGCATGCACAAAACGCTGTAAATTCGGCCGCGATGACGGCCGCCAATACCCCGTCCCACCACCCGCGCATCGTCTTGAAGCCAAGGGCCGGAATGCGGCAGCACTGCGGCGTTTACGCCGCTACGCAAGCCGCAGGATCAATAAAAGGCGGGGCTTACCCGGCTTTGCGCTGTTTTGGATGGGCCCGCGACCCTTTGGCGGTATCGGCGTTTCCCTTGGCGGCCTCCCCGTTGGCGGATTTCTTGCCCTGGATCGGCAGCAGCATTTCCTTTTGGCCCTCGTTCTTGCGGCCTTTCTTGGCGCGAACGGGCTTGGGAGCGGCCTTGGGAACGGCCTTGGGGGCGGCCTTGGGAGCCGGCTTGGCGTTTTGTTTGTCCGCCTGCACGGAGCGGCGCAGCGCGTCCATGAGATTGATGACCTTGCCTGTCGGCTGCTCCTGCGGCGCCTCGATCTTTTCGCCCTTGGCCTTTTTCTCGATCAGTTCCTTCAGGGCGTGCTCGTAATGGTCTTCGAATTCCTGCGGCTTGAAATGCCCGCTCTTGGTCTCGACGATATGCCGCGCCAGATCCATCATGTCTTTGGTGAGCTTGACGTTGGGGATGTCGTCGAAAAATTCGCCGGAATCCCGCACCTCATAGGGAAAGCGCAACAGCGTTCCCATCAGCCCTTTGCCGCGCGGCGCGATGGCGATCACGTGCTCGCGGCTGGTCAGCACGACGCGGCCGACCGCGACCATTTTCATTTGCTCGATGATGCTGCGGATGACGACGAAGGCGTCCTGGCCGACATTGCCGTCGGGCGCGATGTAATAAGGACGGATGTTGTAGAGCTCGTCGATTTCGCTGCGCGGCACGAACTCGTCGATATCGATGGTCTTGGTGCTCTCGAGCGCGACCGATGCCAGTTCGTCGTCGGTGATCTCGACGTATTCGCCTTTGGCGACCTCGTATCCCTTGATGATCTGCTCCGACGGCACTTCCTCGCCGGACTCGGCGTCGACCTTGCGATAGCGGATGCGGTTGCCGGTCGCGCCGTTGATCTGGTTGAAGCTGACCTTCTCGCGCTCGGAGGTCGCCGGGTACAGGGCTATCGGGCATGACACCAGCGAAAGCCGCAAATAACCTTTCCAATACGGACGCGGTGCCACGATCTACTCCTGCCAAGCCATCCTTTGACAACAAACTTAATAATAGCGCGTTCCGGGCTCCGCGTGCAGGCCGCGTGACTGCTTGTTTCCTATTTGTTCCAGGCAACGCACTTTTAGGGTAAAGTAATTGTAATATCGATTCGAAAGCCGGGATCACGATGTCAGCCGCGCGCAAGCACCCGCCGGGGCCAGAACTGAGGATCTTTTACGCCACCCTGCTGGTGACGCGGGCCGAGGAATGGTGGATCGAGGCCGAGACGCCAGAGGAAGCGCAGGCGCTCCTCGCCTCCGGGCAGGGGCATCACGTCGCGCTCGGCGAGCGCGTGCATGTCGAGCTGGAAGAGATGCTCGAGGAGAGCTCCAGCTAGAGCGCGACCGGCGGGCAGCTCAGGCCAGCACCAGTTCCGCATAGGCCCGCGGCAGCAAGCGCGCGAGAAGCTCGGCCCATTGTCGTTGTCCGCTTTCCTCGGCGATCAGGTCCTGACGGATCTCGATCAAGGCGTGCGGCAGGCCGTGGCGCTCGCCGTGCACGGGGATCGTGAAATCGGTCGTATCGCTGACGTGATAGGGCTCGTTGTCGCCGACGATGAGGTCCTGTTGCTTGTTGAGCAGCGCGAGGAGCCGGTGGGCGAGACGCGGATCGCGATTGTAGAGGAGCGCCGCATGCCAGGCGCGCGCTTCGCTCTTGAACACCGGCGTGAAGCTGTGCAGCGCGATCAAAGCCGTCGGGAGGCCGGCTTGGCGGCGGCGTGCCAGCTCCGCCTCGATGCGCTCGTGATAGGGCCAAAAGATTTCGCGCGCGCGCGCTGCTCTGGCGGCTTCGCTCAGGCCCACATTGCCCGGGATCGGCGTGAGTTCGCTAACTTCCGGTATCGATGCCGGGACGCCTGGCGGCCGGTTGCAATCGATGACGAGACGCGAATAATTTTGTTGGATCAGCATGGCGTCCAGCATATCGGCCAGGGTGCGGGCGACCCCGGCGATGCCGATGTCCCAGGCGATGTGGCGTCGGTATTCGTCTTCGGCGATGCCCAGTCGGCCGAGCGCCCGCGGCATCCCGTTGCCGGCGTGATCGGCGACCAGCAACAGCGGCGACGGTCCGCCGGCGTTATGGACCGTGACCGGGTCCGGCTCGTCGGCCGCCAACAGCGGCTTCGCGGTCTCGTTCATCGGCGCCCAGGCTTGCGGGACCTCATTTGGAACATTTGGCCCGAGAAATGCATTGCAACGCCTATCGTACCGGGAACCAGGCGCGAAATCACGGATAAGCCTGGGCAGGGAATTCGGCGCCTACATATATTCTCGCGAGCTGGAGAGTTTTTCGATGAAAATTCGTGCCGGCTACGAAATCAGCTACGATTGTCCGCAGCCGACGCCGATGATCCTGATGCTGAGCGTGCATCCGTCGCGCGTCGCCGACCTCGTCACCCCTGACCGCATCCAACTTCTCCCGGCGATCCCCGCCAACACTTACCACGACGGTTTCGGCAATTTCTGCCACGTCATTCACGCCCCCGTCGGCAAGATCACTATGTCGACGGATTTTTTGATCAATGACCCGGGCGTGCCGGACGAATTTGCGCCGCAAGCGGCGCAGCATGCTCTTGAGGCGCTGCCGGTCGAGACGCTGGTTTATCTGTTGGGTAGCCGCTATTGCGAAACCGACCGCTTCGCCGAGCCGGCGTGGGCGAAATTCGGCAACATCGCCAAGGGCTGGCCGCTGGTCCAGGCGATCTGCGATTACGTTCATGACCGCATTGAATTCGGCTACGCGCACGCCAGCCCGACCAAGACCGCCTGGCACGCCCACGAAGAACGGCGCGGCGTGTGCCGCGACTTCGCGCATCTGGCGATCACGCTGTGCCGCTGTATGAACATTCCGGCGCGTTATTGCACCGGCTATCTCGGCGATATCGGTGTCCCGCCGGACCCCGAGCCGATGGATTTTTCCGCCTGGTTCGAGGTCTATCTCGGGAGTCGCTGGTACACATTCGACGCACGACACAACACGCCGCGCATCGGCCGTATCCTGATGGCGCGCGGCCGCGACGCCACCGACGTCGCGATTTCCACCTCGTTCGGGCCTTGCACGCTCGCGGGCTTCAAGGTGATGACAGATGAAGTGCCGGCCGAGATGGCGGCCAAGCCTGCGCAATAGCTATCCATTCTCGTCCTGTATCGTACAATCCCGCCAGCGCAGGTCGTCGGAACCAAATTGCAATGAGGCGCGCACCGCGCTGAGGGAGGCGGCACCTGTCCGTTCGCGATCATGATCCTCGTGCGTCTGAGCAAGGTTGCGTTGATCGCCGCGCTGGCGGCGTTCGCGGGGATCGTCGCCTACGACAACATCGTCGACTACGGCTCGAACCACGAGTTCGTGAGGCACGTGCTGAGCATGGACACGATTTTCCCAGGCAACGCGCTGATGCACCGCGCGATCACCGACGAGAGCGTCTGGGCGGTGGCGTACGGTTTGATCATCGCCACGGAGGCATTGACGGCTCTGCTTCTTGCGATCGGCGCGTTGGCATTGCTGGCGCGGCTCACGGCGCCTGCCGCGATCTTCAACCGCGCCAAGGTTTGGGCCGTGGCCGGAATGACGGTCGGCTTTGGTCTCTGGTTTTTCGGCTTCCTTGTCGTCGCAGGGGAATATTTCGCCATGTGGCAGTCGAAGGAATGGAATGGTCAGGAGGCGGCATTCCGCATCACGATGGTGATCCTCGGTGTGCTGGTTTTCGTCAGCCTCCCCGACAGCGACCCGGCGTGATGGATTTGTCTACAAGCGGTGGGAATTGGACGGGAATCCAGCTATCGAGAGCATGGCTCTCGCGGTAAACTATTGAGACAGAAATTGGTCCCGTAGCTCAGCCGGATAGAGCAGCGGTTTCCTAAACCGAAGGTCGGAAGTTCGAGTCTTCCCGGGACCGCCAGTATTGCCCAGCCAGAAATTACGTCACAGGATTTGCGCCACGAGGCTTGCTTGAAAGCCTGATGATCCGCGGAGTTTGAGCGCCATGAATGTCGCCGGTAAAATCGTGGTCATCACGGGCGGCGGCAGCGGCATCGGCAAAGCGATGGGCCATGCCTTTCATCGCGCCGGCGCTGCGAAGATCGTGGTGGCGGATATCGATGTGGCGGCCGCGAACGAGGTGGCGGCGGCGATCGGCGGCCGCGCGTTTGTCTGCGACGTCACCGATGAATCGCAGATCAAATCACTGATCGAAACGGTGGAGCGCGACCACGGGCCGATCGATCTGTTCTGCTCCAATGCCGGCGTCGCCTCCGGTTTCGATCAGCGAACCGAAAACGCCGCGGCGGCGCCGAACGAGGTATGGAGCCGCGCATGGGCGCTCAACGTCATGGCGCATGTCTATGCGGCAAGAGCGCTGATCCCGCTGATGAAGAGCCGCGGCGGCGGTTATCTTCTCAATACCGTTTCGGCGGCCGGATTGCTGTCGCAGATCGGCAGCGCCGTCTATTCGACCACCAAGCATGCCGCCATCGGCTTTGCCGAGAACATCGCGATCATGCACCGGGACGACAACATCAGGGTGTCGGTGTTGTGCCCGCAGGGCGTCGATACGCCATTGCTGCGCAACCTGCCGGCCGGGCCGCAGTCGCTCGACGGCGTTCTATCAGCGGACGAAGTCGCGCAAGTCGTCCTGGACGGACTTCGCGCGGAGACGTTTCTCATCCTGCCGCACGCCGCCGTGCGCCGCTATGTGCAAAGGAAGGCGGAGGACGCGGATCGGTGGCTGGAAGGGATGGCTCACCTCAGACGCAAAATGCTCGGACCGGCATAGTTGTTGCGGTGACGCTTTCGTTGACGATTATTGCCTTAACCGTGGATTAACCTTAACGCACTCATAACGTCGTTGGATTTAACACGGGGTCCAACGATGCCGCGCTATTCGCTGGTTGTTGTCTGTGGCGCAATGCTACTCGGGAGCGGTATCGGGATCGCCTCGGCCGCCGACATGCCGCCCCCGTTCGAGCCGCCGCCGCCGATCATGTACGCTCCGGTGCCGCAGATTTTCTCATGGACAGGTTTCTACGCCGGCGGCAATGCCGGCTGGGGATGGACCAACGCTTCGGGGACCTTCACCACCGCGGCCGGCACCGGTACTTTTTCCGGCAGCGGCAACGGCTTTTTGGGCGGCGCTCAGGCCGGCTACAATTGGCAGGCAGGTCCGTTGGTTATCGGCGCCGAACTCGACTTCCAGGGAAGTGCGGCGAGCGGGTCGGTCAATGCGACGGCCGGTTCGGCGATCACCAGTACGGCAAAAACGCCATGGTTCGGCACGTTGCGGGGGCGGGTTGGCTACGCGGCCGATCGCTTTCTGATCTACGCCACCGGCGGCGGCGTGTATGGCGACACCAGCTTGAGCGGGACCGTGCCCGGCGTCGGGTCGTTCTCCAACTCCACGACGTTCTGGACGTGGACTGCCGGCGCCGGACTTGAGTGGGCGTTCTATGGCTGCTGGAGCGCCAAACTTGAATATCTCTATCTCGGATCCCCGAGCAAATTCCCGGCCGTTCCCACCGTGGCAACGATAGCGCTAGACAACAGCTCGAACACCAACATCGTTCGCGCCGGAATCAACTATCACTTCTGACGCCTCCGGCGAACCGCCACGCTCGCCGCCGACGATGCCGTATTGAAGCGCGAGCGTAGCCGGCGGAATTGCGAGGTCTTCACCCCGGGCTCTACTCCGCGGCCTTCCGCGTTTCAAAGAAACGGTTTGTCGGCCGCGGCAGGCCGAGATTTTCCCGCAGCGTCTTGCCCTCGTATTCGCGGCGATAGATGCCGCGCCGCTGTAATTCGGGAACCACCTGGTCGGCGAAATCGTCGAGCCCGCCGGGCAGATACGGGAACATGATGGTGAAGCCGTCGCAGGCTTCGGTGAGGAGCCACTCCTCCATCTCGTCGGCGATTGTTTTCACCGTGCCGACCATCGCGAGACCGGAATAACCGCCGAGCCGCTGCGCGAGCTGGCGCACGGTCAGTTTTTCCCGCTCCGCCATTTCGATCACGCGCTGCTGCGCGCTTTTGCTGGCGTTGCTTTCCGGCATCGGCGGCAGCGGCTTGTCCGGATCGAAGCGCGACGCATCATGGCCGAGCGCGATCGACAATGAGGCGATGGCGTTGTCGTAATAAACGAGACTGTCGAGCTTGGCGCGCTTGGTGCGCGCCTGCTCGACCGTTTCGCCGACGATGACGAAGCAGGCCGGCATGATCTTCATATGGTCGCGGGCGCGGCCGGCCTTCTCCATGCGGCCTTTCACGTCGGCGTAAAATTCGCGACCGGCGGCAATGTTGCTCGGCGGGGTGAACACTGCCTCCGCGGTTTCGGCCGCAAGCTGGCGGCCGGAATTGGAAGCCCCGGCCTGAACGATGACGGGCCAGCCCTGGAACGGCCGCGCGATGTTGAGCGGCCCGCGAACCGAAAGGTATTTGCCGTTGTGATTGAGCACGTGCAGCTTGTCCGGGTCGAACACGAGGCCGGCCTCGACGTCGCGGACGAAGGCGTCGTCGGCCCATGAATCCCAGAGGCCGGTCACGACGTCATAGAACTCGCGCGCCCGGCGATAGCGCTCGGCATGCTCCATCTGATCGGTCATGCCGAAATTCAGCGCTGCGTCGGGATTCGAGGTGGTGACGATGTTCCAGCCGGCGCGGCCGCCGCTGAGATGATCGAGCGAAGCGAAACGCCGGGCTACGTGATAGGGCGCGTCGAACGTGGTCGAGCCGGTAGCAACCAGCCCCAAATGCTCGGTAACGACCGCCAGCGCCGAGAGAAGCGTGAACGGCTCGAACGATGTGACGGTATGGCTGTGCTTGAGCGCATCGAGCGGCATGTTGAGCACGGCCAGATGGTCGGCCATGAAGAAGGCATCGAATTTGGCGCGCTCGAGCGTCTGCGCGAAGCGCTTGATATGGGAGAAATTGAAATTGGAGTCCGGAAAGGCGCCGGGATAGCGCCACGCGCCGGTGTGGATGGTCGTCGGCCGCATGAATGCGCCGAGACGCAATTGACGTGAGCCAGCCATGTTATCCCACTCACCTTGACTGCATAAAGCTGGTGAGGAAAGGCCGCCGCGTCAATCCTTGGCGCCACGTGAGTGCGAATGCCTCGCGATGCGTTCGATCGGGAAATGCCGCTTCCATGGAAACGTCGGGCGGCAGCATGATCGTACTGGCCAGACGGCGGAGGCTCGCTACGGATATTTCCCGCTAGGAAAGGATTCTCGACCCGATCATTTTGCCAGAGCGTCGGCTCCAGCCTTGGCGACTTGCGCGTCCTGCGAGGACAGCGCGCCGGAAACCCCGATCGCGCCGATGATCTTGCCGTCGATCAGGATTGGAATTCCACCCTCCAGAGGCGTGATATCCTTGATGGCCAGCAATCGCAGCCCGGCGCCGCCGGCGGCGATGGCGTCATCGAGCGCCTTGCTTGGCCGCTTGAACGTCAACGCCGTGCGCGCCTTGCCCTCGGATGCGCCGACCGATGCGAGCTGGGTGTTGTCGACCTTGTGGAACATCACCAGGTTGCCGCCGCTGTCGAGGATGGTGATCGCGACCAGCCAGGAATTCTTGGCCGCTTCGAGCTCGGCCGCCGCCATGGCGCGCTTGGCATCGTCGAGTGTGATCGGAGGTCCATAAGGCGGCGTCGCAGACTGTGCCAGGACGGGGATAAAGGCCGATCCGGCCGCCAAAGCGAACACAGCCAGCGCGCAGGCAAGCGCGAGCATCCGGGACATTCATCACCTCCTCAGGCATGCCGCCACGCGCGGCGCGCGTGCGGCACAATAAGCGGCAAAAGCGGCGGGTGGAAGCCGCCCGGATGCGGCGGGCGCTCGGCGAAACGTGATCGGACTCCGGCTGCATCGTGCGGGCGTCGAGATTATATTGGCCTCATCACGCAGGAGGTGCCGAGATGTTCACGTTTTCGAGGAAGGTCGAAATGCCAACCGCCAATGAATCCCTTCCGGGCCGCTCGGCGCCGATCCCGACCGCACGGGAGCATTTTGTGAACGGCCATCCGCTCAAGGGCCCGTACCCGGAGGGGCTGGCGATGGCGATGTTCGGGCTCGGCTGTTTCTGGGGCGCGGAGCGCAAGTTCTGGGAACTCGGCGACGGCGTCTACGTGACTGCGGTGGGTTATGCCGGCGGCTACACCCCCAACCCCACCTACGAGGAAGTGTGCAGCGGGCGTACCGGCCATAACGAGGTCGTGCTCGTCGTCTACGATCCGAAAAAGATATCCTATGAGCTCCTGCTGAAAACCTTTTGGGAAGACCACAATCCGACGCAAGGTATGCGGCAGGGCAATGATGTCGGCACGCAATACCGGTCCGGCATTTACGTCTATTCGCCGGCGCAGCGCGCGGCCGCCGAGGCCTCGCGTGCAAGCTACGCCAAGGCGCTCTCGGCCGAAGGTCTGGGAGCCATCACGACTGAAATCCGCGACGCCCCGCCGTTCTATTTTGCCGAAGATTATCATCAGCAATATCTGGCAAAGAATCCGCGCGGCTATTGCGGTCTCGGCGGCACCGGAGTGAGTTGCCAAATCGGCACCGGCGTTGCCGCGCATTGACCGGGCGCGCTGATTGACGGCACATTCGCGGCCGCGATTGGCAGAGGATTCGATGCGGCAGATCGAGCGCGGCTTTCAGACGGCGATTCTTTTTTCGCGATGGCTGCTGGCGCCGTTCCTTGTCGGACTGGCGCTCAGTCTCTTTCTGTTGATGTACCGGCTCTTCGCCGACCTCTACCATCTGTCGAGCCAGTTGTTCGTCGAGACATGGCACGAACTTATCGTCGGCGTGCTCAACATGATCGACATCGTGCTGACCGCCAATCTCGTCCTCATCGTGGTTTCGTCAGGCTATGAGAATTTCATCCACAAGATCGAAGGGCGTCCTGATTTGCCCGAAGGTTTGACGGCGATCGATTTCGGCGTGCTTAAGCAGCGGCTATTGGGCTCGATCGCCGTCATCGCCTCGGTCGACGCTTTGGCTTGGTATCTCGACCTCGAGGGAGCAGCCGACGGCGCCAAGCTCATTTGGGTCATCACGTTCCCGCTCATGTTCGCCGCTGCCATGCTGATACTCGCGCTGGCCGACCGGACTGCACGCAGCAACGGCAAGTAACGCCGGCGGCGTTCAGCGACCGGCGTTAGGCGCGTTATTCTACATTGATTTCAATGGTATAGCCGATAATTCGGCTTCCGGCATGCTCGGGCTGAAAGGCATTTTCGCCACCGCCTTTTCGGCGGTGAGGGATTGTTAACCATAACTGGCGTTAATCAGTGCTCAACGTTTGTCGAGAGCAACCGGATTGCGCGCATGCGGGTCATCCGCTCTTTGGTTCTACTGCTGAGCGTTTCGGTTGTAGCCGCCGGATGCGCGCGGCAGCCGGTTGCCTACACCGCATATCCGCCCGCCGTCGCGGGCAACGCCGTTTACGGCGGAGTCGCTCCGGCCGGCATAGACAACGTCGTTTACGGCGGGGGCCCGCGCTACGCCCAGGCGACCTACGCGCCACCGCCGATCGGCGCACCCGCCGCCTACGGGCCGCCACCCAACGCGTCCGTTGCCTATGCGCCGCCACCACCGCGCTTGCCGGTAGCCTATGCGCCGCCGCCCCGCATTCCGGTCGTCGTGCCGGCAGCTTATGCGCCGGTGATGCGGCTCGCTCAGCCCGGCTACACGCTCGACTCCGGCGATCGGCTGCGCGTCGTCGTATTCGGGCAGGAGGGCTTGACCAACGCCTATTCGGTCGACGCCGGCGGCGCGATCGACATGCCGCTGATCGGTCCCGTTCTGGCACGCGGCGCGACGACCGACGAATTGGCGGCTCGAATTTCGGCACGGCTGCGGGACGGATTTATCCGCGAGCCGCATGTGGCGGTTGAGGTCGAAGCCTACCGGCCTTTCTTCATTCTCGGCGAGGTGACGCAGCCGGGCCAATATCCCTACGTCGCCAACATGACCGCAGAGACGGCCGTCGCGATCGCCGGCGGGTTCACGCCGCGGGCTTTGCGCCGGAGCGTCATCGTGAATCGCAATGACTACGGGCGTCCGGTACGCATGGCGGTGCCGCTGACTTTCCCGCTGCGTCCCGGCGACACCGTCAACGTGCAAGAGCGCTGGTTCTGACAAGAGCGCTGGTTCTGAGCCCGCGCGAGCGCCCGTAATTTTCGGCTGTCCGCGGCTTTTTCTTTCTTCCGGTCAGGCGTGCTCCGACGCCGCGGCTGCCGCCGAAGTCGCCGCGTAGGCCTCTTCCGTGCTCGCCAATCCGTTGAAGAACAGATTGAGCGCGACCGACACAATCGCGGCGAGCAGGATGCCCGATTCCAGCAGCGGATGGAGTACGTCGGGCGTGTAGCGGAAGAAGTTCGGCGCGACCAGCGGGATCATGCCGAAGCCGACCGAGATCGCGACCACGAACAGGTTGTAGCGGTTGGTCTTGAAATCGACGCCGGTGAGGATGCGGGCGCCGGTCGCGGCGACCATCCCGAACATCACGATGCCGGCGCCGCCGAGCACGACGACCGGCACCGCCTCGACGAGCGCCGACATTTTCGGCAGCAGGCCGAGCGCCAGCATGATCACGCCGCCCGTAGCCGTGACCCACCTCGACCGTACGCCGGTAACGGCGACGAGCCCGACATTCTGCGAGAATGACGTGTAGGGGAAGGTGTTGAAGATTCCGCCGAGGATGGTGCCGACGCCGTCGGCGCGCAGCCCGCGCGTTATCGCCGCCCGATCGACGTTCCGCCCGGTCATTTCGCCGAGCGCGAGGAACATGCCGGTCGATTCGATCATCACGACGACCATCACGATGCACATGGTGATGATCGGGACGACCTGAAACTTCGGGATGCCGAAGCGGAAGGGGACGACGACATCGACCCAGGGCGCAGACACGACCCGGTCGAAATGCATGACCCCGAGCAGCGTAGCCAGCACAGCGCCTGCGATGATGCCGAGCAACACCGAGACATTGGCGACAAAGCCGGTGAACCAGCGAATAAGAGCGAGAACAACCAGCAGAACAAACAGCGCGATAGCCAGACCCTGAAGCTGGCCGTAATTCGGATTGGGGAACGATCCCGCCGCCCCGTCGACGACCTTGGTCAAGGTCGGCAAACCGCCGCCTGCCCAATTAATTCCAACCCGCATCAGCGTGACGCCGATCACCAGGATGATGGTGCCGGTTACGACAGGCGGGAAAAGCGGCAAAAGCCGGCCCATGAAAGGCGCCACCACCACGGCGAACACACCGGCCGATATCACCGCGCCATAAATCCCAAGAAGGCCGACATCGGGCGCTGCCGCCATCGACAGCATCGGGCCGACCGAGGCGAAGGTGACACCCATCATGACCGGCAGGCGGACACCGACCCCCGGAAAACCCACGCTTTGGATCAGTGTCGCAAGACCGCAGGCAAAGAGGTCGGCGCTGATGAGGTAGGCCACATCCTCGGGGGGCAATTTGAGCGCGCGGCCGAGAATGAGCGGAACCGCGACCGCGCCCGCATACATGACCAGAACGTGCTGGAGGCCAAGCGTTACAAGCTGGGGAGCCGGCAAGAATTGATCTACCGGATGAACGTCCTGCGCCATGGTCTGTACCCCCGAAAAAGTTTTGCCTGCCGTTGAGGCTGGAGAATTATGGCAAATCGCCCAAACCTTTCCTATGGGCTGTTGAAGTTCCGGCGGTGGGGGGAGTGGCGAAGCAATTCTGATGCACGTGGGGCCGGCCCTTGCGGGCCAGCCCCAGTTGCAAACAAAAGACTTTGTAGCAGGATCCGCTATTTCTTCACGTGCTTCTGCAGGAAGTCGAGCGAGCGTTGCCAGGCGAGCTTGGCCGACGCTTCGTCGTAGCTTCCGCGTTCGTCGCAATAGAATCCGTGTTGCGCGCCGGCATAGACGTAGATTTCACAATCGCCGCCGCGCTTCTGTTTGATTATGTCGACGTCGCTCATCGGAATCGAGGCGTCCTTCTCGCCGAAATGCAGTTGCGTCGGCACTTTCGGTTTCTCGTCGGCATTCTTGACGATCTGCCCGCCGTAATAGCCGATGGCGGCCGAAAGGCCGTTGAGCTTGGCGCCGGCAAGGAAGGCCAGAGTTCCACCGAGGCAAAAACCGATGATCGCGGCAGGGCCGCTTTTCTTCGCGTCGTCGATCGCGGCCTGCACGTCTTTCATCATCGCCCCCCAATCGGGGTTGGCGACGAACTTACGGGCGTTGGCAATTTCGTCCGGCGAATAGCCGCACTCGAAATTAGGGTGCTGGCGATCGAACAAAGCTGGCGCCACCGCGGCATAGCCTTCGGCCGCAAGGCGGTCGCATACCGCGCGAATGTGGTGATTGACGCCAAATATTTCCTGAATGACGACGATGCCGCCCTTGACTGGTCCACTCGGGTCGGCGCGATAGGCGCCGAGCTTGAAGCTATCCGCGGCGACAAGTGAGAAATGCTTGCCCAAGACGATCCTCCTTCAACTGAAAAACAGCGCTACGCGCATAGCATATATCAGCGCCAATGTCGGTTGAATGGCGGGCGAGAGCCTATCGCCAATAGGCAGGCGCTCGCTGAAGGCGGGCGGAGCGCCGCGGCTTGCGATCCGCGCCGGTCGCGACGTGGGGCTCCCCGCTGGGGGTAACGACGATGAAGTCTGTTCCTTCGCCGGTTTCCTCGCCAAGGCCCTGATCGGAAACGATCAAGGAAGAGCCCGGAATGAACAATTGGGAAATCCGATCGATGGTGTCCTGGGGAATGCCGATACGCGCGAGCGCTTGCTGCGGAGTTTGCGGCGGCGGCGGTGGTGGTGGGTCATCGACCGGCTTCGCCGCCCGCGCGTCGCCGCGTGTTGCTGGCGCCGCCTTCTTGACCGGCTCGGCGTTGCGCGTCGCGGCCGGCGCTTGGCCCGGAAGTGAGATTACGTTCCAGCGGAAGCTCGAGCGATCAGTCAAATATTCCATCGCCGTGAAAACGTGCGTTCCCAGGCGCTGCTCCGGATGCTCGATCGTGATCGGCGCGTTGAACAAGGGCGAAAAATCCTGCCGCACGTAGACCTTTTTCTCCTTGCCGCTGACGAAAACAGAGATCGGCGTTTTGGAGGCATGCGCGATTTCACTCGGCTTCGGCGCCGGCATCGGGACGGGCGGCGCAGCACTGGCCGGCTCGCCGAGGGCGGTCTCGCCCGCCGAGGCCGTCTTTGTTGCTTCGTTCGAGGCCGGAGCGATTGGGCGTTCGGCTGGCTTATCGGTGGCCGTCGCCGTTGCTTCGTTCTTTAGTTGGCCCGGCGCGTCCGTCGCTTTGCCGTCGTCGTCGGTCAGCGCCGTCCTGAGCGCCTTCATGATGGGTGGCTGTGCCGAAGCGGCCGGGTCCGCAGCGGGCGTCGGTTCCTTGTGCACGAAGAGGTGCGGATCGGAGAAATCCTCCGGTCGAAGCTCCTGGCGCGCGATGACCACGCGGGCGCCGAGCCGGGTCAGAACCCACAGCCGCGTCGCGAAGTCGTGCGACATGCGAATACAGCCGTGCGAGGCGGGATGACCGAGATTGCCTCCCTCATGCATCGCCACGCCGGACCACGTGATGCGCTGCATGTAGGGCATCGGCGCGCCGCTGTAGATGTTCGAATGGTGCAAGATGCTCTTCTGGACCACGCTGAAGACGCCCATCGGAGTTGGATGTCCCGGCACCCCGGTTGCAACCAGGGTATCGGTTACGTGAGCGCCGTCGCTGTAAAGATGGAGCGTCTGCTGATCGATCGAAATGACGATCTGGACCGGCCCTTTTCGAATATTTCCAAAGGGCTCCTTGGTCACCGGCGCCTGCGCCGTTGCCGGCAGCTTCGGCTTCAGCTTGCGCCAGCCTTTACCCGGCCCTTGGGCCGCCGCCGCCGAGGCGACCGCCATGGCGCAGGCCAGCGTGACCGTGCCGATGGCACGAGACGCCATCGGTTTTCCCGGGCGATGACGAAGCCGCCAAGAATTGGGCCGCGCGAGGTCGGTGCTCAATTGGGCCACCCAGCCGGAAATGAACGCAAGATTCGAGGACGGAACCATAATCGAGACATCGGCGCTCCGCCACGGCTCAAGCCGCAGAAACGCCTTGCCTCCGGCAATTAAGCGCGGGGTGAGACAAATTTAAAACGGTGCCTCAACGCCGGCGCGTGACAACGGTCCGGTGGCGGGCGCAATGGCGAACGCATCCGCCAGAATCTCGTAGGAACGCCGCCTGGCGGTATGATTATACGTCATGGTCGTGATCATCAGTTCGTCGGCGTGGGTTGCCTCGACCAGCGACAATAGCCGACGTTTGACGCTATCGGCGTTGCCCACGACCAAGCGCTCGCGGTGCCGCTCGATCCGATCGCGGTCGACGGGCGTATAGGGATAAGCAGCGGCTTCCTCCGGCGAGGCGAGCGGCTCGAATTCGCCTTTGGAACGGCGGACATAGTGCAGATAGGCGCTGGCGGCGATACGCTCGGCTTCGGCGTCGGTGTCGGCGGCGATCGCGGCGACCGCCAGGATGGCGTAGGGCTCCGGCAGAGTCTCCGATGGCTTGAAATGCTCACGATACGTGAGCATTGCGCTTCCCGCATCGTGCTCGGCGAAATGGTGGGCGAAGGCGAAGCCCATCCCAACCGCGGCGGCAAGTTCGGCGCTATAGCCGCTCGACCCGAGCAGCCAGATCGGCGGCAGCGCGACATCGGCCGGCATGGCGCGGAGGTTGCGGAAGGGATGCTCGGGCGAGAAGGCGCCGCGCTCCAGTAGAATGAGCTCTTGAAAGCGCTCCAGAAAGTCATCGGCTTCCCGCGCGTCCTGGCGGCGCCGCAACGCGTAGGAGGTGACCGGATCGGTGCCGGGTGCACGGCCGAGGCCGAGATCAATTCGGCCCGGAAACAGCGCTTCCAGCACTTTGAAGCGTTCGGCCACCACAAGCGGAGCGTGATTGACCAGCATCACGCCGCCGGAGCCGACACGAATGCGCGTCGTCGCCGCAGCGACTTGCCCAATCATGATCTCCGGCGCGGAACTGGCGATGCTGGCGAGGTTGTGATGTTCCGCGAACCAGTAGCGCCTGTAGCCGAGCCGGTCCGCCAGCCGCGCCAGGTCGAGCGAGTTTCGCAATGCCACCGATCCCGGCGTGGCAGTCGTAACGGGGGATAGGTCGAGGACGGAAAGGGCGGTCACGCGGGCTCTGCGAGAAGGTTCCGGGTCGCACCCGAAACGTGGGAACGACCGTGGTGCCGGTCAATCCCGCACCCAAGCCTATTGATCACGGGCTGACATATGGGCCACCGACCGCTGAGGTTCGCTCCTTGAGCCGATCGGGAGCGACATAGGCATGGCGGATCCGGACCACGTGCCTCGGAACCGGTTGGGCTTGGGCCTGCGGTCCGCTTTGAAAATTGGACCGCTCGAAGCCGTTGTTTTGGTCGATGGTCCGGACAGCGACGGTAGTCGGTATTCTGCGCGGTCGCCGCGGCAGGACGGCTACGCGCGCGAGCCGCGCCCTTTTTTCAATGGTTGGTCTGGCGACCCGCGCGACGCGTTTTCTCGGGGCCGCTGTTGCAGCGTTGGCATTCGGTCGCTGGGCTGCCGGCGGTGGTCGGGCCCAATCCTGGCGCCAATCTTTCCCCGGACTCACGGCGGCGACGCTCGGCGCTGCGGTTGGTTCTGTGTTTACCGCCGGAGCGACGTCCGATTTGCTTTGTTGCTCAACTGCCGCTGTGTTGATGGCCGGAGCCGAGACGGCGTTGTCTTGAGCATCGGCGGCAGCCGTGGTCGCGCTCTCCGCCCGCGGCGCGGCCGCCGGCTGGTCGCTCGCGGTCGCGGCGGTGGCGACAACAGGCGCGTCGGCCGGTTGAACGGCCGGCAAGGTCGGCTGATCATTCGGCTCTCCGACAGCCGAAGTTCCATCCAGTGCGGCAGCGGAGCGCGCTGTCGATGCCGTTTGCAGGGCAACTGAAGACGTTTCGATGTCGTCTTGAAGATCGGGTCCGGGCGCCGGGGTGCTCGCGGTCTCAGAAACCATCGGCGCATCGACGATCTGAAAGCGCCGATCGAACGGTTCCCCCGGCACGATTGTCGCCTCGGCTATTGCTGCATTGTCGGCGACAAGTTGCACCGGCGCACTAGCGAGTTGCACCCGACCAAGAGGCTCGTGGCTGACGCGCAAAGCGGCGAACAGTCCGAATCCGAACATCAGCGCCACGACCGACGCGAAAGTCGCCGCGACCATCAGGCGTACATCAGGAAACATTCGACCCCGCTGAATGCAGCGCGCGATCCGCAAAAAAGCACGCGTTACATTTGGCGACAGATCATCGCGAGGACATTGGCCTCGCATCGGCCGCGATCCCCCGGCCGATGCATCACCGGACCGCAAACAGGGTCTATCCCTGCCGTATCCAGGTAATCCACATTAGATGAGTTCGGCGAAAAACCAACATTAAAAATTTGGTTTAAGTATTTGCCGATGCAGGCCGTGTGGAACCGCAGGTTCCGTATCACGTCGTGTTCCGGATTACTGCGGCAGCGGTGGCGCTTGCGCTAACGCGTCGCCCGGACCTGTGCCGACGCCGTCGCGGCGGGCGAGCCTGCCAGAACAACGATACGCGTGCCAACATTCACTCTGCTGTAGAGGTCCTCGACATCTTCGTTGGTCAGGCGGATGCAACCCGAGGAAACGAAGTGTCCGATTGTCGACGGCTGGTTGGTGCCGTGAATGCGATACACGGTGTTGCCGAGATAAAGGGCGCGCGCGCCGAGCGGGTTGCCTTCGCCACCCGCCATGAATCGCGGCAGATAAGGCTGGCGCTCGATCATTTCTTTCGGCGGATGCCAATCCGGCCATTCGCTCATGCGGCTGATGCGCTCGGTGCCCGACCAGGTGAACCCGTCGCGCCCAACGCCGACGCCGTAGCGCAGGGCCTTGCCGCGCCCGAGCACCAAATAAAGATAGGTGTGCGGGGTATCGATGATGACGGTTCCAGCAGGCTCGGAAGTAACATAGTCGACGAGCGTGCGCCGAAGCTGATCTGGGACATCCCGCGCCGGCCCGCGTTCGGGCTGATCTTCCGGCGGAAGGCCGGCGACGATCGTTCCTCGATCTGAAGCACCGGCAGCGGTGGCCTGGCCGCCAATGGAGCCGGTAACGTCGGCAGGCGCCGGCGCGCCACCAACAAATCCCGGCGGTCGTGGAACCGGTTCGCCGTTCAGGTAGGGCGTTTGCGCAGCAGATCGGTCAACCGGAGCCGCATAGGTCCGCCGTTCCGGCGGGGAGGGCGGCGGGTACGCCGGTGAATACGCTGGCGAGTATGCTGGTGGGTATTCTTGGCCTTGCTCTTCCATGCCGGCGCCGTAATAGGGCTCGGCCGACGGTCCTCCGAGGTCCATTGGTGGAACCGGCGCGTCGTAATCCGGCGACGGCGGATAATAACCGGGAGGAGGCGGGTAGTAGCCGGGCGGCGGCGGTGGATAGTAACCGGGTGGCGGAGGTGGATAGGCGGTCTGTGCCGACGCCAAACCTGAAAAACCGGCGACGGCCAGCGCGATCACCGCGACGCGAATACGCACGCTCACTGCAAGTTCCCCGAATACTCCTCGAACATCACATTGTTTTGCTGACAAGTTTTGGCGGGAACAAGGCGGTATCGCGCGCGGAGGCGGGCAAAATCCCGACGATGGCGCCTAACGACGCGGCGTGACGAGTCATGGATAACAATTAATGAAAGAATGGCTCGGGGGCGGCCCGAGGCCCCTATTTCTTGGCCGAGCAAACTGATAATGTTCATCTGATATTCGAGGCCGAAAGGTGGGGACCTTGCGACCATTCACGCACCCGGCGTTGCTCGCCGGCGGTGTTGCCGTGTTTTGTATTGCTCCGTTGACGAGCGGGCGCGCGCAAACCGCTGCCATCGACGATCTTAAGGGAAAGATCTTTGATGCGCGCATGGCGCAACAAACTTTTGCGGGTGGGCTGAAATACTGCGAGGATCTCAACGGCAAGAGTTTCTATTATCAGTTGCGCAATCGCATCTTGAATTTGGACGAGTACTTTCATTCGCTGGAAAATTTGGTCAAGGCGCAAGTGTTCAACCCGCAGAAGCGGCGGCCGTGGACGCTGGAGGACGCGAAGGAACGTTGGGAAGAGGTGAAGAAGCAGGCCGCAGAAGACAAGCAGAAGTGTGAACTCGTGCGAAAACTTCCCGAGCTCGAAAAACAGCTTCAGGAGCTGCAAAGGAACGCGGCGGCGTCCAGCGCCGCGGTATCCGAGAAGAAGGTATGACGGCGCCGGCGGGATCGCGAACGCGCCGCGTCGGTTTCCGTATACACAGCAAATAAGGCCGTCCCCGGCTTGATCGACCGCCTTAGGCCCCGCAACAGCCCGGAAACGCCGGTTGCCATCGCACGATGATGTGGTGGTAGATTGTTCCTGGATTTCGCTGCCGCCGTTTTCCCGGTACAAGACCAGCCGGGGACGAAGGATCAGATGGCGACCGTCAGCGACTGGAAGGTGCCGGCCTCGGTGCAGCCGAAACCCGAGGATTATTCTTATGACCTCGGCGCGGCTCTGGCCTGCATGGTGTCGCTGCGGGCGACGGTGCCGGCGGACGCGTTCACGGCTGAGACGCTTGGCACCGAACGCGCCGGTAACGGCGTCATCATTCGCGGCAATGGCCTGATCCTCACCGTCGGTTATCTGATCACCGAAGCCGACACGATCTGGCTTACGCTGATCGATGGCCGTTCGGTACCCGGCCACGTGCTTGGCTATGACCAGGAAACCGGATTCGGGCTGGTGCAGGCATTGGCCAAACTCGACATGCCGGCGCTTGAATTCGGCCAATCGGCGGCCGCCGCGGTCGGCGAGCGTGTCGTCGTTGCCGGCGCCGGCGGCCAGCAGCATTCCGTCGCCGCGCGCATCGCCGCCAAACAGGAATTCGCCGGCTATTGGGAATATGTGCTCGACGAGGCGATCTTCACGGCGCCGGCGCATCCGAACTGGGGCGGCACGGCGCTCATTGGACCGGCCGGAGATTTGCTCGGCATCGGTTCGCTGCAGCTCCAGCACGCGGTCGAAAAGGGCGGGTCGCAGAACATCAACATGATGGTGCCGATCGATCTCCTGAAGCCGATCTTGGATGATCTGCTCAAGTACGGCCGGCGCAATGCGCCGTCGCGGCCTTGGCTCGGCTTTTACGCGACGGAAGTAGAGGACAGGCTTGTCGTCGTCGGTCTGGCCGATCGCGGCCCCGCCAAGCGGGCCGACCTGCGCACCGGCGACATCCTGCTTGCGGTTGCCGGAACCGAGGTCAACGATCTGGCGAGCTTGTTCCGCCGCATTTGGGCGCAAGGCCAAGCCGGTGTCGAAGTACCGATCACGGTTTATCGCGACGGCGAGACCAAGGAGATGCGGGTGAAGTCGGGCGAACGCGACCGCTTCCTCAAGGGGCCGAGCCTGCACTAGAGAAGCCTGCGCTGAAAAAGCCTACGCGGAAAAGCCCACGCTGAGCGCGCGCAGGCCTTCGCGATAAGTCGGATAAAGCAGGGTCACGCCGAGCTGGTCTTTCAGCTTGTCGTTGCGCACGCGCCGGCAATCCTGCCAGAAGCTCAAAGCCATCGGCGACATGGACGGCGCCGCTGCGTCGAAGGCGATTTCCGGCGGCGTATCGCGCCCCAGCAGTTGCGCCGCGAATGCAAGCGGGTCGCCGGCCGGGCTCGGCTCGTCATCGGCGACGTTGAAGATGCCGGAGGCCTTGCTTGCGAAGGCCGCGTCGATGGCCTGGGCGATGTCGGCCGCATGGATGCGATTGAAGACCTGGCCTGCTTTGACAATGCGCCGGGCTTTGCCGCTGGCGACTTGCACGAGCGCATTCTGGCCGGGCCCGTAGATCCCGGCGAGCCGCAAGGTGGCGGTTGCGGCACCGCTGCGCGCACCGAGTTTCTGCCACGCCTGCTCGGCAGCCACGCGTTCGCGGCCGCGGGCCGAGCCGGGCCGCGGTGGCGTCTCTTCGTCGACCCAACCACCGTCGTAGTTGCCGTAGACGCCGACGGTCGACAGGTAAACGATCGACCGCAAGCGGCGTGCGTGCAGCAAGGCGTCGCCGAAGGCGGTGAGGACGGCGTCGCCGCTTTCGTTTGGTGGAATGGAAACAAGCGCCAGCTCCGCTTCGCCGATCGCGTCTTTCACTTGCGGCGTCGCCACCGAGCCGTCGAACACCAGGGCTCGCAACCGTCCGGCAAAATGCGCGCTCAGGTGCGCCGCGCGTTCGGCGCCGCGCACGGTGCCGACAATGTGCTCGAAGCCGTCGCCGAACATGCCGATGAAATGTTCCGCTGAATAGCCAAGCCCGAAACAGAGCAGCGTGGACATGGAAGCCTCATTTCTCCAGCGCGGCATCCCATTCGGCGGCGACCTCGAGGTCGTGTTCTTCACGCCGCCGTTCGCGGTGGCGTTCGAGCCGCGCGCGATCGAGACGGCCTAGCGCCCATATCGCCGCGCCGCGAACGAGTGGCGAAGGGTCATCCAGCAAACGCTCGGTCTCGCCAGCGAATGCCGGGTTCCCGGAATTGCCGATCGCAATCAGCACATTGCGTACGAACCGCGCCCGCCCGATGCGCTTGACCGCGCTCTTGGTGAACAGGGCGCGGAAACCCGCATCGTCGAGCCGGGCCAGTTCGGCAAGTTGCGGCGCGCGCAATGCTGTCCGTGCCGCAAGCTTTGTTTCATGCCCGGCCTGCGCGAATTTGTTCCATGGGCACACCGCCAGGCAATCGTCGCAACCATAAATGCGGTTGCCGATCAGCGGGCGCAATGCGCGCGGGATCGGACCCTTGTGCTCGATCGTGAGGTAGGAAATGCAGCGCCGTGCATCGAGACGATAGGGAGCTGGGAATGCCGCCGTCGGACAAATGTCAAGGCAGGCCTGGCAGGTGCCGCAATGATCGGACTCCGGAACGTCGGGCGGCAGATCGAGCGTCGTGAAGATAGCGCCAAGAAACAGCCACGAGCCATGCGCGCGTGAAACCAGGTTGGTGTGCTTGCCCTGCCAGCCGATACCGGCCGCCTGTGCCAGCGGCTTCTCCATGACCGGCGCGGTGTCGACGAAGATTTTGACATCACCGCCTGCCGTCTCGATGAGCCACCGCGCAAGCGCCTTCAACCGCGGTTTGATCACGTCGTGATAGTCGTCGCCTTGCGCGTAGACGGAAATGGCGCCGTGTGCCGGTTGCTTCAGGACAGCCATCGGATCGTCATGCGGAGCATAGCTGACGCCGAGCATGATGATCGCGCGTGCATCCGGCCACAGCGCGCGTGGATCGCCGCGGCGGTCGGCCTTGCTCGCCATCCAGTCCATGTCGCCATGGCTGCCGGCAACGAGGAATTCCCGCAACCGCTCCGCGGCGTGCGGAATCGAATCCGGACGCGCGACGCCCACCGCGTTAAAGCCGTGATCGCGCGCCGCTGCGGCAAGCGCGTTCTTGACCGCGGCCGGCGTCAGAAGTCGAGGTTGGCGTAACTGGGCGATGGCGCCAGACCGGGCAGCGTTTCGCCCAGCAGCGTGCGGAACGACGGTCGCGATTTGATCCTCGCGTACCAGGCCTTGGCGGTCTCGTCTTCGTGCCACGGCACATCGCCCAGATAATCGACCGCGGATAAGTGTGCCGCCGCGCTCAGGTCGGCATAAGTCAAGTGGTCACCGGCGAGCCAATCGCGCCTGCGAACGAGCCAGCCGATATACGTCAGATGATATTTAATATTACTCCGCGCCGCGCGCATGGTCTCGGTATCCGGCGGGCCGCCGCCGTCGGTGGCCGGCATGTACCGCTTGTAGACACGCTCGGTCACCAGCGGGCCGCTCGCTTCGGCGAAGAACTTGTCGTTGAACCAGCTCGTCAGGCGCCGGACTTCAATACGCTCTGCCGTTTCGGCCGGCAGGAGGCGAAGCGAAGGCGTCGCCGTGCCGCGCGTTTCATCGAGGTATTCCGAGATGATGGCCGCCCCCGGCACCGCCGGCACGCCTTCTTCTACCAGGACGGGCGTGGTTCCCGCCGGGTTGAGCACGAGGAATTCCTGGCGGCGCTCCCAGACCCGCTCCTCGACCAGCCGCGCCGTAAGGCCGAGCTCCTCGAGAACCAGCCGCACGAAACGGGAATGCGGACAAAAGGGGTAATGAAACAGCGTCAGCATGCTCGCGGGCGCGTTGGAAAATTATGACTGAAGCGTTGCGGTAAGACGAAGGGCATGAATTCGAGGCATTTTCTTACAGGCCAAGCGGGCCTCATGGCAACGTGCCCGAGTTCCGCCTGTTGAAGGCAAAGCCTTGGCCGTTGCCAGAATCCCGGCCGTGAGCCACAAGTTCGACGAAACACGTTGCCAGTCCTTTTGCGGACGGGGGCCGTCTCTTCCGCCCCGCTCCGCCTCGGAGTTGATCCATGACATTCGATTTTATTAAGGCGATCATCCTGGGCGTGGTCGAGGGGCTGACCGAGTTCATTCCGGTTTCCTCGACCGGGCATCTGCTCCTGATGCAGCGGTTTTTCGGCTTCGGCGACGACGATTTCGGCAAAAGCTTCGCGGTCCTGATTCAATTCGGCGCCATCCTGGCCTTGCTGTCGATCTATGCGGGGCGGCTGTGGCAGCTGTTCCTCGGCATGTTCAACGATCCACAGGCGAGACGGTTCATTATCGGCGTGCTTATCGCATTTCTGCCGGCGGCAGTGATCGGGGCCTTGGCGTACAAGCTCATCAAGGAGGTTCTGTTCAATCCGTGGATCGTCTGCGTCTCGCTCATCGTCGGCGGCGCCGTACTGTATTGGGTCGATCGGCTCGATCTGAAACCGCGGTACCATGAGGCGACGAAAATGACGCTGCCGATGTATTTCATCATCGGGCTGGCACAGTGCGCATCAATGATCCCCGGCGTGTCGCGCTCGGGATCGACGATTGTCGCCGCGATGCTGCTGGGCGCCGACCGCCGCGCCGCCGCCGAATTCTCGTTCTGGTTGGCGATGCCGACCATGGCCGGCGCCTTCGCGTACGATCTCTACAAGGATCACGGCCAGCTCACCCACTCCAATCTCGCGATCATCGCCGTGGGCTTCGTCGTTTCGTTCATCGCGGCGTGGTTCGTGGTGAAGACGTTTCTTGGCTATGTATCGCGCAACGGCTTTTCGCTGTTCGTTTGGTGGCGAGTCGTGGTCGGCGTGCTCGGCCTCATCGCCCTTTCGCTGGGGCTTTAAAGCATGATCCGGAAAAAGCCTGCCCCGGACTTGATCCGGGGTGGACGCCGGTTTTCCGAAAAGATCATGCTCAAACAATGACGCCGTCGATCCAGGCGGCGAGCGCGTCGAGCGCTTCGCCGCGCACTTCCACATCCTTCCGGCCGCTCCGTGCCGGCACGTGGAAGGAATGATCGGCGTCCTGAAATAGCTTCAGCGTCGCGCCGTCGCCGAGCGCTTCGCATACCGGTTCAAGCTCGTCGAGTTCAGCCAGCGTGTCGCGGGTGCCCTGCAGGAACAGCATCGGAATGCGGACGTCGAAGAGATGTTTGGCGCGCTCCCGTGACGGCTTGCCGGCCGGGTGCAGCGGAAAGCCGAGGAACGCCAACCCGCGCACGCCCGGCAGCGGTTGTTGCGCCTGGGCCTGCGACGTCATCCGCCCGCCGAAAGATTTGCCGCCGGCCATCAGCGGCAGATCCGGCAAGGCGTGCGAGGCTGCCCCGACCGCGGCGCGCACCGTGGCGTGGGCGAGCTGCGGCGGATCGGGGCGCTTGGCGCAGCGCTCCATATAGGGAAACTGGTAGCGCAAAGTGGCGATGCCGCGCTGCCCGAGTTCCGCCGCGACCGAAGCCATGAAAGGATGCTCCATCCCCGCGCCGGCGCCGTGGGCCAGCACGTAGCACGCGCGCGCGTGCGGCGGCGCCAGCAGCAAGCCGGAAACGCGAATGCCTTGATCGCCGGCAATGCTGACGGGCTCAGCAACAGTATTTGGCAATGGCAACTCCGGCACGCCGAACAAATCGGGCAAGTTTACAGCCGCAGAGTTCTTATCCCAAGATTTTGTGTGTCAAAAGCCGCTCGGCGGCATGTAAAATGACACAGCAATCAGAAGGAGCGATCCATGTGTCGGAACATCCGCACGCTCTTCAATTTCGAGCCGCCGGCGACGGAGGAGGAAATCCGCGCATCGGCGCTGCAATTCGTGCGCAAGCTGAGTGGCTTCGCAAAGCCTTCGCACGCCAATGAAGCGGCGTTCGACCGCGCGATCGAGGAAGTCGCCGCGGCGGCGCGTCGGCTTTTGGGCTCTTTGGAAACCGCAAGCCCGGCGAAAAACCGCGAAGAGGAAGCAGCAAAAGCCCGCGAGCGGGCGCGCGAGCGATTTGCTTAGAGCATGATCCGGAAAAAGCCTGCCCCGGACTTGATCCGGGGTGGAAGCCGGTTTTCCGCGATGCCTACTTCCGCCGCGGCTTCCTGCCGGCGCCTGGCTGCAATTGATGAACCGTGGCGGAGATGCCGGCGCTGCGGCGGAGCGCGTCTTTGAGGTCGACCGGGCGGCCGTACTTCTTCAGGAGGTCGCGGAACGCCTCGTCCGTCAGCTCCTGAAAGTCCTTCATCTGGTCATGGCCGAGGAGATCCAGCTGCCGCCAGGTCTCCTCGTCGAATTGCACGCGTTTGCCCGGCATTCGCTCGCCTTTTCAGGTCTCGCTCAGGTCTTGCTAGGTCCCGCGGGACGGCGCCGCAGCTTCAAGCTTCCCCCTTTTGGCCGCGCGAGTCCATTGGGGGGTCATCGACGGCGTGTGGCGCATTGTTCTAAGCTGAAGGCGCCGGCGTGAAAACAAACACGCACTTTCAGGCACAGGGAGGATCAGTCCAATGGCCAAACAGCAATCGGAAAGCGTCTATCGGATTATTGACGTCGTCGGCGTCAGCGAAAAGTCCTGGGAGGACGCGGGCCGGAAGGCGGTAGAGACCGCGGCCGGTTCGCTGCGCGATCTGCGCGTTGCCGAAGTCACCAAGATGGACATGAGGGTGGAAAAAGGGAAAGTCACGGCCTTCCGTACCCGCGTCGCGCTCTCGTTCAAATACGAGGCGTGAGCCGCATTCAGGAGCCTTGAACTTCGAAAGCTCCGCGCGCCGCTACGCCATGTGGCTGCGGAACTGGCCGGTTTTGCGAAAGCGCCAAAGATAGTCGGGCACGATCGAGCCCATCGAATTGGGAATGGTGCCGAGCCCTTCGAGCGAGCGGCCTTGCTCATGCGCGGCTGCGGAAACCACGTTGTCGGATTTGAGCAGTTCGACCTGATCGGGCGTGAGCGGAGGCTTGGGCAGGTATTGCAGAAATGCCGCTTGCAACTTCATCAGCGGGAACGGTACGGGCACGAGCAGGCGCCGGCGCTCGACGATGGCGAGCATGAATTCCATCAATTCCTTGAACGTGCGTATGTCCGGCCCGCCGAGCTCGAAGATCGTGCCGGGTTTGGCTTTGCCGTCGACGGCCTTGGCGATGGCTTCTGCGACGTCGCCGGCAAAAACGGGCTGATACCGCACATGACCGCCGCCGGGGAGCGGCAGCACCGGAGAGAGGCGCGCAAGCGCGGCGAAACGATTGAAGAACTCGTCCTCGCTACCGAAGACGATGGACGGCCGCATGACGACCGCTTCGGGCTGCGCCGCCAGCACGGCCTGTTCGCCCGCCGCCTTGGAACGCGCATAGCCCGAGGGCGAATGCTCGTCGGCGCCGATCGCCGAGACATGGACAACCCGCGCGCCCGCGGCAGCAGCCGCGCGGGCCACCGCCTCGGCACCCTCGGCCTGGACGGCGTCGAACCGCTGGCGGCCCCGTTCGAACAGGATGCCGACCAGATTGACGACGATATCGGCGTCGCGGACCGCGGCCTCGACCGAGTGCGCAAACCGAACGTTCGCCTGCACCGCATGGATCTGGCCGACGCGGCCAAGCGGCTGCAAATGGCCGGTCAGTTCCGGACGGCGCACCGCGACGCGGATGAGATACTGGCGATTGGCCAGCGCCCGCACCAGGTGGCGGCCGAGGAAACCCGAACCGCCGAACACGGTGACCAGCGTGTCAGATTTGGTTTTCACTGCCATTGGCGGCCGAAATACAGGAACGATTTGGCGCTGTATAGGGGGCAGAGCATGATCCCGAAAAGTGGAAGCCGGTTTTCGGAAAAGATCATGCGCAAACAAAATGCTAGAGCCAAGCTCCGAACTCAATCACACCGCACAAGGCTCTACCCCGTTCGATTGACAACGAGAAGACGGCTCAATACCTATCGCCGCATTGCCCAGGTGGCGGAATTGGTAGACGCACTAGTTTCAGGTACTAGCGCCGCGAGGCGTGGAGGTTCGAGTCCTCTCCTGGGCACCACTTCAACGTTCGCCGTTGTTCGCAGTCGTTCGCCGTTGTCCGATTAACACCAATAAAATCAGGCGTTTGTTGCATTGGCCAGTTCACGGCCATCCGCGATCATTTGTTGGTATCCGAGCAATTTGTTGGTATTTTTGTTGGTATCGTAACGAGCCCAACAAGGACGATACCAACATGCTCAACGACACCCGAGTACGCACCGCCAAGCCCAGCGAACGGCCAATCAAACTCTCTGATAGCGGCGGGCTTTATCTTCTGATCGCGCCACACGGCAGCAAGCTTTGGCGCTTGGCTTATCGCTTTGGCGGCAAGCAAAAGACACTTGCCATCGGAGCCTATCCAACGCTCACGCTGAAAGAGGCTCGCGAAAAACGCGAGGAAGCAAAACGGCTGCTCGCCAAGCGGCATCGATCCTTCGATGCAACGTCGGCTCGACAAGCAGATCACATCGACTGGAAATACATTCAAGGCCGTAGCCGAGGAGGTGTTGGCGAAGCTGGAGAAAGAAGGGCGCGCTGATGTGACCCTCACCAAGAAACGATGGTTGCTCGACTTTGCGTATCCAGCGCTTGGTGATCGCCCCGATAGCTGAGATCACAGCGCTAGAAATGCTTTCGGTACTCCGCAAAGTCGAAGCGCGCGGCCGATATGAAACCGCGCGGCGGCTGCGAAGTACCTGCGGCATGGTCTTTCGCTACGCCATTGCCACCGGCAGGGCCGAGCGCGATCCGTCTGCCGATCTGCGCGGCGCGTTGACCTCGCCGAAGGTCAACCACCGCGCCGCCATCGTCGATCCAGTGGGCATTGGTGCGCTGCTCCGGGCTATTGACGGCTATGACGGACTGCCAATGACGAAAGCAGCCTTGCGCCTTGCGCCGCTTGTTTTTGTGCGGCCCGGTGAGCTTCGGCATGCCGAGTGGGCCGAGTTTGATCTAGCGGCAGCCGAGTGGCGTATCCCGGCCGCAAAGATGAAAATGCGTCGCCCTCACCGAGTTCCCCTTTCTCGACAAGCGCTTGACATTCTCCGCGACTTGCAGTCGATAAGTGGAGGTGGGCGTTTTCTGTTTCCATCGGTACGCAGCACAGTTCGGCCAATGTCCGAAAATACTCTAAACGCTGCTTTGCGTCGGCTGGGCTATGGCACTGATGAGATGACCGCTCATGGCTTCCGCGCGATGGCATCGACACGACTGAACGAAATGAGCGGCTGGAACCCTGACGCGATCGAGCGTCAGCTTGCGCATCAAGAACAAGATGATGTGCGGCGCGCATACATACACGCAGCTGAGTACTGGCCAGAGCGCGTCAAGATGATGCAGGCTTGGGCCGACTATCTCGATGAACTTCGCGAAGGCGGGAAGGTGGTGTCGCTGGCGAAGGCCGGTTGATCGCAATACCTGGACGCGGCCGAGCTGCCGCAATAAGCAAGGTGCACCGTTTCCGTCAGCATGGCTCGCGCCCCCAGCCCCTTTTCATAGAAAGTGCCGCTCGCACCTTTGCGGACGCTGCTGGATAAAGGTTGGGGCAACGTCAATCGTGAGGCAACCGTCCCGTCAGGGCTTTCCGTTTTCCGCGTTGCGTGTATGCGCCGATTCAGCGCGTCCCGCTCCTGCACAAATCGTCCCAAGCGAGCATCACGACGCCCTACCTGCGGAGGGCGGGTCACGATTCACTCCGGAATATTTAATGCAATATGCTTGCGCTTAAAGTGCACCGAGTACTCTACGCGGAACATCACCAATACGGACAGGGTTCCCTTAATAGATACCTTACATTAACGGACAGCACCATCGTTGTTGAATGGCGCTGTAGATGTTGTAGATAATGTGCTGCGTGATTTCGAATATGTCGCTCCAGAAGCATGGATACAATCGATCAGCGACGAGAAGCCGAAAGCCGAAGGGTCAGGTGATCCAGTTCGATGAAGCCATGCTACATGAATATGCGGCCGCTCTATCAGCCGCAAGCGATGCAAACCAAAGCCGCCGCCTGATCAAATGTGCGAAAGATTCTGGACACTACCGCCCGACCAGTTGTGGCGCGTGGCGCGGACCGGCTGTTCCAGGTCGCCGGAGAAGGGCAACGGATCGCGGCCAAGGAGTTGCGCAGAGCTATGAAAGCCAGTGAGTCTTTGCGCGCCTTTTTGCTCAAATTCGCGCAGGTATTCATGGTGCAGACGACCCACACTGCTGTGGCGAACGCGCGTGCCCATGTTGACCAGCGTCTGGCGCGATGGATTTTGATGGCCCATGACCGAATTAACGACGATACGCTGCCGTTGAAGCATGAATTCCTGGCATTGATGCTGGCTGTAAGACGGCCCAGCGTCACGGAAGCGGTACAAAGTCTCAAGCATCAGAAATTGATCGGCACCGGACGAAACCAAATCGTCGTGCGCGACCGCAAGGGCATAGAGCGGATGGCGCGGGGTTCCTATGGCGTCCCCGAAAAGGAATATCGGCGGCTTATTGGATAGGCCCAAGCGTCTTTTGGCCATCCCGAACTGTCCACCTTTGTACGCTACCGTGCTGAACGCGGCAAAACTCTCATACACATGTCTACCGCGTCTCTGCCATTTGCAATCTCACGCGTCTACTTCTGCTCCTGGCCCCCGAACCGACATGCGTGGCGTAGGGAACCGACTGGGAAAGCGTGTGCTTCAACGCCATGGCGTTGTTTCGGTACGGAAACGTACACGGCCGGCGAGTTAACCCACTGATTTTAAAGTCGTTGTTTTCCCCTTGCCTCAAGATGAGTAAGTGATGTATTTTGCTAATTAGAAAACAAGGATTTATCTTTTCTCGGAGCTTGTAATGGGCAATCTCAATCGCGGTGAACGCCTACAGATCATGTTGTCGCCGGCGGAACTCCTTGCGGTAGATGATTTTCGTTTCAAGCAGCGAATGCCAAGTCGCGCTGCTGCGGTACGCGAACTGTTCCGTCTCGGGCTCGCAAGCGCGGGACTTAACGTGGCGACCAGTAGCAAAAAATCGTCTGATTTCGGTGTGCTGGAGGATGGCGACAACGGCCGCAGAAAGCGCCAAATTCCCGTAAGTAACATAATTAGCCAAATCAGGCGTTGAGCGCCTTTGCTCTTATACTAAGACGGACTTGACTGCTTCTGGCGCTCAGATGCTCATAGCAGTTTGCATTAAGCTATGGCGTGCGCATGAGTTCTCGTTCCCAAAAAAACAACGAACATCGCACAACTGCGCGAGGAAAATTCGGCATCGCGCAATGGCGCGTTCCCCCACATTCTATTGCGGCATATGCGTTAGCGACACTTTGCGTCGTTGTAGCCGGCTTTCTTCACCTCTTACTCGGGTTGATTAGCGAAGACAGTCAGGTCTTTACGACGTTCTACCCCGCAGTGCTTTTTGCGGCCCTCCTCGGGGGAGTGAGCGCTGGCATGTACGCGGCGGTCTTAAGCGGCCTGATAACGTGGTGGGCGTTTATGACCCCACATTTCACTTTCCTGTTCCGAACATCCGGACAAGTCGGGAGTGAGCTAGTATATTTTTTTGCTTGCTTGCTTATCGTATGGGCGGCAGAGCACTACCGAAGCCTCACGAACCGACTAGAAGACGAAGAGAAATTTCGCAAGCTTACCGTTGAAGAACTTGCACACCGACTAAAGAACAAGATCGCCACGATCCAGTCCATCATAAGTTTCCAGCTGCGCGACGACGCGCAGACGAGAGACGCTATCGTAGGTCGTCTTTCTGCATTGTCGGCCACCGATGATCTTATCCTTGCGACGCAGGGACAAGGGGCTCGCCTAGAGGAAATCCTGGCCGCCGAGCTTCGCCCCTACGAAACCTCCCGAGTTGCGATTGCGGGGCCGGCCATTCTTCTCGCACCTAAGTTGGCGACGATGATGTCACTGCTGGTCCACGAGCTCGCTACCAACGCAGCAAAATACGGGGCCTTATCGACCAAGACTGGCCAGGTCGCAATCAGTTGGTCGATTTCCGACGGACGTATGAGCCTTGAATGGCGTGAGACCGGAGGTCCGATCGTAAACACACCCGCCAAGGACGGTTTCGGAATGCGGCTGCTGTCACAGGCATTGGCCCAGTTCGGGGGAACAGTCGAGACGACATTTGAGCCGACGGGGTTGATCGCCAAACTAAGTGCAACGCTCCCCGAAAATCTTTCAACGAATGTCAAAAGTGTCGTGCATAACGCGAGCAGCGTGCGTGACGCTGCGCGCGAAGCAGCAGAGTGAATTTCACTGAGCTTTGGCGGGCGGAGGTAAACAGGCCGGCCGCCAGATGGATGTCCTTCTGGAACCGTTACCGGCTCACGTGTTGCGAGTTTACTGAGCGTCGCGTAAATCAAAGAGATTATGTCTTCTACTAGTTACAGCGGGGCCGTGGATTTGCCGGTCTACCCGTTCCTGGCGGGCGGTGGCGAAATGGGCGCGCTTATGCGCGCGAAAAACTGGTCTGAGACCCCGCTGGGGCTGCTCGATGATTGGCCGCAGAGTCTTCGGACTGCCGTCAGCACTTGTCTTAACTGCTCGTTCCCAATCCTGATTTGGTGGGGTCCCCACCTAGTCAAGCTCTATAATGATGCCTACGGAACCATCCTAGGAAATAAGCACCCGCAAGCGCTCGGCCAAAGAGGACAGGAATGCTGGCCCGAGATTTGGCACGTTATCGGGCCGATGCTTAATCGGGTACTCGAAGAAGGAAAGGCGACTCCCGCGGATGACCTTTTATTGTTGCTGGAGCGCAACGGCTACCCTGAGGAGTGCTATTTCAGTTTTTCCTATAGTCCAATATACGGCGAGATGGGTGCCGTCGGAGGTGTATTTTGCCCCGTTCTGGAAACTACTGACAAGGTCATCGGCGGCCGCCGCCTTGAGACACTGCGCCAGCTTGCGGCCCTGCCACATGCTGAAAGCGTTGAGAATGCTTGCCTCAGCGCAGGAAAAATACTCGGTCAAAATGGTTGGGACGTACCTTTCGCGCTAATTTACCTGATCTCGGACGATGGTTCGCAGGCCCGGCTAGTGTCCACTACAACAGGCATTAATGCAGGTGATCAGAATAGCCCCATTGAGATTACCTCACATCAATGTGAGTGGCCGCTCAAAGCCGCGGCCGTGCGTCCTCTCGTTTTAGATAATGTAGCCGAACGCTCCTTGCCCTGGGGTGCCTGGTCATGTTCGCCCGAACAGGTGTACTTAGCCCCGGTGTTTCTTCCTGGTGCCACGCGTGCCACCGCAATCCTAGTCATTGGCTTAAACCCTCACAAGCGGCTCGATCAAAGCTATCGTTCTTTTATCGATCTCCTGACATCTCAGGTGGCATCAACGCTTGCAGACGCTATCGCCTATCAGACGGAGCGCAAACGGGCCGAAGCCTTAGCAGAGATTGATAGGACCAAGACAAGATTTTTCTCGAATGTAAGCCATGAGTTTCGCACTCCGCTGACGCTGATCTTAGGCCCGATTGAAGACGTCCTGAAGGACGGCTCGTTGAGCAAAAAACAGCATGAAACAGTAGAACTCGTTTATCGCAACACACTCCGCCTGCTTAAACTTGTAAACACGCTGCTCGACTTCTCGCGCATCGAAGCCGATCGTGCGCAGGCGAGGTACGAGGCCGTCGACCTGTCTGCTATCACCCGTGAGCTCGCAAGTAATTTCACGTCGGCCTGCAGTCAGGTAACCCCGCCGAGCGCAGTGCTTCGATGAGAGGCGCGGCCAGCGCGGGCACCGCACCGACCGCGGAGCATTGTCCTCCGCTGCTGAAGTTGGGCTGTAGCAAAAGCACGCGCTCGTCGGCGGCCCTGGCCTCGTCAATGCGCCCGAATTTCCAAAGCGCAGCCGTTAGACCAGTATGAAATGCTGAAGCCGGTTTACTGCGGAGCAAACGGCGCGCGGCAAGATGGTGCACGTAGCCGGCCCTCCAGGCTCGCAGCGGCGTAGAGCCACGTCCGTGCCATCTGCAAGAAAATCTGGCGCTCCCGATCGGACTTGGCAGTCTTTGCCCACTCCATACATTCGGAACCGAACTCTCGACATTCTTTCGCCGAACTCACGATACGCTCCCTGATGGCTCCTTCGACTACACCCAATGCAAATCCCGCGGACACGGTTCCAGGCATTGGCCAACAAAAAACCTCCGGTCGGAGTTTCGACTCGTCTGGGTCCGTTGGGAGTTTTATCCCTTTCGAGTCTCGCACGTTTTGGCTCGGCGTTCTTCCCTGGTCCTTGCGCTCCTGACCCTCTAGCACCCTGAGATTTTCGACTATCCGCTGCACAGTGACCCGGTCGCAAACAGGCGGGTGGAAATCTTGGAAAACTGCTAGGCCTTGCCCACTTACCGGAGGCGGCTCAGCCAGGCGTCGGTGGTCGAGAGTGGTCATGCTGCCGCCTCTGACTCAGGGGCCGATCATGACGATCTTCCATCCCGCCACGTCATACTCAAACTCAATTGTGCGACCGGCATGCGGCAAATGCGGCGCGCAAATGTTGCTTGCGCGCATTGAACCCGACCAACCAGATCACGATAAGCGCACATTCGAATGACCTATGTGCCGAAACTCTGAAAACTTCGTGGTCAGTACCAATTGCGGCGGCAACAGAGATCCGTCAGCAATTGCTGCTATAACGGCTTTGCGGAATGAAATGACTTTCTCATAGGTTTCTCCTTGTGAGGTTCTTATGAGAACTACGCTCCCAGCGAGCCGTTTCCGGTCCAACCAGCTACATGATTTCAAAACAAGGGGAACAGGGAGCGCTAATAACATGCAAGTCCATTCCCGTTTTCGTCATGCGCCCACTACAATACAAAGTGAATCAGCCCCTCCGGAAAATGCGACAAGTCCCCGCGGCTCTGAGCGTCGCTCCACCGCCCCTGAGAATCGCCTTCATGATGGCGATCCCGTCGTGATGGCGTCGGCGTCATCTTGACCAGTTTCGTGATCATTTTCGCCGGGACCGGTCTGGTCGGGAGACGAAGCAACAATCTCGCTCATCTTGAAGCCTTAAGTGCGCCTGTTAGTTACGCGGCTAGTCGCGCCCCGTTGATTCTACAAGTCGAAAGGCCACTAGCTAAAGAGGCCCTGGCCACTGTGTCACTAGCCCACACAGTAAGTCGCATCTCATGGCGGCATGTCGGGCAATCGTAGACTGAGATGCATGCGTCGCCGCGTTCTGGAAGTCGTTCAATTCTGGCGATTTGCATTTCGTTCCCACACCGACACTCGGGCAATTCTGTGCAGGCGGCTACCAGCAAACGTTCAAACCCAGTCATGGATTAATCCTCTCCGGGAAGGGCCACCTCTTCCCGCACGGGTGCAACGAACAAGCCCGGTCTGTCCATTCAACCGCCATCTGGTCTCTTGGTTCCGGTGCTAATACGGTTCGGTCAAAAGCAAATTAAGCGCAGACCGTGCAGTGACGTGGCGCCAGGCCGGCAGCCGCAGCAGGAAGAAGAAAGGGCGGAAGGCGTTGGGCATGATCAGGGGATTTTGACTTGGGGATCGGGAAAAGCGTCGTGACGAACCAAATGAACTGCCCCTTCTGCACTCGACCGAAATCAGACGACATGCACGTGTCTTGGCATTGGGGAAATATCAAGTTGCGTTGTCGACATTGGGCACTTCCTCCCCGAGCGCTGTCGCCAAATCAATTTGGTGGTCTTGCTCGTCTACGAGTATCTGGCGAATCTGTTCGGCCAAGGCGAATTCCCCAAGGGATTCACATTGGCGTACCCTTTCGCGATATTGTCTGATCGTTTCGTTCTCGTTTTCTAGATCAAACCGCAGCATCTCTTTGGCCGTTTCCGAAGTTCGGACGGGCTTGGCGATCACAGTTGGCATTTTGCCGAGATAGTCAATCTGGCGTGACAGTAACAAAGCGTGCTTTAGCTCTTGCTGAGCGTGCAGCTCCAGCTGGTCGGCAATGTTCATGTACTCGGCACCTTTCAACACCTGAGAATACACCACGTAAGAAATGATAGCCTGATATTCTCGGGAAAGGTCTTCATTCAGAAGATCTGCCAACTGATCTCGCGAAACCGGCTGCCGGCTTTGGATCGTATTTTTCTTGGCCACGTCGAATCCTCCTGTTGCACTCCGTTGTTTCAAAAGTTGTCCGCTCAGAGCGTTGGGGTCGCCGGCGCCTCTGGTTTTGGCTCCGTCCATCGGAGGCGCACGAAGCTACAGCCCGAAGTGCCAGCCGATGTTGCATGAATTGTTGCATGAATGGTACACCAACCCGACGAGGCGATCGCGTTCCGGCGGGACATTTTTTGTAAGAATGCTTGAGAGGCCCGATTTGCGTCGGGCCTCTGAAATCGTCAGGACGAGCTTTTCGGTTACTTCTGCTGCTGACTTTGTTGTGGGCTTGTTCGCTAAGTTGGCGAGCATTCTGAGAATGTTGCTGCGCATTGGTCGAGTGTTCTTTGCCCTTTGCGTGGTCGCCTTTGCCGTGTTGTTCGGCCGCAGCGCGATGGGATTTGGCGGCGGTCTCATGGTGTTCCGCCGCTTTGTTGTGTTCGTCTTTGGCCATTGGATGTCTCCGGTTGCTGTTAGGTGGACCATTGACAAGGGGGCGTAGCCTAAATCGGTTCCAGCAGCTTTTTCATTTGTGCACCCATCCGTGAACTATCGACCGCCAGCACCCCAAACATCCACAGCCCTATCGCTTCACCTGGATCGCAGTTACCCGCTGCAATCGTCTCTATTCCGCTGGTCCAAAATATCCGCCAGGTCAGAGTGGCACGCACGACAAGCCACGCCCTCGTCCGTACCCCTCGACGGCGGTTACTGATGTGCGTTGGGCTCTAGAGGAACGAACAGGGCAAAATGGGTGCCCTTAGCCACCGGTGGCCGCGTGAGCTCTGCGCCCAGCTGCTTCGCAAGCGAGGTGACCACGCGCGTGCCGAGCCGCTTACTCGTCGTCGGGTCAAATTGAGCGGGGAGACCAAGACCCTCGTCGCGCACGGATACTAATACAGAGCTCTTCTCGGTAAGCACGATCCGCACCCAGATTGAACCGTCTGGGCGAGCGGGATAAGCGTGCCTTCCGGCGTTCAAAACGAGTTCGTTGATGATGAGTGCTACGAGGATGGCGCGATCAGCGGCGAATTCGATTACTCCCGGCGCGTCGAGGTGGATTTTGAACGGAGCGACTGCGACCTTCAGGTCATCAATGACCTCCCGAAGATAGGCAACCAGATCGATCTTCTCGTAGTCGGCATTATAAGCCAGCCGCTCATAAGCCCGTCCGACAGCCGAGATGCGGGAGGACGCTTCATTGAGATGGTCGCTTAGGTCTGGATCGCCGACCGCGTTTGCCTGCAAGTGAAGCATGCTGGAGATCACTTGCAAACTATTCTTGACGCGATGGTTGACCTCTTTGAGAAGGACCTGGTGCCGATCGAGCGCCGCTTTTAGCTTGCGTTGATATTGTTGTTGCTCGATCGCCATCCCGAGGATGTTCGCTGCGCCCTGTAGAAACGTAACATCTTGCTCACTAAACTCGCCCTCGAATCGGCTGTCGACCTCCAGCACACCGTACGGCGAGCCGTCGCCCTGAAGAATGACGTTCATTGCGCGGCGAATGCCGTACTCAAGAAGCAACTCCGGGGTTCTAAAACGCTGTTCGTTTTCGAGATGGTTTGAAATTACCGGTTTGCCGGTGCGCAGAGCAAAGCCGGCGGGAGAAGCCAAATCCGCTCCGACACTCGCATTACCAATCACGCCTTCATCCCAGCCAACTCCCGCGCGAACCAAGAACCGGTTCTCGGCCGGAACGTATTCCAGCACCTTGCAGTACTCCGCTTCCAATCCTTCAGCCGTCATGCGGGCCGTGTGGTTGAGCATATCGATGAAGCTAGTGCCCTGTAGAGCGAGGACTCCAAGTTCGGCAAGGAGCTCCTGCTGGCGAATTCTCTGGCGGAGAGCCCGACTGGTGACGTCGCTGGACTGTTCGGCGTCGGGCTTTGGCTCAACGACCGGATTTCCATCGGATGGGGACATAAGGAACTAGATAGCACGTTCCGCGGCCCCAATAACGCCAATCGGCAAGTCTCAACGGCACATTTCCACAATGGGCCGTGAAAAGCGACGGTTTGGACCCGCGTTGGTCGCGTCCGCTCTGCCCCCAACGGCGACCAAGTCGGAGCAAGCACTAAGCGCCGTTAAGTGCCATGTGTGGATGGCTCCAAGTTGGCAAGGACTTTTTTTTGCGTGCTTTGTAGTCGCTCATCTGGCCTTCGCTGAGCAGCATGATCAGCGGCCTGCCCTGGCCATCGCACACAGCGTGCAATTTCGAGTTCAGGCCACCCTTGGTGCGTCCGATACGTCTGGGAACAGACCCTTTTTTAAAAGACTGGCAGCGGTGCGGTGCGCCTTCAGATGGGTCGTATCGATCATCAGTCGTCGAGGCTTGCCAGCCTTGCGCGCCAGTTCCGCAAAAATCTTGTTGAATACGCCAGCGCAGCCCGTTCTTGATGACGAAGACAATCCCGCTGATGATGCGCCGGTCATCAACTCTGGGAATGCCATGCGACAGTGGGAAAAACCGTTCGATCCGGCGCATCTGCGCCTCGGAGAGCAGAAATAAATCAGCCATGGCGACGACTCCTTGCCGCGCCAATGAATCAATCAATCAACCAATCCGCAAGATATTTAATGGGTCCTGAGCCTAGCATTACAGTTGCGTTTTTCTTTTGAGATGAGCGCTGCGGGCCTCAGCCTGGTGAGCGCGTCGCCAGAATGACCAGGCGATGACATGGGCGGGATGGATGCGCCGTTGTGCGAGCTTGATCGCGATACGGCGGATTTCTTGAATTCGAGGCCGCTGCCATCCAAATAAAGCTCAACGAACTCATTCGGGTCAGCAAGGTGCATAACTCATTTGTGGGGATCGAGCGTCTCACCGACGCGGAAATCGATGAAATTCGTCGTCTATGCGAAAACCAAGCGAAGGCCGAGCTCACTCGCTCCACAGCTTCGAGAAAATCACTGACAGCCGTCTAGCCGTCCCAAACTACCAAAGTCGCACCTGACTCCGACGTCGGGTGCGCGGCGCGGCATCTTCCTTATCAGGCCCCCTAGCGAAATTATCCACTGGAACCTTTGCGGGACGCGCCGACTTAGCCTTACGACCTCTGGGAGAATTTCAAATGGTATCCGATTTGCGTCCTGCGGCCACGATTGTGGACGCGCAGAGTGGCGTGTCGTGGGCAGCAGTTGCTGCTGGGGCTGTGGCAGCGGCAGCTTTGACCCTTTTGCTTGTTTCTTTCGGCGCCGGGCTTGGCCTATCGGCCATATCGCCCTGGAGCAATTTCGGTGTGTCGGCGCCGACATTCAAAGTCGGCACGGGAATCTATCTCATCATCATCGGTGTGATGTCATCAGCCGTCGGTGGCTATCTCGCTGGCCGCTTGCGAACGAAATGGGCTGGCGTTCACACCAATGAGGTTTTCTTTCGCGACACCGCTCATGGCTTCTTGGCCTGGGCATTAGCGACGCTGATCAGCGCTGCGGCTCTCGGCCCCACAACCGATTACCTGGCTAACGGTGCGGCGGCCGGAATTGGCGGCGCGTCCGCACAGGCGGCGCGTTCGACTGACCCTTCCGAAATCTACGTCGATAAGCTCGTTCGAACGACGCCCACGGCTGCATCAGCTGTTGAGAGTGCAGCCGGTGGCAATGCAGCAGCATCAGGGGGCGCCCCGTCTACCGCACCAAATAATTTTAATCCAGCGCGTAGCGAAATTTTGCGCTTGTGGACTGCGGACTTCCGAAATGACGAGGACTTCAGTTCAAGCGATAGAACATACCTTGCGCAAGTTATAGCCGCGCATACGGGCCTGAGCCAGACAGATGCCGAGAGGCGGGTCGACGTGGTTGTGACGGAAGCAAAAGCCGCCGCTGATAATACGAGACGAAACGCGGCGCATCTTTCGTTTTGGCTGACCGCTGCACTCATGCTCGGCGCTTTGTCGGCAAGCCTTGCGGCAGCTGAGGGCGGCTCGCTGCGCGACGGCACCTGGAACGGCCGCGTCCTTACACCCCGAACCACATAAGGAGAAACATCATGGGTAGAGGCATCCTACTTTGGCTTTTAGGCGTACCAATTCCCGTCATCATACTGCTCGCGCTTTTTTGGCATTGAACCGACACCGGCCAGGCGCCGAGCTATGCATTACGAACCTGGGAGACCGACGATGGCGATGAACGCGAAGACGATTAAACGATTTGTTTGAGGACACGCTAAAGGACATCTTCTACGCAGAAGGCAAGATCCGCAAAGCGCTTCCGAAGATGGCAAGGGCGGCACACTCAGACGAGTTAAGGAGGGCATTCCAAAAGCATCTCAAAGAGACCGAAGGTCAGGTGTCTCGACTTGAGAAGGTATTCAAGCTTGTCGATGTCCCGCCAAGAGGCGAAAAAGTGCGACGCTATCGAAGGCATCCTGGCGGAAGGTGCCGAGATCATGAAGGAGTTCAAGGGCTCGCCCGCTCTCGATGCTGGCCTTGTTTCCGCGGCGCAGGCCGTCGAGCACTACGAGATTGCGCGCTATGGGACGCTGAAGCGCTGGGCCGAGGAGCTCGGCCTAAACGAGGCGATCAGGTTCCTCGATGCGACCCTTTCGGAGGAAAAGAACACCGACGAGGCACTCACCAAACTCGCCGAAACAATGATCAACGAACATGCGGAAGCAGCGGAATAGCAGGAACATATGCCACTGCCAGACGTTCGCTATAGGGCGCTTGATGACGCCCCTTTAACATCAGCAACCCTGAAACCTCGTGAGCCGCGCTCGTCATCAGGGCGCGGCATTACGCCAAAGGAACTACCATGGACGAGAATCGTGTTAGCGGAACAGCCAAAAATATCGGCGGTAAACTAGAGGAAGGCTTCGGCCGAGTCACGGGTGATACCAAGGCCCAGGCCGACGGTGTGGTGAAACAGGTCAAAGGCACCGCTCAAGACATGTACGGCCAGGCGCGGGATGCTGCATCGGACGTGGCTGGCAGCGCACGCGACACGGCTTCGTCATTTGAGAAGCTGCTGCGAAATACCATCGAGACTCAGCCATACACAGCCGTCTTTGTTGCGCTCGGAATGGGCTGGCTTTTGGGCCGAATGCACCGTCCGTTGTAGCGAAGACTATATGTGACCTCGACACGGGAGGAGCAACATGGACACCACTACTCTTCTGATTATCATCATCATAGTGTTGTTAATCGGCGGCGGCGGTTGGTACGGCCGGGGGCGCTGGTTCTAAAATTTAGCGCGACAAGAATCCGCGAAACAAAAACAAACCTGCTCGATTGCGAGGCTTAATGCTCAATCGCTGGATAGGCAATTTTGCGCTGTTGATCCAGGTCAAGAGCGGAATCACATTCGGGCTGGTCATTTGGATAGCGGTCATTGTTGTGGCATCGCTGACGGCCTTCGCATTTGTGTGCGCCGCCGGGTACGGCTGGTTATCGTTGCAATTGGGCGCGACTTTCGCCAGCTTTGCTATGGCCGGGATTTTCGTACTGGTTGCACTGATCGCCGCGACTGTCTGCGCCATGTCACGCCGCCGCACCAAGGAGCGGGCCATGCTTATACGCGCCGCTCGGGCAGAGGGGTCAACGCCCCGGTTGCTCGATCCGCGAATTCTCGGCCTCGCCATGCAGGCAGGTCGCACGCTGGGCTGGCAACGCGTTGTAACGGTTCTCGTGATCGGATTCCTCAGCACTCAATTGATGCGCGAAACCAGCCGGCGCGGGGCAGACTCATAACCAGAGAGGCGGCCACTGAGTTCCGACTCCGCCCTTTGTTAGTCGACATGAGTCAACGCCCCGTGCTAAATTTGCCTGTCGACTTACAAATCATAATAATGTCGCAACACCCGACGTCTGACGTTCCCGCAGCGGCAGAGATGTCGGCGCGTGTGCGCGCGAAGGATTGGTCTAAAACCCTTCTTGGCGCTGCCGATGAATGGCCACCAAGTCTCAAGCTAGCTGTAGACATCGTCCTCGCATCCGGTTTCCCCATGTGCATACGTTGGGGGCCTGAGTTCGTCATGATCTACAATGACGGTTATCGCCAGATCCTTGGGGAAAGGCATCCTTGGGCACTTGGCTTGCCCTTTGACGAAGTGTGGCCCCAAGTGCAATTGCAGCTCAGAACCTTGCACCAGGCGATACTGGCAGGTACGAGCGGGGCCTTCTTTGCTGAAGACTTGCTTGTAAAGGTTAAGCGTCGCGGTCCCGAATGGGAGGAAGCTCGCTTCACCGTTAGCTATAGCCCCATTCCCGACGCCACCCCCAGCGGAGTCGGAGGCGTCCTCATTACAGCTATCGAAACGACCAATAGGGTACGGACGGAAGAAGCCCTGAGAACCAGCGAGGAGCGCTTCGCCGGCATCCTCCGGCAGACTGCGGTCGGTATCATCCAATGTGAATTGGACGGTCTCTTCCTCCTCGTAAACGAGCGGTTTTGCGAGATTACCGGATACACGGGGGACGAGCTTTTGGCGCTGCGCGTGCCGGACATTACTCATCCCGACGACCGGGAGACCGACAGCGAACTTCGGCGATGTCTCGTTGCGGACGGTGTCCCCTTTATTGTCGAGAAACGTTACCTGCGGCCTGACGGATCTCAGGTTTGGGCCAGCGTGAACGTGTCGTTGATGCGAGGTGCCGACGGAAAGCCGCAGCAATTTATCGGCGTTGCGCAAGATATCACCGAGCGCAAGGTCGCTGAGGGTATGTTACGCAAAAAGGAAGCCGATCTGCGCCTGGTGCTGAATTCGGCGACAGACGGAGTTTATTGCGTCGATACCGACGGCGTTACGACAATGTGCAATACCGCTTTCCTAAGAATGCTCGGCATGGAACGGGAAGAGGACGCCATCGGCCGGAAGCTCCACGATGTTATCCATCACACTCATCCCGATGGATCGCCCTATCCGAAAGAGGAATGTCCGATCTATCGAACAGCGAGGGATGGGGTGCCTGCGCATGTCGAATACGAATTGTTCTTTCGGCTCGACGGCACGAGCTTTCCAGTTGAATATTGGGTCAATTCGATTTTGCGCGATGGTGAGCGCCACGGCGCCGTTTGTACTTTCATTGACGTCACCGAGCGCAGGCACGCGCAAGAGCATCAAGGTTTGCTGGTACGTGAACTGAACCACCGGATAAAAAACATTTTTGCCATCACCAGCGGCATGATTGCGCTTAGCGCGCGATCCGTGGCGACGCCAAAGGAATATGCAGCCAATATTCGTGGCAGACTCGATGCACTTGCGCTAGCCCACGAGCTGATTATTCCAAATGCACCCGGCGAGGCCGGTGCAATGGCCCAACCAACCGATCTGGATTCTTTGCTACGAAAAATCTTGTCGCCTTACACTGGCAAAAAGGGCAGAGATGACACCTGGCGTCTGCTCCTAAACGGCCCTCCCGTCGCCTTGGGAGGGCGCACGGTTACGACCTTCGCGCTTATCGTCCACGAGCTCGCAACCAACGCGGCGAAGTACGGTTCGTTGTCGGTCGACCAGGGAAGCGTCCACATCACGTGGACCTGCGAGGGCAATGCCCTGGTAATGAGATGGGAGGAACAGGATGGTCCTAGGCTGACTGGGCCGCCTAAATCGGAGGGCTTTGGGACTGTGCTCTCCGATCATAGCGTGCGCGCTCTTTTCGAAGGCGCGCTTTCCCGCAACTGGAATGCAGGCGGCCTTATTGTCGAGTTGTCAGTACCTTTGGAACGCTTAAGCCGTTGAGATGCTTGAAACCTCACAAACCTTGGGGAGTCTTCCTTGCTCGGTAAATCATCCATCTTGATCGTGGAAGATGAGCCTCTTGTCGCACTCACACTCAAGGCATCGGTCGAAGATGCCGGAGGCACGGTGGTGGGCCCTGTCGGAAGCGTTCACGCTGCCATGACTTTGCTCGAGACCGACGCGATCGCGGCCGCGATCCTGGACGTGCAACTCAGCGACGGTGACGTGACGCCAGTAGCAGCCGCGCTTTGCGCACTTGGAAATCCGGTTATCTTCCAAAGTGGGGTCGGCCTGCCGGCTGGCTTAGAGCGTCAATGTCCTGGCGCAGTTTTTTATAAAAAGCCCGTGCCTATAGATATGCTCGTTGAGCGGCTTGCGGCCCTGATAGCGAAATAAGAAGTTTATCTCGGGTGTCGACCAACTGCCGCCACCGCTGCGCTGTTCTAAAGGCGCATGTTTCCTGAACGTCGTTTGTCGATCTCGTTTTCGTGAGGCTTTTCGGAACAGCGCTGAGGGTTAATTGAGCGGAATCTCGTCCGCTCGGCCGTTCGCTCTAGAGGAACCTGCCCGGCCCCTCACACCTTGGCCACATCGTGAGTAGGAATGCTACATCGTGGTGTTAATTCCGGCGAACAGCGACACCAATCAAAATTCCGACGCCAATAGCGACCGCGATTGCGGCTAGAGGCTGGTTTTTGGCCCGTGTTGCAATCCGACCCAGAGCATCATTGCCGACCCTGGCACCGATCTTGAGGGCCTCACTCCCCAAACTGGCCGCCTCGTCGGCTGCAGCACGCTGGCCACGACCGAAACGATCCACGATGTCGTTCAGAATTGGCCAGATAGCATCGGCGATCTGGATGCCAGCTACCGACGCGCTTGTGGATGCGCGTCGGCTGGCGCTTCTTCCAATTCCGCCGAGTTCCTTTTCAATTGCCCTTAAGTGACCCGCGATTGCGGAGACGCGGGGGTCAAACTCAGTTGAAGTCTGGCGAAACATCAGATCTCTCCACGTATGGGAGTGCTCTTTTCCGGCGCATTGTCCGGTGGGATTTCGGGCACACTACGAGCGGGCTCCCCCCGCGGCATCATGGGAGGCATAATTTCCGGTTCTTGTCTTTTCGGCTCTTTGTCCATGGTAGGCCTTCCAGCTGGCTCACGTAGTGCAACCCTCCATCGGATCAAACGTTCCGAGCGATGAACTTTTGCCCATGCTCGCGCGTTTGTTACGAACAAGCCCTCTTCAAGCGGAGCTTACACATGCCAGAGACCCGTTCGCCAAACTCCGATTTCAACCGTGCTTTTGACGACGCCAAGAAACAGGCTGCAGGCGTCGCCGGTGAGGTATCGGATGCGGCCCAAGATCTTTATGGCCAAGCTGCCGACAGCGCCTCCCAAGTGGCCGATGCCACCACAAGGGCCGCGCGGAAAACTGTCGGTTCATTTGAGAAGGCCTTGCGCAACACAATCGAAAATCAGCCCTATACGGCTGTCATAGTCGCGCTCGGTCTAGGATGGCTGTTTGGCAGAACGCACCGCCCGCTTTGAAGTTCTCTGCTATCGGCGCCAACCGTGCCAATCGCAAAACGACAGAAATAAGAGTGTCGAGAGTTTTTCAATGTCCAAGCAAGCGGCGGTGGGAGCTCCTTTAACGCATGGCGCAACGCGTTTGCCGGCAGTGGAGGTCGCGAGTTACAACGTTGAACTAAAGGACGACGAAGGATTTATCGGCGACCGCGCCAGTAAGGGAGCATTTCGGCAATTCATCGATAATTGGCGCATGCCGATGCGGGAGATCGGCGAGGATCCTTTTGGCGAAGAGCTTTCGAGCAAGATCGCCAAAAAGCGCCTCGATGCATTACTCGCGAACGGCGACCCCAGTAGTGCCGGCATCATACAAAGTGCGATTGAATTGTTCGCTCAGGAACTGGCCGGCGTAATGCAGCAATTTCTGAAACTGAAGGGGTGGAAAGACGCCCAACGCCTCGTCATGGGTGGCGGGTTTACTGGTAGTCGCATTGGTGAACTGGCTGTCGGCCGCGCTTCCGTTCTCTTGAAGACCGAGAAAATCAAAACTCAAATACAAATCATCCGCAACGATCCTGACGAGGCCGGTCTAATCGGCGCCGTTCAATTGGCGCCGGCGTGGATGTTTCAGGCCCACGATGCCATCCTAGCCGTAGATATTGGAGGTACCAACATTCGCGCCGGTGTTGTCGAGCTCAATCTCGACAAGGAATCCGATTTGTCCAAGGCCAAGGTATGGAAGTTCGAGCTGTGGCGGCATGGTGACGAGAAGCTAAATCGCGACGATGCAATTGATGGATTGACGAAAATGCTGCGGCGCCTGATCGGCCGTGCAAAAAAAGAAGATTTACGCTTAGCGCCATTCATCGGCCTCGGCTGTCCGGGTAGGATTGATCCGGAAGGCGCTATTGAAGCGGGCGCTCAGAACCTGCCGGGAAATTGGGAAAGCAGCCGCTTCAATCTCCCAGCGACTTTGTACGAGGCAATCCCTCAAATCGGCGAGCACGAGACGATAATATTGATGCATAACGACGCAGTGGTGCAGGGGTTGAGTGAAGTGCCATTTATGACGGATGTTTCCAGCTGGGGTGTGTTCACCATTGGTACCGGTCTTGGCAACGCCCTTTTCACTAATCGGCAATCTCAATAAACGGCTGTGGCGCAACCTGCGAGGCGCTGCCCTCCTTCAACGCCCGGAAATCGCATATCCACGATGCACCCAGTCTGTGCTCTTTCTGCAACAAAGTTGAAATCTGCGGTCACCGGCAGGACTAGGACACCAGTACGAGTTTTTATCCGCAGGCATTCCCCTCGCGGCGGTTGCTGGCGGGCATATGACGTCCTTGCTGAGGCGAAGGCGTAGAAAGCAACCTGGCTAATGGAGGAAACTTACTCGAGGTCAAGTGGGAACTGATTAGGTGATAACGGCGTTTCTTCCGCGATATACTTTGGAGAAGACCAATGGGTTTCGGACGCGGTGCGCTGCTATGGTTGCTGGGCATTCCCTTGCCTATCATTATCCTGCTTGCGCTTTTCTGGCATCACTAGGAAACTCGCCCGTAAGCCGTCAGTTAGACGCCAAAATGCGGCACGTCTTTTGTCGTCTGCGGGGATGGCCCTGGTGACCTGACCTGGGTTTCTTGGACCGAGCTTTGTGAGAGGATGAGCTCGGAAAGGAGCTAGTGGTCTGATTCATTCGGACGATTCCCAAATCGTCCGAAGCAGTTCAAGCTCTGGACATGAGAGCGGGAATTGTTGTGCAAGCTCTGGACATGAGAGCGGGAATTGTTGTGAACGTCACACGAGCCGACCGCCATCGGCTTGAGGCGATCGTGGTAGATCGCAGCGCGCCACAGCACGTGTGGCGCGCCAACATCATCCTCCGCATCAACAGCTTTGGGGTCATCGAGACGATGGCCGATGTGATGCTCGAACGTGGCGTACCGGAACACATCCGCTCGGACAACGGCGCGGAGATGACTGCAAAGATCGTGCGCAGCTGGCTGGCAAAACTTAGCGCCAAGACGCTCTACATCGAACCCGGAAGTCCGTGGCAGAACGGCTACTGTGAATCGTTCAACGGCAAGCTGCGCGACGAATGCCTCGGAGAAATCTTTTACAGCCAGAAGGAAGCCACCGTCGTCATTGAGCAATGGCGCAACCAATACAACACGATCCGGCCGCACTCATCCTTGAACTTCGACCGCCAGCACCCCAAACATCCACAGCCCTATCGCTTCACCTGGATCGCAGTTACCCAATGCAAATAGTCTCTATTCCGCTGGTCCAAAATATCCGTCAGCTCAATCAAAAACCAGTGAGGCCGGCCGTCTCTTGGAACAACCTCTCGCCGAAAAACGTTCAGATGGCGTAGTCGATTGACCGCTCGCGTCTATACGCGGGGCAGAGTGATTTTCGGAGCGGAGCTGATGCGCAAGATTTCCGTCGTTCCGTTTGCGGGAGTGATGCTCGCCGTTGTCATCGTCGGCGTTACTATATTACTGACATTTCCCGGCGCCAGCGTACTCACTTCCCTCCCGCACGCACCATCAAACCGGACCACTAAAGGTGATCGTAGTCCAGCTGTCATGCCCGATGGGCGAAGCGGACCGCAGCTGCAAACACGCGAGAAACTTCCGTTCGGATGCGACGGCGCATTCAGCCCCGTTGCCTCTCCGAGCCTGGCGAATATTTCCCGCCGCTGTGTCGTCTAAACTAAGTGCCGGGCTTGGCGCCGCTGGATAGAGGCTGCGGTCGCCGGCGCGATCTGCGCTTCTAAGCTTCGATCATACCAGTCAAGACCTTTTTACTAAAACCTCACTCTAAGACGTCTTCGGCGTTTTACTGGTCTTCACCCAATCGCCGCACCGTTTCCGGACGCTCCCCGCCAGCCCAGAACCGATTTCGGCATTCGATGATTTCGTGAAGAAGCATCGGAGACAGTGTTGCAAACATTCGTTGCAAACATTGGCCGCAAAGGCCGTCCGAGACGGTCGAATTATAAAGTGTCACGCAGTCGCGCATTGGCGTGCCGGGAAAACATCCGTTTTCCGAACAGACACTGCTGTTGGCCGATTAAGGCGTTCCAGAAGTCGGACATTGCAGAATCTCAGCAGAATGTCAGCAATATGGAATCGTTGGGATCTCCCATGGCCGCCTGCCGACGAGTGCCTCAACGAACGCTGGTTCGGCGCGCTAGCGGGCGCGCGAGATCATCGAAAAGTGGGGAACCGACTACAACACCAGCCGATCGCAATCGAGGTTTAACAAGCTCGCTCCAACCAAGTTTCGCAGCGCATTCCGCCAGGGCAAAACTGGAACAGGCACTCCCTTACGAGGGACGGCAAGGCCGAGCAGGTCAAGCTGTCTCAATTCCCTAAAGGCGGCCCTCGAAAAGTCCTTATATTATAGTGCTTTAGACACCTGTTTCTTTCCCTGGGAGTTGGGTTGGGCCTTTACGTTCAAGGGATCCCCGCCCGGACCCTTTCCTTGCAGGGGCGGCCGAGGTCTCTTGGCCGGGCGGGCTTAATTGCCACCTCAGCCGTGCCAATGAATCCACGAAAGCGAACTTCAGATCAGGGATTTGTCGGGACTATGCCGTCACGCGCCGTTCGATGAGCCTTCCGCCCAAAGAAAAGCGCCTGGCTGGCGACGGCCGAAACCACGGCAAGCTGGAACGGCTTGGCGATTAGAAACGCCGGCTCCGGCCGCTGGCCGGTGAGGAAGCGCTCGGGGTAGGCGGTGATGAAAATCACCGGCACCTCGAATGAGCCGAGAAGCTCGTTCACCGCATCAAGGCCGGAACTGCCGTCGGCCAGCTGAATGTCCGCCAGGATGAGCCCAGGCCGTTTCTTGTGGGCAAGTGCGACGGCCTCGATATGCGTGCGCGCGACGCCGACGACCCTGTGGCCGAGGCTCTCAACCAACGCCTCGATATCCATGGCGATGAAAGTCTCGTCCTCGATAATCAGAACATCCGTTGCAATCTCAGCGGCGAGTTCGCGACCGGATTCCTCGACCAGGCCCCGCAGCGTCGCCAGGTCGCAATCGAGAATCTGCGCCGCGTCCTCTTCTGAAAAGCCTTCAAGCGCCACCAGCAGGAATGCCTGGCGGGGCCGCGGCGTGATCTGGGTCAAATGCTGCTCCGGCGCCAAGTTCGCGACGACGGCTTCGCTCTGGCCGTTTAGCGGCACGGAATTCCAGATCCCGGTGAACAGCCGGTAGAGCGCCACCCGCGGATTCGGGTCGGATTCAAGAATTTTGGGGCTTGAGATCAGAGATTCCAGCGTGGCTGCCACATAGGCATCGCCGGACGCCTGGTTGCCGGCCAAGGCACGCGCATACCGGCGCAAAGACGGCAAATGCTGAATTACGGCTTGTGACGTCGACAAGGACACCCTCCCCTTCCAGATCCACAAGGCTATTGCGTAAAACGTCGTCGGGCAAAATGTTCCAGCAAAATTGCTGCCGCATCCCTCTTTTGCCGCCGCAATTAGCGTTCGCACAATCCGCGGAGACTCCCCCCGGCAGTTCCGGCCGCGCTGCAACAGCCTCCGGTAAACCCTTCGACACCAAACCCACGGACAACCAATCCGGCGACGTCCACCCAAGGAACGACTAGCGGATCGGTAAATCCGGGACCGGGGCCTGGCGCTAGCGGCAAATAATTTGTGGATGGATTAGTCAAGCCCACGGCGCGCCCCCGACTGGAACTAGCTGCGGTCGGCGACTTTGAGGAACGTGGCCAGGGCACGCTTCCAAGTCCCGTTACCCCGGCGCGCCCAGGCTCATTACGGGTCCCGGCGTCGACCGCGCCGGGGCTCGACTAGCGCGCCTTACCTATGCCTGTGAAAAGCGGACTACTTGTACTTGACCACGAAGCTTTCAGAGCTTCGGCACTTAGGGCATTCGAATGTGCGCTTATCGTGATCTGGTTGGTCGGGTTCAATGCGCGCTAGCAACATTTGCGCGCCGCATTTGCCGCATGTCGGTCGCACAATTGAGTTTGGGTATGACGTGGCGGGATTGAAGATCGTCAAGATCGGCCCCTGGGTCAGAGGCGGCAGCCTGACCACTCTCGACCACCGACGCCTGGCTGAGTCGCCTCCGGTAAGAGGGCAAGGCCTAGCAGTTTTCCAATTTCCACCCGCCTGTTTGCGACCGGGTCCCTGTGCAGCGGATAGTCGAAAATCTGACATATAGGTGCTGCCCCATTGCTCGGTGATCGCGATGGTGGACGCACCAAGAGCGTGGCCCCGCCAGCAGCGCTCGGCTTGAGTGCCACCGAAAAAATCGCAAATTTGAGTTTGGGCCTTCCGCCGAAGCATCGCGCGTTACGACGAAGGATCGGAACCGCACAGCATCTTTGACGTTCACGTTAAACAATCGTCAAAGGAGGAATAAACAGATGGCCACGACAGTAGATTCACGGCGCGAGACAGTTTCGCTTATTGGAAGCGATAAGGTCGAAGGGACGGCCGTTTACGGCGCAGATGATCAGAAGATCGGAACCGTCCAACGCGTGATGTTGGACAAGGTCAGCGGAAAAGTGGCGTACGCGGTTGTTTCGTTCGGCGGCTTTCTTGGGATGGGTGAAGACTACTACCCAATGCCCTGGCCCAATCTGAAATATGACATCAATCTTGGCGGCTATCGTGTTGGCATCACGGAAAGCCAGCTCAAAGGCGCGCCAAAATACAATCGCAATACTGATTGGGATTGGTCCAATCGCGCCAGAGATCAAGAGGTGTACGACTATTATCGCACGCCGCTATGGTACTAACGTCGCTTCGGGCCTTCGCTTGCAGAGGCTCTGGGCTCGGCATCTGTTCCTATGGTACCGAGCCCTACTAGCAACTAAGCGTGGCTACGTGTCCACCGGTGCACCCTCGCCAAGCCCGTCTGCCGGACGTCAGCAAGGCGACGATGCCACGGTACTATTTCACAATTCGATGGGTTGACCACGTCGACAACGACACGTGCGGCACGTCCCTGCCGGGCGATGCTGCGGCGCCGGATCACGCCTGCCGAATGGCGCGCGAAATGCACAGAGGCACGCGCGATAGCGATGCTGGCCTCGTGATCGTGAAAGATGAAATGCACCATACAGTGCTCTCAATTCCTTTCCTGGCGGGCTTCGCGTGAGACTCGAGCGACAGGGAACGGCAGAAGGCCGCCTTTGGATCAATTGAGCCGGGGCGGTGCGTGTCCTACTAGCACAAACGCCAGGACAGGCTTTATTGAGATTGCCGATTAGTGAAAAGGGCGTTGCCAAGACCGGTACCAATGGTGAACACACCCCAGCTGGAAACATCCGTCATAAATGGCACTTCACTCAACCCCTGCACCACTGCGTCGTTATGCATCAATATTATCGTCTCGTGCTCGCCGATTTGAGGGATTGCCTCGTACAAAGTCGCTGGGAGATTGAAGCGGCTGCTTTCCCAATTTCCCGGCAGGTTCTGAGCGCCCGCTTCAATAGCGCCTTCCGGATCAATCCTACCCGGACAGCCGAGGCCGATGAATGGCGCTAAGCGTAAATCTTCTTTTTTTGCACGGCCGATCAGGCGCCGCAGCATTTTCGTCAATCCATCAATTGCATCGTCGCGATTTAGCTTCTCGTCACCATGCCGCCACAGCTCGAACTTCCATACCTTGGCCTTGGACAAATCGGATTCCTTGTCGAGATTGAGCTCGACAACACCGGCGCGAATGTTGGTACCTCCAATATCTACGGCTAGGATGGCATCGTGGGCCTGAAACATCCACGCCGGCGCCAATTGAACGGCGCCGATTAGACCGGCCTCGTCAGGATCGTTGCGGATGATTTGTATTTGAGTTTTGATTTTCTTGGTCTTCAAGAGAACGGAAGCGCGGCCGACAGCCAGTTCACCAATGCGACTACCAGTAAACCCGCCACCCATGACGAGGCGTTGGGCGTCTTTCCGCCCCTTCAGTTTCAGAAATTGCTGCATTACGCCGGCCAGTTCCTGAGCGAACGATTCAATCGCACTTTGTATGACGCCGGCACTACTGGGATCCCCGTTCGCGAGTAACGCATCGAGGCGCTTTTTGGCAATTTTCCCACCTCCCGTGATCAGCGCCCGTCCGTTCGACGCGGAGGGCCCGGCGTCTCGTGCTCTCGCGCCCGCAATCGCTGCCGACGCTGCTAAACCGTACCGAGACGCGGCTTAGGCACCTCGCGGGCGGAGCGCTGGGCGAGATTGCGCTGCCTGTGGACCGCTCAGCATCGCGCGCAAGCGACGTCGCCAGGCAGTCTCCACGCTCGAGTATGTCGCACTGGCGCCAAGGATGCAGAGTGCCAGCATCCCTATCATCAGAGCTAGTGACTCATTGCTCGATAGGGCTGCGCTATGTTGGATACCAAATGCTCCCAGGGCTTTGCTGACAGCGAACTGGATGAAGCCGTGAATCAGATAGAGCGAATACGAGATTTCGCCAAGCCAGATCAGCGGTCCTGTGTTCGCGATCTTGGCAAACGTCCCCGAATTGCTTACAGCCAAAAGCACAAACGCAGCAAAGAGCGAAACGATCAGCAAGATCAGGCGCGCCGAGATGCAGGCACACGAGTGTCGCTGCAAGGATGACAAGAACGGCCAGGTCGCTATCGAGCCAAAATCGGTCCCCGTAATCGCGGAATGTGAAGTAGAGCAGTGTCCCGAGCAGGAACTCCGGCATGCACCGCACCAGCGTGATCGGGCCGTCCCATTGATCCAAGTCGCCCTTCGTGAAGGCTGCAAGGCACGCCAGCACGGCAAAAAGAACGACGCTCAGAATAAGTCTGACTGCATGAGGTGCGCGCCCAATCCCCGGAAGCGCAAAAGGAAGCGCCAAATAGGCAATGAACTCCACGCTAATCGACCATGCTGGATAGTTCCAACTGAGTTCGCCGGCCGCCAAGCCCTGCAGCATGAAAGAGGTTAGCAACGATCGCGCCCAACGATCGGGGACCCATCAGCGGAAGGCTGCTCGAACGACCCCGTCGCCACGCCGGTCATCAATTGCGAGGCCACGGTTGTCGTGACGACCAGTAGAAGAATGAAGGACGTGCAATGGATAGAGCCGAGCGATGCGCGCCACTAGAAATCCGCGATAGTGCTCGGCCCACACTTTCGGAAAAGGCACGATGATAGACATGCGCCATCACGAAGCCGCTGAGCACGAAAAACATGTCGACAGCAAGATAACCCTTGCTGATAAGATAGCTCTGCGGAGTTATGTCGAGATTGGGAAGGTATTGAGCAGTTCCGCAATAGTGATAAAGAACGACCCAAAGCGCGGCGATGCCGCGCAGCGGCGTCAGCGAAGGAAGCTGACGATTGGACGCGCCGGAGATGCCGCCTGACAAACGGCGTTCATGCGAGTGGTTAGCCACCATTTCCTGCTCAAAGGGCGGTTTCGCGTCATCATCGTCGTTGATCCAACAACCAAAATCATAACCGACGAGAAGCGGGCTGGTTCCGCAGGTCTCGCGCTTGAACGGGTTTCATTTCAGCCGCAGTTCGCTTGCCGTGGCTTCGCTGCTGATAGCGATCGGTTTCGTTTCGGTATCCGCTGCGACGGCCTGGACGATGCTGTAGCCGTGCGCTCTCAATGTTCGAAGCAGCGTGGGAATTGCGGCTGCCGTATGCGGTTGCACGTCGTGCAGCAAGATAATGCCAGAGTGCTTCGCCTCCAAAAGTGTCAAGATGTGCTTGACAACGTCTTCCGCTGATTGGGGCCGCCAGTCTTCAGGATCAATATCGATGCTCCAAAGCATTATGTCGCACTTAAAGAGAAACTGCTCAAGCTCGGACGATATTTGCAGGTACGGCGCGCGGAAGAACGGTGCTGCCGTCGCTTGCGAACCCAGCGCGGCCTCCACGGAGTTTATGCCATCATTGATTTCCTGGGCGGCTTCCGCGAATAACAGGCGAGACAGGTCGGGATGCGTCTGCGAATGTGTGCCGATCGTATGGCCTTCCCGGTACGCGCGCCGGACCAGGTCCGGCCGTTCTTTTGCGTGATCTCCGACCATGAAGAAAGTCGCTTTCACGCACTCGGCCGCCAATGCGTCCAGCACTTTCTCGGTTGTGACTGGCGAGGGTCCGTCGTCGAAGGACAGGACGATTTCATGATCGCGAAGTGGAAGCGTCTGAGGATACTGCAGCAAACCGACTTGGCGGAGCGTACTTGGATTGATCGAAATGATCCGGCTGGTCCCAAGAGCGACCGGGTTCCCAGGGCATTCGTGTGCGAAAGCTGGCAGCGCCACCGCGAAACCGCAAAGCGCACAGGCAAGTGCTACGGCTGCCGGCCCGGCCGATTTCCGGTCCATTTCGGTCCCGTATTGAAAGCCTTTCCCGGGCTTTTGAAGGCCAACATCGCGGCATAATTTAGGTCATGTGACACGGCACCCGTTCTGCATGGCGATGCTCGAATAGATCATGTCAAAGCCAGCTTCCAGAGCGCGATTGCAGTTTCCTTAAAGCCACCGCGCTTTAGACCGACCTCTGTATGCCCGACGTTCGCAACCAAATGGCCTCCGTCCAGTTTTCTAAACAGAATAGGTCGGAGTATGCACATGATAGAGGACCGACGAGTGATGGCTATGTCCCGCCGGCAAATGGTTGGTGGAGCAATTGGCGCATGCGTAGCTGCCGCGGGTCCAACAATTGCGCAGGATGCCGATCGACCCGACAGGCGTTCAAACAGTGAGCTTAAAATGGAAAATCCGGTTTCCAAGTATCCAAGACCTCCTTTCAGGAAGCAAACTCAGCCTTGGCCCGGCTTGGCACGCGATATGGATCCAAAGCCTGACCACGGCGAGAACACCTATTTTGGCTCGGGACGATTGACCGGTCGCAAAGCGCTTATTACCGGAGGCGATTCCGGCATGGGCCGGGCGGCCGCAATCGCCTATGCGCGAGAAGGTGCCGATGTTGCGATCAACTATCTGCCCTCTGAAGAGCCCGACGCTCGTGAGGTGATCACCATCCGACTGGGTGATCTGGAATTAATGGCTCTCCGACCACTGTCTACCTCCGGCGCTGTATTCGCCGGCTTGCCTTGCGACGAGCGGTTAATCGGCCTCGGAACGGTTCGCCGAGCCAGATGCGTTCCGTGCGCAAATCGCCGGCAGAGGCATTTTTGATGCGCCGCTCGATCAGTTTGCGTAGCGACTCTTCAAGCCGCTGCGCAAATTCTTCCAGCGTGCGGTATTCGTCATAGGCGGCCAGGAACCCATCGCGCGGCACTAAGAACCGAGCGATGATCGGCTCAGCAATTGTCCGGCGACAAAATACGAGAAAGAAACAAAGTCGAAGGACCCGGCTCGCCGATTTCGCAAAAGGAGACGCTGCCAACCCTGGAGCACCACCTGCAGACGGCCGAAACGCTGGCCACGGAAACAAGTCATCGCGCTGATTGTGATACCGGTCGGTTCGGAAGGCCGGAATAACCTGCCGCGCCGCAGCGCTGAAGGGTTTCAGCTGGTTATTTTAGCTCAACATTCGGATTCCCGCCGGGACTGCCAGGAGGCTGAATTACCGGAGTTTTGCGGGCGTTCGGTGCGGGCGCATGGGCAGGGCGCTAACGCCCGGGTCGGCGGGTTTGGTTTTTTAAACGTTTAGCCAGCGGCGGACCGTACGGGTGGCGACGTGGAGACGTTCCGCAACGTCGGTGATCGTGAAGAAATTCACTCGGTCATCGCGATGACGGCGACCACGGGCATGGCCGAAATCATTCGCTTCGGTATCGCCGTCGCTGGGGCGCCTGGTTCGAGAGGTCATGCCGGCCCCCATCACCTGCAGACCAACAATTCATCACTGCAGTTCCCGGAGGTACCTCGATCGCGAAGTGATTTCTCAGCCTCCGTCGCGATCGAATGGGTAACGCTGAGCAACGAAGGAGCGCGCGCGACAACAGCAAGGAAAACCTGCCAACGACTAAGGGTGTTAATTTTGGAGCAGATCCGCTGGGTAGGCCGACTGATCGTCGAAACCCTACGCACTGCCGGAGGCCCGGGGTTTCGCGTATGCCGTGTCATCGGCCGACACCGGCGAGCCGTCGCGCAATAAGAGCTTTGATGCTGGCGACCGTTATTTTACGAGAACGCCCGTCTTTATAGCTTTCGAGCTCGCCGGCTGCTAACAACTGATAGCCTCGAGTATTACCGCAACCGAGCATCTTCCAGGCGACTTCGGCTTGACAACGAGCGGTTCTACCTCAAGTTCCGTGTTGCAAAAAGACATCGATCGTTACTCCGCGTCTCATGGCGAACGCGGGCTTACGATGGCGAAATTCGTGTCGCTATTTGTCGTTTGGCGCTATTTGTCGGTATTTAAATTTTCGATAATTTCCGACAGAACTGCAGCACGTGCCTTGCGTGCCGTGTCACGAGAAACGCCGTAGGTTTCGGCGAGGCTCTTTTCGAGCATGCCGCGCAACCTCGTCGCCGTATGTCGGCCTGTTTGGATGTCGCGCCTCATCGATTGCTTAACTTGTTCGAGCTTTATCGGACTACGCCCGCGCTTTCGGCCTTCGGAGTTGACCCGGCGTGATTCCTGGGGGTCTTCCCCACAGGGGCAGCTTGCGGCGCCGTTTCTTCTGACGTTTGTGTAGAAACGCCTGTCGCCGATTTGTTCGTTTGTTCCTCCAATATTTCGGCCGCGTCGACCCACCATGAGGGCGGGGGCAGGTCTCGTCGTCGAGCAAAATCAAGCACAGCTTCTTTAAACACCACGATCCGATGGGAAATGTATGCGGGTAAGCCACCGGCTACAGTTAGATCGCTCACTTGACGCCCTTCGAGAAAGCCGGCCCGATTTTCCGGTGTAATAATTAGAAGCCCCAACTGTCGACCGTCAACCGGTGGTCCAGCGTTGTCGAGCCGACCGTTGATAATGTCTTCAAGTAGTAAGTGTCCTAGATCACGCTCAATGTGATCACCGTGGACCTTGTCCCCAGCGAGTTCGCGGGCCCAAGCTGACACAAGCTGAGCAAAAGTTAGCGAACTCTCTTCGTGCGAAACAGGATCGACAAAGCGTAGGCTTCCGCAGGGCGTCCACAATTCGGTCGCGGCGGAAAAGCGTTGCGGAATGGCCGTTTCAGGAGCGACTGTATCCGCCGCGAGTCCAATGTATCAGAAACCGTAAAAAACGATATGTACCGACGTGCGGCGCGCCGCCCTGATGATCAAGCATTCGCGGGTGATCTCCGATCTTGCGTTAGGGCCCACCTCGTGGCGCCTTTGTTTCTTGGGCACCTTCAAGACCGTCACGGCGCCATGAGCCCATCTTGGGGTCCACCCCGCACGTACCCTAGAGATGAATTTGTTGGTATCGCTGTTGGTATCGCCCAATTTGACTGCATAAAATCAAGCCTGTAATCAACCATTTAGATCTTGAATGCGATTCCTCTCCTGGCACCACCTGGAAAAATTACCGTTGTTTCTTCTCGCCTTTTCCTTCTGAAAGCCGCACCTGGACTGAAGGTGCGGCGATAGAACTTCCGGTTTCGTTCGCAAGCTTGTGCATCGCCTCAATCGCCAGTCGGCGACGATCGGCTGCACGAGTATAGAGCGCGGCCATTGTGCCGCCGCTCCATCCAAAGATCGCTTCAAGCTGTGCGACAGTCGCGCCGGCATTAGCAGCGCGCGTAGCCGCCGCCTTGCGTAGTCCATGTGCAGAGCGGCGCTGCAGGCCCGCAGCACGACACGCCTTGCGGAAGAGGTTGCCGAAGCTTTCTTTGGTCAGCGGGTGCCCGTTTTCGCCGACAATGAATGTGAGATCGCCGCAAGGGCCAGCGGCAATTGTCTGCGCCAGCACCGGCAAGATCGGCAGTGTTACTTCTGTATCTGTTTTCTCGGTCTTCAAAGTCGCGATGCCACCACGGATATGCTGCCGACCAAGCTTCACAGCGTCGCCACGGCGCAGGCCGGTATAGATCAGCACATCGAGCCAAACCCGTTGTCGCGTCCCGATCGGCCATCGCTTCTCGAAAGCGGCGATGTCTTCTTCGCTCCATACAATGAAGCCGTCCGTCTTTAGGCTTGGAGGATTGTTGACGTCGGCGGTTGGATCAATTTTGGCCAATTCCGCTTTACTGCCCATCGGAACAAGCCGCGCATAGTGTCCAAAAACTTGCGCCCCTGCGCCGCAGTCCGGCGATCACGCGATGCGATTAACGCCGCCTTGGTGATCTCGGTGAATGGCCGATGTCCGGCCGACTTTATAATGTGCCCGAAGACGTTCTGCCGCTGCCGTTTGGACGCCCGCGATAAATCCGTCCACGCCTTGCTGTCCTGATATCGGTTGATTAGCCACACTATGCTTCCCGCTGCCGGCTGGCCTTTAGCGGGGCGTGGCGTGTCGTTAAGTGCAGCTTGGTACTCAGTGGTGAATGCCGCAGTGCCGAAGGGCGCCCGTATTCTGACGCGCCGGCCCTCATCAAGGCGGACATACCAGACCACGGTGCCGTGCCGCGTGACTTCGCGACGTAGGTGCGGGGGTCGGGGGCGGGGCATGTCGCCCATTACAGAACGATCTCCTTAGGCTCTGCAACAGGGTCGTTGGCGATAGTGCGGGGTACGGTTGGGCGGAGCAGTATGCTGGCACCCCGGATCTCGATTTCAAATCCACCAATCTTCTTTGCAGCGCGGATCGCACGCTCCATGTCCTCTTGTGTGACCAGTGCGGGGCGACGGCTCATGCCACAGCCGTCCCGACGACCTGTCCCAATGCAGAGCGATCGCCGAACCGCTGGCCGGTAGTAGTCGTCGCGTCGGAAATGTCGCCCGCAGTGGGCGCCCGGGGGAATAGCTCTTGCTCCACCTATCGGAAACCGTACTCGTGGCGCTGCTTCAAAAGAAAGCCCACTTGAGTTCACAGTTTAGCGATCGTCTCGTGAATTGAAATTAACCATGCGCGCCTGGGGCGGTCACCCGGCGACCTTTTGAACGGGAGCACGGTCGGACGTTGGCCTGTCATTACCCGGCAAGCACTCGCAGTGCCGAGAAGGAAGGATCCCCCCGCTGAGCGGTCGGCCAGCCGACCCTGACCGAATGGCAACGTGCTCCTGTTCGAGTTCACCGGCCTACAGCGCGGGCTTGGGACTCGCATTCCGCAGTCGGCCGGCAACCTAACGCCTCCCGCAAGATCGCTCACCAGCGGCCTCCGTAGAGTCCCCCACGCGGCTGAAACCCACGTCCCCACACCCTGCTAGCACTACTTTGGCAGATCGCAAAAAATAATAGGCGTGATGGGATTCCCAAATCATTTTTTCTGTGAACTCATGGGTGGTCGGCTTTTGGAGGGCCGACCATGAGGAACACCCGATCGGATTGGGAAGACGAACTTGCACACTGGCTCAAACCTTTCCTGGTGCGTTTGGGTCTTGGTTGTGTAGAAACGCCTGGGGAGAGGCCACACGAGGACGTCTCGGTTGTTGAGGCGCGTTGGTTTTTCGGATCGATGCTATGCCGTCATCGCCGCCATGAGCGGTCGGACCCCCATGATGTTCATCACCCGGGTGAGATTGTAAGCCAAAACGTGTAGCGCCATCTCGGTGGCAACCTTCGGCAGCGTCTTCATCAGGAAGTGGGTTGCACCCATCCGGGCCTTGATCGTGCCGAAGGGATGCTCGACCGTCTCCCGTCGCTGCCGCATCTTCTCCGGGTGCTCATCGAGCCGGCGTTGCACCACCTCGATGATGTACTCATGCTCCCATCGGGAGATTCGTCGCTCCTTGCCCTTGGTGCAGCTTTGCTTGATGGCGCAGTGCCGGCAGGCCTTGGTCGCGTAGCGGTGCACGACTAAGCCTTTGTCCTCGGTCGTGTGGGAGTAGGCGAGCTGTTCGCCGGCAGGACAAACATAAACATCCTCCTCGGCGACATACCGGAAGTCCTGCTTGCCGAAGCGGCCTTCTGCCTTTGAGTTTGAGGTCATCGGCTTTGGCAGCGTGACCGTGATGCCAACCTCCTCGCAGGCCAGGATCTCCTCGCCGTTGAAGTAGCCGCGATCGGCGACGGCATCGAGCTGCTCCACGCCCAGTACCGCCTTTGTCTCGTTGGCCACATGGGAGAGCTGCGAGCGGTCAGTGCCGTCATTGGTTACCTCATGCATGACGATCAGATGATGCTCGACTTCGACGGCAATCTGGACGTTGTAGCCGACGACACCCGAGCCGCGGCCGCTGGTCGCCATCGAGCGGGCATCGGGATCGGTCAGCGAGATCTGCTGGTCCGGGGTGGCGAGCATCTCCACCCTGAGACCCTCGAGCCGCCGCATCTGCTGCTTCAGCGTCTCGATCTTCTCTTTGAGGCGGTTCGTCTTGGTTGTGAGGACCTCCGACGGTTCCTGCCGGTCGGCAGTGTCGAGCTGTTCAAGATAGCGCGCGACGCTCTCCTCGATCTGCGCCATGCGCCGCTCCATCTTGGCGCGCGTGAAGTTCTTGTCGCGGTTGTTCACCGCCTTGAACTTGCTGCCGTCGATCGCGACGCTGGCTTGCATCAGCAGACCCATCAAGCGGCACAGTGCAATAAACCGGGCGCAAACTTGGCGGATGGCACTGCCATTGTCTTTGCGGAAGTCGGCAATCGTCTTGTGATCGGGTACAAGCCGGCCCAAAAGCCACATCACCTCGACGTTGCGCCCAGCCTCATGCTCAAGCCGCCGGCTCGATTGAACCCGATTGAGATAGCCGTAAATGTAAAGCTTCAGCAGGACCGACGGGTGATACGAAGGCCGGCCGGTTGCTTCTGGGGCGACCCCATCGAACCCAAGCCCAGCCAGATCGAGTTCCTCGACAAAGGCGTCGATCACCCGAACCGGATTATCCTCGCCGATCCAGTCCGCCAGGCACGCCGGAAACAGCGTTGCCTGCCCGCGATCCGTGCCCTCAACAAAGCGCCTCATCCGATCCTCCGCAGCAGCAGAATCACAGTGCAGAGTGAATCACAGGCGGCGCGTTTTTACACACCCAGGGTCATAAGGCGCGGCAGCGAATGTGCCCGCTTTACGTGGCGGGGCTGATCGGCCCTGGTGAACGCAAGAGCATTCTGCCAATGGCCGAGCGACTTGCGCCAGGCAACTATGATCAGCTGCATCATTTTGTTGCTGCCGGCGTCTGGGATGCGGCGCCACTGGAGACGGAACTGCTCGTTCAAGCCGACCATCTGGTCGGCGGCAGCGATGCGGTGTTGGTGATCGACGACACTGCGGTGCCGAAGAAGGGCAAGCACTCGGTAGGTGTCGCTGCGCAATATGCTTCAGCGCTGGGCAAAACCGCCAATTGCCAGACGCTGGTATCACTGACGCTGGCACGAGGTGAAGTGCCGGTGATGCTGGCCTTACGCCTTTTTCTTCCAGACAGTTGGACGGGCGACCGGGTGCGTTTAAAGCGAGCGGGCGTTCCAGTCGAATGCCGAACTGCCCGTACCAAGCCAGAGATCGCCCTCGCTGAGATCGATCGCGTGATGGCGGCCGGGGTACGCTTCGGCTGTGTGCTGGCGGATGCCGGTTACGGGCTGAGCGCGCCGTTCCGCCAGGGGCTAACGGCCCGCAAGCTTGCTTGGGCGGTCGGCATCCCTCGTCACCTCAAGATGTATCCTGTCGACGTGCGGCTGATCTGGCCCGTTGCCAAGCGCGGCCGCCCGCGCCGGCGGCATGTCCCAGATATTCTATCGATACCGGCCGAAGGCATGCTGGCCAATGCCAAGTGGCAAACTGTGAGCTGGCGAACCGGGACGAAAGGCAAGCTCAAAGCCCGCTTTGCCGCTGTCCGCGTCCGCACAGCCGACGGACCACCGCAGCGGATCAGGGACAAGGGTCAGCAACATCTGCCGGGCGACGAAGCCTGGCTTATCGGCGAACACCGCACCTCAGGCGAGAGGAAATACTACCTCGCCAATCTGCCTGCCGCGACCAGCCTGCGCACCTTGGCCGCAGCCATCAAGGCGCGATGGATTTGTGAACAGGCCCATCAACAACTGAAAGAGGAACTCGGCCTCGACCACTTCGAGGGCCGATCCTGGCTAGGCCTTCACCGTCATGCGCTCATGACCATGATCGCCTTCGCCTTCCTTCAGCATCGTCGCCTCAAAAAAGTGAGGCGGGGAAAAAACAATCAACGGACCACCGCCTCAACCAAGCTTGCCAGCCGTGCGTCACGCCATCGTCGCGCTCATTGCTCGACCGCCACCTCAACGTTGCCCGAACTGTCGAAGATGGATCTGCGCAAAGACGCAGCGTGAATAATCTGCCAAAGTAGTGCTAGGGCGTGTACTCATAAATCGAGCTTGCTGAGGGTGGAGCTTGTACGCTTTACGACGTGCGCCCCCACGCCTGAGCGTCGATCTTCCACCCCTCGCGGTGCTTTGAAAACGTATATGCGAGGGTGCCGGTCCGAGCGACGGTTTGAGCCTTAATGGTTACCGAGAGCGTCCCCGCTATGACGGCGTACGCGTCGGAGCCCTCCACGTTCCAGAACCCCATCTTGTACGACAGGTGTTCGTGCGAGACCCCAAGGTCCTTACGCCACTTTTCTACGTCAGCAAGCCAATTGGCCGGAGCATTCGGGTTCAACCAGCGATAAGGTGCGATGCCATCAATGATGACGGCGGTGTCCCCAAAAACGCCGAGGAAAAGCTCGATATTCTGGGTGTTGAAACCGTTGATGTGATTATCGATAAGGGTCTGGATTTCTCTCGGGGGGGCCTTTGTTTGAGCCGCTCCAGATTGAGAAAAACCTGAAGCAGCCACCATGCTAGTTGGGAATAATGCGATTGCTTTTCGTCTTGTGAGCGTCATGAAGCGAACTCCTTACGTTGAACGGTATTTCCCCGGTAGCCGGTTGTTGTCGCATGCGCGCCTTAGAGCGAAGCCCGTCACTTACGAGTACACGCCCTAGTCAAACCGCCAACGAAAATAAGAAACTTTTCACGATGGTGGGCCTACGGTTCGCGCGGGGCCGGGGAAAGACCGGCCAGTTGTGCGGGGAAACCAGAGGATGCCGTGGAACATGGAAGTTCAAACCCCAACAGTGCAGATCTAGACGCGCCGGCGCCGCACTCGACGACGCTGCCTTTCTGGCCGAGCTCGAGGCGCTCGTTGTGCCTCCCCATGTCCCTGCGAAGAGGCCGGATGTACTTGCCGCAGAAACTGAACGACTGACGTGGGCGAAAGCCGGCGGCCATACCCTGGATTTGATCGATCGCAGTGATGTTGCTCTCCCTGCATTGTTCGAGCCGGGTGAAAGCGAGATCTGGCTCTCCAACATTGAGATAGCCTATTTGCTTGGCGAAGACGCGCCATTTCAGAAACCCGGCTGGAGTTGGACCCGCGCCAAGGATAGTTTGCAAGCGGTTGTCCCGGTGCCAGATCACGGCGCTTACTTCACGCTCTATTTTCTTCGCGAGTACTCCGTGAAGAAAAGCGGCAACCTTGTGTGGATGGTCACTCGCAAGCTGCCCGATACCAATTTCAAGCCACCGAAGTTTTAGCGCTCGAGCCGCATCCGCTTTTGTTTACGGAAACGCGCGCCGCGAATTTGCTGGCCCGGCTGACCGAGGACGCCAACCAACAAATGTCGCCGTTCTGGTGGGTGCCGATCGACGGCGGCGAATTTGAGTTTACAACTTAAGGAGAAACTTCCATGCCATCGTTTTTAGAAAAGGTAGCTGCCGCTCGTACGCAACAACAAATTGCTGCCGAAGCCAACGCCGCGGAGCAGGCGAAGCAGAATGTGGAGCCGCCCGATCCTTGGATTGAAATTCTTCGCGGGGTTAAAGGGCGCATAGATGACGACAACGTGGAGCGGGTATCCTCCCTTTTCCTGTTCGAGTATCTCGACGTAAAGCCCCATGAACGGCTGTCCCAATCGAAACGCTTGAAACAGGTCATGTGTAATGCCCTGGGATGGAAGCCAACCCGCGTTTTCCATCTAAATGAAAGGTCGTGGCGGGAGCAGATACGCGGATACGCACGACTGGTAGAAATAAACAATCATGCGCGGCACATGTCGGCGACCGTCGCCATTGAAGAGCAACAAATAGGCGCAGAGGGATAGTAGATGGCTGACAAATAAATCAATCCTTCCGATATTCGATGCTTCAGATGATTTGACCTGAGCCCCTTGCCTCAGCCGCAAAAAGGGAAAGGGTCTTGGCTCATTCACGCGCTATTGTCGGGTGCCGCGTTGGTCGCTTAACCCGCGATAAGCGCAGCGTCGCGGTTCCGCGTTGCATTAGCCACTTCCGCTTTACCCCCAAAGCCAACGTCAGGGTCCTAAGGTGGAATGGTCGCGATGGACCGAACGAAGGGCTGTAGTCCTGCGGTGGACACATCGTCTTCGTCGCTCGCCGGCGCGGGCAAATTGCTGTCTCAGTTAAAGCGCTCGGCGAGGCGCCTACGACACGCATAATTTTCGCTAGAAGCCGCCGTTCAAGGAGACCTCTGCTGTCGCGCAGCATGGTACGCCGAGGCCGAGCCCTAGTGGCAAGTGACTCCGGCCGCGCAGCGTCGCACTGCGCGTCGGTGGGCGCCTGCAACGCTCACCGGTGTCAGCGGTCGTCCCACTCGGGCCTCTGCCCTGTCGATTGAAAGCGACAGACCTTTATCTTGAGATTGATGAAGCGAAACAGGAACCGCGCACAACAATGCCGCTCCCATTAAAGCTGCCGCAATCATGCTCAAAGATTAACACAATTCTCGCACGCTGTCTTTTTATTTGAGTCTACTGCCGCGGTAGGTAAGCAGCGCCGAATTGCCGAAGAGACTCGCTAAAACGTTGTAGCGACCGGATGCTGTCTGTTGGTTCGTCCGAGCATGAAGCCTCACGGGGCGTGCGTCGATGCCCGGCGCGAGACGCCCGCAACTGACGCAAATAGCCAGATCGCACGCACTTGTCCGCAGTCTGTACGGAGCATTGGTTATGTTGGCCACCCAGCGTCCTCGCGGCGACTACAAATAGCCTGTTGTTCAATGATCTGCGCTCGGTAGCGTGAGATTGACTCCCCGAAGAGCCGCGCCGGATCCGACGCCAATTGCCTTCACGATCGACATGGCCTGGACCATTGTGACAAGCGGTCGCACCCGGTTAGCCTGAAAAACGCTTAGTCACCGCTGTTTATTTGGCGACCTTCGGTGCCTTCTCCGTCGGCGCAATCGAAAGAGCTAACCAAGTATTCCAGCCGGACGACCGGTTTTGGGCCGCAAACTCCCAATACCCTCGAAGGCTCAAGGAACCTTGCATTTCACCGATAGGGAACAACACTCCAGCCTCCGGCCCGATTGCGGCAATACGCGACTGATAGGGACCAAGCGTCGCGCCTGAACCGGTATCCCCAGTGAGCTGATTAAAATAATAGCCGACAGCACCGACAAAGAATCGCTTGTACAGGAAACGCGAAGCTTCCAGGTCCGTATGCCAATCGACTCCGTTTTGATAATCGGTGTGTGGGTTCATGAAATTATAGGTCAGGCCGGATACGGCGGAAAATTCAAAGCCTGTGACTTCATTGAAATACGTATAGCCGAAACCATTATCGAGAGCTCCGTGCCCCTTACCAAGATTGACAATTCGGTCTGCGTTGTAATCGCCCACGGGAACGCCGCCTCTGCTGTAGACCATAAAATTGTTCGCACCCTCGTTCCATTTCAATGAAAGCTGGGGGGCCGGATCACCGAACGAGATGAGCGTATCGCTGACTCGATTCTGCGCGCCGAAGCCGATCGGCCCCAAAGCACCGGTCAACAACGAGTCGATTTCCGTCCTGGCCCCACCAACAGGCACGAACAGGTTGAAAGCCAATCGTCCGCCCCACACCGGGCTCGCGAACGTGTAGGCGGGCGCGAGAATCGCAATATCGACGTTCGTCTTGATGTCAGCGTCGAGTTGAGTCGTCAGTGTTGCCCGCGGGAAACGAGGCAGCGTATCCGCGGTCGCGACATTGCTCCCGCCCGCGAGGGTCGCATGAAAATAGGTTACGGTGGACGACCACCCGGGTGGCCCTGGGACAGCGGGCAGGTTAGCAAACGTGCCGGGCTGCCAAAAGCTAACTCCGCTCTCGTCGGCCGACGAACGCTGCCCAAAGAAAGTTCCAAACGCTATTGCCGAGCCCAGGACCAGTAACCTCAGCGAGCGTCTTTCAGAACGTGCCATAGGCCCCCCCTAGCAGTTCCGCGCATAGCTATTGTGGACCCTCCCACTAAATAAACAAGGCTACTAACACCCCGGTTGCACTAGACTGAGAGCGCTTCCTGGTGGGTAGTAACCAGCACCGTGCCCAGCACCCATCCACAATTTTATCGGTGGCCCGAGCGGGAGAAATGCAACGGTTGTCTATGTGTGCTAGGCTACGAGACGCGCCGCTGAAAGTAATAAAATTTGATCAGGGAGGGAGTGCGATGAAACGTCGGGACTTCAACCGGCTTGTTCTCGGCGCTGGAGTTAGCCCCATCCTGGCGAAATCGTCGTTTGCTCAAATGTCGGCTGAAGAATTGCAAGCCACACCTTCAAAAGCGGTAGCGCCAAGCATCATTATCAAGAATTCTCCGCGGACCTACAATCAGATCAATGTCCCGCGCAAGTATGCGTCCGGGCGACGACGTTTCACCATTTACTGGACCTGGAGCTATCCCTGGGAGGCCAATCGCGATGTGGCAGAGTTGGACAATCGTTTCTCGACCATGACCGAGGTTCGCAGGGTGGGTTGGCCACGCTACGAGACACCAGAATGGTCGGAGCGGGAGTTTCTGCAAGGCATCGCTGGAACGCTGGAATTATTTCATCTTTCGACCGTGCGGTTTCAGAACATCGTTGGCGAGGCCACGGGAAATCCTGTTGTAGTTTACCAGCGGATTGATCAAGCCGGTCAGCGCCTGCCCCTGGACGAGCAGGTCCTTGGCGACACCGATACGATGATGATTTTCGGTCTGGATCACATGATCACGGAGCAGGAGGCGAGCGCCGCAGAAATTGAAGCGGTACGAAAGTTTCTGACGCGGGAGGGGACTTGTCTGCTGATTGGACCGCATCACGATGTTGGCGTGTCCAGCGATCCGGCCGAGCGCCAAATGGAGTACGCTCACCACGGCGATCCCTTGGTGCCGAGGCAGCAGCGCTTCGGCCTTTACACCCGTTCCCTCATGAAGGGGCTGGGCGTGCCCGTGGAGAATCGATGGGGATTGCGCCCGGCGCGAGCGCCCGAGACGAACCAGATCGCTCCGCTGACGGCCATGAGGGACTTGGATACCCGCGGATGGCTAACCGGCGTGACAACGTTCAATTTCCACCCGCACCTGCCGCATTACGCTCTGACGACAGATGACGCGAAGCTAATTCGCGTCCTGGCGCGACAACCGGTGGATATGTCCCATCCCCACCCGTTCACGGAGGCGGGAAACCGTGAGTTCAATACATTCCTTTGGATGCCGCCAAGTGGAACACGGGCCGGCGATATTGTGCTGGTTGATCTAACGATGTTTACGACATTGTTCGGTGGCACCGACAGTCTGGACCGTTTCTGGAGTAATCTGGCCACACGGACGTAGTGGGTGCATGGCCAACCTCCGGATGGTGACGGAGCCGGGTCTTGGGCGTTTTGTGACGTTCAGGAGAACTATTCAAAAGTGAGGATAGGTCGCCACGGCGTCCGCCTATCCTTGCTTAAAACAACGGATGAAGGAGGACGATCATGTCACAGGAGCGATTTGGTGAAGCCACCCGCCGTGCCTTCCTCGGCACGGCAACAGTCGCGACAGCTGCAACGCTGACCGGGCCGGCCGGAGCCGGGGCTCAAGCCGCCGAGGCAAGTCCTTCCGTCGGAACGACCAAACTGGCGCAAGCGAATGCGGATGTTCCGGCACAGCTGGCGTCCCGTGCCAAAGCGGGCGACTGGACAAAGCCGGCGGCGATGGCAATTCCGAAAGAGGGATATTTTGAGCTTGAAAAGGGGCGCTATGGTCCGATTTATCCCAAAACCCCGGCCAATTATGGATTCACAATCATCGCGAAGATCAAACCGGGGCGCGAGGAAGTAATCCGGTCATACGGCAAAAAAATAGAGGGCGCTATTGCTGGCGATCCGTTTGTGCTTGCCCCCCTCAAGCTCCACTATCTGAGATGGGTCCTCTTCAACATCGGCGGCGACACGTATTTCATGTATCAAGGTATATTCGATACTGACTTTGATAAATATACTGAAGATGCAATCACTCTCTTCAAACAAACCGGCGTCGATACGGTTTTTGAAAATCTTGAGGGGTTCCCGGCGGATTGGAAAACGAATCCTCCGGCCTTCGTCAAATTTGTGCGCGAACATCAATGCCCAAGCTTTCTCGAATATGGGGAGTATCCGTTCGTCACCGCCGATGAGATAAAGAAGGCCCTCAAGGTGAAGGCATCGTTGTCCTCGATGCTCGACCAGATGCAATAGCGAGGGCTTGCAACGACGCTGTCTATTCGTCGATCTTCCTCACGCGCCGACAAGTCTGATCGATCGGCTAAGAGCGCTGGAAGCCTTGATGCTCGAGTTCGACGACATCCAGTACATCTTGCTCACGCGCGTACCAGCGCTGACGGGTCGATATGAATTTCTTTCGTTTCAGCAGCCCGCTCAAGGCCGTGCGTGGCTCGACGCCATACGGGAGAAAGTGCCGTCAGCCAAGGCGGTCTCTGATGCCATCAATCTGGAAAAGCGATGGGTGTCCGTGGCGTTCACCTGGAATGGATTGCGCGCCCTCGGAGTGGATGAAGCATCACTCGCGACATTTCCAGAGGAATTCCGGCAGGGAATGGCGGCCCGGTGGCAGGTCTTGGGTGACACCGGCACGAACCACCCTGACAATTGGGCAGGAGGTCTTGGTGGGCCACAGCTTCACGCGATTGCCATTCTTTTTGCTCGCGACGCCGCTGAAAGACAGCGAAGCGTCCGCGAGCATAAGGCATTATTGGCGCGGACGCCCGGCGTAGAGGTGTTGTCGTCGTTGGACTTGGAGGCGATACCGTTCCGATATGTAGTGGAACATTTTGGCTACCGCGATCGGCTTACGACACCGGAAATTGAGGGAACCGGAATTGAGCCAACACCTGGCTCCGGGCCTCCCATCAAGGCTGGCGAATTCATCCTTGGCTATCCCGATGAAGAGGGTCCTCCCCCAAAGCTGCCGCAGCCCGAGATTCTGTTTCGTAACGGCAGCTACATGGCGTATCGGCAGCTCCAGCAGCACGTAGGTGCGTTCCGGGACTTTTTGCGCGAGCAAGGGGGGCCGACCGCAGAGGACCAAGAGCTTCTCGCAGCGAAACTGATGGGCCGCTGGCGAAGCGGCGCTCCCCTTGTGCTGGCGCCCGACAAAGACGATCCGTCGCTCGCCGACGACCCTCGGCGCAACAATAATTTCAACTACGCGAAGATGGACCCCCAAGGTTACGCCGTCCCGTTGGGCGCGCATATTCGCCGGATGAATCCACGTGATACCGCGGTCAATAATCAACGGCGCAAGGTGCTGCGCCGGGGAGCGACCTACGGTCCCCCCTTACCTGAGGGTACCCCTGAGGACGGAGTCGAGCGCGGTATTGCGGCGTTCGTGATCTGCGCGAGCCTCGTCCGCCAGTTTGAATTCGTCCAAAACGTTTGGGTCAACGATCCAAATTTCCACGAGTTAGGCAACGAACGCGATCCGATGATCGGCGCTCAGGACGGCACCTACGATATAACCATTCCGAAGCGCCCAATTCGACGAAAGATAAAGGGCCTGCCTGCTTTCACGACCGTAAAGGGAGGCGCTTATTTCTTCCTTCCGAGTATCAAGGCGCTTCATTACCTCGCCACTCTCCCTCGTTAATGATTAGCTCAGGTTGACCACACCGAGCGTTTGCACGGTCAAGAACTCTTTTGTACGATCGTTCAATGCCTTTGGACGCCGCTCGTGACTGAAGTCGGCGGCAGAAGGGCTCAACACGGGGCAATGGACTATGACCTTGAAGAGACTTGCTCTTGTAATCGGCGTGCTGGTACTCGGCTTCACGGCTGCCTCTCCGGCACGCGCTGACTTCGCCATCGTGAAGTTCAACAGCGGATATTGCCGCATTTGGCCCGACACCGTCGTGGCGCCTCCGGATGGAACATTTATTTGGTGGGTGTGGGGCTATCACCGCTACTACCGCCTGCCGACCTTGGCAGTCGCCGAGCACAAGCTTCACACGGCGGTCGCTCGGCACCTGTGCTCGCACTATTGAGCTTCGCGTTCATTACCTCGCCGCTCTAAGCGGGTAGATGCAATAGATTGAGCACCAGCGCTGAAAGCGTTTCTGGGAAAATTCAGATGTTGTCCCACACGCTCCCCGGCAACACGTGCTGCAGGTCCATGGTTGAGCGCTGACCGAGCGCCTCTCCATTTTGTGCGATCCAGGCGTCGCCGGTTTGCCGGCCTAAATTGAACAAGTACTCAAGGAACGGCGGATAGTTGTTGAGCTTGCTCGACATCGGAAATCTTTCCATGATCGGACTGGCTTCAATAATGTGAAATCGTAGACGTCTGAATGGCGATCGGCCCTCATCCGCGGAACGCAACACGACGGCTATCGCGCCGATTTCTAGCCAGAATGTCGAATTGTGACTGATTTCGATCGTGCGGTTGAGGATGTCGCGTGCGTTACGCGGCGCTTCCGGGCGATTAACGGGGTCTATTCTGACGATAATGAGATCGCAGTCGTGCATCTTGGTGAGCAGCGGACCGAGGGCTGGATTTCCCGTGAGAGCGCCGTCCCAATATGCCTCACCGTCAATCTCCACAGCGCGAAAAAGCTGCGGCAAGCATGCCGAAGCCAGCAGAGCATCGACCGAGATGTCCCGATTGGTGAATACATGTCGTCTTGCGGTGCGGGCGTCGGTTGCGGACACGGTGAGCTGAATCTCGTCCTGCAAACGCAAGCGATCGAAATCGATCAGTTCCGTAAGCAGCGGCCGCATTGGATTGCCGTTAGGAGGCAGGTCGTAGGGCGACAGGTTTTTCTTTATCGCCTCGATGTAAGCAGGAAAGGTTTCGAGAGGCGTGGTGGCAGCTTGCTCCCCGGACATTCCAGAGAAGAAACTGCCAAATCCGGGCATGCCACCAACTCCCTCCCAATACCGTCGGAGTGAGGTGCGGGCCTGTTTGGGGCCTCCGCGCACCAACCCGTCAGCAAGCACAGCGCCGTTCATGGCCCCAGCGCTGGTTCCCGTCACGCCGACGATGTCGATAGAGGTCTCTTCTAACATCCGGTCCAGCACGCCCCAAGTGAACGCGCCCTGCGATCCGCCGCCTTGCAATGCCAAAGCCAGTTTGGGTCGCGGTGGCGCGGAATGCAGCTCGGCAAAACGCTCATGGCGATTTGCGCGCCCGATCCGAAGGTGCTGTTGGTCGCCTCCCGAAGTTCGTTCCGCTCCCGATGCCTGCGCCTCTGGCGACGTTGGCGCCGTAGCAGCCGCTCCAAAGCCCACAATCGGTAAACCCAGCAGCGAAAACACTTTTCGACGCGAGAACATTTCGGATTTCATTTTTTCGATCACATCAGCCTCCAAATCTCGACGGGACCGTGAGAAGAGCACGACAGCCGGGGCGCAAGGCAGAAGAGAGGTGCAGACTCTCAGCGCGGCGCGCTCGGTCTTTATTTGCAACCAACGGCACCGTCCAAATGAACGAGGCGACGTTTCTAATCACCTTGCGTTCATTTGATGACGGTTGTTGCGGGCCGCTTCAGTTGCATCCATCTCTCGGGTTACGAGCTTGTAAGCGATGTAATACTTGTAGACGTTGCTCACATACTGGACGGTTTCACGTCCGACAATCGCCGCGGCCCCATTTTCTACATTGCCGAACCAAATATTGCGATCAAGTCCCATTGCCTGCGCCTTATCTCGGAACCTCTTGAGTCCAGTTGGCCCGGCGTTATAGGCGGCAAACGCAAACAGCGTCCGGTTCTTGTCGTCGAGATTCGGATCGTTGATGTATTTGGTGATGAGGAAGCGCAAATACTTGTTACCGGCTTCGATGTTACGTTCCGCACTTTTCTCAATTCCTTCAATTGCGATGTCCGGTTCCCGCGCCGAAGTTGGCTTCATCTGCATGATGCCCACGGCGCCGGACTTGCTACGCTCCGACTGCTTGAGAGCTGATTCCTGATAGCCCTGTGCCGTGATCATCAAGTAGTCAAAGCCGTATTGGTCACCGTAGCGCCGAAAATATCCGACGAGTTCGTTAAATCGTTGCATATCGTCAGGCGCATATGCCCGCCGAACCATTTTATCGTCGCTGTAATAGCGTTTACGCAACCAGCTTGCGAAGCCGTACTGCAGCGTCTTCTCCTTGAGAAAACTATCGAGCTTGGCCTTGAGCAACGGACTATTTTTGCGAACTGCTGCCGCTATAGCGCCGTCATCGTTGATGACGATGTCGGGACGTATCTTGATAGACTTGAAAACCTTGGCCCAGATTTGCGCGACATGATCGTCAACGACTGTCAGGGGCAGTATCCCGGCGTTGACCATTTCGAGAATGTCTTCATCCTCTAAGTTCTCGTCCGCGGCGGTTAGCTTGATCGGTTCGAGCTTCTGTGACTTGAATTGGTCGTTGATCGCCAGCAGATGTTGGTAATAGCTGCTGGTTTTCCGAATATAGAATTCCTTGCCGGAAAGGTCTTCAAGCTTTCTAATTTCTGGCGCGGACGGGCCGCTCACCAATATTTCGTGAACGTCTTTCACCGCAGGAATTGTGAAGTCCACCTCTTGCAGGCGATTCGTCGTGATTGTCAGGTTGGCAGCAACAAAGTCGCCACGACCGTCGTTGAGGGCTGTCAGAAGCTGTTCGCGGGGGGTCGGCACGAACGCAATTCGTATGCGTTCAAGCTCTGATTTGATGCCCTTGTTGAGCCATTTATCAAACTCGTCGCCCCATTCGGCTGCGGTGCCTAACTGCTCGCCTTTGTCAATGAAGAAGATCGTCTTGCTGTAGGGAACGACGATGCGGATTAGCCGCCGTTTCTGCATTTCATCGAAATCGCCGATCCAAGTTCGGTACTCGGGCAGAGCGGTTTTCCCGTCTTCCGCATTAGCCCGAAGAGGCACCGAAATCCAACCGAACCAAACAGCAAGCACAACGGCAAAAAAGGATAGTGATCGAAAGTGAGCTATCATGGCCGCCCCGCGACCTGCGTTATGCCCGGATGAAGTATAGCCCACTTTAATATCTTCGTCTTGCGGAAAACACAGGCCCAACGTCCATCCGAAGTATGAACACAGCGTGTCATGGCTTATTGCAGAAAGTTGCTGGGCGCGAGGAATGTTATACTGCTGGACTACGCTCTGCGGGATTCCACGCATCAAAGCCGGCTTGGAGTTGGACTGGGGTCACAATGGAGAAAAAGTCACAGCCCGGTGCGGCGGTCGCCGGATATTCCATTTACGACTCAATGGGGCCCATTCCGCCGCACCTTTTGATTTTGTTCAATGACAACAACGAAATGCGATTTCTCTCCTGGGCACCAAGGGCACTGTATGCCTCCGACATGACGAGAGAATCTCGGTTGCGGATGCAGTGACCGCCGTGACGACCGCGAGCGGTCGAGCGTTCTCTTGCTGACAAGCCGGTATCTCACCGAACCCCAACAGAGAGAAAAGTCCCGGGCGCTGCGCGCCGCTCGGCCGGCCCGGTATCGAGACCTAGCCTCTTCGATATTTGCTTGGTGCGACGCCGACGTTGCGGTGGAAGGTCGAAGCGAAATGGCTTTGACTGGCAAAGCCGCAGCCAAGCGCAATGTCGACGAGCGGGGCATCGGTCTCCACAAGAAGCCGCTTGGCGCGCTCGATCCGCCGTTGCAATACGAAGCGATGCGGCGATTCACCGAACTGCCGCCGGAACGCACGGGCAAAATAATAGGGATTCATGTCCGCCACTTCGGCCATCGCATCCAATGTCAGTTCGCCATCCATCGCGACGTCGATGTAGTCGACCACACGGCTGAGCTTTGAAATCGACATGGCCGCCGCCGGCGAGCGCGCGCCGATTCCGCTGCAATGACCTTGCAGCAAGTGGACCGCCATGCTTTGCGCCAGGTGATCGGCGTAAAGGCCGCTTCCTTCTTCGCCGCTGCGCATGGCGCGCAAAACCGCCAAGGCCAATTGCTCCAGCAGCGGATCGGTGACCCCGAGCCGCGGACGCAATTCGACGCGTTTCGGATCTCGACCAAAAACCTCCTGGGCGAGCCGATCGAACATCTCGCGGCGTAGATACAACGTCAGCACGTCGGGTGTGCCGCGCAGATCCCAATGCGACGCCGCGCGCGTTGGCACCAGGCCGAAGTGGCGGGCGTGAAGCTGCGCGGTCTGAGGGGCTTCACCCTCGATACGCCGCGCCACTGCCGCTCCGCGGTTCACGAAATAGGCGAGACAGGGATGAGCGAGCGGCCGAAAGATCGCGGTCCACGGCCGTTCCGTGGCGTAAGAGGCATAGATGCCGCTCCAACCGAGGTTGCCGCTGTGTGCCAACAGCCGGTTGCCTGGATAAAGCGGAACGCCGTGCGTCTCCTCAATCGGAAACGCCGCCGACGCTTTTGCCGCGACCCTCGAGCCGGCGGCTTCCATGTGCCCCTCAATCTGGCGCGATCAGATATCGCGCGAGTCAGAATTCTTACAATAATGTGCCGTTTCTTGGAAGCCGCCCGGCATGCGTAAGCCCATTCTGTGCCGTGACCCGCAAGAGAAAACAGCGGGCGCGCACCAACAGGGGAGGGCGTTATGGCGATTCGCACGACCGTGGTCGGTTCGTGGTGGCCATATCCGGAGGACGAAGCCGATCTTGCACGCTACCACGCTGGCAAATTGTCCGCCGCGGAGGGCGAGACTGTCCTCAAGCGCGCTGCGACGCGCGCCATCGCCGAGCAAAAGTCGCTCGGGCTGAACGAGTGGACCGGCGGCGAGTATCACACCGACAATTTCATCATGCACATGCATGCCTGCCTTACCGGCATGGAAGTGGACAAGCCTCAGGCCGAGGACCCGTTCGACTACGACGATCTCGCTCATGCCCGCATAACCGGAAAAGTCGAGGCACCCGATGGATTGGGCTACGCGGCGGCCTACCGCCGGGAAAAGAATCTGCCCGGAGGCGTCAACAAGGCGGCCGTCGTCGGGCTCTATGAGGTCGCCGTGTCGGCGATGGATCAGCTTCCCGAGATTCAAAAGCAGCACGGCAACCTGACGGCGATCGTCAATCGGGAGCTCCGGATGCTTGATGACGAGGGTTGCCCCAACGTGCAGTTGGATGCGCCGTTCTTCGGCGTGCTCGTCAATGTCGGTGCGATAACCGCGAAACAGGCGGCCGATCTGATCGCGCCGTGCTTCGAAGGCGTCAAGGCGACCAAATCGCTGCATTTGTGCAACGGCAATTTGAAAGGCCGGCCCGTCAGCGGTGTCCTGCGGTGCGCGCCGTGGGTCGAAATTCTTCAGCATCTCGACGGCGTGGTCGATATCGCCGCATTCGAAGTCAAATACTACAACCAATGGAACGAGCGCGAAGCTTTCGGGAAGTTGCCCAAGAGCATGTCGCTGGCGGCTGGAATCGTTGACGAGGGCAGCTATTATCCCGAGCCGACAAAAAAAATACGCGAACGCATCGCGGGCTGGGCGCGCATCGTCGGTGAGGAGCGGCTCTGGGTTTCGCCATCCTGCGGGTTTGGGCGGCACACCGCGCGCGATATTCCGGTGCTGCGGGCAAAGATGGAAAACATGATCGAGGCCGCTCGGACCCTCTAGGGAGGGCTGCTTCGGGTGGGATGAAAAGCAATGGCTACAGAGCAATTCGACGCCCCGGTCCTGATCGCCGGGGGTGGCCTGGTCGGACTGTCGACCGCGATGTTCCTGGCACAGCACGGGATCGCCGCGACCGTGATAGAGCGGCTGCGCGGTGTCTCAGTCCTGCCGCGAGCCGCTCATTTCCATCTTCGCACGCTCGAACTCTTCCGTGCCGCCGGGATAGAGGACGAGGTTCGTGCGCAGTCGGAAAAGGAATTCACGCCCGAAGGTGCCATCGTCGCGCTGGAGTTGCTTGCAGGAAAGCAGATCGCGGCCTTCATCCCGAGCCTCAACGAGGGCGTCGAGAGCTTGAGCCCGTCGCGGCGTTTATTCATCACGCAGCCCGGCCTCGAACCAATTCTGCGCAACCGCGCCGCGAAAGCTGGCGCCAAGGTGCTCGACGGCAAGGAACTGATCGGCATCGAGCAGGACGACGACGGCGTCACTGCAATCGTCAAGGATTCCGAAAGCGGCGATGAGCGCAGGCTTCGCGCCCGTTATCTGGTCGGCGCCGACGGCGCGCACAGCAGGGCGCGCGAACTGTGCGGCATACCGTTTGACGGCCGCGGCGTTTTTTCCAACAGCATCACGATCTATTTCCACGCCGATGTCGCCCGCTTGATGGTGGGGCGTAATCTCAGCGTCATGTACATCATCAACCCAACCTTGAGCGGCTTTATCCGGCTCGACCGCAATTGTCAGGCGGGTTTTCTCGTCGTCAATACCGTAGGCGACACATCGAAGCCGGAAGCCGCAAACGCCGCGGCCGATACCAGCGAGCAGCGGCTTGTCGAACTGCTTCGCGCCGGCATCGGTGTGCCGGATATTCCGGTCAAGATAGACGGCGTCGCGCGCTGGCGCGCGGTGTCCGATTGCGCGCGAAGTTACGGTGAAGGTCGCGCGTTCCTCGCCGGTGACGCGGCCCATTTGATGCCACCCAATGGCGGCTTCGGCGGCAATACCGGCATTGCCGACGCGCACAACATCGCCTGGAAATTGGCGCTGGTGCTGAAAGGACTTGCCGGAGCGAAGCTGCTGGCGACGTACGGGCAGGAGCGTCGCCCGGTCGGCAAGTTCACGGTGGAGCAGGCATATACGCGCTATGTGACGCGCTCGGCCACTTATCTCGGCGCCAAGGATTTCGAACCTCAGGCCAACGATTTCAACATCGAACTCGGCTATCTGTATCGCTCGCCCGGCATCATAGCCGAGGACGACGACACGGCGATTCATGCCGATCCGCACGAGACCTTCGGGCGACCCGGCTCGCGGGCGCCGCATCTGTGGATCGAGAAGGACGGCGGCCGTTTCTCGACGCTCGATCTTTTTGGCAGAGGCTTCGTATTGCTGGCCGCGCCGGAGGGCGGGGTTTGGAGCGCCGCGGCGCTCGCCGCCGCTGAAAGCGCCGGAGTCGGACTTGAAGCCTTTACGTTCGGCCAGGGGATTCGCGATCTCGACGATCGCTTTGCGGCCGCTTACGGACTGACGGCAACGGGCGCAGCGCTGGTTCGGCCCGACGGCTTTGTCGCCTGGCGGGCAAAATCGATGGGCGACAATCCACGCGACACGCTCAAACACATTCTGACACGGCTGCTGTGCCGAAGTTAGAAACGAGGCCGTAGCGGACGCGGCCCGCGCGCTTGCGAAGGCGTTTCTTTTTCACGCTGGGATCCGGCGGCTTCGCGGCACGCGCGAACGAGGCGACGCCGCCATGTGCTCATCCCCGGCTATTGCGCCAGGCGGCTCTTTGCAAAACGGCCGGTCGAGTCACCGAGACGTCCCGCAAGCACTTGAGACAACAGGTATTGACATCCGGGTCGCCTCTGTCCTCGGGACCATTCGCAGAATTGGTGTTTGTTCCGCCCCGGCCCTCTTCCAAGAAAAGCACCGCCGACTTGCCCAACTCGGCCGCAACAAGGATCGCTCGATGATCCGACTGTCGATCAAGCGCAAGATCATCGCGATCGCGCTGATCCTCATCGTCCTGATGACGGTCGCGGCGCTGCTCTCGATGGCCCTGGTGATGGAGGTCGGCGCCCGGCTCGAGGACCTGACGCAAAGTTATGTTCCAGCTTACACCGCTCTGGCGCGGGCCGACATCCATTCGCTGACGCGCGCGGTGACGCTCCGCCGCGTGGTGATCGAGAAAGACCGGTCTCCTGTCGATGCCGCGCAACTGGCCGCCACCACCAACGATTTCCGCGCCGAAGGCGAAGCCGTCGACGCGGAGCTTAAAGCCGCACGCGGGTTGATCGACGGCCTGATCGAGAAGGGCAGCCGCTTCGGCGACACCACCCAACTGGTCCAGCTTGGCAATCATCTCTCCGACCTGATCGATGATACGCGCGGCCACCTCAACGATGAGATCGCACGCCTGCTGCCCCTTCTCGACACCGGCGACCAAAAGGCGATTGCCGACAGCCTCCAACGAGTGGACGTATTGCGCAACGAGCTCGACCATCAGCTCGATACCGTTCGCAACGAAATGATCAGCCTTCTGAAGGCGGATGCGGCTGCGACCGCGCGAAAGCAGCGCATCGTTTTGCTTGTCGCCATCCTCCTGACGGTGCTCGCCGCGGCGCTGGGCCTGGTCTTCTCGGTCATCGTCAGCACCGGATTGACGCGCCCGGTGCGCCGGCTGCTGGAGGGTGCTCGCGCCGTCGAGGCCGGCAATCTTAGTGAAACGCTGGTCGTCACATCGCAGGACGAGATCGGCCATTTGACGGTGGCCTTCAACAAAATGGTCGAGCAGCTGCGCATGAAAGAGCGCATCCGCGAAACCTTCGGGCGCTATGTCGATCCCCGCATCGTCGACGGGTTGATCAGCGGTCCGGCGCTTGCCGCGGAGGGCCAGCGGCGCGTGATGACGGTGCTGTTCTGCGACGTCAAGGGTTTCGTCGGCGTGAGCGAGGAGATGACCCCGCAGGGCCTCGTCAAGGTGATGAACCGGTATTTTTCGACGATGTCGGCGCCGATCCACCAGCACGGCGGCATTATCGACAAGTATATCGGCGATGCCATCATGGCCTATTGGGGGCCGCCCTTCACCGCCGACGCCGACCAGGCGCAGTGCGCCAGCCTCGCCGCGCTCGACATTGTCGAGCGCGTTCCCGAATTTCGCGACGCATTGTCGGATATGCTTCGGTCTCCGCAACGTGTCGATTTCATTCGATGTCCGCATGGGCATCGCGACCGGCGAGGTGGTGGTCGGCAGCATCGGGCCCGAGGTGATGATGAGCTACACGGTCATGGGCGAAACCGTGAATCTGGCCTCGCGTCTGGAAGGCGCCAACAAACTGTACGGCACCCGGACCCTGGTGCTGGAAGTAACCGCCGTGGCAGCCGGTACGGCGATCGAAACGCGCGAAGTCGATCGCGTCTTCCTGGTCGGCCAGGGCCGTTCGCAGCCCATATACGAGATCATGGGACGCGGCGGCGCCCTGTCGCCGCATCAGATCGAGCTGCGGACGCGCTATGCCGAAGGTCTCGCCGCGTATCGGGGGCGGCGCTGGGAGGAGGCGCGGCGCGCGTTCGCTGCCGCGCTCGCTGCCGTCGCCGACGACGGCCCGACATTGACCTTGCTCGATCGCATCGATCTCTTTGCGGCGTCGCCGCCCGCCGATGATTGGGATGGCGCCTGGCGCATCGAGCAGAAATGAACATCGTTCAGTGAAGGGGAAAGTGGAGCCATGACGAAGCCGAACGGAAAAACAGCTTTTGTCACCGGCTCGACCGATGGTGTCGGCCGCGTCGTGGCGAAAATGCTCGGAGCGTCCGGCTGGCGGGTCCTGGTGCATGGCCGCGATCGCGAGCGCGGCGAGCGCCTCGTTGCCGAGATCAAGGCCAGCGGCGGTTCCGCCGAATTTCTCGTGGCGGATCTTTCTTCGCTTGCGGAAGTGCGGCGCCTTGCCGACGCGGTGCAAAACACGACGAGCCGGCTCGATCTCCTCATCAACAACGCCGGTATAGGCAGCGGCGAACCGCAAGGCACGCGACAGACGAGTGCCGAGGGTTACGAATTGCGTTTCGCGGTGAACTATCTGGCCGGCTTTTTGCTCACCTATTTGCTGCTGCCGCTGATCAAGAAAAGCGCGCCGGCGCGGATCGTCAACGTCTCGTCGCTCGGACAGGAACCCATCGCATTCGACGACGTGATGTTGACGAACGGTTACAGCGGCATGCGCGCCTACCGCCAGAGCAAGCTCGCGCAGATCATGTTCACGATCGATCTTGCGGGCGAACTCAAGGGCACGGGCGTCACCGTCAACGCTCTGCATCCGCGACGTTCATGAACACGGCGATGGTGCTGCAATTCGGCGGCAAGCCGCACTCCACCGTCGAGGAGGGCGCCGACGCCATCTTTAAACTCGCCGCGTCGGCCGACATGGAAGGGCGGACGGGTCTTTATTTCAACGGACAGAGCGAGGCGTCGGCGAACGCGCAAGTCTACGACGCGGAAGCCCGCCGGCAGCTCAAGACACTGAGCCTTGAATTGACCGGGCTGGCGGCAAAAAAGCCCACGTCCGTATAGCGCTCCGACTTTTTTGGTGGAGCATGATCTTGTCCGAAAACCGGTGCCCACTTTTCGGGATCATGCTCTAGAACGTCGCACGCGCTCCGGCGTAGGCGGCAAATGGCATGCCCGGCACGAAAGTGCGCGGGTCGGTCAGATTCAAATACGGAAACGAAGCGGTATCGAAGAACGTGCCGTAGACATAATAGTGCTGGTTGAACAGGTTCTTCACCAGCGCGAACACTTCGACGTTCTTCGACACCTGATAGGACGAGTGGAGGTTCACCGTCCAATAGGCTGGTATTTTCGGGTTCTGGTTTGAGGCGTCGCCGACCAGGTATTGGCTGCCGATGACGCTGAGATCGGCGCCGAACTTCCAAGGATCGGTGATGCGGTATTCGCCGCCGAGCTTGAAACGGAAATCCGGAATTCCGGGCAGGTGATCGCCGGGAAGGACGCTGATGGTTCCGGTCAGTGGATTGGCGAAGGGGTTGAACGGCGAAGACAGCGTCAGGGCGTTCTGAAAAGTGGCGTCGACCGAGGTGAAGTTCGCATAGACGTTCCAGCGGTCCCATTTGTACGACGCTTGCGCCTCGATCCCCTGGTGCAACGTATTGCCGCCATTCTGAAAGAATTCATGCCCGATGATCGGGCTCGCCACATTGATGATGTCGTCGGTATTGAGCGCGTGATAGACGCCGACGCTCCAGTTCAGGAGCCCCTTGGCGATGTCGTAGTGGCCGCGGACGCCGGCCTCGAAGGTGTGCGAGACCACTTGCTTGAGATTGGGGTCGCCGACGAGGGCGGTGTCGATCAGGCAAGGCCGCAACGGATCGGCGCATGCGAGTTCCAACGGCGTCGGCGCTCGGTTCGCTTCCGAATAGCCGCCGTACACGGTGATGTTGGGCGTCACTTTGTACGTCGCGCCGGCCGTCGGGTTGAAGCGGCTGTAACTATGATTGCCGTTGAGCTGCGGGTCGTTGCCCAGATCGTCCTGGAGATTGATCTGAGCGAAGTTGAAACGGCCGCCCGCGGTCACCGACAGCCGCGACGTCACGTCGAAGGTATCGGTGGCGTAGAGACCGGCATAAAGGGTCTGGGCCCCCAAGCCGACTGGGGCGACGTCGCCGGAAGACTGGTCGATGAACAGCCCGGTGCCCTGCACGACCGGAAACTGGTTGGCGTTGATCGTTCCCAGTTCGCTCGTCGTAGAAAATTGCACGAGGCCGCGGTCGATGCTCACCCCGGCGACGAAATTGTTGCTGTGGCCGAATATCCGTTCCGAAGTTGCCGCCTGCCCGGAGCCGCCGAACGAATTGGTCGCGGTCCAGGTGCGATCGATCTCGCCCAACACGCTCGTGCCAAGCTGCCCCGTCGCGGGCACCGTCTGTCCGGTTGTCGTGATGAGATTTGACAGCGAGCCGCTGAGATTGGGAAAGCAGAGCACGGCCGGATCGGGGCACCCGGTATTCTGCGCGTCGGTGCCGTTGCCATCGACGTGGTTCTGCCGGAAAGACCGATAATAGGCATTGGCCTGGTAGGTCCAGGTGTCCGTAGGCTTCCAGCTTGCGCTCGCGGTGAGGAAGGCGAGCTGATTGCCTGTCGTCTGCGGCAAGGTATAGACGCTGGTCCAATCCTGATTGAGCATCTGCACCGGGGTCGCCGCGGCCGCGCCGAAATTGTTGGTGGCGCCGGTGAAGGTGACGTGGAATTCGGTCTGATCGCCGCGTGCGCCCAGATCGGTGTAGATCCGCCGCAGCTGCGAAGGCGAGTTCTGTCGCCAGCCGGCGTCGTCGATGGCGTCGGCAGTGATATAGCCGGACAAGTTTCCGACCTGTCCTCCGGCCTGAACCGAAGCGCCGGCGCGTCCGAACATGCCGGCCATGACCTCGCCTTCGACGCCGCGGTAGGTGTATCCGTTCTTCATGTCGAACGAGAGCGCGCCGCCAATGGCGTTGAGTCCGTAGATCGGATTGCTCGGAACGAGCGTCAGCTGTTTGATGGCGTTTTGCGGGATGAAGTCCCAGTTGACGATGTCGCCAAAGACTTCGTTGATGCGCACGCCGTTCTGATAGACCGCGAGCCCCTGTGGCGTGCCGATGACCGGCGACGCGATGAAGCCGCGATAGTTGAGATCCTGCTGAAACTGATTGCCGGTCTGGTCGCTGAGCGAAACACCGGGCAGGCCGCGTTCCAGCGAGTCCAGCAGGTTCGGCGCCTTGGCGTGATCGAAATCGGACGCCGACATTGTCTGCACGTTGGAAGGCACCTTGTCGCGGTCGATCACGCCCGGTTCGGCACGCGCCGCCGTGCTTTGCGTCCGCGCCGCCGTACTTTGCGCCGGAGCCGCTGTTGCAGCGGACGGCTTTGGCGCCGGGCGCGGCGGGGCGACCGGCGTCGTGGCAATGACGTGGATTTCGGGAAGCACGACCGCGTTGGAATCCGGCGCGGGGTTCGAAGTCTGCTGCTGTGCGGTGGCGGCGACCGGCGCCATCACAGTTGCGATAAGCGACGCCCACAGCGAGCCGCGAAGTGCGGCGGACGCACCGACGCTACTGGCGCTCAAAATCCGGCGCATGGCCGACCGGTCCCCCCAGACCAGGACAACGAAAAATTCTGCCACGATCGAGGCGTCGGGTCATGGAAGATTTTCGGACCAATCCGGCCCAGTTCGCCGGCTTTGACCCGCCATTGGGGTTGCGATACTGCATTCCGCATGACCATCCGACTGCATCGCGGCGATCTGCCGGACCTTTCGCGCTATACCGGCGCGGTGGCGATCGACACCGAAACAATGGGCCTCTCGCTCGGCCGCGACCGGCTATGCCTCGTCCAGCTATCCCCGGGCGACGGGTCGGCGGACGTGGTCCAGATCCCGCCGCACGCCACCGATGCGCCGAACCTGAAGCGGCTTCTCGCCGATGCCGCCTTGCTGAAGATATTTCACTTTGGACGGTTCGATCTTGCCATGCTCTGCAACGCCTTTGGCGTGATGCCGGAGCCGGTCTATTGCACCAAGATCGCGTCGCGACTGACCCGCACCTACACCGACAAACATGGCCTCAAGGACCTCGTGCGCGAGGTGCTTGGACATGACCTGTCGAAGCAGCAGCAATCGTCTGATTGGGGCGCGGCGGAATTGACCGACGCGCAGATCTCATACGCGGCTTCCGACGTGCTTTACCTGCACGCGCTTAAGGAGCGGCTCGACGCGATGCTGGCGCGTGAGGGGCGGGAAAAATTGGCGGCGGCCTGCTTCCGTTTCCTGCCGGACCGCGTGCGTCTGGACCTGGCAGGTTTCGCAGCGGACGATATTTTCGCCCATTCGTAGGCGGGCCGGCGGCGCGTATTGCTCCGGCATTCCGGTGTCCTGTGCTGGGGCCAGCGACCTTGCGGGCGGGCCCAATTTGCCAATATTCCCTGCAGGATGAGCCGCCGAAGACGCTTGGCCGGCGTGGCACTGCCCGGTCGGGGCCACATTCGCAGGCGACAATTCACGGGCGGAACCGCTAGAACGGGCAGCGGTCCCGAATCGGGACACCGATCCTTAGGGGAATGCCGCTGAGCAGCACCTATCCAGTCGGCAATGCGAGACGCGCCGGTTTCTCGGCCGCATCGCGCGTCGACGCCGATCGACGGTATCGCGCAGCGATGCGGCACAGCCGGCATGTGCAGTGGCTTCGTCTTGGTGTGCCGGCCGTTCTTGCTGCCGCTCTGGTCGTGGTGGTTGGAGCCAACTACATGCCGACGGTCGGGGGGCTCCGGCTACCGGGCGAGCTTGGCAAGATGGTGATCAAAGGCACCAGGGTCACGATGCAGCAACCGCACCTCACCGGCTACACGGTCGATTCGCGGCCCTATGAGTTCACCGCCAGTTCCGCCGAGCAAGACATCACCAAGCCCGACCAGATGGAGCTGCATCAGATCCAGGCCAAGATGGTGATGGAAGACAAAAGCACGGTCAACGTCACGTCGGCGTCCGGCCTGTATGACATGAAGACCGAGATTCTCAATCTCAACGAAAGCATTCATCTGCTGTCTTCGACCGGTTACGAGGCGCTCTTGAGCGATGCCGCGATCGACGTGCACAAAGGCGTTCTCATTTCCGAGAAGCCGGTTTGGGTGAAGCTCACCGGCACCGTGATAAACGCCAAACGGCTTGAGGTGCGGGACAGCGGTGCGGTCATCCGGTTTGGCGGCGGCGTGACGATGGTCGTCCAGCCGGACCAAATAACCGCCCAGAAGAGCCAGCGATGACGCAGCGATTTTGGCTCTTTGCACTGATGGTCGCGATGGCTGCGTCGGGCGGCGCGATGGCGCAAAACCCCGCGGCGCCAAATCCCGCGGCGCCAAATCCCGCGGCGCCAAATCCCGCGGCCCAAAACCAAAGTCTGCGCTCGCCGATCCAGGGCGTCCTGCAAGACCAGCAGAACCAGGATCTTCCGGTTCAAATCGACGCCGCCTCACTGGAAGTGCAAGACAAGGTCAAGATGGCGACATTCTCCGGTGACGTGCACGTCACGCAGGGCGAAATGACCATGAAGTGCCAATCGCTCGTGGTCTTCTATGGGCCGGAGCGCGGCACGGCCGCGGCGTCCACCATCGCCAGCGTTGCGCCGCCGGCGAATCCACCGTCCGCGAATGCACCGCCGGGTGCGCGTCCTCAGCAGGGGGCCATGCCGCAAGGGGCGCAGGATATCCGCCGGATCGAGGCACGGGGCGGCGTCACCGTCACCACCAAGGACCAGAATGCGAGCGGCGACCTCGGCGTCTACGATCTCAAGAAGAAGACGATTACGCTGACCGGAAATGTCGTGGTCAGCCAGGGCAAGAACGTGCTGCGCGGCGAACGGGTCGTGGTCGACACCGTGAGCGGCAATGCCCATTTCGAATCGGGCTCGGCCACGCAGAATCGCGTCCGAGCGCTCATTCTGCCGAGCAAAGCCACGAATGGGGGCGGTTCGTCGAACGTCATGTCGGTTGGGCAGCCCAAGCCGAATTAGAGGCATCAACGGAGTATCGGCGCGGAAAATCGGATAAAACCCTGTCTGGAAGGCGTGGGCCTTCCGCGATTCGATCCGAACCTTCCGAGGCTGGCCGGCTTGATCGACTTTTTCTCATATCTTCGCCGGCGCCGCGGTTCGGCGCCCCGCCAGCCCCATGCGGTGAGGAGGCCATCGATCTCTCCAACATGGGTGGGGCGATAAACGGCACCTATGTCGATATCGCCAGCGTGCCGGCGCCAGACCAAAAGGGGCGCGGCAAGCCGCCGCCGCCGCGCCGGAGGCCGCCGCCGCCACCGCCGGAAAATGCACCGCAGCGCCAGCCGCCGCCGGAAAGCGCTACGCCTGCCGCGGCGCGGCCGCGCCGCCGCACCGACGGAAATGGCGCCATCCCGCCCGAGCGCAAGGGCGTGCTTTCGGTGCACGGCGTGGAGAAAAGCTTCGTCGGCCGCAAGGTCGTGAAGGGCGTGAGCTTCTACGTGCGCCAGGGCGAGGCGGTCGGTCTGCTCGGTCCAAACGGTGCCGGCAAGACCACCGTCTTTTACATGGTGACGGGCCTCATCAAGGCCGACAAAGGAAGCGTGGAGCTTGACGGCCATAACGTGACGGCGCTCCCGATGTACCAGCGCGCGCGTCTTGGGATCGGCTATTTGCCGCAGGAAGCCTCGATCTTTCGCGGCCTCAATGTCGAGGAAAACATCCGCGCCGTGCTGGAAGTGGTCGAGCCCGACGCCAAGCGTCGCGCGCGCGATCTCGATGGACTGCTCGAGGAATTCAACATCACCCGGCTGCGCAAGACGCCTTCGATCGCGCTCTCGGGCGGCGAGCGCCGCCGCGTCGAAATCGCCCGCGCGCTTGCGACACGGCCGAACTACATGCTGCTCGACGAGCCGTTCGCCGGCATCGATCCGATCGCCGTCGGCGACATTCAGGCGCTGGTGCGTCACTTGACCAATCGCGGCATCGGTGTGTTGATCACCGACCACAATGTGCGCGAGACGCTCGGCCTGACCGATCGCGCCTACATCATCTATTCCGGCGAGGTTTTGATGGAGGGCCGGGCCGCCGACATCGTCAATAACCCTGACGTGCGCCGGCTCTATCTGGGCGAGCAGTTCCAGCTTTAAGCTAGATCCGTGCCGTAATGCAGAAGAACCCGATCACCCCCGAGGGCGCTGCTTCCATTCTTCCCTGGCATGTCCGGTGCAGCGTGACACCAGCAACCCACCGAGGAGGTCACAGATGGAGTTGATCAGAGGCAGTCGCTTTCCCGTCTCCAGAGCCCAGGGGCCGGTGCGGGATTCCGAGGGAGGCACGCGATGACATCTATCGCCAGCTCAGCGTCCGAGGTGAAGGTTCAGCATCGCTCGCTCTTGATCGAGCGTGGCTACGAGGAATTCACCGGGCGGCTCGAGCAGATCCTCGGGCGGTTCGTCGCATCAAAGCTGAAAGGCCTGACACCCGATGGCGCCATGGAGGCGCTGAAGTCGATGGAGGGCGAGCAGGGGTTTATGATTATCAATATCTTCGACCATGGTGCGGACCTCCTGATGGTCGGCCAGCGCCGGAAGGCCAAGCAGTACCTGATCGGCAATCCACTCGTGGCGATCCAGATAACTCGCTATGACATCCGTGCGGCACTTTATGCCCCGCTGCGCGTGCTCGTCTTCGAGTCCGAGCCTGGTCGCACGGTCGTCGAATTCGATCAGGCTTCGACGCTTTTCGGTCAGTTCGGACGAAATGAAGTCACCGCCGGAGCTGTCGAGAGTGATGGAAAGCTCGATCGCATCATCGCGAAGGCCGCAATGACCTGACACGGTTATCGGTTGATGCGAGTTCAAATGATTTCGGTGAGGAAGCGGGTTTAATATCAATCGAGGCGGCGGATACCGTGGAGCCACCGATGTTGGCGCTACTTGGGCTGCGCCTAAATGGCGTCCTTGCCCTGCGCTCTACGAGGACGGCCCGAGATAGAGAGCGGGATGCAGAAAGAATCCTGGTTAAGGCTGTCTGAAATCGGTTGACGACAGGGCTGCGGAATTGCTGTAGAAGGCTACAAGCAAGAATTGGACCAATTTAGCCCTCCCGCCCATGGCGCTTACCCAAAGACTTCAGATCCGCCAGAGCCAGGCGCTGGTGATGACGCCGCAGCTTATGCAGGCGATCAAGCTATTGCAGCTGTCGAACCTGGATCTGGTGACGTATGTCGAGGCGGAGCTCGAACGCAATCCGTTGCTCGACCGCGGCGCGGAGGAGGAGCGGGGTCCGGGCGAGACCGACGCCGTCGAGGGGCAAGCCGGACCGTCCGCCGACGGCGAGACCTGGAATGCGGAGCCGGCGGAAACGCCTCAAAACCCGGCCGAAGATGCGCTCGACGCGCGCCGCGAAGATATTTTTCCCGACGATCCCGAGGTCAGCCCGCCGCGCGCGGCCGAAGGCCCGGCGGGCTATTCCGAATGGGCAGGGGTCGGCCCCGGTGGCCGCGAGGACGGCGACTATAACCTCGAAGCCTTCGTGCCCGCGGAAACCACGCTTGCGGACCGGTTGCGCGAGCAGCTCACGCTCGCCATCGCCGATCCGGCGCAGCGCATGATCGGGCGATATCTCATCGATCTCGTCGACGAGGCCGGCTATGTCGGCGGCGATCTCGATTCGGTCGCGGAAAAGCTCGGCACCGGCGTCAAGGAAATCGAGGCCGTGCTCCGCATTTTGCAAAGCTTCGATCCGCCTGGAATTTGCGCGCGCGATCTCGCCGAATGCCTGACGATACAGCTCAAGGAACGTGATCGCTTCGATCCGGCGATGCAGGCGTTGATCACGCGCCTCGATCTTGTGGCCAAGCGCGACTTTGCGGCCTTGAAAAAAGTCTGCGGCGTCGGCGACGAAGATCTCGCCGACATGATTGCGGAAATACGCCGGCTCAATCCCAAACCCGGTCTCGCGTTCGGGTCGGCCGTCGTGCAGCCGATCGTGCCGGACGTTTTCGTGCGGCCGGGGCCTGACGGCGGATGGATCGTCGAACTCAATTCCGACACCTTGCCGAAGGTGCTGGTCAATCAGACTTACTACGCCGAGGTGTCGGCGACGACGCGGCGCGACAACGAGAAATCATATCTCGCCGAATGCCTGCAAAGCGCGACCTGGCTCGTGCGCGCGCTCGATCAGCGGGCGCGGACCATCCTGAAGGTCGCAAATGAAATCGTGCGCCAGCAGGACGGCTTTTTCGCCCGCGGCGTCGAGCATCTTCGCCCGCTCAACCTCAAGACCGTTGCCGAAGCGATCAGCATGCACGAGTTGACCGTGTCCCGCGTCACCGCCAACAAATACATGGCGACCAATCGCGGTATTTTCGAGCTCAAATATTTCTTCACGTCGGCGATCGCGGCGTCGCACGGCGGCGAGGCGCATTCGGCCGAAGCCGTACGTCACCGCATCAAGCAACTGATCGACGCTGAAACGGCGGCCGAAGTGTTGTCGGACGACACCATCGTCGACAAGCTGCGCGAAGCCGGCATCGATATCGCGCGGCGAACCGTGGCGAAATACCGCGAGGCCATGCGCATTCCCTCGTCGGTGCAGCGGCGGCGGGAGAAGCAGGAGGCGGCGGTCTGATCGCGCGATGCGGCGCAACGGCCGGCGCGTTGATTTCCCCCCGGCCGCGCCCTCATCGGGCGCTGTTCATGCGGCTTCGCAGAGGCGAAGCGCCGCAGGGCGCGGGGTAGCCTGGCGGCCCAAACCGTTAGCGGATTGTTGCATCGCTCCCCCGGCAGAGGCACTCTTGATCGGTGATTTGCAAGGGAGACCCGCCATGCCATTTCGCGTTTCAGGCAAAAATCTGGATGTTGGCGAAGCGCTGCGCGAGCGCATCGTCGCGCGAATCAAGGAAGTCATGAGCAAATATTTCGATGGCGGATATTCGGGGCACGTGACGGTGGAGCGCGAGGGATCGGGGTTTCGCACTGAATGTGACGTGCACCTCGATTCGAAAGTCACGCTGCATGCCGAAGGCAGCGCCAACGACGCTTACGCGAGCGCCGATCAGGCGGTGCTCCGCGTCGAGAAACGCCTGCGCCGCTATCATGGCCGGCTCAAGGATCACCGCTCGGCGGCCGCTCGGTCGGAACTCCCCTGAGGCAAAAACGTTACGCCGGAAGGCCATTGACGCCGTTGCCCCCGCTTCTTATGGTCCGCCGCCCTGACCGAGTTCCCGGACGGAGGGCACCGGCTTTCGGCAAAGACAAACGAAGTTAGCGCGAGGCTGCGGCCTCGCTCGCCAGGTTCCAATCATGCCGCTCATCGATCTCGTCGCGCCGAACGCGATCATCCCGGCGCTTAAGGTCAACAACAAGAAGCAGGCGTTGCAGGAACTCGCGGCGCGCGCTGCGGTGCTGAGCGGACAGAACGAGCGCGCGATCTTTGAAATCCTGATGCAGCGCGAGAAACTCGGTTCGACCGCGGTCGGCAACGGCGTTGCGATACCTCACGGCAAGATGCCGAATCTCACCCGGCTGTTTGGATTGTTCGCGCGCCTCGACCGTCCGATCGATTTCGAGGCGCTCGACGGTCAGCCGGTCGATCTCATTTTTCTACTGCTCGCGCCGGAAGGCGCCGGCGCCGATCATTTGAAGGCCCTGGCCCGGGTGGCGCGGCTGCTTCGGGACACCACCGTCGCCCATAACCTGCGCGCCTCGCACGACGCCGAATCGATTTACGCGGTGTTGGCGATGCCGTCTGCGTCGGCGGCGTAGGGCGTTCCGGGAAGAAAGCTCCTGCAAGAGTTCTTAATTCAGTGCACGCTCACCGTTTCGAGCTGCTGGCTCACGGCGTTGGCGATGGCGGCTTCGCGGCTGTCGGTCAGCATGATCGGGGTGCCGTCCGCGGCGTGCAGCGCGAACAGCTTCAGGCCGGGCTCGATGTCCGGCACTTGCGGAAACAGCGCACGCACGTCCTCGGAGCGGATCGTCTTGACGTAGGCAATCTCTCCGTCGCCGAGCTGCGCGAGCGCTTCAGGCGATATCTCGATCTGCTCCAACTCGAGACGGCTTAGATCCGACGACATGGCCGGGTACTCCTTCTTGCGATAGCGCGGACGAGTATTCTTTGGTTTTTTCACTCGAACTCCTTGATCGAGATCGATTTAACGATCCGCTCCGGCTGCGGGCGAACGAGATCGATCGATAGCAATCCGTTTTTCAGGTCGGCGCTCAGCACTGCCATGCCTTCCGCCAGGACGAAGCTGCGCTGGAATTGCCGCGCCGCGATGCCGCGGTGCAGGTATTGGCGGCTCTTGTCGTCCTGCTGCCGTCCGCGAATGACCAGCTGGCTTTCTTCGAGCGTCACGTCGAGTTGGTCGCGGGTGAAGCCAGCGACCGCGAGCGTGATGCGCAGCCGTTCCGGATTGTTGCCATCGCGCGCAACGCGCTCGATGTTGTAAGGCGGATAGCCGTCCGCGGCTTTGGCGACTCGATCGAGAACACGCTCGATCTCGTCAAACCCAAGCAGAAATGGACTCGAAAGCGACGAAACCCTGGACATGGTCTCAAAGCCCTTTGCAAGCGACTTTGCGCGGCCCTTACGGCGCCCTGCGAGCATGATCCGGAAAAGTGGACTGCCGGTTTTCCGAAGCGATCATGCTCCACTAATCAGTTATATGGGTTTGTGAATAACGGCGGCAAGGCAGACCCGGTAGGCGCCTGCCGCGGGCCAGCCTGCCTTATTTGAGCGGCCCGGGAAGCGCGCGTTCGGCCTCGGCCACCAGCTGCGCCTCGTGCCGGCCGACGAAATTGGCGCCGATCGCCAGCGCCACAAGGGCGGCAATGCCGATGACGATGACCAGCGGCCCGGCGACATGCTCGACCTGGTGGCCCAGCATATAGGCGGCGAACCCGAACACGCCGGCCCAGGCAAAAGCCCCCACGATGTTGGACAGGAGGAATTGCGGCCACGGCATGCGGTTGGCTCCGGCCAGGATGCCGGCGAGGCTGCGAAGCAACGGCACGAAGCGCGCGACGACGATGATCTTGCTGCCGTGCCGGAGGAACAGATATTCGCCGAGCTTGATGCGGCCTTCGGTGATCCGCAAATAGGGTCCGAAGCGCAGCAGCAGGCGATAGCCAAATTCGCGTCCGATGACGAATCCGATGACCTGACCGGCGATTGCGGCGGTCGCGGCGGTCGTGATCACCGAGACGATGTTGAGATCGTGCCCGGTGCCCGAATAGATGCCGGCAAGGATGAGCACCGTTTCCCCGGGAAACGGAAGCCCGAGGCTCTCGAGCCCAATGACGACAGCGACCACAAGCAGGCCGTAGTCGTGAACGAGATGGGCGATGAAATGCGTCAAGGCGGGTTACAGACCACGGGATGGGGCAGGCATTGCGGTGACCGACCCTTATAGGCGTTTTGTGCCATATGGCTACACCGCGCGGCGCCGCAATGGCGCTCCCGGAGATTTGCGCCTAAACCGTGCTGGGGCGGCCGGGACGGGTAAGGGGGCGGAATCATCGATGCGGGGCGGCGGGCGGCGGCGATTGGCCGGCATCATTGCCGTTTTGACGTTTATCCTCGGCGGCTGCGCCCACAACGCGGCGTCGGATACGGGCGTCCCCGGCGACCCGGACGTCAACATTGTTCCGACCAACTACACACACGACATTGTCGCCGCGATGCACGCCTACCTGAACGATCCGACCGGCATTCGCGATGCCGGCATTTCGGAGCCGGTGCTCAAGCCCGTCGGAGGCATTCAGCGCTACGTCGTATGCGTGCGGTTCAACGGCAAGAAGCGCGGCAACGAATATGCCGGCGTCAAGGAAGTCGCCGCGGTCTTCCTGGTCGGGCGCTTCGATCACTTCGTCGAAAGGCCGCCGGACAAACCTCAAGAGAAGGAACAGGAAAAGGAAAGGGCGCCGGTCCAGTGCGCTGGCGTGGGCTTCGTGCCGTTTCCCGAACTGCAAAAGCTCACGCGCTGAGCCGCTGTCACGGCGGCGTGGCTGCGCCGGCGTAAAACCACGCCGCGAATTGGGTTGAAAATCGCCGCATTGGCCTTAAACCGTGGCGCCTGGTGTCTGGCGCTTGGCGTCTGGGGCCAAATCTTTCTCGCTCCGCTCCGCCAACAAATGAGGGAAGCATGAGTCTCGCGCGAATTGCGATCTGTGCCGCCGCGCTGATGACGCTGACGGCGCCGGGCGCCCAGGCAGCGCCGGCGCGCGTCGCCGGCGTCATCGACCTGCGCCAGGGGCCGGGTTCCGGATATCCCGTCATCGCCATCATTCCCATCGGCAGCATTGTGGACGTCGGTGGCTGCCAGGGGCGGTGGTGCGCGGTGGTGTGGCGGGGCTGGACCGGCTACGCGGTGGCAGCGCGCTTCTATCAGGGCATTTCGGGAGGGTCGCCGCCCGGCTTATACCCGCCGCCGGGCTGGGAATATCCGGGCTACGGGCCGTATTACGGACCCGGCCCCTACGCGCCCTACTGGCGGCGGCGGTATTGGTGAGGGGATCGCGCCTCCCTGAACCGCGCCCTTCATGTTCGCGGCTGCTGCGCAGTTTCGGCCGGCGCGGCGGCTCGTTATAACTTGCGTCGATGAGGACGTTGCCGATCCCAAGGACCTCGCTTCAGGGCACGATTTTCGCCACGGCGGTCAGCCTGGTCGTTGCCGCCGCCAGCATGGCGCAGGCCGCCGATAAGCGGCCAAGCCGGAACCGCTTGTCTCGGAGACTATAGCCGAAGCCGCCAGTAAAGCGGCCAAGCCGGAAGCGCCTGTCGCCGGCAAGACAGTCCATTTTCCGGACGGGTATTGGAGCGGTTTGCCGGAGACAGGCCCGGACAAGAAAGTCCGGCAATGCGTGGTGGTCGCAAAGCGTCCGCGCGCGGCAGCGGACGGCACCGTCGATACGGCTTTGAGCGTGATCATCGGTCGTGGCGCGGGACTGGCCTTCTTGCTCAGCGACGGCAAAATCCCGCCGGACGCCATTCTGGACGATGAGGCGGAGATCATCCTTGGCGACCACACGTTTCCGGCCGTGGCCTTCACCGTCGGACCGGACACGCTGGCTCTTCATCCCGGCGACGCCGCGGGCGTGCTCTCCGCGCTGCAAAAAACCGGCATGCTCCGATTGCGTTCCGATGGCGACGGTATCGACACCGGCGTCATTGCGCTCGGATCTGCCCGGCGAGGTGCTCGGCTGGCTCAAACAATGCGGCAAGCAGTTCGACATCGCCATCGACCGGCCGACCGATCCGAGCGCGGGCGACCTGCCGGTACCGCGCCCGCGCTCGCCTGACAGGGTCCCCGGCCGCCCGACGACCGCGGGGCCGGCCGGTATCGAGGACAAACAAAAAATCTCCGGCTGGGACGCCTCCGAACTGCGCGGGCCCGAGGGCAACGTCCTGGTCTGCATGATCCGGCGGCACTACGCGACGGGCTCGGAGCCGGTGCACGCCGCATCGGCACATTCCTGATGGTCAGCCGCGCCAAGGAACTGACCATGATGCTCAAGGATTCGAACAACAAGCTGTCGGGTGGCGAGGCGGTCGACGCCACGCTGGCGATCGACAAAAAGCCGTTCGACGGATTTTCCGCCCGGGTGCTGGGCAGCGATGAAATCGGCATCTTCCCCCTGCACGGCGCGGCATTGGAGCAGGCGCTGGGCGACGGCGTCACCGTGGTTTTCAAGTCGACGAAAGTGAGCGACGACATGACGTTTCCGGTTCTCAGCGGCGTCGTGCCGTGGCTGAGAGCCTGCGCCCGGCGCTGGGGAATCGCGATGGAGCCGGGAAGAGATTAAGCCCTGACGCTCAAGCCGCGATCCTACCGTAATCGACACTGATGCGACTGGCTCACTGCTGCCGCCGGGCCGCGATGCGCCAGGGCAAGAGAACGACGACGAAGCCGAGCGCCGTCAGCATGACGAGGATGAACGCGCGTTGCGGCCAAGGTCCGAGCGCGCGGACAAAAGGCGGAATTTCATTCTCGGCCGCCGGATTGCCGAGGTAGCCGTAGTCCGAGCCCAACCAGACATTCAACGGCACCACCAATGCGACGTAGGCGCCGCTGACGGCCAAGGTCCGGCCGAGGTCGGCCAGCCCGGACGAAATCCGCGAACGACGACATCGTAGACAGCGCAGGCGGCGATCAGCGTGTGCGCCGTCCAGAATGCCCAGAACAGCAGCGAGGCCGGTCCGGCCGTGAGCGCGGGTTGCACGAATGCCTGGAGCGTCAGCGCGCTGGTCCAGAAATACAATGTGGCTCGCGCCCAGCGCTGGCCGGTCAGCAACGCGAACGGCGCCACCAGGCCGTTGAGATCGCAGATTTGCAGCGGCAGCCCGGTGCGCCAGTCGAGACCGTGCCAGTTCCACCACGTGTTGTAGGCAAGCCAATAGCCGACAGCGAGCGCGGCGAGCGCCCGGCGCAACACCGCTTCACCAGGCGGACTAGACGCACGGCCGAGCAACGCGGGCGCGGCGATCAGCAGCACGCAGATGACGAGCGTGAGAGCGTGCAGCCCGCTGTAGGGAACGAAGACGTCCATCGTGGCTCGCCTATCGTCAGGTGGCCTAACACGCGCTGTGATCATTCCTTGTGACCACTGACCCCCACTCTATCTCTCCCCCTTGCAGGGGGAGAGAAACGCAAGCGAACGTTACGCAGGTGAATGCAGCGCGCAGGAGAAGGGGATTGCGGCCAACAGAAAGGGCGTTTGTTTTGTTTCCTCCCCCTGAAAGGGGGAGGATCAAGGAGGGGGTCGCAAGCCGACGTGGTGCGCGCTAGCGACCGCGCGGCTTCCAGCCGCCGCGCATGCCGGGCCGGCCCAGCGTCGAGCGCGGGCCGGAGGATTTGCCGGGAATCGATTCAACACCCGGACCCATTTCATCGAGATTCGGTTTGCGCGGGTTCTTCCCGGAACGCAGCGGCGAAACCTCATGGTACAGCGCGATGCCCATCTCATCGAGTGCCGGCTTGTGGACTTTGCTCGGCCGCTCGCCGCCCGATGAAGCGCGGCGACCGGGCGCCCGTCCGCGTCCGCCCGCCGCGCCGGCCGACGCGGGATGTTTGGCGGTCGGATCGTCGGTCACGGCGAGTTCGGTGGCGCGCAGACGTTTGAGTTCGTCGCGCAAGCGCGCCGCTTCCTCGAAATCGAGATCGGCGGCGGCGGCGCGCATGCGCGCTTCCAGGTCGGCGATCACCGCCTCGAAATTATGGCCGATCGTCGCCGCTTCCTCGAACTCGCCGCCGCCGCTGCCGGCGCCGGTCGAGATCAGGACGTGGTCGCGCTCGTACACGCTCTCCAGAATATCGGCGATGCCTTTGCGCACGCTCTCCGGCGTGATGCCATTCTCGATATTGTACGCCTCCTGCTTTTCGCGCCGCCGGCTGGTTTCCGCCATGGCGCGTTCCATCGAGCCGGTGACGGCGTCGGCATAGAGGATGACGCGGCCGTCGATGTTGCGCGCGGCGCGGCCGATGGTCTGCACCAGGCTCGTTTCGCTGCGCAGGAAACCCTCCTTGTCGGCGTCGAGAATGGCGACCAGCGCGCATTCGGGGATGTCCAGCCCTTCGCGCAAGAGATTGATGCCGACCAGCGCGTCAAACGCGCCGAGCCGCAGGTCGCGGATGATCTCGATGCGCTCGATGGTGTCGATGTCGGAATGCATGTAGCGCACGCGGATGCCTTGCTCATGCAGGTATTCGGTCAAATCCTCGGCCATGCGCTTGGTCAGCACGGTAATGAGGCTACGATAGCCCTTCTGCGCCACCTGCCGCACCTCGCCGACGAGATCGTCGACCTGCGTGCGCGCCGGGCGGATGTCGACCGGCGGATCGATCAGGCCGGTCGGGCGGATCACCTGTTCGGTGAATACGCCGCCGGATTCGTTGAGCTCCCACGGCCCGGGCGTCGCGGAGACCGCGACCGTCTGCGGCCGCATGGCGTCCCATTCCTCGAAGCGCAGCGGCCGGTTGTCCATGCAGGAGGGCAGGCGGAAGCCGTACTCGGCCAATGTCGCCTTGCGGCGGAAGTCGCCGCGATACATGCCGCCGAGCTGCGGAATCGTGACGTGGCTCTCGTCGGTGAAGACCAGCGCATTGTCGGGAACATATTCGAACAGCGTCGGCGGCGGCTCGCCGGGTTTTCGTCCGGTGAGGTAGCGCGAATAATTCTCGATGCCGGCACAGGCGCCAGTCGCCTCCATCATTTCCAGATCGTAGAGCGTGCGCTGTTCGAGCCGCTGTGCTTCCAGCAGCCGGCCGGCGGCGTTGAGCTGGTCGAGCCGCGCCCGCAACTCGTTCTTGATGCCGGCGATCGCCTGCAGCAGCGTCGGCCGCGGCGTCACGTAATGCGAGTTGGCGTAGATTTTCACGAATTCCAGTTCGTCAGTCTTCTGGCCGGTCAGCGGATCGAACTCGTGGATCGACTCCACTTCGTCGCCGAACAGCGACACCCGCCAGGCGCGGTCCTCGTAGTGGGCGGGGAAAATTTCGACGGCGTCGCCGCGCACCCGGAACGAGCCGCGATAGAAGTCGCCGGCGGTGCGCTTGTATTGCAGCGCGACCAGATCGGCGAGCAGCGCGCGCTGGTCGATCCGCTCGCCCTGCTTCAGCGCGAATGTCATCGCCGAATAGGTTTCGACCGAGCCGATACCGTAGATGCAGGAAACCGAAGCGACGATGACAACGTCGTCGCGCTCGAGCAGCGCCCGCGTCGCCGAATGGCGCATGCGGTCGATCTGTTCGTTGATCGAGGAATCCTTCTCGATATAGGTGTCGGTGCGCGGAATGTAGGCTTCCGGCTGATAGTAATCGTAATAGCTGACGAAATACTCGACCGCGTTGTCGGGAAAGAAGCTCTTGAACTCGCCGTAGAGCTGCGCCGCCAGCGTCTTGTTCGGCGCCAGGATCAGCGCCGGGCGCTGCGTCGCTTCGATCACCTTGGCCATGGTGAAGGTCTTGCCGGAGCCGGTGACGCCGAGCAGCACCTGGGTACGGTCGTTGCGCTGCGCACCTTCGACCAGTTCGACAATCGCCTGCGGCTGATCGCCCTTCGGATCGAAATCGGATTTGATGACGAGGCGGCGGCCGCCCTCGCTTTTTTCCGGCCGTTCCGGCCGGTGCGGCGTCCATATCCCGCCGGCGGCTTCGCCCTGGAATTCCGGCCGGCCTTCGCGCAACAATCTGTCGAGCGATTGCTGGCTGGCCAATCCCGCGACCGTTCCAATTCCAGCGGCAGCCGGGCGGGCGAGACGCAAATGCGCCGGGCCCATGTCGGGCGTGATGACATTGCGCGGGTTGTCGGCGGAGCCGCTCTCTTCCTCGTCGATGCCGAGCGCGCGGGCGAGGTCGGGATCGAGTTCGCCCGGCGGCACCGGCATTTTGCCGACATAGCCCTGCTGCGGCGCCTCGCCGAGGCCGCGCACCACCGAGGCCCGGGCGCGATGCGCGTTGGCGAAGTCGGCGCGGCGGTCGAATGAATTATCGGGCGGCGGCTGCAGCCCGGTTCGCTCATTTCCCCTCTCCCCATCGGGGAGAGGGTGACGACGCGGAGTGGCGTCAGGAGAGGCGGAACCACCGAGAGGATCGACAGCCCTCTCCCGGCTGCCTTCGCTATCGCTCTCGCGGCCGACCTCTCCCCGCCGGGGAGAGGTGTCAGAGTTGCTTCCGCGGGGCTCAATTCCGGTCTGCGATCCAACGCCGGCGCGGCCGCGCCCGATGGCGGGATTGAGCAAGTCCGCGAGCGCCGAATCGAGCGGCGCAGAATCCGGGCGCGAAGCCTTGGCGCGCGTCGGCCTGGCCGGGTCTTTTTTCGAATGTTTGGCCGGATCGCGCCCCTTCGGCGCGTTCGGTCGATCGGGGCCTTTCGCCATGGCCCCAATATGGGCCGAGTTTGCCGGCCGGGAAAGTGCCGGCGGCCGCCTTAAAAACCGTGCACGACCTGCTGCACATGCTCGACCTCGGGCGGCGAGGCGAAGCAATGGCCGACGAGTTTTCGCCATTCCTGGAAATCGGGCGAGCCGCGGAAACCGACATTGTGATCGTCCACGGTTTCCCAGGTCACGAACAGCCGGTAGCGGCTGGGCTTTTCGATCGATCGCCGCAGCTCCATGCCGTGGCAGCCCTTGGCGCGTTTGAAAATCGGTGCGGCGTTTTTCACGCCGGTCTCAAAGTCCGATTCCATTCCCGGCTTAACGTCGATCTGCGCGATTTCGGTGATCATGGCCTGTCCCATCAAAGCGAAGGCGACCCTATATCACGATTGCCGGTGGCGAAAAGCATCGACACCCGGTGCCGCTCGCCGCGCTGGCTGAAATATCGACGGCTTGAATGGCTTGGCTTGAATGGCTTGGGGTGGAAACAGGCGATGTAGGCGCGCGCCCGCGTGCAATCAAGCGCCAGCTTGGCGATAACAGGAATGCGCCGCCGCGCTTTGGGAACCACGGCTGACGCGCTAAAATGATTTTTTTTACAGCTTAGAATGGGCCCCCGCCATGATTGATCTCTATTACTGGACCACGCCGAACGGTCACAAGATTACGATTTTTCTCGAGGAAGCCGGGCTGAAATACAAAATCATCCCGATCAATATCGGCAAGGGCGAGCAGTTCAAGGCGGATTTTTTGGCGGTAGCGCCGAACAACCGCATTCCCGCCATCGTCGATCACGCCCCGGCTGACGGCGGCAAGCCGATCTCGATTTTCGAATCCGGCGCCATCCTGCTCTACCTCGCGGACAAGACCGGCAGTTTCGTCGGCAAGGATTTGCGCGCGCGCAACGAGACGCTCGAGTGGCTGTTCTGGCAAATGGGCGGTCTCGGTCCGATGGCCGGCCAGAACAACCATTTCAGCGCGTATGCGCCGGAAAAGATTCCCTACGCCATCGACCGCTACCGCAACGAGGTCAACCGTCTCTTCGGGGTGATGAATAAGCGGCTCGCCGATCGCGACTTTCTCGGCGGCGAATATTCCATCGCCGACATGGCGAGTTATCCCTGGGTCGTGCCCTGGGAGCGTCAGGGACAGAACATCGAAGACTTTCCGCATCTCAAGCGCTGGCTTGAGGCGATCAAGGCGCGGCCCGCCGTGGTCAAGGCTTACGAGTGGACGCCGAAGATCAATCCGGGCGCGGGCGGCATTCGCACTGCCGAGGAACGCGCCATCCTGTTCGGCCAGACCGCTGCTTCGGTGCAGGGGCAGGCGGCGTCAAAGCATTGACGCCGAATGCCGCGCTCAGTTCTGCCGAACGATGACGCGCGTGCCGACCGAGACGCGATCGTACAGGTCGATCACGTCTTCATTGACCAGGCGGAAGCAGCCTGAGGAAACGGCGTGACCGATGGTCTCCGGCGCATTGGTGCCGTGGATGCGATAGACCGTGGCGCCGAGATACATGGCGCGAGCGCCAAGCGGGTTGCCCGGGCCACCGGCCATGAAGCGCGGAAGGTAAGGCTGGCGCTCGATCATTTCCGGTGGCGGATGCCAATCCGGCCATTCGGATTTACGCGCGATCTGCAACAGCCCTGACCAGGTGAAACCATCACGGCCGACGCCGATGCCATAGCGCAGCGCCCGTGTCTCGCTCTCGATCAGATAAAGATGCCGGTCGGCGGTATCGATAATGACGGTGCCGACCGGATGTTGCGAGCGGTAGAACACCGCTTGGCGCTGATACTGGTCGCCGAGATTGTCGGTGGTATTGCCGTGGTCGACGCCGGGCGGCGGTTCCTCCATCGTCGGGGCAAAATTGCGCGGCTGCCGCGACTGCGCCGCGGCCGGCACACTGACGGCGCACATTAAAACCGCGCACATCAACAGCGGCGCCGCGCCGACCCGCATCAAATCACGCACGTACCAAACAACGTTCATTGTCTGTCCTGGTCGCATCGTTCCAGTTCCCGTGTTTCGAACAGCCTATTGCGAGGTGCCGCCAAGATATCCGGCAATCTTCCAGCCGCTGGCGTCTTTGATGTAGCACATTTGGTCGCCGCCGAGACTAGACATCGCCTCAAAGGGGATGAAGCCAGCCTTGCCGGAAGGCGTCGCGATGTGCAGGAACGGTTGTTGCTGGCTGCCCTCGGGCGGCGGCCCATTGTCGGGCAGCACGCGCACCAGCGTAAGGCCGAGTTTCTCGATGACCGGCGCTTCCGGCTTGCCGGCGCTGCGCACTTCCACGCCGTCCTTGGCCGGAAAGCCCCATTCGGGCGCCTCGGTGTGCGTCGACTTTATCAGTTCATCGAACGCCTTCGGATCGACGATGGGCTCTGCCGGCGCGCAAATCACGTTCTGGTGGTCAGGCAATTGCTGGCCGGTCGGATCGGTGGCGTATGCGGCCAACATTTCCCAGCCGGAGCTGTCCTTGGCGTCGAGGTCGATCGCGCTGGCGAGATTGGCTATGCCGGGCTTGCGCTTGTCGGCCATATCCTTGTCCTGCATCCAGAAGAAGCCCTGAGCCACAACGAGTTTGGCGAGTGCGGCACGATCCTTGTGTTGCGCGACTTCGCCAAGCTGGGTGCGGAAGGCGGCAAAGCTGGGATCGTTGTTGGGCACCGGCAGCGTTACGGCGACAGCGGGGTAGGGCTTGATCGCCGCCATCGGCGGCGGTTTGAACCCCCCCGGCGGCAGCGGCACCTCCTGCTGCGATTTGCCCTGGGTGAGGCCGGTCTCGGGAACGAGCATCACGGCGGTGGCCAGGAGCAGGGCCGCAGCAATGAGAGGACGGCGCATTGCGTAATCTCCGGTTCGAATCTCGGCGCAAATGGCGGGAGGCAATGCCGCCTCCGATATGCGTAAATTGCGACCACGGTGCGGCAATCCGGCGGGGTCTCACCCTTGAATGCCGATTTCCACTCCAGCGAGAAGCGGTAGTCTGCTCCTACTCCGTGCCGAACTCGGCAGAGCGTGGGCATCGTTGGGTGGCCTCGCTTTGGCTGTGCCGGAAAACCTCTGTCGAAACTCATGAGGATCGCGTTTCGTGAGCGAGGCAAAAATCCTTTTCGTTGGTCCCGGAGCCATAGGCGCTTCGGTCGCGGCGTGGGTCGCGGAGAGCTACCCCGCGGTCTTTATTTTAGGTCACGGCGAGACCCAGGCGGCTTTGCGCAAGAACGGCATCACCACTTACGCGTTTGCGGAACCGGAACGGACGCGGCGCAATGTGCATGTCGCGACCGTCGACTGGCCGGGCGACATTGGTGACGTGGATATCGTCGTCCTGGCCGTGAAGAACTACAGCCTGGAGACGGCCGCGCGGCAACTGCGCGCAGAACTCGGCGACCGGCCGATCGTCGTGTCGCTGGCCAACGGCATCGACAATCAGCGCATCCTGCCGAAGTTCTTCAGCAAGGCGATCTATGGCGTGGTCGGCTACAACGCCCGCCGCGACGAGCCGGTCGTGGTCGGATACCAGCGCAAAGGGCCGCTTCTGATCGGCACGCCGGACAATTCGTTGAACGATGAAATGCGTCTGGTGCAGTCGATCCTCGCCCGCGGCTGCCCGACCGAAATCGTGGACCGTTTGCAGGACGCGGTGCACACCAAGATCGTGATTAATCTGACCAACGCGCTCGATGCGCTGGTTGGGCGCGGCGCACGGCCGCTATCAAACCTCGCCATTTATCAGCGGCTCTTGTCGCAGACGCTTTGGGAGGGAGTGCGCGTCATCTGCGCCGCCGGCTATCGCGAGCACCGTATCGCCGGCATGCCGCCTTTCGCCCTGCTGCATGCGCTCGCGGTGCTTCCCGGCTGGCTGACGCGTCCGATGTTCAAGCGCGAAGTGCGCGCCATGCGGATGTCGAGCATGACCCAGGATGTGGTCCTGCGCGGCGCGCAGGACACCGAGCTCGAATCGATTACCGGCTACATCGTGGGTCTTGCCGCGAAGCATCGCGTGCCGGTTCCCTATAACCGTGCGATTTATCGCCTGGGCAAACAGCGGTTTCATCCCGGATTTGAGCCTCTCGATTGCGAGGATGTCCTGGCCGCGGTCGAACGCGAGGCCGGCCGCCGCATAGGGGCTCGCGCGGGACTTTGACTCCCCGCCACATTTTTCCTCATATAGCCCAGCCGGTATTGCACTCTTTCTGGTACGCTCCGCACGATATGAAGCCAGCGCCCTTCCGCTATGTTGCCGCTCGGAGCATCGAGCAGGCCTTGGCGCTCAAGGCCGAACACGGCGACGAGGCGCGATTTCTGGCCGGCGGACAAAGCCTCGTTCCGACCATGAACTTCCGGCTGACCCAGCCGGCAATGCTGATCGACATCAATCCGCTGACCGAATTTGCCGCAATCAAAAATGGCGTGGCGGATCGTGTGCGTATCGGCGCGCTCACGCGCTACCGCACGCTCGAACGCGATCCGGCTATCGAGCGGAAACTGCCGCTCATCCACGAGGCGTTGCCGCACATCGCGCATCCGCAAATCCGCAATCGCGGAACCATCGGCGGCAATCTTTCTCACGCCGACCCGGCCTCGGAAATGCCGGCTATCGTGTTGACGCTGGGCGGCAGGTTGCACGCGCAGTCGGCGACGGGTGAGCGATGGATCGAGGCGCGGGATTTTTTCGTTGGCGCGCTGACCACGGCGCTCGAGCCGGACGAGATGCTGACGGAGATCGAGCTTCCTGCCGCGCCGCCGCGTTCGGGTGCGTGCTTTGTCGAAATGTCGCGACGGCGCGGCGATTTCGCCATCATCGGCGTTGCGTGCACGCTGCGCTTCGACGGTGAGGGAAAATGTGCCGAGGCGCGCATCGGTCTTTGCAACGCCGGCGATGGGCCGGTCTTTGCCGAGGAGGCGAGCGCCTCCCTGGTCGGCGAACATATCGGCGTTGCGGAAATCGCCCAGGCGGCCGCGCTGGTGCAGGACGCCATCGATCCGGGCGGCAGCATCCATGCCAGCAAGGAATTTCAGCGCCATCTCGCGGGCGTGCTGACGACGCGCGCGCTCACGACGGCCAACGACAGGGCGCGGCGTGAGCACTGACGATCACGAGATCACCGTCACGGTGAACGGCACGCCATACCGCCGCCAGGTCGAGGCGCGATTGCTGCTGAGCGATTTCCTGCGCCACGATCTTTTGCTCGCGGGGACGCATGTCGGATGCGAGCACGGCGTCTGCGGCGCCTGCACCATTCTTTTCGACGGCGCCGCGGTCCGTTCCTGCCTGATGTTCGCGGCGCAGACCGACGGTCACGAGATCATGACGGTTGAAGGCCTCGCCGCGGATCGCGAGCATCTGCATCCCCTGCAAGAATCGATGCGCGATTGCCACGGACTGCAATGCGGCTATTGCACGCCGGGCATCCTGATGACGATGAAGGCGTTCCTCGACGAGACGCCGGCGCCGGACGAGGCGCAGATCCGCGAGGCGCTGTCCGGCAATCTGTGCCGCTGCACCGGCTATCAGCACATCGTCGAGGCCATGCAGCTCGCCGCCGAACGGTTGCGGAGATAATGGGCGTGACGACGCGAAATTTCGGCGCTCCGATCCGTCGCAACGAAGACGCGCGTCTGCTCAGCGGGCAGGCGCTGTTCGTCGACGATGTCGAGCTTCCCGGGATGCTGTACGCGGCTTTCCTCCGCAGCAACGTCGCCCACGCTCGCCTGCGTTCGATCGACGTTTCGGCGGCGCGCGCGCGCGAGGGCGTCGTTGCGGTCTACACCGCCGACGATCTCGGCAAGTATTGGGCTCCCGGTCCGCTTCTCGTCCCGCCGCCGCCGATCAAGGATACGATCTTCAATCAGCGCACACAGGTGCCGCTGGCCAAGGACAAGGTGCGCCACGTCGGCGAACCCTTGGCGGTGGTCTTGGCGCACAGCCGCTATCTCGCCGAGGATGCGCTCAACGACATCACCGTCGAGCTCGATCCGCTGCCGGCCGTCGTCGATCTGGAAAAGGCGCTGACCGATACCGCGGCCACGGTACACGACGACGTGCGCCGCAATGTTGCAGCCCATGTCTGGCAAGGCCGCGGCAACTACGCCGCGGCGCGAGCGCGCGCCGACCATGTCGTCGCCCGCCGCTTTCACTACGACCACGGCGCGTCGATGACGATGGAGACCCGCGGCGTCGTCGCCAACTGGGACGCGCGCGCCAATCAGATGACGATCTGGGATACGACTCAAGCGCCGGTGTTCTTTCGCAACGGCATTGCCGGAATGCTCGGGCTGAGCGAGCGGCAGGTGCGGGTGATCGCGCCGTTCGTCGGCGGCGGTTTCGGCCCGAAAATCATGCTGTTCTACCCCGAGGAAGTCGTGATCCCGTGGGCGGCGATGAAGCTCAACCGCCCGGTCAAATGGATCGAAGACCGGCTCGAGCATTTCTTCGCCACCACGCACGAGCGTGGGCAGACCCACGACGCCGAAATCGCACTTGCCGCCGACGGCCGCATCCTCGGCATCAAGGACGTGTTTCTTCACGACACCGGCGCGTATAATCCTTACGGCCTGACGGTGCCGATCAACAGCCAGTGCACTTTGCTCGGGCCCTACGTGGTTCCAAACTACGACAGCACGTTCACGGCGGTTTTCACCAACAAGCCGATCGTGACGCCCTATCGCGGCGCCGGGCGGCAGCACGGCGTGTTCGTCGTTGAGCGGTTGCTCGACATCGCCGCCCACGAGCTCAGGATCGACCGTGCCGAAATCCGCCGGCGCAACCTCATTCCGGCCGATGCCTTCCCCTACAACAACGAGATCATCTACCAGGATTTCACGCAGCTCTCGTACGACAGCGGCAATTACGAACCGATCCTCGACAAGGCGCTGGAGATGATCGGCTATGAAAAATTTATCGCCGAGGAGCAGCCGCGACTGCGCGCCCAGGGCCGCCACGTCGGCATCGGCGTCGCCTGTTACGTCGAAGGCACCGGCATCGGACCCTATGAAGGCGCGAAGGTCCAGGTGCAGGCCAACGGCAAGGTCAGCCTAGCGACCGGCATCGGCACGCAAGGGCAGGGACACTTTACCGTCTTCGCGCAGATCGTCGCCGATCAGCTCGGCGTCGAAGTCACCGATGTCGATGTCGTGACCGGCGACACCGACCAATTCTATTGGGGCGCCGGCACCTTCGCCAGCCGCGGCGCCGTGGTGGCGGGCAATGCCGCCAACGAGGCGGCGAAAGTGGTGCGGCAGAAAGTCCTCAAGATTGCCGCCGAGCATTTCGAATGCGCCGAGGAGGATCTGGAAATCGCCAACGGCGAGGTTTCGGTCGTCGGCGTGCCCGGCCAGTCCGTCAAGCTCGGCGACCTGGCGCTCAAGGCCAATCCAATGCGCGGCGCTGTGAAGCCGGGAACCGAGCCGGGGCTCGAATCGACGCAGTATTTCGGCCCGCCGAGCGGCGCGACCGCGAGCGGCGTGCATGCCATGATCGTCGAGGTCGATCCGCAGACCTTCACGCTCGAAGTGCTGAAATACGTCGTGGTGCATGACTGCGGCACGGTCATCAATCCGCTGATCCTTGCCGGCCAGATTCACGGCGGCGTCGCTCAGGGCATCGGTAATGCCTTCTACGAGCAGCTCGTGTTCGACGACGACGGCCAGTTGCTCAACGCCTCGCTCGCCGACTATCTGCTGCCGACGGCGCTGGAAGTGCCGCACATGGAGCTCGCCCACACAGTGACCCCGTCGCCGCTCAATCCGCTCGGCATCAAGGGTGCGGGCGAAGCCGGTGCCATTCCGGTCGGCCCGTTATTCGCCCAGGCGATCGAGGATGCGCTCGGGCTCCTGCATCAAAATATCGAACTCAACGAAATTCCGTTGAGCCCGAGCCGCCTGTTCGAGCTGACGGCCAAATTGCGACTATGACGCGATGATCCTTGTCACCGGCGCCGCCGGCAAGACCGGCAAAGCCGTGATCGCGGCGCTGGCCGCCAAAGGCGTCGGCGTGCGGGCTTTGGTGCGCAACCCCGGCCATGCGGCTTCACTCACGGCGCTCGGCGCAATCGAGGTCAGCATCGGCAGCTTCGAAGATCCCAGCGCTCTGGCGCACGCCGCCGCCGGGGCGCAGGCGGTCTATCACATCTGCCCCAATGTCAGCGTCGGGGAAATTGCCTACGCGCGGGCGATCGTTGCCGCAGCGCGCGCCCACGGCATCGGGCGCTTTGTCTATCACTCGGTGCTGCATCCGCAGATCGAGGCGATGCCGCACCACTTCGCGAAGCTGCGGGTCGAGGAAATGCTGTTCACCGCGGGCTTCGACCTGACGGTGTTGCAGCCGACCGCCTACATGCAAAATATCCTGGGCGCCCGGCGCGCGATCGTTGACCAGGGTGCGTTCCGCAATCCCTATCCGGTCGAGACGCGGCTAAGCCTCGTGGACTTGGACGATGTAGCGGCGGCCGCCGCTTTGGTGCTTACGCAAGACGGCCATGGCGGCGCCACTTACGAACTTGTCGGCACCGAGCCGCTGAGCCAGACCGAAGTCGCGGCCGCGATCGGTGCGGTGCTGGGGCGCGGCGTCCGCGCCGGGACGGAAACCATCGCGGCTTGGGACATGCGCGCCCGCGCGGCCGGCATGGGTGAGCATGAACGCGCCACGCTCGCCGCCATGTTTCGCTACTACGCGGATCACGGCTTGGTCGGGAATCCCAACACGCTACGCTGGCTGCTGCGCCGCGCGCCGAATGATCTGGCACGCTTTCTCCGACGCGCTGCGACGCAGTCGGACGCCTGATCTTACCTGAGGGGGCGATGCCGGGCAGCGATGTCGAAGTCGTGGTTATTGGCGGTGGCGCGGCCGGTGTTGCCGCGGCGCGGCGGCTTTGCGATGTCGGCGTCGATTGTCTCGTTGTTGAAGCCCGCACACGGCTCGGCGGCCGCGCGTGGACGGTCACCGACGAATCCGGCTTCGCGTTGGATCTTGGCTGCGGCTGGCTGCATTCCGCCGATCGCAATCCCTGGGTTGCGGTTGCGCAGAAACAGGGGGCTGCGATCGACAGAACGCCGCCGCCATGGGAGCGTCCGTCGCCTGATGCTGCGTTCCCCCGCGCCGAGCAAGATGCTTATCACGAGGCGATGGGCGCATTCTTTTCGCGCCTCGAGCAGGTTGCGGCGAACGAAATCGACGTTCCGGCCGCGGCTGCGCTCGAACCGGGCTGCCGCTGGAACGGCCTCATCAATGCCATCAGCACCTACATCAGCGGCGCCGAGTGGGATCGGGTTTCGGCCAAGGACTTTGACCGCTACGCGGATAGCGGCATGAATTGGCGCGTGGTCGAAGGCCTCGGCTCGGTGGTCGCTGCCGCCGGCGCAAATCTGCCGGTGATGCTCGATTGTCCGGTGCGCGGGATCGATCACAGCGGCAAGCGTCTGCGGGTCGAGACGACGCGCGGCGCCATCGTGGCCGATCAGGTCATCGTGACCATCCCCAGCACGCTGCTGGCGAAGGAGCAACTTAACTTCACGCCGGCGCTGCCGAAAAAAACCCGCGCGGCACAGGGGCTGCCGCTGGGGCTCAACGACAAACTCTTTATTGCGCTTGACGGCGCGGAGGAGTTCGAAAGAGACACGCGCGTATTTGCGCATACTGATCGTGCGGCGACCGCCGCGTATCAATTCAGGCCGCTTGGGCGACCGCAAATCGAAGCCTATTTCGGCGGCAATCTGGTGGCCGAGCTCGAGGCGAGCGGCGACGGCGCATTCTTCGACTTCGCGGTATCCGAACTGGTCGGCGTGTTCGGCAGCGCTTTCGCGCGCCGCCTCAAGCCAATCCGGATCCATCGCTGGGGGCTCGATCCGTTTGCTCTGGGCGCTTACTCGTATGCGCTGCCGGGATTTGCCGATTGTCGCGCGGTGCTGGCCGAACCGGTTGATGATCGTTTGTTTTTCGCCGGCGAAGCTTGTTCCACCCACGACTTTTCAACCGCACATGGCGGCTTCAACACCGGGGTCGCTGCCGCCGATCAAGTAGTCGAAGCACGCCGGAAGTGAATTCATCGGCTGGCAGGCATCGCGCCACCGCGGGCCATCAAGGACCCCAGGCGCCGGCATGAATGGCGGCGGCCTCGTCTTCCAGCATTGGACCGATCACTTCCACCCGGCGCTGTCCCGCGTCGAACACCGTCCGGCACGGCAAATCCAGAGTCGGGTTCTCGGCGTGATTGCCGGTCAGTGTCTTCAGCCGGCGCTCGGATAGCCCGTACACGACGCGGCCGATGCCAGCCCAATAGGCGGCGCCGGCGCACATGCAGCACGGTTCGGCCGATGTATAGAGCGTGCAACCGGCGAGAAATTTCGGATCGAATTGCTTCGACGCCTGCGTGGCAAGCAGCCGCTCGGCGTGCCCGGTCATGTCGCGGTCGGGCATATAGCCGTTCTCGACTTCCATCAGCACCTCGCCGGCCGCGCTGACCAGCAGCGCACCGAACGGATGGTTGCCGTGGGTGCGGGCACGTTGCGCGACCTCAAAGCTGCGGCGCATGAATTTGTCGTGATCGAGGGAGGGCAATGGGGTGTTCATTTGCTTTCCTTAACCCGCTCCGTCGAAAATCGTCGAGCGAGCGCCTGCCAACACGTGCAAATTGAGACTCGCAAAGTAAGGCTTGCAAATCGAGGACCGCCTCCCTGGCACATTACTTGCCTTCATTTGTTCATTGTGCCCAAATGCCGTATCCCCGAAACAGACCGGCATCTTGAGTTTCAAGCTCCGTCATGGCCAGAAAAATCCTGCAGTTTCTGAAAGACGGCCGCACCGTGCGCCTTGACGGATTTTCTCCGCGCGCCACAGTGCTGGACTGGTTGCGCTTGCAGGAGCGGTCGACCGGCACGAAAGAAGGCTGCGCGGAAGGCGATTGCGGCGCCTGTGCCGTCGTCGCCGTGCGCGAGCGCGATGGCCGCCTGGCTTACGAGCCGCTCAATTCGTGCATCACGCTGCTTGGCCAGCTGGACGGCGCCGAACTGATCACGGTCGAGAATCTCGCCGAGGACGGCGTGCTGCATCCTGTTCAGGAGGCGATGGCGCGTCAGCATGGTTCGCAATGCGGCTTTTGCACGCCGGGTATCGTGATGAGCCTGTTCGCCCATTATCACGAGTGCGCCGGCAGCACGAGCCGCGACGAACTCAACGATGTGCTGGCCGGGAATTTGTGCCGCTGCACCGGCTATCGGCCGATTGTGGACGCGGCCCTCGAGGTCTGCGACGGCGCGGCCGACGATCGCTTCACGCGCAATTCCGCGGCGCGGCGCGACGCGGTTCGCGCGCTCGACGACAAGGCCGATCTTTTTGTTGGTGATGCCGGATCGTTCTTTGCTGCACCGGCCAGCGAGCACTCGCTGGCGCGGCTTTATGCGCAGCATCCCGACGCAACGATCGTCGCCGGCGCGACCGACGTCGGGCTGTGGATCACCAAAAAGCTTACGCCGCTGGAAAAGATCATTCACGTCGGCCGTGTCGCCGAGCTTTCCGGCATCGAGGAGAGCGAAAGCGGTTACGCCTTGGGCGCGATCGTGTCGCTTTCGCGGGCCGCTCCGGTCTTGGGTTCCATCGATCCCGATATTGCGGAGGTGCTCCGGCGGTTCGGCTCGTTCCAGGTCCGCGCCGCCGGCACCGTCGGCGGCAATATCGCCAACGGGTCGCCGATCGGCGACCTGGCGCCGATGCTGATCGCATTGGGCGCCACGGTTGAACTACGCTGCGACGATCGCGTGCGCGAATTGCCGCTGGAGAAATTCTTCATCGACTACGGCAAGCAGGATCGCCAGCCCGGAGAATTCGTGCGCCGGCTGCTGGTGCCGAAACCGCCGGGCTCCGCGCACTTTCGCGCCTACAAGATCACCAAGCGTACCGACGAGGATATTTCCGCAGTGCTCGCGGCGTTTTGCTTCACCGTCCATGGCGGCCGGATCGATGACGCAAAGATCGCCTTCGGCGGCATGGCGGGAATCCCCAAGCGTGCGAAAGCGGTCGAGGAAAGTCTGCGCGGGCTGTCGCTTGCCGATACGAGCCGCTGGCATCTCGCGGCCGAAGCCGTCGCCAAAGACTTCACCCCGTTGACCGATCTGCGCGCCAGCGCGACTTACCGCGGCCGCGTGGCTGGCAATCTGGTCATCAAGGCCATCGCCGAGGTGGCCGGCGTCAGCGCCAGCGTTACCCGCGTCGCGGATCACCGGATAGTCGCCGATGCGGCCGAGTGATGCTGTCTTAGAGGCGCCGCTGCGCCATGTGTACAAGCCGCTGCCGCACGACAGCGGAGCCAAGCACGTGCAAGGCGCCGCCGAGTATATCGACGACATTCCGGAGCCGATGGGCACGTTGCATCTCGCCGTCGGCGGCTCGCCGGTGGCGCGGGGCACGCTTCGCCGCATCGACCTCGGCGAAGTGAAAAGTTCGCCCGGCGTCGTCGCGGTGATAACGGCGGCGGACATTCCGGGGAAGAACGATATTTCGCCGGCGAGCGCCGATGAGCCGGTCTTCGTGCAAGACCGCGTGGATTTCCATAACCAGCCGGTATTCGCGGTCGTCGCCACGTCGCGCGATGCGGCGCGCCGCGCGGTGCTGCGCGGCAAGATCGAGGTCGATGCCGAGAAGCCGAACGTCACGGTGGAGCAGGGCAGGGCGTCCGGCGAGGTGGTGATGCCGGACTACGCCTTCATCAACGGCGATGCCGCCAAGACCATCGCCGCGTCGCCGAAGCGGAGCGCGGGAAAGATCCATATCGGCGGCCAGGAGCACTTCTATCTGGAGGGGCAGGTCGCGCTTGCCGTGCCGGGCGAAGACGGCGCGGTGCTGGTCTATTCGTCGACCCAGCATCCGAGCGAAGTGCAGCACATCGTCGCCCGCGTCCTTGGCGTGCCGGATTCGTTCGTAACCTGCCGCGTGCGGCGGATGGGTGGCGGTTTCGGCGGCAAGGAAACGCAAGCGACGCAATGGGCGGTGATCGCGGCTCTGGCGGCGCGCGTCAGCGGCCGGGCCTGCAAATACCGGCTCGATCGCGATGCCGACATGGCGATGACCGGGAAGCGGCACGATTTCGCCGTCGAATACGCCGTCGGCTACGATGCCGACGGCCGTATCCGCGCCGTCGATTTCGACCTCGACGCGCGTTGCGGATGTTCCGCCGACGTCAGTATCGGCGTCGTCGATCGCGCCATGTTTCATTCCGACAACGCGTATTTCCTGCCGGTGTCCAGAATCAATTCGCGCCGCGTCAAGACCAATACGGTATCGAACACCGCGTTCCGCGGTTTCGGCGGGCCGCAGGGAATGTTGGCGATCGAGCGCGTGATCGATGTGATCGCCTGGAATCTCGGCCTTGATCCGCTCGACGTCCGCAAGGCCAATCTGTACAGCCCGGGCCGCGACGTCACGCCGTACGGACAAACCGTCGAAGATCACGACACGGCGCCGCGGCTGCTTGATCAGCTCGAACGTTCGTCCAACTACCGGCGGCGGCGCAGCGAGATCAAGGAGTTCAACGCTCGTTCTCCGATTCTGAAACGGGGAATCGCGCTGACGCCGGTGAAGTTCGGGATTTCGTTCACGCTCACGCACCTCAATCAGGCCGGCGCGCTGGTGCACGTCTATCAGGACGGGTCGGTTCACCTCAATCATGGCGGTACTGAAATGGGCCAGGGCCTGTTTCAGAAAGTCGCGCAGGTGGCGGCCGAAGAGTTCGGCATCGGGCTCGATCGCGTGCACATCACCGCGACTTCGACCGACAAGGTGCCGAACACGTCGGCCACGGCGGCATCGTCCGGTACCGATCTGAACGGGATGGCCGTGCTGCTGGCGACGCGCGAAATCAAGGCGCGGCTGACGCGTTTTGCCAGCGAGAACTGGAACGTCGCCGAAGACCTTATCTCGTTCCGCGACGACCGCGTGTTCATTGGTAACGAGAGCATTCTGTTCGGCGAGTTGACGAAGAAGGCCTACGCCGCGCGCGTGCACTTGTCGGCTGCGGGCTTCTACAAGACGCCGAAGCTGCACTGGGACCGCGACAAGGGCAAAGGCCGGCCGTTCTTCTATTTCGCCTACGGCGCGGCGTGCGCCGAGGTCGCCATCGACATCCTCACCGGCGAGACGAAAGTCAGGCGTGTCGACATCCTTCACGACGTCGGCCGCTCCATTAATCCGGCTCTCGACATCGGCCAGATCGAAGGTGCTTTTGTCCAGGGCATGGGCTGGCTGACGACCGAAGAGCTCGTATATGACGACAAGGGCCGCTTGCTGACCCACGCGCCCTCGACCTACAAAATACCGGTTGCCTCCGATGTACCGGCGGATTTCCGGGTGGCGTTGTTCGACGGCAGCAATCGCGAGGAGACGGTCTATCGCTCCAAGGCGGTCGGCGAGCCGCCGTTGATGTTGGGAATTTCGGTATTCGCGGCGATCGCCGACGCGATATATTCCGTGCATCCGGGCCAGCCGGTGGCGCTCGACGCCCCCGCGACCCCGGAAGCGATTCTCAAGGCCGTCGGCCCGGTCGATGCGGTGGCCGCGTTGGCGGCAATTGTCGAGACGCGAAGCGCTTGAAACAGGCCTGAGATGGCAAAAGTCTGGACCCGCATCCGGGAAACGATCGAGCGGCACGGCGCCGCCGGTCTGGTTAGCGTGGTCGGCGCCGCCGGGTCGGTTCCGCGCGAAAGCGGTGCGCGCATCGTGCTGCGGCCGGATGGCGGCTTTTACGGCAGCATCGGCGGCGGCCGGCTGGAATACGAGGCGATTGACGAGGCGCGCGCGGCGCTGGCGGCGGGGCGCGGCAAGGCGCGGTTCCGCGACTGGCCGCTTGGGCCAAATCTCGGCCAGTGCTGCGGCGGCTTGGTGAAAACGCTCACCGAAACGTTCGACGCCGACGATCTCGCGACGGTGCGGCGCCTCGAAGAGGCCGAGAAAGTCGGGGCCTTCGAGACCGCAAGCCGTGTCGATGACGCCGGACGAATTGTCCGCGTCCTCGCGGCGCCGGGCGCGGCCGGCAGCCAAATGGAAACGGCGATGTCGACGTTCGATAAGATGCCGTTCCGTGAACGTTTCGGGGAGGTGACCACCCCGGTGCTGCTGTTCGGCGCCGGCCATGTCGGCCGTGCCGTCGTGCTGGCCCTGGCGCCGCTGCCTTTCGCCGTGCGCTGGATCGACGGCCGGCCGGATCAGTTTCCGCAACACGTTCCGCAGAACGTCGTCACTGTTTGCACGGACGCCGCCGCCGCCGAACTGACGCAGGCGCCGCGCGATGCGGTGGTCGTCGTCATGACGCACTCGCACGCGCTTGATTTCGACATCACCGTTGCCGCGCTGCGGCGGAGAATGTTCGACTTCGTGGGCCTGATCGGCTCCGAGACCAAACGGGCGCGGTTTGCCAGTTTCGCCCGGCAGATGGGTGTTGCGGAGAGCGAACTTGACCGTCTGATTTGTCCGATCGGCATTACTGAAATCAAAGGCAAGGAGCCCGCCGTGATAGCGGCGGCGCTGGCGGCGCAGCTCCTTATCGTGAGGGAACAGGTCTCCGTGCCCCAGGAAAGCCCGGCCTTTCAGCCAGCGTAAAGGCGCACCAGGGCGTGTACTCGTAAGCGCCGTGCCGCAATCTCAATTCTAAGTGGAGTTGCGCGCCTCACGCTTGGCAGACCTATCAGTGCTTCTGCGTCTGTATCGGCGTCGTCTCATAAAGATCGACCGGCGCAAAGTCATCAGTGAGCACGTCGCCGTTATCCTCATTCTGAAACGCGGTCCGCTTGCCGGCGAGATCAGATAGCGGATATCGGAAACGGCGATGCTCTTGCAGAGCAAGAGCGCGCTGCATCAATGTGTCTCCACTCGGTCTGGCCCCGGGCCCAGCCACGATAATCGACTGCGCCTCGTTTGACTCCTTCCAGTCGGGATAGACATCGACGGTCGGAAATACCGAGCGAAAGGTGGTCAAACTTGAGAGATAGAGCTTCGTATTCCCGCTGATGTTGGATGCGACGACGCCACCGGGAGCTAGCCGCTTCTTAACGAGCGCGTAGAATTCCTGCGTCAGCAGGTGGAAAGGGACCCCAAGCTCCCGATACGCGTCCAGTAGGATGAGATCGTAGAGATCTTTGTTATGATTGAGGTAGACGCGGCCGTCGCTCTCAACAAAGTGCACTTTTTCAGTTTCTTTCAAACCGAAATATTTCCTTCCCGCCGCGATGACTCCGGGATCAAGTTCGACGACATCGATTTGTACATCTGGCATGGCGCGCCCGAGATATGTCGATACCGACCCGGCGCCCAGCCCAATCATCAGAATGCGCTGGATCGAATTCGGATATAGCAATGCAGCCGGCATGATGCGGGTGTAGGGGGCCGGCATGTCGTCCGGGTCCAAGAGGTCGACGATCGAATGAAAATACGTTTCATTCCTGACTCTCGTCGTAAGTGAAAGAAACGGCCCGCGCTTGTTGATGTAAACGTTGTTGTACTCCGTTTCTATGTGCGCGACGCGGCCATCATCCTGTTTAAGCATCAGCGAACGCACGCTTTCGTCGAATAGATCCGCCGACCGGGCGCGATTGCATGCCGGCACCAACAAAGCGAATACTACGAGTCCCATCACGGATCTGATGATTGTTCGCGGCGAATGAACGCGATCGAGTGCTATCAGGCACAATCCGCAACCGATACCGGCCCCCCCTAGCAACAATGTAATGGCGTGCGTGCCAATTAACGGAATGAGGAAAAACGTTGTTCCGATCGTGCCCACGATCGAACCAGCAGTGGAAACGCCGTAAATAGCGCCTGAGATCGTTCCGGATTGCTGTGCGGTGCGCAAAACGAGTCGTATCGCAAATGGCGAATAGACACCGAGGAGGGTAACCGGCGCGAACATGATGGCGAACGCAGAATACAGGCTGCCAAGCCTTATATTATCTACGTGATCGGAAACGAAACCGAGGATTGCTTCGGCAAAACTAGGCAACGCCAAAAGGTACAGGCACGCGAGGGCGACGATCGCCCCTAGCACAGAAGCCGATGCAGTGCGGTCGGCGACAAAGCCGCCAAGAAAGTAACCGGCGGTAAGTGCCGCCAGCACCGTCGAGATCAGCGCCGCCCAAGTATAGATGCCGCTGCCAAAATACGGATTAAGATAGCGCGAGCCCAGCATTTCAAAGCTCATCACGATCGCACCGGTGCTGAAAGCAAAGATATAAATGACTATCGTGAAGACTACGGCGGGGACGCGTCCGCGCCCGGTTGATTGTACGCTGGCTCTTTCCAACTCAACCTCCGTCGTGCGCAGTCCACTGTTGCGGCGATGCCGGTACTCAGTGGCGCAAAAGCCGATGATGGCAGCCGTGAAATCCGGCAACTAGTCGGCCGTATGGCTAAGTTGCGCATTTCGCCCACCGTGAGCCGCGTTTGCAATGAAGAAAACCGGCGGCCAATCGAAAATTCAAGCATTGCGACGAAAACGCTCAAACCCAGGCGTCGTATCTGCCTTAGACCCAAAGCGGACATTGCTGACTGGTTGATTGCCGATCTAGTTTCGCCACGGCCGACGTAAGCAAGTTGCCGAAGGCATCGCAAAATCGTGCCGTCGCCGTCGGAGAGGCAATCAAAAAGCGATGCCCGACGCGATCAAGCCGCCGGCCGTGAGGTTATGTCGGAGTCGATGCCGCGGATTTCGGCCGCTGCGCTCGTGGTCAGAGTTTTAATCTTGCGGGCGTGATCGACTGCCCCACGCGCCGACTGACTGTGCGTGAACAATTCGAGATGCGCCGTTTCCTCGTCGGTCACCGGCGTCATTGCCTGATCGGTATAAGGAAGATGGGCATCGGCGGCAACGCGGCGATAGATCCGGAAGATCATCCAGGCCGACCGCGCGATTCGCCAATGCTTGACCAAAAAGTCGGCCGCCAGCCACGGATAGAACTTCCACACCGGGTCAAGCGGAAGTTCAGGGCGGCGTTCGTGCCGGCTCTTGAGCCGGAGGATACCGCCTTGCAGGGGGTGCACTTTCTCGACCGCAAGCGAAGCGGCGAACCAGAGAATAATCTGCGCCAGGCGGAGAATATTGATGCCGTAGGCCTGCGCGCGGCGCAGAATCGTCTCGATGTGCTCAGGCGTGTAATAGATCGCCCAGGCGTCGCGGTAGAGCTGTTCCCATTCCGCCTTGTTCATATTGGGGTGCGGCGTCAGTGCGTGCTCAAGGTCGTACTTATTGAGATCGGGGTCGAGCGGCACGCCCTTGCTGACTAGCACCTTGTGATCCTCGGATCCCGGCAAGGGGGTGAGGAAAAAGAACTCGAGCACGTCGAGTGGCATCTCTTTCTTGATGATCTCGATGTCGCGGCGCGCGGATTCCGGCGTGTCATTCGGAAATCCGAGGATATAACCCGCGTAGGTCCAAATGCCGACCGCCTTCCAGGCGAGCAGCATGTCGCGGTATTCGGTGATCTTGTTCTGCCGTTTCTTGGCGGCGAGCAGATTGTCGGGATTGATATTCTCAAGACCGATGAAGATGCGGGTGACCCCCGCGCGTTTCGCCTTGGCAACGAAATTGGGGATTTTGTGGCACAGCGTGTCGACCTGGATGAGGAAACGTACATCCATGCCGTTCTCTTCGCGCAGTTTGATGATGCGGTCGAAGATTGGCTCCCAATCCTTGTTGCGGGCGAAGTTGTCGTCGGTGATGAAGAAGCGGTCGATGCCGTGCTCGAAATTCTTGCGCAGAATGCGCTCGACATCGTCCGGGCTGCGCCGGCGTGATTTTCGCCCCTGCACGTTGATGATGGTGCAGAACGAGCATTGAAACGGACAGCCGCGTCCGGCGTCAAAGGTCGTCACGTTGCCGATCGTCTTGCGCACCGAGTTGCCGGGTAGGAACGGTATTATCGCGTCTTCCAGCGCCGGCAGGTCGCTGATGTAATTGTAGATCGGCTTGAGCAAGCCGGCCGCTGCGTCTTGCACGACAGCATCCATGCGGCCTTCGGCTTCGCCAGCGAAAAGCGTGACGCCGAGATCGATCGCTTCTTGGAGGTCGGGACCGACATGATCGAACATCGCCAGCATGCCGGAGACGTGGAAGCCGCCGATGATTACCGGGATGCCGGCCGCTCGCAGCGGCTTCGCAAGGTGAAGCGAGCGCGGATATTGGTTGGATTGCACGCCGACCAGACCCACGAAACCGAAATTGCCGTTCTCTCGCATCTCGGCGATGATGCGGTCGACCCTTACGCGCGTATTGGTTTCGTCGATGGCCACGACGTCGATATCGACATCGGGCCCGAGAATCTTGCGCTGCGCGCAGTCGTCGAGGAGGCCATAGACACTTGCCAGCGAATTCGCCGGCATCGGGGAGCGGAACCAGCGGATGACATAGCCGTCGTCATCGTAGTGCGACGGCTTGATCAGCACGACGCGGAACCGCGAGCGTCCGCAGTTCTGGACAGTCCGATGCCCACGCGCCGGCATATTTTCGCTCCCCATTTAACCGTATCCCACGGGGGGCCATAAAGCCAGCGCCGCGAATTTCCGCTCGTGGCCTGGGCCCACGAGCTACGTTTCATGAGCTACGTTTCAATAGTTCGTTAAGCTGCGGCAAGCACCACTTGGATGTCCGCGATTGGCACAAAGCAGACATTCCGCGATGTCCGAGTTGAGTCCGCATTCGGCGGCGAAGCGGATATGGCGCCGAAGTAGCGCGATGTCCGTTATTGACCCCAAAGCCGATGTAGTCATGCCAAAGACCAGCTTCGGACTACACTTCCGACAGTCCTATCGGCCGGTCTGCATGGCCTCCCACTGCGTGAATGCAGCTTCCACCGCTAAAAAATATCCATGCTCGCTGTATTCCTGATGCTTCTTGACAGCCGCGCGAGCCCTTGCGAGTCGGCCGCGACGCGCAATACCAACGGCATTTTCCGCAAGAACCTCCGTCAAAGCGGCCGTGAACTCATCATAAAGCGCCGAGATGTCCGCGCCGCTCCTCATCGCCTAGCTCCCATAAAGTGAGCAGAACTACCCACAGCGCAACTTGATCGAAGAGATCAGCGTGCCTGCTCTCGATAGGCCGTGTTCGGCGGGACGCCGCGGGACACCTTGCCGAATGCGATCGACTTAACGCGCCCAGGGGAACAGCACCGCTGGGAACTGCGCGGCGTGCCGTCGCTTGGTTGGCGGCCTGGGCAGCGTCGGCCGGGGACTGTCGGTCTCAACCACCTTTCGATAAAGGTGCCATGTGGCATGCCCAAGGATTGGCAACACGACAGTTAGGCCGAGGAACAGCGGCAGCGAACCGACGAACAGGAGCACCGCCACAATCACTCCCCAGGCAGCCATCGTGATCGGGTTGTTCAATACCACCCTGATCGAGGTCAGCAGTGCTGTCGCAGCGCCGACATCACGATCGAGAAGCAGTGGGAACGACACCACCGTGGTGGTCAGTACAAGCACCGCGAACAACAAGCCGACCAGGTTCCCAACAAGGACCAGGGTCCAGCCTGCGGTCGTGTCAATGAGGTCATGAACGAACGCGCCGATGGACGCAGGCGGCGTGTAGCCGAAAGTCTCGATGTAGATTGCATTGGCGCATGCGATCCACAGCGCAAAAAGGCAAAGCAACAACAGCCCGAGCGCGACAAGCGCACCAAACGAAGACGAATACACCACATCAAGGGCGTGGCTTGCCGAGGCATCAAGGCCGGCTTCCCGCTGCCGGCTCAGTTCGTAGAGCCCAAGCGCAGCCAAAGGTCCGACCAGCGCGAATCCACTCGCCAGCGGGTACAGCAACGGCAGGATCGAGTAGCCAAAGGCGAGGCGCGCCAGCAGCAGGCCGATGATCGGGTAGATCGCGCACAGGAAAATGGCGTGCGTCGGCATCGCAAGGAAATCGTCGACGCCCTTGGCGAGTGCGTCCTTGAGGTCAGCGAAGCCGATGCGGCGGATCGTAATTCTCGCGGGCGCGCCTTCGGCGCCGAGGAGCAAATGCGAAAAGGTCATAGCCACCTCCCGAAACCTGTTGTCTGGGCGGGCCGCAGCGTCCTGATCGCGAGAGCCGATGTAGTGTAGCTGCGGTCACTTAAGCCACGAGCCGCTGAAAGGATAACACTATGCGCCGGCTGGGGTCTATATGACGTACAAAAAGAAGTATTTCGGGGAGATTGCTCCGCCGCTCTGCGCCGACACCTGTTTGCGGCTCACTGATGCATCCATGCCGCTCCGGTGAGACTCCGATGGGTCGGCCGGCTTGTCGCACCCGGCCGAACGTCATCGCGGGCACAAACTTGGTGGTATAGAATTCTCCACGAACTATTCGCGCGGCGATGTTCGTGACGCCGGCTGAGCAAGCCGGCGAGGGGATGCCGGACAATGCATCTTGATCCTGAATTTTTATCGCGCATCCAATTCGCGTGGGTCGTGGGTTGGCACATCCTTCTTCCGGCTTTCACGATCGGTCTTGCGTCCTTCATCGCCCTCCTTGAGGGTGCGTTCGCCCTGACCAAGCGTCCGGTTTTCCTGCACTATACTGATTCCCATACATCTCCAGTGTGACACATTCCGGGCCCTATCGGCAACACGGCAAGATAGTTTCCGTTTGCGTTGGAGAACGGCTTTCGAACCCTGGCGGCTGTCAGGAGCTTGCCGGGTTTGGCTTGCGCGCCGCGGCGAGCACGGCCGGCCACGCAATCTCGTAAGCGCCCCCATGCGCGAAGCGCTCAGCGCTATCGCGGATCGCGCCATGATGCGGTCGAGTGCGTCGGGAGTCTGGCGCTCAAGCACCATCGCTGTCCGCACCGTGCTCTTGTACACGAAATCGAGGATGGCCTCGACCGACGGCGCGCGCCATTCGAGCGCCAACTCGGCGACGGAGGCATCCACAAAGCCAGAGCGCGTCAGTGCGTTGCGACATTCGGCGGGGTCGCTGAAACGGAAGATCGGCGGCGCCGGCGGCAGCGACACCTGCATGTTGCCGTGCTTCTCGATCGCCTTGAGGACGATCGCAAAAAAATCGTGGCGGTCGGGACCCATCCAGACCGTGAAGGCATAGCGCCCACCCGGACGCAGAACCCGATAGGCCTCAGCTATCGCTTTGTCAGGTTCGGCGATGTGGAGAATGCCGAAGGCGCAGACGACGGCGTCGAAACTCGCCGCGTCGAACGCAAGCTTTTCGGCGTCGCCCTCGCGAAATTCGATCGCCGGGTAGCGGCGTTGTGCCTCTCCGACCATATCCACCGCGAAATCGACCCCGATCGCATGCGCGCCGCGCGCGGCGGCGCTGGCGGCGACGTAGCCGGGCCCGCAGGCTACATCGAGGACATGCATGCCGGCACCGACGCCGGCCGCATCAAGAAGAGGCTCGGCGGCGCCGACGGTGATCTGTCCGGCAAACTGATCATAGATGTCGGCCTTGGCGCCCCAGCCCCGCCGCTCAAGTTCCTTGAAGCTTGGTGCGTCCGTTGGTCCGTGCTGCGCCATGGCATTGTCTCCATCTCGAAAAATCGAACGGCCGGTCGTGTGTATTTTTGGCGAGTGGTCGTGAGAGGCGCGCGCGCCATCGACGCTACTTTGGCACGCGGCCTTCGAGCTGTTGGGCGAAAAAAGTCGGCGCCCGCACCAGAGCGTCGGCCTTCGCGGCAACATTGGCTTCTACGCCTTGCCGCGAGCGGCCCGGATCGTCGAAGTCGTGCGTGGCGCCCGGATAAAGTTTGATTTCGATATCGCCTCCCGAGGAGCGACTCTTTTCGACCAAGGTCGCGCAGCGTTTGGGCGACACCTCTTCGTCGGTGTCGCCCTGCAGCACGCGGACGGGTGCGTAAGGCTTGTAGCCACCGTCCTCGAACATGCCCTTCAACCCACAGGCAGGATAAAACGCAAGAGCGGCGCGAAAGCCGATCGTGGGGCCGCGCATCGCGGCTCCCGGCGTGTCAGCGGCGACCTCCGCCATGCTGGCAAGCGTGGCGCTGCCGCCATTCGACCAGCCTTGCAGACCGACGTGATCGGCAACGACGTCGCGGCGGGTGCGCAGATAAGCGAGGCCGCCATAGGCATCGAGAGGCCGCACGGTGATTTCGTTAAGCGACTCGGGACGCTGATCGTAGCTGAAGCGTGGAAAGCCGTGCGGAAATCCGCGCGGCCCGAATCCGTCGACCAGGACCGCGACATAGCCAAGGCTCGCCCAAAGCTCGCCCCACATGCGGTGCCGCTTGGACAATGTCGAGGCGTCATATCGCCCATCCGCCTCCGACGAATAAGCGCCGGCGCGGCCGTGCATCATCACGATCGCCGGTGCGCGGCCGGTCTTGCCGTGCGGGGCAAACACATACCCGACAAGCGTGGTCTGACCATCAAGGCTCATGAACGTGACGCGTTCGGGATGTGCCTCTTCGGCCGGCGCGGCCGAGCACCAAGCCAAGACCGGAAGCGCGGTTGCGCAGAGCATCGCTGAAAACGAAAATTTGCGAATGAACAAACCTCCCGACCTGTGAACAGCGCCGCTGCCGGGATCGGATGCCAGGGCAGCTTGCGTGATGCCGCAAAGTACGCAAGTCAGTGACTGTGTCGCTCTGACACATGCCGCCATCAGTCACATGCGCAATTAATCTGACATATCCCGCAATCAATCCAAAGCGTGTCGCCTTAAAAGCGGGCGGCCTGACAATATGACAGGCATCGGTTGATACTAAAACTTGCACATTATTTGCGGGCAGGGAGATAGGTTATGAAAAAAGGCCGCGATCTTCCGTCCAAGTCTAAAAAGAATCCTCTCGTGAAAGACCGTCGCGCCGCAGTGAAAGCAGGACCATCGCGCCGCGCGCTGCTGAAGGCGGGCGGTGCGCTACTGGGTGGTGCTGCGGGCGCCGGCGCCATCACCGGCTTTCCGACGATCTGGGCGCAGGAAATAAAGGACATCGAATTGCGCCACGTCGGGGTTTCCTACTCCGTGGTGAAGGTGATCGGCGACCAGGCGTCGAAGGATCTTGGCTTCAAGGTCACGATGCAGAACCTGGACACCTCGGCGGCAATCAACCGCTTCATAACGCAGCCGGACTCGGTCGACATTGCCGATGTCGAAGGCTGGCAATCGAAGCTCGCCACCAAGCGCGGCGTTCTGCAGGGTATCGAGGTCAAGAAGATCAAGGAATTTGACAGTATTCTACCGATCTTCACCAAAGGCGAACTCGAGGGTCACAAAATTCCTCGCCAGGGCATCTCCCCCTATGAGGCCATGTACATCGCCAAGCCGACCGATACCGAGCTGCACGAAGGCGTGACCGACTACATGACGTTCCTGCCGCAGGTCTACAACGCGGACTCGATCGGCTATCGCCCCGACCTCGTCGGCCACGAAGTCACCGAGTGGAAGGAGCTGATCGATCCGAAGTTCAAGGGCAAGGCCGCGATCCTCGACGTGCCGGCGATCGGCATCATGGATGCCGCGCTGTGCTTCGAAAGCGCCGACCTGATCAAGTACGGCAACAAAGGCAACATGACCAAGAAGGAGATCGACTTCACCGCGGACAAGTTGATCGAGCTGAAAAAGAACGGCTATTTCCGCGCCACGTGGACGACGTTCGATCAGTCGGTGCAGCTCATGGCGGCCGGCGAAGTCATCATTCAGTCGATGTGGTCGCCGGCGGTCGCTGCCGTGCGGGTGAAGGAAATCCCCTGCATCTACGCCCCCGTCAACGTGAAGAATGGCAAAGAGGGCTATCGCGGCTGGTGCAACGGCATGGGCCTGATGAAGCATCTGAGCGGCAAGAAGCTCGATGCCGCCTATGAGTATCTCAACTGGTATCTGTCTGGGTGGCAGGGCGCGTTCGTCAGCCGCTACGGCTATTACAGCCCGGTTCCCTCGACCGCGAAGAAGTTCATGACCGATACCGAATGGGCCTACTGGTACGAAGGCAAGCCGGCGCCGGGCCCGATCAGCGATCCCTATGGCGTTCCCATGGAAAAGGCCGGCACGGTGCGCGACGGCGGTTCTTTCGTGACCCGCGTGACCAACATTTCGTGCTGGAACACGTTGATGGATGAAGCAGCCTACATGAACAAGCGCTGGAACGATTTCAAGGTCGCCTGACACGGGCGCGGGCCGGCCTTCGCTTCGGCGGGCCCGCGTCTTGTTTCGATCGGCTCCCTGAAATTAGCGTACGAGACTGACATCATGGCCGCGCGCGATGGCGTCCTGGGCTGGGTTTACATATCGCCGCTGATGCTCGTCCTGGTGCCATTCTTCGTGGCGCCCCTGGTCGTCATTGTTGCTGCAAGCTTCCTCCAGAGCGACGGGTTCGGCGGCATCATCGTTAGCCCGACGCTGCAGAATTACATCGACATTTTCAGTTCCGGACTGACGCTGAACCTCTATCTCGAGACCATCAAATTCACGGTCCTGACGTGGCTGTTCTCTTTGATCATCGGTTTCTGGGTCGCGTATTTCCTGGTTTTCCATATCCGCAACCCGCTGCTCGCCATCGGTCTCTTCCTGCTTTGCACCGTGCCCTTCTGGACCTCGAACATCATCCGCATGATTTCCTGGATACCCCTCCTCGGCAAGGAGGGCTTGATCAACATGGCGTTGATCAAGGTCGGTGTCGTGCATGAACCGCTCGAGTTTTTGCTGTTCTCCAGCTTTTCCGTCGTCGTCGCCTATGTTCACCAGCTTACGATCTTCATGATTGTGCCGATCTTCAATTCGATGGGCCGGATCGACAAGCGCGTCGTAGAGGCGGCGCTCGACGCCGGCGCGAGCCGCTTCGACATCATGCGCCTGGTCATCCTGCCGCTGTCGAAGAACGGCATCGCGCTCGGCACGATCTTCGTCGTCTCCATCGTCATGGGGGATTTCTTCGTCATCAAAGTCATGAGCGGCGGCGGCTCGGCCTCGGTGGTCGGCGCGCTCGAAAATCTACTTTCCAGTATACGTCAAAGGCGGCGGCCTCTCGATGGGAGACCTTCACTTCAGCCAGGGCGACGGTGAAATCACCTTCTGTGGCGCAATCGAGATGGCGGGCTGGCTGCACATCAAGGTCGACGTCCTCAAGGGCGGCATGTCCAAATACGGGATCAAAAACCCGATCTTCAAGCCCTCGCCGATCACGCCGAACTATAACGACTACCTGATATTTGAAGGAATCTCGGTGGACGAGTGGGGCAAGCAACATTATCTGGACGTTCACATCGCCTATCGGCAGGCTTGCCTGAACGCCATCGAATATCTGACCAAGTTCGGCTACACGAAAGCGCAGGCCTATGCGATCCTTGGCACCGCACCGGTGCAGGGCCACATCTCGGGGGTCGTCGATATCCCGAACGCCTGCGCCACGCTTTGGCTGCCGACGGACATCTTCGACTTCGACATCATGCCGAGCGCGGCCGGGCCGACCAAGCACATCACAGGCGGAGTTGATATCCCGATGTCACCCGACAAATGATGTCTTTGGCCAAGCTGTCGCGTAGCTGACAAGGGAGCAGCCATGCCGGTCTACGAATATCTGTGCGAGCGTTGCGGTTCATTCACACAAATGCGGCCGATGGCGGAAAGCGCGCTTCCATCGGAGTTTCCCGACTGCGCCGCCATGGCGCCGCGCGTTATCCTGACGGCCCCGCATTGCTCCACGCTGTCCGCCAGTACCCGGGCCGCTCACGCCAGGAATGAGCGCAGCGCCAATGCGCCGCGCTCACTCTCCTCAATGGGGTCGGGACATGGCGCCGGCTGCTCCTGTTGCTCGGGAATATCGAACCGACGGGTCAGGAAAGGAAAAGGGGGAACGAAGAGCTTCCCGACCAGCCGGCCCTGGATGATCTCCCACTAGCCTGCCAGTAGAGTTGTTCTCACGGTCCGTTCGACGCGGCGACGAGAAGACGCTGCGCTTTCGTTGAGCGCAGCGTCAGGCCGCGGCGCCGGCCGTGCTTGCGGCCCGCGCATGGAATGTCTGTTTCTCCCCCTGGCCAATGGAAGACAGCCCGACATAGTGGGCCAGGTAGTCGTGAAGGGCGTCGACCGCCGGCGATGTCACACCGGGCGCCTTGTAAAGCAGCAGGTCGACCTTCGGCAGCGGCAAAAATCCCTCGGCGGCGGTCAGCTCGCGCATGCCGGTCACGAGCGCGCAACGTCCGAGTACTGTTACGGCCATGCCGCCGAATACCGCGGCGTGCAGGCCGCTCACGCTTTCGCTCACGCAGGCGATTTGCCATTTACGGCCGGCACGCTCGATGTGGTTGATCGCATGCTCGCGATAGAGGTTACCGGGCGGGAGCAAGGCAAGCGGTACCGGATCTTCGAGGTGAGCCTGGGAGTGCTCGCCGACCATCCACACCAGTTGTTCCTGGTGCACCACGAGGCCGCGCGTGAAATCATTCATGCGCGTGACCAGCGCGATGTCCACCTCACCCCGCAGCACGCGATCCACGGTCGGCGTCGAAAGCGCGCAACGCACCTGGACCTGGATTCGCGGGAACGCTTCCTTGAACACCGAAAGGACCGGCGGCAGCATGTACGCGGCGTACTGATCGGGGACGCCGAGTACGACGTGGCCCTGAACTTCCGGCGACGACAGCCGCGAAAGCAGCTCGTCGTGGAGACGGATGATGGATTTCGCGTAGGCCAGCACCATGTCGCGTTCGGGCGTCAGAGCCATCCGGCGCCCCTGATGGTGAAACAGGGATTTTCCTGTAATCTCTTCAAGCCGTTGAAGTTGCAAGCTTATCGCGGGCTGTGTGCGTCCCAGCCGGCGCGCCGTTTCGGTGATACTGCCGGTGTCAGCGACCGAGATGAGGGAACGAAGCGTGCGAATATCCAAACTGAGAAGGTTCATGGCGTTTTACTCTACCCTGTGACCGAACCACGAGGGCCGATAAGCTGGATATGCAAACTTCGTGCTATTCGCAGAAATATAACGCTCAAATTTTGAGCAAAAGGAGGGAGGGCAAGTGCAACTCCCCGACACCAGCCGAACCTCCTGTTCGTCTTACGATCGTTTCTTGGACCAATAGCCGACATCGGCATGCGGCGCGTTTAACAGTGCACTTTCCGCGCCAAACCGCGTCAGGCGCCCGCGGCTAGAACGCGGTCGAGCTCCGCAAGCGCATCGTCCTTCTCGGGCCTCGTCATCAGCGAGGCCTCGAAGCCGTTGCGGACAATTGCCACGACCTCATCGCGTCCCAGATGCAGCGCATCCGACACTGCGCGGTAATTCTCATTCACATAGCCGCCGAAATAAGCCGGATCGTCGGAATTGACCGTGACGACGAGCCCCTTGTCCATCATCCGCCGCAGCGGATGGTGTTTGAGATCGTCGATCACGCGCAAGCGCAGGTTGGAAAGCGGGCACACCGTCAGCGCCATCCGCTCGCGCGCCAGCCGTCCGACCAGCGCATCGTCATCGAGTGAGCGGTTGCCGTGATCGATTCGTCCGACGCCAAGCAGATCGAGCGCTTCCCACACGTAGCTTGGCGGCCCTTCTTCCCCGGCATGCGCGGTGAGGAACAATCCCGCCTCGCGCGCCCGCGCGAATACATGCTTGAACTTGCTCGGCGGGTTGCCGGTTTCGGATGAATCGAGGCCGACGCCGACGATCTTGTCGCGAAACGCCAGTGCCGAATCCAGTGTCTTCTCCGCGTCGGCTTCATCGAGATGACGCAGAAAGCACATAATCAGGCTTGCCCGAATCCCGAGTTCACGTTCGGCGTCGGCGATGGCGCGGTGCAGCCCGGCGATCACGGTGGAAAAGGCGACGCCGCGCGCGGTGTGTCCCTGCGGATCGAAGAACATTTCGACATGCCGGACATTGTCGGCATGCGCGCGTTGCAGATACGCGTAAGCGAGGTCGTAGAAATCCTGCTCGGCGATCAGCACCGACATGCCCTGATAGTAGATGTCGAGAAAGTCCTGGAGGTTGCCGAACCGGTATGCCTGCCGCAGCGCGTCGACCGAGTCATAAGCCAGCCGCACGCCGTTGCGCCGCGCCAGTGCAAACATCATTTCCGGCTCCAGGCTGCCTTCGATGTGAATGTGCAATTCGCACTTCGGCAGCCGTTTGATCAGGGTATCGATCTCGTGCATCCTGTTCCTTCTCCGGGCGCGGCAGCGGCGCCAAGTGGACCTATTAAGTGGATCTACCAAGTGGACCTACCAAACCAGCCTGTCGCCGGAAAGTGGTGAGGCCGACACGTAGCGCGGCCGGATGATCTGCTGACGACGAAGCCGGAGCGAAGGCGCGATGGAATACGCAGCGACCAAGGCCGCCGAAGCGCTGATGAACGAACACCGCAGCGGCGCGAGGTTCCATCCGTTCGCCTCTGCTTTTGGAATCGCGAATGTCGACGACGCCTATGCGGTGCAACTCGAATATGTGCGCCTGCAGATGCAAGCCCGTGGCACCGGCGTCGCCGGATACAAAATCGGGCTCACGTCGAAGCGCATGCAGGAAATGTGCGGGATCGATAGTCCGATCGCGGGCGTGGTTCTCGAGGACCGCGTTCATGGCTCCGGCGCGAGCTTGAGCGTATCAGCATACGGAAGAATCGGCCTGGAGTTCGAGATTGCGGTACGCATCGGCCGCGACCTTTTGCTCGACGAACATCAGCTCACGCTCGAAGAAGTCGCCGCCGCGGTCGATGCGGTCTGCCCGGCGATCGAAATCGTCGACGACCGCAATGCCGATTACGGCGGTCTCGATGCTCGCTCGCTGATCGCCGATAACTCCTGGAATGCGGGAGTTGTCCTCGGCGAATTTGCGCAGCCCTGGCCCGATCTCGCCGCCATCGAGGGCGTGGTGTCCGTCGATGGCATGCCCGTCGATCGGGGATCGGGGCGGGACGTTCTCGGCCACCCCTTCCATGCGGTGGCATGGCTTGCCGGTCATCTCGCCGAGACCGGAACAGGATTGCGCGCCGGAGACGTCATCATGACCGGAAACCTGGTGACGACAAAATTTCCGGATCGGCCGACAGCCTATCGTTTTGAGGCCGCGGGCCTCGGCGGGATCGAACTCACACTGCGCCGATAGTGCATCGGCAAAATTTCGGCGGGGAGGGGAGATGGACTTTGGATTGACGAACAGGCGCGCCCTGGTGACCGGCGCGTCGCGCGGCCTCGGCAGGGCAATAGCCGGCGCGTTGCGCGCGGAAGGCGCGGCCGTGGCGATTTGCGCGCGCAATGCCGAGCGCATCGACGCTGCGGCGAAGGAAATCGGCGCCGTCGGCGTTGTTGGCGATCTCTCTGTTTCGGGTGCAGCGGACGAGATTTTGCGGCGTGCGAACGAGCGTCTCGGCGGCATCGACATCCTCGTGATGAACACCGGCGGCCCGCCGGCCGGCACGTTCGACACCACTGGAGACGATGCATGGCGCAATGCCTTCGAAGGGCTCTGGATGAGCACGGTGCAGCTGATCCGCGGATGTTTGCCGGCGATGTGCGAGCGCCGCTGGGGCCGGATCATGATCGTCACATCGGTCTCGGCGGACGAGCCGTTGCCGAACCTGATGATTTCGAACGCGCTGCGGCCGGGTTTGCACGGGCTGATCAACGCGCTCAGCCGCGAAGTGGCGGGTGACGGCATCACGGTCAACGCCATCATGCCGGGTTATACGCTGACGGAGCGCCTTCGCGGACTTGGTATCGATGTCGACGCCATCGCTGCGCAGATTCCGGCCGGGCGGCTCGGGCGTCCGGAAGAGTTCGGGGCGTTGGCTGCGTTTCTGGCCTCCGAACAGGCCGCGTATATCTGCGGGCAAGCTATCGCCTGCGACGGCGGATTGCTGCGTTCGATTTGAAATTGAAGCCAGTGGCCTACTGGCGCGTCGCATGAACGTGCGTCCTGATAAACGCTAAAGCGCCGGCTCGCCGGCGATGTAGGTTTGACGCACGGCGCGGTCGTCGCCGAGCGTCATCAGGACGAAGAGTTCATCTTCGAGATTGCGCACTACTTCCATGCGGTGCGCCATGGCGGGCGTCGCGCGGGCATCGAGCACGACGAGATCGGCGAACGCGCCGGGCGCGATCGTGCCGATTTCCTTTTCGAGCCCGAGTGCTGCCGAATTGGCGCGCGTCATCAGGTCGAAGGCGGTGAGCGCCGGCAGGTTCTGGCCGCGCAACTGCATCACCTTGTAGGCCTCGGCGGCGGTGCGCAGCATGGAATAAGAAGTGCCGCCACCGACATCGGTGGCAAGCGCGATACGCACGCCGGCTGCGGCAATACGCTGATAATCAAACAGTCCGCTGCCAATGAAAAGGTTGGACGTCGGGCAGAACACGGCAACCGCTTGGCTGTCGCGCATCAGCGCGACTTCATCGTCGCCGAGATGGATGCAATGCCCCATCAGCGAGCGCGGGCCGAGCAGGCCGAAGCGGGCATAGACGGCGGTGTAACTCGGATCGTTCGGGAACAGCCGCTTCACCGTCGCGATCTCGTTGTGGTTCTCGGCGAGGTGGGTCTGCATCAGAACGGTCGGGAATTCCTGCAGCAACGCGCCCGCTTCCGCGAGCTGTTCTTCCGTCGACGTGATGGCGAAGCGCGGCGTCACGGCGTAACGCTGCCGCCCGGTGCCGTGCCAGCGGCGAATGAGATCGCGGCTGTCGGCGATGGCGGTGCCGGCGGCCGCCAGGAGTCCGGGCGGGCCATTGCGATTCATGATGGCGTTGCCGGCGATCATGCCGGCATTGCGCTTATGCGCCGCGGTGAACAGCGCGTCGGCGGAACCCGGATGCGCGGAGCAATAAGCAAGCGCGGTGGTCGTGCCGTTGCGCGCCAGTTCATCGAGGAAAAACTCGGCATTGCGCGCGGCGTGCGCGGGATCGGCGAATTTCTGCTCCTCGACGAAGGTGTATTTCTCCAGCCATTCGAGGAGCTGCGCGCCGTAGGACGCGATCACCTGTGTCTGCGGGTAATGGATGTGCGGGTCGATGAATCCCGGCAGGATCAGGGCGTCGGCGAAAACCTCCATCGGAATTCCGGCCGGCAGCCGCGCCGCGATTTCGTCCGCCGCTCCGACCGTTTCGATCCGGCCGTCTTTCACCAGGATGATGCCGTCCTCGATGAGGCGATAACTTTGCGCATCGCCGGCGCCGGTCGGCGCCCGCAGGAAGGTCAAAAGCCGGCCGCGGATCGCGCGCACACTCAACTCCGCCGTCTCGTCATTGCGCCGGCGCGCCCGAGGCAAGCCAGGAGGCGAGCACGAGCCGCTCGTCGTTCGTCATGTCCGTGATGTTGCCCGGCGGCATGGCGTTCGAGCGGACGGCGACGATCTCAATCAGCGGCGCGTGAAGCCGAATCTGGTCGTCTGTATCGAGCAGCACGCCTTTCGGCGCGGCAGCGATGCCGTCCCAGACCGGTTCGGTGGCGTGGCACATGCTGCAGCGGGACAATATGATGCCGGAAACGTCGGCGAATTTTGGCGGCGGCGGCAGTGCGCCGGTCGTCGTCCCGCGCGGACCGGCCGCCGACAGCCAGGCGATCGCCGCCATGCCGACGGCGGCAACGCCCCAGGCCCACCACGGACTGCCCTTGCCTTCGTGGCGCGAATTGAAGAAATGCCGGATCACCGGACCGATGGCGAGCACGATGGCGACGATCAGCCAATTGAAACGGGTCGCGAAAAACAGCGGATAGTGATTGCTCAGCATCAGAAAAACGACCGGAAGGGTCAGATAATTGTTGTGAACCGAGCGCTGCTTGCCGAGCTGGCCCCATCGTGGATCGGGCGCCTTGCCGGCGAGCATCGCGTCGACAGTCTTCTTTTGGTACGGAATGATAATAACAAAGACGTTCGCCACCATGATGGTGCCGATGAGCGCGCCGATCTGGGTGAAGGCGCCTTGGCCGCTGAAGACGTGAGTGAAACCGTAGGTCAGCGCCACCAGAAAAACGTAGCCGACGAGCGCCAACGCAATCTCGTTGCGACCGAGCGGCGACCTGCAGAGGCCCTCATAGGCGAGCCACGCGATCACCAGGCTGACAAAGGCAATACCCGCCGCCTGCATCGCGGTGAGATTGAGCACCGACTTGTCGATCAGGAAAAGATCTGCGCCGAGATAATAGACCAGCACCAGCAGCGCAAAGCCCGACAGCCAGGTCGTGTAGGCTTCCCATTTGAACCAGGTCAGGCTGTCCGGCATTTGCGCCGGCGCGACCAGGTACTTCATCATGTGGTAGAAGCCGCCGCCGTGAACCTGCCACTCGTCGCCCTTCACGCCGGCGGGCAGCCCGGGTCGCGGCTTGAGGCTCAAATCGAGGTGAATGAAATAAAACGAGCTGCCGATCCACGCGATGCCGGCGACGACATGCAGCCAGCGAAGGATCGCGCTCGCCGATTCAGCGAGTATCAGCTCCACGATATGGGGCTCCCCTTGTCCCGACCCCGGAAATCCAGAATGGCAGAACCGGCGCAACGAGCGCAAGCGGGGCGCCCTGCTGCCGTTTTAGGCAGATTTCTTTGCTGCCCTCCTTTTGCTCGCGCCGATTTTGTCGGATGATGTCGGGCGAAAAGGGCCTGAAGACCGATCCAATAATGGAACGATCCTTGCAACGAAACCGGCAAGAAGCCTTGTAAAACACAGGGGAAGTACGGCGTCTCCATGCTCGATGCGTCATCACAAGCCGGTTCGTCACGGTCCGGGCCGCTGCTCAGTGCCATTTCCATAAGCAAGCTCTACGGCGATTTTCTCGCCAATGACGGCATCGATCTTGATCTCTATCCGGCCGAAATCCACGCGCTCCTGGGGGAGAACGGCGCGGGAAAATCCACCTTGGTGAAGGTGATGTACGGCCTCATTCAGCCGAGCGCGGGTGAGCTTCGCTGGATGGGGGAAAAAGTCGTGCTATCCGGCCCGTCCGAGGCGCGCACCCTCGGTATTGGGATGGTGTTCCAGCATTTTTCGTTGTTCGAGAACCTCACCGTCGCGGAAAACGTAGCGCTCGGGCTTCCGCCTACCGAGTCCTTCGCCGCGATGTCGGAGCGACTCGAGGAAACCGCGCGCGTTTACGGCCTCCCGCTCGATCCCAAGCGCGAGGTCTGGCGGCTCTCGGTCGGTGAACGCCAGCGCATCGAAATCGTGCGCGCGCTGATGCAGAATCCCAAGCTCTTGATCCTTGACGAGCCGACTGCGGTGCTGACGCCGCAGGAAGCGGATCAGCTTTTTGTCGTGCTGCAGCGGCTGCGGACCGAAGGGCGTGCAATTCTGTACATCAGTCACAAGCTCGAAGAGGTTAAGCGGCTCTGCGATACCGCAACGATCCTGCGCGGCGGCAAGAAGGTGGCGACGTGCGATCCACGGCGCGAAACCGCCGGGTCGCTCGCCCGTATGATGGTCGGTGGCGAGATTGGTGAGGTGAAGGCTGCATCGGGTCGCAACGCGACGGTGCCACGGCTCCTCGTTCACGAATTATCGCTCGAACCGGACGATCCGCACGGCACGCATCTCCGCGAGATATCGCTCGAGGTGAGCGGAGGGGAGATCGTCGGCATTGCCGGTGTCGCCGGCAACGGTCAGGACGAGTTGTTCGCCGCGCTGTCCGGGGAACGCCTGTCGCCCGGCGAAGGATCGGTAGTCATCGACGGGGCGGCCGCGGGCCTGCTCAATGTGACCGAACGCCGGCGCATGGGCGCAGCCTTCGTGCCGGAGGAGCGGCTCGGACACGGCACCGCGCCGCGAATGAAGCTGTCAGAGAACGCCTTGCTCACCGGCCACGCCGCCAGCGGAATGGTCAAAAAGGGCTTCATCAACAAGCTCGCAACGCTTGCGCATGTCGACCGCACGACCAAGACATTCGACGTACGCAAAGCCAAGCGCGATCCGGAGGCGGTGAGCCTTTCGGGAGGCAACTTGCAGAAATTCATCGTCGGCCGTGAAATCCTTCGCGAGCCGGGCGTTCTCGTCGTCAGTCAGCCGACCTGGGGCGTCGACGCCGGCGCGGCGGCGACAATTCGCCAGGCGCTGATCGATCTGGCCGGCCGCGGCACGGCGGTACTGGTGATCAGCCAGGACCTCGACGAGTTGGCGGAGATCGCCGACCGCGTCGCCGTGATGTTCCATGGCCGGCTGTCGGCGCCTTTGAGCGCGGCGGAGGCGACACGCGAAAAGCTTGGATTGCTGATGGGCGGCGCCAACGCCGCCGGGCAAGGCGGGGAGCAAGAGACAAAGCATGCAGTTGGTGCTTGAACGCCGTCCCGAGCGCTCCGCGGTCATCGCGATCGTCTCGCCGTTGCTCGCGGTCGCGCTCACGCTCGTCACCATGGCGATCCTGTTTGCGATCATGGGCAAGAACCCAATCGCGGCGCTCATAGTATATTTCGTCGACCCGCTGACGGACCCGTTTTCACTCCAGGAAATCGCCGTGAAGGCGACGCCACTGGTGATGATCGCGGTTGGTCTCGCCCTCTGCTACATCGCCAACGTCTGGAATATCGGCGCCGAGGGACAGTTTATCGCCGGCGCGGTGTGCGGCAGCTGGCTCGCCGTGCGCACCAACGGCGCCGATGTCGGGCATTGGGTGCTGCCGGCCATGCTGCTTCTCGGCGCGCTTGGCGGTGCGCTTTACGCGCTGATCCCCGCGATCTGCAAGGTGCGCTTCGGCGCCAGCGAAATCCTCACCAGCCTGATGCTGGTCTACGTCGCCGATCTCGGCATGGACTATTTGGTGCGCGGGCCGTGGCGCGATCCCAATGGTTTGAATTTTCCGACGACAGCGGAATTCGATCCGGTGGCCACCGTGCCGACCCTGTTCGATACCGGACGGCTGCATGCCGGCGGGGTCATGTCGCTGATCGCCGTTATGCTGGCGACCGTCCTCCTCGGGCGAATGATCATGGGATTTGAGATCCGGCTGGTCGGAGCTGCCCCGCGGGCGGCGCGCTTTTCCGGCTTCAATGCCGATCGGCTGGTCTTGATCACATTCGCAATTTCCGGCGCGCTTGCCGGCCTCGCCGGCATTATCGAGGTAGCGGGACCGGTCGGACACCTGCAACCCGGGATTTCGCCGGGTTACGGTTTCACCGCCATCATCGTCGCCTTCCTGGGGCGGCTCAATCCGCTGGGCATTCTTATCGCCGGTCTTTTCCTCGCGCTGACCTTCATCGGCGGCGAGGGTGCGCAAATCTCGATGAAGGTGCCGCTCGACCTCACCAAGGTGTTCCAGGGGATCCTGCTGTTCTACGTGCTCGCCTGCGACTCGCTGATCATCTACCGCATCCGTCTCATCCGTCCATTGCGAAAGCCCGCTCATGCTGCTGCTTGAAGCCATCATCATGTCGGTGATTGCCGCCTCGACGCCGCTGCTTTTGGCGGCGACCGGCGAATTGTTGGTCGAGCGCTCGGGCGTGCTCAATCTCGGTATTGAGGGAATGATGATTGTTGGCGCCGCCTGCGGCTTCGCCGGCGCCTATCTGAGCGGGTCCACCCTCATCGGTGCGCTGTGCGGCATCTTGGCCGGCGCGGCGCTGTCGGCGATCTTCGGCATCCTCACCATCGGACTCGCGGTCAACCAGGTTGCCGCCGGCCTGGCGCTGACGATCCTCGGCATCGGCCTTTCAGGACTGATCGGCGCGGGGTTCGTCGGCGACAAAATCGTGCCGGCGCCCGATCTCTACCTGCCCTACCTGACAGATATTCCCTTCGCCGGCCGCATCCTGTTCGGTCAGGATGCCTTCGTCTACGTATCGGTCGCGCTGGTCATCGGCGTGTGGCTGTTCCTCTATCGCACCCGGCCCGGCCTGGTCCTGCGCGCGGTCGGCGACAACCATGCTTCGGCGCATGCGCTCGGGTATCCCGTGCTGCGGATCCGCATGCTGGCGGTGCTGTTCGGCGGCGCTTGCGCCGGCCTTGCCGGCGCCTTTTTGCCGCTGGCCTACACGCCGTTCTTCATTCCCGGCATGACCGCGGGGCGCGGCTGGATCGCGCTGGCGCTGGTCGTGTTCGCCTCATGGCGGCCGGCCCGCCTGGTCGCCGGGGCCTACCTGTTCGGGGCGGTCAGCATTCTCCAGCTTCATACCCAGGCGCTCGGATTTGGCATCCCCTCGCAGCTGATGTCGTCGCTGCCGTATCTTGCCACGGTCATCGTTCTCGTGTTGATTTCAAGAACGCGCGGTACCGCCGGGTCCGCAGCGCCTGCGTCGCTTGGTCTGGTCTTCGTGCCTGACCGCTGAGTGTTGAAAGTGTGCTGCGGACGTTTCGCACCGCGGAGAAACTGAAGAGACGTCCGTCAAAACTAAACAGGCGTCCGTCTCTGCCAACCCCGGAGTAAGATCATGAAGAAATGGAACGTCGTGGGAATTGCCGCGGTCGTTGCGATCGCCGCCGTAACATTCCACGCTTACGCAGCCGACAAGCTGAAAGTCGGCTTCATCTATGTCGGGCCGATCGGCGACCTCGGCTGGAGCTACCAGCACGATCTCGGCCGCAAGGCCATGGAGAAGGCGCTCGGCGACAAGGTCGAATCGACCTATCTCGAGAATGTCCCCGAGGGTCCCGATGCCGAACGCTCGATCGAGCAGTTGGCGCGCACCGGCCACAAGCTCATCTTCACCACCTCGTTCGGCTTTATGGAAGCAACGCTGAAGGTGGCGAACAAATATCCGAACGTGTTCTTCGAGCATGCCACCGGCTTCAAGCGCGCGAAGAATATGAGCACCTATGCCGCCCGCTTCTACGAAGGGCGTTACATCCAGGGCCAGATCGCGGCCAAGATGTCGAAGACCGGCGTGCTCGGTTACATCGTCTCGTTTCCGATCCCGGAGGTTATCTCCAACATCAACGCGACAATGCTTGGCGCCCAGTCGATCAACCCGAACATGAAGGTGAAGATCGTTTGGGTGAACAGCTGGTTCGATCCGGGCAAGGAAGCTGACGCGGCCAAGGCGCTTATCGACCAGGGCGCCGACGTGCTGACACAGCATACTGACTCGCCAGCCGCCATGCAGGTCGCCGAGCAACGCGGTATTCACGCCTTCGGTGAATCGTCCGACATGATCAAGTTCGGGCCGAAAGCCCAGCTCACCGCGAACACCGACTATTGGGGCGGCTACTACACCAAGCGCGCTCAAGACGCTCTCGACGGCAAATGGCAGTCCGAGGACACCTGGGGCGGCCTGGATTCAGGGATGGTGGTGATGGCGCCCTACACCAACATGCCCGACGACGTGAAGAAGATGGCGATGGACACCGAGGCCTCCATCAGGAGCGGAAAGTTCCATCCGTTCAAGTGCCCGATCACCGATCAGGACGGCAAGGTTGTCGAATGCAAGGGCGGCGACCATCTCGATCCCGGTCAGATCCTGAGCATGAACTGGTACGTCAAAGGCGTGGACGACAAGATTCCGGGGAAGTGATTTCTTCCCCGTCTCCAAATCGTCTCCGATCAAACAACACAATGGCCGGGCTCGCGCCCGGCCATTTTTGTTGAGCCACAGCGGACATGGCGCTGATCGATGCAGCCGCGCGCGTCGTATTGACAACGCTCGAAATGGAGGGCCGGGCCGCGGATCCGGTGGGTGCGCTCCCGCTTACAAATTCATACCACTGCCGCGGCCGCCGTTTTGCCCAACGCGGCAACAGCCTCGATCACAAAATCAGCGACCTGCTGCGGCTGCGAAAGCATGGGCAAATGACTGGTCGGAAGGGTTATGGTCTTCGCACCCATCCTCTTGGCCGTGTCTTTCTCTTGCTCGGGCGATATTGCCAGATCGTTTGCAGCGATCACAAACCAACTCGGCTTGGTATGCCAGGCCGCTTTCTTGATCGGCGTTCCGAGAATAGCGCTTTGTGTCGCTCCTTGGGTCGCAAGCACTATGCTCTTCTCGGCGGGCGTGAGGTCCTGCGCGAAGCTTTCCATGATGCCCTTGGGAGTCAGCAGCAGGAAACCGTCTTCGATAGGCTGAATTTCCTGGAAGGCGGGTGTCGGGGGATATTTCTGCGCCATCCCGCCCAGCGTCTCGCCTTCATCCGGGGCGAAGGCCGCCACATAAAACAGGCCGACAACCTTGGGATTGTTCCCGGCTTCGGTGATGACGGCGCCGCCGTAGGAATGTCCCACCAAAAGCACGGGGCCGTCTTGCGCGTTGATGAGGCGATTGGTCGATGCCACATCGTCGGCGATCGAGCTAAGGGGGTTTTGAACAGCAACCACATGCAGCCCCTTGGCTTGCAGCAGCGGAAAGAGCTTTGACCAGCTTGATCCGTCCGCCCACGCGCCGTGGACAAGCACAATGTTTTTCGGGGCCGTAGAAGCTTTTGCATCCGCCATGGAACTCTCCTTGACCTAGAGGCTGTGTGGGAACTTGATTGAGTGACGGAAGCGGCGCGGAACCTCCGCTTCGGGGTGTCATAGACGTTCGCACGTTGCCGTTTTTGCGGCAGCGCGCGGCAAGCCTTGAACTTGCCGGGACAAAAGCATTTCGCGCCCGCCACTCTTGCCGAAATCGCGGATGGCAGCTACCGGCTTCGATTTTCGGCGGCGCTTTTCTCGCGTGAGTTCCCAACCTTAGTATGCGGTGAAAGTCAAAAGAATGTCATGAGACATCAATATTTCGCATCTGTTATCGTCATGCCGGTCGGCCTCCCGATTTTTTAAATTTTAAAGGAGAGAAAAATGTCCAATCATTTTACCGGGCTCAGTCTCGGTCCGCCTCTCGGGGACCAGCGCCTCGACCTCTGCGACCTTTACGCGTTCCAGTCGCCCACGGACCCGGCAAGGACCGTGATCATTCTCAACGCAAATCCGTCCGCCGATGCGCTCCATCCCGACGCCATCTACCGCCTCAACATCGACAACGATGGAGATTGCCTCACGGACATTGCGATAAGCTACGTGTTCTCAAAACCGCAAAACGGCAAGCAGACCGTAAGCGTCTTTATCGCAAAAGGCGCGGAGTCCCGCTCGGTCGAGGCCGTCGGAACAAAAATCATCGCCGACGCCGAGGTCTCGTTCGGCGCCAAACCCAACGTCGTCAAGTCCGGCGCCTACAGTTTCTTCGCCGGCGCTCGCAGCGACGCCTTTTTCTTTGACTTCGACGGTATCAAAAAACTGTTCGATACCTCGGGTGGCAGAAATTTCACCGCGCCGCACCTGGGCGGCAAGTCGCCGTGGACCGGCGTTGATTCAAATACCGAAGCCAATGTGGGCTCGACGGTTATCGAGATGCCGACCAGCGAGCTGGGCGGTCGAGAGATCAGCATCTGGGGCCGATGCAGCGTACGCCAGGACGGCAAGCTTCTGCACGTCGATCGCGCCGGCCACCCGAGTGTCAGCAGCTTTTTCAACACCGACGACACCAAACTGGAATACAACGCCAGCGAACCGGTTAACGACCGCAAGCGCTGGATGGATATGTTCGTCCACCTGATGGGACATACCGGCAACTACACCCGCGAGGAAGCGATTGCCGCGATTGACGCCGACCGCATTCTGCCCGACATGCTGAACTTCAATCCTTCGAAGCCCGCGAAATATCCTAACGGCCGCGTTTTTACCGACGACGTCATCGATCACCGCCTTGCCTTCCTCTCCAAGGGCGACATCCCGCCCAGCGGTCTCAAGCCGCACACCGACATTCTCAAGGAGTTTCCGTATATCGGCACGCCGCATCCAATAAGAAGGACTAGCGGTCTCACTGCAGGCGGCGGCCGCCGCCGCATGAGGAGCGGATGCCTAATCAGGCATCCGCTTGATTACGTAGCTGCCGTTGGTGACGGACGCGTTGGACGGCACGGGAAGCAAACGGCGGTCGCCGCTCAGCCCAGATAGTCGTGGACTACCTTGCCCAGGCCCAATGTCAAATCCGCGATGATGTGTGTGGTCGAAATGATTTCCAGCACCGGTAGTTCGGCGACCGGAGCCAGCGCGTGGGGATGAAGCTCGAGCGCGCCCGGTCCGGTCCAGGCGCCCTTTAGATCGATATCCTGCAGGTAATACTCGACCAGCTCGCAAACGCGAGGTGTGCCGTCGACATGCGGAATGATTTTAAGCAGATAGTTGGGCGCCTCGAGCGACGCCTTTATCTTTGCGAGGTCGGCTGTCTTATGTTTGTAACCCATCGTGCCGGTGGCGACGCGCACCGGGCCATAGTCGAGCGTGCCGACAAGCGTGTCGATTTCGGCCCGCAAGCTCGGTTGCGCCAGCTTCTTGGGAAAACCCCACAACTCGCGCCCGCCGGCGATGGGCGGCTCATCGTTGAGGAACATGCAATGCGAATAGCCGCCTTTGCGGCCGCGGAATGAGACTGGAATGACCTGACCCGTCTCCGTGTAGTCGCCGAAGCCGGTCGAATCCGGCATGCGGATGAACTCGTATTTGACGATGGGCTCATCGACCTCAAGCGGTTCCGGCACCAGCGCGCGCAATTTATCCAAGTCGGTCCGGTAGGCGATGACGAGAAATTCGCGCTGAAGAAAGCGATATGGTCCGGGCGGATAGGCGGGACTGGTGAGCGGCATGGCGAAGGCGCGCTTACGCACATCGGCTTCTTTCATGATGTCCTCTCGGTTGGGGCCAAGGCGCCTTGCATCCGCGGCCGCGCCTAGTCTCGCTCGTGTTCGGCAATGTCGAAGATAAAGACGCCGTCGGGAGTGCGCGGACGCTCCAGCACTTCCGGGTGCTCCAGTGTCCGTATCGTGTCGTCGTAGCCGGTGCGCCAGTGGTCCACCATGCTCAGCCGCGAGAATTCGTAGTCCTTCGAATCGCCCTCATAGCCTTTCGCGCGATAGATCAGGTGAATCAAATTCCAGTCCTTGCGTTCGGAAAACTGATGCAAGACCGCGAATTCCGGGTCGTTCGCCAATTCGGGAGGCAACTTCTTCAACAACGAGGCAAAGGAATTGCGGACGCTTTGCATCTCGATGAAACGCTGGGAGTTCTCGCGCGTGCGGCTCGAATAGATGATCTCCTTTTGCCGCGTGTTCACGTCCGCCATATTGCGCGGAAATTCACCCCGGGACGGCCAGAGATCGACTTGAAACACCAGCGTGTCTCGTTGCGGGCGGCCATCGACAACCCAGCGGAGCGGCGTGTTGGAGACAAGGCCGCCGTCCCAATAATGTTCGCCATCGACCTCAACCGCGGCAAACGCTGGCGGAAGCGCGCCACTTGCCATGACGTGCTCCGGCCCGATGCGGTCCGTCGTGGAGTCGAAATACCTGAAATTGCCCGTCTGCACGTTGACGGCGCCGATGCTCAGACGCGTAGGCCCATTGTTGATGCGATCGAAATCGATCAGCCGCTCCAACGTGCCCGCGAGCGCGCCGGTGTCGTAATAACTCGTCGCTTGGGGGCAGCCGGCAGGCCACCACCACGGCGTCACCGGCCGCAGCGCAAAGAAAGCAGGTGTGCCGCTCAACAGCACGCGCCCCGCCGCCCATTGATTGAGCATGCCCCGCGTGGTTTCGAAGTTCAACGCCGGTACGAGATTGCTGGCGAATGCCCAAAACCCAGGCGTCTGCGGCGCCCGCCGAACGCCGGCAAGAACTTCTTCGCTGGGCCACGCATTCGGCGCGGGCCACTCTACGTAAGGCGCAGTGATGCTTTCCCAAAATTCCCGCAGCCTGTCGACGCGGGTGCCGGGCGGATTGCCGGCGATAATGGCGGCATTGAAAGAGCCGATCGATATGCCGGCAACCCAGTCGGGTTCAATGCCTGCCTCGACGAGCGCTTGAAACACGCCGGCCTGATACGCGCCGAGCGCGCCGCCACCCTGCAGCACCAAGGCGATGCATTCGAACGGAGGCCGATTCCGCCGTGGTTGCGGATGTGCGCCGCTCTTGTTTGCCATGTTCACCGTCTAAGCAGCGTGAAGTGAAGCTGTGCCCAATATTCCCTGCCTCACCGTGCCACATGCGGCGGATGTAGCATAGCTTGCCTGCGCCGCGCACTTGCCACGATGCGTAATGCACGAGCAGGCTGAACGAACAGTCAACGCCGGTGGGCCGCCGCAAGGTTGCGCTGGCCTTGTAGGGAAGCGCGGTTCAAAAGCCGACAACCGCGGCCCTCGGCCCAACATGAACCATAAGCACACGCCCGTGGCGCGCTCATGACGTTGATGCCCGGCGTAAAGCCGGGACAAACATCAGCGCGCCGCGTACGCCTCAAGCTCCGCCAAGTAGTGGTCCTTGGCCGGCCGGGGCAGCCAGGTGCTTTCGAAGGCGTTGCGGGTAAGTTGCACCAATTCCTTCGGACCGAGATCGGCTTCCTCCTGGGTGCAGACGAAATTCTCGTTCATGTAACCACGGAAATAGGCCGGGTCGTCGGAATGCACCGTGGCGCGGATGCCAAGCTCCAGCATCCGCTTGATCTCCTTGGCCTTGCTGCCGTTGGTCACAAAGGCGTTGGAAACCGGGCAAACGGTGAGCGCAAGTTGCCGCCGGGCGACTTCGTCCGAAAGCCGCTTGTCGTCCAGCACGTTGACGCCGTGGTCGATGCGGTCGACGCCGATTTCCTCCAGCACTTGCCGGATGTGTTCGGTCGAGTTCTGCTGGTCGACGTCGCAATGCATGGTCAGGAAATAACCCTCTTTGCGGGCGCGCTCGAACACCGCCTTGAATTTCACCGGCGGGTTGTTCTTTTCGTCGGAATCGAGTCCGACGCCGATGATCCATTCGCGATAGGGCAGCGATTGCACCAGTGTCGTCATCGCGAATTCCGCGCTCCAGTCGCGGAGGAAACACATGATGAGCTGGCTCTTGATGCCGAGGATGCGCTCGGCGTCGAGCTGCGCGCGGCGGATGCCGCGGATCACGACATCAAACGGCACGCCCCGCCCGGTGTGCGGCTGCGGATCGAAGAACATCTCAACGTAGCGCACGTTTTGCGAATGCGCCTTGGCGAGGTAGGCGAAGGTCAGGTCGAAAAAATCCGGCTCGTGGACGAGAACCCTCATGCCCTCGTAGTAAATTTTGAGAAAGGAGGGCAGGTCGTGAAAATCATAGGCGGCTCTCATCTCAGCCGCGTCTTTGTACGGGAGAGACATGCCGTTCCTTCGTGCCAGCTCGAATTTCATTTCGGGCTCGAGCGTGCCTTCGATGTGAACATGCAGTTCGCACTTCGGCATCCCGGCGATGAAGCCGCGCAGATCGTTCATCATGACCACCTCCTGTCGGTCGGCCTTAGCCTACCATTCGCGGGTACTATAGCGTCTCCGGCATCGGTGTCGCCTTGCCGTCGACGAGGGCAAATTGCGGAATGTGGCCGAGGCCGCGGACCAGGGCGGCATCGGCGCCCAGCGTCTTCTCCCAATCGTGGCCTTCGGTCAGGATCACCCCGGCTCCGACAATCTCGGCGCCCGCCGAGCGCACCAGCGCCAGCGTCGCCGCAAGGCTGGAGCCGGTCGCCACGACGTCGTCGACCACGACGACTCGCCGCTTGGCGAGCAGCGGCACGGCACGGCGATCGAGCATCAGGCGCTGCTTGCCGGCGGACGTCACCGACTGCACCTCCTGCACCAGGGCGTCGGCCAAATGGATCTTCGGCGATTTCTGGGCGATGACATATTGGTCAAGGCCGAGCGCGCGCGAGACTTCGATGACGACGGGGATGCCGAGCGTCGCGGCGCCGACAACGATGTCCGGCTTGAGCGGACCGAGCTTGGCGGCGAGCGCCTTGCCGATACGCTCGCCGAACTGCACTCCCATATCGATCACCATCAACAGCGAGATGGCGAGCCGCTGGTTGATCGGCACGATCGGCAGCGTTACCGGCACGCCGGCGATATCGACGGTATAAGTCTGCATCGTTAGCCCTCGAGGAACTGGCCCAAACTGGGTAAATCATTTTACGCCAATTTGCCCGCCGGGATTATGGATCGAATTTGTGCAGCGCCAGCGCAGTCCTTGTGCAGGGCCGCATCAGCCGCCCCGCAGCGTCCGCGCCGCAGCCGAATGCCGTCGCACAAGGTCGGCGAGATCCAGCTCGGGGATTTGGCCGTTCTCCACGATCCAGCGGCCGCCGACCATCACCCGATCGGCCCGGTGCGCGCCGCAGAGAACGAGCGCCGCAAGCGGGTCGCCGCTGCCGGAAAACCGCAATTCGTCGAGCTTGAACAGCGCGAAATCCGCCTGCGCGCCGGCCCTGATCGCGCCGATATCGGTTCGCCCGACGCAGGCCGCGGAGCCCTTGGTCGCCCAGCGCAGCGCATCGTGGTGGCTGACCTTGGTGACGCCGTAGCGGCTGCGCTGCAGCAGGAACGCTGCACGCACCTCCTGCATCAAATTCGACGCGTCGTTCGAGGCCGAGCCGTCGACGCCGAGGCCAATACGCATTCCGGCCTCTTCCATCTCGCATACCGGGCAAGTCCCCGACGCCAGCGTCTGATTGCTGCACGCACAGTGCGCAATAGTGGTACCGGCGCGTGCGAGGCGCTTGATCTCGCCGGTGTCGAAATGGACACCGTGCGCGAGCCAGACCCGATCGTTGAGCCAGCCGCAATCCTCCAGATAATCGAGCGGCCGGCAATTGTGCATCTGCTGACAGAAACGGTTCTCGTCTTCGCTCTCGGCGAGGTGGGTGTGCAGGCGAACATCGAGCCGCTGCGCCAGCTCGGCCGTGGATCGCATCAGTGACGTCGTCACTGAAAATGGCGAGCAGGGTGCGAGTGCGATCTGGACCATCGCGCCGTCGCCGGCTTCGTGGTAGCGCGCCACCACGCGCTCGGAGTCGGCAAGGATGGTGTCCTCGTCCTGCACCACGCTGTCCGGCGGCAGGCCGCCGTCGCGCTGCGAGAGGTTCATCGAGCCGCGCGTCAACAGAACGCGCAGGCCGAGGCGCCGCGCCGCCGTCACCTCGATGTCGATAGAGTCTTCGAGGCCGGCGGGGAAGACATAGTGATGATCCGTCGTTGTCGTGCAGCCCGACAGCATCAGTTCGGCCATTGCCAGCGTCATGGCTAGATCGAGCACCTCCGGCGTCAGTCGCGCCCAGATCGGGTAGAGTGCCTGCAACCAGGGAAACAATTCGCGGTCGAGCGCCGCGGGAACCGCGCGGGTCAGGGTCTGATAGAAGTGATGATGCGTGTTGATCAGTCCCGGCAGCACCACATGCTGGCCGGCATCGAATGCCTTTACGTCCGGCGTGCCGGGAGTGCGGCCGGCGGCGACGAGTTCGACGATGCGGCCGTCTTGCACCACGACGCCGCGCTCGGCCCCGTCCGCCAGAATGGCGAGCGGATCCTTGATCCAGAGTGCCGCGCGTTTCTCTTCAGTCATCTGGAGAACGAAGCAAGCCGCATGCCTCCTGTCCCTCTCCCCTTGTGGGAGAGGGTCATAGGCGTCCTCCGGACGCCGTTGTTACTTTGAACGACGCCGATGCGAAGCATCGGCTACGGCGAACGTAGTGAGCGAGGCGGGTGAGGGGGCAATTCAACGTCAACCCCCCTCACCCGGCGCGCTCGTCTTCGCTTTTGCTCTGACCAGCTTGCCACCCTCTCCCACGAGGGGCGAGGGTTAATTCAGCCCAGTGTCGAGAGCGGCGGCCAGCCGACTTTGCTGGCCCGGTGGATTTGGCGCGCGACCCGCAGAATCATCGGCTCTTCAAATCGCGGCGCGACGATCTGCATGCCGATCGGCAATCCGTCGCCCGACAGGCCGGCCGGCGCGGTCGCGGCCGGCAGGCTGACCAGCGTGATGAGATAAGCGGGCGCAATCCAGTCGATATAGTTTTCAAAGCTGCGGCCGTTGATGCGGTCTGGGAAATTCTGCTCAACCGGATAGGGCTTCACCGGCGCCGCCGGCGTCAACAGAATATCGTAGCGCTCGAACAGTTGCTGAAAACGCAGGAAAATTTGATGCCGCGTGCGCTCTGCCGCGGCGAAATCGATGACGTTCAACTTCAGCCCGGCCTCGACGCTGCCTTTGAGGTTGGGGCCAAACTGTTCGATCTGGCTCAGCCGCTCATATTGCTGGCCGACCATCCAAAATCCGCGCCACGTCTGGTAGGGCGCCCGCCCGTCGCCGGCGCTGAATTTGATCTCTTCCACTTGCGCGCCGAGTTTGCTCAAGGCGGATGCGGCGTCGCGGCAGATCGTGTCGATTTCCGATTCGACCCCGATGTCGGCGATGTCGGAGACATAAGCGATCCGCAGACCCCTTATTTCCTCGCTGCGCTCGAGTTCGGCCAGCGCGCTTTGCCACGGCGGCGCCACCGAAATCGGCGAGATACGGCTAAGGCCGACCAGCGAGTCGAGCATGAGGGCGGCGTCTTCGGCGTCGCGCGCCAACGGGCCGTGGAGCTGTCCCGGGTCCCAGGCGAGCGCCATCGGATGGCTTGGCGTCAGCCCCGGCGTTGGGCGCAGGCCGACGATGCCGCAGAACGCTGCGGGAATGCGGATGGAGCATCCGAAATCGGTGCCTTGGGCGATCGGCAGCATGCCCGAGGCGACGGCGGCCGCGGAGCCTCCGGACGAGCCTGCCGGGCTCAAAGCCGGATTCCACGGATTGCGGGTCGGACCGAACAGAACGTTGTTGGTATTGGCCCCGCAGGCGAATTCAGGTGTGTTGGTCTTGGCGAGCACGATCGCACCGGCCGCCTTGAGGCGGCGCACGGCTTCGGCGTCCTCCTCCGGCACGTAGTCCTTGAACAGCGGCGAGGCGAAGGTGGTGCGGATGCCGGCCGTGGTGGTGACGTCCTTGACCCCGATCGGCAGACCGTGCATCGGGCCGAGCGGTTCGCCTTTCATGACGGCGGTTTCCGCCTGTCGCGCGCGATCGCGCGCCTGGTCCGCGACGAGCGTGACGATGGCGTTGAGTTTCGGATTGAGCGCTTCGATGACCTCGAGATAAGCGTCAAGCACTTCGACGGGGCTGACCGCGCGCGTGCGGATCAGGCGCGCCAGCTCACGCGCCGATTTGCGTGTCAGATTGTCGTCGGACATGGCTTATTGGACATGGAGATCTATTTCCCGGACCAGTGTACGAAGCGTCGCTCGACGAGGAGAAACAGCAGATTGAGACAATAGCCGAGTGCGCCGGCGGCGAAAATCGCCGCGTACATCCGCGGCATGTCGAATAGCTGTTGGGCTTCGAAGACGCTGTGGCCGAGACCGTCCTGCGAGCCGATGAACATCTCGGCGACCACGATGATGACCAGCGCAAGCGACACGCCGTTGCGCAGGCCGACAAAGGTCTGCGGCAGCGATTCAAGCAGCATCACGTCGAACAGCACCCGCAAGCGCGAAGCGCCCATGACCTTTGCCGCCAACAGCCGCGTCTTGCGCGCATTCATGACGCCGTAGGCGACGTTGAACAATATCACCAGGACGGCGCCAAACGCGGCGACCGAGATTTTCGTCTCGTCGCCGACGCCAAAGAGCACCAGGAACAGCGGGAACATCGCGGAAGCAGGCGTCGAGCGGAAAAAATCGATGACGAATTCGAGTGAACGGTAGAGCCGTTCGGATGAGCCGAGCACGATGCCGAGCGGGATACCGATCACGGCGGCAATCGCCGTCGCCGCCGCGGTCCGATACACCGTCTTGACGAAATCGAAGCCGAGCGGCCCGCCATCCATCCCCCGCCACAGCGAATCGAAAGTTGCAGCCGGCGATGGCAGCAGCACCGGATCGACCCACTGGCGCCACGAGGCCAGCGACCAGATGGCCAGCAGGCCGATGACACCGATGACCGGCAACAACGCCTCGCCCTTATGCGTGCTCATGGGCGCCGAACCTCGCGTTGGAACACTTCAAGACATGCGGCTTTGGTGCGCACGAAATCCGGGTCGGAGAGGGTGGCGTCGGTGCGCGGACGCGCCGTGGCGACCGGCGTGAACGCGGCGATGCGGGCCGGATGCCGCGACAGCAGCAGGACGCGGTCGGCGAGAAACACCGCCTCCTCGAGATCGTGCGACACGAGGATCGTGGTGGTGCCCGTTTCCAGAAAGATGCGCTGCAACTGCTCGCGCATGAACAGCGTCATTTCGTAGTCCAGCGCTGAAAACGGCTCGTCGAGGAACAGAATTTCCGGCTCGACCACCAGCGCGCGAAGAATCGACACGAGCTGCTGCTGCCCGCCGGACATCTGATAGGGATAAAGGCCGAGGTCGAGCTTGATGCCGAGATGGGCAACAAGCGTTTCGGCGCGGGCGCGGCGTTGCGCCGGCGGCACCCGCATCAGCTTGAGCGGGTAGGCGATGTTGTCGAAGGCGCGCATCCAGGGGAATAGCGCCTCGCGATAATTCTGAAACACATAACCGAACTTGATCTCGTCGAGCCGCCTGCCGTCGAACAGGATTTGCCCGGAATCGGCCGGAACGAGTCCGGCAATCATGTTGATCAGCGTGCTCTTGCCGCAGCCATTCGGCCCGAATACCGCGATCAGTTCGCCGCGCGGGATGTCGAGATCGAAATTGTCGTAAATGACGGTCTTGTCGAAGCGCTTGCTCAGTCCGCGAACGGTGACGTGGGGCTTGGTCGCTTCGCCGGCCGGCGGCGGGACTGCGCCGGCGGTTGGTGGATGCGCCTGCGGCGCGGCGCTCATCGGGCGTCACCTGCCAAAACGATCCCTGCCAAAATGATCCCTGCCAAGACGATGCGTACCAAAGCTCGAACCCGTCAGAACGCCCGGAGATATTTTCGAACGTCGACCTTTTCCGGCACGACGCCGATATCGTGGCCGAAATCGGCGAACTTCTGCAAATCGTCGATTTGCTTGGGAGTCATGTCCTTGACCATGACGTAGCCGAGCATTGGAATGGTATCGACGGCGCTTTCCGGCGTCATGGTGTTCTTGAGGAAGTGTCTGCGCGCCTCCTGCGGATCGTTTTTGATCAGGACAAGCGCCTTGGCCCAGGCCAGCGCGAAGCGCCTGGCGACATCGGGCCGCTTGTTGATGAATTCCGACGAGAAGGCGCAGCCCGCGGCAAACGGGTCCGCCTCCGGGTCGCCGAGAACGTATTTGGCGATCACGCCGGCTTCGACGGTTTTGGCGAAGCCTAGCTGGTTCATCACCGTCGCATTCGGTTCGAGCGTGTAGCCGCCGTCGAACGTGCCGGCCTTCATGGCGTTGATGTGCTGGCCCATGTCGAGCTGGTCGATCGTGTAGTCGCCGTCCTTGAGGCCGACCTTGGCGAGAATGCCTTTTGCTGTGTTCAGGTTCGCCGGCCCCGGCGCCGACATCAGTTTGAGGCCTTTGAAGTCCTTGAGCGACGTAACCTTGTCGGCAAGAGCGGCGCGCACGACGAATTGTTCCATCCGGTGCGTCGCGTTCTGGCCGTTCATCGCCACGTACATCGCGACGCCGGGCTTTTTGAGGTCGGCGTTCAGTCCTTCGAGCGTCACCAGCACGACCGAGACCTCGATCTGGTTGGTGATCAGCGCCGCGACGTTGGGCGGGCCGCCCATCAGGACGATCGTTTCCGGATCGATATCGACTTCCTGGAAATAGCCGAGATCGCGGGCGACGAAATAGGGCAGCGACGAACTGACGGGAAAGACACCGACCTTCACGTTGTCTGCGGCACGCGCACCCGCGGGAAAACTTAACGCGGCCGCGGCGACGCACGCAGCGGCCAGGAGCGTTCGCGCGAGAATTTGCACGCCGATCATGGCTGCTCCGAAGCAAGCCGCGTGCCGGAGACGGGCGTCATTCGCCCGCGTCGATGATGGCGATGCAGGGCCCGCCGCCCTGCGGCCCCTGATGCATGGCGTCGACGGATACGAACACGGCGGGGTCGCCGATCGCCGCCGCGGCGACGCCGCCGACCGCGGCCTTGACGTGGCGATGCCAGGACACGTCGGAATCGTCCAGCATGATCTGCCGTCGCGCACGCAGCTTTCCGGTGCGGTCCGCCTCGCATTTCATGAAGCAGTTGACCAGCCGCCCGTTGAGATCCTCGGCGCGCGGCCGTGCCGGCAAGTCGAGCCCGGCATTGCGGATGGACTCGTAGATGCCGTCGATGTCGAGCGCATCCTTCATCACCGAATGGCCGATGCGGTAGCGGCCCCCGGCGCCGTTCTTGTTGCCGAGCAGAACGATTTGCGCCTGCGTCAGTTCGACGCCCGACGAACAGGAGGCGACGGACGAATAGAGATCGAGGTTGCGGCAGATGTCCTCCGCCTTGGGCATCCTGATTTCGCTCAAGCCCACGGCAATGCCGAGGCCGGTCGTGCCGTTCGACACGCCCATCGAATCGTGCACCTCGCAGGCGACATGCTTGCCGCGCGCCTGCGCCTCCAGCACCGTGTCGACGGTCAACAGCGGCGTCTTGGTCTGCACGTAGTGCACGTCGGCCGGATCGTCGATGCCGGCGTCGCGCATCGCCGCGCGCACGGCCTCGGCGACCTTCTCGACCATCGCCGGTCGGCCGATGTCCTCCGGCAGAATCTCGGCGCTCATGGCCGTGCCGATGACCAGCCGCGATTTCCCTGCCGGGCCGGTCTTGGAATTGCGGGCAAAAACCGTTGCGTGCGGCGTGATCACGCCGTCGCAGCCGCCCGACCAGACCATCGGAATTTTGGCGATCTCCTGTTCAGAGCGGCTGCCGTGCTTGCGCAGCACCGCGCGAAACGCCTGATCGGCGAGGATGCGGGTAAAATCGTTCACGCCGCCGTTGCCTTCGGTCTTGCCGATCACGGCGATGACCTCGTCGGCCTTAAATTGTCCGTTGCGGATGCAGGCCTCGACGCCCGACGCATCCTGCACGTTCTTCAATTCGACTTTGGCAACCTCGATAGCCATTACGCTTGATCCTTGTTGGTAGGTCTCGTTAGGCGGTGCGTGTCCACGGCTTGACCTCGCCGCGGATCATTTTTTCGAAGCCCTCGCCGCGATCGATCATCGGCAATTTGCTGGTGCGTGCGGATTTCAGTTTTGCGCGCAGCGCGGTGGTTTCCTGCGCATCGACCGTGAACGCGGTTTCGCCGCCACCAGCCTTGAGCACGACGCCATACTCGTCGCGCGCGGCGGCGGGCGAAACCTTGCCCTCGATCACGTCGCGCTCGACGAGTTCCGGCTCGCGTTCGACGGGGTCGCCCCAGCCGCCGCCGCCCGTCGTCACGACGCGCACAATCTGACCTGCAAGAACGGGCTCGCCGTCGACCAGGCCGCCGAGGTCGTGCGGATTGCCGAGGGCGTCGACGGTCACGCAGAACGGCGTGCCGGCCTTGCCGCCATTGAGGCCATAGCAGCCGAGCCGCACGCGGTCGGCGGTGACGATGGTGCGGCAATCGACCAGCGCGCGGTAATGCTTGTCGTAGCCGAGGCCGCCGCGGCGCTTGCCGGCGCCGCCCGAATCCGTGCGGAGCGCCAATTTCTCGACCAGGAGCGGAAATCGTGTCTCGGTGAACTCGGCGGGCTGGTTGCGCGAGTCCGGGACGATGTGGATGGCGTCGTTGCCATCCCCATAATAGCGGCCGCCCGAGCCGCCGCCCAAAACCTCGCGGGACAGGAACGCCTTGCCGTTGCGGTCGATGCCGTAGAAACCGGTGTAGCGGATCGTCTCCTGATCGGCGGGCATGCGGCCAAAAGCTGCCTGCGCCACCACGCCGGCGAGAAGGCCGAGACAGCGCAGCAGCACGAACGAGCGCGCGTTGGTCGCGGCCGGCCATTCCGGCGTTATCAGCGTGCCCTTCGGCGGAAAGACGATATCGAAGACCTCGCACACGCCTTCGTTGACGTGGATCTCGGCGGCGCGTTCGGGCGTGTCGGCGAGGTTGCGCAGAATGGGCGCGATCCATTTGATCAGAAAGGCGCCGCCGGCATAGTCGGCGGGCCAGTTGATCGGTCCGGTGGATTGCGGATCGGTGCCTGTGAAGTCGAGCGTGAGGCGTTCGCCCTTTTTGATCAGCGTCAGCACGAGCTTGTGCAGCTTCGGATCGGTGACGCCGTCGTGCTCGACATAGTCTTCCCAGCGGTATTCGCCGTCGGCGATCTTCGGCAGCAATTCGCTGCGGAAAATATCGCGGCAGGTATCGAGGATCGCCTGAAAGCAGGCTTCCACGGTCTCGCGGCCGAACCGCTCGAACAATTCCGCCATGCGGCGTGCGCCCATCAGGCAGGCCTGGACCTCGCTGTCGAGATCGGCGGCCAGCGTCTCGGGCACGCGCGTATTGCGCTTGATGATGGTGAACACAGCGTCGTTGCGGACGCCGGCGTCGTAGAATTTGATCGGCGGGACGGCGAGGCCTTCCTCGAACACTGTCGTTGCGGTGCCGGGCATCGATCCGGGGACGCGGCCGCCGATGTCGTCGTGGTGACCGAACGCTTGGATGTAGGCGACGACTTCGCCCTGGTGGAACACCGGCACGGTGCTGCACAGATCGGGCAGGTGTCCGATCGATCCCTCGGTCAGGTAGGTATCGTTCATCAGGAACACGTCGCCGGGCCGCATCGTGTGCGGCGGGAAATCGCGCACCACCGCATTCGGCATGGCGGAATAGGAGCGGCCGGTGAGTTTGCGGCAGTAGCGATCGAACAGGCCGACACGGTAATCGTGGGCTTCGCGGATCATCGGCGAGCGCGCGGTGCGCTCGATGGCGAATTCGATTTCCGCCTCGATGGAATTGAGCGTGCCTTCGACGATCTGCAAAACGATCGGGTCGACCTCGCGCCGGGGCAGATCGGGCGCGGTCGGCCACGGCCATTCCTTGCTGTGCACGTTCATCATTGTCGGTACTCGGAAGATTTCTTTGGAAACATTGACCCCCACTCTATCTCTCCCCCTTCCCGGGGGAGAGAACCGCGAGCCGTGGTGGGGGCCGAGGTTATCGTCCGGGGTATGAGCATTGGAGAGCAAATACCTTCCTAGCTCTTCGCGTGCTTAACAATAAGGATGCCGTGCGGATCGACGGTCAGTTTCTGGCCGGGAAACACGACCGTGGTCGAACCGAATTCCTCGACGATTGCCGGTCCCTCGAGCTGAAAGCCCGCCGCCAGTGAGGCGCGTGCGAAGACCGGCGTGTCGCGGAACTTGCCGTCGAAATAAACCGGCCGGCCGCCCGGCTTTGGCGGCACCCCGGATTTCTCAAGTTCGGGAATGCTTGGACGATCGATCATGCCGAAAGCCGACACGCAAAAATTCACCAGCTCGACTTTCTGCAGGCCGGCATAATTGTAGCCAAATGTTTTCCGATGCGCGGCATGGAACGCATCGATCAGGCCGGTAACGAATTGCGCGTCGACCTTGCCCGCAGGCGCCGGCACCCGCACTTCCATCGACTGTCCGGCGTAGCGCACATCGGCTTCGCGCAGCAGCGTGATTTTCGATGACGCGATGCCGTCCTTCTCCAAGGTCGCGGTGCCGTCTTTTTCAAGCGACGTGTAGATGGCCGCAACGGCCGCGAGGTCAACAAACTCTTCGTGCATCACCTTGGTGACGATGTGGTCGGTGCGCCAATCTACCGCCAGAAGCCCGAAGGCGGACAGATTGCCCGGGTTCGGCGGCACGATGCAGGTCTTCATCCCCATCAATTCCATGACCGCCGGCGATTGCGCCGGCCCGGAGCCGCCAAATGACAGAAGCGCGAACGCGCTCGGATCGATGCCGCGCTGGATGGTCATTTGCCGGATGGCGTTGGCTTGATCCCAGTTGGCGATTTCGATGATGCCCTCGGCCAATTGCTCGATGCTCAGATTGCCGGGAAGGCGCGCCGCCAGCGCTTTCAGTCCGCCGCGGGCGCGTTCGCTGTCGAGCTTGATGCCGCCGCCGATGAGCGCCGGCGGGATGCGGCCGAGGACGAGATTGGCGTCGGTGATGGTCGGCTCGTCGCCGCCATTCGGGTAGCACATCGGGCCGGGCACGGCGCCGGCGCTGCGCGGGCCGACACGGAGTTTGCCTTCGCGGGAAATCCAGGCGATCGACCCACCGCCGGTGCCGATGGTTTTGATATCGAGCATCGGAATCCGCACCGGGAAACGGCCGACGCGGCCGCCATTGGTGATCTTCGGCTTGGCGCTTTCGATCAGGCAGAGGTCGGTCGACGTCCCGCCGGCGTCCAGCGTCACCAGATCGGGAAAGCCGGCGATTTCGGCGATCACCGCGCTGCCGAGCGCGCCCGCGGCCGGTCCTGACAGCGCAGTCGTGATCGGCTTGCGCATGACCTGATCGGGGCTGGCGACGCCGCCCGACGATTGCATCACCAGGAACGGCTTTTTGTTCAGTTCGGAACCGAGTTCGTCGCGGATGCAATCCAGATAGCGGCTCATGTGCGGCTTGATGAACGCATCGACCAGCGTCGTCACGGCGCGCTCGTATTCACGGTATTCGGGCAGCACGTCGCAGGACAGCGACAGCGTGCAGTCCGGATATTCCGCGCGCACGATTTCCGCGGCCCGGCGCTCATGCGCGGGATTGGCGTAGGAGTGCATCAAACAGATACCGATGGCATTGATGCCCACTTCGCGAAAGAACCGCGCGGCGGCGCGCACACTTCGCTCGTCGAGCGGCCGCAGCTCTTCGCCGAGGAAGTTGAGGCGGCCTTCGGCCTCCCGCACATAGCGAAGCGGGACGATACGTTCCGGCTTCACCCAGAAATACGAATTGCCGTAACCCTCGGGCACCGCCTGGCGGGCGATTTCCAGGATATGACGAAAGCCCTCCGTGACGATCAGGCCAAGGCCGGCAATCTCGCCTTGCAGGAGCGCATTGGTTGCGACGGTCGTGCCGTGCGCCAGCACGGCCAGCTGGTCGACGCCCGCGCCCCATTCGCCGAGGATCGCATGGACGCCGCGAACCAGCGCCACGGCAGGATTCGCCGGCGTCGACGAAACCTTGGTCACCCGCATCGAGCCTGATTTGTCGTCGACGCAAACGATGTCGGTAAAAGTGCCGCCGGTATCGATGCCGATCCGCAGCGTCGCACTGCTCATACTCGTACGCTCCATTGCCGCTACTGTACCGATCGGTCGGAATATTATGCATAAGAATCCGACGTGTTCTATCGGACGGATCTAGCGTTGCAAATAAACTTCCAGGCAGGCGGCGGCGTCGTGTTCGAAATCAGTGATGGTCTCAACGTAGTCGTGCAATAACTGTTCTATTATTAAGGTCGGTTGATTACCACACCGAAGCCAGATGACCTTGGGCGGCGGGCCTATAAGAGTTGCCCTGTCGGCGAAGTCGACATCAAGCGAGACGAGAGTAAAGCCATTAGAGCCGGCATAATCCCAAATGGCGCGGTCGGTGGCCTCGGCTAGTCCCAAAAGGCGCACTTGGCTCGAACCTGGAAAAAGGCCGGCTAGTCGCTCACAGAGTTTAAAGCTCAGGTTCTCATCGAATAGAAGCTTTCATTGAATGGAAGCTTCATTTTACAGCGGTCACGAGGCGCCGCTCGCGGTCCGCGGCATAAGCCAGGCAGGCTCGGATATCGCTCTCGGTCAGTTCGGGATAGTCGCTAAGAATCTGCTCGTGCGAAAGACCGGCAGCAAGCCAACCCAGCACGTCGCCGACAGTAATACGCAAGCCGCGAATGCATGGCCGCCCGCCCCGCTTGCCTTCTTCGATAGTGATGATGCCCTGGTAATTCATCGCCGAAGCCCACGCGCGTGATGAGTGGAGCGAGAGTAGCGCAAAAATCACCGTCGCTCCATGGGCGTTCGGTTCGGTTCAACGGCCCACCGCCTACTTTTTGAGTTCGAACAGGATGTCCTGCGCACCCTTCCATAAAGTCATTTTCCCTAGCGCCGTCAGGTTCTCGCGGCCCTGGGTGATCGTCAGGAAATGATTGCCGGCGAGCTGTCCAACCTTTGAGGAAAACGCGACCGCCCCGTAGGCGAGCAGAATTTCCGTTTCGCTGATGCCACCCGGATAAAGAATGATTTCCCCCGGCGCCGGATGGCTGGTGGGATTCTCGTAGCCCAAGCCGAAATTGAACTCGCCGAGCGGAATCCAGCAGCCCTCGCCGCTCCAGCGCACGTGGATGATCTGCTGCCGGTAGGGCAGGAGGGTTACGAATTTCGCGCAGGTTTTCGGCGCCAGCGCGTCTTCGGTCTGCGCCTCGAAGTCGTATGGTCCCGCCTTGATGTGAAGAATGGTCATTGGGTTCCAATCCTGTCGAGAAAAGTCGAAAGCACGCGGGCGGCGATATCGATATCGGCGGGCGAGGCGAACTCGTCCGGATTGTGGCTCACGCCGCCGCGGCAGCGCACGAACAGCATGGCGAACGGAATGATTTTGTCGAACGCCATCGCGTCGTGGCCGGCGCCGCTCGGCATCCGGCGCGGTGTTGCTCCGCAGGCCAGGGCGGCGGCCGCCAACTGATCCGAAAGCCGCTCGTCGCAATGCGCCGCGGGCGCCTGGTGGCCGGGTGTAAATCGCTGCGTCACGCCCCGGCGTTCGGCGATCGCGGCGAGCGTTGCCTTGATGTCATCGACGGCTTTCTCACGCTCCGGATCCGAGGGGCTGCGGATATCGAGCGTGAAGCGGACGCGTCCTGGAATCGTGTTCGGGGCCGACCGCGGCACTTCGAGCTGTCCGACCGTAGCCACCAGATTGGGCCGCGCGCGCCCCCGCTCTTCGACGGCGAGCAACATTTCGGCGGCTGCCGCCAGCGCGTCCTTGCGCATCGGCATCGGCACCGTGCCGGCATGGCCGGCGACGCCGTTGACCTCGACCGTCCCGCGGCTGACGCCATCGATGGTCGTCACGACGCCAAGCGGGAGGCCTTCCTTTTCCAGCACTGGGCCTTGCTCGATGTGAACTTCGACATAGCCGATGGATTGTTCCGGCGGGCGTCTCTCCGCGGACAGGCGCGACGGATCGCAGCCGAACACGGTGAGCGCCTCGCGCCGCGAAATGTTGCTCTCATCGAGTTCGTCGAGCGTTTTTTCATCGAAGGTGCCGGCGAGCGCGCGCGACCCGCCGAGCGTACTGGCAAAGCGCGCGCCTTCTTCATCCCCGAACGCGATCACTTCGATCGCGAAGGGAAAGCGCTTGCCGGATTTGAACGCAGCCTTCACCACCTCGATGGCGGTGACGACGCCGAGCGGCCCGTCGAAGCGGCCGGCGTTTCGCACGCTGTCGATATGCGAGCCGAGCATCAGCGTGTGGGTGCCGCCGTCACCGGCCTCGTAGCGGCCGACCACGCTCGCCAGCGGATCGACCCGGACCGACATCCCCGCATCGCGCATCCAATAGGCGACGAGATCGGTCGCCCGGCGATGGGCGGGCCCGAGATAAAGCCGGGTGAGGCGCCCGGACTCGTCGCTCAGCGCGGCGAGTTCAAGCAGCCGGTTCGAGATCGGCTCGCCGAATGCCAGATGGTCAGCAACCTTCTCGAGCATGATTCCCTCGGATTCCGCGCTTTAATGGAGGCATCGCGACGCCCGGTCAATTGCACGCTTTGACGGCCCGTGGGGGCCTAAAATGATCGACACTTGAAGGCCGGCCCGTGCCTCTGCCATGGTGGGGCCGCCGGCCTCCCGAGAGCTAAACGCTTCAGGTTGAATCGATTGGCCCTCTATGATTTTGGTGGAGCATGATCTTTTCGGAAAACCGGGGTCCACTTTTCCGGATCATGCTCTAGCCGCAGTGAGAGCCGTGATGTCCTCACCTTCCGCCGAATATCCACGCAACCTTGCCGGCTATGGGCGCACGCCGCCCGACCCCCGCTGGCCGGGCGGCGCCCGCGTCGCCCTCCAATTCGTCGTCAATTTCGAAGAGGGCGGGGAGAACTCGATCCTCCATGGCGACGCGGCGTCGGAGGCTTTTCTTTCCGATGTTCTCGGGGCGCAGCCCTGGCGCGGCCAGCGCCACATGAACGTGGAATCGATGTTCGAATACGGCTCCCGCGCTGGCTTCTGGCGGCTGTGGCGGCTGTTCACCGCCCGCAACATTCCGGTGACCGTGTTCGGGGTGGCAAGCGCGCTTGCCCGCAATCCCGAGGTCGTCGCCGCGATGCGCGAGGCAGGCTGGGAGATCGCGTCCCACGGCCTCAAATGGATCGACTACAAGGATTTCTCGCAGGCCGACGAAGCAGCGCACATGCGCGAGGCCATCCGTCTGCATACCGAGGCGGCGGGAGAACGGCCGTTCGGCTGGTACACCGGCCGCACCTCCGGACATACGCTCGGCCTCGTGCTCGGCGAGGGCGGCTTTCTCTATTCGTCCAATTCCTACGCCGACGATTTGCCCTACTGGGTGAGCGGACCGAAAGCGCCGCACTTGATCATCCCGTATACGCTCGACGCCAACGACATGCGCTTCATCAACCCGCAGGGCTTCCCAACCGGCGATGATTTCTTTGCTTATCTGCGCGACAGCTTCGATTTTCTATACAGCGAAGGCGAGCGCACGCCGAAAATGATGTCGATCGGGCTGCATTGCCGTCTCGCCGGCCGACCCGGCCGCGCCGCGGGGCTCAAGCGGTTTTTGGACTATGTCGGAGGCTTCGATCGGGTCTGGATCGCCACCCGCCTCGACATCGCGCATCACTGGTATCGCGAGCACCATCTCGGCGCTGTTGCGTCGGCGGCCGTGTAGGGCCTAATCGTTCGCATGGAACCGGTTTCGCTCGACGCTCTCAATGCCGCCGACCGCAACGCCTTCGCCGTCGCGATCGGCGAAGTGATGGAGCTTGCGCCATGGGTTGCGGACCAAGCCTATGCGGCGCGGCCATTCGTGAGCGTCGCCACGCTGTACCGGGCGATGACCGACGCCGTGCGCCAGGCCCCGGACGAGCGACAGCGCGCGCTGATCGACGGTCACCCCGACCTTGCCGGCAAGGCTGCGCGTGAAGGCAAGCTGACGGCCGATTCCACCGCGGAGCAGGCCGGCGCGGGTCTCGACCGTTTGAGCGAAGAGGAATTCGCCGCCTTCCACCGCCTCAACGACGCCTACCGTGCGAAGTTCGGCATACCCTTCATCGTCTGCGTAAAGCGGCACGGCAAGGAGTCGATCCTGCGAGAGTTCGAGCGGCGGCTCAAGAACGATCCGGCGACCGAACGAAAGACGGCGCTCGCCGAAATATTCCGCATCGCCGCGCTGCGGCTCGATCAACGGGTCAAGGGACCCGATCGTCTCAAGGTGCATGGACATCTGTCGACCCACGTGCTCGACGTCCATGGCGGCCATCCGGCGGAGGGAGTTGCGATCGAACTCTGCGAGGTCGCGGCCGATGGCACCGCACGCACCCTCAAACGCGCCGTCACCAATGCCGACGGCCGTCCCGACCAGCCGCTCATTGCCGCCGCGCCGATCCCGATCGCGATCTATGAACTGCGCTTCTCGGTCAGCGACTATTTTGCCCGCCGCCGCGCGCCGATGGCCGACCCGCCATTCCTGGGCGTCGTGCCGGTGCGTTTTGCGGTGGCGGAGCCGGAGGGCAAATATCACGTGCCGCTTTCGGTCACGCCGTGGGCCTACTCGACCTATCGCGGCAGCTGAAGCGTTTAGTCAGCGCCGGACTTGCCGTTGCCGCGCCGGCTTCACATCAGGCAGCGCCGCATGCGGCAAGCGGGTCATATTCAGGCCGCATGAACATCGCGTGAAGCTGGCGCCGCCTGATACCCATGTTGCCGCCGTCGAAGATGGGAAGCGCGAGCGCATCTTGCAGCAACCGCCCGAACGGCGCCTCTTGATCGTAACTGTCGATGCCGACAACTCGCATCAGATCGGTGATGACGCGAACCGCGGCCTCGGAGCCATAGATCTTCGCCTGAATAGCAAGTTCACCGGCCGACGGTGACTGCGTGTCGAGAGCATGGCAGGCACGCCAACTGAGATAGCGCGCCAATTCAATGACGGTCTTGGCATCCGCCAAGGCGTATCCGACCGCCTGGTGCTCGATGATCGGGTGAACGCCGCCCCGCTTCTCGGTGCGGGCGAAGTTGAGCGCGAAGTCGAATGCCGCGCGCATCAAGGCGACACCGAAAATGCCGACCAGGGCAGCGGTGCCGGTGAAGGCCGCCGCGGCCAATGCCAGGCCGCCGCCCTCCTGCCCGAGCAGATTGCGACGCGGCGCTGCGACATTCTGGAAAGCGAATTGCGGCACCAGATGCGCGCGGTGGCCGATGGAATTGATCGCTCGTTCGAACACGATGCCCGGCGCAGGTGCTTCCACCGCAATGATGGAGACGCCCTGGTCCGGCGATGCGGTGGAATCGGTTCGGCACACCACGCACAAGATTTCGGCACCCTTGCGGTCCCATCCGGTCGCCGACGAAACCCACTTCTTGCGGCCGTTGATGACCCAGTTCTCGCCCTGAAGCTTTGCGGAGGTGCGGACGCCCTCGCCGGGCGGCGGAGACGCCGCATTGGCGCTTCCGCCGGGTTCACTGGAGCAGAAGCCGGCAAGCGGCGCGCCGCTTTTCTTTAGGAACGGCGCGAGCAGCCGCCCACACTGTTCCGGCGTGCCGCCGAGCAGAATCGGCAAGAGACCAAGCACGGTTCCCAGCATCGTCAGGGAGACGCTGGCGTTCACGCTGTAAAATTCCTCGGACATGATGGCCAGGTCGACCAGGCCTGCATTCTCACCGCCCGCCGGCGCAGGGATGCATTTGCGCAAATAGCCCGCGGCCACCATGGCCTCATAAATGGGTTTGGTGGCGAGGAACCGCTCCTCGGGCGTTGGCAGCAACTCGGCCGCCGCTGCGCCCGCGAGCACTTCGGTCGCAAACTTGCGGGATTCGAGCTGGAGCTCGCGTTGCGCTGGCGTGAGCGTGAAATCGATGGCCATTGAGGTTTCTCCCGGGCTCAAGCGCGGTGCCTGCCGTTCGGCTAACGGCTAGCTGATCTGAACCTGAAAATCTTGGACGGCAGCGACCGATTTCTTGGTCTGGCGTGAACTAGCAAGCCTTCAACGCCATCGCCCGACGAAACTCCCGAGGCGACGCGCCATTGCTGCGTTTAAACAATCGGTTGAAGTGCGATATATCGCGAAACCCGGCGGCGAACGCGATTTCTGCAATGGTCTTGTGATGGCAATTGCGATCGAGCAAATCTCGCGTGCAGGCCAGGATCCGCTTCTCGTTGACGTGTTCGCCGACCGAGCGGCCCGTGGCCTCAAACAGCCTGTGCACATAGCGTTGGGAGCAGTGGAATTTCTTCGCAAGCGATGCCGCGCCAAAATCGGGAGCGGCGCTATGTCGATCGATATAGTCGAGCATTATCGACAGCAGTATGGGAGCGTTCACCCTTTCCGTTGGCGCCTCCGCAAGGACATCAGGCGCGTGCGAAATCAGGCCTATCATGTGCGTGCCGATCAGCGCCGAAACACCCGAAGCTGGTGGCGAGCTCAGACAGAGTTCGGCGTATGCTGCGAGAGTGCGGGATAGCGCACGACCGGTTTCCGTCGCTGAAACGTTGAGCCGCGGACGATCGAAAAAACTGTTCGGCAACAGGCGTCGCGGCACAGCGAAGCAAAACAGCTTGAAGTCCCGGCAATTGGCGATTTCGAACGGCTCGGTCGTATCCGCAACGGCAAGATCTCCGGGTGCGCTGAGCTGAGCGTGACCGCGTTGCGTGGTGCGCCCAAGTCCCTCAAGCTGCAGGTTGATGAAGCAGAGATCATCCGTGCTGCGGGCGACGTGTGAATTCAGGCGGAGAACGCTGTGCTTCGTAGCTTTGACCAGGGAAACCTGGATCGGCGAGGCGTCGGCTCTCGATATGGAGCCCTCAAACGGATGGTCGACAATCTTGCGCGGTTCGAGGCGGACGAAAGCAGCCGCAAGGTCATCGGCCCAGCTGCCAAAGGGCTGGTCCGCATGAGACGGCTTTGTCGACCATTCCATCGGCGCCCATTTGCAATTTGGACAGCCCCGGCAGCGAGAAGGATATAGCTGGACAGACGACGGGTCAAACGTCGCGGTGGCGGAGCCGGAGGGCAAATACCACGTGCCGCTTTCGGTCACGCCGTGGGCCTACTCGACCTATCGCGGCAGCTGAAAGTCTGCCCGACGGAACTATGGTGGAACGCCGCTCCGCTATACCTTCGTATCGTCGGCAGAATCCTTGCGACACACTTAATCGACCTAAGTGCAATAGAGCGAAGGTCTTCATTTTCTTTATTCTTATTTCGTCTAGGTTGGGGGGTATTATGAAAATCAGCTCTTTCAAAATCAGCTTGGCGCCTGCCACATTGTTGTTTTGCGTCGCGCTGGCACCGCTGCCCGCGGCCGCCGGCCAGCAGGAAGACCAATCAGCTTGCATGAATGATGCCATGACGATCTGCTCGCAATTCATTCCCGACCGCGAGCGCGTCGCGAGCTGTCTGATCTCCAACTCCTCCCGAGTCTCGGAAGCGTGCCGCGTTGCGCTCACGCATTTTGATCAGTCGAGGTCGCCGCCGGCCGCCGCGGTCGCGGCTGAAAGACCGGCGGCGGCGCCGGCCAGCTTAACCACCGTCAATTCGCGGGCGACGTCGCGAACCAAGTTGGCCACGACCAATCAGCCCACCGCCGCGGTCACCGCCAAACGGGCGGTGGGAGCGCCGATCAACCTGGTCACGGTCAATTCGCCGGGAGCGCCGCGAGCCAAGTCGACTAAAGGCAATCCGGTCGCGTCGCAGACCAAGTCGAGCACCACCCGCTGACCTCCGGAGGCTGCTGAAAGGAACACTGTCCGCCGAGGTTTCCCCCGGCGCCCCGCAGCGGCGCTTCGGCACAGGCGTTTCGATCGAGCCGTGCGAGGCCGCTGCCGGCGGCTGTGCAAACGTGGCCTTTCAGAATTGCCGCAATTTGGACCGCGCCTGGCCGGCGATGGGCTAACTCATTGTCAGTATTGCCTGCAATAAGGTCGCAATATCCCTACAATCGCCCCCCGTTATTGACGGAGGACACAGACAATGGCGGCACCGGCGGTTCGTCGCGCTGACTTTCTGATGGCGCTCGCCTATGCAACAGATCTGGCCACTGGTCAGTCGCGAGATTTTGCGCTCCGATCCTGCGTTCTGGCGATGCGGCTGGCCGAGGTTGCGGGACTCGACGAGCGGGAACGCCGCAACGTCTATCACCAGGCCTTGCTGCGCTACATCGGATGCAACGCCGACACCCACCTGATGGCGTCGGCGTTTGGCGACGAGATTGCCCTTCGCCGTGATATTGCCCGCATCGACATGGGCAACCAATCGGAAATCGTAGAAACCTTCGTCCGCGCCTTCACACGCCTTTTCGCGGACGCTCCGCCCGCGGAATTGGCCAAGGCCGTCCAACAAGGCCTTGCTGAAGCTTTGCAGGTGAGCGTTCCCATTCTGGCCGGCCATTGCGAGGTTGCCCAGAGGATCGCGGAGCGCATCGGTTTTTCGGAAGAGATCCGCAAAAATCTCGGTCAGCTCTATGAGCGCTGGGACGGACACGGGCTGCCGCAGGGCCTGAAAGGCGACGACGTAACGCTTCCTGTCCGCATGGTGACGTTGGTCCAGGACGCAATCGTGTTAACCGAGGCCCATGGCGTGGAGACCATGGCATCGATGATCGCAAAACGCCGCGGCGGCGCCTATGAACCGGAACTCGCCGATTTGTTCCTCGCTCACGCCGAACGCCTGCTCGAAGGACTCGATGGGCCGGTCGGCCGCGAGACGATCCTGGCCTTGGAGCCTCTTCCTCACGCCCTGCTCGATGAGGAAGGGTGCGAGGAAGCTTACCTGGCGATCGCCGACATGGTCGATATGAGAATGCCCTTCACGTTCGGACATTCTCGCGCGGTGGCGGCGCTTGCCAATGCGGCGGGCAAGCATATGGGCCTTCCCGCTTCGGACATTCGCGACATCCGGTGGGCGGCATACACCCATGATATCGGCGAGCTGGCGGTGCCGGTCTCGACCTGGATGAGGGCTGGAGCCCTTACCGCGCGCGAGACCGATGCGGCACGGCTTCATCCCTATCATGGCGAGCGCGCGCTTGCGTCTTTGGGCGGGGAGGGCAAGGCGGTCGCAGCGCTGGTGCTGCGCCATCACGAGCGTCTCGACGGCAGCGGCTATCATCGCTACGTCCGCGGCGCTGACCTGTCGCCCGCCGCCCGCATCCTTGCTGCTGCCGAAGCCTTTCAGACCACCAGGGAAGCGCGCCCCTATCGCGCCGCCTTGAGCGATGCAGCAGCGGCGGCAAAGCTCCGCAGCGCCGTCAAGGAAGGAAAGCTCTGCCCCGAAGCCGTCGAGGCCGTTCTCGCCTGCGCCGGTCAACCCGCCCGCCGGGACGCAACCGAGCGTCTCGCGGGGCTGACGCCGCGCGAGATCGAAGTCCTGCGGCTGATCGCGGCCGGGCATACGGCGAAGGAAGCGGCGCGCCAGCTCGAGATCGCGCCGAAGACCGCCGACAACCATATCCAGAGCCTTTATTCCAAGATCGGCGTCTCTACCCGGGCCGCTGCTGCCCTCTTCGCCCTCGAACGCGGTCTCGTTCAGCAGGGAATATCGGCGGCATAGGGAATCCTCCCCATGTGCAGGCTTGGCGTTGCCGCCATCCTGCAATCGTGAGGCGGGCCATCGTGGCGCCGCGCATGAGAGGGAGCCACCCATGACAAGCACGTCGGCGATGAAGATCGCCCGCATGGGATCCGACGGAAATGCCGCGATCGTCCGGCGCGGTTACGAAGCATTCAACGCGGCCGACGTCGCCACGCTAACAAAACTGTTCGACGAGAAGGCCTCGTGGCACACGCCCGGGCGCAGTCCCATCGCCGGCGACCGCAAGGGCCGCGACGCGGTCTTTACCTTGTTCGGCCGCTATGGCGCCGAGACCGGCAGAACCTTCCGGGCCAATCTGCTCAACGTGCTCGAAAGCGAGGACGGCCGCGTCGTGAGCGTGCATCACAACAGCGCGGAGCGGAACGGCAAGCGTCTCGATGTCCTCTGCTGCATCGTCTTCGAGCTCAAGGACGGCCGGATTCTGATCGGCCGGGAGCACTTTTACGATCTCTACGCCTGGGACGCGTTCTGGTCGTAACGCCGTCCGCGAACCGAAATCCCATCTCGAAAAAGGCCGCCGTTTGCAAACAGCCGCCCCGACGATTTCAGCTCAAACAAAATGAGGAATGCCCATGAAGTACGTGCTCACCTGGAACGAACGCCCGCAGGGATCGCCGCTGGAATACGAAAACGCCCAGAAGCGGATTCTGGAGGTCTTCACTCAATGGAAGGCGCCGAACAACTTCAAGATCGAGATGTTCGTCATCCGCGTCGGCGAATGGGGTGGACACATGTTGGTGGACTGCGACGACCCGCTGGAGATCCACAAGCTCAGCACCACCCTCTGTGCTTTCGAATTCCAGGCGCGGCCCGTGGTTCCGGTCGAGGACGCTGTCCGGGTCGAACTCGAAGCGATGGCCTGGCGCGACGGACTCAAACACGCGTGACATCTGAAAGCGACACGTCACCCTTTCCCTCATGAGATCCGGCAACACCGGCGTTGGAGGTTGCAATGCTTCAGAAGCCCGAACCGGCTTATTTCGCCATCGCCGATATCTCCGGCTATACGAGCTTTCTCGCCGGGGTCGAACTCGATCATGCGCAGGACATCGTCGCCGATCTCATGGACACGGTAGTCAAGGCGCTGAGGCCGCCGTTCCGACTTGCCAAATTCGAGGGCGATGCTGCTTTCGTCTACGCGGTGACCGAAAAGGTCGACGGCTCGATGCTGCAGGATTCCATCGAGTTCGGCTTATTTCAAATTCCGCCGGCGCATGCGCGATATCAAGCAGGCCTCGGTCTGCGAATGCAAAGCCTGCGTTGCGATGGGAGATCTCGATTTCAAGTTCGTCGTCCATCACGGCGAGATGGTGAAGCAGAAGATGGGCGGACGCGAAGAGCTCGCCGGACGCGATGTGATCCTTGTCCACCGGCTCCTCAAGAACACGGTGAGCGAGAAGGTCGGCGACCACGCCTATGTGCTGTACAGCGACGCCTGTATCCAGACGATGGGCATCGACCCGGCGGCGCAGGGACTGACCGAGCATCGCGAGACCATCGACATCATCGGCGACGTGAAGGTCTGGCTGCGCGACCTGGAAGCGTCGTGGAATAACGAAAACGAGGCCAATCGGGTTGAGGTCACCCGGGAGGACGCGTACGCGATCTTCGAGTTTGATATCGCCGCGCCGCGCCAGACAGTGTGGGAATATCTCACCGTGCCTGGCAAGCGCGAGAAATGGTGGCCCACTGACGCGATTATCGAAAAGTCAGGCAATGGGCGCAGGGGAACAGGCAACGAGAATCACTGCATGCACGGCAAGGACGCCATTGTCGAGGAGGTGCTGGATTGGCGTCCGTTCGACTACCTTACCGTCAGCACTCTTCTTCCGATTCCGGGTACGCCGAAGATCGTGATGACCCGCACCCTGGAGGACCGGCCGAACGGCACCACTCACCTGGAAATGCGGGTCGCCAAGCCCAAACCGAAGGACAAAGCCTTCATCGATCAGGCAGGCGCGAAGTTCAAGGAGGATATCACCAAGGCGATCGGAAATTTGCGAGCGATGCTGGAAGGGCAGCAGACTTCCGTCGCGCCGATTGACGAGCCGCCGCCGCTGCCCGCGAACGAGCGGTTCCTGACCGAGCCGGTGAAATAAACGTACCAGCTGAATAAAGGGGAGGGTGGCCCCCCAATTGCCGGACGTTGGACCGCGCAATCGCGGCCGGCTATTTTATGGCCGGCCTATGCGATAATGATCCAGATAAGCATGATCTTTTCCGAAAACCGGTTCCCACTTTTCGGGATCATGCTTTAGTCTGCGGCGGCCGGCAGCGCCGGTGCGTTAAAAAAATGGGGAGGTTCGCCGGTGGCCACGACACGTCCGCTATCCGAAATTCTGCCGAAGGAAATGACCGAGCTGCAGGTGCGGCCGATCTTCACGCTGCTTCTCGACGTTGCGCCGCCAATCAATGTCGGCAAGACGCCGGGCGTCGACCGGCGCGTCGGCGTCATCACCGGCGGCCGCTTCGAAGGCGAACGCCTGCGCGGCACGCTGTTGCCCGGCGGCAGTGACTGGCAGTCGATCAGGCCGGGCGACGGCGCCTGGCTGCTCAACGTGCGGATCGTGCTCAAGACCGACGACGATGCCATCATCGGCATGAGCTATCCCGGCATCCGCCACGGTCCGAAGGAGGTGCTCGACCGCATCGCCCGCGGCGAGGTGGTCAAGGCGACCGACTATTACCTGCGGATCGCGGCGTCGTTCGAGACTTCGTCGGAGAAGTATGGCTGGCTCAACAAAATAATCAGTGTCGGCGTCGGCCACCGGTTGCCGGAGGGGCCGATCTATCAGATGTTCGAGGTGCTGTAGCCGGCCGAAAAAAGCGGAGGCGCCGAGAGTAGGTGCGCCGCGACCCCCACCTCAATCCTCGCCCTTTGGGGGGAGGAAGGAGAATGCGGCCCACTCGCATTTTGCCGCAGGAATTCCGCGTGGGCAGCAGGGTTCTTCTCTCCCCCGGAAAGGGGGAGAGATAGAGTGGGGGTCGCTGCTGACTCCAAGCAATGATCCAAGTAGTAATTAGTCTGGGAAAAGGGGAGCGCGTTCATGTCCGGACTTTGGCACAACTTCGATCTCAGCAATGGCGTCAACATCCTGCGCCTGATCTGCGGGCTGTTCTTTATCCCGCACATCGTCGGCAAGTTTACCGAGCCGGCGACGCTGAACTTCTTCAAGGCCGCCAAGTTCAATCCTCCGGCGCCATGGATGTATGTAGCCGGTGCGATCGAGACGCTCCTGACGATCGCCCTGGTGTTCGCCATCTACACACCCTATGTCGCGGTCATCGCTGCGCTGCATCTGTTCGTTGCCGCCGCGGCGACCTATAAGGTGACCAAGAAATGGATATGGGTGATCGGCGGCATCGAGTATTGCGTGTTCTGGATGCTGAGCTGCGTCGCGCTGGCCGTGTTGACTTGGCCCAAATAAGCTTTGGCCCAAATAAGCATCGGCCCAAGCAAGAATTGCTCGACGCGAGAACGAAAAAAATCGGCGCGGATTTTTCGTAGGAGTAGCAAGTGATCAAAGCGGGAATTGTCGGGCTTGGTTGGTGGGGCAAGACGCTTGTCGAGTCGGCCGAAAATAGCGACGTCATTCGTTTCGTTGCCGGTACCACGCGCACGGTGACACCGGAGGTCGAGGCCTTCGCCAAGCAAAAAGGGTTGCATCTCACCGCGAGCTACGACGGGATGCTGCATCACGCCGGCGTCGACGCGGTGGTGCTGGCGACGCCGCATTCCATGCACGCCACGCAGGTGATGGCGGCCGCGGACGCGAAGAAGCATGTGTACTGCGAAAAGCCGTTCACGCTCACCACGCGTGAGGCCGAAGACGCGGTCGCCGCAGTGCGCAAGGCCGGCGTTACGCTCGCGGTCGGTTACAACCGCCGCTTCCACCCGGAGATGATCAAGCTGCGCGACATGATACGCGGCGGCGAACTCGGCACCATTCTTCACGTCGAAGCGACGATGACGTTTCCCAACGTGCTGTTCATTAATCCCACGCATTGGCGCGCCGACAAGTCGGAGACGCCGCTCGGCGGCCTGATGCCGATGGGTGTCCATGCCATCGACGGCATGATCGATCTTTGCGGTCCGATCGATCACGCCTTCGCGCAGAGTGTCCGTCGCGCCGCGCCGATCGACGCCGAAGACACGACGTCCATCCTGGTGCGCATGAAAGAAGGCATGACCGGCTATCTCGGCACCATGACGACGACCGGCCCTGGTTTCAGCTTCCAGGTGTTCGGCTCCAAAGGCTGGCTGCGGCTCGAAGGTCTGACCCACGTCGCCGGGGCTTCATCCGAAGAGCGACGCACGCGTCTGTTCGGCACCTGCAAATTTCAGCCGGTGAAGGGCGAGGCCAAGGTGTGGCAGGCCGCGTCGATGGACATTTCCCGCGTTGCGCTCGAGGCTTTCGCCAAAGCGGCCGCGGGCGGACCCGCCTATCCGATCCCGCTGGATCAGGTGATCCAGGGCGTCGCCGCCACCGAGGCAATCATCCGCTCCGCCGGCTCCGGCAAGGTCGAGCAGGTCGCCTAGAGCGGCGCAAACAAACGAACGGATCAACAGGAAGCAAAAACATGGATCTCGGCAACGGCCTCGGCCACCTGACCTATTCGACGCTCGTACACCCGGCCGACGACTGGGAGCAGTTGTGGAATTCGCTCAACACCTATCTGCCGAAGGTCAAGGAGCGCTTCGCCCCCAACCAAAGCTTCGGCGTCTGCATCCGTCTGGCGGCGAAAACGGCGGAGACGCTCGCCAACAGCCCGGCCGAGCGCGACAAGCTGAAGAAGTTTCTCGACGAGAAGGATATGTACATCTACACCGCCAACGCCTTCGTCTATGGCCACTTCAAGGGCGACAAGGTGAAGGAGCAGGTGTACGAGCCGGACTGGCGCGGCGAAGAACGCACGCAATACACCATCAATGTCGCCAATGTGCTGGCCGACGTTTGCCCGCGCGGCATCGCACCGTCGATCCAGAGCGCGCCGCTCGGCTTCAAGCCGCGCGTCACCGGCGGCGACGTGGTCTCGGCTTATACCGACCATGTGCTCCGCGTCGTGGCGCATCTGATCGCGCTCGAGGCGAAGACCGGCTCGACCGTGCAGCTCGCGCTTGAGCCGGAGCCGTTCTGCTTTCTCGAAACCACCGACGAGACCATCGCCTATTTCCGCGATCACCTATATTCCGGCGCCGCAGTGGAGAAGCTCGCCAAGTTGGCGCGGGTGCCGATTTCCGAGGCCAACGCGGCTTTGCGCCGCCATCTCGGCATCGTCTACGACATCTGTCATCAGGCGGTCGAATTCGAGGACATCCCGACTTCGTTGCAAAAGCTGGTCGATGCCGGCGTGCCGATCCTCAAATTGCAGGAGGCCGCGGCGCTGCATATTCCCGACGTGACGCAACGCGTCGTCGATACGCTCAAGCGCTACGCCAAGACCATCTATCTCACGCAGACCCTGGAAAAGCGCGACGGCAAGATGACCCGCTACCTCAATGTCGACGATGCGATCGCCGCCTACGAAAAGGATCCGGGGCCGCGCGAGTGGCGCACCCACATCCACGTCCCGGTTTTCCTCGACGATCTCGGCGAGTTCCGCACCACGCGCTTCGCCATCGCCGACGCGCTGCGCTTCCATAAGCAGAAGCCGGTGTCGCACCACCTCGAAGTGGAGACCTACACCTGGGACATGCTGCCGGACAGCCTGAAGTCGAACGACATCGTCGACTATATCTGCCGGGAGCTGGACTGGGTGCGCGGCCAGCTGGTCTGACGGCTCACGGAGAAGCGCCATGAAGGTTGGATTTATCGGGCTTGGCCGCATGGGCCAGGCCATGACGCGCCGCCTCCTCGAGGCCGGGCACGAAGTCGGCGTCTACAACCGCACGGCCGACAAGATCAAGCCGCTGATCGACGCCGGCGCCAAGGCGGTCAGCTCGATCAAGGCGGCGGCGACTTTCGGCGGTGCGGTGTTCACGATGGTGTCGGATGACGCCGCGGTGTTCGAGGTCGTCACCGGGCCGGGCGGAATCAAGGAATCGCTGCCGAAAGGCGGAATTCATATCTGCGCCGGCACGCACAGCGTTGCCGCCATCGAAAAGCTTGCGGCCATCCACGCCGGGGCCGGGCAGGTTCTCATTGCGACGCCGGTTCTTGGCCGTCCCGAAGTCGTCGCCGGCGGCGCCGCCGGCATTCTGGTCGGCGGTCCAGCGCAAGGCGTCGAGCATTGCCGGCCGCTATTCGCCGCGATCGCGGGCCGCGTCGTCGATTCCGGCACCGATCCGGTTACCGCCGCGGCGATCAAGATCGCCAACAACTTCGTGCTCGGCTGCGCCATCGAGGCCATGGGCGAGGGCTTCTCGCTGGTGCGCAAATACGGCGTCGCGCCGGACGTGTTCTATCGCGTGCTGACCGAAGGATTGTTCGCCTGCGGGGCCTACAAGAGCTACGGGCAATTCATCGCCGAGGAGCGCTATCTGCCGGCCGGCCAGCGCGCCGTGAACGGACTGAAAGACGCCAACCTCGCGCTCGCCGCCGGCGAGGCGAAGGGCGTGCCGTTGCCCAGCGGCAATGTCTGGCGCGACCGCCTCGTCGGCGCCGTCGCGCACGGCGAGGGCGAACACGACTGGGCGGTGATGGCGCACGATCAGGCGCGCGCCAGCGGCTTGGTGAAGTAGCGCGGGGCGCATTGTCTCGCCCTCTCCCCTTGTGGGAGAGGGCCACGCGGGCCGCGCAACAATAAAGAATGGGTGAGGGGGGCTGGCTGTAACCCCTCACCCGTCTCTGCTCGCTGATAGTCTTGCGTCGCCCTCTCCCACAAGGGGAGAGGGCACACCTCCGCGGCTCAAACAAACGCCGCCTTGAAATCCTCGACGAATTGTTTGGTCGTGATCGGCGGCCGCTTGACGAGATCCTCGATCAGCTTGGTGTTCTCCGTCGAGAACCCGCCGGCCGCGCCGACCTTCGCGATGGTGACGAGATGCGCGATCAGCCAGTCCGGCATGCCGCGCGACTTCATTCCCTGTTCGGCCTGCTCGGGGGTGATGGCGACGTAAGCGATCGGCTTGCCCAGCACTTGCGAAAACACCTCGGCGAATTGGCCGTAGCTGGTCAGCTTGCCGGTGAATTCGTAGACCTTGCCGGCGTGCGGCGCCGGATCGATGAGGATGCGTGCGCCGACGGCGCCGGTGTCGCGAACGTCGATCAGGGCGACCGGCAGATCCTTGGCGAACGACATCACCATCTTGCCGTCACTTTTGATCGACGCCGCCTGGCCCATCACGTTCTGCATGAACAGGCCCGGACGCAGGATCACCCACTTGATGCCGCTGGCGCGCAGCCGCTCCTCGATCGCGGCGTGACCGCGGCCGACGACCGATTCCGAATCCGCTTTCGCGACCGCCCGGCCGCCGCCGACCCGCACCAGATATTTGGCGCCGGCCTTGAGCGCTGCGTCGAGCACGTTGTTCTGCTGCTCGACCATTTGCGGGTTGTGGCCGGTGACGACGAACAGGCTCTCGACCCCTTGCAGCGCCTTTTCCAGCGCGGCGCGGTCGGTCAGTTCGGCGACCGCGGTTTTGGCGTCCGCGCCGAGAACCTCGCGCGCCTTCTCGGCGTTGCGCACGACGCAGACCGGATTTTGCCCGAGTTGCCGGAGTTCCTTGACCACCGCCCGGCCGGTATTGCCGGTAGCGCCCACGACTGCAATCGTCATCGTTGTTTCCTGCCCATTGTTGGTTTCCGCGCACGCTGTATCAGCTTTCTAGAGCATGATCCGGAAAAGTGGAAACCGGTTTTCCGATAAGATCATGCTCCACCAAGAAGGCATGATCCGGAAAAGTGGAAACCGGTTTTCCGAAAAGATCATGCGCCCACGAACCGCTCTTGAAAATCGCGGTTTGCGCCGCCCGCGCCTTGCGCTAATGGTCTGGCGGCAATTTTCTTGCCGAAACGCGCAAGCCTAGTCCGCCTTTGCCCCCAGCGCTGTAACGAAGTGAGGAAACACCGATGAAATACAACCGTCCGCAAGCGACCGCCTCCTGGGGCACCATGGCCAAGGACTGGGAGAAGGGGATCGACTACGATCGCCTGCACAAGCAGCGGGTCGCCCGCGCGCGCGAGGCGATCCGCCACGCCGGCCTCGGCGCCGTGCTGGCTTTCAACTTCGACAATATCCGCTACATCACCGGCACGCATATCGGCGAGTGGGCGCGCGACAAGTTCATGCGCTACGCGCTGTGTCCGGTGGTCGGCGAGCCGCTGCTTTGGGACCCGGCCCCGCCGGCCAAGCGCATCTCCTCGCCGTGGATCGCCGACAACGTCGCCGCGCCGATTTCGACCATGCAGGGCGGCCTGCCGCTGCAGCTCAACGTCCAGGGCGACTTCGCCAAGCAGATCAAGAAAGTCCTGATGAAGCTCGGCATCGACAAGGAGCCGATCGGCATCGACCTCATGGAACTGCCGATGCTGCGTGCGCTGGAGAAGGAAGGTATCGAGGTGGTCGACGGCCAGCAGGCCATGCTCGACGCCCGCGAGGTGAAAACCGCTGACGAGATCGAGCTTCTGAAAATGGCCTGCTCGATGGTCGACGCCACCTATGTCGATATCTGTCGCGCCATCCGCCCCGGCACGCGCGAGAACGAACTGGTCGCCATCGCCAACGACCGGCTGTTCCGCATGGGCTCGGAGCGGGTCGAATGCGTGAACTCGGTGTCGGGCCAGCGCGGCCGGCCGCACTCGCACACCTTCTCCGACCGCATCATCCAGCCCGGCGACATGGTGTTCCTCGACATCATGCATTCGTTCAACGGCTATCGCACCTGCTACTACCGCACCTTCATCTGCGGCGAGCCGAACAAACATCAGATCGACGCCTACGAGACCGCGTCGAAATGGATTTCGGCTTCGATCGACATGATCCGCCCCGGCATCACGCCGGACCAGGTGGCGCAGGTGTGGCCGGACGCGCAGGAATTCGGCTACCGAGACGAGGCCGAAGCATTTCTCCTGCAATACGGCCACGGCGTCGGCCTCTCGCTGTGGGAGCGGCCGATCATCAGTAAGCGCTACACCGGCCAGAACACGCCGCTGAAGGAAGGCATGGTGTTCGCGCTGGAAACCTGGAAGGGCGCCGAGGACGGCTCCGGCGCCGCGCGCATCGAGGAAGAAGTCGTGGTCACCAAGGACGGCTGCCAGATCATCACCAACTTCCCGTCCGACCGGCTGATCTCTTGCGGCCTGCCCGGCTGCGAAGTGTTTTGATCAGGGCGTGAGGTGTTTTGATTTTCATCTGCTTCCTGCGAATGAAACCAATTGAACAACTGAAAAAGAATATTGCTGCCGCACACCCCGAGGCAAAGCTGAACTCTGACCGCACCCCTCAATGAGGAAGGGAACTGGTATTTTGACGTCAATCTCCCAGACCACAATTTGATAATTGAATGGAATTTTGCGACGGGATTCGGCGTTTCTAGCCTAAGCGATGAAAGCTTTGGAGAGCGGCTTGACGAAGCATACCGATCGATTGAAGACGTACAGCGGCGGGTAACCCAGCTTCTAACAAACAATGAACGGACGTCACCTCCTCTAGGCGTGCTACTATCTCGCCTGCGAGAGCGTAGAGGGCGAACGCAGAAGGACCTCGCTTCGAGGCTCGGAATTCGACAAGCCACGGTGTCGGGGTTTGAGCGTCGGGATGACATCCAATTCAGCACACTGCGGCGGGTGATAGAGGCCCTTGGCGGGACGTTGGAAATGTTTGCCGTGTTTCCCGAGGCGCGATACCGGCTGGCCTCACGGGCGGTCGAGTTGGTCGAGCAATCGCAAATCAAAGCGCTTCCAAAATATTCTCTCCTTGGAGGCGGCATGTCTGAAATTCGTGTCGAAGAAACGTTCGAAGCGCTTTGCAGATCCGGCGATTTGCCGCGGGCAACAAAGATGGCAGACGACATTGGTGCTAGGCACGCGATTATCGAGATGCCTTGATGCGCACTATTACATATTATTCTTATAAGGGTGGAGTTGGACGAACCCTGTTGGTAGCCAACACCGCGAAGTATCTTTCTACTCTTGGGAAAAGTGTTTTTGCACTGGACCTTGATCTAGAGGCGCCGGGCCTTCAATACAAATTCGAACTGGGCGCTGACGCGAAGCGGCTCTCAGTCGTTCCTGGAATCGTAGACATTCTGGTTGCATTTCTAAGGCAGCATCCGCTTCCGCAAAGTCTCGAAAGTCATGTAACGCAGTTGAAAGTCGCAGATGGTGCAGGCGCTATCCACATTATGCCGGCGGGCACCGCGCCCTCTGGCGAATATTGGCGGCTTCTGTCGCAAGTGAACTGGTACGAAATTTTCTATGGAAAACAGCCGACTGGGGTTCCGTTCTTTCTGGAGCTAAAGGAAAGAATTCGAGCTAGTTATAATCCTGATTTCTTGCTCATTGACGCAAGAACAGGAATTACCGAAATGGGTGGTATTGCAACGACGTTGCTTCCAGATTCGGTGGTATGTTTGGCGCTAGCTAGTGTCGAGCACCTAGAAGGCTTGCGTGCAGTTATGCACGGAATCAAGAATACGACATCGCGAGCGGGCTCGCCTATCCGGCTATTGCCGGTAATTTCTCGGCTCCCTCAAAGAAGGGACGAAGAAACAGAGTTGTCTACAATTCGCGCGTATCTGAATACTCCAATAATGGAAGAAGGCCTGAGCCTAGATCTCGAAGAAATAATGGCTTTGCATTCTGAGCCCCTGTTAGATTCTGGCGAACAGCTTTTGGTTGGCGGCAAAAACAGCCCACATGACCTGCCGCTTCTTAGAGATTATTTGCAACTTTTTTCAAAGATAATTCCTGCAGAAGATATTCGACCGCATGTTGGTCAGCTAATTCAGCGCGCAGTAAGTCGTCTGTTGGACGATCGTGATGCCGCCCAAAGCGAATTAGAGGCTTTGACAACCTACTGTGCGGATCAAGATGCATACCGCGCTCTCCTGACGCTATATCAAGTTCGGCGGACTCCGATTGAGAAAACTGGCCTGCGCCCGGTTCCGAAGACACCGAGTTAGGTGTTTTAGTGGAACTGGAGGTGGATCATGGAGAGGCGGAAGTTTACGCGAGAGTTCAAGCTCGAGGCGGTACGACTGATCAAAGAGCGGGGCGTGTCGTATGCGCAAGCCTCGCAGAATTTGAGTGTGCATCAGTCGCAGTTGCGCAGTTGGGTTAAGGCGCAGGCGGATGATCCGCAGCACGCGTTTCCCGGCCAAGGCCAGATGAAGCCCGAGCAGTTGGAGATCGCGCAGCTCAAGCGCGAAGTGATCCGACTGAAGGCCGAGCGAGACATCCTAAAAAACTTTCACGGGCGGTTGCCCGCCTGTGAGCGGTAGAAACAGCCCGTGCTATCCTTGTATCTTGGAGGGTAGCGGCCGTCAGCTTATTGGAGGCACAGTCCCCGTTAAAAAACGTGGTCCATGGGTGCATGCGAACTTGAGAGTGGTGACGTCGCCCCCAGCGCCGATCCCGATTAGGAAAATGACGATTGGCATAGCCCAGACCCTCCTGTCGACAATTAGAAGGAGGCTTCTCTATGCCCAAGACGATCACCGGTGGCCGCCCGGAATTGAGGCCGGTCAACATCGGCGCGGCCGCCGTAGACATCGGATCAAAAATGCACATGGCTGCGGTCGACCCGACCTGCACTGACACGCCGGTGCGTGCGTTCGGCACATTTACGCACGACCTGCATGATCTGGCAGACTGGTTCAAAGCCTGCGGCGTGACGAGTGTTGCGATGGAATCCACTGGGGTCTACTGGATCCCCGCCTACGAGATTCTCGAGCAGCGCGGGTTCGAGGTTATTCTGGTCAATGCGCGTTACGCAAAGAACGTGCCTGGGCGCAAGACAGATGTCAGCGATGCCGCATGGCTGCGCCAGCTCCATTCCTACGGGCTGTTGCGCGGGAGCTTCCGCCCTGATGCCGAGATCGCAACGCTGCGCGCCTATCTGCGTCAGCGGGAGCGGCTCGTGGAATACGCTGCCGCCCACATCCAGCACATGCAAAAGGCGCTGATGGAGATGAACCTGCAACTTCATCACGTTGTCTCCGACATTACCGGCGCGACCGGGATGCAGATTATCCGAGCTATCGTCGCGGGCGAGCGCGATCCCGACGTGTTGGCGACCTATCGCGATGTGCGCTGCCATTCCTCCGTCGAGACGATCCGCGCCGCACTGGTGGGCAACGATCGGGACGAACATATTTTTGCGCTGACCCAGTCGCTGGAGCTCTACGACACCTACCAGGCCAAAATGCTCGATTGCGACCGCAAGCTGGAATCCTTGATAGCGGTGCTGACTGACAAAGGGGTCAAGCCGGTCGGCAAGCTCCCCAAGCCGCGGGTGAAGACCAAGCAGGTCAATACACCGTCGTTCGATGTCAGGGCCGCGCTATACGGCGTCCTCGGCGTTGATCTGACCGAGATCCATGGGTTGGGTCCTTCACTTGCGTTGAAGCTCGTTGGCGAGTGCGGCACAGATCTCAGGGCATGGCCGACCGCCAAGCACTTCACCTCCTGGCTATGCTTGGCACCAGGTAACAAAATCTCCGGCGGCAAGGTGCTCTCTTCGCGCACACGGAGATCGTCCAGTCGGGCAGCTGCGCTGTTGCGGCTGGCCGCCACGACCATCGGGCGGAGCGATACGGCGCTCGGAGCATTTTATCGTCGGCTGTCCTCTCGTGCAGGCAAGGCGAAGGCCGTGACGGCGACCGCCCGCAAAATTGCGATCCTGTTCTACAACACCCTCAGGCACGGTATGACCTACAGGGATCCGGGTGCCGACCACTATGAGGAACAATATCGCAGCCGTGTCCTCGCCAATCTGAAGCGGCGCGCCAAGTCGCTGGGCTACGTTTTGCAAGCTGTTCCACGCGACCCCGAGGTGGCTGTTTCTTAGGAAAGCCGCGGCCTACTTCGCGAAGGAATTGACGTGAAGTTCGGATTCATTGCGAAGCACCGGGGGATCTGGCCGGCGGAGTGGTTGTGCGGGGCGCTCGGTGTCTCGCGGGGTGGGTTTTATGCCTGGCTGACACGACCGCCAAGTCGACGCAGCCGCAGCGACGAAGAGCTGGGCGCGAAGGTTCGCTCGAGCTTCCTCGCCAGTGACCGAACTTATGGCGCCAGGCGCGTCTGGCGCGACCTACTGGCGGAGGGTGAGGCATGTGGCCTGCACCGGATCGAGCGATTGATGCGGCTACAGGCCCTCAAAGCCCGTCCACGCCGGCGTCGACTGCCGCCCGATCTGGGTGAGCGGCAGGTCGCCGCCGTCGCTGCCGACGTGCTCGCCCGCAGCTTCGAGGCGCCTGCTCCCAATCGCAAATGGATTGCCGACTTCACCTATGTGTGGACAGCGGAAGGTTGGCTCTATGTCGCTGCCGTCATCGATCTGTTCTCCCGTCGCGTGGTCGGTTGGTCGATGAATGCCGAGATGACGGCACAGCTCGTGACCGACGCCCTGGTGATGGCGATCTGGCGACGCGGCAAGCCCGACGCGCTGCTGCATCACTCCGATCGCGGCAGCCAAAGCGGACTCAAGTGGTCGTCGCAACACCCTGATGAAGGAGGTTGCGATGAAGATTCACAAGCGGCGTTCGGATCGGTCTGGGCGGGCACCATTGTCGTCGCCAGGTCGACCCTCCGTGGCAGGACGAGATGAGCGTCGACGGTTCTGGGCGGCAATAGCGGTAGGCTTGGAGAGCGAGGATGCCGCGCTAGAGGCCGGTGTGCCGCCGGCGGTAGGAACAAGATGGTTCCGGAAATCAGGGGGGATACCACCCGCGATGTTTGGACAATCGGCCAAGCCGCTCTCGGGCCGGTATCTCTCGTTCGCGGAGCGGGAGGAAATCGCGCTTCTTCGCGCGCAGGGCTACTCAATGCGGGAAGTCGCTCGCCGGCTCGGACGGGCAGCGTCGACGATCTCACGGGAGCTGCGGCGCAATGCCGCCACTCGAAGCGGCGGTCTGGAGTATCGCGCGACGACAGCGCAATGGCATGCCGAGCGAGCCGCTCGCCGGCTGAAGCAGAGGAAGCTTGCGATCAACACGGCATTGCGAGCCTATGTGGAGGAACGACTGGCTGGCATCGTCGTCGCTCCGAGCGGGGCTCTTGTGCCCGGCCCAGCCGTGTCCTGGAAAGGCCGTCGACATGGACGGCGGAAGGATCGGCGGTGGGCAACCGCCTGGAGCCCGGAGCAGATCGCCCGCCGGCTTCCGGTCGACTTCCCAAACGATGACACCATGCGCATCAGCCATGAAGCCATCTATCAAGCGCTGTTCATTCAAGGACGAGGCGCGTTGAGGCGCGAGCTGACAGCCTGCTTGCGCACCGGGCGGCCGCTCCGGACGCCGAGGGCACGCGCACGCAGGCGAGGCAAGGCCTTCATCTCTCCCGAGCTCATGATCAGCCAGCGCCCGGCGGAAGCAGCCGATCGCGCCGTGCCGGGCCATTGGGAAGGGGACCTCATCCTGGGTCTTGGCAGCTCGGCGATCGGCACATTGGTGGAGCGCACGACCCGCTTCACTCTGTTGCTGCACCTCCCACGCATGCCGGGTTATGGCCACGCGGCTCGCGTGAAGAATGGACCCGCCCTCGCCGGACATGGTGCCGACGCGGTGCGCGACGCCGTCACGCGCACGATCATCACCTTGCCTGAGCAACTGCGTCGGTCGCTGACCTGGGACCAAGGAGCAGAGATGGCTCAGCACGCACGCCTGAAGATCGCAACGGGTGTGCAAATCTACTTCTGCGATCCGCACAGCCCATGGCAGCGCGGCACCAACGAGAACACCAACGGACTGCTGCGCCAATACTTCCCCAAAGGCACCGATCTCAGCATGCACAGCGCCGAGGAGATTGCCGCCGTAGCGGCCACCCTCAACTCGCGGCCCCGCAAGACGCTTGATTGGAAAACGCCCGCAGAGGCGCTTGACCTCTTGCTTCTATCGACCGAGAAGAACGGTGTTGCGGCGACCGTTTGAATCCGCCCAATACACCAGCGAGCAGTTCCAGAATCTGATGGCCGATCACGGCGTCATCTGCTCGATGAGCCGTTCCGGCAACGTTTGGGACAATGCGGCGATGGAGAGCTTCTTCTCCTCGCTGAAGACCGAGCGCACAGCACGCAAAACGTATCGCACGCGCGATGAAGCCAAGGCCGATGTGTTCGACTACGTTGAATGCTTCTACAATCCGAAACGTCGACACTCGACGATCGGTTATCTAAGTCCCGTGGAGTTCGAAATGCAGGCGGGATTATCTTAGGCGGGTGTCAACCGAACCGGGGGCAGGCCATTCGCGGAGGCTCGACCCGGAGAGTTTCAAAAAAATACGCAGAGTTTGCCGAAGCTATTTGGCGCTCTGGAGACATGAAGGACGTTCGCGTCGGACTTACGCTAGTGAATGCATATCTTCCTGAGCGCCGCGAGCGAGCAATTCAACTTTTGTCGGATTACATCGCAAAAGTGACACCTCCTCATGATAGCGTCGTTATCAGGTTGATCGAATTACTAAGAGGAGTTTCTGCTCAAACGGCGCTCCCAATTATTGAACAGTTCAAAGGCAGCATTCAAGCGCCCGAATTTCATTCCGCTTGGGCTCGTCTAGTAGTCGATCAAAAGGACGTCAGTTTGGCGAATAACGTTCTCAATGATCCGCTATTCCGAGAGGACGCCGTTCGCGCTGGCGATGCAGGCACCGTTTATCGATTGCGCAAATTGCCTGGTGACGAGTTTGCCGGCCAAATTCTGATTGATGCTGTCGATAGCGCACTCGGCAATGAAGACCTGCCGCTTCTACGGTCATTCGGAGAGATTGTTCAGGAGGAAGGTCGTTTGCATGAGTTCGAGCTCAAATTGGCCGGGAGGCTGCCGCCTCAAATGGTAGAGGATGTTGTTGAACGTACCCGCAGACGTTTCCGCGGAGGCCGAATGATTCAACGATATATGTGAGCTGTACTCAGACGGCCTCTAGTCCCGATACCTGCGACGCTACTTGACATTCGTCCCCATTTCGGTTACAAATTCGAAAGAATCTCGCTCATCGAAGGACGCCTTTCGCGAGGGTACTCCTGAAAGCGGAGCGAGTGCGGTGCCCGCGCGCGCGCGGAACGATACATTCCGCTCCCGGGCAGCTTCGGGCATCACGCTCGCCGGCACCAAGACCGGCGCGGGAGGTGCTTTCCCTGGACTGGGACAGGCGGGCGCGGGTAACGCCCGCGTAGAAGCGCAAGATCTTCGCCCCCTTTTGGGCGGGCTTGCTTCGATCATGCGCCCCTGCCGCGTCCCAGGAAGCCTGGCTTGAAGCTGAGCGAAACAGGCGAAAGCACGCTTTCGCAAGAACCGTGGTGGAACGCCGACAGGCGAGCGCGCTCCGACGGGCGCGCGCCGCATCAGCGGATGGGTCGCGCAAAGCGCGTCGACCTGTTTGCCATGATGCGGACAGGCAGGACCGTGCGCTTGTCGGCGTTCCGCTTCCTTTTCGTCTTTTCGTCCTTCGTTGTTGCGAGCCAACAGGTCCGACCCGAAGTGGCCGGCCCGATGACAGGCTGCGCGAAGCGATCCAGTCCTGACACTGCCGCGTTGGATTGCTTCGTCGCGCTTGCTCCTCGCAATGACGCGGCAAACCTCGGGCGCGGATCGCGCCGCGAGCAGGATTTGCTTTGCCGTCGGTCATTTCGGATTGCCGCCAACGGGTCCGGCCCGAAGTGGCCGGCCCGATGACAAGCTCCGCAGCAAATCTGGAATCCATATTCGCTGACCGTGGTTATCGATTCCGGGTTCGCGGGCGATGGCCACGCCCCGGAATGACGACGGAGCGCCGTGCGGCGGGGAACCAAGCTTTCCCCTCTCCCCTTGCGGGAGAGGGTGCGAAGCGAGCGTTTGCGAGCGAAGCGGGTGAGGGGTTTTGCTCATACGGACGCCGCGAAGCTACCCCTCACCCGGCTCGGTCGCGCTCGCGCACGACCTCGCCGCCCTCTCCCGCAAGGGGAGAGGGGAAAGGGGCCTCGCGAGATCGTATTTCCTTCATCTCTTGCCGGCGGGGAGAAGGAGCAGGGGCGTGTCGCGACGGGAGGAAGTGTCTTGAACAAACAAGCACCGCCGACGCTGACGCCCGAGCGCTATGCCGCGCGGTTCAACGCCGAGAAGGCGGCGCTGCAGCGCGCCTATTGCGATATTTTCAAGTTCTGGCGGATGTGTCCGTTCAAGAGGTGCCGCAGAGCGCGCACCTGTAGCGGCGATCCGGGTGTCTGCCTCACGCGCCGCGTCGGCGAGATTCCGCGCGACATGCAATGGCAGGCGCGGCGGCAAATCCTGGCGGCAACGCCGCCGCAAGCCGGTCCGCCGGAGCGGCAGGCACGTGAACTTCTTCCCGGCGGTTTGGTCTAGCGGCGGAAGCGAGGAGGACGCGAAATGCCGTCTGTTGACCGTCACCCTGAGGTGCTCGGCGCGATGCGCCGTGCCTCGAAGGGCGGCAGCCACAAGATAGCGCGGTGAAAGCGGTTTCCTTCATCCGTCATTGCCGGACTTGATCCGGCAATCCATGCTGAGCCGCGCTTCACTATGGACCACCGGGTCACAGGCGAGCGAAGCGACGCCGTTCTTCGAACAGCTATGCCCGGTGGTGACGAGGGAAAATGGAAGGTGTGGGCGTGTAGTAACCGTCATGGCCGGGCTTGTCCCGGCCATCCACGTCTTTACCTTATGATGCAGGCCAAGACGTGGATGCCCGCCACATAGGCGAGCGAAGCGACGCCGTCCTTCGAACGGCTATGCGCGGGCATGAGGTCGCGGCAGAAGGTAGTAAACTTGTCCCACACGCCCATCACCATCCTCACCGGCTTCCTCGGCAGCGGCAAGACAACGCTGCTCAACCGGGCGCTGCGCGATCCCTCGATGGCGAACACCGCCGTCGTGATCAACGAATTCGGCGAAGTGGGCCTCGATCACATGCTCGCCGCGCGCAGCGACGACACCATCATGGTGCTGGAGAACGGCTGTCTGTGCTGCACCGTGTTCGGCGATCTCGTCACCACGCTCAACAATCTCTATCACGCGCGCGAGGCGGGCGAGATTCCGCGTTTCGATCACGTCGTCATCGAAACGTCCGGGCTCGCCGATCCGTCGCCGCTGATCCAGGCGTTCTTGTCGGACCCGACGCTGGCCGGCCTCTATCGCATCGGCACCGTCGTCGCGACGGTCGACGCGGTGAACGGCCCGGCGACGCTCGACAATCACGTCGAGTTGGTGCGCCAGATCGCGCTGGCCGATCATATCCTCATCACCAAGTGCGATCTGCTGGAAAGCATGGATGAGCAGAGTTCGTCGCAACAATCGACCCCCACCCGGCGGCCTGCGGCTGCCGACCTCCCCCTTTCAGGGGGAGGTGAATATCAAACTGGCCGACATGACATCGACCGCGCCGGCGAGCAGAATGCCGAAGAGGCCGAGGTGGCGCTCGTCGCGCGGCTGCGGCGGCTCAATCCGGCCGCCGAGATTTCGCGGATCGACGATCCGGCATTCAAGGTCGGTGCGCTGTTGCGCGCCGAGGGCCTCGATCCGGCCGACGCCAAGGCCGATGCACGCGCGTGGCTCAACGCCGCCGCCTATGAGCAGCAGAACCACCACGATCACGATCATGCCCACGATCATGACCACGACGATCACGACCACCATCACCTCCATGATCGCGATATCGCCTCGTTCTGTTTCGTGCGCGAGACGCCGATTTCGCGCGAGGCGCTGCGCCTGCTGCTCGACGCCTTGCAGCAAAATCTCGGTCCCAACCTGTTGCGGGTGAAAGGCATCGTGAATGTCGCCGAGGAGCCCGGCCGGCCGGCCGTGATCCAGGGTGCGCAGCATCTTCTGCACAATCTGTCTTGGCTCGAACGCTGGCCGGATGCCGACCATCGCAGCAAGATCGTCTTCATCACCCAGGGCTTCGATCGCGCCGAGGTCGAGGATATGATCGCGTTGCTCGACCGGGTGGCGACGCGGACCGCCGCGGCCCGGGCGCGCGCGCAAAGCGTGCAATAAAATCTGGACGAATACCGCGGCGAACAAAAAACAAGGCGCGGTGAGACGTTTGTTGGAGCATGATCTTTTCGGAAAACCGGAGACCACCCCGGATCAAGTCCGGGGCAGGCTTTTTCCGGATCGTGCTCATGGGGAGCGACATGCCGGAAGCGGGATACGACTACATTGTCGTCGGCGCGGGCTCGGCCGGTTCGGTGCTGGCTAACCGGCTGTCGGCGAAACCCGAAGCCAAAGTGCTGTTGCTCGAAGCCGGCGGCTCCGACAAATCGTTCTTTGTGCGCATGCCGGCCGGCATCGCCAAGCTCGCCGGGCCTCGATACAACTGGGGCTACGAGACCGCGCCGCAACCGTCGATGAAGGGCCGGCGCATGTATTGGCCGCGTGGCCGGCTGCTCGGCGGCTCGAGTTCCGTCAACGCCATGGTCTATATGCGCGGCCAGCCGGCCGATTACGATCACTGGCGCCAACTCGGCAATGCCGGCTGGAGCTATGCGGACGTGCTGCCGTATTTCAAGAAAGCTGAGCGCAACGAGCGCCTGCACGATGAATTCCACGGCACCGACGGTCCGCTCAACGTTGCCGAACGTCCTTACACCAACCCTTTGAGCCACGCCTTCGTCGAAGCGGCGCAACAGGCCGGCTTGCCGTTCAATCCGGATTTCAACGGCGCGGTCCAGCTCGGCTGCGGCCTGTTTCAGGTGACTCAGAAAAACGGATCACGCTGGAGCGCGGCGACCGCCTATCTGCATCCGGCGGCGGCGCGGGAAAATCTCACCATCCTGACCAAAGCACAGGCGACCCGCGTCGTGATCGAGAACGGCCGCGCCGCCGGCATCGAGTATGTGCGAAAGGGCAGGCGGCACATCGCCCGCGCCGAAAAGGAAGTATTGCTCGCCGGCGGCGCCATCAACTCGCCGCAGCTTTTGTTGCTCTCCGGCATCGGGCCGGCCGAGGAATTGCGCGCGCTCGGCGTGAAGGTGGCGCACGATCTTCCCGGCGTCGGCAAGAACCTGCAGGATCACCTCAACGTCAACATCGTCCGCCGCGCGAAGAAGGGCAGCACGCTCGACAGCAAGAATCGCGGCCTAGCTCCGGTCGGCGTGGCGTTGCAATTCCTGCTGTTCGGCACCGGGCCGGGCACCAGCAACGTCGCCGAAGCCGGCGCATTCGCGATCGGGGATCCGACCGCGGCGACGCCGGATATCCAATATCATTTCATTCCGGCGCAGGTCGTCGATCATGCCCGCGTCGTGATGGACGGCGATGGCGTCACGCTGCACGCGTGTTGCCTCCGCCCGCAAAGCCGTGGCGAAATCCGCCTTGCCTCGACCGATCCGCTGCAAGCGCCGGTGATGGATCCGCGCTATCTCGACGCCGACTACGATCTGAAAACCCTGATCGAGGGTCTCCGCCGCGGCCGCGATATTCTGGGCGCGCCGGCCTTCAAGCCCTGGCTCGGCGAGGAGCGGATTCCAGGCGCGCGCCTGCAATCGGACGCCGAGCTTTCGGACTTCGTTCGCGCCACCGCGGAGACCGAGTACCATCCGATCGGGACCTGCAAGATGGGAAACGATCCGATGGCGGTGGTCGACGAGCGCCTTGCCGTGCGCGGCGTCGATCGGCTGCGCGTCATCGATGCCTCGATCATGCCCACCATCGTCAGCGGCAACACCAACGCACCGGTGATCATGATCGCCGAGAAAGGCGCGGAGATGGTGCTTGCCGGGAGAGGATAGCTCATGATTGATAGCTCGAAAATCGAGCGAGGCAGGCGATGGATCTCATTCTGCGGAACGCGCGCGCGGTAGGCGCCGAGAACGAATTGACCGACATCGGCATCGCCGGCGGGCGGATCGCCGCGATCGAGCCTCGGCTTGCGGCCGAGGGCGAAACCATCGATCTCGGCGGCCGCCTGGTCTCACCGGGTTTCGTCGAAACCCACATCCATCTCGACAAATCCTGCATCCTCGATCGCGTCAAATCGGACAAGGGCGATCTCGATGAAGCGATCGGCGAAGCCGCCAAGGCCAAGCGCGCTTTCACGCCCGAGGACGTGCACGCGCGTGCAACCCGCACGCTCGAAAAGGCGATCCTGCAAGGCACCACCCACATGCGCACCCATGTCGAAGTCGATCCCGGCGTCGGCCTGCGCGGGCTCGAAGGCGTGATGCCGCTCATCAAGGAATATGCCTGGGCCATCGACCTTCAGATCTGCGTGTTCCCGCAGGAAGGTCTGCTCAACAATCCCGGCACCGACGAACTCATGGTCGAGTCGCTCAAGCGCGGCTGCCGCACCGTCGGCGGCGCGCCATATGTCGACAGCAACCCGCCCGGCCAGATCGACCGCATCTTCGAATTGGCGCGCGAGTACGACATCGACATCGACATCCACCTCGATTTCGGCCCGACCGCCGACGGCATGGATCTCGAACACGTCTGCAAGCGCACCGAGGAATTCCAGTATGGCGGCCGCGTCGCCATCGGTCACGTCACCAAGGCGGCAAGCCTGCCGATGCCGGCCTTCGAGGCGGCGGCGAAGCGGCTCGCGGACGCAGGCGTGGCGCTTACCGTATTGCCGTCGACGGATCTCTTTCTCATGGGCCGCACGCACCAGCACGACCACAATGTCACGCGCGGCGTCGTGCCGGCGCACAAGCTCCTGCATCACGGCGTCAATTGCTCGCTCTCGAGCAACAACATCCTCAATCCGTTCACGCCTTATGGCGACTGCTCGCAGATGCGCATGGCGAACCTCTACGCCAATATTTGTCAGGTCGGGAAAAAGGCCGACATGCGCGAATGTTTCAACATGGTCACGCGGCGGCCCGCCGAGATGATGCGGCTGAAGGATTACGGCCTCGCCGTCGGCAAGTCGGCCGATCTCGTCGTGCTCGATTCCGAAACTCCGGACATGGCGGTCGCCGAGCTGACGCCGGTGCTCTACGCCTTCAAGCGCGGCCGCAAGACCGTATCGCGCCAGGCCGCGACCCTGCACCGGCCGCAATGATCCCCAACGATCCCTACAACGCGTTCTGCCGCCATACCCACGTCGAACTGGAAGGAGCAGCGGACGGACCACTGCGCGGACTGACCTTCGCGGTCAAGGACGTGTACGACATTGCCGGCCGCCGCACCGGAAACGGCAATCCGGTATGGCTCGATACGTACGCGCCGGCGGCACGCACCGCATCCGCGGTCGAGCGTTTGCTCGCGGCCGGCGCGCACATGGTCGGCAAAACCCATACGGATGAATTGGCGTACAGCCTCAACGGCGAGAACGTGCATTACGGCACGCCGACAAATCCGCGCGCGCCCGGCCGGATTCCCGGCGGCTCGTCGAGCGGATCGGCGGCTGCTGTCGCCGGGGCACTTGTCGATTTTGCTCTCGGCACCGATTGCGGCGGGTCGGTGCGCTTGCCGGCGAGCTATTGCGGCATCTACGGCATTCGCACCACGCACGGTCTTGTGCCGATCGACGGCGTCGCCGATCTCGCCGCGAGCTTCGACACGGTCGGATGGTTCGCGCGCGACGCAAGAATGATGGTGCGGGTCGGCGGCGTTCTGCTGCCGGAAGGTCCGGCATTTCGGCCCAAGCGGCTGTTGATCGCGGCAGATGCGTTCGCGTTTGCCGGCGCCGAAATAATCGAGGCACTTGCCGGCGCCGTGTCGCGTCTGAAGACGGCGCTGCCAGATCATCGCGAGGTTGAGGTCTATACCGGCGACCCTTCGGCATGGTCGGGCATTTTCCGCATTCTCCAGGGCGACGAAATCCGCCGGCGGCACAGCGCATGGATCGACGCGCACAATCCGAATTTCGGCCCGGGCATCGCCGAGCGTTTTCGCTGGACGCGCACAATCGATCCCGCCGAGGTCGAGCGCATGCGCCCGCTGCGCGAGGATGTCGCCCGGCATATGGACGAGCTTCTTGGCGATGACGCCGTGCTGTGCCTGCCGACGGCGCCGGGCATTGCGCCGAAGCTCAAGACGCCGGCCGCCGAGCTCGAGGTGTTTCGGGCGCGCGCCTTCGCGCTGTTGTCGATCGCGGGGCTCGCCCGCTTGCCGCAGCTCTCCCTGCCGCTCGGTATTTTGACGGATTGCCCGCTTGGCGTTTCGCTGATCGCGCCGCGCGGGCGCGATCAGGGTTTACTCAACTGGGTGGTGGAGGCGCCGTCTTGGTAGGCGGGGCGACTACCAGCGATCGTAATATCCCGGACCCGGACCCGGACCCCCGTAGTAAGGCCCCGGAACCTGATTGCCCTTGGCGGTCATGCATTGCGCATAGACGGCGTCGTATCTCGATTGGAGCGACCCGCCGGCGGCATATGCATTTCCCGCTCCGGCGGCGCTACCTGCGACCAACCCGGAACCGGCGCCGACCGCCGCACCCGCCCCCATATGTCCCGATGCCGATCCGATCGCCGCACCTGCGAGTGCGCCAATCGCAGTGCCAAGTGCTGCGGTTCCAACGGCCGCCTGATTGGCCGCCTCGCCGGGGGATTGATAACCTATGGCCTGCTGGGCTGACCCCTGACAGTACTGATCGTCTCTCTGGAACGCTTCATACGACTTTCCCTTGGCGGGCAGGGCTACGAACGACGGAGCGGCCGGCCCGGGTGAAGCACAGCCTCCAACAGCGAAACAAAAAGCGCTCACCGAAAGGAGATAAAGACCCTTTTTGAGCATCGCAGACCCCACCTTTCGCCCGCCGCGGATAAATCGTGGCGATACAAGGATAACAATAGCTTAATCGACTTGTTGCTGTGGCAGCGCCCCAACTCGCTGAAAGCCTCGATACAACGATAAGAGAAAATTGTGGCGAACCCGAGGGTGCCTGCGGCCGGACCGTCATGTAGAGATCATTTTCTTCTCGACGCCAACGCCGGCAGCGACCGCCCGCTCGTATTCGAGCGGTACAGTGGCGGAATCCTGAAGCGCGATGCCGGTCGAATCGAACAGGGTGATTTCGTCGTCGGAGCGGCGGCCCTGTTTCTTGCCGGCGATGACTTCGCCGATCTCGCCGGCGATGTCCTGCTCGCGGATCAACCCCTTGGACAGCGGAACGTTGATCTCGCCGTCGGTGCGGCATTGCCGGATGTCGTCAACAAAAATCCTCGCGCGTTGCAGGATACGCGCATCGAGCTCCTGATCGCCGCCCTTGTCGGCGCCGAGCGCAGCGATGTGCGTGCCGGGTGCGATCCATTCGTCCTTCACCAAAGGCTCGCGCGCCGGCGTCACCGTCACGACGACATCGGCGCCGCGCACGACTTCTTCGAGGTTGCGAGAGGCGTGAATCGGGAAGCGCGGATATTTCGGGGCCTGCGATTTGACGAATTCGTCGAGCGTCGCCTGCGAGCGGCTCCAGAGCCGGACTTCGTCCCAGGCGAATACCGTGTCGCAGGTCGCCAGCGTTCCTTCGGCCATGTGACCGGCGCCGACGATGGCAAGCCGCTTGGAATTCTTGCGCGCCAGCCACTTCGCCGAAACCGCGGCGGAAGCGCCGGTGCGCATCACGGTGTGGTACGAGCCGTCGCAGATTGCAAGCGGAAAGCCGGTTTCCGGGTGGGTGTAGATCAGGATCGAAAACACCGTCGGCAGATCGAATTTTTCGCGGTTGCGTTCGCGGATCGACACCCATTTGCACGCGGCGGCTTCCGGCTCCTCGATGTAGGACGGCATCGCCTCCCATTCGCCGGGATATTTGTCCAGCACGATGTGGCCTTTTGGATCCATGTAGTAACGGCCCTCGCCGTGCATGCGATAGGCCTGCTCGACGCACTTGACGTATTCCGCCGGAGTGACCAGCCCCATCATGTCGGTGCGGCCGAGGATCAGTGTCTTGCGGCTTCGCCAGCTTTCCATTCGCCAACCCCTGCGTGTTTGTGTCTGCAATTGCTTCGGGTGCGATCCCGAGCATCACCATGCAAATTTCAGGCTAGAGCAGCTATCGACCTGGATCATGCTCTAGTTCGCCGGCAGGCCCAGTTTCATGTAATGCTCCGCGATGTCGTCGCTTGTCGTCAGCCAGACGTCCGAGCGCCTGGCGATATATTCCAGCGCCTTTTCAAGATACTTGTGGCGGAACGGCTGATTGATGATGAAGGGATGCAGGGCGAGGCACATGACCCGTCCGGACTTTTCGCTATCCTTGTAGAGCTGGTCGAACTGATCGACCACCGTTTGGTAGAATGCCTCGCCCGAGAGGTTCTTGCCGACGAACAGCGTTATGTCGTTGATCTCGACCGAGTAGGGCACCGAGATCATTCCCGGTACGGTCAAGGGAAATGGCTGTTCGTCCGCGCACCAGTCCAGCACGTAACTCAGGCCGAGCTCTTTCAGGAGACGCGGCGTTTCGAACGTCTCGGACAGCGCCGGTCCTAGCCAGCCTTTGATCTTATGCCCGGTCGCCGAGGAAAGTTTTTGCACGACCTCCGCTAGATACTTGCGCTCATCGTCGAGCTTCATGCCGGTCTGGAAAGTCGAGTTATTCTTTCCGTGCGCGAGCCACGCCCAGTTTCGTTTTTTGCCGGCCTCGATAATTTGCGGGTAATGCGCGCAGCAATCCGAATTCAGCAGCACTGACGCCCGCATCTTGCAATTATCCAGAGCGTCGATCATGCGCCAGATACCGACACGCACGCCATAGTCGCGCCAGCCGAAATTGAGCGGGTCGGGAACCAGTCCTGCCGTGCCGCCAAAAATGCTGGTCGAAGGCTTGTCGACTTCGAAATGCTCGATGTTCAAGCCAACGTAAAACGCAATGCGGGCGCCGTTGGGCCAGGTAAGCTTTGGCCGTGTGTTGATCGGCGAGTATTTGTAAAGCGTGTTGTCCATGTCTTCTCCAGAATCTTTAGATGCCGAGCGGTCCGCGCGCAACAAGGTTGCCGAGATAGAGACCCAAGCCGAGCGACAGGTGACTGGTGAAGTCGTGCACCATGGCGCTTGCTCGATCCGGCATTTTGCTGCCCGTGACGCCGGCGCCGAGGATCGGCTCCATGAAAAACCAGGTCACGCAAACCGACACGGCGCCGAAGATAAGCGCCGAAAGAAAACTCGGCGGCGAGCCGAACACAAACCGCATGAGCAGGAAATAGACGACCGCGTAACCGATGCCAACGACATAGTGCACGATCCGGCCGATCGCGCGCTCGTTTGCAACCGGCGGCGCCTTTGCGATGTCCTGCTGGACCAATTGGCCCTGCGGGATGTGGCCGACCCAGCGGCCGATCATCGCCCAGTCCGTGATCGGCGCGCCGAAGGCCACGCGATAGATCTGTTGCCAGACGTCGAGAGTTGCCATGGCGATGACACCGGCAATGAAGATTTGGACGATCGCCACGTCAGTGTCCTCCGCGGCCCGGTAACGGCACGTCGAAGCAACCATTGACCATGCCCATCATCGAGTAAAAGCCGCAGAGCGTGACGAGCTCAATCAGTCCGTGCAGGCCGAACCGGCCGACGACCTTGTCCTGCAACGCCGGGGGAATTGAGCGGTAGGCAAAGGCGCAGTCGGCGGTCTGGCTAACCATGTCGAAAGGCGCGGCGAAAGCGTCGGTTCCGGCCTTGATGCCGTCAATGACGTCGTCCGACAATCCGGCTGCGCGCGCCGCGGCGACGTGATCGTTCCACACGAAGGCGACGCCCGAGCGCTTGGCGAGGATCAGGACGACGAACTGATAGACGTCGCGCGGCAGGGCCGATTCATATTTGTAATAATAGCCGAGTTGCTCGATGAGCCGTGCGAGCTGAGGATGATTGAGCAGAGGGATATAGGGACCGAGATGGTCGACTCCTTTGGCTTTCCGTCTGGCCAGGATATCGTCATAAATCGCGCGGTCCTCGCCGGTGAGCGTCGCGGTGGGATCGGGGAGGCTCGCCATGGCCGTTCTCCGTTCACTCGTGATACGACCAAGCCCGCGCGCCGGCCTTGAAGTCGTAGACCGGCGTCGGGCAATTCTTGTCGGCCTTCACGTCGATGACCACCGTGGAATTGGCGGCGAGCGCTTTGGCGAAGGTCTCGCGCAACGCTGCGGGATCCTCCACCGTCATGCCTTCCGCCCCCAGCGCGCGCGCGAAACCGGCCCAGTCGTGATCGGGCACGGTTGTCAACTCGGACGGCAAAGCTCCGAACTGATGGGCGCGAAGCCAGACATTGCCGAGGGCGCCGTTGTTCAGCACCACGTAGATGATTGGCAGGCGATAGCGGGCGGCCGTCTGCACGTCCATGCCGTGCATTTGCATGCAGCCGTCGCCGGTGATGACCGCGACCCGGCGCCGCGGCTTCGCGCATTGCACCCCGATCGCCGCGGGAATGGCCCAGCCCATCGGTCCGAGATTGGTGGCGGAGATATAAGTCCGCGGCTCATAGGCGCTCCAGTAATGGCCCGCGAAGGCGCGGTGCGCGCCGGAATCCACGAGCAGAATGCCGTCGCGCGGAAAGACGGCCCGCAGCGCCGCTACCGCCGTGGCGGGATGGATCGGCCGGGTTGTGCGATGACAATTCTCGGTGTCGTAGAGCCGCGGTCCGGCCTTGACCTTGGCGATCCAGGACTGCCGGGCCGTCTGGCCTTTCGCGAGCGCTTCCGCCGGCGCACCTTCGCTGCGATTGAGCAAGTCGAGGAATGCGTGGCAGCTGCCCGGCACGACATGACCAGCTTCGCCGCCCGCGGTGATTTCATGCATGTCGGTATTGACGTGGATCATCTGCGCCCTGGATTTTCCGCGCAGCGTCCAGTGCATGGTGTCGCGCTCGTTGAGGCCCGAACCCAGGACCAACAAGACTTCGAGATCGGTGGCGAGAAAAGCTGTGGTCGCATGCCGCGTCCCGGCATAGCCGAACACACCGAGCGAGAGCTCGTGGTCTTCGGGAAAGACGCCCTTGGCCCGCAGCGTCGTCGCGACGGGAATCGACCAGCGTTCAGCAATCGTCTTCAATACCGCCGCGGCGGAGTCGTGCTCGATGCCGGCGCCGGCGAGGATGGCAACGCGCGTGCCCTGGCCGAGAAGCGTCATCGCCCTCTCGGCCGCCGGCAGGCTGAGCGGCATCACGCTGTCGAAGAAATCGGAAACCGGGACGTACTTCGCATCGCAATCCGCGACCAGCACATCGTGCGTGAGGGAGAGATGTACCGGTCCGCTCGGCTGCGCCAGCATCGACGTCAGTCCGTGACGAAACCAGTGGCCGAGATTCCGCGCGCTCGCGACCGTCGTCGAAAGCCGCGTCACCGGCCGCATCACCGAGGTGTCGTCCAGCGACGCTTGGCTCGCATCCTGGAATTCGCCCAGCCCTTCCATGTCGACCGGAACTTCGCCGCTGAGCACCAGGATCGGCGAAGAGTCGGTCTTTGCCGCGGCGACGGCTGTCGTCATGTTGCAGAGACCGGGACCGCCAATGCCGAGCACCGCGCCGAACCGCCCGCTGGCGCGAGCATAGCCGTCCGCCATGTAGGCGGCGCCGCCTTCATGGGCGGCCACGATGGGCGTCAGCTTGGGATGCCGGGCGAGCGCGGGAAGAAAGGGATCGATCAAGCCGCCGGGCACCATGAACAGGTGGTCGATGCCTTCGTGTACCAATGCGTCCAGAATGAAATCCGTGCCGGCAGTCATGAAAATCACCCCAAGAAACCATCGCGATACTGGCCGTAGCGATTATTCCTCGATCGGACTCCTTGATGGGGAGTCTTTTCGAAGCTCCAGAAATGCCCGGTTGCGATGACCATTATTAAGGGGTCAGAGGGCGTTCTGGCAAAAAAGCCAATGCGGATGGAAGGGCCGCGATAGATCGACGATGAGAGCTGGCGCGCCCGAAGAGATTCGAACTCCTGACCCCCAGATTCGTAGGGTGAGTTTGATGGCGCATAGGAGCGGCTAGGGCAGCATAGCGCTTGGAAACGCCGGCAAACGCAGCTAAACCTCCAGACTAATGAAGTACTAGGGCGCACCGGACCCCGTAACCGATCTGCCCATAGTCTGCCCAGGAGGCGCCCGATGAAGCTCACGTCCGCGATCGCTCGCACTCTCACCCTGGAGTCCGGCCAGACCGATCGGACCTTCTTCGACGACGACCTTCCGGCCTTTGGCGTGCGCGTTCGCGCCGGCGGCAGTCGCAATTGGGTGGTCCAATACAAAACCGGCCGCAAGAACCGCCGCCTGATGTTGGGCGCCGTAAGTGCGCTCGCCGCCGGCAAAGCCCGCGCCGCCGCCAAGGATGCGCTCGCTGCCATTGTCCGTCGTCAGATGATTTGAGACGTTTTGAGCGTTTCAGGAACGGAGGCTCTGGCTCATCAGGGTTAAGGTTTAAGCGGCTTTCAGTTGATGCTGCAAGCGTCGGTTTGAGATGGTTGCTCGCTTGATGCGCTCTCGCTCAGCGAGGATTGTTTCGGCCCTTCCGAAGTAGACGTCGGCCGGGGTTAGGTTGTTGATGCTCTCGTGATAGCGGACATGGTTATAGTGCCCGACGAAGGCGTCTATATGCCGTTCGAGATCGCCAGGCAGGTAGTAGTTGTCGAGCAGGATGCGGTTCTTCAGGGTCTGGTGCCATCGCTCGATCTTTCCCTGGGTCTGTGGATGATGCGGGGCGCCGCGCACGTGTTGCATGCCCTTGGCTTCGAGCCACTTGCCCAGATCACCCGCGACGTAACTCGATCCATTGTCGCTCAGAAGCCGGGGCCGCTGCGTAACGGTGATGTGGTCAAGGCCTGAGGCCGCGAGCGCCTGGTCGAGCGTGGCCGTGACATCGGAGGCACACATGGTGGGACCAAGCCTCCAGGCGACGATGTAGCGCGAGAAGTCGTCGAGCACGATCGACAGGTAGTACCGGTCCACGAACTGCCAGTGTCCGTAGGCCAACGCTTCGACACCGGTATTCCCGTTCTATACCGCGATCTATGCCGCAATTCTTGGCCTTCTTGCCGCGATCCTCACAGTCAACGTCATCGTCAATCGGGTACGCGCCAAAGTCGACGTCGCTGACGGCGGCGTTGCAGCGCTCGGACAGGCGATCCGCGCGCATGGTAATTTTGCCGAGCACACGCCACTCGCTCTTCTGCTCATCGGTCTGGTCGAAGCATTTGGCTACCGATCATCGATCGTTATCGGGCTGGGAGCTGTGCTTTTGGTCGCCCGCTTGCTCAGTGCGTGGGGCCTCAACTCTTCGCTCAAGCAGACTTTTGGGCGGCAGTCCGGTGCATCGCTGACGGTCTTAGTCACAGCCGCTGCGGCTGCGTTGATTCTTTACGCCGTCATCCCGCACTGATCGCAGGGCGAGGTGTGTCGGGGCTCCCGCGCGCCATCCCGGCCAGGTGCGCCGAAGCGGGCGCGCCCATCCAGGAGGCGATCGAAAGGTATTCGGACCTTCTCGTATGATGACGGGTGATAAGTCGCAGAGGCAGGCCACCCTCTCCGTAGACCCGGATCGAGCTTCATAGCGCGAGGTCGAGGCACCCGAAACCGACGACGAGTGAAACATGTTCCCGGCAGGGCTTTGTGTCGGTCCGCTTCACTGAAAATGCCGTCACGCCACGCCGTAACGTCGTTACGCTCCAATGAAACGCCGTAACGCCACGTCTGTAACGCCATAGACCGCAATCGTTGGACTGGGAAGTTGAATCCGCAACCAAAAAAAACGCATACCTCACGTAATAACCTGATCGGACATATTGCCCGTTAAAATCTACAAAAACCTTTGAAAGCGGCCACTTTCTAATTCGTATAACGCCCGCCACCACTGGCGATGTAGCGCAATAGAAGCCCATTGGTAGCAAACCGATACCAGGGCGGAAGGCCCACGGCCGGAGCCGAATATCGAATGGCCGGGATATCGACGGCCGCAGCATCGTTGCGCGGACTATCGTGACATCGCGAACGCCATCCTCGCCGAACAGAGCGGCGCCGATCACAGCGAGGCGGCGCAAGGTTTTTTTTCAAGCAAAGAAGTCACCTTCATGGACTAGCGCCCAAGGTGCGCATGCCATTGCTGTGCGCGCGGCGCTCAAATCCTGCTCGATTCCTGTCGATCGGCGACGACGGTTAAATCTTGCGCGGCGTAAGAGGGCCCGCGCTGCTCGCGTCTCAAACTTTCAAGTCGGTCGCGTCGATCGGCAGGCTGCGAATACGCTTGCCTGTTGCCGCGAAGACGGCGTTGCAGAGCGCAGGAACGACCGGCGGCAGCGCCGGCTCGCCGAGGCCCGTTGGCGGATTGTCGGTGATCAGAAATTCAACGTCGACTGGCGGGGCCTGATCCATCCGCAAAGGTTTCACACTGTCGAAATTAGACTGCATTACGCGGCCGCGGTCGATGGTGATCGCCTGACCAAGCGTCGAGCCCAGTCCGTCGAGCGCCGCACCCTGCACCTGGCTTTCGGCTCCGCTCCGATTGATGATTTGGCTGCCGACATCGCCGACGACCCAGACGCGGTCGAGCTTGACGTCGCCGGAGGCGGTCACCATTGCTTGCACCACTTCGGCGAAATAGCCGAAATGGCTGAAATAGAAGGCGACACCCTTGGCGGTTCGCGGCGGAAGGGCATGGCGCTGCGACCAACCTGAAATCTCTCCGACGCGCCGTAGCACGCCTCGCATGCGACCGGTGTCGAAATCGCGCAGCGGATCAGGCTTGCCGCTGGAATTGACAAACACTTTTGGCTCGCCGAGCAGCGTGATGCGGAAATCCAGCGGGTCCGCGCCAGCCTGATGCGCCAGTTCGTCGATGAAGGATTGGAAGACAAATCCGAGCGCATTGGAGCGGGGTGCGCGCAGCGGCCCGGTCGGTACGCCGAGCTCAATCACCGACTGACCGTATTCGAGGTGGGGGACGAGCCCCGCCGGGAATTCGTTAGCGTCCATCGCCGCCGAGTCGGCAAGCTTGCCGCCTTGACCGAAGGTCACGAAATGGTCGCGCAACGCAACGAGCTTCCCCGCGCCGTCGAGCCCGGCCGCAAAGAAGTGAAAACCGGCCGGGCGGTAGAAGTCATGTTGGATATCGTCCTCGCGCGTCCACACCAGTTTCACCGGCGCGCCGACTTTCCGGGAAATCCAAGCCGCTTCGGCCATATAGTCGTTGCGCAGCCGCCGCCCGAAATCCGCCCCCAATGCGCGTCATGTTGACAGTGACGTCGCTCTCGGCGAGGCCCAAGGTCGCCGCCACGAGCTTGGCACCGGGTCCTGGCAATTGTGTCGGAGCCCAGAACACGACCTTTCCGTCCCTAAAGTGCGCCGTGCAGTTCTGCGGTTCGAGGCTGATGTGGGCAAGGAATGGGTACGAATACGAGGCTTCCACGATATGCGAGGCGCCCTTGAGCGATAACGTTACGTCGCCGTCACGGCGCAGATAAGAGGCCGGCGCTCCGCTCGCGAGCTCGGCCGCGCGTTGAGCGAAGTTTTTGCTGCTCTGCGCCGCGGTCGAACCCTCGTCCCAGGTCACCTTGAGCTTCTCCCGCGCGCGACTGGCCGCCCACCAGCTTTTCGCCACGATGGCGACGCCGTCGCTCAGTCCCTGCGGATCGCCGCTGGCGTTGCCCTCGCTTGCTTTGACGATGAATGCATCATGGATGCCCGGCAGCGCCTTGATAACATCGACGTTTGCGCTCACCACTTTGCCACCGAACACAGGGCATTTCTGGAATACCGCATGCAGCATGCCCGGCAGGGTGACATCGATACCAAACAGCGGCTGCCCCGTTACTATTTTTGCGTTGTCGACGCCGGGTATCGGCTGGCCGATGATCTTGAACGTCTTTGGATCCTTGAGCGTCACTTTGGCGAGGTCAGGCACTCGCACGCCGGCGGCTTTTGCGGCGAGAGCGCCATAAGGGGCCGAACGGCCGCTTTCACGATGATAGACGACGCCTGCTTCAGTACTGCACTGCGACGGCGCGACGTTCCAGCTTTGCGCCGCCGCGGCGACAAGCATCTGCCTGCCGGCGGCGCCGACGCGGCGCAGCGGCTCGTAATTTAGCGGCGTTGCCCGGCTGCCGCCGGCGAATTGCTGGCCGTACTTGGCCGTATCGAGCGGCGCTTGCTCGATACGCACGTTCTCCCAGGCGACGTCAAGTTCTTCGGCGATCACCATGGGCAGCATGGTCTTGATGCCTTGGCCGATCTCCGGATTTTTCGACATAATGGTGACAATGCCATCGGGCGCGACGCGGATATAGGCGTTGAGCGCGCCGGCTTTACCGTCGGCTGCGGCCTCGCCCGCAGTCGCGACCCGCGCCAGCGGTGGCAGCGCCGCCTGCAGCAACAGCCCGCCGCCAACTGTGGCGGTTGCTTTGAGGAATGCACGCCGAGACCGAGAGGCGGGGTAAGGCGTGTCGGTGGTGCGGCATATCGCGGTTTCGGCAGGGTTCATGTTTTCCACCATCACTTTACTGTCGGAGCAGAGGTGGCGAGCGCCGCTTTTTTGATTGCGGCGCGGATGCGATTGTAGGTGCAACAGCGGCAGACGTTGCCGGTCATAGTGGCATCGATGTCGGCATCGCTCGGATTGGGAATCCGTGTCAGGAGTTCCGTGGCCGTCATGATTTGTCCGGCCTGGCAGTAGCCGCACTGGGGTACGTCAAGTTCCATCCAAGCCGCCTGTAATTTGCTGCCGACTGGGTGGGCGGCCATGCCTTCGATGGTGGCGACGGCGGCAGCGCCGATGGTCGAAACCGGCATCAAACATGATCGCACTGCCTTACCGTTGACGTGGACGGTGCACGCGCCGCAAAGCCCGACGCCGCAGCCGAACTTACTTCCTTTCAAATCGAGTTCGTCGCGCAAAACCCAAAGGAGGGGCGTGTCGCTTTCGGCATCGACGGTCTGCTTCGCGCCATTCACTTCGATCGTGTACGCCATGCTTGGAGTCCTCTACGCAGATCTTTGCTGAGGTCATTATTGATAATTGGTGGGAGACGAAACCGCCTCCCAGGCGGCAATCTCAGCCTGGATGGCGCCGATCTTCTCGCGAATATTTCGGATCGCATCTGGCCCCACTGGTAAATGAGCCGGCGGCTCGTCTGCTTCGACTAGCTGCAAGATGACTCTCGCTGCCTTCGCCAACACCGGATCGCAACAACACGGCCATGGGGATGGCGCACGAGTCGAGCGGCCACTTTTCGATTTTGCTCCCGGCCGTCGCGGCGTCGGATGCAACAAACTCACCGCGACAGATTTATACCACAAGAAGGCATGGCAGGTCTCGCCCGCGCACGCTCTCTTGCGCTTGATGGCCGCTGTTTCCGGCAGCGGCCGATGGCGATAGCTCAATGGTAGCAAACCTATATGAGGGCGGAAGACCCACGGTCGGAGCCGGATATCCAGGACTTGCTGCCGATATCGACGGCCGTCGTGACATCGCGAACGCCATCCTCGCCGATCAGAGCGGCGCCGATCACGGCGAAGCGGCGACGTGGCTACTACCGCGCGCAGTTCGAGAGCGCATGGTGAGCGCGTCACGGCGTCACAACCAAGCCTTACAAGCGTCACAGCCAACGAAAGCTGTGACGGCTCAACGGTTGCCGATGTCATTCGACCTGCTCCGGCGTGAGCGCGAAGCGCAAGGCGAGCGCGGGTGACACCCGTTATGGCGGCGGAACCAACGGATCGAGTATGGTCGGCTAGAGGAACTAGTCGCAAGGACGAGTAAGTGAAATGCCAAAGCCGATGAAAGTTAAAATTTTCATGGATGAAGAGGCCGGCATGCTCGAAGAGCAGATCAAACTCGACGATCTCGGTTCGGCGACAATCATAAAAACTGAAATGATGGTCACGGCCGTAGCCGAGAAGCCCGATGACGGAACCTACCCCTGTATCGTCGTGACGGTATGGTACGAGCCGCCGTCTTCCTCCAGCGCGGCGCAATCACCCGTGTCCGCGGCCAATTTCTGAGGGCGCTATGGAGTGGCTGACAATTGACTCTCGCCCACGACGCGTTCGTGTGGCTCGGAGATGCCCCTCACTCGGTATTCAAACTCGCCATCATGATCTGGCATCTTTTTGGTGATGATGTACGCGCCTCCCGGGATGTTTTGGTGACGGGAGGGCTTGAGATAAACGGCCTGAGCGATCTTAAATTTGTGGGTCGGCATGCTGCACCATCGACACACCGACGCAACATGCGGCGAACAGGCGACTATTTCAACTGAGTTGAGATTGATGAAAACGTGCCGTTGATTTTGGTCCTAAGTAGCTTCGCGGCGGAAATTATTGCAACGGGGATGCCAGCGGCGATCGAGCCTGTGGACGGCCCACGCCGCTCCAAAGAGCGGTCCGTCAACGGGCTGTTACGCCAGTCGCCTAGATCTTCTTCGAGGCCTAGTTCGATCCAGGCGCTTGCCATCTCCAAGAGGGCCCGGCGATCGTTCTCGTCGCTGGTCTCTTCTGCCCAAACCAAACAGGTGCGAGCGCAGGGCCAATGGTCGTGACTGGATTTCATAAGCCTCTCCTTCGAAACCGTGCTCGCCCAACGTTATCTGCTTTCAATCTCAATCGCCCCGGGACGATGCCACGATCCTCATGTCGCCCGGATCGACAATGACTATTTCCTGCCAGTGCCGGGCCTATTGGCGCAGATCAAACCTGAGTGGCGGGATCTTCTGTATTTCGTCTACGACAGCGCCTGGCGAGTCGGCGGTGTCGATTTCGACCTAGATTAGTTCCGCGCGGCCCTGTTCAGGTTGTTGGGGGCGGGACCCTAGAAAGTGGCCATGCTGACCGGATGGGTACTCGCGTTTAGCTATCATTTGGTTCGATTTGGGCGCGCCACTTAAGGATTCCGACCATGAAACCCGCTTCCGCCCCGTCAGCACTCAAGGTCCAAGCGATACTCGGCGACGCCTATAAGGTGCTCGAATTCGACGCTGGCACCCGCACAGCGGCCGACGCGGCGGCGGCTATCGGCTGCGCGGTCGCACAAATCGCCAAATCGCTTATCTTTCGGACCCGAGATACGAACCGTATTGTCCTCGTCGTCGCCTCCGGCCCCAATCGCGTCGACGAGAAATTGATAGAGGTGGAGATAGGCGAACGTATCATCCGCGCCGACGCCGATTTCGTCCGTAAAGCCACCGGCTTTGCTATCGGCGGCGTACCGCCCGTCGGCCATAAGACGCCGCCGATCACGCTGATCGATGAAGATCTTTTTCAATATGAGACGATCTGGGCGGCGGCGGGGACGCCGCATGCGGTGTTTCAGCTGACACCGGATGGGTTGACAGGGCTAACCGGCGGTCGAAGATCGAGGATTGCGCAAGCCGTCGCTCACCGAGACTAAATCCAGGGACATAGCCCCGCGAATCTGAAGCCGATAGTGGGCGTGCTGAACTGGCGCTGCGCGCACCCCCCCCGCGCGCCTAAACCGGTGCACTTGAGCCTCGGCGGGACTGGTTCCCTGTCGAGGCTCTTCTCGTTTGTTGGCTGCCGCGCTTTCTCAGCCTACCCAAGCGACCCGTTGCTGTGCCTCTTCCTCAGCCGGAGTTGTCGGTTGTGCCGGAAGCTGAAGCACTGTCGCTTCCTGACCCTCGCCCAGCATAGTCAGCAAGACGATACGCCCATCTGGGAATTCGAGGATATGAATGCACCCACGGCCGTTCTTTATTGATTTGGCGAAAAATCGCCAAGGTCTGACCGATGGGCGGTGCCTGCCACGTGTAGGGTCCGCAAGTAACCGCGGATATCTCTTTCGAGAAGGCGAGTCTCGACAACAATGTCCCAGGGACGTGAAGATCTGTCGAAATGCGGGATTCTCCTGACCCCACCCTTGCCGCATGAGAGTCAACAAACGCATCCGCCTGCTCGACCTCGCCCTGCTGTCCGCGCCGACACCTGCCGCGTGCATACCCGCCATATAGGACGAGCTGGCTGACGCGCTCCGGATGGCGCACGGTATGGAGACGGCACAACCCTGCGAGATGCCAAGCAGGGGAAACCTCTTCAGGCCATTCGCGTCAACGACGCTCTCGAGGTCACGTACGAATGCCTCAAAAGAAATGTCCCCCACGTCCCAGTCGGAGAGACCGTTTCCCCGCTCGTCATAGCGGATCAGCCGGTATCTCGCAGCGATCGCTCGAAGCAGGTGGCTCCAGATGGGGCTTTGCCAATCATATTCCAAATGATTGAGCCAGTTCGCGGCCTTCACCAGCGGAGGCCCCTTACCGACAGCGGCGTATGCGATGCGCACCCCGTCGGACGCGGTACAGAAGTGAATCTCCTGGCGCAGTCCCCCTGCAGCCGCCTCGCCGCCGCCCGCCGAAGCCTGCGGCAGGGCCTTTTTGACCTCTTCGACCTCGCCGATGAAGAGAAACCCTTTGCGGGCAATCGTCTTGATCAGGGTCTGGTTGGCATCAGTGTCGCCGATCGCATGCCGGACCGCATTGATGCGGCTGGTGAGCGTCGACTCGGAAACGATTCGCCCTTCCCAGACGGCGTCGAGCAGATCATCTTTGCTGACCACCCGATCACGGTTGCGGATCAAGTAGACGAGCAGATCGAAGACCTGCGGCCCGATATCGATCAACTCGGCGCCGCGCCGCAACTCGCGGCGATCCACGTCGACCGAATATCCACCGAACTGGAATGGCACAGCGGCCTCCGCCTCCGGCGTGGCGCCGGGACCCCCGGGTCGTCGGAAAATCAAGGCTATTTCAGGGGTAAATCAACTCCGTGTCAAAGCCTTGCGCGCTGGGCTTCGGCGTCGTCGGAGACGATCCGCTCGATGGGTGCCACAATGATCGCCGCCGGGCGTTCGGCACGCCTATCGCTATTTGACGGGCTAGAGATGTCAGCTCGTCGCAAGGTTATAAAACACGACAGCAGCGTTCGATGATCGAGCGTCTTGGGCCAGTCCGCAATCTGCTGCATCGACGGCTCTCCGCGCCACTTATCCATCGCCGGCAACAAGGAATAATCAAGCCTTTCTCAGGTAGAAATCAAGCGTTTGGCAAAGTCTTTCGGTCGTGCTCGCGGCAATCTTCCAAACATCTCGGTATTGATCGCAACAGGCTGGAGGAGACAATGAGCCCAACGCAAACAAGCGCCACGGTTACTCACAGTCGCTCTGAGAGTTACAACAACAAGCCACTAATACTTTGCCCGATCACTGGCTATCCATGTGAAGGCGATCTTTCCCATCTGTGCGAAGACTATGGTTGCGCTCGCAAGGGTGGTTTGTCACCACGCTCTGAGGAAAATTTGTAATTGAAGGCCGGATCCAGCGAAAACTAAGCGTCTAATGCGATGGGCAGGAATATCTCCAAAGCGAAATACACGAAGGAGAGCACCATGGAAGAGGCAGTGAGACTTAACGCAGACGCAGCCGAGCCCGCGAGCGCTGAAGCCCATGAGGCATCACTGCCACGATGCGAACACGTGCTCGAGCTCCTGCTTACGCACCGCGGGAATCCCTCTGCCGAAATTGAGCGAGTGCTGGCCGATGATCCCCAGTCCGTGTTCGGCCATTGTCTGCGCGCCGCGCTGATCGTGTGTGCTGACGCCGCCGGTGCGCGATCCTCACTCGCCGCGAGCGTGGCCGCCATCGAGGCGGCGTGCCCCGACGTGCACGATCCGGCGCGCCGTCACGCAAGCGCGGCGCGCGCTTGGCTCGAGGGCGACCCAGCTCTTGCGGTCGAACGTTACGGCGCCATCGTTACCGACCGGCCGCGCGACATTCTCGCGCTCGTGGTCGCACATACGCTCGACTTTCACATCGGCCAAAGGCGCATGATGCGGGTCCGTCTCGCCCACGTGCTGCCCAAATGGGGAACCGCGGTGCCCGGCTACGCGAGCGTCCTTGCGATGTACGCATTTGCCCTCGAGGAGAACGGCCAATATCGTCGTGCCGAAAAGATAGCGCGTCGCGCGCTCGTCCTCGATCCCCGACATCCAGGCGCCATTCACGTCATCGCCCATGTGATGGAGATGCAGGGGCGCGCTCGCGAAGGTCTCGCATTCCTTGCCGCGACCGAATCGGCATGGATCGAAGGCACCGGCTTTTCAGTTCATTTAGCGTGGCATCGCGCGCTCTTCCATCTTGACTCGAACGATCTGGAGTCCGCGCTCGCGACCTACGATGCGCAGATTGCGAATACGCGCGCTCCAGGCATCTCCGTGCTTGCCGATGCTTCGGCGTTCCTTTGGCGTTTGCAACTCCGAAACATCGACGTGGACGGGCGGTGGCAACTATTGGCCAATCGCTGGGAGATGCGCACGCTGGCCGGTGCGCGGACGTTCTATGTCGTGCACGCCATGATGGCGTTCGCCGCGGCGGGACGTAGCGCCGCTGCGGCGCGCGTGTTCGAAGCACTGGCGCCCGCCGACGCTGGCGACGTCTCGATGTCGCTCCCGGAGGAGGCGTTGGCGCCGCCGTTCTGCGAGGCGCTGCTAGCCTTCGCCCACAGTGACTATGCGGCATGCGTCGAATGGTTGACACGCGTGCGCCACATCGCGCATCGCTGCGGCGGCAGCCTGGCCCAGTGCGACCTCATCCATCTCACGTTCACCGAGGCGGCATTGCGCGCGCGGAAGGCGCGTCTCGCACACGCGCTCGTGGCAGAACGCGCAGCAAAGAAGCCGGGGAGCAGGCTCAATTGGTGGCTGCAGCAGCGCTTGCAAATGATAGCGCCCGCGATTGCAGGAAGGGCCGCCGCGATGCTTCCGGCACCTGGAAAAATGCGAATGTTACCGCGGGGCGCACGGAGCCGCGTTGCGCGGCTCATGACCTAAAGCTAGTTGACGCGCCGCCTGGAGCGCGGTCTTTAACAACGTGAGTGCGCAGCTTGATCTGGTACAGTCAGGAGATCGGAACGGCCGAGAATCCAACTGCCAAACCCACCGAAGTGGTTCCGCTATCGGGGTCTACTTCAAAGCACGCCTGACACGCGGCAACGAAAGTTACGATTTAAAGCGCGCTCAACTGCATCTCCTGACAGCTAGGCAAAAGACGGTTTCACACTCGCGCGCATCGTGGCGTGCCACGAATGATCTAAGATACAGCCGTGGTGCCCGAGTTGAGGTCCAAGCCGAAGTGCTGCGGCGGTTGGCTGCACTCGATCATGGGGAGCCGAGGGAGAAACGAGCGTGCTGCCCACGATGAGACCGTCTTTGCTGACTTCAATAGATCGAATATCTATGGCGCCGGTTTCTGGTCCGTGACGAAGCTCTCGTCGATCGATGATAAGTGTGTAATTAGCAAAGACAAATTGACGCAAGTTCCAAGCCGCGTTCTCAAGGAAAAATCAGGCCCGCCTCAAGCGCAAATCAATGCGCAGTGAAAGTCTTTGGCGGGCGGTCTTGGCATGATTTCACAGACCTCGAGCGATCTTGCATGGCCCACGAGGGAGCCAGCAAACTAAGTCCTTCAGCAAAAGGAAGACGACGATGACAGTCGTAACACAAACCAGCAACAAAGCCACCGATTCGACCTTGGACGTTGGTTCGCACAGCTCCGCGAGACCAATGGCCGGTTCGACGCCAATCTCACAGACGGCCGTGTCGACGCTGAGAAAGCGGATCCGCGGCGCTGTCCTAACCACTGCAGACGAAGGTTACGACGCAGCGCGTCAGGTGTGGAATGCCATGATTGACCGCAAGCCAGGCGTGATCGCGCGGTGCGCCGATGCAAGTGATGTGCAGACGGTGGTCGATTTCGCGCGCGATATGAACGCCCTCCTCTCAGTCCGCGGCGGCGGCCACAATATAGCTGGCAGCGCGGTCAATGACGGCGGGGTAATGATCGATTTGAGCCAGATGAAATCGGTTCAAGTCGATCCCGTCGCTCGCACCGCTCGCGTGGCGCCCGGGGTCACGCTTGGCGAGCTCGACCGGGAGACGCAGGCCTTTGGGCTGATAACGCCAACAGGGATTAATTCGACCACGGGTATCGCCGGCCTCACGCTCGGCGGCGGATTTGGCTGGATTAGCCGCAAGTTCGGTTTGACCATCGACAATCTCGTGTCCGCCGACGTCGTCACCGCCGATGGTCGGCAGGTCAGAGCGAGCGAAAAAGACAACGCGGACCTATTCTGGGCGTTGCGCGGCGGCGGCGGCAATTTCGGCGTCGTCACGTCCTTCGAGTTTGCCTTGCACCCACTCGGCCCAGAAGTGATGTCTGGCCTGATTATTTACCCCCTCACGCAGGCGCGGGACTTGATCAAGCGCTACCGCGACATTGCGGCAGCTTCGCCCGATGAACTCACTTGCTGGTTTGTTATGCGCGCGGCCCCGCCGTTGCCGTTCTTGCCGAAGGAGGTGCATGGGACGGGCGTCATCGTTTTCGCGGCGTGTTACGCCGGTCCGATGGACGCCGCCGAGCAGGCGATGAAGCCGTTGCGGGCGATGGGCAAACCGATCGCCGACGTCATCGGGCCCCATCCCTTTAGCGGCTGGCAGACGACGCTTGATCCGCTACTCACGGCGGGTGCGCGGAACTACTGGAAGTCACACGCGTTCGCCACCATCGAGGACGGCCTCATCGACGTCCTTGTCGAGTATGCCGGCAAGCTCCCGTCCGCAGAAACCGAGCTGGCCTTTGTGCAGCTTGGCGGCGCAATCAATCGCGTTCCCTCGGATGCCACGGCCTATCCGCACCGGGATGTTGGCTTCCATATTAATCTTCACACACGGTGGCGCGATCGTGCTGACGACGCAGCTTGCATCGCCTGGGCGCGGTCCCTTTTCGATGCTTGTTCCCCGTTCGCGTCTGGCGGCACTTACGTAAACTTCATACCGGAGGACGACAAGGATGGCGTTAGGAGAGCCTACCTGGGTAACGCCAAACGGCTCGCCGCCGTCAAAGCTAAATTTGACCCGCAGAACTTGTTCCGCGTCAACCAAAACATCAGACCGACTCCTTGAAGCAAGGAAGGAATTGGAGCATGCCGATCTTCATGGACCGCCACGATATGCGCGGATCGACGGCAGAGAACATTGCGGAAGCGCACCGCAAGGACCTGGAAATTCAGGATAAGTATAGGGTCAAATACATGACCTATTGGTATGACCCCGAGCGGTCCACTGGCTTCTGTCTCGTCGATGCCCCTGATGCCGAAACTGCTGCGCAGGTACATCGCGAGGCGCATGGGCAAATCGCGTCAGACATCATCGCCGTGGATCTCGCCGCTGTAGAGGCATTCCTCGGCCGCATCAATGATCCTCGGCATGCTGCGGGTACCACGGCGCCAGAAATGGAAGCGGGGCTGCGTGCCGTCATGTTTACCGACATTGTTGGATCGACCGAAATGACGGCACGCCTCGGCGACGCGGCGGCGCTCGAGTTAGTGCGCGTGCACAATGCTCTGGTCAGACGCGGGCTAGCCTCGCATCACGGACGCGAGGTAAAGCACACCGGCGACGGGATCATGGCCGCGTTCGATGATGTCGCGGACTCGGTCCGCGCCGCAGCCGACATCCAGCGGCGCTTTGCGTCATACAACGCTGATACGTCCGAAAGTCTGAGAGTGCGAATAGGCATTCACGCTGGCGAGCCGGTAGCGGATCACAATGATCTTTTCGGCACGACCGTGCAGCTCGCACATCGCTTATGTAGCGAAGCAGAAGCCGATGGAGTCATCGTCTCCGGGCTCGTTCGCGAACTTAGCGACGAGGAGAAGGGGCGTTTTGTTGCGCTTGGCGAGCGCCGCTTGAAGGGCTTTACTGAACGAACCCCCGTGTTCCGCTTTGAGTGGCGGGGCAAATGTGAAGCGGAGCTATTAGATGGCGCAATTGTGGAACCCAAACGCGCCGTGCGCAGACCTAAATACTGAAAGAGGGCTGCGACGGTTGACGCAACTCATTTTGGGAACCAGAAACGGAGTGCACCCCACGGAAAGTCTACATTATAGATGCCAAGCCGCGTCGTCACACTCAAGGAAAAATCAGGCCCACCTCAAGCGCAAATAAATGCGCACTAAAAGTCTTTGGCATGCGGTCTCGGTATCCTGTCCAAATCGCGATCGAGTGTAAGGGTGAAATGGCAGTCAGGATTTAAAATGTGGCTCATAAGGGTCCGGTAAGTCCAGGCACAGCTAAAGGAGTCACTCATGGCTGAGAGAGCCTCCATCATTGTTGTTGACGACGAATCCGATGCGCTGGCCGCAATGCTTGATTCCCTAACAAGGCGATTTGGCGCAGACTATCGGGTGGTACCCTATCTCTCGCCATGTTCTGCGTTAGCAGGCGTTCGCAAGAGCAAGGAAGAAAATGAAGAGATTGCATTGGTCATCGCGGATCAGCGCATGCCGGAAATGACCGGCCGGGAACTCCTCGGTCGCGTCCGTTCGATCGTGCCGACGGCCAAACGCGCATTGCTCGTCGAATGGGGCGACCGCGAAGTGTCGCCTACGATACTTCAAGCCTGTGCTCTCGGAGAATTGGATAATTACCTCTACAAGCCGTGGGCACCCGCGGAAATACATCTATACCCGTTTATTGGGGAGTTCTTGGCCGAATGGACGCGGGTTCACCGCCCCGGGATCCGTGTCATCGGTGATGATCAGTCGACGCGCTCACGTGAGATTCGCGAACTCCTCAATCGAAATGGCATTCCCTATGGCTTCCATCAGACCGGATCTATTTCGGCAAATCGGCTGATCGAGCAGCGCTGGTACTAAGATCAAAGCGATGCCAGCCTTTTTTGCATGACGGCACGGTTCTATTCGACCCCACTGACGCAGAGATTATGGATGCAGTGGGTGAAAGCCCTCGCGCACTCACTTGTGACGTGGCCGTCGTGGGCGCCGGACCGGCTGGACTGACCGCGGCGGTTTACGCCGGGTCGGAAGGACTACGAACGCTGGTGATCGAACGGCATGACATTGGCGGACAAGCCGGCGCTAGTTCACTCATTCGAAACTATCTTGGCTTTCCACGTGGGATTTCCGGCTCAGAACTGACACAGCGTGCTTACCAGCAAGCGTGGCTGTTTGGAGCCAAGTTCGTATTTTCCCGATCGGTAACGAGCTTGTGCTCGCGCGGCACGAAGAAAATTCTGAAGCTGTCGGACGGCCGTGAAATCGCAGCGACCGCCGTGCTCATTGCAACCGGCGCCAAGTACAAGAGCCTCGATGTCCCCGCCTTGCAACGCTTTATTGGCGTGAGTGTCTTTTATACGACATTGCGAGACACAATTCGTGCAGGATCTCGATGTCGCGGTGATTGGAGGAGGAAATTCGGCTGGACAAGCGGCAATTCATGTTTCTGGTTTCGCACGACGAGTAACCCTGATCGTGCGGACAAATTCACTGGAAAAAGGAATGTCGGATTACCTGGTTCAGCAAGTCTGCGGCACCAAAAATATTGAAGTACGACTGGGAGCTGAAGTCATCGGCGGTGAGCGTGGCGAGCGCTTAGAATCTGTGGAAATCCTAGCCAAGACGAGCGGCGCGGTTGAACGCGTTCCAGCAACCGTCGTTTTCGTACTCATTGGGGCCACACCGAACACGGACTGGTTGGGTCCGGCGGTGCAACGTACTTCGAAAGATTTCATCGTTACAGGACACGATGTTGCGCAAATGGCCTTTGGGACGACAACCAATGAGCTTTGAAACCAGCACACCGGGAGTATTCGCGGTGGGCGACGTTCGTCTCGGATCGATGAAGCAGGTGGCCTCGGCGGTTGGTGAAGGCGCAGGAGCGGTGCAAAACGTACATCAATATCTTGAGGAATGGGCAAGTATAAGCGCGGAAGTCGTTCAGAAATTTCCAATGTCAGGCGCCAACGCGGCTTAGGATAGCGAGGCATCTTTAACCTAAAAGCATCCGCCGACATGTTGCATCAGCAGAAGGAGGCAAAACAAAATGAACTGTCGACCCGGGCTACTCCGCGATAAGCGGCCAGGTTAGCAAGGTTAGCAAATGCAAACGTGGTCTTTATCGGCGCCTTCTGATTTCCGCTTAGTATCTTCTGATTTCCGCTTAGTATGTAGTATCAGTGATCATTCGAGGCCGGCGCGGCGAAAACCTTCCAGATAGTGTTCACGGTCGGCGTCCTGCTTGATCGGCATTTGGCTTTCGATCCAAGCGAGTGAAATATTGGGTTGCGCACGGCGAAGTTCCTGCAGTGCGGCCTTGGCGACATCGTTCTGCCCGGCCATGCCTGCGGCGGCAGTGAGCACGCGGTGGGCGCCGACGAAATCGCCGCGTTGCCGAATGCCGTCGCCGGCTAGACGCATCGCCTCATCGTAATTGCGACCGAGGAACTGCGCGTAGGCAGCGATGCCACAGTACATTGCCGAAAACGGATCGCGCGGGCTCAGCCGCAGCGCGCGGCGCGCCGCGACATCGCCTTCTTCCCACCGTCCGCAATAGGACAATGTCAGGCCGTAATAGGCCTGGGCAAGCGAGAAGTTCGGATTAAGCTGCAGCGCCAACTCGAATTCGGCCAGCGAGTCGTCGAAGCGTCGCCTAAACAAATAAACATGGCCCAACGCGAGGTGTGCCCAGGGATCCTCATTGTCGACGCGGATCGCCGCCAGCGCAGCGCGCTCGGCGATCGGTAGGGTTGTTGCTGTATCGGCCCAACCGCTATGGGCGCTGAACGTATGGGTGGCGGCAAGGACACCAAGCGCCTGACCATAGTTAGGATCGATGGCGATCGCCTTCTCCAGCAGCGCCTGCGCGACAAGCATGTCCTGCCGGGTCACCCGCCAGTAATGAGACAGCGCCCGGATTACCAGATCCCAAGCGTCCATATTGTCCGGATGCTTACGCCGCGCATGAAAATTTTCGGCGGCATAGAGTTGCGGCTCGATCGCAGCGACGATGGCTTCGGTGATCTCGTCCTGCACCGCGAACACATCGGAAAGGCTACGATCGTACCTTTCTGCCCATATGTGGCTGCCAGTGATGACGTCGTTGAGTTGCGCGGTGATGCGCACGCGATCGTCGCCTTTGCGCACGCTGCCCTCGACGACATAGCTGACGCCGAGCTCCTCTGCGATTTGCTTCATATGGACGGACTTGCCCTTGTAAATGAATGAGGAGTTACGGGCGATGATGAAGAACCAGCGCAGCTTGGACAGCGCGGTGATGAGATCCTCGCTAATGCCATCGGAAAAATACTCCTGCTCCGGATCACCGCTCATGTTGGTGAACGGAAGTACCGCAATGGCGGGTCGATCGGGCAGCGGCAGGGCCGGACGCGCCGGCTCGTGACTTTCAACTGGCGTCGGGCCGGTCGCTTGTGCCTGCTCGGCGCCTATTGATTGCACGCGCACATCGCCGATGAAGCGGAGCCCCTTGCGTGCGATCGTGCGGATCAGCCTCTGGTCCTCACCGCTGTCGCCCACGGCTTTTCGTGCGGCGTTAATGCGGCTAGTCAGGGTAGAGTCCGAGACAATGCGGCCACCCCAAACTGAAGCAATCAAATCATCTTTCGTGACTACTCGCTCGCGGTTCTCCACGAGATAAGTCAGCAGGTCGAACACTTGGGGCTCGACGGCGATCGGCTCTGCACCGCGGCTCAGCTCCCGCCGATCGGGATCAAGCGTATAGCCGGCAAAGAGAAATCGCACTGCGCGCCTCACCGGGCACCGGGCTGCAATTGGTCGTCAAGCAATAATCAGGCCCATCTCACGGATAAATCAAGCGCTGAGCAAAGTCTTTCGGTCGCTCTTTGGGGCATCTTTGATATTAACACGCCCCCGATCGAAGCGAAACAGGGCACTTCCATCACCATTCGGGACGTTCGAATGACCCGAGCGTTACTCAGAGAGACAAAACGATGACCGCCGCAACGCCAACCATCCCCAAAATCCCCGACCAGTGTGCGCCCAGCGCCACGTCCGGGCGACCAGCTAACGGCGTGAACAACAATCAGCTGTTCAAAGTGGATTATCTCGAAGCGGGCTCCTCCGGTCCTGTGGTCATGCTGGTACATTCCAGCGTATCGGGCGCGCGCCAATGGCGGCGGCTGATGGACGATCTGAAGGATCAGTGTCGCGTCCGTGCCGTGAACTTGTTCGGATACGGCAAGACACCATCGTGGCCGGCTGAAGCAACGCAAACGCTGAGCGATCAAGCACGCCTCGTAGAGGCCGCGCTGCCTCCTGACGCCGGCGAGATTTATCTCGTCGGTCATTCATTCGGCGGGTCGGTTGCCATGAAGGTGGCGGCGCGGTTGGCGGGCCGGATCGCCAGATTGGTGCTGCTTGAGACCAATCCATTTTATCTCCTTGCACAAGCCGGCCGCATGGATGCATTCGCAGAGGCTGTTGAATTGCACAATTATATCAAGAAATTCGGAGCGCTAGGTGAATGGGCGACCGCGGCTGAAAGATTCGCCGATTACTGGAATGGCGCGGGCACGTGGCGGGAGATGTCGTTCGATCGGCGGATCGCGTTCTCCGAAGCCCTCAAGCCGAATTTTTTCGAATGGGATGCGGTGATGAATGAAACGACGTCCGCAGCGCGATGGGCCGCGCTACTGCCGGAACGGACGTTGTTAGTATGCGATCCTGGCACGGTTTTGCCCATCCGCGAGATCACGGTAATCCTGCGTCGGTCCTGTCCCAGTTGGGCCTACGAGGAGGTGCCTGGAGCCGGTCACATGGCCCCGCTCACGCGCCCGGACCTGGTCGATCCGCTGGTCGCCTCTTTTCTGGGGCTCGCCAGCAAACAATCAGAGAGTGATCAAGGTTGGCAATGGGCAAGCCCCAAACACGCTCAAGCAAGCCTGGCTGATCTCATCAATGGACCAAACTGACTGAGAAAGCGCCATGCGAACCAGCATTAGCGATGCGAAGCGGGCTAACGCAGTCCAAGATACTGCGTCGGAACGGTGGTCTTGCCTCTATGGCCGACGTCCGCGCCAGCTATGGACGAGCAGCCATCCAAGCAGCGATTCTGCTGAACGGAGGGGCTTCTGTCGCCTTGCTTGCGTTTCTGGGAAATCTCGCAATTGCCCAACAAACTAAGGGCGTAACGGGAAACTTTGTAACTTTTGGTGCGGGGCGATCACGCGCCACTCTGCGTCGGTTAGATCAATCTGGTATCGCGTGACGGGGCGGCTATGCTGCATTCGAGTGGTCGGCGTCCACATGGCGAATTCAAGTTGGTTCAAGAAAACCCCTTGGAATAACGGCGGGCGTCATGATTCAATCCTTTTTAAAGGCTGCCGCTGACACGAGCCTAGGGGACTGAACTTGGACATCGACGGTTGGCTCCGCAGGATCGGCCTCACCCAGTATGCCGAGATGTTCCGCGCCAACGACATCGACGGCGAGCTGCTGCGCCGGATGACAAACGACGACCTCAAGGACGTCGGCGTCGTGTCGTTCGGCCATCGCAAGAAGCTGTTGGAGGCGATCGCCGAATTGGGCAGTGCACCTGCGGCCCCACCCGCGGCACCCGCCATGCCGACGCTGATTCCCACCGTTGTCGCGCCGCCGCCAACCTCCGCATCGGTCGACGCCGTCGGCTCAGTTCAACGCCTCATGAGTCCGCGAATGACATTGCCGATCGATCGGCCGGAGATCATCGCGCGCCCCGGCCGCGAAACGCTCGATCCGGACGATTGGAGCGAAGCGTTGGCCATATCGCGCACAATCCTAGATGACGCGGTCGCCTACCTCCGCGATGTCCGCGACCGCCCGGTGTGGAAAGAGATGCCGCCGGAGGTGCGCGCATCTTTTGACGCCCCTTTGCCAAGAAAGCCCGAGCTGCTCGCCGAGGTCTATCGCGAGGTCGCCGAGACGGTAATGGCCTATCCGATGGGCAACGTCCATCCGCGCTTCTGGGCCTGGTATATGGGTTCGAGCAATTTCACCGGCGCGATTGGCGATTTTCTCGCTGCGATCCAAGGCTCCAATCTCGGCGGCGGCAGTCACGCCGCCGCACTGATGGACCGGCAGGTCGTAGACTGGCTTAAGACCATGGTCGGCTTTCCGCATTCCGCTAGCGGCACGCTCGTCAGCGGCGGCTCGATGGCGAACATCGTCGGCCTGGCGGTCGCACGTAACGTCAAGGCGGGCGTCGACGTGCGCGAGCTCGGTGTCGCAGCGATCGAAAAGTCCCTGTGCTTCTACGGATCCGACCAGATTCATTCCTGTCATCGCAAGGCGATGGAGGCACTCGGCCTCGGCAATCAAGCGCTGCGGCGCATTCCGATAGACCGCGCGCTGCGAATGGACGTCGATGCGCTGCGCGCCGCCATCGCGAAAGACCGGGCGGACGGACTTGCGCCCTGCTGCGTGATCGCGACCGCGGGCTCGGTCAACACGGGCGCCATCGACGACTTGCCGGCGCTTGCGGCTCTCGCCAGCGAAGAGGATCTCTGGCTCCATATCGACGGTTGCATCGGTGCCCTCATCGCCATCGCACCCAGGAACGCCTACCGGGTTGCGGGGATCGAAAAGGCGGATTCGCTCGCCCTCGATCCCCACAAGTGGCTGCACGCGCCGTTCGAGGCGGGTTGCGCGCTGGTCAGGGACGCGTCGGCTCATCGCGCCACGTTCGCCGTTACGCCCGAATATCTTCAGTCGGCGCCGCGCGGCCTCGCATCCGGAGAGTGGTTGCACGAATGGGGCCTGCAAACCTCGCGCGGATTCCGGGCACTCAAGATCTGGATGGCGCTCAAGGAGCACGGCGTCGAAAAGTTTGGACGTCTCATCGACCAGGACATCGATCATGCGCACCGCCTCAGCGCGCTGATCGAGGCCGAGCCTGATCTTGAACTCGTCGCCCCGACAAACATCAATATCGTCTGCTTCCGCTACCGCCCCTCCGGTCTGGACAGCGCGGCGATCAAGGAGCTAAACACCGAGATCATGCTGAGAATGCAGGAGGAGGGCCTCGCCGCAGTGTCCGACACAACCGTGCAGGGCCGTCACTGCCTGCGCGCGGCAATCAACAATCATCGGACGCGCGGGGAGGACCTCGAGTTGCTCGTCCGCGAGACTCTTCGCCTCGGCCGTGCGATCGTAACGCATGGAGCGGCCGGTCGAGAAACAGGGTTTCAAGATCAATATTGAACGACGCCGGTCAAGTCGATGTATTCCCGCAGGAGATCACACGCGCTCTCCTCAACCTGATCTCCAACGGCTTCTATGCGGCGACCAAGCGCAAAGAGCTGAATGGTAGCGAAGGCTATGAGCCCACTCTGACGGCTTCCACCAAGAATCTCGGCGACCGCGTGGAGATCAGGATACGCGACAACGGCACCGGCATTCCACCCGAGGTGAGGGAGAAGCTGTTCAGCCCATTCTTCACGACAAAGCCTGCCGGTGAAGGGACCGGGCTAGGCCTGTTATCGTGAAGCAACATTCGGGGTCTATTGAAGTCGATACGAAGCCCGGAGAGTTCACCGAGGTCCGAATTATTCTGCCGCGAACCGCGACGCTTATTACTGACATCCGAGGACGGACGTAACCCTACTGCCGTTCTTCCAGGTTTGGTGCGGGGAGATGAAGCGACGCGGACACAGCCTTATGACGCTAGTTCGTCGAGCAGCGCCTTCGCCTCTTTCAGATCGAGCGTGTCGAAGCCTTCCGTGAACCAGCGGTAACCCGGAGCAAGCAGTTCGCGCGCTTGCTGCGTCTTTCCCTGGTCACGCCAGAGACGCGCGAGACTGATAGAGGCGCGGAGTTCCCAGGACTTTGCTTGTTGTTGACGAGCTACAGAGAGGGCGCGCTCGAAATGTCCTTCGGCGTTGGCCTGATCGTGGCCGAGCGACTGCAGCGCGACTTCGCCAGCAACGCGGTGAAGCTCGGGTTCGCACCACCTTTCTCCGGTGCTTGCCATCGCCGTGATTGCTTCGCCAATGCAGCGGCGTGCATCATCGAATTGACCAAGGTCGGCGTAGGCTCTGGTCAAGTACGATAGATGCAATGGCACGTGAGACGTCGCTCCCGTTGACCGCCACAGGGCAATTCCGGAGGTGAGCACCGGGACTGCGTCTGACGCTTTGTCAGCCATGGCTAATACGCACCCGTGCATCATCATTCCGAGCGCCTTCCAGAACGGAACGCGTTTTTCGTCCGCCAAAGCGACGAGTTCATCGGCTTGCTTTTCTGCTGCAGCGTAGTTCCCGCAGAGGACATAGGTCACCGATGTAATGGCCAGTGCAGGCATCAATGTGGTCGCTTGGCCGACCTCGCGTGCATGCTTGAGCGCCCGCTCCGCGTCCGAAAGCGCGGCTTCGGGAAATCCAATGCTCCACAGCGCCCAGGACCGAAAGCATAAGGCTGCGACCCCGATGTCTTGACCAAATCGGGTCGCCAGGGGACGATGCTCGACGGGTTGGTAAAGCGCGATTGCCTGATCCAGATGCACTCGCGCTTCTGTGAATAGTCCAATGAACAGCAACGAGACGCCCACGAGGCGATGCCCGACGAGGAGCGTAACCGTAGCCCTATGCTTCTCGGCGAGCGCAAGGAACTGTGTCGCTAGCTCGCGCATTTCCGCGCCATTGAACGCAACATAATTCGCCGCCCAGACGCCGTAGAGAGCCGAGAACATGAGCAGCGGGTCTTCGGGAAGTTCTCCGAGAGCTTCAGCTTGTGCGATCAGCAGACGTGCCCGCTCTGCGACCTCCTTGGTTTCCGGTGCGGCAATCCCTTTAACGTGCATGATTGGGGTTATCAGCGCGACCTGCAACTTGATTTGGTCGCGACGCAGCGCGGGCGTGGCGGGCAAGGCCGCAATCTGGTCGAGCGCTCGCGTGATCTGCTCCGCAGCTTCGACCAGCGCCGAGCGTTCCAGCGACCGCTGTCCGGCTTTGCCCCACAGGCCCGCGGCCTGCTCGATCAACAAAGCTTCGGTACAATGACGCGCCAGCAGTTCGGGCTGATTGTCAGCAATCTCGGGGAATTGGCTTTCGAGGGTCTCGGCGATGCGGGCGTGAAGCGCGCGTCGTGGCTCGCGCAATAACGTCCCATAAGCTGCATCCTGCACCAGCGCGTGCTTGAACAAATAGGTCGCCTGAGGCGCAACTCCCTGCCGAAAGAGTAGACCAGCAGTGATAAGACGTTCCAGCGCCAATGCTAATTCCGCCTCCGGCTTGCGCACCACCGCAGCCAGCAGAGCATGGGAGAACTTCCGCCCAAGCGCCGCCCCGATCTGCGCCACCTCTTTGGCTGGGCCGACCCGATCCAGCCTCGCCAACAGCGATCCGAGCAGGCTTGCCGGGACTGCTAAAGCGGGCGAGGGAACGGCCGTGCGTTGCGCTACACCTTCATTCTCTGCTTCAAGCACTGCCTTGGTCATTTCCTCGACGAACAAGGGAATGCCGTCTGTGCGCTCAATGATGTCCTGTCGGACCTCTGGCGGTAGCAGCTTATCCCCGACGACGTGGTCAATCATGTCGCGCACATCGCGCTCTGCCAGCCGATTTATGGCGATTGAGGTGACATGGGGCCGTCCAATCCAGGGCGGCGCAAATTCCGACCGGAACGTCACGATCATTAGCGCGCGAAGGCTCGCGGTCTGGTCCACCGCGTGCCGGAAAGCTTCCAAGCTCGTAGGATCGGCCCAGTGCGCATCCTCGACAATTACTAGCAAGGGTCTTGAGCTTGTCAGTGCCTCTAGTTGCAGATTGAGCGCCTGAAAGGTTCGCTGTCGGCGCTGCTCCGGCGTCAATTCGAGCGTCGGATACCGTCCGTCGTTAGATAGCGACAGCATGTCGGCAAATAGTGCGGCGTTCTCCTTGGAGGTTGAGGTTCGTGTCAGGATTGCATCGAGTTTGTCGAGCCTCCCTTGCGACGTGTCATCGTGCGCAAATTTTGCGGCGCGTTCCCATTGTTCAATGATCGGATAAAGGGCGCTATCGGTATGTTGCGGGGAGCAGAAATGGCGCAAGCGTACATGCGGTTCGGTTGCTAGTCGTTCGAGTAGCGCGGCCATGAGCCGCGATTTGCCGATGCCAGCCTCGCCAGAGATGAGTACTGCCTGTCCTTCGCCTGACTTTGCCTTTGACCAGAGCCGCAGCAACAGTTCGAGTTGTTCCTCTCGCCCAACGAGAGGGGTCAGTCTGGCTGCGCGTAATGCCTCGAACCGGCCTTGCGCGGTGCTTGCGCGCAGCACTTGCGAAGCTTGCACCTGCTCGGAGATCCCCTTGAGGTCCTTGGCCGCGACGTCTTGCAACTCGAACAGATTACCTAAAAGTCTTCGCGTACTCTCAGCAATGACGACGCTGTTAGGCTCCGCAATTGCCTGCAAGCGCGCCGCAAGGTTCGGCGTCTCGCCGATGATCGCCTGCTCCTGGGAAGCACCGGAGCCGATCAGGTCCCCAACCACGACAAGACCCGTTGCAATGCCTATGCGAGTCTGTAGTGGCGCATGGGTCTTAAGGTCACCCACAGCGGCGACCAATTCCAGCCCTGCGCGCACGGCCCGCTCGGCGTCGTCCTCATGGGCTTGGGGGTAGCCAAAGTAAATCAGGACCCCGTCACCCATGTACTTCGCTACGAATCCATCGAAGCGCTGCACGCTCTCGGCGACACACTTCTGATAGGCCGAAATGATTTCACGGAGGTCTTCAGGGTCCATGCGCGCCGATAGCGCCGTAGAGCCGACCAAGTCAGAGAACATCACCGTGACTTGGCGGCGCTCGGCGGTTTCTTGTGGTGCAACGGTTGAAACGTTCTCGTTGGTGAGCTTGGGCGCGACTATCTCTACACCCGTCATTTCGGCTATCGCGCGAAGCAACTGACGGCGATGACCAAGCGACACCCCGATTTCTTTGAGGTCTTGGTCTGTCAGATCAGGCAGGACGGAGAAACTGATGTCATTCTCGGCGAACGGTTGAGCGTATTGCCCAAGGCCGAGCTTCTGAAGCCAGTCTGCAACCTGCTGCATCGCGGCCCCCGGTTGGTGCCACTCGCACAGCGATGAACCGTGACCCAAGTATAACCTAGCGTGTGGGGATCGCCCATATGGATTGTAGGCTCCAAACAATGCACTGCTGCAACGGGTCCAGGGCGCAAGCGGCTTTAGTCGCCTTTTTTTGAAATCAGTTTTAGAGAATGATGCCGGGGAATTGGTCGATCAGCAGAGGCTCATTTTGTCCCGGCGAGCACCCAGGTCATGCAGGGCGCACCTCGGCTTCCTTGCCAATTAATCGGATCACCGCAGAACTGTTCGCTGGTGACGGGGTGATGGTGGTCTTCAACGATCCGGTCCCAGTAGACAACCCGGCGCTCCAAGCTGTGCTTATGGCGCTCGAAATGCGTGAAGCTATCGGAGCATTGACTGAGAGGTGGCGTCGGCTGGGGCACGACATTGGCTTCGGCATTGGCATTGCGCACGGCTTTGCGACGCTCGGCACTATCGGCTTTGAGGGACGCTTCGACTATGCCGCCATTGGGACAGTGTCCAATGTCGCCTCTCGGCTCTGCGACGAAGCCAAGCCAGGACAAATCCTGATTACTCCCCGCGTGCTGATCGCCATTGAAGATGCAGTCGCAGTCGAGCCGTTTGGCGAGTTCGCGCTCAAGGGCATTCGGCGTCCCTTGGCGGCTTACAATGTAGTCGCCGTTACGCCGCCAAAAATCAAAGACGGATAGCAGTTTAGCTAGGACGCGGAGTATCTAACGAGCGGGAAAAAGTGAACTCCTGAGACGGTTGTCCGCTCGGGTCGTGCCGCTCGCGCGTGCGTCACGAACAAAAAGGTGCAAAAGCTAAAGCGGTCACGCCCTTTGCATGCGCCACACGATGCTACAGTAAGTAAGGATAGGCCAAATCTGAACGGGTCTTTGTGCTAGTCTGGCTTGTGGCGGAAGGCACGTCATGGCCGAGACTCGGAAGCTCGCGGCGATTTTAGCGGCGGATGTGGTCGGATACAGCAGGCTTGCCGGCTCCGACGAGGATCGCACACTGGCGCGGCTGCGGGCACTCCGAGCGATCTGATTGATCCGACCATCGCCGTGCATAGTGGACGGGTGGTGAAGCGCACCGGCGACGGAAGTATTGTTGAGTTTCGCAGTGTGGTCGACGCTGTGCGCTGCGCCATCGAGGTGCAGAACGGTATGATCGAGCGCAACGCGGGCCTTCCACCCGAGCGTCGCATCGAATTCCGCGTCGGTATCCATCTGGGCGACGTGGTCGAGGAGAGCGACGGCGACCTGATGGGCGACGGCGTCAACATTGCCGCGCGACTGGAGCTATCGCCAAGCCCGGTGCCATCTGTCTTTCCGAAGACGCCTATTTCCAGCGAGCCTCCACGAGTCGCTGATGGCGCGGCTCGATCGGCTGCCGACATTGCGCGAGGTGGCGCAATTGGGCGCCGTGCTCGGCCGCGATTTCGCCTATGAGATGCTGCGGGCGATCACCGTCCTCGACGAGCCGCGATTGCGCGACGTGCTCGGCCGCCTGGTCGAGGCCGAATTGCTATATCAGCGCGGGCGGCCGCCTCGTTCGCGCTACATCTTCAAACATGCGCTGATCCAGGACGCGGCCTACCAGTCGCTGTTGCAGCGCACGCGCCAGCAATATCACCGCCAGGTCGCCGAACTGCTCGAGAGCAGCTTTGCGGACACGGTCGAGGCCAGCCCGGAGCTAGTCGCTCACCATTACAGTGAAGCTGGCCTGCCGCAGCAGGCGGTCACCTGCTGGCAGCGGGCCGGCGAGAAGGCGCTCGGCCAATCAGGAGGCGATTGGGCACTTGACGGCTGGACTTGCACAATTGGAGCAGCTCCCCGAGACGCCGGAGCGGGCGAAGCGGGAGCTTGCCCTGCAGCGGCTGCTCGGCCAGGCAAGCTTTGCCACCAAAGGCTACGCCTCCCCCGAGGCGACCCGTGCTTTCAGGCGCGCGCGGGAGCTGTGCGCGGCGATTGGGGACGACGTCAGCATCTATCCCATATTATTCGGCGTTTGGCTGCTCCAACTGACGGGTGGTATCACACAAATGCCGAGACGACTGCCAACGAGATCCTTGAGCGGGCAGGTCGGACGGACAACACCGGGGCTCTCATCGTCGGGAACTTCGCGCTGGGAACCAGGAGTCCATCTCGGAACGTTGGCCTGTGCCCTCCCGTCACTAAAGAACGCCATTAAGAACTATCGCACCGTTACCGAGGAACAGGCCACGTGCCTCGCCTATGAATACGGCATCGAGCCGGGAGCGCCCAGTTATGCTTATGCCGCCTGGTGTTTATGGTTGCTCGGTTATCCGGACCAGGCATTGCGGCTCGGCGACGAGGCCCTCGCGATCGTCGAGCGCATCCAGCACGGCTATTCGCACTCTCGGTGTCTCTACTGGAACAGCGCTTTCCACTCGTACCGCCGCCAATGGCCGATCGTCGGGGAGCGCGCCGCGGCGGCGATTGCGTCGGCGCAAGAGCGCGGGCTCGCCATGGTCGTGGCGGTGGGTCGGATCATGCGGGGGGCGGCGCGAGCGATGCAGCATCCGCAGGACGAAGCTGTGGCCGAGATCCGAGAGGCGCTGGCCGCTTATCGCGCGACCGGTGCCCGCTTCCAGAGCACCTATCATCTGGTCCTGCTAGCGCAAGCACTGGCTGCCCGCGGCCGATATGGCGAGGGTTTCTCCGCCCTGCGCGAGGCAGCGGCACTGGTCGAGGAAACTGGCGAACGGTTTTTCGAGGCGGAGATTCATCGCCTAGAAGGCAATCTGCTGCTGGCCGAGAACGGCTCAGCCGAGGCTGAACCTTGCTATGTGAAAGCCCTGGAAGTGGCAAGGGCGCAAGAAGCGCGTTCGCTCGAACTGCGCGCCGCCACCAGCCTGGCCCGCTTCTGGCGTGATCAAGGGAAGCCGCAGCAAGCTCGCGAACTACTCGCTCCGGTCTACGGTTGGTTCACCGAAGGCTTCGACACGCTCGATTTGAAGGAGGCGAAGGCGCTGCTGGACGAACTGCAAGCCTGACAAAAAATGTTGAAACGGTCTCTGAGGGATGTTCTCTAGTCTTATGTCCGCCCGGCGAACGCTATTACTCATAACGGCATCGTCCCCTGCCATTCGACGGGTGCGCCGTTCGCGCGTGCTGAATTTTCAGCAGATCACCATGCCCTATTCGGCCGCGTTCGTATCACCCGAGTGGAAAGTGATTCATATTGATGAAGAGGTATCGTCGGCTGACCTGACGATGGCAGTGGATCTTGTCGGAATCACTTTTCATACGCCAAGTGCGTTCCACGCGTACGACCTCGCTGCGCAATTTCGCAAGCGAGGAATTCCAGTGGCCTTAGGCGGACCGCATGTCACATTGATGCCGGATGAAGCCCAAGCCCATGCAGACGTGATTTTCGTGGGAGAAGCTGAATCGTACTGGCCTCAGTTCTTGAAAGACTTCGAAATCGGAAGGCATACACGGCGATATTGCTCGACCATCCCGCCCGCGTTGAACACCGCGCCAATGGCACGCAAGGAATTATACCACCGGCGCGATCTTACCGGCGGCCGGTTATTCGCAACACGTGGCTGCCCATATGGTTGCGATTTTTGCGCCGTGGCGGTGATGTACCAGCGCAAAGTGCGAACGCGGCCAGTGGCGGCAGTGGCCTCAGAATATGCTTCGTTTCCGGGCAAAGTGATCGTCTTCTGGGACGATAATCTAGCTAGCGATCGCGAATACGCGAAGGCTTTGTTCCGGTCGATTGCGCCATACCGGAAATGGTGGAGCAGCCAGGTAAGTATTCAAGCTGGTAAAGATGCAGAGTTTTTGGAATGGGCCGCAAAGAGCGGATGCAAACAATTGTTCATTGGATTGGAATCCATCTCACAACGAAGCATGGATGGGGTCCGCAAGGGATTCAACCGCGTGGAAGAGTATGTGCGTGTGATCGAGCACATCCACGAGCATGGCATCGCGGTTCAGGCGGGCATTGTGTTCGGGTTCGACCAAGACACCGAGACGATCTTCAGTGAAACACTAGATTTTCTCGAAGCGGCGGGCGTACAAAATGCAACGTTCAATATCCTGACGCCCTATCCTGGCACGCCGTTGTATCAGCGCTTGGAAACGGCGGGGAGAATCCTTACGCGGGACTGGAGCAAGTACAACGGACGCGAAGACGTGGTATTTCAGCCCAAGCATATGAGCACCGAGACATTGCGGGATGGCTATCGCTATGCGAATCAGCGGTTTTATTCCGGTGCGAGCGTATATCGGCGGCTTACCCACTCGCCGGTCGGACTATGGTGGACATTACCGTTAAATCTGGCTTACGCGTTTGCACTTCGGTCTGGTCAGCAGGGTGCAACGGCCGCACGGGCAATCCGCTAGTCGTATCGAGCTGGTTCGCGATCCGCGCAACATTTCAATACAATGAAGAACAGCGGCGAGCACTTTGCGCGCTAGTCCCAAATTCCAGTCAGAAAAACCTCAATCTTTCAATTGCCAGCGAATGGCAAAATTGGACAGGGTTTCTGTACGGGTGGCGCTGCAGCACGGCCCGCCGTGACCTGAGACTCGCGAAGCTCCATGAGCCGACATTCTCACGGCGGCGTTGAGCCAACAAACGAAGGCGATGCCATTCGGCACCGCGCGCTATACGGGAATACCTGCCTTGCGCATGCCCTCGACACGGCGCTCGAAATCATCAGGGTTCTTAAACGGCAGGATGCGCCGTTGCCGCTCGATTGAAAAATTCGGAGAAATTCTTATGACTTCCGCCCAGGCCGCCCGGCTTTCGGCAATTCTGCCGAGGTGACCGTAGCACGATGCAAGCAGAGCATAGGACGTCGCTGAATCGGGATTACGCTCGATGTCGCTGTTTGAGGGCCATGACCGCTTCGTCGAACTGCCCCAGCGAGAATCGCGCCTCAGCCAGAAAATAAAGCAACATGTCCGGATAGAGAGGATCGAGCCGCATGTAGGCATCAAGCGTGTTGATTGCTCCATTGGCGTCGCCGCTGAAGGTCAGAATACGAGCGATCGTCTGATGTCCTTGTGCGAAATTGGGTGCCAGGGCGACGCTGCGCCGCGCCTCGGCGAGGGCTCTGTCGAGCTGCCGATGAAAATAAAGGGCAACGGCAAGGGCGTAGTGGCCTTGAGGCTCCGTTTCGTCCATCTGAACCGCCCGCTCCGCGATTTCCAAACCGATCTGGAGAGATCGCTCGGGGATTTCGGCCCAGCCATTGATGTAATCGTTTACATGGGTGAAGCCTATAAACGCATGCGCCGCCGCAAAATCCGGATTGATCGTGACAGCACGTCCAAGCAGATTGCGTGCTTCAATGTTGCCGCTCCTGGTATTAAGCCACGCCCGCTCGCGCCCGCGCAGGAAGAGGTCGTAGGCCTCCTGGTCGATTGTGTTCTTCCGGGCTAACCGGTCTTTCTTTTCCGGCGTCAGCTTAACCTTGAGCGCAGAAATGATCTCCTGCGTGAGTTCGTCCTGCACGGCGAAGATGTCGTTGAGGTCGCGATCGAAGCGGTCGGCCCAGATATGCGCACCGCTCTCTGTGTCGATGAGCTGGCCGGTAACGCGGACCCGGTTGCCTGCTTTCCGCACGCTGCCTTCCAGTACATAGCGCACGCGGAGGTCGCGACCGACCTGCATCACGTCGACCGGCTTGCCCTTGTAGGTAAAACTTGAGTTGCGCGCGATTACGTGCAGCTCCGACAGTTTCGAGAGATCGGTGATGATGTCTTCGCTGATACCGTCGGAAAAATACTCCTGCTCGGGGTCACCGCTCATATTGTTGAAGGCGAGGACGGCGATGGAAGGCTTGTCAGGCAGCACCGGCGTCGGACTCGGCGCTTCGGACGCGGCGGCCAGCTTCGGGGCCAGATCCATTCGATAGACGCGCACGGGACGCGCGATGTTCTTCAGGCTCTGCTCGCCGACATCGACGAAGTTGGCCGCGACCTTGCCTTGCACCTGCCGCCAGGCGTCCTCGGAAATCGAGATGCCGCCAGGCTCGGCGATGCCTTCGATCCGCGCCGCGATGTTGACGCCGTCGCCAAGAATGTCGTCGCCCTCGATGATGATATCGCCAACGTTGATCCCCATCCGGAACCGAATTGGATTGGCTTCGGAGCTACCGGCCTCGCGCTCCCGAAGCTGTCTCTGGATTTCGACGGCGCAGGTGACAGCGTCCACCGCGCTCGCGAATTCCACCAGCGCGCCGTCGCCCATGAGCTTGACGATACGACCTGAATGGGCGGCAATCGCCGGATCGATCAACTCACGCCGCAGGGTGTTCAGACGCGACAACGTCCCAGCCTCGTCCGTGCCCATGAGACGCGAGTAACCGACCACGTCAGCCGACATGATCGCCGCAAGCCTCCTTTGAAGGCGCTCCTCTGCCATGTAGACCGTTCCCCGCGGGCAAGCTGACGGCCGCGACTTTATGGTTCACCGGACGGAGTGTCTATCGAGGTCGCCATGTCCGAAATGGGCCCCGCTTCGGACGCGTCGTGTCGACGGAGCGGACGCCTCAGTCACGGATTTAGTTTCCAATTCGTCGTGTGGATTACCGAGCTTCGCGACGCCCAAATCTAGGGTCCGTTCGCCACATGCTCTTTTAGCGGCATTGGTTTTGATCTAGCGCAAGGACAGACCAAGCCATCTATCTAAGTTTGACTAGGGCGTTTCCGACCGCGTATGCTTTATGGCTAACGATTTCAGAAAACTCGGCCAGACCAGCAGTTCTGGTAAAATGCAATCTAATGACAGCATTAGCGAGGGGACGCGCGTGTCTAAAGTGACATTGACAGTGAATGGGAAGGCTGTGTCGGTTGACGTTGAGGACCGGACACTATTGGTGCATGTGTTGCGGGACCATCTGAACCTGACGGGGACCCATGTTGGGTGCGATACCTTGGCAATGATATTATCAGTGTTCGATGTGGTAAGATCGAAGTCGATTTCTCCGCGTGGCGCGTTAGTATGCATGTAGATGTGCTGACTTTTTGCTACTCTTACAAATTCTTCCAACGTAATGACTGCTTCCAGCAAACCTTCATCGTTGATGACGCCGACATTTATAATCAGGGGTGCGACGGCGAGACCGTTTCTCCATCTCCTCAATCCAACTCGCAGACCTCGGCAGTCAGTTAAGCGCTACAGGTTGCTCAAAACAGCTCTTGATCTCATGCTGCATCTATTATGACGCGCGATTCGTAGTTGCGCCGTTGCGCCAGGACCGTCCAAGCGATCCGCGCCAGCTTATTGGCGAGCGCAGTTGCCAGAAATTGTGATGCAGCCGTTTCACCGCGGCCACTGCACTACTATCTGTTCGAACGTCGCCAAGTGGCTGGCGCCGCGCCGAATGCCCTCTTGAATGCACGAGAGAACGCGGCCTCGGAATCGTAGCCAACGGATTCTGCGACCTGTGCAAGGGATGCGCTGGTGGTGCGGAGCTTTTCGGTCGCGACCTGCATGCGCCAACTAGCGAGGTAGTGCATCGGCGGCATGCCGATCAGACGAATGAAGCGTTCGGCCAACGCTGACCGCGAAAGGCCCACCTCCCGGCTAAGCTCATCTACACTCCAGCGCCGGGCGACCTCATTGTGGAGCAGCGCCAGCGCCCGCGCGACGTGAGGTTCGCGCAGGCCAGCGAACCATCCGGTCTGGGCATCCGGCAAGGTCTCTGCGTAACGTCGCACCGTCTCCGCGAACAACAGTTCCGAAAGTTTGGCCAGCACCGTCTCCGATCCAGGACGGCCGGCGGCGACCTCCGTCGCGGCGTATTGGAATGTCGAGCGTATCCATTCTGCGGCTCCAGCTTGCTCGACATCGAGCTTGAGCAGGGGCGGAAGCGCCGAGATCACGGGGTTGCCTTTGTCGCTGCCGCAACCGAGGAACCCGCATATCACCTGCGTGCGATCGCCTGCGCCGCCGTGATGGATCGTGAAAAGCCCGCCGTCTTTGCGCGGCCGGATGATATCGCTGCCCGCGACGGGGGGAATATTGAGATCGCTGCCCATCAGATGCAGGTCGTTGCGCGGCAGCAGAACTACCTCGCCGGCTCCGATGACGGTACCCTCTCCACTCTCACCTTCGACGCGAATGCGAAACGCGCCTTCGACGACATAGTGATAAACAATCAGATGAGACACTGGCCCGATGGCAGGCGCGCAATGCTCGGGCGAGACGCGTGCCGCCATGCACCAGGGCGCGAAGAAATCGGCGTGTAGAAACACGCCGCCGGTCAAATGCGCCACCCTCAAGACATCGGACAATGCGTCCATACCTGCCTTCTAGCAGGATCCGGTGTCTTGGTCATGTCTGCCGGTCAGCCAGTCATAGATTCTCGACCGTCTGCCGACTTACTCATTGTCGCGTGGGCCGAAGGCATTCTGTCGGCTCGGTAGGTTCGAAGGAGACGGAACGTGCATGATGTCGCGACAGCCAAAACACGGCGAGCACGGCGCGCTTACATGTCGCCGGCGGAGTTCATGGGACTCGTGGCGGGGTGGGGCGGTGGCCTTGTTCTGCTTTCCTTCATTTCGGCCGTGGCCCGATATGTGGGTTAGGACAAGGTCATGATCATCTGCTCTTGTAACGTGTTCAGTGATCAGCAGCTTCGTTCCGCTCTTGCGAAGGCCACTCAACGGCTGCGGATGAGCCAGATTTACGACTGCCTCGGCGGCAGCGCGCAGTGCGGTCAGTGTGCCCACACCATCAAACGGATCATGGAGCAAGTAGCAAACCGCACGATTGCTTCTGCAGCCGCGAGTACGAACCTGCACACGAGAACGCAATAATGAGACTCCCCAGCCGGCAAGGTCCTGCATCGGCGGCATAGCGATTCGACGAGTGAACCGGTCGGTAAACGCCTAAACGTAATGATAAATAACATAGGGTAGGACGCAGGCCGGAGCACCGGCGTGAAGTGCTCCGGCATAAGGCACGCGGCTATTCACCCCGGTGCGAAAGACCTCCGCGTGCAGAAACACGCCGCTGATCAAAATGCGCCACCCTCAATACGTCGGATAACGGGTCCATACCTGCTTTCTAAGGATCAGGTGTTTCGGTCATGTCTCCCGGTGGGCTGGTCATAGATTCTCGATCGCTTGCCGATTTACTGATTGCCGCATCAGCCGACCGCTCCATTGCGTCGGCACCCTTGGAGACAGGAGATGGAAAATGAATGCAATCGAGAAAATCTCTACCACCGACCGATATGCGCGCTGTGTTCAGACCTCCAAGCGGGTGCGATGGGATATCGACAAGGACGTGATCCGGGGGCGCCGCTTCGATGTCGCCCACAAGTTCCTGCCGGACGGGCTGTCCCTGGCCGACGCCTTCACCACCCTGTCGGCCGACGAAAAGCGGTTCGTGAGTCAGATCCAGGGCCGTACCTATGCCAACATCTTTGGACTGGTTGAACGCTTCATCAACGCCAAGGTCCTGGAGCTGAGCCACGATCATTGGTTCGGCGACCAAGTTGCGCTGGAGGCACTAGTTCGGTTCAGCGACGAGGAATTGAAGCACCAGGCGTTGTTTCGTCGCATCGACGCGATGATCGGCGAGGTGCTGCCCGACGGCTATCGTTTCGACATCGACCCCAACGGCGTCGCCCACGTAGTGCTTGGCAAGAGTACATGGGCGGTGTTGGCATTGACGCTGGACGTTGAGTTGTTCACTCAACTCCACTACCGCCAGAGCATCGATCCCGACGCCGAACTTTCCGAACTGTTCAAGGACGTGTTCCTCTATCATTGGAGAGAGGAGAGCCAGCACGCGATCCTAGACGAACTCGAGTGGGTGCGCGACGACGCCGGGCTGACAGCGGAGCAACGCGACCGCGCGGTCGATGAGTTCATCGAACTGGTCGCCGCAGTGGACGGCATCCTGCAAATTCAAGCCAAAGCGGACGCAGGCTTACTTCGCGGCGAAGTGCGGCCGCGGGGTCGACGAGGCCGAGGCGCGGGTGATCGAAGCCGCATTCCTCAAGGCTTACCGCTGGCAATACATCCACTCGGGCGCCCAGCACCCGCAGTTCCGGCAAGGTGCTTTCCAGCCTGATCACCGGAAATCAGGGCCAGCGTATTCAAGCGGCGCTCGCCACTCTTCAATAATCATGAGTGAACTCTCACCGCCACTAAAGCAGAGGAGATCCTATCATGGCTGCCCATGCGAAAGTCGCCGAACCTAACGTTGTCAATGGCATTAACGTCGACGACCTGTTTGCGTTGATCGACGGCGTCAAGCGGGACGCAACAAAAGCCAAGACAAACTGGCACGTCACCACGACTTGGCGCGGCCAAACTCGGAGCCGTGCGCAGGTCGAGGGCTTCGGAATCGGCGGCGAACAGGTGCCTCGTCGGTTCACGATCGACATCGACGAACCTTGCGAACTGGGTGGAACGAATCGGTTCGCCAATCCGCAGGAACATCTGTTGGCAGCGCTCAACGCCTGCATCATGGTGGGCTACGTGGCGCAGTGCGCGGTGCACGGAATCACCCTCGAAAGCCTGAAGATCGATACCGATGGTGACATCGACCTCCGTGGCTTCCTCGGAATCGATCCAGCCGTGCCGGCTGGCTACGAGAACCTGAGCTACACCGTCCGTATCAAGGGTAGCGGCACCAAGGAGGAGTTCGCCAAGATCCACGATGCGGTGATGGCGACCTCGCCCAATTTCTACAGCGTGTCCCGGCCTGTGGCCCTCAATCCGACTCTCGTAGTCGAGTAACCGACGCTCGGAAGGGCGAGTGCCGCAGACAACTCATCGTTGTTGTAATCGAAGGACTAAAGGAGGCACTAGATGTCTTCCAAGGGAGGTTTTGCTCACAATTCCAAATCCTTACGTATGGCGGCGGCTGGAGCGGTTATGGCATTGGCGCTGGCTGGCTGCGATACTACCGCGGCGCAACACGCGGCACCGGTAAGGCCGGTGCTGGTCAACAACGTCCATTACGAACCCCAAGCCCGCGATCGCACCTTTGTCGGGACGATTCGCCCAAGGATCGAAAGCGAGTTGGGGTTCCGGGTCGCGGGAAAGGTCTCGAAACGCCTCGTTGAGGTCAGCGCCCTTGTCGAGACCGGGCAGCCGCTGGCTACGCTCGACGAGATCGATCTCAAGTTGCAAGCCGACCAGGCCGACGCCGAATTCAGCGCAGCGACCGGTGTACTCGCGCAGGCAAGTGCCGCCGAAGGGCGCACCAAAGAACTCCGGCAGAAGGGCTGGTCGACCGACGCCCAGTGGGACCAAGCCAAAGCGGCGGCCGACGAGGCGCGAGCCAGACTCAAACGCGCTGAACGATCGGTGGAGCTGACGAACAACAGCTTGTCCTATGCGACGCTTGTCGCGGACGCTCCCGGGGTGGTCACGGCAACATTGATCGAGCCCGGTCAGGTGGTCGCGACCGGTCAGACCGCTATCCGCGTGGCTCGCCTGGCCGAAAAGGAGGTCGTGGTCGCGATCCCGGAGACCCTGCTGCCATGCGCCAAGTCAGGTGAGGCGCAAGTCTCAATCTGGTCGGAGCCGGACAAGCTCTATATCGCCAAGCTCCGCGAGCTCGCCCCGTCCGCCGACCAGATGACGCGGACCTATCTGGCGAAGTTTTCCCTGCCTGGCGTCGGCGACAACGTGCAACTCGGCATGACGGCGACGTTGACGCTGTCCGATCACACCAGCGAACGCGTCGCGCGTCTTCCGCTGTCGGCGCTGTTCAATCAGGGCGCGGGACCGGCAGTGTATGTTGCCGACGCCAAGAGCGGAGCGGTCACGCTCAAGCCAGTGACCGTGAAGGCTTACGAAAGCAACGACGTCCTGATCAGCGGCGGCGTCGACGAAGGCGCGAACGTCGTCGCTCTCGGCGTGCAGAAGCTCGATCCCGCCGAGAAGGTCAAGGTCGTCTCGTCGCTGTCGTTCTGAGCGCGGACCGCGAGGTTTTTGAATTGGCGCGGAGAGTATGATGAGCCGTTTCAACCTCTCAGCCTGGGCCGTTGCGCATCCGGCTCTGATGCTATTCCTGATCGTGATGCTTGGCGCGGCGGGCCTGTTTTCCTATCGCAGCCTGGGTCGCGCGGAAGATCCCTCGTTCACGATCAAAGTCGTGATCGTCACCGCCATGTGGCCGGGCTCGACGGCCGCCGAGATGCAGACCCAAGTCGCCGACCCGATCGAGAAGAAGCTTCAGGAGCTTCCGTACTTCGATAAGGTGACCACCTACAACAAGCCGTCATTCACGGCGATGCAGGTCGCTTTCAAGGACAACACGCCGGCCCGCGAGGTGCCGCAGTTGTTCTATCAGCTGCGCAAGAAAATAACCGACATCAAGGACGATCTGCCGGCGGGCTTGATCGGGCCATCGGTGAACGACGAGTACGGCGACGTCGACTCAATTCTCTACATGCTCACGTCCGACGGCGCCGACTACGCGCAGATGAAGAAGGTCGCCGAGGCGTTCCGCCAGCGTCTGCTTAAGGTCAAGAACGTCACCAAAGTAAACCTGTACGGCACGCAGGACGAGAAGATCTACGTCGAATTCTCGCACGCCAAGCTCGCCACGCTCGGTATCACGACCGACCAATTGTTCCAGTCACTGGCCCGGCAGAATGCGGTCGTGCCGGCCGGCGTGCTGGAGACGACTGCACAGCGCGTCCCGCTGCGCGTGACCGGCGCGCTCGACGGCGCCAAGGCGGTCGCCGAGACGCCGGTGGAAGCCAATGGCCGCGTGTTCCGCGTCGGCGACATCGCCACCGTAACGCATGGCTTTGCCGATCCGCCGGACTTTCTGGTCCGGCAACGCGGCAAGTCGGCGATCGGCGTCGGTATCGTCATGGCGAAGGGCGCTAATATTTTGGACCTCGGCCCAGCCGTGAGCAGCGCCACCGCCGATTTCATGGCCGCAGTGCCTCAAGGGTTCGATTTCGAGCAGATCGCCGATCAGCCGGTCGTCGTCGATCATGCGGTCAACGAGTTTGTCCATTCCTTCATCGAAGCGCTGGCGATCGTGTTGTTCGTCAGCTTTCTCGCGCTCGGCTGGCGCGCCGGCATCGTGGTGGCGCTGTCCGTGCCGCTGGTTCTCGCCGTCGTGTTCATGGTGATGAACGCCATGGGTCTCGACCTGCACCGCATCACGCTCGGGGCGTTGATTATCGCGCTCGGCCTTCTGGTCGATGACGCCATCATCGCCGTCGAGATGATGGTGGTGAAGATGGAGCAGGGCTGGGACCGCGTCCGCGCCGCGTCGTTTGCCTGGGAGTCCACCGCCTTCCCGATGTTGACCGGAACGCTGGTGACGGCGGCCGGCTTTCTGCCCATCGGCTTCGCCAATTCCTCGGTCGGTGAATATGCCGGCGGCATTTTCTGGGTGGTCGCGATTGCGCTGTTGGCATCGTGGGTCGTCGCCGTGGTGTTCACGCCGTATATCGGCGTGAAGCTCTTGCCGAACTTCAAGAAACTCGAACCCGGCCATGATCCCCACGACATTTACGAAACCCGGATGTATCGGGGGCTGCGCCGCGTGATCGAGTGGTGCGTGAACAGGCGCGTCACGGTCGTGCTGGCGACGGTCGGTATCTTCGTGCTGTCGATCGTGGCCTTCGGCCGCGTCCAGCAGCAATTCTTTCCGCTGTCGGAGCGGCCCGAGCTGTTCTTCCAGCTCCGCATGCCTTCGGGTACGGCGTTCGGCACGACTCTGGAATCGGTCAAGAAGGCCGAAGCGTTGCTCAAGGACGATACGGATATTTCCACCTACACCGCCTATGTCGGCCGCGGCTCGCCGCGGTTCTGGCTCGGCCTCAATCCACAGCTGCCCGACAAGTCGTTCGCCGAGATCGTGGTCGTGTCGAAGGACGTCGAGGCGCGGGAGCGGATCAAGGCGCGGCTCGAAAGGGCGGTCGCGGACGGCGCGCTGTCGGAGGCGCGGGTGCGGGTCGACCGGTTCAATTTCGGGCCGCCGGTCGGCTTCCCGGTGCAGTTCCGCGTCATCGGTCCCGACACTAAAAAGGTGAGAGACATCGCCTATCAGGTGCGCGAAGTGATGCGCGCCAACGATCAGGTGATCGATCCGCATCTCGATTGGAACGAACAGGCGCCGTACCTGAAGCTCGTCGTCGATCAGGATCGCGTGCGGGCGATGGGATTGACGCCACAGGATATTTCGCAGTCGCTGAGCATGCTGATCTCCGGGCTGCCGATCACGACGGTGCGCGACGGCATCGAGAAGGTTGCCGTCGTGGCTCGCGCTGTGTCGTCGGAACGGCTCGACCTGGCGCATATCGGCGATCTGTCGCTCTATTCGCGCAACGGCGTGGCCGTTCCGCTGTCGCAGATCGCCCATATCGAATACACCCACGAAGAACCGATCTTGTGGCGCCTCAATCGCGACATGGCGATCACGGTGCGCGCCGACGTCGTCGACGGCGTGCAGCCGCCGGACGCGACCAACGCGATCTGGCCGAAGCTTCAGTCGATCCGCGACAGCCTCGAACCGGCCTATCGGATCGAAATCGGCGGCGCCATCGAGGAATCGCAGAAGGGCAATGCCTCGATCTTCGTCCTGTTTCCCTTGATGATCTTTGCCATGCTGACGCTCTTGATGATCCAGCTGCAGAGCATCTCGCGGCTGATCCTGGTCTTCCTGACGGCGCCGCTCGGCATCGTTGGCGCCTCGCTGGGGCTCAACGTCGCCAACCAGCCGTTCGGCTTTGTCGCGCTGCTCGGACTGATTGCGCTCGCTGGAATGATCATGCGAAACGCAGTGATTCTGGTTGATCAGATCGAAGCCGACGTCAGTCACGGGTCGACCCGCCGCGACGCGATCGTCGAGGCGACGGTGCGGCGGGCGCGCCCTGTGGTCCTCACCGCGCTCGCGGCGATCCTGGCCATGATCCCGCTGTCGCGCTCAGCCTTCTGGGCGCCGATGGCGATCACCATCATGGGCGGCCTGTTCGTGGCGACTTTTTTAACCCTGCTGTTCCTGCCCAGCCTTTATGCACTTTGGTATCGCAAGCGGCTCGGCGAGCGCGGCGACGAGGTGGGCAAAGTTGCGCCGGCGACCGAGCGTGCACAGCGGCCCGTCCCGGTCGCGATCGCCGCCGAATGAAAGACAAAAGGAAGAGCTTGCTATGACGGACGTGATTGAACACATCGAAACCGACGTCCGGGAGCGGATTCTCGTCACCGCCGAACGTCTGTTCCGCGAAATCGGGTACCGGAAGACCGCGGTCGCGGACATCGCCAGAGCCCTGCGCATGAGCTCGGCGGATATCTACCGTTTCTCTGACTCCAAGAAGTCGATCAACGCAGACGTCGCCCATCGGCTCATGTGGGAAGTGGAAGCGTCGCAGTTATCACCACGCGCCAACGGCCACCGAGCGATTGCACGAGCTGCCCGCGGTCTCGTGGAAAAGGAGAGGGCCGGACGCGGATTTGCGACCGTCGATCTGTCCCGGCGTGTTCGAACTTATTTATTTGATCGGAGTGTCTTAATTCGCGGCAGATGGTGACACCGTGTAAGTTTCCGAGTCACGGAGTATCGTCGAGAACACGCTGCGGGTCAGATCGGATCTCACGCGCGGCGTTCGAAGCTATCGGCGAAGCGTTCCATTTGACCTCCCCTCATGCTGGACAGGCCGGGGGTGGTCTCGCGCAAGGGGGAAAAGGAGAGGGCCGGGCGCGGTCAGAAAGACCCCTCATAACGGACGCGAAGGCCGAGGGTGCGCGCCGCATCAGCGGTCGCATCGCCGATCCTCCCAGCACCGCGCAGTCGAAAGTTCTCGATTAACGTGGATTTATGGTGATCTCGACTGCGGCGTCCGGACCGAGACGCTCGCCGTCAGCAGCATGATGTTCCGCATACCAGTGCCCAATCCCCCGCTTGACCTCGCTAAGAAAGTCGAAGCCGCGCTCCTCCGCGAGGTGCCCAAGGTCGCAAATCAGGTCTGCAATGGCATGTTCGTCACCAGTGCGGCAATGCCGCTGAAAAACGTCGACGGCTTCGGTGGCCCACGCAACGTGGTCGGCTTTATCAGTCATGCTTCTCTCGACTCCACGCTACCAAATGCGATCCGTCTTGAACCCTAATCCTCATCGTCCTCGATTGCCCTTAACTGACGAAATGGCTCAGTCGCCAGAGTAATTTTCCGGCGGCCGTTTGTGTGGGCATCAATGGACAGTGACTTCGGAGCTTCCCGCGATCGCTCGAACAAGACAGCACCTGCATTGCCCCCCAAGGAGATAAGTTTGTCTTTCTCGCAGGTGGCCGCGATCGCCAGTCCAATCGAAGCAAGGTGGGCGCGGCGGTAGCAATACACAGCGAGCAAGACCCTTGCGGTTGGCGAGACCGTCGCAATGAGTTCGTTCAGCCCATGCGCGCTGGTGCGATACATCTCGCCCAGCATTTGATCGGTAATGGGACAGGGTTCGTCCTCGAGAAGTACTCGGTGTTCGGGCAGCATCGCAAGTTCTCCGAGGCGGTTGTTCTCATGCTGACCATCCAGTGCACCGCGTTAACGTGGCATTAACCCAGCGAGGCGAGCCGCCGCAACCCGGCGAGGCGAGCCCCCGCGTTGGGTCAAAAAGCGCCGTACCGAACGTGCGCCAGGAACGTCCGCTCTTCCCCCGAAGGCTACCGAATCGCTGCATTACGGTAATTGTCGCTGTGGCCAATCTATGCGCGAGTGGGGCATCATCCGCGAGATGCGGGATAAAGTGGCGTGACGAATTGCTGAGCGATAATGTCAGCCCAGTTGGCTTGCTTTGAGATTGGCTTGCCAGCGGCATATTTCACAGGGGACAGCCATGGCCAAAGCAAAGAAGCGTGTTGCGACGCGCAAGAAAAGCTCAAAACGCGGCAAGACCAGCGCCAAACCGGCGCGCAAAAAGGCCGCAAAGCGCACGACGCCGAAGCAGGTAAAGTCCAAGGTCCGGCGTGCGGTCAAGGGTGCCGCGAAACCTATAGCCAAGAAACAGCGGCCACCAAAGACCGCGGCAAGAAAGGTACCAAGGAAGACGCCAAAACAAATGGTGGAGGTTGAGGACACGATCATCGACGTGCTCGAGGAGCCGGTCCCTGGTGTGCTTGTCGTTACAGAGTACGAAACAATTCGGACGGCTACTCCCATTTCGTCCGTCCCTGAACGTAAGCACGGCGCCCGTTCCGAGACGGAAGAACAATAAATCAATCCACGGTATGCAACCCGGATCATATTGGCGTTGCGGTGGGGTAGGGGCCCCGAGCCGTTGTGCAAGATAGGCATTATCGGTGCCTTTGTGGATATCTGCTCGGCGTGAGTCAGTACGGCGCCTCCGGTGGCAGCCATGCCTCTGCCCGCGCATGCGCAACCATCCGGCGGGCTTCGGCTGCTGGAACTATTTTCCCGTTGAGAACCGTACTCATTCGGCCTGCCCTCAAGTTGCTGTCCAGCGAGTGATAAAATAAACGTTCGCAGAACCCGGCATACTGAGGCCCAATCGGTCCTCTCAAGCTGCGCACCGGCATCAGACTCGCGGCCCGCACGATGGCAGGCGCGCCTATCAGTGAGGCAGCAGCGCCAATGAAGATGCTTCTGCGTGTTATTAGGCTGTCGTGGTTAGAAATTGCCGCCGTCATTGAGCCCTCCTGCCAAAGCGAGGGCTGGCGCCGCTCTGCTACGTTTGCCGTGGAAACGGCCACATCCCACTTTCGTGGAAACCACCTTGCCGCAGCGTGGCAGGTTGGCGAGGGCACCAGCCCTCCTCTTGATGCACCCTTCATGTGGGGTCGGGATCGGCGGTTACAATTGGGTGACACGCACACGTTCATGATCAAAGAAATTCGCTTTGCTGGCTGGGCGCTGGCATAGAAGCAGCAAGACATTGAATGTCGTTAGTAGGCCGTTTCTGCATTGATACGGGTCCACTCTGGGCTGCATCTTTTCCGTGATGATTGAAGTCTTAAATTTGCATACCATGTGGTTGTTCGCCACCAGTCAGCACAGATGAGATCGCCTATGAGAGGGAAGACTGTTGTCATCACAGGCGCCACGTCCGGAATTGGCGAAGTCGCCGCGGTAGCACTCGCAAAAATGGGCGCCCGGATTGTCTTAGTCGCACGGGACAAGAGCCGCGGGGACGCGACGCTCGCACAGCTTCGCGACAGCGCGCCTGGTATCACCCACTCCGTGTATTTTGCCGATCTCTTACGCTTGGCCGAGATGAAACGCGTGGCGGCTCAAATCGCTGATCACGAGTCACGCATAGACATCCTGATTAACAACGCTGGCGCGCTATTCGCGAAGCGTCAACTCACGGAAGATGGGCTTGAATGTACCTTCGCGCTCAACCACATGGCCTATTTCGTCATTGCAGCGGGATTGCGCGAGCGGCTCTCAGCCTCAAGCCCCGCGCGCATCATCAATACGGCTTCCGCCGCGCACCAAGGCGCCACGTTGGATTTCGATGATCTTCAATCGGCAAAGAGCTTCGGACCCATGAAAGCCTATGCTCGGTCGAAGTTATGCAACATCCTGTTCACGCGTGAACTATCTCGCCGCCTACAGGGCACGGGTGTTACTGCGAATTGCCTGCATCCCGGGTTCGTCGCCACACGCTTTGGCGACCAAAGCGGTGCCTTGATGTCGCGCGTCGTTTGGCTTGCCAAGCTTTTTGCGATATCTCCTATTAATGGCGCAGAAACGATTGTCTATCTGGCTTCTTCGCCAGACATTGCCGAGACGACTGGACAATACTTTTACAAATCCGTGGCGACTACTCCGTCGTCGTGGGCCCAAGACGACCTATCTGCTTTATTGCTCTGGCAACGCAGCGCAGCCTTGGCCGGCATGATGGAATAGCCGTGCTGGATATGGCCAACACAAGCCACGACGCACTGTAGCCTACTACGATCCGATGACTAACTCCGTTGCGTATAATTGATGATTCTGCCGCACCGACCATGAAACACCCGTCCGAGAACCAACCGCAGGAGGTTCTTGCCGGTCTCGTCGAGCGCGTCACGTACCATAATGCCGAGAATGGCTTTTGCGTTCTGCGGGCCAAGGCGCGCGGGCATCGTGATGTCGTGACCGTTGTCGGCCATGCCGCAACCATTGCAGCCGGTGAGTGGATCACGGCGTCAGGCGAATGGGTCAACGATCGGACCCACGGCCAGCAGTTCAAGGCGCGGTTCCTGCGCACATCGCCCCCGACCTCGGCCGACGGCATCGAGAAGTATCTCTCGTCCGGCATGATCCGGGGAGTGGGTCCGGTCTACGCCAAGAAGCTGGTGCGCGCCTTCGGCGAGAAGGTGTTCGACGTGGTCGAGGCAACACCCGACCGATTGCGTGAGGTCAATGGCATTGGCCCAGTGCGGGCGGCGGGCATTGTCGCCGCCTGGGCCGAGCAGAAGGCGGTGCGGGAAATCATGGTCTTTCTGCACAGCCATGGCGTCGGCACGGCGCGGGCGGTGCGGATCTTCAAGACCTACGGTTCCGACGCCATCCAGGTCATGACCGAGAACCCGTATCGATTGGCGCGCGACATCCGCGGCATCGGCTTCAAGACCGCCGACGCCGTCGCCATGAAGCTCGGTATCGAGAAAACCGCAATGATCCGGGTTCGCGCGGGCATTTCCTATGCGCTGACCGAGGCCGTGGATGAGGGCCATTGCGGCCTGCCGACAGAAGAATTGATACCGTTGGCGGAGAAACTGCTCGAGGTGCCGCATCAACTGATCCGGACTGCGCTCGATCTCGAACTGCAGGAGAGCACGGTGGTCGCCGACCGGGTCGGTGAGACGCCGTCTGTATTTCTGGCCGGCCTGTATCGCGCAGAGCGCACCACCGCCGAGCGGCTGATACGGCTGGCAAATGGCAAGCTGCCTTGGCCCTGGATCGATCCGGACAAGGCCTTCCCATGGGTCGAAAAGCATATCGGTCTCGCCCTTGCAGAAAGCCAAGCCGCCGCGGTCCGGCTCGCACTGATGTCCAAGGTGCTGGTCATGACCGGTGGCCCTGGCGTCGGCAAAACTACTATCGTCAAAGCCATTCTGCGCATCCTCGCGGCGAAGGGCACCAACATTCTACTGTGCGCTCCGACCGGCCGCGCTGCGAAACGTCTGACCGAGGCGACTGGCTTCGAGGCCAAGACCATCCACCGGCTGCTCGAGGTTGACCCTAAAAGCGGCGGCTTCAAGCGTAGCGATGATAACCCGCTCGACTGTGATCTGTTGGTTGTCGACGAGACCTCAATGGTGGATGTCATGCTGATGCAGGCGCTCATGAAGGCTGTGCCGGATAAAGCCGCCCTTTTGATCGTTGGCGACATCGACCAGCTTCCCTCAGTTGGGCCCGGCCAAGTGCTGGCCGATGTCATCTCATCCGGCGCGGTGCCGGTAGTGCGCCTCACCGAAGTATTCCGGCAGGCGGCCCAAAGCCAGATCATCGTGAATGCGCACCGCATCAACCAAGGTGTCATGCCTGATCTCCGCAAACCCGAAGCTGAGAGCGACTTCTATTTTGTCGAGGCTGACGACCCCGAGACCGCGGTTCCGCGCATCATCGAGCTGGTCAAAACCCGCATTCCGCGCCGCTTTGGTCTCGATCCAATCCGCGACGTCCAGGTTCTCTGCCCGATGAACCGAGGCGGCGTCGGAGCCCGCTCCCTCAACATTGAACTCCAGGCTGCATTGAACCCTGCGGGCGAACGCAAGGTCGAGAGGTTTGGCTGGACTTTTGCGCCCGGCGACAAGGTCATGCAGATCGAGAACGACTATGACAAGGAGGTCTACAACGGCGACATTGGCTTTGTGGCGGACGTTGAGCCTGAGAAAGGCAACCTCACCGCCAGCTTCGACGGACGCACGGTCACCTATGGCTTTGGCGAGCTCGACGCCCTGGTGCCGGCATATGCCGCGAGCATCCACAAGAGCCAAGGATCGGAATACCCCGCCGTGGTGATTCCAGTCATGACGCAGCACTACGCTATGTTGCAACGGAACCTTCTCTATACCGGCGTCACCCGCGGCAAGCGGCTTGTCGTGCTGGTCGGGCAGAAGAAGGCTGTTGCCATCGCGGTGCGCAATGTCTCGGGCCGGCGGCGGTGGTCGAAGCTCAGCGAGTGGCTGAGCGCAGCGCCATCGGCCTCACGGCTCAACGGCATGGCGAGTTGAGCCATGGTTGCAGAGGATTTTCTGCAGGATCAACAAGTGCGGCAGTGGCTTGACGGTATCGAGCCGGCGTGGACGCTACTCACCTTCGACAGCTTGCGGGCACTGCGGCAGGAGCCATCGGCCCGTCAGAACGCGATCCGCATCACCAATGATCTCAGTGCGGATGAGAGCGCAGGCTCAGCTGTTACGCGCAACACTCTCGTTCTGCTGCGGCAGGCGATAGAGCGCAACGGCCTTTCGCTAACCGCCACCGGCAATCTGTCGCGGTCTGTGGTGGCCGAAATGCGCGGTCTCATCGAATGGCCGCACTACAACCAAGCCGATGCGTTCCGGTTGAACAAGGTGATCAACGAACCCGACTTCCTGCCCTTGCATATTGTCCGGATCCTCGCGCAGGCAGCTACTCTGGTCCACGCGCAGCGCGGCAAGTTGGTGACGACGCCCTTGGGAAAATCAATGCTGAGCCATGAGCGGCAAAGTAGCTTATTAGCGATTCTGTTTCATATTGCGTTCTGGCGCATGGACCTCGGGTATTTCGGCCGCAGCTTGCTCGGCTCATGGCCGCAGGCTGACATTGGCGTTGTGCTGTGGTCGCTATCGGTTTCCGCAGGCGACTGGCAAACCAGCGAGAAGCTGACGCGGCTCTGCACCATTCCGGAGCCGGCCACACTGACGGGGACTTGGGATAGGTCGGCCTACGCCATGGAGGCGCGAATCCTGCGGCCACTATTGTGGTTCGGACTGCTAGAGTATCGCAGCGAAAACATCCCCGACAGCAGGTTCGCAGCGCGGCACTATTATCGCAAGTCTGCACTCTTCGATCGCCTGCTCACGTTCGATGTAAAAATGGATTTTGCGCAGGGTGCCCGTCATTGATGGGAATATGCTGCGGTGATCGCACTGGTGTAGAGGAAATCAACCTATTGAGGCCGCGGTCACAGCTCACTCAAATTTTCCGGCACATCGCCAAACTTCTTATTCTTAATGCCCTCCGCGGGTCAGGTCCCGGTCAAAAGCTGGCATTCGAGAATGCTCTGGCCCAAGTGGTTGTCCTGATCGCCGGATCGACCGGCTCTGCATTACGTGCTGTTCGCCCTCCCAACCTTTACATCACGCCTCGGTACTCGGCGCGATCTCGTCAGACCCTCAGCCCGGCCGGATAATTGTATCGCTCGCCCCTAGCCATCATTGCCCAGGCCATTCGCGCAAGCTTTTTTCAGGGCTGGTCTCTACCAGTCTTTGTTGACGTGCCTTGATGTTTTTCCGCCAACCGTCCACGCAAGACACCATGTTTTGTTGGGGTATTTCTTCAGTCGATCGCCGCCGACACTAATCGTAGGTTGCATAAAGTACGTCGTTGGGCGTGAGGATCGAACACGAAGCCGTTTAGACCCAGAGGCACCTTGGTCCCGTCAACAGTTTCGGCAAAACATCGCTGCGATTGTCAAAGCACGCACGTCAACGATAACCGTGCCAGCGTCGCGGCGCTGAGGCCAGCACGTTCGGCGGTCTCGGCAAGCTCGGCGCTGGGCGGGAAGTCGAATGACAACTCGGTTGTTGTTCGTCATGCGCGGAAAGATGCGGTGGCCGAAAAGCAACCGCAACGCACCCCGCTGGGTTGCGATGGCTGCCAATCGCGTTAACGAGGTTTCAGCGATCGCTGCAAGCAAATGCTAAGCGCGGGCATGTAGGGTGTTGCTGCCGAGCCTGTTCCCCACCCGAACCCGCGGCTCGGCACGGACCCAAGAGAGCCCCGCTGTCGCCCCAACGCGGTGGGGCTCTCCCCCTTTCGTTGACACAGCGATGCCCACGCCCGAGGAATTCAGAGCTATGGCCGACCAGTGCATCACTTGGTCCAGAGACGCACCAAATACGGCTGCGCGCAACGCGTGCCTTATCCTGGCGCGAGTCTGGTTGACGGCCGCGGCACAGGAAGAGGCCGTGCCGAATAGTCTGCCGCTCGCGCGGACCCTAGGGTGCAATGGGCAGCCATTCCTGGGCCGTCTCAAGGATCGCCCCAAAGCTTCGCCCACGACCCGACCGCCCCGATAGGCAGGCCATGCGGCACCTGCTGTTCCTGGCCATCGCTATCGGCATATTTGCCGCGATAGACGCTATTCAGTTCAAGGGTGAAAACCGCGCCGCGCTCTGGCGAAACGTCCAGCATCAGGGGCAACTCTTCAGCACGAGCATCGAGCGGAGCATCAAACAGCGTCTTTGGTGATCGGCGCGCGCCGTGCATCCAAAGTTCGCCGGCACGCGACCCCCTCATTTGAGGGAATGGTGCCTGAGACGGTCGCGCGCGTAGCCTCACCCAATACCGAGCCTCACACACTCGGTTCCCTCTCCTTGCCCTGGCACTTACCCCGCCGGGGCTTCTTTTTGAACAAGCATCGCTGCCTTAAGCCGCCGCTAACCGGCCGCCGGTACCGTGCCCGGCGCTCTTTTGCGTAAGTGTTGTGGAACGGGCGGAAACATGCAGGTCGAGACAGTTAGTACCGATGAAATAGCGGCGTGCCCCGGTTGCGGTAACGCAATGCATTTTGCGCGAGCCTGGTCACCGATCGGCCAGTTATCCGCCTTGCAGACATTTGAATGCAGACCGTGCGGGCTTTCAATAACTGCCGAAGAGGTGCTCCAAATCTGTAGGGAATGGCGACCCACCCGCTAGCATCCGGAAGCACCCAGACTGCATAGCTTTTGCCCGTGAACACACGCGGAACCGTGTTTAGGAGTTCCCAAGCGACGACTTCCCCAGCCGCGCTTGTGCCGCCACACTTTTTACCGCCTCGTTCCCGCGACGTTCGCAAACTGAATCATATGTTCTAAACAGTCGCAGCGGCAGGTTGCCGAAGTGTTCTGCGCATTCAGTAGGCAATGAAGTTTCGCGACGGGCCGCACGCTGGGAAGACTGGCTCAGCGGATTAGCCTAGCTGCCAGAACATGAACGCCGTTCGATGCCCCTGTGAACAAACTTTGTCGCGGCCGCCGCTGTAGGGAACGGCTACTCGATCATAGGCGGCGGAAACTGTCGTCGATGCCGGCGGGTAGTACCCCGCAGAGCACGATCTGACTCACTGAAAAGCCGGGGTCCGGGGGGACGAGCGTCAGTCCCAGTGCTATCCCCAAGTGCGCTCGCGACCGTCACCTGCCGTTTGAGTCATTGGTTGACGCATTTCAAGGGACGGCGGCTCGTCGGCATAAGAATATAGGGATGCTGGAAACTTTTCTACTCGTGCCGGCGGCGATCTTTCCGGTGGTCAATCCACCAGGCGCAGCGCTGGTCTTTCTCAGCATGACGCAACATGCCTCGATCGACACACGGCGATCGCTTGCGCGCGGGCGGTGGCGAACGCGACCCGCGGCCGTTTCTAGGGCTCGCGGATTTTTCTGCCCATGGTCTGCCCGGCGCCGTTTTCTGGGCAGACAGTATTGCGAGAAGAGCCTGATTTTATTGGCGCGCCCGAAGAGATTTCGAACTCCTGACCCCCAGATTCGTAGTCTGGTGCTCTATCCAGCTGAGCTACGGGCGCTTTGCGCGTCACACGGGTAATTTGCCGGCAACCAGCGCGCGCCCTAGCTATAGGCTTCGGGCGATATTGGCAAGCGCAGGCGCCGGCCGGCGCGACGGAAACGCCGGCAAACGCTATATGACATGGGGGCGGTTATCGCCCCGAAACCGCGGAGAAAAGGACGTGTGGAGACCGCCGCAACGCATCAGGTTCACGGCTGCGGCGGGACGTATTCCCTCCGCATCCGAAGCCGCTGCGTCGCGTTTGTTCTCGGCCGTCGATATCGGGCCGGTGTCGCTTGCCCAGTGCACCTGGGTTCCGGCCATGGTGCCGTGGCGTGCGACCGAAGAGGGCTTTGTCACTGACGAAGTCATCGAGTGGTACGAGCGCTTTGCCAAAGGCGAGCCCGGCGCGATCGTGGTCGAGGCGACCGGAATACGCGACGTGCCGAGCGGTCCGCTGCTGCGCATCGGGCATGACCGCTTCCTGCCGGGCCTCACCCGCCTGACTGAAACGGTGCGCCGCGCCAGCGGCGGCCGTACCCGCCTTTTGATCCAGCTCATCGATTTCCTCGCCATTCGTCGCCGGCCTGATCCGAAAAAGTTTTTCGAGCGATTTCTTGCCGTCACCGATCGGCATCGGGCCGCGTTGCCCGGTATTGCCGATGCGGATATCCGCGTCCGGCTGAGCGCGATGAGCGAGGACGAACTTTCGCACGTCCTCTTGGCGGACGAACTGGAAGCGCTGCAATTCGGTTTTCGCGAGCGCGTCACCGACATGCAACACGCCCATATCCGCGATCTGCCGATAGTGCTTCCCGGCTTGTTTGCCGACGCGGCCGTGCGCGCCGAGCAAGCGGGCTTCGACGGCGTCGAACTGCATTACGCGCACGCCTACACGATGGCGTCGTTTCTTTCACGTACCAACACCCGCGCGGACGGTTATGGCGGATCGCGCGAAAATCGCATCCGGCTGCCAATCGAAGTCTTTGACGAGGTCCGCCGCCGCGTCGGCAAGGCGGTTGCCGTCGGCTGCCGGTTCCTCGCCGACGAATGCATTGCCGGTGGCAGCGACGTCAGCGATGCGTGTTTTTTCGGCGCCGCCTTCGCCCGCGCCGGCATGGATTTCCTGTCGACCTCTCGCGGCGGCAAATTCGATGACGCCAAGCAGCCGGCCGTCGGCGCGGCGGCCTATCCCTATACCGGGCAGAGCGGCTACGAGTGCATGCCGCAGTTTATTTCCGACGAGCGGGGGCCGTTCGGCCGCAACGCCGAGCCGACGGCGGCGATCCGCAAGGCGGTGCGGGACGCCGGCAGCGCCGTGCCGGTCGTGTGCACCGGCGGCATCCACAATTTCGAAATGGCGGAGGATTATCTCGCCCGCGGCGTCTGCGACATCGTCGGCGCGGCGCGCCAGACGCTCGCCGATCCTGACTGGTTCCGTAAAATTTTGCTGGGGTTCGGCGGCGACATGAGGGTATGCGAATACACCAACTATTGCGAAGGACTGGATCAGAAACACAAGCCGGTCACCTGCCAGCTTTGGGATAAGCTGTCTTCTGCCGGTGCAGAAAGACGCACGCGCGACGGCAAGCGCCGCCTCACCGCGCCGGCTTGGCAGCCGCCAACCTAGAGCATGATCCGGGAAAAGCCTGCCCCGGACTTGATCCGGGGTGGAAGCCGGTTTTCCGAAAAGATCATGTTCCACCAAAAAGCCAGAGCGCCAGTCGACTCAATCTGAATGATCGCGCTTTAGTGCGTATGCGAGGAAATGAGCAGACGCGCTTCGGCTAGCTCGGGCGGGTCGTCGCTGCCGTCGAACAGGGCGATGGCCTCGCGGAGCGGCGCAATCCCTTTTCCAGGTGTGCCCGCCGCGCCGCAGGCGCGCGCGAGGCTGAGCGCCGCCCGCAATTGAAATGCGAGCGCGTGCTGGTTTTTCGCCGCGGCGATGGCCGCTTCGAATGCGTCCACGGCCTCGTCGAGGCGCGGCGGATCGAGCCGCAGCAGACACTCACCGCGGATTCGATAAACCTCCGGCAGATAAAAGCCGACACCCGGCTCGTCGACGGAGTCCAGGAGGGGGCCCAGCAGCTCCAGCGCGCGCGCCGTATCGCCGGACGCGAGCAATACGCTGCTGAGCAGGCAGGCATAGTATTGCGGCAGCGGGCCCATGCCGGCGGTTCGCGCGAACTCTGCCTCCATGGCGCCAAGTCCGGCAGCCAGCCCCTCGCCGTGAGCCCGCGCCCATCCGCTCATAAAGACGCTGACGGACCGCTGCGGGGGCAGATTGAAACGGTCCGCGATCTCGATCGCCAGCGATGCGCACCGCAGGACGGCCGGGCGGTTCCCGATTATTTGATACGTCGTCATCGCGTTCATGCATCCGAACGCCAAACTGTTTGGATGATTAAGCGACTTGGCCAGCATAAGTCCGCGTTCGACGGCGGCCGCCGCCTCGCTCATTCGGCCCATCTGCGCCATTGCCAATCCGATAACGGTATGGGCGCAAACTCCCGGATCGTGCCCGCCGAACTCTGCGGCGAGCCGGCCATGCCGGTCGGGATCGTAGTGACGGATTCCCTCGCTGCCGTCGCCTAAAGTGCGCGGCACATCGCCGCGAAAAAACGACGTCGACCAGCGGCAATGTATGGCTTCAAGAATCAACGATTCGTCGCCGGAACGTTGCGCGAGCGCGACCAATTCTTCGGCACGGTCGCGGGCTGCGGCGGTCCGGCGGCTCAGGTTTGAGCAAAGCCACAATCCCCAGATGGTCTTGAACAGCGCTTCGTCGTCGCCGAACGGCTTGGCGATTTCGTAGGCGCGCTGATAGTTGCCCTCGGCGACCTGGCCCCGGAGGCCTTTGTAAACGAAGACGGCCGGTCCGCGTTTGAGCAAAACGTCGAGTTCCCGCCGGTCGCGGTCGCGGCCCGGCGGCATGCGCGCAATTTCCGTCAGTGCGGCGTCAAAATGCGCAACCGCTTCGGCAAAAGCCGAGCGGGCGGCGGCACGGTCGCCCGCGCGCTCGCTGTAGATGCACGCGGAAGCGGGTACTCCCGCCTGGCCGAAATGATAAGCCAGGATTTCCGGCTCGGCCTCCGCCAGCGCTGGAAAGCGTTCCTCGAGTGTGCGTGCGATGCGTTCGTGCAGCTGCTGCCGGCGCGAGCGCAACAAGCTATCGTAGGCCACATCGCGGGTCAGCGCGTGGCGGAAGCTGTAAGTCGGCTCGATGGCGCGACTTTGCGGAAACACCAGGCTGGCTTCCGTCAATCGCGCCAGCGCGCCCTCGAGTTCGCCAGCGCCGACCGGTGCGACGGCGGCCAGCAGTGCCTGTGCGAATTGCCGCCCGATCGCGGCCGCGATCTGCGCGATCTCCTTGGCCGGGCCGAGCCGATCGAGCCGCGCCATCAGCGAATCCTGCAACGTCGCCGGTACCGAGAGACGGTCAAGTGTCGGCGATTCCGCCATTGTGCGCGTCAGTTCTTCGACGAATAACGGGACACCATCGGTCCGCGCCAGGATATCGTCGACGACTTCCAAAGTGAGCGAATGCGCGGCCGCGATTCCAGCGACGATCTCGGCGCACTGGGTTTTGCTGAGCCGGCTGAGTGCGAGCGTCAGCACGTGATCCCGCCCCGTCCATGGCGAAACAAATTCTGGCCGTGCGGTGACGACGACCAGGACGCGCGTGGCCGCGATCGAATTGATGAGGCGCGTCATCAGTTCCAACGTCGTCGGATCGATCCAGTGAGCATCCTCGAGGTCGAGCAACACCGGGTCGCGCTCGGAAAGATGCAGGATGTAATCGACCAGAGCGGAAATCGCCGCATTCTTGAACTGCGCCGGCGCGAGCTCCAGCGGCGGGTAGCGGCCCTCGGCCGGCAGCGAAAGAAGATTGGCAAGAAGCGGAGCGATTGGTGAAAGGGGCATGCCCGCCTTCGCCAGCCAGGCGTCCAGCTTGTCGAGCTTTTGCGTGGTCGAGTTTTCGAGCGCGAACCGGGCTGCCTGTTCGATCTGACGCAGCACCGGGTAGAAAGCGGTGTTGGCGTGATAGGGCGAGCATTGCACCACGATGCGCCGATGCGGTTCGCTGCCGACGCGATCGAACAGCGCTTCGACCAGCCGCGACTTGCCCATGCCGGGTTCGCCGGTGAGGAGGACGGTCTGGCCCTCGCCGTGTTGCGCCAGCCGCCAGCGTTCCAGCAGCAAGCCCATTTCCTGCACGCGGCCGACGAATGGCGCGAGAATTGTCGCGCGCGCCGCTTCGAAGCGGCTCGCCAGCGGCGCTTCCCGCAACACTCGCCAGGCCGGCACCGGTTTGGCGAAGCCTTTGAGCGTGTGCTCGCCGCGGCTTTCGTATTCGAACGTGCGTCCGAGCAAGCGGTAAGTCGCGTCGGCGACGACGACGGTGTTCGGCTCGGCCAGCGTTTGCAGGCGTGCGGCAAGGTTCGGCGTTTCGCCGACGATCGATTCTTCGCGCGCGGCGCCGCTGCCGATGATATCGCCGACAACGACCAATCCCGTCGCAATGCCGATGCGGGTCTCCAAGCGGCGGCCGTCCGGCAGCTCGATCCGCGAAACCGCGTCGACGATGGCAAGCGCCGCGCGCACGGAGCCCTCGGTGGAGTCTTCGTGCGCCTGCGGATAGCCGAAATAGGCGAGCACGCCGTCGCCGAGGAATTTGGCGATATAGCCGTCAAACCGCGCTATCGCGCCGGCGCAGGCATCCTGATAGCGCTTGATCAGGTCGCTCATGTCCTCGGGATCAAGCGCGGTGGCCAGCGCCGTCGAACCGACGAGGTCGCTGAACAGGACCGTGACCTGGCGACGCTCGGCTTCCGGCGTTGGTGTGGCCTTGAGAGGTGTCGCGGGCGCTTCGGCCACCGTCTCCGCTGCCTTGACGGGTGCGCCGCGCAGCGTGGCGATCGCCTTGATGAGTTTTCGCCGATGACCGAGGGAAATCCCGAGCTTCTCGAAATCCACCTCGGTCAAATCTGGAAGGATGTCGAGGTCGACGTCGTTGCTGGCCAGCACGCCAGCCAACGCTTCCAAGCCAAACTGTTTCAGCCAATTCTCAAGGTCGGGCATAGCGCCGTTCTACCAGCCGGCCGCCAACGCTACGGGGCTTTCCTCGCGCCAATCCGCCGCGATGATGCGTTGTCCTGTCACCCCATCCGACCTCGTGCTCGCCAGCCATCGCAGTGGTGGCACCATGATCGACGGATCCAGCAGACCGGCGCGCAGATGGTCGGGAAAGCTTGGCGGGATCATTCCGGTCAGCGTCGCCCCTCCCGGCAGCAGCGCGTTGACGGTAATTCCTGAATCGGCGAGATCCTGCGACCAGATAATGGTCGCGGATTCCAGCGCGGCCTTGGACGGTCCATAAGGCGAAAAACCGCGCCGCCGCATCGTGTCGGTATTCATCGAAATATTGACGATGCGCCCCCAGCCTGCCGCCAGCATTGCCGGCACCGCAGCGCGCGCCATCAGAAACGGACCGACGATGTTGGTATCGATGACGAGCCGCCAGACATCCGGTGCTGTTTCCCAAAACTTCGTCGGCTTGGTCAGGAAATTCTCGCTGACGTATTTCATGCCGCGGCCGGCATTGTTGACCAGTATATCCAGCCGGCCACGATGGTCGAGCGCCGCAGCAACGGCGCGCGTGCAATCGTCCTCCCGTGTGACGTCGGCGACAACCGGAAGGACGCGGCCGGGCGCAGCCTCGCCCGCCACGCGCTCAAGCTCGTCCGTTTCGCGCGCCGCGGTCGCTATTACTGTCGCGCCGGCTTGCGCCAGTCCAAGCGTCATGGCGCGGCCAAGTCCCCGGCCGCCACCGGTGACGATGGCAACCCGTCCGGCAAGCGGTTGGTCCTCGCTCATGGATGACTCCTTTTCCACGCTCAAAGCATCGGCCCTGGCGCGGAAGTCCTGATCGCAAACTTGCGACGTCCTCCAGCGGCGAGTGGTGAATGCCGCGCCGAAAATGCAAGGCTGCATCAATGTTAGTTCGTCTTGAGCGCCGGCCAAATCCGGGACAGTCTAGCAGCGACGAAAGACAATGAGAATGCAGGGGGAGGAAACCGGTGAACATACGAACTAGAGCCGATCAGCTGCGAGAGGCGAGCAATCCGCTTTTCAACGACCGCAAGCTGAAGCTCGGGACGTTTTGCACCAATCTCAGCGGCGGCTGCACCATGTCGTCGATCGACGGTATTTTGCAGGCCAGGTGGGATAGTGCCGTCGCACTCGCGCGGATGGCGGACGAGATGGAGTTCGAAGCCATCGTGCCGGTCGGGCGGTGGAAAGGCTTCGGCGGCGCCACCAATTTCAACGGTGAAGGTTTTGAATGCTTCACTTTCGCCGCGGCGATGAGCGCGCTGACAAAATATTCAGCCGTCTTCGCCACGTCGCACGTTCCGACCATGCATCCGGTGATGGCAGCCAAGCAGGGCGCCACCATCGATCATATCGGCGGCGGCCGTTTTACCCTGAACGTGGTGACCGGGTGGTATCGCCCGGAGATCGAGATGTTCGGTGCGCCGTTGCTCGAGCACGACACCCGCTACGACATGGCGATCGAATGGATCGAGATCATCAAGCGGTTGTGGACCAGCGAGAAGGAGTTCGATTTCGACGGCAAATTCTATAACGTCAAGGGCGCCCTGATCGCGCCGAGGCCGCTGCAGCAGCCGCACCCGGCAATCATGTGCGCGGGCGCCTCTGCCAAGGGCCGTCAGTTCTCGGCGCAATTCGCCGATGTCAATTTCATCAATCTCGACGCGCACGATTTTGACGGCGTGCGCAAGCGCGTCGACGCCTCGCGCAAGACCGCCTGGGACGAATGCAAGCGCGAGATTCAGGTCTGGACCAACGCCTACATTTTCCAGGGCGACACCGAAGCCGAGGCGCGCGCCTTCTACGAAGAGACCGTTTTCAAAAAGGGCGATTGGGAAGGCGTCGAGAACCTCGTCAGCGTCATGGGCATCAATTCGCAGTCGATTCCGGCGCCGGTGCTGCAACACCTGAAGGAGCACTTCATCGCCGGTTGGGTGGGCTATCCGCTCATCGGCACCAAGGAACAGATAGTCGATGGCTTGTCGCTTCTCGAACGCGCCGGCTTCGATGGGATCGTCCTGTCATGGCCGCGTTACGTCGAGGGCATGGAGCAATTCAAAGCCGAGACATTCCCGCTGGTGAAGCAGGCGGGGCTGCGGTGAAATCCTAACGGCCATGAAACAACACAAAAGCGATGAAGTCGCTGGCGCTGTGGGCGACCATGCACGCCCACAGCGACCGCGCGAGCCGAAACGTCGCGCCAAGCACCAGGCTGAAAACAAAGACGTTCAGCGCCAGCGGCCAGGAAAATAGATGCAGCAGAAACCGTGGACTTTTTCGAAATCGGAAGGCTAGCCGAGCCACAGCAAGGCGAGCGCCAGCGCCGCGGGAACCGCCTGGATCAGAATAATCCTCACGCTCACCGAGTATCCGCCATAGAGTCCGGCCACGATCACGCACAGCAAGAAGAACGCCTTGATCTGGAAGCCAATGCCGGCATCCGGATGGATCAGTCCCCAGATGAGGCCAGCCGCCAGGAAGCCGTTGTAAAGGCCCTGGTTGGCGGCGAGCACGGCGGAATCGTCAGCTTTCTGCTGGGTCTGGCGGAATGTTTTCAGACCGAGCGGCTTGGTCCATAGAAACATCTCCAGCACCAAGAAATAAACATGCAGTGCGGCAACGATTCCGACAAGAATGTTCGCAGCGAGCATCATGATTGTGGGCCGCGCTTTAAGTGGCCGCAGCGGTCAGCGTGTTTTCGCTAGCCAGCTTTCGCATCGCCTTGAGGGTCGCGCGCACTGCCATCAGATAACCCTCTTCCATGCTGCCGGCGAACTCTTTTTCCTCGGCGCTGCCGTCGGCGACGCCTTCGATCGAAAGCGTGAAAGTGAAACGAAGCGCCAGGTCGCCATCCTTGTCCTCGACGATCTCGTTGAGGATGGTGCCGGGCACGCGCCCTGACGTGCGCTCGAATTTGACCATGCGTTCCGGGTGAAACGTCACCACCTCGGTGATGGTGTCGCCCTTGTCGACGATCTCGCGAACCAGACTGTCCTTGCGCCGTTCGATGACCCTGCAACTGGTAATGACCGGCACGAAGGGCAATGGATTCTCCGCCTTCATCACCAGGCCGCGCCAGACCAGGCTGCGTGTCAGTGGCGGCTCCGTCGGATCGTTGTTGACCTTGATCGTTCTCGACGCGTGCACCATGCGGTGTCTCCCTTAGTATTGTTGCGACTTGGCAACCGGTCTTACCGGCGTGCGACCTTGAATGGCCTGAACTCCACCCGGGCGCCCTGGCCGAACAGGGTCCGCTCGTAACGCGGATCGAGTCCGGCGATACCGGCGCGATCTCCGGCCTTTTCGCGATCGTTTTTAAGATCGCCGAACAGCGTGAACAGTCCGCCGCCAATCTTGATGCTGTCGACTTTCACGATCGGGCCTGGCTCGCCGGGCGGTGCGCCGACCCGTTCGCGCTCGGCGACGATCTTGCCGTCGACCAGCCATACGACTTTGTCGTGGCTGCGGTCGTAGCGGATCGCGTAATGGTGCCACTCACCCTGCTTCGTCGGCGCCTCGATCGGGATCAATTCCGTGAATGCTGGGTAGGGATTGTACTTGCTCACGCCGAACGGCAGCCTCTCGTAAAGCGGGACGATGCGGCTGCCGCTGACGAAGAAATCGAAAACCATCCAGGTCTTCAAATCGATGGTGTTGAGAGCGCCGCAGCCGAGGCGCACGTCGCCGGCATCGACGCCGTACGGATTACGGTCGGTGCCGAAGGTGGTGACGCGCATGTCGGTCGCGACCGAGATGAGCCCGTCCTCGCCCGGGGCGAATTCCACGGTCGAGTAGACCAGCGCCTTGACGTTGTCGTGTCCGTCGTGCCGTCCGAGCGTGAAGCGCCGCGCCTCGACCGCGAGCGTTCTTTCCGGGGCTCCGGTGCAGGTCACGACCGTCGCCGGATCCCAAAGATCACATGCGGGCACCCGGTGCCGGTACCACTTGTCGCCGGGCCACGCGCCCGGCGTTGCGAAATCATCATAGATCGTCTCGACCCCGTCATCCGCCCCGACGTTCATTGGCAACTGTCCCGCCCTTTGAAGGTCGGCAAATTTAGCCCGGATTTGAGCGCAAGTGAAACCCGAGACGTGCCGGCGGCGGACTATGCGGCCAGCAGGCGCTTCACATCCGGCCAGCTTCGCGTGCCGAACGTCTTGAGGTCGGCGGTAAGGTCCGGCGGGCACATGTCGAGCAGCGACGGCTTGAAGCTTGGCCGAGACTTGATCCGCCCGAACCATTCCGTGAGCCGCGGCCGCGTTACAGTCCACATATCCGACATTCCCAACATATCCAGCCGGTTTACGTATGGAGCCATGGCGATGTCGGCGAGGGAGAATGTATCTCCCGCGAGCCAGCTTTGTTGCCGCAAAGTATCTTCCATCTTCTGCAGATAGCTGTCGTAGAGACGGAAAGTCCGGTCGACGCCCGGCGCCGCCATGCCCTGACGCACGATCTCCTTCTTGCGCGCGTGCCAGTGCGCGGTGACGGAAATCGGCGGCGTGCTTTCAAGAAATTCCGTCAATTTCTCCGGCGTCAGCCGCCCGATGATGTAACGGTGGCAGGACGCGAAAGTCAGTTCGGCGCAGGCCGGATGTAGATATTCGTCGACCGCCTTGGTCCACAACCGCATCGTGGCCCGATGCTCGGGCGCGGCGTGCTTAAGCGGCGGATCGGGAAACGTTTCGTCGAGATATTCGCAGATCACGGTCGATTCGATGATGACTTTTCCGTCGTGGATCAGAGTGGGGACGACCGCCTTGGGATTGAGCTTCTGGTAAGCCGGATCGAACTGGTCGCCGCGCAAAATGTCGACATAGACGCCGTCCCACGGCACCGATTTTTCGGCGAGCACCAGGCGGACCTTGGCGGCGCAAACCGACGATCCGTGGTGATAGAGCGTGATCATGGCGTCTTCCTCCCTGTATTTGTCCGACCAAATGGCCTGTTTTTGTTAGTCACGAAGAGCATGCTGCGAGTGACAGAATCCGTCGCAGGTGAGGCCGGTCGTAGACCAGGCGCTGCTCCCATGGCGGCCGGTCGCCGTATTGCTCGATCAGATATTTGAGCAACATGCGTACTTTGGCGGGCACTTGCGGCGAGCGGCGATAGAACGCGCTCAGCATCGCCGACTGCACCATGAAGTCATCGAATACCGGGATGAGCGCGCCGCTCCTCATTTCGTCCACGATCGAATAGATGGGAAGGATGGCGAGGCAGTCGCCGCCCAATGCCGCTTCGCGGATCATCCAGATGCTATTCGAGAGCACGACCGGCCGGATCGGCGGCGTACGCACCGTTCCGCTTGGGCCGGTAAACGTAATGTCGCCGACCGGCAGGATGTAATTGTTGTGCGCGAACCGATGCGACGAGAGTTCGTCGGGATGGTTCGGCCGGCCGTGGCGCTCGAAATAGTCCGGCGCCGCGACCAGCAGCCGCCGCAACTGGACGATCGGCTGACGGATAATGTCCTGTCCGCCGATTTCGCTCGGCTGAATGCAGATGTCGTAGCCTTCCTGGATGGGATCGTAGATGCGATCGTTGTGGTGCAGTTCGACCAGCAATTCGGGATGCTGTTGCTGGAACCGGCAGACATCCCGGCTGAGCTGATGCGCAAGAAACGACGCAATGCAGCTCAGCCGTAACGTCCCGCTGAGTCCGACCGTCAGCGAGCGCACCGCCGACTGCGCCTCGTCCAACTCGGCCACCACCCTGGCGCAGCGTTCGAAATAACTGGCGCCGGCATCCGTCAGCGTCAGGCGACGCGTGGAGCGGACCAGAAGCTGGGCTTTGAGCCTGTCCTCCAGTTCCTTCACGCGTTTAGTGATGACCGATTTGGAGACGCCGAGCCGGCGGGCGGCCGAAACGAAGCTGCCGCCCTCGACCACGCGAACGAACATGCGAATCCCGGCCAGCTCGTCCATGATCTATTGTTCGTGTTGTGAGAACGATCCGTTTCTAAGTTAGCTCATTATCAAATTTTTCGACCTGATCTATTATCAAGGACCTGACCAAAAGCAAAAACATATTGGGGAGGAATGGATGGCTTGCCGGCGTGCCGCCGGATTACCCGGCGCGGGACCATCCGTATCCCAACAGGAGGTGGGCCCGTGATCGTCAATCCGACCAACAAAAGCGTGACCAAGCTGGAAGGTTTGCACCTCTTCCATTCCGACATGTCGAACTGCTCGATGCGCGTGCGGATGGCGCTGGTGGAAAAAGACCTGCCATGGACCAGCCACCATCTCGACCTGCGCAAGAAAGAGGCCGTGACGCCGGAATATTTCGGCATCCACCCCAAGGGGCTGGTGCCGACATTGGTCCATGACGGCGTCGTGCACATCGAGTCGAACGAGATCATCGAATATCTCGACGAACGTTTTCCCGATCCGCCGCTGCAACCCAAATCGCCGGAAGAGCGGAAGGTGGTGCGCGACTGGCTGCACACCGCGACCGAGATCCATGTCCCGGCCGTGAAGACGCTGATCTACACCAGAAAGATCGGCAAAGTGTTGCGCAAGAACGAAACCGAAGATGCGCAGTACCGCGCCTTGCAGCGCGATCCGGAATTGCTTGCCTTTCACAGCGCCGCCACCAGCGGGAACGGTCTGCCGCAGGAAAAGATCGACGCGGCGGAGCGGCGGCTGCTTGATCTCTTCGGCAAGGTCGAAAGCGAGCTTGATCAGCACGAGTGGCTTGTCGGCGATCAGTTCTCGCTCGCCGATATCGCGTGGGTGCCGTTGCACTTCACGTTGGTGGGGGTCGATTTCCCGTTCGAACGTTTCCCCCGCGTGAGCGCCTGGGCCGATGCTATCAGGGAACGTCCGAGCTTCCAGGAAGGCGTGCTGAAATGGTGCGCAAAATTCTGACGGTTCGGAAAATAGGGGATCAAACAACGCGATCGGACCAATTCACGACGACCGTGTCGTTACCGAAACTCGGCGCGATGAGACGCCTGAGGGAATAAAGGGAGGGAAGAAACATGACAGTGAAATCTGTATTGACGAATGCTTGCCGCGGCGCGAAGGCTGGTCTTCATCGCCGCGACGTTGTGAAACTGATGGCCGCCGGCGGTGCCGGCGTTATTACATCTCCGTGGGTGTTTCAGACTGCCAAGTCCGCCGGACGCCCGGTCAAGATCGGCATGGTCAGTCCCCAGACTGGTGCGATTGCCTCATTCGCCGAGGCTGACAAGTTCGTGCTCGCCGGCGCGCAAAAGGCGCTCGAAAAAGGCATCACCATCGCCGGCGAAACCCATCCCGTTCAGATCATCTATAAGGACAGCCAGTCGAACGGGAACCGCGCTTCCGAGTTGGCCGCGCAATTGATCAACAATGACCAGATTGATCTCATGCTCGCTTCCGCGTCCTCGGAAACGTGCAATCCGGTCTCCGATCAATGCGAGTTAAAGGGCGTCCCCTGCATCACCACGACGGAGGTCTGGCAGTCATGGTTCTTTGGGCGCAAGGGCGACCCGAAGAAAGGCTTCGAGTGGACCTATCACTTCAATTGGGGGTTCGACATGGCCGCGAACCTGTTCGTGGACATGTGGCTGTCGCTGCCGACGAACAAGACCGTCGGCACGATGTTCACGAATGATCCCGACGGAATGGCGGCCAATGACGAGCAGCATGGATTACCGGGCTTTTTCGCGTCGAAGGGCTTCAACGTACATAATGTCGGCCTCTATCCCGCTTTGTCGGACGATTTCACCGCGCAAATTGCCGAACTGAAGAAGGCCAATTGCGACATCGTCTGCGGTATCTTCAACCCGCCGCAATTCGCGATCTTCTGGACGCAGTGCGCCCAACAGCGCTACCAGCCGAAAATCGTGACGCCGCTAAAGGCGCTGCTGTTTCCCACCGCTGTCGAGGCGCTCGGCGACCGCGGCGTCGGCATGTCGACGGAAGTGTGGTGGTCCCACCATGCGCCGTTCAAATCCGGACTTACCGGCGAGACCGCGCAGCAGTATTGCGACGCCTACGAAGCAGCGACCGGCAAGCAGTGGACTTCAGCCGATCGGCTTCCAGCACGCCAACCTCGAAGTTGCGGTCGACGTCCTTAAGCGCGCGCAGAAACTCGAGGCCAGCGCAATCCGGGATGCCATCGCACAGACCGACTACAATTCCCTCGTCGGTCACGTCACCTGGAAAGGCGGCCCAACCAATCCGGTTCCTAACGTTTGCACGACGCCGCTCGTCGGCGGACAGTGGAAGAAAGGCAAGAAGTTCAAATACGACCTGGACGTGGTGTTCAACAAAACCACCCCGGAGATCGCGCTCGATAGCGCATTCGAGCCGGTCCAGTACTCGTGATCCGCTGACGAACCCAAAGGCAAAACCGCCGGGCGGTGCGCTCACCGGCCGGCGGTGAAAGCCTCTCATCGCGGTTCTCCTCGGACGCGAGGGGTGCGCGCCAAGTGTGTTACGGCGCGCTTTGCCGCACCGCTTTTTTTGATCAAGGCAGGCGCCAAAGCTTGCCGCAACGATGCCAGGGGAGATTTTGCAATGGCCGTTCGCACTACCGTCGTAGGATCATGGTGGCCTTACCCGGAGCTGGAACAAGATTTGGCCGGCTATCATGCCGGCAAGCTTTCCCGTCAGGAGGGTGAAGCAGTTCTCAATCGCGCGGCGGCGAAAGCCATCCAGGAGCAGCGGGATCTCGGTCTCGACGAATGGACCGGCGGCGAATACTTCACCTTCGATTTTGTCATGCACATGCACAAGTGCCTGACCGGGCTGGAAATCGACAAACCTCAGGCTGACGACGTTTTTGATTACGACGACATGGCTCATGCGAAGGTGGTCGGCAAGATCACGGCGCCTGAAGGTCTTGGCTATCTCGCCGCCTACCGGCGGGAAAAGCAGCTGCCGGGCGGCGTGCGCAAAGCCGCCGTGGTCGCCCCATACGAGGTCATCGTCGCCGGCCGCGATCAACTCGACGCCGTCACCCCGCAAATGCCCGCTGTTACCGAGGTCATCAACCGCGAGCTGCGCACGATAGCCGACGAGGGGTGTCCGAACGTGCAGCTCGACGCGCCGATTTTCGGCTCCGAAGTCAATATGGGAATGATGACCGCGCAGCAGGCGGCCGACCTGATCGCGCCGTGCTTTGAGGGCGTCAAGGCGACGCGGTCGCTGCACTTTTGCAACGGCAATCTGGCAGGACGGCCGATCTCCCATGCGCTCCACTGCGCGCCGTGGGTGGATATCCTGCAGCGCCTCGATGGTATCGTTGACGTGGCGGTTTTCGAGGCCAAGTATTTCTTCCAATACTTGGAGCGGGACGCGTTTAAAAACATGCCGAAAAGCATGCAGCTCGCCGCCGGCATCGTCGACGAGGCCAACTACCGTGTTGAACCGGTGAAGAAAATCCGCGAACGGATCGCCGATTGGGCGAGGGCGGTGGGCGAAGAGCGCCTCTGGGTTTCGCCGTCATGCGGCTTCGGCCGCCATCCATCACGCAACATCCCGGTGCTGCGCGCCAAAATAGAAAATATGGTCGAGGCCGCTCGCACGCTTTGATCACGAGTACAATCAGCGGATCGTGCGTCTTGGCCGACTGATGACGGGCAAGAGGAGGACCTCCCAGCGAGGCACGATAGAAGATGGAAACGGTGCCGGTATGACAAATCAAAGGCAAATCGATCACTGGATCGGTGGCGAATTGGTACCGCCAGTCGCCGCCGACTATTTCGATGATCGAAATCCTCTGGACGATTTACTCTATGCCCGCATCGCTCATGGCATCAAAACCGACGTCGAGCGCGCGGTAACGGCCGCCGAGCAGGCCTTTGCGAGCTACGGTTCAACGCTCGCGAAAGAGCGCGAACGCATCCTCGGGCGGGCTGCAGCGTTACTCGAGGAGCGGCGCGACGAGTTTCTTGATGTCCTTGTAGACGAGATCGGTTCGCCGATCCGCAAGGCGCAATTCGAATGGTCGCTCGCCGTCAGCCTGATGCGCGCGGCCGCCGGCATGGCGCGGCAAATGAGCGGGAAAACACCGCCATCCGACGTGCCGGGGCGTATGAGCATAACCACCCGCTCTCCGTTGGGGGTCGTCGCCAGCATCACGCCGTTCAATGTACCTCTGATCAAGGGCGTGCGGCTGACAGCAAATCCGCTCGCATTGGGGAACACTGTTGTGCTGCTGCCGTCTGAAGAGGCGGGTGTTGTGAGTGCGCTTCTTGCCCGGCTTTATCACGACGCCGGGTTGCCAGCGGGAGCGTTGAACGTCGTCTATGGCATCGGCGCCGAGATCGGCGACGATCTGACGACGCATTCTGACGTGCGTTTCGTAAACTTTACCGGATCAACGCGTGTCGGCCGGCATATTGCGTCACTCTGCGGGCAGTCCATGAAACGCGTGACACTCGAACTCGGCGGCAAAAGCCCGCTCATCGTCCTTCGGGACGCCGATCTCGACAAGGCGACCGCGGCTGCGATTCACGGGCTCTTCACCTACCAGGGTCAGGTGTGCATGGGTTCGAGCCGCATCTTCACCGAGCAACCGATCGCCGAAGCGTTCACGGCGAAACTTGTCCAGGCGGCGAGTGCGCTTGGCATGGGCGATCTCCGCGATCCGAAGACGACGATCGGGCCGATCATCAATGACCGGCAGCGAAGCCGTGTCCGCGGCCACATCGAAGATGCCGTCGCCAAAGGCGCGACGCTGCTGTGCGGCGGAGGTTGGGACGGCAATCGGTGCCAGCCCACGGTGCTGACCCATGTGTCGGAACGCATGCGCTGCTTCGCCGAGGAGACCTTTGGTCCCGTGGTATCGATTTATTCCGTCGACTCGGCCGACGATGCGCTCGCGCTTGCAAACGACTCCCAATACGGCCTCAGCGCCAGCGTGTTCACGTCCGATTTATCGAACGCCATGAGCCTGGCGCGGCGCATTCGCTCCGGCATGGTGCACATCAACGGATCAGCGCTGCATGACGAGCCGCATGTCCCATTTGGCGGCGTTGGCGACAGTGGCTTCGGACGCGAAGGAACCGAAGAGGACATCGCCAACATGACCGAGTTGAAGTGGATCACTTTGCCGAATTGACAATTGGGAGCACGTTTTATGGGAAGTCTCGACGGAAAAGTCGCGCTCGTGACCGGCTCATCCCAAGGGATTGGCGCCGCGCTCGCGCTCGCTCTGGCGGAAGCAGGGGCCAAGGTCGTCGTGTCGGATATTCAGGATTCCTCGGATACTGCCCGGCAAATCAACGATCACGGCGGCGAAGCCGTAGCGATTACCGCCGACGTTACCAACAACAAGTCTCTGACCGAGCTCGTTGCCACCGCCGAGACGGCGCTGGGACCGATCAATGTCCTGATCAACAATGCGGGCATATTCGGGACGCTGGAGCTCAAGCCCTTTGCGCAAATCACCGAGGACGAATGGGATCTGGTCTTTCGCGTCAACGCGCGCGGTGTTTTCCAGGCCACCAAGGCGGTCCTCTCCAGCATGAAGCGGGCGGGAGGGGGATCGATCATCAACATCAGTTCGGGAACGATCCTGCGCGGCGCGCCGATGCTGCTGCACTATGTGAGCTCGAAAGGCGCGGTGTTCGCCATGACCCGTTCCATGGCGACCGAGCTTGCCGCCGACAATATCCGGGTCAATTCGATTATTGCCGGGTTCACCGCGAGTAAAAGCGTGCTCAATCATCCGACCATGATGGAAAAAATCCGGCCGCATACGCTCAATGCGCGCATGATCAAGCGCGACATGATGCCCGCCGATCTCTGTGGCACGGCGGTGTTCCTGGCGTCCGACGCCAGCGCATTCATCACCGGTCAGGCGATCAACGTCGACGGCGGCGCAGTCACCTACTAGAGCGCGATCGATTGGATTGATTCGATCGGCGCTCTAGCTTTTTGGTGGAGCATGATTTTTTCGATCACGCCTCGTAATTGTGGACGAAATCCTGGGGCACATTGGGTCCCCAGGCGTAGAAGGAATCTTCGGGCGGGTGATCGCCGCCTTTCCAGTCGGATGTCGCCGAGATGTAGTCGATGTCGGCTGCGTATTCGCTGAAGCTGCCCCACGGGTCCTGGACGTAATGGAAATAATTCGACCCGAGCACATGGCGCCCCAGACCCCACCCTTTGGCGAAGCCCTTGTCGAGCATGTGCATGGCGCCGGCGCCGATCTCGTCGACTGACCCGACATCCCAGCTCAAATGATGATGCCCGGGCGCATCGGAACGGGCAAAGGCCATCATGTGATGATCGCTGCCGTGGATGCCGTGCAGAAACGCAATGTTGTCGCCGGACTGGTCGGACAGGCGCATGCCGATCACGTGGGTGTAGAACTCGATCGCTTTGGGTACGTCGCGCGTGAACAGCAGCACGTGCGTAAGCCGGCGCGGCCGCGTCCTTGGCATCGTGCTGCGGAAAGGCGCGCCGCGCTCGTCCGCAGGCACCGACTTTTGCGCGAAGCGGGTTTTCTCGTTCGGCGACGATTTTTCCGCAACCTTGATTTCGATCAGATTGCCGTCGTGATCGCGAAACCAAATGCCGTTCGAGTTGGTGCCGTGCGGTGGGTCGAGGCGTTTTACTCCGCTAGCCTGCAGATGCTTCGAGAACCTGTCGATGTCGTCCTCGAATGCTCCGAACGACAGATAACTGAACTTCTTGCGCGGTCCCTCGCCGATCGTTCCCCAGGTGTGGGGATGGCCGAATGTGTTGAGAGACAGCAGATTTCCTTTCGGGCGAACGTCGAGGCCGAATTCGCCAAAGAAATTTTGCGCGACGGCGAGATCTGGAACGACAAAATTGAAATGATCGATGGAGTGAATACCCAGTTCGCCTGGTCGACGGGTCGCACCGATAAATCCTTGGATCGCGGTCATCGCATCTCCCTCCGTATGAGCGGGCGTCGTCTCGCGCCTGCGCGCCACCCTCGAACCCCAGTTATCTATGTAGCATTGTCGATATTTAATCAGCCAAAGAAAATTTCTGTCAAGGGAAAATATTTTTTCATTGACATCGTAGTCTTTGCGGCTCAGCTTGCCTTGATGAACCGGATGGCAAGCGCAGAGCAAGCCGTGACCCAGGGCGATCAAGCCTACGAGGCCTTATTAGCTGAGATACTCGATGGTCGCCTCGCGCCCGGGGCGAAGATCACAATCAGCGAGGTCGCGGTGCGATTGGGGTTCAGTCCGGGCTCGGTACGGGAAGCGCTGTCGCGCCTCGCCGCGGAAAAGTGGGCCATCGCGACCGCGCAAAAGGGCTATTCGGTCGCGCCGGTTTCGATTGAAGAGCTCAAGGATCTCACGCGGACGCGGATTGTCATCGAGCAGCTCTGCCTGCGCTCCGCCATCGCGCATGGCGACGTCGAATGGGAGACGTCCATCGTCGCCGCTTACCACCGGCTGCATCGCATCCCGGTCTTGGTCCAGGAAAACGCTTCACGGTTGAATGACGCCTGGTCGGCCGCGCACTTGACCTTCCATACGGCGCTTACGGCCGGTTGCGACAGTCCGTGGATGCTGACACTGCGGGCGATGCTCTATGCGCAGAGCGAGCGCTACCGGCATTTGTCGGTCGCGCTGGCACGCGAAAATCGGGATGTCGATGCCGAGCATAAAAATATTCTCGATGCCTGCATCGCTCGACAGGCTGACCGCGCCTGTGCGCTGATAGAGCAGCACCTGACGCGGACAATGGAGATTTTGGTGACGTCCCCGCGGTTGCGTGACGGGCCGCACGATCTTAATGCGGTTGCGGCGCGACGGCGGATGGAAGAAATGCCGCGCACAAGATCAAATAGCTAGATCTGTTGGAGGAGACATCGAATGACCAGAACCGCAAGCGTACACAACCTGGCGCCGCCGTCGGCACAGGAGCTGGTGGAGAGGGCGCGGGAACTTGCGCCGCTGGTGCGCAAGAACGCCGCAGCAGGGGAGGCCAATCGGCGCGTCGAAGAGGAAACCATCCAGGCTGTTCGAAAGGCCGGCCTCATGAGGGTCTGCACGCCCAAGCGTTACGGCGGCTGGGAAATGAATACACGCGCGATGCTCGACGTCGGCGCGGCCGTCGGAGAGGCCGACGGCGGGTCGGCGTGGGTGGTGAACCTCAACAATGTCTGCTGCTGGCTGACCAGCCTGTTTCCCGTCAAGGCGCAGGACGAGGTATTTGGTCCCGATCCGGATGTCTGCGTGTCCGGCGTGCTCAATCCGACGGCGACGGCAAAGAAAGTGGCCGGAGGGTTCCGCATCAGCGGTGCGTGGTACTACAATTCAGCCGGCTGGCATGCCCAATGGGCTGTGCTCGGCATGCCGATCGTCAACGACGCCGGCGAGACGATCGATCAGGGGCTTGCGCTGATCCCTATGACCGATCTGGAGCGGGTCGATACCTGGTTTGTCGCAGGCATGAAATCGAGCGGCAGCATCTGCCTGAAGGCAAACGATGCCTTCATTCCCGACCATCGAATCCTGTCAGTGCCGCGCGCGATCGAAGGTGACTATCCGACCGAAATGCGCGACCAGGAGGCATTCTATCGATCGGCGTTCGTTCCGATCCTTTCGATCATCCTGGTTGGACCGATCCTCGGCCTGGGTCGCGCGGCGCTGGAATTCGTTCGACAAAAGGCCGGATCGCGGACGATCGCCTATACCTTCTTCGAGAAACAGACGTCATCGGTCGGCTTCCAACTACAAGTCGCGGAAGCGGCGATGATGATCGATACGGCGCATCTGCACGCCTATCGCGCCGCCGACGACGTCGACAACGCCGCTGCGCGCGGCGTCTATCCCGATATGTTCACCCGCGCCAGGGTGCGGGCCGACGCCGGTTACGTCGGCGAGAAAATTACTCAAGCGATCGAAAAGCTGATGTTCGCGCATGGCTCCGCTGGCTTTGCGGACACCAGCCCGCTGCAGCGTATTTGGCGCGACGCCGCTGTCGCTTCGCGGCACGCGGTCATCCTGCCGCCGATCGGTTACGAGCTCTTCGGCAAGGCCCTTCTCGGGGTCGAAAACAACATCACGCCGCTGATCTGAGCAGCCATCCGGAGAATGCGATGTGCTGGATCGAAAATGTGACCTAGCGCCGGAAAACCGGCACTGGTCCACATTCCGGGTCATTCTGCCCTGTATCCTGGGCGGGGTCCGGTGTAGTAGCATGCCGATAGCCTGTCATGGTCACGTCTGCGATGATGGGTCCTGCGTGGAGCTAGCCCAACTCAGCGAAGTGGGCGGCGCCTTTTGAACAAGGGAGGGAAGAACATGCGTACCAAGTGGGGACTAAAGCGTCAGCGAACGGACAAGGTCGACAAGCAACGCCGTACGCTGCTGAAACTCGCCGCCGCCGGCGGCGCCAGCGCGATCGCCTCGCCTTGGACGTTTCAATCGTCGCGCGCGGCCAGCAAGACCATCAAGATCGGCATGATCACCCCGGAAACCGGCCCGATCGCCGCCTTCGGCGAGCCTTCCAAGTGGGTTGCCGCCGGTGTCCAGAAGGCCTTGGCGGACGGCATTACCGTCGGCGGCCAGAAATACGCCGTCGAGATCATCAACAAGGATAGCCAGTCGAATCCTAACCGCGCTTCGGAAGTGGCTGCCCAACTCATCAACAATGACAAAGTAGATATCATGACCGCGTCGTCGACCTCCGACACGGTCAATCCGGTATCCGACCAATGCGAACTCGCCGGGGTCCCCTGCGTGACCTCCGACGATCCATGGCAGGCTTGGTTCTTCCCGCGCAAGGGCGACCCGAAAAAGGGCTTCGAGTGGACCTACCATTTCTTCTGGGGCTTCGACATGCTCGGCAACGTGTTCGCCGACATGTGGCTGTCGATGCCGACCAACAAGATCGTCGGCACGATGTGGACCAACGATCCGGACGGCAACGGCGCCAACGATGAAAAAATGGGACTGCCGACTTTGTTTCGGTCAAAGGGCTTCGATGTCCACAACCTCGGCCTCTATCCCCCGCTGTCGGACGACTTCTCGGCGCAGATTTCGGACCTGAAAAAGGCGAATGCCGAAATCGTCTGCGGCATTTTCAATCCGCCGCAATTCGCGACGTTTTGGACGCAGTGCGCCCAGCAAAACTTCAAACCCAAGATCGTCACCCCGCCGAAGGCCGTGTTGTTCCCGACGGCCGTTGAAGCCTTGGGTGATCGTGGGGCGGGCATTTCGACCGAGGTGTGGTGGTCGCATCATTCCCCGTTCAAATCGCCCCTGACCGGACAGACCGCGCAGCAATACTGCGATGCCTATGAAGCGGCGACCGGCAAGCAATGGACGCAGCCGCTCGGCTTCAAGCTCGCCAATCTCGAGGTCGCGATCGACGCCCTGAAGCGCGCGAAGAAGCTCGAGCCGGCCGCGATCCGCGACGCCATCGCTCAGACCGACTATCAATCGATCGTCGGCCCGATCACCTGGAAGGGCGGACCCACGAACCCGGTGCCGAATGTGTGCACCACGCCGCTCGTCGGCGGACAGTGGAACAAAGGCAAGAAGTTCAAGTACGACTTGGACATCGTGTTCAACAAGACCGCGCCCATCATTCCGCTCGACAGACCGTTCGAGCCAATTCAGTATTCTTAAGTTATCTCTTCGTGAGCCAACAAACCGCCGCCGCGCTTCGTGCGCGGCGGCGCCCAATAACAGTTTGTCATGACGGTGCTTCTGGAACTTGAAAGCGTCTCCAAATTCTACGGCGCGCTCAAAGCCGTGGATGAGGTCAAACTCGCGGTCAATGCAGGCGAGGCGCTAGGCGTGATCGGCCCGAACGGCGCGGGCAAATCCACCATGTTCAATCTGATCACCGGCGACGCCGCGCCGTCGGCGGGCCGCGTCCTGTTTGGCGGGTCCGACATGACGACGATGCCACCGCATGCGCGCTCCCGCCTGGGTATCGGCCGCTCGTACCAGATACCGCATCCGTTCGCGAACATGACGGTGTTCGAGAATCTTCTGGTCGGCGCCATCTTCGGCGGACGCAACAGCGAGCGGGAGAGCTACAATCGTTGCAGCGACGTGCTCAAAATCACCGGGCTGTATGACAAGGCCAACAAGCCGGCGCGTACGCTCACGCTGCTTCAGCGCAAGCGGCTCGAACTCGCGCGCGCCTTGGCGATGCATCCAAAGCTTCTGTTGCTCGATGAAATTGCCGGCGGCCTGACCGAGCACGAATGTGCGGAGCTGGTCGGGACCATCAAGGAAATTCACGCCAACGGAACAACGATCGTGTGGATCGAGCACATCGTGCACGCGCTGGTGTCGGTGACGAGCCGGCTGGTGGTGATGAACTTCGGCCAGGTCCTGGCGGAAGGTGATCCCCACGAGGTCATGGCGAATCCCCGGGTGCGGGAAGTTTACATGGGCATCCCGGTATCATGACCCTGCTGCAAACTTACAATTTGTCGGCCTTCTACGGCGACTTCCAGGCGTTGTTCGACATCAACGTCACGGTCGAGCAGGGTGAGACCGTCGCCATCATCGGCGCCAATGGCGCCGGCAAGACCACGTTTTTGCGCGCTGTCGCGGGCGCTTTGCAAACGACCCCCGACATGGTGCGGTTCGCAGGCGAGCCCATCGGACACCGCACGGCGCACGAGATCGTCCGGCTCGGGATTGCGATGGCGCCGGAAGGGCGCCGGTTGTTTCCGAGCCTCTCGGTGGAAGAAAATCTGCTGCTCGGCGGCCACAGCAAGCGTCCGGGCCCGTGGAACCTGAAGCGCGTCTACGAGCTGTTTCCGAGGCTGCGGGAATTGCGTCATCTCCCGGCCACGGATCTGTCGGGCGGACAACAGCAGATGACCACGGTCGGTCGGGCGCTGATGTCCAACCCGCGGCTTTTGCTGTGCGATGAGCTGTCGCTCGGACTGGCGCCGGTCGTCATCCGCGATATCTACGACTGCCTTGGGAAAATCACGGCCGAAGGTACGACGGTCGTGCTCGTCGAGCAGGACATCAACCGCGCGCTCGATGCTTCGGCGCGCTTCTATTGTTTTCAGGAGGGCCGGCTTGCACTGACCGCGCCGACCAAGGGCTTCGACCGCGCGGCGATCACCGCGGCATATTTCGGAATATAGGGCGGTCGCCAAAATGCAATGGCTCAACACTTTCATCCAGGGCAGCCTGCTCGGCGGAATCTACGCCTTGTTCGCGATCGGCCTGTCGCTGTCGTTCGGCATCATGCGGCTGGTCAACATCGCGCATGGCGATCTGATCGTGCTCTCGGCCTATGTCGCCATGGTCGTCGGCCAGGGCACCGGGCCTCGATCCGATCACCAGCCTCGTCATTGTCGTGCCGGTGATGTTCGCGCTCGGCTACGCGCTGCAGCGCGGACTGTTGAATCAGACGCTGAGCGGCGGGCTGCTGCCGCCGCTGCTCGTGACCTTCGGCATTTCGATCATCATCCAGAACGGGCTGTTGCAGGTCTTCGGCGCCTACACCCACCGGCTGCAGCAGGGCGCAATCGAGACCGCGAGCGTGCAGTTTCCCGGCGGCATCTCGGTCGGCGTCTATCCGCTGCTGGTCTTCGGCGTGGCGCTGCTCGCGCATCGGCAGCCTGCAGCTTCTGTTCTACCGCACCGGCCTCGGCCGCGCCTTTCGCGCCGCCTCCGACGATGCCGATACCGCCGAGCTGATGGGCATCGACAACCGCAAGCTCTATGCGCTTGCGCTCGGCATCGCGATGATCTTCACGGCGATCGCCGGCGTCCTGTTTGCGATCCGCACCAATTTCGATCCCGCCGCGGGCCCGATCCGGCTGATCCTCGCATTCGAGGCCGTGATCATCGGCGGGCTCGGCAGCCTGTGGGGCACGCTGATCGGCGGCATGGTGCTGGGCATCGCTCAGGCGGTCGGCGCGGCGCTGTCGCCGACCTGGCAGATTCTCGCCGGCCACATCGCCTTTCTGATCATTCTGATCGTTCGACCCAGCGGGTTGTTCCCGCGCACGAGGGACTGACATGGAGACCGGTCCGGGTCGAGCGCGCAACCACGGCCAGTCGCGTCTTCGCCGTTGTGGCGGTGCTCGCGCTCGCGGCGCTCGTCGCGTTGCCGTGGTGGGGCGATGCCGGCGACATGCGGCTCATCGCCGAGATGGCCTATTATCTCGCGCTGGCGCAGCTCTGGAATCTGCTGGCCGGCTATGCCGGTCTCGTGTCGGTCGGCCAGCAGGCCTATGTCGGCCTCGGCGCCTATGCGTTTTTCTATCATGACCGGTGCGCTGAACATGAACGTCTACGTCGCGCTGCTGCTCGCCGGTCCGTTCGCGGGACTGTTGTCGATCCCGGTTTCGTTCGCGGTGTTTCGGCTTCGCGGCGCGTATTTCGCCGTCGGCACCTGGGTCGTGTCCGAGGTCTTCGCGCTGTCGGCGAGCCTGATCACGGTGCTCGGCGCCGGCTCGGGCCTGTCGCTGACGCCCGCCATCGTGCGGCAGATCTCGCCCGACCGGGCCGGCCGCGAGACGATCCTCTATCTCATGACGCTGGCGATCTCGGTGCTGGTGTTCGCGATCGTTTATCTGCTGCTGCGCTCGCGCCACGGGCTGGCGCTGACGGCGATCCGCGATTCCGAACCGGCGTCGGCGAGCCTCGGCGTCAACACGTTCCGCACCAAGTTCATCATCTACATCGTGACCGCCGCGTGCACCGGCCTGGTCGGCGCGCTGATCTTCCTGCAGAAGCTGCGCATCTCGCCCGAGGCCGGCTTCAGCATCAACGACTGGACCGTCGTCGTGATCTTCATGGTCGTGATCGGCGGCATCGGCACCATCGAGGGGCCGTTCATCGGCATGCTGGTCTACATCGTGCTGCGCGAACTTCTGGCCGATTACGGCACGTACTATCTGATCCTGATGGGCGTGCTCGCCATCGCGGTCATGCTGAAGGCGCCCTCGGGATTTGGGGCTGGGTCAGCCATCGCTACAACATCCAGTTGTTTCCCGTGGGCCGCCGCCTGACGCTCGCCGACACGCCGCGCTAGATGCTCCATCAAAAAAGCTAAGCGCCAATCGATTCAATAAAAACAGCCGCGCCCCGGCGGTCAGGCGCGGTCGGCTCAGCCCTGCGCGCGGGCGCCGCGGCGGGCGTTCAGCTCGACCGCGCGGTCGGGAATGGTGAAGCGCAACGTCGCCCCAATCGTGCCTTCAACGAGGCGAATCTCGCCGCCATGGGCCCGTACCAGTTCTGCGGCGATGGCGAGCCCGAGGCCGGTCCCGCCTGGACGGGTCGAACCCTGGAACGCCTCGAACAAATGCGCCTGCGCCTTCCCGGAAAAGCCCGGTCCGGTGTCGGATACCTCGATCACCACGACGGCACCCTCGCGCCGGCCGGTGATGCGGATCTGATCGCGGCCCGGGTCGTGCGCCGCGCGGCTTTCAAGCGCCTGCAATGCGTTGCGCGCGAGGTTGAGCAAGATGCGGAAGAGTTGCTCGTAGTCCGCCTCGACCACGAGCCCGCGCTCGACGGCGCCGATCCAGCGAATGGATAAGTCCGGAGGAATCCCAAGAGTCTCCTGCACTTCCTCGACCAACGGCTCCAGCAGGATCGGCTTTCTCTCCGGCGGCGGCTCCTGCACGCGGCCGTAAGACAACGTCGATTGGCAGAAGGCGATAGCGCGTTCCAGCGCGCGCACGAGCTTGGGCGCAAAGCGCTGCACGTCCGGATCGGGCAAGGCGAGCAGGCGATCGGAAATGAGCTGCGCCGAGCCGAGCAGGTTGCGCAGATCATGATTGATTTTCGACACCGCGAGCCCAAGCGCGGCGAGCCGGCTTTTTTGCTGGAGCATGGAGGCAAGTTCGGCCTGCATCGTCGCCAGCTCGTGCTCGGCGATCCCGATCTCGTCGCCGCGCCGCGACGGCACGATGATGCGGCCGGCGTTCTCGGGGTCGGCGCGAAACGCCATCATGTTGGCGGTGATGCGGCCCATCGGGCGCACGAACATGTAATGCAGCGTCAGATAAACCATCGCCGCGGTGATGCCCGAGATGAGCAGCGAGATGAGCAAAAGATCGACTGAGTAGCGCAGCAACGCCTTGCGCAGCGGCGGTTCGTCCATGATGATTTCGATATAGTCGCCACCCATCGGGGCCGGGCCGACAACGCGCATCACGTTGTTGCGGGTGTCGAGCATCAACATGAACGCGTCCACGATCCAGTCGAAGGTGTAAACGTTGCGCATGTCGAAGTCGTGGGTGATCGGCGGCGGAGCGTCGCCGACCGCGAGCAGGCGGCGCTGCGTTCCCATTTTCATGGCGACGGCGCGGGCGCCGATCGAGTCGAGAATTTGCTTGGCCAGACTTTCGGGCACCATTCCGCTCGGCGCGGCGTCCAGCACCAGAGCCGCGGTATAGGCGCTGGCAAGCTTGTCGTTGAGCCAGTTGACCCGGAAGTTGGCGACCAACGGCACATAGATCAGCACTTCCGCGATCATCACGAACAGGATCGTGAGGCCGAGGAGTTTTCCGGAAAGCCCAAGGCGTGCAGCGCGGACCGGCGTCGGCCGGGCGCCCGATTCATCGCTCATGGCCAAAGCCTAACTGCATCAGGCGATTAACGCCAACGACGCAACCATCCCATGATGCGACGCGTCCCAAGCGTCGTCAAACCCTGGGTGAAAAAGGTAATCGCGGCGCGTTTTCCTACCTCGGCATAGGTTGGATAGGGCACCACCATGCCCGCCAGCGCCCGGATATTCAGCCTTTGGCTGATCGCCAGCGTCCACGGGGCGATTGATTCGGCGGCGTGCGCGCCGACGATCGTGGCCCCAAGGATCTGGCCGTTGCGGTCGGTCACGACCTTGATGTGGCCCTCGGTTACCCCATCGAGGTGCGCGCGATCGTTCTCGCGATAGGGCCAGCGCAGCACGCGAATGACGCCGGAATGCGCCCGCGCCTCCTCTTCGAGCAGACCGACCTGGGCCAGTTCGGGATCGGTAAACGTCACCGACGGGATGCTCTCACGATCGATCTTTACCGGTGTCCCGAACAGCGCGTGCCGCACCACAATCCCGGCATGGTATTGGGCGACGTGCGTGGAGTTCGGCCCTCCGGCCACGTCGCCCGCGGCATATACGCGTTTGTTGGTGGTCCGCATGTAGGCGTCGAGGGTAATGCCGCGGGGCGTGGTGAGTATGCGGGCGGCGTCGAGGTTGAGTTCCTCGATATTCGGTCGCCGGCCGGTCGCAATGAGAAGATGCGAGCCTTCGATCGCCTCCACGCCGTCCGGCGCAGCGAGCCCAACCTGCACCTTGCCGAGCGCGCGGCTGACTCTTTCGATCGCGACTCCGGTGCGCAGCTTGACCCCCTCGCGTACCAGCGCGCAAAGCACGACCGCGGCGGCTTCGGGGTCGGCGCCGGAAAGCGGCGTTGCCGACTCGATAACGGTAACCTCCGAGCCAAGGCGGCGGAACGCCTGCGCCAGTTCAAGTCCGACCGGACCGGCGCCGACGACAATAAGATGGCGTGGTGTTTCGCTGAGACCGAAGATGGTTTCTTCGGTGAGATATGGCACGCCGAGAAGGCCGGGGATCGCCGGAATAATTGGCGACGATCCCGTGGCGATGACGAAGCGGTGCGCCCTGATCGTGGCATCGCCGGCGACCACCGTTTGCGGATCGACGAAGCGCGCTTCTCCGGTAATGACATTCACGCCAAGGCCCGCGAGGCGCTCGCGTGCCGCATTCGGCGCCAACGTACCGACGACACGCCGCACAAAGGCGTTGACGGCCGCGAGATCGACAGCGAAGCGGGCCGTCTTGATGCCGAATTGCGCGCTGGTTCGCATGGCGTTGGCGCGGTCGGCCGCCGCTATCAAGGCCTGTGCGGGGATGCTCCCGCGGCTGAGGCTCTCGCTGCCCAGGCGGCCTTTTTCGATCAGCGCCGCCGAGAAATCGAAGGCGGCCGCCGCGGCGGCGACGGCAAGCCCGCCGGGACCCCCGCCAAGCACGCAAATCTCCGGCTTGAGTTCTCTATTATCTTGCGCCATCAGCCCGCTGAACCCACCGCAATTGAGACGAATCTTGGCGGAGATTCTTTGCACTCGCGCATAACGCGGACTTCTTGTTGGCGTATCTGAGATGAGGGAGGGTTGAACGCGGAAACCCTCAGCCGGCAGGTCTCGGTTTCGTCACACATATTCTATACTCCGAACCGGCCGGCAAGCCGTTGTAAAGCGGCAACGCATCGCATTGACGAGCCGGAGGGGGTCTCGTATAAGCCGCGCCAACGCGCGCCCGCGCGCTGAAAATTCGTGCCTAATCGACAAGCAGCTGCAAGTAGACGCGGGTCTGGCGTGCAGCGGAGAAAACCCCGTGAAACGAACTTACCAGCCGAGCAAATTGGTGCGCAAGCGCCGGCATGGTTTTCGCGCACGTATGGCGACCAAGGGCGGCCGTAAGGTCGTTGCGGCGCGGCGCACGCGCGGGCGCAAACGTCTCAGTGCGTGAGGGCAGCGCCCGTTCCGCCGTCATCGAGCGGCTGAGACGCCGCAGCGATTTCCGGGCAGCGGCAAAGGGTGCGCGCGCTTCCGGCCGAGCTTTCGCGGTGCAGGCGCGGCCTCGCGGTGAGGGCGAGGCTATTCGCATCGGGTTTACCGTATCGCGACAAGTGGGCAATGCCGTGGAGCGCAACCGCGTACGTCGCCGATTACGGGAAATCGTGAGACTGTCGGCCGCAGCGGGCACCGGCCGATTATGTCCCGGCCATGACTATGTATTGATCGGCCGGCGGGCCGCGCTGGCAGCCCCATTCGGCGACTTGTTGCAGGAACTCGATTCGGCGCTTGGGCGGATTAGAGCCTCCGAGAGCAAGGGAACTGGTAGCGCCGGGGGCGACCCCCTACATGAAGCTGGTTCGTCCTCCCGGTCGCAAAAGCTGCGCCGCAAAAAGCCGCTAAAGTCGCCCGTCGCCCCTCCGCAAGAGCGTTGAATGATCGAGCACAAGAACACCATCCTTGCCATCGTGCTGTCGCTCATTGTCGTGGTCGGCTGGCAATATTTCGTCGGCTACCCGCAAATGGAAAAGCAACGCCGCGAGGCCGAACTCAAACAGCAAGAGCAGACGCAGTTGCAGCCGGGCTCGGCGAAATCGACGACGCCGGCGCCGCAAAACGGCGTTCCGGCGGTGCCGGGTTCGCCTGCCGGTGCCGCGCAACAGCCGGATAATGCCCGCGAAGCGGTGATCGCGGCTTCCCCTCGAGTCGCCATCGACACCCCGCGGCTCAACGGCAGTATCGATCTAAAAGGTGCGCGCATCGACAATCTCTCGCTCGAGCAATATCGCGAGACGATCGATCCGAAGTCACCGCCGATCGTCCTGCTTTCTCCGTCGGGATCGCCCGAGGCCTATTATGCGGAGTTCGGCTGGGTGCCGGCGGCCGGCACGACGGAAAAGATGGCGGGTCCGGATACGATCTGGACGCAGGACGGCAGCGGTGCGTTGCGCATCGATCATCCGATCACGCTGATCTACGACAATGGCGCGGGGTTGCTCTTCCGCCGCACCATCGCGGTCGACGACCGTTATCTGTTCACGATCAAGGATGAAGTGCAGAACCGCAGCGCCAATCCGGTCACGTTGTTCCCCTACGCGCTGATTTCCCGCCACGGCACGCCGAAGACGCTGGGTTACTACATCCTGCACGAGGGTCTGATCGGCGTTATGGGCGATCAGGGTTTGCAGACGGAAACCTACAAAAAGATGGAGGAGAGTAAAGAGCAGCACTGGGATGTCACCAATGCCTGGCTCGGCTTCACCGACAAATACTGGGCGGCGGCTTTGTTGCCCGACACCGACGCCAGGGTTCACGCCCGCTTTTCCTCCGGAGAAACCGGCAATCAGAGGACGTACCAGACCGATTACCTGCTCGAGCCGAAAACCATCGCACCAGGCGCGACCGGCTCGGTCAACGCGCGGCTGTTCGCCGGCGCCAAGGAAGTTTCGGTGGTCGGCGTCAATTTCCCATTCGCGTCCGCCGGCGGCTACAACGAGGCGCTCCACCTCAACCATTTCGATCTGCTGATCGACTGGGGCTGGTTCTACTTCCTCACCAAACCAATGTTCCTCGCCCTCGACTTCTTCTTTGATCTGGTCGGCAATTTCGGCGTCGCCATTCTCATCGTCACCGTGCTGGTGAAGCTCCTGTTCTTTCCGCTCGCCAACAAGTCCTACGCTTCGATGGCGAAGATGAAGGCGGTGCAGCCGGAGATGGCCATGATCCGGGAGCGCTACGGCGACGACAAGATGAAGCAGCAACAGGCGATGATGGAGCTGTACAAGAAGGAGAAGATCAACCCGATCGCCGGCTGCTTGCCGATCGCAATCCAGATCCCGGTGTTCTTCTCACTGTACAAGGTGCTGTTCATCACCCTCGAGATGCGGCATGCGCCGTTCTACGGCTGGATCAAGGATCTGTCGGCGCAGGATCCGACTAATATTTTCACGCTGTTCGGGCTGATCCCGTTCGATCCGACGACGTTGCCACTTGTCGGCAGCTTCATGCATCTCGGTATTTGGCCGCTGATCATGGGCGTCACCATGTGGGTGCAGATGAAGCTAAACCCGCCGCCGCCGGATCCGACGCAGCAGATGATCTTCAACTGGATGCCGCTTATTTTTACCTTCATGCTGGGAAGCTTCCCGGCCGGACTGGTGATCTATTGGGCCTGGAACAATACGCTCTCGGTGCTCCAGCAGAGCGCGATCATGCATCGGAACGGCGCCAAGATCGAACTGTTCGGCAATCTCAAGCGCACCTTCGTCAAGCCGAAGCAGCCGGCCGAGTGACGCGCTTACCCCTCTCCCCTTGCGGGAGAGGGAAAAGCTCAGCGGCTCACGCGCACCAGCGCCTTGCCGAAATTCTTCCCTTGCAACAGCCCCATGAACGCGGCCGGCGCGTTCTCAAACCCTTCGGTTATGTCCTCACGATAGCGGATGCGGACGTCGGCGATGCCGCCGCCAACGGCGTTGAGGAAATCGGCGTAGTGCTCCGCGACGAATTCGGTGTTGATGAAACCACGCAGTGTGAGGCTCTTGGTCAGAACCGTGCGCATGGTTTCGGGCAGGAGGTTTGGCCCGCCGGGCGGACCAGCCGCGCTGTATTGCGAGATCAGTCCGCAGACCGGGACGCGCGCGTAGGTATTGAGCAGCGGCAGCACCGCCTGCCAGATCGCGCCGCCGACATTTTCGAAATAGACGTCGATGCCTTTCGGGCAGACCGCCGCAAGTTTAGCCGCAAAATCGGGCGCGCGATGGTCGATGCAATCATCGAAACGCAGATCCTCGATGACGTAGCGGCATTTGTCGGCCCCGCCGGCGATGCCGATGGCTTTGGCGCCAGCCATTTTGGCCAGTTGCCCAACCAGCGAACCCACCGGGCCGCTCGCGGCGGCGACGACGACGGTTTCGCCGGGCTTCGGCTTGCCGATCACGTGCAGGCCGGCATAGGCGGTGAAGCCAGGCATGCCGAGCACGCCCAATCCGGTCGTGATCGGCGCGAGCGCCGGGTTGAGTTTGCGCGTCGCCGGCCCATCCCACGCGGCGTGCGTGCGCCAGCCGGTATGCGCCAGTACGATATCGCCGGCGGCGTAGCCCGGACGATCGGACTCGAGCACCTCGCACACGCTCTCCCCGGTTATCACTTCGCCGATCCCGACCGACCGCGCGTAGGATTTCCGGTCGTCGATGCGGCCGCGCATGTAGGGATCAAGCGACAGATAGAGCACCCGCAGCAGAAGACCTCCGGGCGGCAACGCCGGCATCGGCGCCTCTTCCAAACGGAAGTTCTCCGGCACCGGCGGGCCATTGGGCCGCGACGCCAGCACGATCTGTCTCATGGCCGGCTTGTTCATGGCTCTCTCCAAAGGTGACGCTGGGTGCTCACTCTAGCGCACGGCGGGGAGAAGAAATAAGCGGGGGACGCATTTGCAAGATGAACCGGAAACGCAAAACGGGAGGCCGAAGCCTCCCGCTGTTGTGGTCCCCACGAGAGAAGTTTTAGCTTCTGCCGACGACGTCAACCGAGACGTGCGCAAGGCCGTCGAAACCCAGCGCGTGGGCTGCGGCCGGCGTCAAATCGATGATACGTCCGGCGACGAACGGCCCCCGATCATTGATCCGCACGACGACCGAGCGACCGGTGGCCCGATTGGTCACCCGAACCCTGGTGCCGAACGGAAGGGTGCGATGCGCCGCGGTCAAACCGGATGCTGCCGCTTGCTCGCCGTTGGCGGTCTTGCCGCCGGAATAAACCGAAGCAACGCCATCTTGTGCCGATGCGGTCATCGGTACAGCCATAGTAGAAGCCACAAAGACGCACGCAAAAACAAGCTTAGTGAGGCTATTGAAAGCCATGATCTGCCTTTTTCGTTGTTGATGGGATTGGTGAATCGGTCCAATTGACTGGACCGACCCCGGGGTCTGTTGACCCGATATTGTGGAAATTGTGCGGCGCCACAAATTTAATTGCTGCGACGCACCAGGCTATCGGGAACTTTTCTCGGAAATACTTGCAGTTTGAATGATTTATGACCTGGCCGGCCGGTAATCCGGCAGGCCGCCTTCGCCGCCGGGCCTGGCGCCGGCCAGAACCGGGCGCGCAGCCCGTCACGACGGTGATTCGGGCGTCGTTATTCGGCGGCGACGGCCGTCGGGAGCACGTGATCCTTGAATTGATCGCGCAGGGCGGTTTTCAGGATTTTGCCGGTCGCGGTGTGGGGAATGGTGCTGACGAACACCACATCGTCGGGCATCCACCAACTGGCGATCTTGCCTTCCAGGTAGCCGAGGATCTCTTCCTTGGTCGCCGATTGCCCCTCTTTGAGCACGATCACCATCAGCGGCCGCTCGCCCCATTTTGGATGGTTCACCCCGATGACCGCCGCTTCGGCGACCTTGGGGTAACCGACGGCGAGATTTTCCAGATCGATCGAAGAAATCCACTCGCCGCCAGACTTGATCACGTCCTTCGAGCGATCGGTGATCTGCATATAGCCGTAACGATCCATGGTGCCGACGTCGCCGGTGTCGAAGAAGCCGAACTCGTCGATAACGCTGCCTTCCTTGAAATAAGCCTTGGCAACCGCAAACCCGCGCACCTTGATGCGGCCGAAGGTCTTGCCGTCCCAGGGCATTTCGCGGTTGGCGTCATCGGTGATCTTCATCTCGACCCCGAATGGCGTGTGGCCCTGCTTCTGTTTGATGTCCAGCTGCGCTTCGTCGTCGAGTTCGGCATATTCCGGCTTGAGTGAGCCGGCGGTGCCGACCGGGCTCATTTCCGTCATTCCCCACGCGTGGGTGACCTCGACGCCGTATTTATCCTTGAAGATCTTGATTATGGCGCGAGGACAGGCGGAGCCGCCGATACCGACCCGCTTGAGATAAGGGAGCGTGCCGCCGCTCTTTTCCAGATGTTGCAGCAGCAGCAGCCACACCGTCGGCACCGCGCCGGTAAAAGAAACCTTGTAGTCGTTGAGCATCTCGTAGACCGAGGCGCCGTCGAGTTTCGCGCCCGGCAGCACCAGTGAGCTGCCGACCATCGGTGCGCCGAAGGCAAGACCCCAGCTATTGGCATGGAACATCGGCACGATCGGCAGCACGATGTCGACCGAAGCAAGGCCGAACACTTCGCGTTGCAGCAGCATCATTGAGTGCAGCAGGTTGGAACGATGCGAGTAGACTACGCCCTTGGGATTGCCGGTGGTGCCGGACGTGTAACACATACCGGCGGCAGTGTTCTCGTCGAACTCTTTCCACACGAAATCGCCGTCGGCCTCGGCGAGCCATTCCTCGTAGGGTACGGCGTTGCGCAGCGTCGTCGCCGGCATATGGGCTGCATCGGTGAATACGATGTAGCGCTCGATGGTCGGCAGCTTGTCGGCGATTTTCTCCAGCAGCGGCAGGAAAGTCAGATCGGTCATCAACACCCGGTCCTCGGCGTGATTGACGATCCAGATGATCTGCTCGGCAAACAGGCGGGGATTGATGGTGTGATAGATCGCGCCGATGCCGAGAATGCCATACCAGCTTTCCAGGTGCCTCCAGGTGTTCCAGGCAAGCGTCGCCACCCGATCGCCGAGTTTGATGCCGTCGCGATCGAGCCGTTGTGCCACGCGCAAGGCGCGGGCACGGATTTCGGCGTAGTTGGTGTGGTGGATCGGGCCTTCGATCGAGCGGGTAATGACCGGCCGCGCGGCGTGATTTTTTGCGGCATGGTCGATAATGCGATGGCACAGAAGCGGCCAATCCTGCATGAGCCCGAGCATGGATTTCCTCCAGGAAGTGTTGCTCTGTCTTTGTTCTTGCTTCGTTGTGCCGTAGCCGCGGGCGGCTCCGGCGCGCCTGCCAATGTAGCGGGGCGTTGCAGCGATGAAAATGCCGGACTGCGCGGAACGATGTCCAATTTGCTCGCCGGCACTTGAACGGTGGCGCGCCGACCACTTAAACGTTAATGTTGGTCCCCAACCGATCGGGGACCGCCATTCCGCCGGGAATCTGCAGCGTGAAGGCTCTCGTCCTCATCATCGGGTTGTTGGCTTCTGCCCAGTTTGCTGCGGCGCAAGACGCCGTCAAGAAGTCCGCGAAAGCGGCCAAATCCGCGCCCGATGCGACGGTGCGGCTGGTGCCGCCGCCGCAGCCGCCAAGTCCGCGGGCCGCGCTGCCGGCGGGCATCCCCGAACAATTTTCGCCGCCGCAGGAAGCCTACGCTTCGTTCCCGGAACCGGTCGGTGCGGCGACGGCAGCGGCCAAGCCGACCGCCTGTCACGTGCGGCTGGCGAAACTCGCGACGTTCAAGCCCGTGCCCCTTCTCGTCGGAGCGGGCGAGTGTGGTGCGGTTGACGCGGTGCTCCTCGACGGCGTGATTCTGACCGATCAGACCAAGGTTTCCGTTGCCCCGCCGGCTACGTTGCGTTGCACGATGGCGGAACAGGTGGCGATCTGGCTCCGCGAGGATGTGGCGCCGCTGGCGCAAAAGCGCGGTTCGCCGCTGCGCGGGCTCGATAACTTTGACTCCTACGAGTGCCGTGGCCGCAATCGGGTTCGCGGCGCCACGCTCAGCGAGCACGGTCGCGCCAATGCTCTCGACGTGCGCGGCTTCAAGCTCGCTAACGGCGAGGTGATCGGGCTGACCGACGTGGGTGTGACGAAGGCCTGGCGCGAGAGCTTGCGCGCCAGCGCCTGCGCACGCTTCTCAACCGTGCTCGGGCCGGGCTCCGACGGCAATCACGAGGAACATATCCACGTCGATCTGGCCGAACGCCGCAGCGGCTACAAAACCTGCGAGTGGCAAGTGCGCGAGCCGGTCAAACAGGCACAAACGACGCCGCCACCGCCCGCGGGAGAGCCGCAGGCGGCGGAACCGGCGGCCGCGCTTTCCGGGCCGATACCGCTGCCTCGGCCGCGCCCCCTGGCTGCGAACGAAACCCGGTCGCCGTCCAAAAGAGCGCGGTCGCAACACAGGTCGCAGCTTTGATACTGAGCTTTTGGTGTGATGCCGTGATCCCTGTTCAGGAATCGCCGACGAAATTACTTGCCGATCATCACGTCGGAGGCCTTGATAACCGCCCACGCCTCGTCGCCCTTTTGCAGACCAAGATCCGCTACCGCTTCATTGGTGATCGACGCCATGATGACGACGCCGTGGCCGACATCGACGCGTACGTGCGAAGTGGTAGCGCCCTTCGTTACGTCGAGGATTTTTCCCTTTAGCTGATTGCGTGCGCTGAGTTTCATTTCTCGCTCTCTGAAAGACAAAGGTCAGTGATATCTAGCGGCCCGATATATTCGTCGTCGCGGCAGACCGAAAGATGACGTCGTCACCTTTCACCAAAAAAGCGGCAGAACAGATCATGACCATTCACGGCCGACGATTGACCATGGTGACGCGCCAGCCGGATGCGCTTTTATTTTGATAGTGATCAAGGCGGGTTAGCGAACAATTGTCGATCATGAAGGCAAAGCCGCCGCGGGGCGGCAGGCCGAGAGCGATGGCGATGGCGGCCCGGATCGTTCCGCCGTGAGTGACGGCGACAATGTCGCCACCTTGATGCGCCTGCGTTATCCGCTCGATCGCGCCGCCGACGCGCGTGACCAGATCGACGAAACTCTCGCCATTCGGCGCGCGCTCCTCGGCTGCCCCATACCAGAACGAATCCGGCTCCTGCTTGCGGCCCATGAGAAAGGTGTGGCGGTCGAGACTCTGCCAGTCGCCGAGATGTTGTTCGGCAAGGTCTTTGTCTTGTTGAAATTCATGCGGCGCTTCGAAATCGCCCCGCCGCGAGAATCGCTTGCGCGGTTTGGTGCGTTCGCGCAAGATGGCTCGTGACCCAAACCGCCTGACGCGGCAAAAGCGCAGCGAGATTGGCAAAGAGCTGCCGGTCGCTGCAATCGCAGGGCAAGTCCTTCTGGCCGTAAATCCGGCCCTCGTCGACGTGGACTGGCGCGTGGCGAACCCACCACCAGCGCGTACGCACGAAGCCGTCTTTTGCGGCCTTGCTCGCAGCGATGTGGTCTAATGTCGCGGTCGCGGACAAAGCTAATCTCCTCATTCCGATGCGCCTGATTAGGGATTGTTTTGCCCCGATTCAAGCGCGAACGGAGCGGCTGCGTTTGTCTTTGAGGCGCGCAGCTATAGCCACAATAGGGCTGCAAATAACAGCCAGAAACCGGCCAAGACCCGGCCAAGACCCGGCAAAGACGACCACGGGACTTCCATGCCGCCGCCGCTCAGCAATCTCGCCGCACGCGACGTAGAAACTCTAGTGCATCCTTACGTCAATCTCGCGAGCTTCCGCGAGACCGGGCCGCTTATCTTTGAACGCGGGCAGGGCATCTATGTCTACGACACTGATGGTAAGGCCTACATCGAAGGCATGGCGGGCCTCTGGTGCACGGCGCTCGGCTACGGCAACGAGGAACTGGTCGAAGCCGCCGCCGCGCAGATGCGCAAGCTCTCCTTCGCGCATCTCTTCACTGGCAAGAGCCACGATCCGGCAATCGAGTTGGCCGAGAAGCTCAAAGAAATCGCGCCGGTGCCGATCTCGAAGGTGTTCTTCTGCAATTCCGGATCGGAGGCGAACGACACGCAGGTCAAGCTCCTCTGGTATCTCAACAACGCGCGCGGCAAGCCGAAGAAGAAAAAGATCGTCAGCCGCATGAAAGCCTATCACGGCGTCACCGTCGCTGCGCTTCGCTGACCGGGCTGCCGGGCAATCATCGCGACTTCGACATTCCGCTGCCGGGTTTTCTGCACACAGGCTGCGCATCATTACCGCTTCGCGCAGGACGGCGAGACGGAAGAGGCATTTGCCGCGCGGCTCGCCGAGGAACTCGAGGCGCTGATCTTAAAAGAAGGACCCGACACGGTCGCGGGGTTCATTGCCGAGCCGGTCATGGGCGCCGGCGGCGTCATCGTGCCGCCGCGAACCTATTTCCAGAAAATCATGGCGGTATGCGCCCGGTACGATCTGTTCGTGATCAGCGATGAAGTGATTTGCGGCTTCGGGCGGCTCGGCACCGTGTTCGGCTGCGAGAAGCTCGGCTTCAAGCCGCAGGCAATCTCGGTCGCCAAGGCGCTCTCGTCGGCCTATTTGCCGATCGGCGCTGTCATGATCCCTGAGCTGATGTACGAGGCGCTCTTGGCAGAGAGCAAAAAGATCGGGACGTTCGGGCACGGTTTCACCTATGGCGGCCATCCGGTCTCTGCTGCAGTGGCGGTGAAGGCGATAGAGATCTACGCGCGCGAACGTATCATCGAGAAAGCCGCCAAACGCGCACCGCTGTTCCTGGCTCGGCTCAACGCGCTGGGCGATCATCCGCTTGTCGGCGAGGCGCGTGGTCTCGGCCTGATCGGCGGCGTCGAGCTCGTCGCCAACAAGGCCAGCAAACGTCCGTTCAGCGCCCAGCACGGCGTCGGCGCAGCCGCGGTCCGATTTGCAGAACAGGAAGGCCTGATCGTGCGCGTGGTTGCGGGCGACGTATTGACGCTGTCGCCTCCGCTCGTGATCAACGCGCCGGAAATCGAGGAGCTTTTCAACAGGCTGACGCGCGCTCTCGACAAAACGCTGGATTGGGTGACGCGTGAAGGTCTCACGCAACCGTGATGCGGCGTGTCTTCGAAGGGCCGATCGACGCAGGCCCGGCCCGGGCGAATGAACGCCCGATTCATGAATCCCGCGCTAGAAAGCCCACCATGAGCGAACCCGTATCGAAAAGCGCGCCACCGGAGGCGCCGGAGCGGACTGCCAAGGGGCGCGTAACCCGCCGCCGGATCCTTGCCGGCGCCGCCGGCCTCATATTGGTCTTTCCGCAGCGGCAACGGGCGGTTACGCCACCGGGATCGAGCCGCAGGGGCTCGTCGTCACCTGCTATGCGCTCAATCCGCCGGGCTGGCCGGCGCGCCGCAAACTTTCCGTGACCGTTATCGCCGACATTCATGCCGGCGGACCGGACATGACGCTGCCGCACATTCACCGCGTGGTCGACACCGCCAACGCCTTGAAATCCGACCTGATCGTTTTGCTGGGCGATTACAACGCGACATACCGCTTCGCGACACGCATTCCTAACGCGACGTGGGCGGCCGAACTGGCGCGGCTGACGGCGCCGCTCGGAACGTGGTCGATACTGGGCAACCATGATTGGTGGCACGATGTCGCGGATGTCCGCCGCGCTCTGACCGATGTGCGGATTCCCATTCTGGAAAACGATGCGGTGATGCTTGGCCCCGAGGGGCGGCGATTTTGGCTCGCCGGTCTCGGCGATCAGATTGCGTATCGACTCGGTCAGGGCCGCTTTCGCGGCGTTGATGACCTGCCAGGAACCTTGGCGCAGGTCGGAACAGACGACCCCGTGTTGCTGCTCGCCCACGAACCGGACATCTTTCCGCGCGTACCGTCGCGCGTGTCGCTGACGCTTTCCGGTCACACGCATGGCGGCCAGATCCGCCTGCCGCTGATCTGGCCGGCGTTCGTTCCGTCGCGATACGGCGCGCGTTTTGCTTACGGCCACGTCGTCGAAAACGATCGTCACCTGATCGTGTCAGGCGGCCTCGGCACCAGCATCGTTCCGGCTCGTCTCGGCGTGCCGCCGGAAATCGTTCACATCGTGCTCGGCGTGTAAGCACGTCGCAAAACGACTCGGCGAAAAGCAAACAAAGAAAAATGGCGCCGAAAGTGTCGGCGCCATGTCGTCAGTTAGTCCCTTGGGAGGTCGAAGCTTCAGTTGGTGAAGGAACTGCCGCCGCCATACGCTACGTGCGCGTTGAACAGTCCTTCCGGATGCGGCGCCAGCACAATCACGATCGTTCCGATTTTGACGTGATTGTAGAGATCGATCGCATCTTCGTTGGTCATGCGAATGCATCCCGAGGAAACCGCCGAGCCGATGTGCTCAGGCTGGTTGGTGCCGTGGATGCGATAGAGCGTGTCCTTGTTGTTGGCATAAAGATACATGCCGCGCGCGCCCATCGGATTATGCGGGCCGCCTGTGACGAATGATGGCAGGGGTCCAAGACGCGCCTGCTCGCCAGGAGTAGGAATCCAGGGCGGCCATTCTTCCATGCGGCCGACCTTGGCGATGCCGCTCCAGGACTGCGCCTGCTCGCCGACGGCGACGCCGTAGCGAATCGCTTTGCCTTGCGGCAGCACGTAGTAGAGGTATTTGTTGTCGCTATCGACGACGATGCTGCCGGGCGCTTCTTTACGGTGATATTCGACGATATGCCGGCGATAGGTCTCGGAAACTGCCGATTGATTGTACGGCAGGTTGGACATCAGGTCCTTGTCTTTTGCCTTCCAGCCGACCTCGCTCGAGGGATCAAGCGTGCCGCCGGCCATGTCCTGAACGCAGCCGCCGAGCGCGACAGCCGCAATAACAAACACTAGCCCGCGAATGGCCATGAGTTACCCACCACTGTTCCGCCGTCCCAGCCTCAATCTGCCCCGAATTCCTTACCGAAATCGTTTTGATCATTCCAGCGAACAAGACGGTTAACGGCAAAGTCGCCGACAGGTGTTGCAGGAATGTCGCACTCTTTAACCGGGGCTTAACCATAAGTCGTGTCAGCTGACGGATGACAGACTGCCGACGGCGAATGTCACTCTGGCGGACGATTTGCCGCCCATTTCCGCCGTACTCACCGAATACGACCAACATTGTCGCCAACGACGAAGGGAATGGGGTTCGATAATGCATGACGTTACTGCCAAATCGGCCAAGAAGACCAGCAACCAACGCAAGCCTCGTAAGGCTTCCGACGAACAGATTGCGCTTCATCTTCGCTACCGGCAAATCGGGATATCCGCGGTAGCTGCCGCCGCCCGCTATCAAAGCGGCGCAAAAAATCCGGGCCACGCCTCGGCCGCGATTCGTTTGGACGAACGCGGCGCGGCGATCGCTTGATCGCCATTGTCGGCGGCCGTCCGGCCCGCTGTGTGTGACAAAGGGGGACGCTACGTCCCCCTTTTCGATTCGCGCAGCGTGGTGATGAACGCGCAGCACCACCGTTCTGGAAACAAAGCCGTCGGGGCGATACGGTTTGTCGATGAACATCGAGGGCGATTTCTCCAGAGCCGAGATCGACGAGGGTCGCCGTCTGTTCGCTGGTGAGTGGGATTTTCTCTCGGCGGCGAGCTCGATCGATTCGCTGCCACGCGCGAAGGGGCTCGAGATCGCATTCGCCGGCCGCTCCAATGTCGGCAAATCGAGCCTCATCAACGCGCTTACCGGCCGGCGGGCGCTGGCGCGCACCTCGAACACGCCGGGGCGCACCCAGGAGCTGATCTTTTTCGGCGGCTCAAGCCGGCTCGTGCTGGTCGATCTGCCGGGCTACGGCTACGCCGCGGCGGCCAAGAGCAAGGTTTCCGCGTGGACCCGGCTGATCCACGACTATCTGCATGGCCGCGCGGCTCTCGCCCGCGTCTATGTGTTGATCGACGCCCGTCACGGCCTGAAGGCGGTCGATGAAACCATCCTCGACACGCTCGGCAAGGCAGCCGTCAGCCACCAGATTGTGCTCACTAAGTCCGATCAGGTGAGCGACACGGAACTGGCCGCCTGCGTCGAAGCGGTGAAGGTGGCGATGCGGAAGCGGCCCGCCGCTTTTCCCGAGCTGATCGCCACCTCCGCCCGAAGCGGGCCCGGCATTCCGCAGTTGCGCGCCGCGGTCGCACGTCTGCTGGCGGAACGCTCCCGCTGACGCATTGTCGTTCGCGCCTCGCGCCGCTACATAGGCAGCGCCGAACGACCGCCGCGAAACGGGAAGATGCCCTCCATGAGCCAAAGCGACGACGTCAGCCCGGAGGTGCAAGCGCGCATCCTCTCCGAGGCCCTGCCTTACATGCAGCGCTACGACGAGGAAGTCATCGTCGTGAAGTATGGCGGTCACGCCATGGGCAAGGAGCATCTCGCGCGCGAATTCGCCCGCGACATCGTGCTTCTGGAGCAGACCGCGATCAATCCAATCGTGGTGCATGGCGGCGGCCCGCAGATCGAATCGATGCTGAAGCAAGTCGGCGTCGAATCGCAATATTCGGCCGGCCTGCGCATCACCGATGAAAAGACGCTGGAAATTGTCCAGATGGTGCTGGCCGGATCGATCAACAAACAGATCGTCGGTTACATCAACGAGGCCGGCGGCAAGGCGGTCGGACTTTGCGGCAAGGACGGCAACATGGTGATCGCACGCAAGCTGACGCGCGCCGTCGTCGATCCTGACTCGCATATCGAGAGGGTGGTCGACCTCGGATTTGTCGGTGAGCCGGACAAGGTCGACATGACGGTACTCATGCAGATCCTCGGCCGCGAGCTTATTCCGGTGCTGGCGCCGGTCTGCGCCGCGGCGAATGGCGGGACCTACAACGTCAACGCCGATACCTTCGCCGGCGCGATCGCCGGCGCGCTGAAAGCCAAGCGCCTTTTGCTCCTGACCGACGTGCCCGGCGTGCTCGACAAATCGAAGAAGCTCATCAAGCAGCTATCCGCCAATGAAGCGCGCAGCCTTATTGCCGACGGCACCATTTCTGGCGGCATGATTCCCAAGGTGGAAACCTGCATCGAGGCGCTGGAGCGCGGCGTCGAAGGCGTGGTCATTCTCGACGGCAAAGTACCCCATGCCGTCTTGCTCGAACTCTTCACCGAGCTCGGCGCCGGGACGCTCATTCATAACTAGGGGCATGGGCGAATGCGCCGCCACTCTCAGCAACGCCTATTGTGCTCCCAGGCTCGGAAGTGCCTGCACTTTCGTGACCGGCGGCGGGTTCCATTTGCCGGTAAGCGCATCGGATTTCGGGCTGTATAGGCGCATGGTCAGATTGAATGCGCCTTTCGGCGAAGGCAACCAGTTGACCTCTTTGTCCTTGCCGGGACTTTCGTTTTGAAAATAAAGGTCGAGTGATCCGTCCGCATTGTACTTGAATGGCATCCAACTGCTTACGGCAAAACGGTCGAGACCGTTTGCAACCTGAAAGCCTTCGGCGTCATACAGCGTGACCGACCAGAAGGCGTTCACCGGCGGTGTAACCCCTTTGTCGAAGTGGAGTACGTATTTGTTTGCGCCGTCGAGAGGCTTGCCGGCTTCGTCGCCAAGATTGAGTGGGTAGATAGCATCTTCCGGCAGGTTTGCGCCGAGGCCCGCCTGGGCAATGATGGCGCGTTTCAGATAATAGTTGCCGTACACGCCCATGGTGTCGGTGTTCATCGACCAGCCATTAATGACGCGAGCCAACGTCGGTATTTTCCACTCCATCAGCTTCCGGGCGTCCTCGGGAGAGCTCGTCAAGCCAATGCGAATGGCGGGATCAACTCCATTGATGTCAAAACTCTTCCCGGGCTCGATGCCGATCTTCTTCAATTGCGCAACGATCGGCTGATCGGTGATATGCGGCGGGTTGACCTTAAGAAGCTCGGCTGCATAGGCGAAATACTGAGCTGCCGACATTCTATCGACCTGAACCTTCGGCGGCGTTTTCATATCAACATTCGGATCAATCTTCACTTCGACCGGGCTTGCCGGTTTTCCCCACTGAGAGAGAGGCGTTACTTTGTAGCCTGCCTGTATTTTATGGACAGCGTCGTAGTCCTGCGGACCGTCCGTTTTGGTACGCCCGATGATCCAAACAAAAGGCGTGGGCGTTTCGATACGCCCGAAATCCGCCGGCACCGTTCCGCTCCAGCCCTGCGGCGTGACCAGGAAATTGCCGGCCTGCGTTCCAGTGGTGCGCCAGCCGGGTGAGACAAATACGTCAGTCCACATATCCAGCATAGGCAGCAGGTAATAACGCCCGCCCGTATCGGGAACAGAAACGATCAGCGGCTCCTTGGTGAGGTCAAGCCACGCAATGGAATAAAGGGTGTCGAAATTCGACCGCACCACGCCCTTGAAATCAGCGGGTGGATATGCGGGGACGTTTGTAAACGTGTTCATCGGACCCTTGCCGAACTCTTTCCCGGGTTCGACATTGGTGAATTGCTTGCGTGTCACATCCATTGAGATAAGCGAATAAAAATAGAGATAGGCGTCGACGCCAATGGCATGCGCCTCTTGTTCGGTGATGCCGGTCTGCGCACTGGCTCCGATTGGCGCGCTGAGCGCGAGTGCCACCACGCCAACACCAAGCAGTTTGGTCAAGGCATCAGATTTCATGGGAACATCCCTCCAAACCGAGCCATCCAACTCTTAAGTTCGGGCTAAACGATGCCCCGATACCTCATTGATGCAGGTCAAAGCGGGTTCGCGCAACGGAACATTTCCGTCTTGGTCATTAGCGGACATCCTACAATGTCCGCGTCATCTCCGCTCCGCCCTCGGAGTTGCCCGTATATGAGCACACGCCCTTAGTTCACCGCAAGGAGAACACTAGGGTATCAGAGCCTGAGGATGATTTTGCCGTGCGAGCCGGCGGCGGATTTCCTCGCAGAGAGAAACGAAGCCGGCGCCGAAGCGGCGCGACAGCGTCACCGCCATATCGTTGATCGGGCAGAAGGCGATGGCGCATAAGATAGCCAGCGGCAATATCGCGATCCCGACGATCCATCGCTGCAATTCCGGCGCGACACCGAGTGAAGCGAGGAACGCGAGGCCGCGCGGCGCCACCGCATAGATGACGGCGGCCTGTACCAGATAAAGCGGGAACGAAATCCAGCCGAGGAAGCCGGAGAGCCGGCTTTCAAAGAAGCCGCGCACCGGCGTGCAAAATATCGCACCGGCGGTCAGACAGGTCGCCCCGCCGACATAGACCGGGCCGAACCAGGTGTTCGGCAGCAGGATCAGCAGCAAGCCGCCGACGCAAAGAGCTGCGCCGACCCGGTTGGCTATCGCCGGCCGCGCGCCCTGCAGGAAGAGATCGGCGATCAGAATGCCGGCGACAAAAAGAGCAAAGTAGCTCTGCAGGCTCGCAAGCGCCGCGAACAATACGCTCAACGCCAATGTCCGCAGTTGCAACGGCCTCAGCAGGGCAACGGCCGCAAACACGATGAACGACCCGTAGAACTCGTAACTCATGGTCCACAGCGGCGGATCGTAGGTCTCGGCGCCCGAATAGGCCACGAACACCTTCAGCAACGAGAAGCCGAAGAGTTGCTCCAGCGTCGGCGTGAATCTCAGGAAGGCATCGAGCGGCGGTGGCCGAAGCGTTGGCGGCGGAATAGCGCCGCATACAAGCAAGACATGAGTGATGGCGCAGATTGCGAATATCGGCAGAGCCAATCTCAGGTATCTGCCGGCGGCAATCCGCGCCAACGCGCTTCCATCGCCGCGGTCGAGGTAGCGGATCGACAGCGAAAATCCGGAGATCACGAAGAAGACGCACACGGCGAGCGTGCCGTTGAGGAAGAAAACCTTGGCCCACAAGCTTCGGTCGGCCATGAGGGCGTTCGCGGGCAAGCCGTCGACAAAAACATGATGCAGCAGGACGACGACCGCCGCCCAGCCGCGCAGGCCATCAAGAAATCGCAGGCGCCCGGCTTCGCTCGTCGTCGCCGCTGGCTGTTGGGCTTGCATAGGGCCGATCGTGGCCGAACGCCGTTAAGGCCGCGAGAATGGGCATGGTTAACGGTCGGTTTGGCGATTGCGACGGCGCATACAACCCGGTCTTTACCAATGGGCGGCTAAGTGTTTCGGCACGTCTGACGTTGCGGAGGCGCGGTTGGATTTCTCGCCGGGCATTACGTATTTCCTGGGCCAGCTCCACAAGGCCTTCTTCGGCCTCGGCTCGCACATCTCGCTGTTGTCGCTGGTGAGCGCCCTCTTGATCGCCGCCGCTTTCGTGGCCGCGCAGCGCTATCGAAAAGGTCGGCGCATCCGGATCAGATCCCTGCTGCGGGCCCTGTTCCCGAAGCGCATCATCATGAGCCGGTCCACTGTCGCAGACCTCGGCTATTTCTATTTCAACCTGTTCCTGTTCGGCATCATCTTCGGCTGGGCGCTGCTGTCGTATGAGGTTCTAAGCCACAGCGTTGCCGATCTCCTGACGGCATTGTTCGGTCCACGGCAGCCGACTTCGCTGTCCCCGCTGGTGACCAGGACGGTGATGACCGTGATGCTGTTCCTGGCGTACGAACTCGGTTATTGGCTCAATCATTATCTCTCCCATCGGATACCGTTTCTCTGGGAATTCCATAAAGTTCACCACTCGGCGACGGTGCTCACGCCGCTCACGAATTTCCGCGTGCACCCGGTCTACATGTGCATATTCCTGAACATCCTCGCCGCGTTTACCGGATTGGCGAGCGGCGTCGGCGAATATGTCTTCGGCCAAACAACGCATCAATACGGGCTGTCCGAGAACAACATCATCCTCGTATTCTTCATCTATCTTTACGTGCACCTGCAACACACCGAGCTTTGGATCTCGTTCACGGGATGGTTCGGCCGCCTGTTCATGAGTCCGGCGCACCATCAAATTCATCACTCGCGCAATCCGGATCACTTCAACAAGAATTTGGGAAGTTGCCTGGCGCTTTGGGACTGGATGCTCGGAACCCTGTATGTTCCGTCGGCGGAACCCGAAAAGCTCGAATTTGGCGTCGAGCCCGATCGCGAGCATGCGCACACGATCAGGGGCGAGTTTATCGCGCCGTTCGGACGCGCCGCCCGGCTGCTCGCGCCGCCGATCGGCCGGCAATCGGCGGACGTTCCGGTCCCCGCTTCCGACAAGATCGCGCTCCGGCGATAAGCCGGGGAAGTTCCGAAAGCAGCGGAACGCCGGGCCCGTGGCCCGATCACGCCCGCCGAAAAATCACTGTGGCGGTTGCGGCGCGCGCCAGCGCCGCGTATGCGTCAGGCGTGATTCCTTCCCAAGCGTCCTCTCCCTTGACCTCACGTTTCGTCTTTCCTGTCGCGCCCGGGATTGCCGCGGCCGTCGTGCTCGGCGTCTCCGACGTGCTCGTCAAGATCGTCGCCGGGGCGGGTTGCGACGTGCTCACCATGCTGTCGTTTCGCAGCGTGATCGGTCTCGTCTTTATCACGATCTGGTTGCGGATTGGTCCGAGGCCGCCCGCCGATGCGCGCGTGCGCTGGATATCGATGGCCATCGGCGTGTTGTTCACCGTTCTCATCTTTTGCCTGTTCAAGGCCATCGAACTGAACGACGTTCCGACGGCGGTCCTCACCTATTTCGTCTATCCGCTGTTGACCGGTCTTGCCGCTGCGGCGACCGGGCTCGAACGGCTGCGCTGGCGCGGCGTGGCCTGCGCGCTGGCGGCGTTCTGCGGACTGGCGATCATGATCGGCGCTCATCCGGCCGGCTTGGCGCTTGGCGGAATTGCCTATGCGCTTGGCGCGGCGTCGTGCCGAACCGGGGTGCTGATCGCGACGCGCGCATTCCTGGTCGGCGCCGATGCCCGGCTGACAACGTGGTATTCGGTGATCGCGCAGACCGCGATTTTCGTGGCGCTGTCGGCTTTCACGCGGACTTGGCAACCGCCGCTGACCGACGGCGGCTGGGCCGCTCTCGTCGGCATGAGCATCGCCACGACCGCCGGTATCCTTTTCATTTTTGTCTCGACGCTCCGGATCGGTCCGTTTCGTACCGCGCTGATCATGAATCTCGAGCCACTGATCGCAATGGTCTTGAGCGTCCTCACGCTCGGCGAGGTGATTACGCCGCTGCAGGCAGTTGGCAGTGCCATCATGCTGGCGTCGCTGGTCGCGTTTCAGCTATGGAAATAATTGTCAAATAGTCGGCGCATGACGGGTATGTCATCACGGGGAAGCAAGCGCCGCGACCATGTGTCATGGTCGGGTCACACTGGATGTCACAACTCGGACCAACTTGACGCTGATGCTCAGCGTGGGATTTCCTGTTCATACATTCGAAGTGAGGGACCATGCGCGGGTTCCACAGCTATGCTTTCGATCCCAAGACGCTCGTCGTTTTGGAGGCGGCCTTCGACGAGGCTTGGCTGACTCTCAAAGCGGTCGGCAACTCAACGGTGCGGCCCGAAGAGCTGGCGCGGTCAGTGCTGCATCTCGCCATGGAGGGCGAACGCGATCCCGTGTGCCTGCACGATGAGGCGCTCAAGGGTTTGCTTCCAGCGGCCTCGTGGCGAGAGGCGGGCTAAGTGGCCCATGCGGTCGGGGAGTGGACCGTCACGAATGGGCGATCAGGATGGCGATGCCGGCAACGGTCGCGGCGGCCAGCGTGCCGATGAGCGCCGCCTGCACGAACGGTATCGATCTGCGTAATGCGCGGCGCATCGGCTGCTCCAGGCCCGCCAGTTGCTAAAATCAATTCGGCGAGCAACAAAGCGTCCTCGCCACGAAGTGTGGCAACAACGAGTCGCATCGGATGAATGAACGCAACGTGCGCGGCTTTGGCGCGGTCGAGACCTGGGTGTTCGATCTCGACAACACGCTTTATCCGCATCACCTCAATCTGTGGCAGCAGGTCGACGATCGCATCCGCGATTTCATCGCCGACTTTCTTCGCGTCAGCCACGACGAAGCGTTCCGGGTGCAGAAAGATTATTACCGGCGTTACGGCACGAGCATGCGCGGGTTGATGGAAGAGCACGGTCTGGATCCGCACGAATTTCTCGAAGTCGTGCACGAGATCGATCATTCCCCGCTCATGCCCAACCCGGCGCTTGGGGCGGCGATTGCCGAGCTACCCGGACGCAAGCTCATTCTCACCAACGGCACGCGCCAGCATGCCGAGGCGGTGATGCGCCGGCTCGAAATCAGGGAGCACTTCGAGGATGTCTTTGACATCGCCGCGGCCGAACTCGAGCCGAAGCCGCGCCCCGTCGTCTACGACCGCTTCCTCGCCCGCCACGGCGTCGATCCGGTCAAGGCGGCGATCTTCGAGGACCTCGCGCGCAATCTCGAAGTGCCGCACGCGCGCGGCATGACCACGGTGTTGGTGGTGCCGGCCGGAGCCCGCGAAGTCGTTCGCGAGGAGTGGGAGCTTGCGGGTCGTGACGAGCCGTATGTCGATCACGTTACCGACGACCTCGTCGGGTTTTTGCGCGGCATCGACAGGCGCCGCCGCGACGGCGGAAGCGTGGGCGCCGGTTAGAGATAGCCGGCAAGTTCCCCGATATGCCAGGCGACGGGGACGCTGCCGCCACGATCCTGACGGACGGCGCTTGACATCACGCAAGCGCACTCCGACAAACCGCGCATCGAGGACCTGTGCTTCATGTCAGCCGCCGAATTCGCCAAGACGCCGCCCATAACCGAGACCACGTCGCTTGCGCAAACCATCGATGCCGCTTTCGAGCGGCGCGACGAGGTTGGCACGGCGACGAAAGGGGCCGTGCGTGAGGCGGTAGGCGAGGCGCTTCTTCTGCTCGACCGCGGCGCGGTGCGGGTAGCGGAGAAGGCGGCGGACGGCTCCTGGCGGGTCAATCAGTGGCTGAAGAAGGCGGTGCTGCTGTCGTTCCGGCTCAACGACGTGGCCATCATCCCGGGCGGTCCCGGTCACGCGGTGTGGTGGGACAAGGTCCCGTCAAAATTCGACGGCTGGGACGAACAGAACTTCCGTGCCGCCGGGTTTCGTGCCGTGCCGGGCTGTGTCGTGCGTCGCTCCGCCTTTATCGCTCCCGGCGTGGTGCTGATGCCGTCATTCGTCAATCTCGGCGCCCATGTCGATCGCGGCACCATGATCGACACTTGGGCGACGGTCGGCTCCTGCGCGCAGATCGGAAAGAACTGCCACATTTCCGGCGGTGTCGGCATCGGCGGGGTGCTTGAGCCGCTGCAGGCGGGCCCCGTGATCGTCGAGGACAATTGCTTCATTGGCGCGCGCTCGGAAGTGGCCGAGGGCGTGATCGTGCGTGAAGGCGCCGTGCTATCGATGGGCGTGTTCATCGGCGCCTCGACCAAGATCGTGGACCGGGACAGCGGCGAGATTTTCCAGGGTGAGGTGCCGTCCCACGCCGTCGTGGTTCCGGGCAGCCTGCCGGGCAAGCCGCGCGCGAACGGCGAAGCGTGCCCCAGCCTCGCTTGCGCCGTGATCGTCAAACGCGTGGACGAAAAGACGCGCGCCAAGACCAGCATCAACGAATTGCTGCGGGACTGAAGCGGCGTAAACACCGATGGATTGGGCCTATCTTCTTAACGGCTTTCACGGCCGCATCGGCCGCCAGACGTTCTGGATCGCGATGGGCGTGCTGACGGTCGCCGAGATCGTGGTTCATCTCATCGCCGACGAGTTTCAGGGCGACCGGCTCGGCGCCATTGTCGATCTTGCCTTCACCTATCCCGAGTTCGCCATAGCTTTAAAGCGCGCGCACGATCGCGACCTGCCGGTGTGGCTGTTGGGAATCTTCTTTGGCGCTGGCGCCGTGCTCGACCTGTTCACGGTACTCGGGCTCGCCGGCTCCGACGAAACGCCGAGCATGCTGTCGCTGATGATCGCCGTGCCGTTCGCGGTGTTCGGGCTTGCCTTGCTCATCGAACTTGGCTTCCGCCGCGGCACCGTCGGCCCCAATCAGTACGGTCCCGATCCGCTGGCCAAGGTTTGACAATCGCAAGATTGAGCCGAGATGATGGGCGTCGAGCTTTCCCCGGACTGAAGTGCGTGCGCGATGCGTTGGATCTATTTCTTCGGCAATTTTGACGGTCGCATCAGCCGCAAGACGTTTTGGCTTGCGACGCTCGTGCTGTTCGTCGCCGAAGTTTTGCTCGCGACAATAGCGGATATGACCGCGAGCGGATTGGCGAACGAGTCGGCCGGCGACGTGGCGGGCGACATCGTCTTGCTGGTTTTCCTGTATCCGCAATTCGTGATCTCGGTGAAACGCGGGCATGACCGCAATATCGCCACGTGGGTGATTGTCGCCTGCTATGTCCTGGTCGCATTATCCGATGCGCTCAATCTCTTTGGCTTGCTGGAAACCAGAATAAATCTCAAAGTGCTTTCGACGGCCAATGTGTTCTCATTCGCGGTGATTACAATCGTCGGAATCGTCAGCCTCGCCCTCCTGATCGAACTCGGCTTCCGCAGGGGGACGCCGGGTCCGAACCGGTATGGGCCCGACCCGCTTGAAAAGAAGTGACACAAGTGCCCGCCGATCCCGTCGCCATCGCCCGCGATCTCATCCGTTGCCCGTCGGTGACGCCGGAGGAGGGTGGTGCGCTCGCCTATTTGCACGACGTCCTCGTGAGGGCGGGCTTTGCGGTCCATCGCATGACGTTCGCGGAGCCTGGCACGGCGCCGATTGAGAACCTGTACGCACGCATCGGCACGGAAAAGCCCAATCTGATGTTTGCCGGTCATACCGACGTGGTGCCGCCGGGCGACGAAGCGGCATGGCGGCATGCGCCCTTTGCCGGCGAGATCGCGGGCGGGAGGCTATACGGCCGCGGCGCGGTCGACATGAAAGGCGGTATCGCCTGTTTCGTCGCCGCCGCGCTCGATCATGTCGCCGCCAACGGCGGCAAACCGAAGAAAGGCTCGCTCTCGCTGCTCATCACCGGCGACGAAGAAAGTGTCGCCGTCAACGGCACGGTGAAGCTCCTGAAATGGGCGGCCGAGCGGGGCGAGGCGTTCGATCACTGCATTCTCGGCGAACCGAGCAACGTCGCTGTGCTCGGCGATACCATCAAGGCCGGCCGCCGCGGCTCGCTCAACGGCACGCTCATCGTCACCGGCCGCCAGGGCCACGTCGCGTATCCCGATCGCGCCGACAATCCGATCCGCGGGCTCACGACGCTGATCGTCGCATTACAGGCGCCGCTCGACGAAGGCAGCGCGCAGTTCGATCCTTCGCATCTCGAATTCACCTCGGTCGATGTCGGCAATCCGACCGTCAATCTCATTCCCGGCGAGGCGCGCGCCCGCTTCAACATCCGCTACAACGACTGCCACAACCAGGCCGCGCTCAAGATGCTGATCGAGCGGCGGGCACAAGCCGCGGCGGCCGGCCGCGCGCATTTTTCCGTCGACTGGCAGTCGTCGAATGCCGATGTTTTTGTCACCAAGCCCGGTCCCTTTACCGAGCTTGCGGTCGCCGCGATCGCCGAAGTTACCGGGCGCACGCCCAAGCTCTCGACCTCCGGCGGCACTTCCGACGCGCGCTTCATCAAGGATTATTGCCCGGTGCTGGAATTCGGCCTGGTCGGGCAGACCATGCATCAGGTCGATGAATGCGCGCCGGTCGCCGACCTCGTCGCCCTGACGGCGATCTACCGGCGCATCATCGACAAGTATTTTGGCTGATTGCGGGCCGCAAGGTTCTCGGCCATGACGGAGCGATCAATAATCCACCCGCACCAGATAAAGCCCATGCGGCGGAGCGACCTGGCCGCAGGCCGAGCGATCGCGGGCGGCGAGCGCGGCGGCGAGGTCGTCGGCGCTCCATTTGCCTTCGCCGACATGGACGAGGGAACCGGCCATCGAACGCACCTGATGCTGCAGGAATGAACGCGCTGCGGCGCGCACACGCAGTTCGTCGCCGTAGCGCGCGACGTCGAGCCGGTCGAGGGTCTTCACCGGCGAGCTCGCCTGGCATTCGGCGGAGCGGAAGGTCGTGAAGTCGTGGCGGCCGATCAGTTTTTGCGCGGCATCATTCATGGCCTGGTCGTCGAGGGGACGCGGCACGCGCCACGCGCGGTTCCGCTCCAGTGTGAGATCGGGCCGGCGATTGACGATGCGATAGAGATAGTGACGCTTGATCGCGGAGAAGCGGGCGTCGAAATTCTCGGTGACGCGTTCGGCGGTCAGCACCGCTACCGGATGCGGTCGCAAATGCGCATTGAGAGCGTCGCGCACGGTGTCTTCGTCCCAGTCCTTGCCGAGATCGACATGGGCGATCTGGCCGAGCGCGTGAACGCCGGTATCGGTGCGCCCGGCGCCGGCGACGATCGTGCGTTCGCTGGTGAATGCCAGAATGGCGTCGGTGATCACGCCCTGCACCGTGAGCTGGTTGTCCTGCGCCTGCCAGCCGACAAAGGGCGTGCCGTCATATTCGATGGTGAGCTTGTAGCGGGGCATCGCTCGCCTCAGCCGAGGACGCAACCGTGCGCAGCCGGCGTCCCGCGCAGGAATTCCTCCGTGCGCATCGGTTGCCGTCCGGAGCGCTGCAATTCGACCAGGCGCACGGCGCCTTCGCCGCAAGCGATGGTCAATTGTTCGTCGAGCACCTGGCCCGGCTTGCCGCTGCCGGTTCCTTTGGTTGAACGCAGAACCTTGATCCGTCCGATGTCGGCCATTTCGAACCAGGCGCCGGGAAAGGGCGACAGTCCGCGGCAATGGTCGTGTACTTGCTGCCACGGCTTCGTCCAGTCGATGCGCGTCTCGGTCTTCTCGATCTTGGTCGCGTAGGTTACGCCGTCGGAAGGCTGCGGCGTCAATTGCAGCGTGCCGCGCTCAAGCGCGGCGAGCGCAACCACCATGAGCTTGGCGCCGCGCCGCGCCAGCTCGTCGTGCAATTCACCGGCAGTGGCGTCGGAACCGATGGCGATACGTTCGGCCGTGGCGATTGGGCCGGTGTCGAGCCCCGCCTCCATGCGCATCACCATCACGCCAGTTTCGCGGTCGCCGGCCATGATGGCGCGTTGGATCGGCGCCGCGCCGCGCCAGCGCGGCAACAGCGAAGCGTGGATGTTGAAGCATCCGAGCGGAAACGCATCCAAAATCGGCTGCGGCAGGATCAGCCCGTAGGCGATAACCACTGCAGCGTCGGCTCGATGCGCGCGGATCGCGGCGGCGGCCTCGGGGTCACGCAATGTCTTCGGCGTGAAGACCGGAAGTCCGAACCGCGAAGCTTCGCGTGCGACCGGGCTGCCTCGCAATTCCATTCCGCGTCCGGCTGGCTGCGGTGGGCGGGTATAGACCGCCACGACATCGTGCCCGCTGCCGACAAGCTCAAGGAGCGTGGGCACCGCGAAGTCGGGTGTCCCCATGAAGACGAGGCGCAGCGCCAATCACGCCTCCACGGTCTTCGCTGCCTTGTTCGCCGTTTTGGTCGCTGTAGTGCCGGCCGCCTTGGCCGCCTTGGTGAATTTCTTGATGACCCGGGCGCGCTTGAGCCGGGAAATGTGGTCGATGAACAGGATGCCGTTGGTGTGGTCGATCTCGTGTTGCAGGCAGGTGGCGAACAGCCCGGTGGCTTCGATCTCGTACGATTTGCCGTCGAGATCGAGATATTTGACCTTCACCGTCTGCGGCCGTTCGACTTCCTCATAATATTCCGGGATCGACAGGCACCCCTCTTCGTGCGTCGATTTCTCCTCCGACGCCCAGGTAATTTCGGGATTGATGAAGACCTGCGGCGAGTGGGCATCGCTTTTCTTAGACAAGTCCATCACCACGACGCGCGTCGGTACGCCAAGCTGGATCGCGGCAAGCCCGATGCCGGGCGCGTCGTACATGGTCTCGAACATGTCCTCGACCAGCGCGCGCGTGTCGGCGTCGATGCGCTTGAGCGGCGCGGACACCAGCCGCAGCCGCTTGTCGGGAATCTTCAGGATTTCACGCAGCGCCATTTTTCACCGAGCTCTGGCACCAAGTTCTTCGCAGCAAGTTATTGGCACCAAGTTATTGGCGGCGATGTAAGCGGTGCATAAAGCGCGGTCAATTGCATGCCCTGTTGCGCCGCCCGGTATTTGTACGTTATACATGTTCTTCATTTGTTCTTAACGGCTCAAGGGTTCAAGTACCCGCTCAAGGGGCCGGTTCCGCGGCCTCAGGTCCCAACGAATCGCGTAGAACCACCGCATGATCGATTCCGATATCGCCATCTTAGCCGTTCCGATCGCCGGTGCCGCAATTATCGCGGCCGTCGTGCTGGCGATCCTGCTCTGGCGCGCACGCAAGCCGCCGGCCGAGGACCCGGTGCTGGCGGAACTCACGCGCGCTCAGGCCGAAGCCGCCGGGCGGCTCGAGGGCGCCATCAGGCTTCTGGCGAGCAACCAGTCGCAGCTCCAGCGCAGCGTCAACGAGCGCCTCGATTCGGTTTCGCACCGCCTCGGCGATTCGCTCGAAAAGACCAAGCAGAGCACTGCCGATAACCTGCAAAAGCTTGGCGAGCGCCTCGCGGTCATCGACCGCGCGCAGAAGAACATCACCGACCTCGCCACCCAGGTGACGTCGTTGCAGGGCGTGCTCGCCAACAAGCAGTCGCGGGGCGCGTTCGGGCAATGGCGGATGGAGACGATCGTCCAGGACGGCCTGCCGAAAGGCGCCTACGCGTTCCAGCACACCCTTGGCAACCGGACGCGTCCCGACTGCTGCGTGTTCCTCCCCGACAAGCGGCCGCTGGTCATCGATGCCAAGTTTCCGCTCGAAGGATTCACGGCGTACCGCGAGTCCAAGTCGGACGACGAGCGGAAAGCCGCGGCCCAGCGGTTGCGCGCAGATGTCGGCAAGCATGTCGCCGACATCGCGGAGAAGTACCTGATCGCCGGCGAGACGCAAGAAATGGCGTTCATGTTCGTGCCGTCGGAGTCGATCTACGCCGAGCTTTATGACGGTTTCGACGATCTGGTGCAAAAGGCTTACCGCGCCCGTGTCGTCGTGGTATCGCCGTCGCTCCTCATGCTCGCGATCCAGGTCGTGCAGCAAATCCAGAGGGACGCGCGCATGCGCGAGGCGGCCGGCCAGATTCGCGACGAAGTCGGGCGTCTGGTGAGGGACGTGAGCCTGCTTGGCGATCGCGTCCGCAAGCTGCAAACCCATTTCAATCAATCGAATGAAGATATCCGGCAGGCGATCATTTCGATCGACAAGATCGAGGCGCACGGGGAACGCATCCAGCAGGTCGAGTTCGCCGCCGAAATGGGGCCCGCTGCGGCGTCGTCCGGTTCGAACGTGATCCCCGGGCCGGTCCGCAAGCTGGAGGCGGGGGAGTAGCGGCGCATGACGGCGACGCGCGACCCTGCGACCGATCCGTCGCCCGCAGGCCCATCGATCATCGACACGCTCGCGGTTTATCTGCAGCGGCGCGTGTTGATCGTCATGTTCCTCGGCTTTTCTTCGGGCTTGCCGCTTGCCTTGTCGGGCTCGACGCTGGCCATCTGGATGCGCGAGACCGGCGTCAATCTTGGCACGATCGGATTGTTTGCGCTGGTCGGCACGCCTTACACGGCGAAGTTCCTCTGGGCCCCGATTGTCGACGCGCTCGACGTGCCGGTGTTGTCGAAGCTCCTGGGACGGCGTCGCGGCTGGCTTCTGCTGTCACAACTCTTGCTGATCGGGGCTATCGTTTTCCTCGCCGCCACCGATCCGTCGGGCTCCGCGCTGGTCGTCGCCGTCGGCGCGTTCCTTGTCGCCACCGCATCGGCGACGCAGGACATCATCGTCGACGCCTTTCGAGTGGAAAGCCTGAGCGAGAACGAGCAGGCCGCCGGCATGGCATCCTACGTTGCCGCCTACCGCGTCGGCATACTGGCTTCGACTGCCGGCGCGCTATTCGTGGTAAGCGGGTTTCGGGGCCTTGGGCTTGATCACGGCGCCGCCTGGAGCGCCAGTTACATCGTCATGGCGGGGTTTGCCCTGATCGGCATCGTCACGACCCTCGTTGCCACCGAGCCCGAAAAGTCCGTTGCAGCCGAGTCCGCGCATGCCCGCGAGAATGCGCTTCAGCGCGTCATCGAGGCGGCGGTCGGGGCCTTTTCCGAGTTCCTTTCGCGCGACATGGCTTTTGTCGCGCTGGCTTTCGTGGTGCTGTTTAAGTTCACGGATGCGCTGTCCGGCGCGATGACGGCGCCGTTCGTGATCGATCTTGGCTTCTCGCGCAACGAATACGCCGCCATCATCAAGGGTGTCGGGCTTGCCGCGGCGCTTCTTGGCGGTTTCGCCGGCGGCTTCGTGGCGCGCGCCTATTCGCTACCCGCGAGCCTGCTGCTTGGCGGTGTCCTTCAGGCGGTCGCCAATCTGGCGTTCTCCTGGCAAGCGATCGTCGGCCTGAATACGGCTTGGCTGACCTTCGCCATCATCGCCGAGAATTTCACCAGTGCTATCGGAACGGTGATTTTCGTTGCCTATCTTTCGGCGCTCTGCCGAAATCCGTTGCATACCGCGACCCAATACGCGCTTTTGACGGCGCTGGCGGCTTTCGGACGCACCTACCTGTCGTCCGGGGCGGGTTTCATCGCGGCCGCGACCGGCTGGGCCTGGTTTTTTGTGATCTGCGCGCTGGCCGGTTTGCCGGCGCTTGTCTTGCTCGCCTGGTTGCGCAAGGGCCACCATTTTGACGCCTTGGCGCCGGGTAATAAGTAGTTCAATGGCCGGTTGTTTCCCGATTTGCCGGGGTGGGGGTTGCCGCATTTGCGTCACAACTGCGTAATCCGTTCCGGGCAAAAAAAGACCCGCAAAAAAGTCTTTTTGTAAGGATCGGATAGGTATACTCGATGCGCATAGTGCGGTTCCCCTCGAACTTGGTGTCTTCGCGTCCCCCATGGACATGATTCTGGTCAAAATATTCGCGACTGCGTTGGCGCTGAGCGAGGTGACGACACAGCCGCAGGCGGTGAAGACCCATTTCGACCCGGTGCGGGACCGTGCGGAGGTGGTGCAGCTTCTGCGCGACGGCTGCGCTCACATGCGGCAGGCGTTCGATATCGAGTCCATCAACCTCGACGAACTCATCGCCACCGCTCTCACCGACTCGAAGTCCCCTGGCGCCGAAATCAAAGCCTTTCACGGCATCAATTTCGCCGACCTGAACACCGCCTACCACCAGTTCTGCAAGAATGAGAGCGTCGACCAACCGGTCGTCGATATCGGCCAAGTCATCGAGTTCTATAACAACGCGGCCGCCGATCTCCCCGACCAGACGCGGCTCAAGGGCCGCAAGCTGCCGAGCATGAGCGCGGTGCTCGACGGCAAGGGCGCCAATTTCGCCAACGTATTCGAGCCGCGCAACCGACGGATCTGGGTCGCCCTCGCCAAGATTCCGGACCTGGTGCAGAAGGCCTTCATCGCCGCCGAGGACCGGCGTTTCTTCCAGCACCACGGGGTCGACGAGCGCGGCATCATCCGCGCCTTCATCGGCAATCTCGCCGACTCGGGCCGGCCACAGGGCGGCTCCACCATCACGCAACAAGTCGTGAAGAATCTCCTGGTCGGCGAGGACGTGACCTACGAACGCAAGATCCGCGAAATGATCGTGGCCTCGCGGCTCGAAACCACGCTGAACAAAGACGAGATTCTCGAACTCTACCTCAATTCGGCTTATCTCGGCCGCGGCTCCTGGGGCGTGGAAATGGCCGCGCGCAGCTATTTCGGCAAATCCGCCAAGGACCTCAGCCTTGCCGAGGGCGCCATGCTTGCGAGCCTGCTCAAGGGCCCGAGCTTTTTCAATCCCGACCGACATCCCGATCGCGCCAAGGAACGCCTCGCTTACGTGCTCGGCCGCATGCAGGAAGACGGCAGCATCTCGACAGAGCAAAAGGAAAAGGCGCTTGCCGCGCCGCCGAAGCTCGTCGCCTTCGAACGGCCGCGGCGCGACAGCGGCTTGCACTTCATCGATTTCGTCGGCCGCGAAGCGAGGGCGGACGGTATTCCGACCCTTACCGCCGAGCCTTATACGGTGCACTCGACAATCAACATGGCTTTGCAGCGCGAGGCCGAGGCGGCATTGCAGGAGGGCCTGGCGCGCTATGAAATGTCCAACGGCCGTACGCAGTACCGCGGACCCGAGGCGAATATCGCCGACGCGGTGCAAAAGTTAAGCGGCGCGAAGCCGGGCGGGGCCACGAGCAGCACGCTGCCGGTGTGGCAACAAGCGCTGCAAGAGGTCCGTCTGCCGCTCGCCGACGTGCATTGGGATCCTGCGGTGGTCCTGGACAAGGGCGGAAAGCGCGGCGACGGCGCGATCCGGGTCGGCCTGCGAGACGGGCGCGTGCTGCCGCTCAATCAGATCGGCGCGCAGGTCCGGCGCGCGCTGAACCTCTACGACGTCGTCTTTGTCCACGTGACCGAAGCGAGGCCGGCGGTCAAACCGAAGAATGCGCAAGGCGCTGCCGCCGCGCCGGCCGTTCCCGTCGGCGGTCAGGTGCAGTTGCGTGTGCGCCCGACCGTGCAGGGCGCGGCACTGGTGCTGGAGAACAAAACCGGACGCATCCTGGCGATGGCGGGAAGCTTTTCTTACATGGCAAGCCCGCTCAATCGGACCTCGCAGACCCGGCGTCAGCCCGGTTCGGCGATGAAACCGCTGACCTATCTGACAGCGCTGCAAAGCGGCTTGCAGCCCAATACGCTCGTGTCCGACGACACGATCACGTTGGCCCCGATCGGCGCCAGCGGTCACGGCCGCGATATCATCGCCCGCAACTATAATAGTAACGTGCGCGAGCAGGACTTCTGGACCCCGCGCAACGCGGACGGCAGCGCCGGTGGCGCGCTTACGCTGCGGCGGGGGCTGGAGAATTCCGTCAACATGGTGACGGCTCACCTGCTCGACGGCGGCATCAGCGTTGACCCGGAAAAGAGTCTCGACGAGGTTTGCGCGACCGCGGTCGCGGCCAAAATCTACACCGACTGCGTCCGCTACTATCCGTTTGTTCTTGGCGCCCAACCGGTCCGCATGATCGATCTCGCCGGCTTCTATGCCGCGGTTGCCAACGAGGGAGCGTTGCCGCAGCCGCATGCGATCGAGTTGATCGAAACCGACGGCCATACCGTTTTTCAGTACCCGAATACGCCGCTGCCGTTTATCGCCGCGGCCGACCGCGCCGCCTTCTATCAGCTCAAGACCATGTTGCAGGGAGTCGTGGCGCGCGGTACCGCGCGTGCGATCGGCGGCTTGTCGCCTTACGTCGCCGGCAAGACCGGCACAACCGAAGACGCGGTCGACGGCTGGTTCGTCGGCTTTACCAACGACGTGACCATCGCCGTCTGGGTCGGCTATGACAACGGCGACGGTAAGCGCCGTTCGCTCGGCGGGAGCGCGACCGGAGCGCGCGTGGCGCTGCCGATCTTCGAGCCGATCCTCCAGACGATCTGGGCGCAAGGCATCGCGCCGAAAGCGCCGCTCAACGGGCCGTCTCAGGAGGCCCAGCGTCATCTGGTCGATCTGCCGATCGAGTATTACTCGGGCAGTCGCGTGAACGGCAAAGGCAATTTCGTCGAGCATTTCCGGCTCGGCGCCGATGGCCGCCTTGCTGAGACGCAATATCAGCTTGTCTCGCAGCAAGAGACCTATACCGAGCGCAGTCCAGATCCCGCCGAGCAAAGCTGGGGCTCCTGGGGTTGGGGAAGCCAAGAGCGCGGCAGTTCGTATTATCCGGGGCAGCAGGCGCCGCAGCAGCCGGTGGCGCGCGGGTTCTTCGCGCCTCCATGGTCCTCGCGGAACGAATCGCGCAGCTTCTTCTGGGGCGACCGACCCTTCTGAAACCTTTAGCGATCGAAAGAAACAGGAATGTCGATACGGCACGCGATCGCGCTTGTCGGCCTAGTGGGATCGTTGTCCGCGGCGACCGCGGAGGAATTTCACATTGAAGACGTGCCCGCGCAAAACTGGGATTTGGCGCAGCTCAAGCCAGGCACCATTGCGTTCAGCGATATGGGAAGCGGCGGTAACGGCGACACCGCGAACCTGATCGCGTTCGCCGACTGGGGACAGATGCGCCCCGCGCAGAAAAAATTCCTCTCGCTGTTCCCCGGTTACACCGAGCCGACGGTCACCAAGGCGGCGAGCGCCGACGCGGCGCCCGCTCCGGTCCTCGAGAAGCTCACCATGTATGTGGCGCAGGCGCGCTTTGTTCTCGACCGCCCGCCAAGCGCAATCGTCTTTTCGCGTTATGTGACGACGCCTTTTCTTGAAAAGGTCGATCCGGCGATCAAACACAAACACATCGCGACGGCCGACGTGAACCCGCTCACCGATCGGCAGGGCACCGGTAATGCGAATCCGGATCGCAGATGGTGCACCGGGCGCACGACGCTGATCTGCATCGATTCCAGCTACAGGCTCGAAGGCAAGATCCCGCTCGGCATCTTGCTGGTCAACAAGCTCCGCGACAGCGCCAAGAAAGTTTCCGACCACATCGATTTTCAGGGGGAACTATCGGCGCTTTCCGCCGCGAATGTCGATCAGGCCGGGCTGAAGGAACTGACCGGCCTCGATACGCCGGTTGCCGGCTTACTCGAGCAGAACATTTTCTACGTCAATCAGATCATGAAATTCGGCAAACTCCTTGCGGTGTTCCAGGAGCATCCGGCCAACGCCAACAAGACAGTGGTGACCGCCTACATGGTGCTGGCGATCGAGGAAAGCGTGCTCGACAAGAAGAAGGACTTCGAGAACGTGCCGGTATTGCGCAATCTCGTGCCATCGCAGGTGCTTATGGGGAAATCCTCGTTCAACTCGGGCAATTCGATCAGCGCCGGGTTGCCCCAATACGCCCGCAACGAAATCAGGACCATTGCGGGTCTGTTGGCGGAAAAATAACCGGCATCGGCGATCGAGCCGCCGCGCGTGCTTCACCGTCTCGTTCCAGCGTCTCAGTGACTTCCCCGATTCGCCTGTGCGTCGCCCTTTTGCCGCTTGGCGTCGGCCAGGCCGGTGTGCATCTTTCTCGTCATCACCCGTCCGAATGGGCTTCGCCCCGCCTTCGCCGCGCAATATCTTCCACCGCCTTATCGGTCACTTATCGGTCACAGCCTAGTCAGACGCAGCCTTGCGGCCGGCCACGAGCCATGGAAAAGACGACAGGAAGCTGGGATTTCTGGATCGACCGCGGCGGCACTTTCACCGACGTGATCGGCCGGCGGCCGGACGGTCACCTCGTGACCCAAAAATTGCTGTCGGAAAATCCCGAGGCCTACGCGGATGCCGCGGTCGAGGGCATCCGACGGCTGCTTGGGCTCGGGTCTCGCGATCCCATCCAGGCCGCAAGCATCGGCGCGGTGAAGATGGGCACCACGGTCGCGACTAATGCGCTGCTCGAGCGCAAGGGCGACCGCACGCTGCTTCTTATCACCAAGGGCTTCCGCGATGCGCTGCGTATCGGTTACCAGGCGCGGCCAAAAATCTTTGCCCGACACATTGTCAAGCCCGACATGCTCTACGAACGCGTCGCCGAGGTCGACGAGCGCGTTCGCGCCGACGGCACGGTGGAGCGCGCCGTGGAACTCGATGCGGTGCGTGCCGAGCTTTTGCGTGCGAAGGGCGACGGCATCCGCGGCGTCGCCATCGTGTTCATGCACGCCTATCGTTTTAGCGACCACGAACGCCGGGTCGCCGCGCTCGCCCGTGATCTCGGTTTCGAGCAGGTCTCCGCCAGCCACGAAGTGTCCCCGCTGATCAAACTCGTCGGCCGTGGCGACACCACGGTCGTCGACGCTTATCTGTCGCCGATCCTGCGCCGCTATGTGTCGCAAGTGTCAGGGGACCTGAACAACGGTGGGGTGGCGGGGGCTTCGACGACTCCTCCAGGGCGGCGTAAGTTGAAACCCCGCCTCATGTTCATGATGTCGTCGGGCGGCCTGACGGCGGCGGAATTGTTTCGCGGCAAGGACGCGATCTTGTCGGGTCCGGCCGGCGGCGTCGTCGGCATGGCCGAAACCGGCCGGCAAGGCGGATTTCGACGGATCATCGGTTTCGACATGGGCGGCACATCGACCGACGTCTCGCATTTCGCCGGCGCATACGAGCGAGCATTCGAAACTGAGGTCGCCGGGGTGCGCATGCGTGCCCCGATGATGCTGATCCACACGGTCGCTGCCGGCGGCGGCTCGATCCTGCACTTCGACGGCGCGCGGTTTCGCGTCGGGCCCGACTCCGCCGGCGCCGATCCCGGGCCGAAATGCTACCGGCGCGGCGGTCCGATTGCCGTCACAGACGCCAACGTCATGGTCGGAAAGCTTCTGCCCGATTTCTTTCCGAAGATTTTCGGACCCGCGCAGAACGAGCCGCTCGATGCCGGCGCAGTCGGCGAGGCGTTTGCCGCCTTGGCGAAAAATGTGGGCGACAAGTCCGCTCCTGAACAGATCGCCGACGGCTTCATCAAGATCGCCGTCGAAAATATGGCGAACGCGATCAAGAAAATATCCGTGCAGCGCGGCTACGACGTGACCCGTTATGCGCTCAACTGCTTCGGCGGCGCCGGCGGCCAACACGCCTGCCTCGTCGCCGATGCGCTCGGCATCACCAGCGTGCTGATCCATCCGTTGTCTTCGCTTCTGTCAGCGTACGGCATGGGCCTCGCCGACATCCGCAGCGTCCGCCAGCAGGCGATCGAGGAGCCGTTCGGTGACAAGGGACGCGAGGCGCTGCTGCGTGCGGCCCGTAAACTCGCGCGTACCGTGACCGACGAAGTGGCCGGGCAGGGCGTCGCGGCTGACAGGATCGTTCTGCACGTTCGCGCCCATATTCGTTATGCGGGGACCGATACGGCGTTGATCGTCGATGCCGGCTCGCTCGCTCGCTCGCCTCGGCCGCGGACAGCGGGGAAGCAAACTGAGCAAGCGACGCTCATCAGCCTGCAAAAAATGAAAGCCGCTTTCGAACGCATGCACAAAGCGCAATTCGGGTTTGTCGATCGCGACAAGACACTCGTGCTCGAGGCAGTATCGGTCGAAGCCGTCGGCGGCGGCGCAAGATTCAGGGAGCCGGCGCTAAAGATCCGGCGAAGCCAGCTTCCCGCCCCGGCGTGCCGCACGCGTTTCTTCTCAGGGGGCAAATGGCGTCGCGCGATGGTGTTCATGCGCGACACGCTCGCGCCCGGACACAAGGTCGTGGGTCCCGCCATCGTCGTGGAGCCGCATCAGACCGTGGTCGTCGAGGATGGCTGGCAAGCCGTATTGACAGTGAAAAACCACCTGGTGCTGCGGCGGATCAAGAAGCTCGTGCGGCCGCGCGCCGCCGGTACCCGCGCCGATCCGGTCATGCTGGAGGTGTTCAACAATCTCTTCATGTCGATCGCCGAGCAGATGGGCGTGGCGCTGCAGAACACGGCCTATTCCGTCAACATCAAGGAGCGGCTCGATTTCTCCTGCGCGGTGTTTGACGGCGACGGCTCCCTTGTCGCCAATGCGCCGCATATGCCGGTGCATCTCGGCTCGATGGATCGCGCGGTCGAGACGGTCATTCGCGAGAATACGGGAAAGATCCGGCCCGGCGATGTGTACGCCATTAACGCGCCCTATAACGGCGGGACGCACCTTCCTGACATCACCGTCTGCACGCCGGTTTTCGATGGGCGAAAAATGCTGTTCTGGGTGGCGTCGCGCGGTCATCACGCCGATGTCGGCGGTATTTCGCCCGGATCGATGTCGCCGAACGCGACCTCGATCGATCAGGAAGGCGTCTATATCGACAATTTCAAGCTCGTCGACCACGGCCGCTTCCGGGAAAAGGACATCGCCGCGCTGTTGACTGGCGGCAGGTACCCGGCGCGCAATCCGGTGCAGAACGTCAACGACCTGAAGGCGCAGATTGCCGCCAACGAAAAGGGCGTCCACGAGCTGCGCAAAATGGTCCGTCATTTCACGCTGCCGGTGGTGCGCGCCTACATGCGGCACGTTCAGGACAACGCCGCCGAAAGCGTGCGCCGGGTGATTGACCGTCTGCATGATGCAAGCTTTGCGGTCGAAATGGATCAAGGCACCGTGATCAAGGTGCGCATCAAGGTCGACAAGAGCAAGCGCGAGGCGACGGTGGACTTCACCGGCACCAGCCCGCAGCAATCAAACAATTTCAACGCACCCGAGCCGGTAACACGCGCCGCGGTGCTGTATGTGTTCCGCGTCATGGTCGACGACGACATCCCGATGAATGCCGGTTGCCTGCGGCCTATCCGCATCGTCGTCCCGAAAAAATCCCTGCTGTCGCCGGAATTTCCCGCCGCGGTGGTCGCCGGCAACGTCGAGACGTCGCAGGAAGTTACCAACTGCCTGTTTGGTGCGCTCGGCGCCATGTCGGCGGCACAGGGCACCATGAACAATCTTAATTTCGGCAACGCGCGCTACCAATACTACGAGACGATCTGTTCCGGCTCGTCGGCCGGGCCGGGCTTTCCCGGCACCGACGCCGTACATACTCACATGACCAACACGCGGCTGACCGATCCGGAGATTCTTGAATTCCGTTATCCGGTGCTGCTCGAGGATTTTCACATCCGCAAGGGCTCCGGCGGCCGCGGCCGCTGGAACGCCGGCGATGGAATTCTCCGCACCATACGCTTTCTGGAAAAAATGGAATGCACGATCCTGTCCGGCCATCGCCGTGTGCCGCCGTTCGGGCTGGCCGGCGGCGAGGACGGTCAGGTCGGCGAGAACCGGGTGCGGCGTGGAGAAGGGCGAGTGGAAAAGCTCTCCGGCTGCGACGCGACCGTGCTTGACGCCGGCGAGGCCATCATCATCCAGACGCCGACCGCGGGCGGATATGGGAAACCCGATTAAGGCTCGCGATGGTCGGATCGAACCCGAATCAAAATAGACGCCGGCCGACCGTGCAGTTGCCCTGATAATTCCCACCCTTTTCATCACCGTTGGAGGGCGCCCAGGTTAGCTGAAACTGGCCGGTGACTCGATCAATAAGGAGGTTTTGGCTGACCGCTAAATCCTTGTCGACAGCCGCAATAACAGTGTCAGAAAATTGCTCCGTTTCGATTTTGCTCCCAAACCCGATGTTCAAGACAATTCGTTTGGCTGGATCAATCAACACAGAAAACGAAAGCGCAGGTTTTTGGCTTTCGCAGCGCAGAATCAGCTGGTCGGCCAGAAGTGGCGTTGAACACATGCAGAGGGCCGCGGCGACAAAGAGCCGTAGTGTCCTTTTCCCCCCCGACTGCATTGATGCCGTCCCCAAAAAACGCATTGATGCCGAGGCTTTAGGCAGCGCCTCGCGATCTCACTATGCGATGGAACGGTTAATGAACCCGAAAAACGCTCGCTCGGCGGAAGTCGCTTGACCAGCAACCCTCCATGGGATTCCTGGCATTCATTGCCTTAGGAAAGCCACCTCTCCAGATAATGAGATATTGAGAAGGGTCCCACTGTCGGGGGTATAGCGGTGATCCGCGCCACGCTAGTCCACGCGCTTGTGCTGTCAGCGGCTTTCGCCGCGTTTTTAATGCCAAGCCGATGTCTCAGTCAGGACGGCCATCAGTTGCCGGCGAAGGCAACACAGGAGCTGCCGCGCGAATTGCTGTCGCGGCTTCGACAAAAGAACATGCCCAAACCCTCACCGATCCTTTTGCGCATCTTCAAGGAAGAATCGGAACTTGAAGTCTGGAAGCAGGACACTACCGGCCGCTTCAAGATCCTCAAGGTCTACCCGATCTGCCGGTGGTCGGGCGATCTTGGCCCGAAAATGCACGAGGGCGACCGTCAGGCTCCCGAGGGCTTCTATACGATTACGCCCGAGTTGATGAATCCGAATTCCAACTACTATCTCGCGATCAACACGGGATTCCCCAACACCTTCGACAAGGCCAACGACCGCGACGGCAGCTTTCTCATGATCCACGGCGACTGCGCGTCGATTGGCTGCTATGCCATGAGCGACGGGCAGATCGGCGAGATCTATTCGCTGGCGCGCGAGGCCTTTCTTGGTGGCCAGCAATCGTTTCAGGTCCAAGCCTATCCGTTCCGCCTGACGCCGGCGAATCTGGCGCGGCATCGCACCAATCCGCACATGGCCTTCTGGAAGATGCTCAAGATCGGCAGCGATCATTTCGAGGCGACGCATCTCGAACCCAAGGTGGAAGTGTGCAATCGCGGCTATGTGTTCGACGCGCAGCCTCGCGCGGCTTCGTCGAAGCCTCTTGCGTTCGATCCGAACGGTGAATGCCCCGCCTTTGTCGTCAACCCGAAAATCGCGCGGCCAGCGCTTGAGAGACAACGCGCCGACGAGGCCGAGTACGCGCAACTGGTTACAGATAATGTATCAGTCGCCCCAATCCACAGCGGGCTTGATGGCGGAATGAACAAGGTTTTTTTCGGCCAGTTTCCATGGATCATAGTACCACTTGCGAAGGTACTGCCGGATGGACTTGAGCTGCCACAACTGCCGGCCATCCCCTATGCCGACAACGATGGTTCGCTAACGAGTAGATTTTTTGGCTCAGTGTTCGGATGGAAGTCGGCTTCTCAAACTCAGGCGGACCCGATCGAATTTGTCACGCTCCAGTCCGCTCTGAGCCGATAGCGGACATTACCCGGCATCAGCGGTCGTTAAAAATTCCTCTGCGCCATCGCGGCGTTTTGAAACATTGCGCCTCCTCGCGGCAGGTAGACGCGCCGACGTCGATATCGCCGCCAAACCGGTAACGTAACCCGCCCGCCTTCACCGCCGGTCCGAAGCCTAAATCGTAACGCGCTTTGCTGGCCGGGCCGTGGATCTAATTTTGAAAGAGTTGCATGGCTTCCTCGGCGAGCACGCCACCCACGATCACGATGGGATCAAATTTCGCATTGGCGGCGATCTCGCGGCTGGTCACCATGATCTGGTCTATCTTGGACGCGAGTTGGGCCATCGAGGCCGCGAAAACCAGACGGCTAATTCCGCACCACAGGATCGCCCCCATGCACATGGCGCAGGGTTCTCCAGACGTATAGAGCGTCGCGCCCCGCAGCGCCTGTGCGCCCCGATCAGTGATGCATCGCCGGATCGCGACCATCTCGCCGTGTGCAGTCGGGTCTCCGTTGGTGCGGCCGAGATTGCGTCCGCGCGCGATCAGCGCGCCGTCGCGCACAATGACGGCCCCGAACAGATAGTCACCCTGGCGCGCCTCTTCGATTGCCATTCGCATGAATTGCTCGTCCTCCGCCGTTGCGCGCCCGTCCTCTGGGGCGGGCTGGCCGAGCGTTACGGTTGGTAGAATCGCCACCGCGGCGGCGCAGGTAATGCCCGAAACGACCATCCGCCAACTCGGAAGGGCGTGGTGACACTGTGGGCAACAATACGTTTCATGCTTCATTGACATGGGCCCTTTGTCCAAATCGTTCCGCCTCAGATCGTCGATCGCAATTGCAGCTTGGCTAAAACGCATCACCCACAATTGATACACCTCAAATTACATCGATTCGAGTTGCAATTGTTTCGTGGTTTGCCGGTACTATAATGTCCGAAGTCTCATTCCTGGTTCCACGCGAGTGCTGGGCGCACTGCCTTGGGCGCGGAACGCATCGGCAGGAGACGCGCATGTTCAGGCATTTTCTGGTTTGTCTCGTCACTGCGGCGACGGTCGCGTTTGCGGTTTCTGCGGCGACCGCCTGCCCAAACGGATATCACAAATGCGGCAGCTTCTGCTGCGGCGATTAAATCGCGATAGCAGTTAGATGAAGCGGTATCTGATCCTTGCATTGACCGTGCTGGTTCTTGCCGCACCGCTGCTGTTTTATTTTTGGTACACGCGCGAGGCCGACGAGATAGCGAACGCGATCGTCGGGATCGGATTCGACCCCCTGGTGCCGCCGAACAAAGCGCTGACGCTTGGCTCGTTCTATTACGTATCGCTCGACGGCAGTCATCCTCGCCCGGTTTGCAGCGCGAGCCCGACGGTCGTAGCCGGGATGACAGAGACATCACCACTGCCGGAGTTCATGGCGTCCAAGCTGATGAACGCGCACGCCAGCTTGCATAATGAAATGTTGCGCGTCGTAAAAGCTGAAGCTGCTCTGGAGGACCAGCTGATCATCGAATATTCTTTCAAGGACACCAAACTCTTCCAGCTCAACGGCGCGGATCTGGTATCCCTCGAGCGCGCTCTTTTTGAAGAAACGAACTGCAACGCTGCGATATCCGAGTATATCAACAATGTCGGCTTGGTCTGCCAGGTCCAGTCCGCGCTTATGGCGACGGTGAATTATACGATCAAACGAAGAGACGGTCGCAGCCTGTCGGCCTCGGATGTCGAAAAGATCAAGAGCGCGCTTGAAACGACCACGGCTATGGAAGGAATGACGATAAAAGAATCGACCATCGAGGGTCTCGGGTTATTTTACGGAATTATGTTCAAGCCGAAATGCGTGACCAGTTCCGAGGCCGGTCTGGTGTATCCGCAGTCCAAGATGGATCGAGCATTGCTGCATGCAAGACTTCTTTGGCGAAGAATATTCTTCTGACATTTCATCGCTGATGATCGTGACAGTCCTGCCATCATGGACCGCTTGACGAAGCTCTCGCCGGCACACGCCGTCTGGAAGCGCGATTTGGCGTGGTTCGAGGACCAGATCGCAGCTTTGACGAAATAGCTTTTAGAGCAAAGCTGGCTGCCGGCGCTCAGCGGATACGCGGCGAGTGAGTTTCGCTGTTTGGGGAAGCGGTCGTCGCGTCCTGCCGCCTTCCAGTTTTATTTTGAATGACTGCCCTAATGTGCGTTGAGTTCAGCGGTGACCGGGGGAGGGCGTCGCAAGAGCCAGACCAGTGCCGCAAAGACCGCGAACATAAGAGCCAGCAGCATGAACACGTCGGCGAAGGCCATCACGATGCCCTGCTGGCGGGTGAAGAGGAAGAGCTGCTTGAGCGCCATGTTCTGCGCGCCCGAGGTCGGGATGCGCGCGGCGAGGCTGTTGAGCATTTCGACGGCGGGCCGGCGCGACCAGGTGATCGATTCGTGCAGGCGCGCGAGGTGCAGGTCGACCCGCTTGTTGAGCACAGTATTGAGGCCGGCGAGACCCACCGCGCCACCCAGATTCCGCGTCAGGTTGAACAGTCCGGAAGCATTCTTCAATCTGTCGGGCGGCAGCGTCCCCAGCGACAGGCTGGTGATCGGCACGATCGCGAACATCATGCCGAAGCCGCGCAGGATTTGCGGGATGAACAGCTCCCCAAAGTCCCAATCGTGCGTAACAAAGGTCATTTGCCAGTTGCTGATGGCGACGACCGCGAAGCCGAAACCGAGCATGTAGCGGGCGTCGACCCGCGACATCAGCCGGCCGACGAGCGGCGCGGTAAGGAACATGGTCGCGCCGGATATGAACAGGGTCTGGCCGATCATCAGCGCGTTGTAGCCGCGGATCTGGCCGAGATAGATCGGATAAAGGTAGGTGAGGCCGTAAAGGCCGATGCCGAGGACGAACGAGTACATGCTGCCGAGCGCGAAATTGCGATCGACAAAGGCGAAAAGATCCACGATCGGCTGTCGCGCCGTCAGCACGCGGGCGAAGAAGATCACGGCCGAGGTCGCCGATATGGTGGCGGCGAATGCGATCGTGGAATCCTCGAACCAGTCGTAGCGCGGCCCCTCTTCAAGGACGTATTCGAGGGCGCCCAGAAACAGCGCCATGAAGATGAGGCCGACCACATCGAACCGCCGAAACAGCGAGTAATCCGGCTTGTCGAAATCGATGAGGGTAATGGCGGCGGTCGTCACAATGATGCCGGGCACGATGTTGATGAAGAACAGCCAGTGCCACGACGCCATGTCCGTCAAATAGCCGCCAACCGTCGGACCGATGGTCGGCGCGAGCGTTGCAACCAGCCCGATCATCGGCGTGATGATCGGCTGAAGCCGGCGCGGGAAAATGGAATAGGCGGAGGCAAAGACCGTCGGCACCATGCCGCCGCCGATGAAACCCTGGATCGCGCGCCAGACGATCATCTGGCCCATCGACGACGACAGTCCGCACATCAGGCTGGCGGCGGTGAAGCCCGCGGCGGCCGTTGCAAACATGGCGCGCGTTCCGAGTGCGCGCGAGAGGAAGCCCGAGAATGGAATGGCCACCACTTCGGCCATCAGATACGACGTTTGCACCCAGGTGATTTCGTCGCTTGAAGCGGCAAGCCCGGCCTGAATCTCCGACAACGACGCCGACACCACCTGGATGTCGAGGAACGCCATGAACATGCCGAAGCACATCGCCAGAAAGGCGAGGACGCGAAGGGGATCGACGCGTTCGACGTCTGCCGGCGCAAATGCCACTTGTCCGGGAGATGCAATTGCCGCCGCGGTGGCCATTGCCGAGCCTCGCCCGATCAGCGTGCCGACGCGCTGTGCGCTTGCGGCGGTGCGCCCTTGTCGGCAAATACGCTCGGCTTGGTGTTGACGCTCACCACGACCGACATGCCGGGCCGCAACAATCCTTCGCTGGCGACTTCGGCTGGGACATGGATTCGCACCGGCAGCCGCTGCACGATCTTGGTGAAGTTACCGGTCGCATTGTCCGGCGGCAGCAGCGAGAACACGGCGCCTGAAGCCGGCGAGAAGCTTTCGACCGTGCCGTTGATGCGGTGTTCGGGAAGCGCGTCGACTGCAATCACGACCGGCTGTCCGGGTTTCAGGTGCGCGAGCTGCGTCTCCTTGAAATTGGCGGTGACGTAGACCTCGGCGAGCGGAACGAGACTCGCGAGGCGCTGGCCGGTCTGCACATAGTCGCCGGTCTGCACCGCGCGATTGCCGATCACGCCGTCGAGCGGCGCGCGGATGACGGCAAACGTGAGATCGCGTTCCGCCTTGGCGAGCGCGGTCTTGAGTTCGTTGAGCGTAGACATGGCTTCCTGCTGCTGGCCCTTGAGCACGTCGACATTGGCGGCCGCGGAATCGATGGCGGCCTGCGCGCCCTCTACGCCGGCCACGGCCTGGTCGCGGTTTGCCTGCGCCTGTTCCTGCAATTGCCGGCTTGAGGCGTCGCGCGCCACCAGCAGGTTCTGGCGATTGAGCTCCAGCTCGGTGCGCCGGGCGGCGGCCTGGGCGGAGACAAGCATCGTTTTGGACTGCTGGACCGCGGCTTCCTGCGCGGCGATCTGATGACCCATCCGCGAGACGGTCGCCGTCTGGGTCGCAACCTTCTCACGCGCCGAGTCGACGGCGAGCCGATAGTCGACATCGTCGATGGTCGCGATGACGTCACCGGTGTGAACATAGGTGTTGTCGGTGACAGGAACGCTGGCGACGTAGCCGGCGACTTTGGCGGCGAGCGTCGTGTTGTAGGCTTGCACATACGCGTCGTCGGTCGACACCGTGAAGCGGCCGACCGTCCAATAGTCGTAGCCGAACCAGCTTGCGACACCGGCCCCGATCGCCACGACTGCGCCGAGGAGGAGTTTGCGCAGCCTGGAGCGCGGCGACTTCTTTTGTTTGACCGGCGGCTTGACCGCCGCGGCGCTTGGCGCCGGCGGCGCCGGTTCAACCTGTTCGAGCCGGAGTGTCTCTTGCTCGTGGCCTGCTGGCTGGCTTGCCGGCGCCTGCGGCATTTCAACGTCAGTGGAAACGGGAGCGCCGTTATCTTTGGTGCGATACACGCGCCGTACTCCTCTGCGGCCTTTGCAGCCCCGATCGAATGACCGAACGGTTCGGTCATTAATAGGCCAGTAAGTCGCCGAAGTCAATATTGACCGAACGGTTCGGTCATTATATGCATAGTGTTCCGATTTGTAAGCGATTTGCCTTGTTAGGGCCCAATGCCGGGCCTCCTGCGCGCGAGAGGGCCTTGAATATGAGCGAACTGGGGATTTTGGAGCGGGTGGGGGCGGCGTCAGGAGACGAGGATAGCGCCAAGCGGCGCCAGATCGTCGATGGCGCCCGGGCGGTGTTCTTTTCCCAGGGGTTCGATGCGGCCAGCATGAACGATATCGCCCGCGCCGCCGGAGTCTCCAAGGGCACGCTCTACGTTTATTTCAGACACAAAGAGCAGTTGTTCGAAGCCATCGTCGACCAGGAGTGCGAAGCGCAGGCCGAGGGGATTTTCGATCTCGATCCGAACGATCACGATGTCGGGGCGGTGTTGACCCGGCTCGGTCTGGCCTACGTGCGTTTTCTGTGCCGGCCGGAAAAAGCCTCGGCGATCCGCACGGTGATCGCCATCGCCGAGCGGATGCCCGAGCTCGGCCGCAGGTTTTACGAGAGCGGACCAGCGCGAGGGATCGCGCGGCTTGCGGCCTACATCGCGGCGCAGGTCGAGGCCGGCGTCCTTGTTGTCGAGGACAGCGAAATCGCCGCCGCGCAGCTCATGGAAGCCTACCAGGCGATGATATTCAAATCGATGGTGTTCAACTTCGTCCGCGAGCCGAACCAGCAGCAGGTAGAGCGCGTCGTGCGGCTCGCGGTGGCTGCCTTCCTCGCGGCGTACCGCGTGCCGGTCAAGGCGTAAGGGCGAAGTCGAGTCACAGCCTGTTCGTCATCGCGACGAGCAGGGCGACGAAGTAATCCAGTCCAATCGTAAAACCTCAGTCGGTCCGCGTCGGCGCCTGCGGCTTTTCGGCCGGCGGTTCTTTCGCCGCCGGCTTGCGCGAAATCGAATACCGCATGTCGGCAGTGTTGCCTTGCCAAAAAAAACTGTAGTCGATGTTCAGGGTGCCGCCGTCCGACAGTGGCAGCACCACGTTGCAAACGACCTGTTGCTTGCTGCTCGAAATCGTCTTGATCGGCTCGTCGCGCAGCGGCTCGACTTTAAGCTGACCAAGGACGTCCGACAGCGTCTGTTTGGCGCGCGAGGAATCGCATTCCGGCAACGTGAACCGGTCCTGCACCCCGCGATAGATCAGCACGCCAGCGAAGGCGAGCGCGGGGATGCCGATGAGCCGGAATACCAGGCGGTTTGAAGTCCTGGGCGCCGACCGCGCCGCCGACCAGCGCGAGGGACGCTTGGAAGCGGGCGGTCTGGGAGAGGAGTTATCCGAGGCCATCCGCGCCGCTCGCTCACTCGGCTTTGACGATGGCTTCCGTCATTTTCTTGGCATCGCCGAGCAGCATCATCGTGTTGTCGCGGTAGAACAGCGGATTGTCGATGCCGGCATAGCCGGACGCGAGCGATCGCTTGTTGAACATCACCGTGCCGGCCTTCCAAACCTGCAGCACCGGCATGCCGTAGATCGGCGACTTCGGATCGTCCTCGGCCGCAGGATTGGTGACGTCGTTGGCGCCGATCACATAGGCCACGTCGGCTTGCGCAAATTCGGAGTTGATGTCCTCAAGCTCGAAGACTTCGTCGTAGGGCACGTTAGCTTCGGCGAGCAGCACGTTCATGTGCCCCGGCATGCGGCCGGCGACCGGATGGATCGCGTATTTGACCTCGACGCCATGCGCCTTGAGCTTGTCGGCCATCTCGCGCAGCGCGTGCTGCGCCTGCGCCACCGCCATGCCGTAGCCCGGCACGATGATGACCTTCGAGGAATTCTTCAGGAGGTAGGCGGCGTCTTCCGCGGAGCCGATTTTGACCGGCCGGCTTTCGTGGGCGTCGCTCGGGCCTGCGACCTCGCCACCGAAACCGCCGAGGATGACGGAGATGAACGAGCGGTTCATGCCCTTGCACATGATGTAGGACAGGATCGCGCCCGACGAGCCGACCAGCGCGCCGGTGATGATCAGCGCCGAATTGCCAAGCGTGAAGCCGATGCCTGCTGCCGCCCAGCCGGAATACGAATTGAGCATGGAAATGACGACCGGCATGTCGGCGCCGCCGATCGGGATGATGATGAGCACCCCGAGCAGGAACGAAGCGGCCGCGATCAGCCAGAAGGTGACGTGATGCTGCGCCTCGTAGAACCAGACGATGAGCGCGACCAGAGCAACCGCCAGCGCGATGTTGATGACGTGCCGGCCTGGCAGCGTGATCGGCTTGCCGCTCATGCGCCCCGAGAGTTTCAGGAAGGCGATGATCGAGCCGGTGAAGGTGACGGCGCCGATCGCGACGCCGAGCGACATTTCGATCAGGCTTTGCCCATGAATCGCGCCTTCCGCGCCGATGTCGAAAGCCGCGGGCGCGTACAGAGCGCCGGCGGCGACGAGCACGGCCGCCATGCCGACCAGCGAGTGAAAAGCGGCGACAAGTTCCGGCATCGAGGTCATCGGTACGCGCCGCGCGATCACCGCGCCGATTCCGCCGCCGATGGCGACGGCAACGACGACCAGCACCCAGGCAATTGGGCCCGCGGGCGGATGCGCCGCGAGCGTGGTGGCGACCGCAATCGCCATGCCGATCATGCCGAAAAGATTACCCCGCCGGCTGGTCGTGGGATGCGAGAGGCCGCGTAGCGCCAGGATGAAAAGGACTCCGGCGACCAGATAGGCCAGCGCGGCGAGATTGGCGCTCATGTTATTTTTGCTTTCTCTGGAACATGGCGAGCATGCGCTGCGTCACCAGAAAGCCGCCGAAAATATTCACCGAGGCGAAAACCAGCGCCACGAATCCGAATGCGCGAGCCCAGATCGGTCCGTTGTCGTTGGCGACCAGGGCGACGCCGACCGCAAGCAGCGCGCCGACCACGATCACGGATGAAATCGCATTGGTCACCGACATCAGCGGCGTGTGCAGCGCCGGCGTCACCGACCACACGACGTAATAGCCGACAAAGACCGCGAGCACGAAGATGGAAAGGCGGAACACGAATGGATCGACCGCGTCGCTGACCGCGTGGATCGCACCGCCGCTGGCGGTGGAGATGATATCGAGCTGCGCCAGGACCGAGAGTGTCACCATGCTGGCTTCCTTATCTCTACGCCGCGCTTTTCGGCTTGAAGTTCGGATGTACGATGGCGCCGTCGCGGGTGAGCGCGGTCGCCTTGACGATGTCGTCGTCCCAATTGATCGCAAGCGCCTTGGTTTTCTTGTCGATCAGGAGCTCAAGAAAGGCGTAAAGGTTCTTGGCGTAAAGGCTTGATGCGGTGGCGGCGAGCCGGCCCGCCACGTTGCTGTAGCCTATGATCCGCACGCCGCCGACGTCGGCCACACTGTCCGCCTTGACGCCTTCCACATTGCCGCCGCGCTCGACCGCGAGGTCGACGATCACCGAGCCCGGCCGCATCGAAGCCACCATGTCCTTGGAGATCAGGCGCGGCGCCGGACGTCCGGGAATGAGCGCTGTGGTAATGACGATATCCTGTTTCTTGACGTGCTCGGCGACGAGGGCCGCCTGCTTCGCCTGGTATTCCTTGGACATTTCCTTGGCGTAGCCGCCGGCGGTTTCCGCCGCTTTGAATTCCTCGTCCTCGACCGCGATGAATTTGGCGCCAAGACTTTCCACCTGTTCCTTGGCGGCCGGGCGCACGTCGGTTGCGGTAACGACGGCGCCGAGGCGGCGGGCGGTTGCGATGGCTTGCAGCCCGGCGACGCCTGCGCCCATGACGAAGATCCTGGTCGCCGGCACGGTGCCGGCTGCGGTCATCATCATCGGCAGCGCGCGGCCATACTCGGCGGCGGCGTCGATCACGGCACGGTAGCCGGCGAGATTGGCCTGGCTGGACAGTACGTCCATCGCTTGCGCGCGGGTGATGCGCGGAAGAAGCTCCATCGCAAAGGAAGACAGACCGGCATCGGCCATGGCGCGCAGCGCGTCTTCGTGGCCGTAAGGGTCCATGATGGCGATGATGATGGCGCCGCGCTTGAAGCGCGACAGCTCGGAGGCCAGCGGCCGCCGCACCTTGAGCACGATATCGGCGCCATTCACCGCGTCGCCGGTCACCGTGGCGCCGGCCGCGGAATAATCCGCATCGAGGATTCCGGATTTCATCCCCGCGCCGGGTTCGACGGCCACTTCGGCGCCGAGCCCGATGATTTTCTTGATGGTCTCAGGCGTTGCGGCGACCCGCGGTTCGCCCGCATCGACCTCCGCAGTAACCGCAACTTTCATGATTCCTCCGACACCTGCCCGGCTACGCGGTCGGGTCGAAAAGATGGGCACGAGCGACGAGCCGTCGACATCGGCAACGCCGGGATACGTGAACGCGCGTCCAGTTCAAACCAGGAAATACGCCATCAGGATCAGGATGACGACGACGACACCGAGGACGACTTTTACCAGGGTTATGAAACTGCGGTACGTCTGCTCATGCGCCGGATAATCGTTGCCCGTTGCAGTGGCGTATTCGAGCTCACCATGGTCGGCCATCGCGTCCCTCTAAAACTTGCCGTGTCCGTCGCGGGCTTAGCGTAATTGTGCCCGCAGGGCAACGGCATCCGGGCGCCTGGTCCAGAGCAATTTTCAGATGGTGCCGCCCTCCGCGGCGGCGTTGCGCCCCGCGATCAGGCCCTGACTGACGGCGCGCGGCAGGCCATGCAGGCTCAAGCCGCCGGCCGATTCGCCGCCGCAATAGAGACCCGGGATTGCCGCTCCGTTCATGTCCAATACCCGGCAGCGCGCGTCGATGCGCAGACCCGCACGGGTGTCATGGATCACCGGCGTCGCCCACGCTGCGTGGAAAGGCGGCTTGGCGATCCTGTAACGCGGCTGGGGCTTGTCGAAGTCGGCGTCCACGCCGGTCTCGACGAAGCGGTTGTAGCGCGACACGGTCGCCGCCAGGTTCTCCGGCGGCATCGTTACGCGCTGGTGCTTCATGATGATCTTGGCGGCAAGCTCTTCAATACCGTTGGCGCTGAAGAAGAAGCCAGCGCCGGTATCGACGTGCGGCGGGGCCAATTCCCATTTCTCGCGCGCGGCGGCGTCGGCGTCGAAGATCGCCCAGATCGGGCCGCCCCCGTTTTGCCCGTCGCCGATGCCAGCGAGCGCCGCGTTGATGAAGTTACTGGGATCGTATTTGACGGCCGTGGCGTTGCGATAATTGCCGGGCTCGTAGGGCGCAAAGCTGCCGTAGAGGTTGGGCGTGAATTGGCGGCCGGTCTCGTCATAGAACCGCTTGCCGAGCATGTTGACGAGGATGACGTCTTGCCAATCGGCGACCTTCAGGCCGACGGCGCGCGCCTTATCGAAAACCGCGCTGCCCGGAAACCATCGCAGGTTGGCATAACCGTATTGACAGCCGATCGAGCCCGGCTTGGTGATGCCGGTACCGTACTCGCCGGCGAAGTTGGTCAGCCCCCACAACGAAGCGCCAATCGCCATCGCGGCGAGTTCGCCACTCGCGTCTTGATCGGACCATGGCATTCCGGCGAGGCCGCAATATTCCTCGGTGAGGCGTGGATCGAACATGCGGCGGAAGTTGACGTTTCCCGACGATCCGCCGGTGCCGATGATGACGGCCTTGCGCGCCCCGATGTTGAGCGCCGAACCGTCGTGATCCGCCCCGATGCCGGTCACGCGGCCGGAAGGCGAGGCTTCCCGGTGAATGGTGGTCATCCGATGCCGGAGCAGAATCTTCACGCCGGCCGCAAGTGCGGCCGCGTGAAGCGGCTGCATCAGCCCGTTGCCGGACGATGTCGTCGCCCGCAGTTCTGGCTCGATGGGCTTGCCGGTCTGGATCGTCGGCCAGTCCATGGCCGCACAATGCAGCGTGCGTGGCGCCGACATGCCGATCTCGTGTCCGCTGAGATTGTCTGGCGCCTGATCGATGACTTTCACGCCGTTGGCGAGCAGGAAATCGAAGGCCGCAACGGCATTGTCGGCATAGGCACGGGCGATTTCGTGATCGTTGTAGCGGTAGGGCGGCGCGCCGTTGGGCTCGACAACGGACCAATCGATCAGATCCCGGAACAGCAGGTCGGCTGAATCTTCGACGCCGTACTTTTTCTGGTAGCTGTTGCCGCCGCCGAATGAAACATTGCCGCCGCTGCAGATGGCGTGACCGCCGGTATGGCCCTGCGCCTCGACAAGAATAACCGATGCGCCGGTTTCGCGGGCGGCGATGGCGGCCGGCAAGCCGGTCGCGCCCGCTCCGATGACGATGACGTCGGCCGCATCATCCCAACGGGAAGGCACAATCACATATCCAGGACGAGGCGCTCGCTCTTGGAGCCGCAGCAGCAGATCATGACTTTGTCGTTCGCCGCCTGCTCTTCCTCGCTGAGCACCGAATCGCGGTGCTCGGGAATGCCGGAGATGACGCGCGTCACGCACTCGCCGCAGATGCCGAGCTCGCACGAATAGTCGACGTCGACGCCGGCCTCGTAGAGCACTTCGAGAATCTTCTTGCCCTCCGGGATGTAATATTCCTCGCCGGAGCGCGCGAGTTCGACCCAGAAGCCGCCGGTTGTCGCAGCTTCGGCCTTGGGGGTGAAATATTCGACGTGCACATTCGGATGCGGCCGCGCGGCGGCCGCCGCTTCGAACGCCGCGAGCATCGGATTGGGACCGCAGCAATAAAAGTGCGCGTCGGCCGGCGCCTTGCCGATGGCGCCGGCGAGATCGAGAAATTTGCCGTTCGACTCATCGTCGAAGTGCAGGTGCACACGCTCCGGCCCGAGCTTCTCCAGCGTCGCCAGAAAGGCCATGTCGGCGCGCGAACGGCACGAATAATAAAGCTCCCACGAGCGGTTCAAGTCGGCGAGGTGCTGCGCCATGCACCACACCGGCGTGATGCCGATGCCGCCGGCAAAGAGAACGACATGCTCGGCGTTTTCGACGAGCGGGAAATTGTTGCGTGGCGCGCCGATCTTGAGCGTGTGTCCGACCCGCAGGTCATCGAAGATGTAACGCGAGCCGCCGCGGCTCGCGGCGTCGAGCTTGATGGCGACGACGTAGCTCTCGGGATCAGCCGCCGGGTTGAGCAGCGAGAATTGGCGAATGAGACCGTTCGGCAAATGGATATCGATGTGGGCGCCGGGCTTGTAGGCCGGCAGCCGCGCGCCATCCGGCCGGCGAAACGTATAGACGTTCGTATCGCGGGCGACGGTCTCGATCTCGGTCACTTGCACGTCGATCAACGCCGCGGAACGCGCGTTTTCGGGCGCGGGGACGGTACTTGCTGGTGCGATCATCGTGTTCATGGGGCTTAAATAGGCGGGTCTGGTAGGGTTTCGCAACCCGTCGTTTGCGTTCCGCGGCCGGCCTGTTCCGACCGCGATTAATCGAACATTTCCAGGGTGATGGCCGTCGTCCACGGACCGGGTGAACGTCTAGATTTGTTCCAGGCGCCGCCCCTCGATCGGTTGATCTTCGCGCGCCGCGTTCGCCGCGTAGTCCGCGAACACGCGTCCGATCAGCACGACGACCGGCCCCGGCGTCGCCTGCGCGGCAAGCAACGCCGGAAGATCGGCAATGCTCCCGGCGACGGTCTGCTCGTCCGCGCGCGTGGCGCGGGCGACCGCGACGGCGGGCATGGCCGGATCGAGGCCCGCCGCGAGCGCCTTGGCGACAAGCTCGGGCAGCGTCTTCGCCGGCATGTAGACGATCGTCGTCACCGCCGGATCGGCAAGGCTCGGCCAGTCGATATCGTCCGGCAATTTGCCGTCGCGGCCGTGGCCGGTGATGTATTGCACCCGCCGCGCTTCCAGGCGCCGCGTCAGCGATACCTTGAGCCGGCTCGCGGCGGCCTGCGCCGCCGTCACGCCGGGCACGACATCGAAATCGATGCCGGCGGCCCTGCATGCGGCGATTTCCTCATCCGCCCGGCCGAAGATCATTGGATCGCCGCCCTTTAACCGCACCACCCGCCGTCCGGCCTTGGCAAGCGACACCATCAGCGCGTTGATGTCTTCCTGCTTGCACGATGGCGCATAGCCGGTTTTGCCGACCAGCATCTTCCGCGCTTCGCGCCGGGCGAAATCGAGAATCTCCGCCGACACGAGATGGTCGAAGAGGATGACGTCCGCGGATTGCAGGGCCCGTACCGCGCGCAATGTCAACAACTCCGGATCGCCGGGGCCAGCGCCGACGAGGACGACGGAACCGGCTTCCGCCGTCCCGGTCGGCGTGAGCAACGACTCGAAGTCGTTGTCGGTCGGCAAGGCGTCGGGCGCGGCGATGGCGCGGTCGGTGAATTTCTCCCAGAGCGTTCGGCGGCGGCGAAAGGAAAGCGCAAGTGCCGCAATGCGCGGGCGCCACGACCGCGCCGCGTCGGCCCAGCGCGCGAAGCCGTTCGGGATCAGCGCCTCGATCTTGGCGCGGATCGCCTGGCCGAAAACCGGCGCCGCGCCGTCGGTCGAAATGCCGATCACGAGCGGCGAGCGGTTGACGATCGCGCCGAAGGAGAAATCGCAATAGGCCGGCCGGTCGATGACGTTGACCGGGACGCCTGCGGCGCGGGCGGCGACCGCGAACCGCGCGGCTTCCGCGTCATCGGCGCATTCGGCGACCGCGATTGCAGCTCCGGCGCAATCGGCCGGGGTCCACGAAATCTGATGAACAATGACCGCGCCGGCCGGTGGATTTGCCTCGAGCGCGCGCAGGTCGTCGCCGGGCTCCGGCGCGAAGACATCGACGCGGGCGCCAGCGGCCGAAAGGAGTTCGGCCTTCCACGTGGCGGCGTGGCTGCCCCCGGCCACGATGGCGCGTTTGCCGTCGAGTACGAAAAACGTCGGCAGCCGCGACAGCGGGCCCATGCGGGCCTTGCTAATTTCAATCGGTGCGCGGCTCATGCTGACGTCCTCAATACTCCGTCGTAAATAGAATTTTCTCCTGCCGACGGCAACGACCTCGCAAAACTATGGAATGATATGGTTGGTCTCGTGATTTTCATGGAAAAATCCATTCGCGCCGGCGCTTACAGGGGGCTACTCGGTCTCTTCGGCCCTTGGCGTTTTCCTTTCAATTGCCGTGCCAACCGGCGGGTCCCGGAGATTTGGTGTTGTAGGCATCAATTGGCTGGCCCGGTGCCACTGCCTCTCGGGCCTCGGGGCATGCCTGACCTACGTGCAAGATAGACCAGCTTAGATTGGCGGCTAGCTTCGATTGGCGGGCATGGCTCCGATCCGTAGGAGCAGAATACGCAGCAATCGCCCGGTCGGGGTTTAAGCCGTTCGCCGCAGCCCTTGCAGTCATAGAAGAACTGGCAGGCGTTAGTGGGCATCAGTTCGCTAGTCTGATGGCCACACTTGGGACAGGTGATCGTGGACACCGTAATCATGTTGCCAGGATAGCATGATTGGGAATGGTCGATTTTGGCCAAATTCGAAACTGAGACACTACCCAAATTTGGCGGGCGCCCGGCGGGGTTCCGCCGAGCGCCCTGAGATAGGCATCAGTCAGTCTATAAGCCGGGTTCTGGATGGCATGCGAAAACGCTTCGCATACGTGACGGCCATTCCTCTTGGACGCCGGTTGCCCGGCGCCTCCAGCAACCTACCCGGACGGCGGTTCCAGACATCGACCTGAGATCCTGGCGCTTGCGCGCCCGGCCTCGTGCCGTCCCTATTCGGTCTTGCTCCCGGTGGGGTTTGCCCTGCCGCCGGCGTTGCCGCCAGCGCGGTGCGCTCTTACCGCACCTTTTCACCCTTGCCGCGGAATACGCAACGCCCCGCGGCGGTTCGTTCTCTGTGGCACTTTCCCTAGGCTCGCGCCCGCCGGACGTTATCCGGCACCGCTTGTCCATGGAGCCCGGACTTTCCTCCCCGGCAACCTTTCGGTTTCGCCGGAGCGGCCGTCCGACCGACTGACAGGAGCAGGGATGGGGACGTTGCGCCCTGGCGTCAAGGGGCCAGAGACAAAGAGGGTAAAGCCCTAAGAGGCCAGCCGCGCGAAGTCGCGGGCGCGGGCGGCGATCGTCCTGATCCGGCCGCTCTGCGCGATCAGTTCGCGCAGCGTGATGCGGGTCGAATGATCGCTGATGCCGTCGACCCGTTCCGGGCGAAAGTGGCGCTGAAACGCCTTTACCACGTCATACGTTTTTGAATCGAAGGTTCCGCTCACGTTGATGCCGTAGCCGTATTTGGCCAGAGCGTCCTGCATCTCCCTGACGACGTCGCCGCGGTCACCGAGCGTGAGCACCGCTCCTTGTTCGGTGATCGCTGCCGGCTTCACCCAATGGCCGACGCCCGAATCCCAAAGCGTTTGCCACGGAAATTTTTCCCCGGGGTCCAGTTTGCGCGAAGGCGCCACGTCGGAATGCGCCAGCACCCGCGTCGGCGAGATCGTGTTTCGCGTTTGAATGCCGCGGCAGAGCGCGGTTACCGCGGCGATCTGGCGCGCCGGGAAATCGGAATAACCGTAGTCGTGCCCCGGATTGGCGATCTCGATGCCGATCGAGCAGGAATTGATGTCGGTTTCGCCTGCCCAGAAGGCCGCGCCGGCGTGCCACGCCCGACGGTTCTCGGGCACCATTTGGATTACGTGGCCGTCCTCGAGAACGAGATAGTGCGCCGACACCTCGCTGCCCGGCGCGCACAAACGATCCAGCGCCAAGCCGGCGTCCGGCATGCCGGTATAGTGGAGCAGGATCATGTCCGGGCGCTGATTGCCCAGGCGCTCGCCATGATTGGGCGAAGGCCTGACTTCGGCAACGATACTGGACTCTGCTGGAAATTCCCGACGCAACATTTCCATGACACTAAGTTGCCTCGTCTCGCCGACAAAGCGGTTCACTCGTTTGCAGGTGCAAGCCTGTGGAAAAGTCGGCGCGTTGCCGGCTTGCAACGCGTTGCGGCTTGGCCAGGGCAAGCATTCCGGACACCCGGTATTTAGCGTTCGTTGCGCCCCGTGTCCGGGCCGCCGGTGAAGATTAAGACTTCAACCTTTCCTTAAGCTTACCACTCACTAATCGAGACCGGAGTGGTGCGGCAGGTCGCTGCGCCGGTCGGTTGACTCCCGTAATGCCCATGATTGCCGAAATATCTGTAAAAACCACCGAAATGCCGGGCATGCAGGACGGCGAAGCAGCGATCTCCGCAGAGACACGAGTGCTCGGTTGCGGAGGGCGGGCGCGATTGTCCGCCCGTTCGTGCGGCGAGGAACGGGATGGACTGGTTCGAGCCCCACCGCGTGTTCTGTCTGGACCCCAAGGACGACGTCTTGGTGACAGCCCCCTCCTGCGATGCGCGGGCGCGCCGCGGCTTCGGCTGTCGCTATTATCACGCCGTCACGGCGGCGCCGGCTACCCGGTCGGTGGCAAGGCCGCGGGGAGCGCGGGAATGACGACAGGGAGCGACGGCGGAGCTGGCACCGGCGGATCGGCCCGTCATATCCCTGTACTTGCCGGCCGCGCGGTGGAGTGGCTCTCGGTCCGCGACGGCGGTGTCTATGTCGACGCGACATTCGGCGCAGGCGGCTATACGCGAGCGATCCTGGAGACGCCCGGCGCGCGGGTCATCGGCGTCGACCGCGATCAAAGCGCGATCGCGCACGGCGCCGACCTCGTCGCACAGGCGCGCGGCCGTCTCGATTTGGTCGAGGACCGGCTGTCCAATCTGCAATCGGTCGAAGGCGCCGCGGCGGTCGACGGCGTCGTGTTCGACCTCGGCGTCTCGTCCATGCAGCTCGACGAAGCCGCGCGCGGTTTCTCGTTTCGGCTCGATGGGCCGCTCGATATGCGCATGGGCCGACAGGGGCCGACCGCCGCCGATATTGTCGCTTGCGCGGGCGAGCGCGAACTTGCCGCCATCATCGCCATGCTCGGAGAGGAGCGCCATGCCCGTGCCGTCGCGCGGGCGATCGTGCGAACGCGGGCCGGGCAGGCGATCGTTACGACACGCGCGCTGGCGGAGATCGTCGCGAAAGTCGTGCACGCCCGCGACAGCGCGATCCATCCGGCGACCCGGACCTTCCAGGCGCTGCGCATTTTCGTCAACGAGGAGCTTGCAGAACTGGCGCAAGGGCTCGTTGCCGCCGAGCACATCCTCAAGCCTGCGGGCCGATTGGTCGTTGTCGCCTTCCATTCGCTCGAAGACCGGATCGTCAAGAATTTTCTCAACGAACGTGCCCGCGCGCCCGCTTTCTCGCGACATCAACCCGAGCTGACCGCAGCACCGCCGACTTTCCGCGTGCTGACGCGTCGCCCGGAAATCGCGGATGATGCCGAGATCGCGGCCAACCCGCGCGCCCGCTCGGCGAAGCTGCGCGCGGCGGAGCGGACCGATGCCGCGCCGCGCGAAGCCGCGATCGGGACAATGCTGCCGCGGCTGCCTTCGCTCGCCGAGGTGATACGGGGGCGCACATGATCCTGCGCGCTCTCAACTTCATCGTGATCGGCGCTCTCATCCTCGCCGCGGCCTACGTTTATCGCATCAAATTCGACTCGACCGTGCAGGCCGAGCGCCTCGCCAAGATTCGCGGCGAGGTGCGGCGCGAGCGCGACACCATCGCCGCGTTGCGCGCGCAGTGGGGTGAGCTTGAGAATCCCGCCCGCATCGAGGCGCTCACCAAACGCTTCCTGCCGCTTAAGCCCGTCACCCCGTTTCAGTTCGACCAGCTCAACCAGCTGCCGGATCGTCCACCGCAATTCGTCAAGCCCGACAGTCCCGATCCCATCGGCGCGGTTATCGAGAATCTCGAGGAGCCCCCAGCCATAACCGGGAGTGTCTCCGCGCCGGACGCGACGCCCTCATCCGACGACGCCGACGATCCGGCGGCGCCGGCGATCAAGTCCGGGCGGCAAGACCGATGAGCGCCATCGCCGAAGCCGCTTCGGTGACGTCCGCCGCGCAGCCCGCAGCAAAGCCGGTAGAGTCTTGGCGGCGGCGGTTCATACGCAACGTGCTGTACGGCAGCAAGGTCGATCGCGGCGCCAAGGCTCGCGCCCGCGTTGGGCTGGCGATCGTCGCTTTTGGGGCAGTCTATTTCGTCATCGCGCTGCGGCTCGTCATGTTTGGCATCGCGTCGGATAGCCGAACGGCGCATCGCGTCGGCGGCGGCGACGCCATCGCGACGGCGCGTCCGGATATTCTCGATCGCAACGGCGAAGTCCTGGCGACCGACGTGCGCGTGCCCTCGCTGTATGCCGAGCCGCGCCGGCTGATCGACGTCGATGAGGCGGTCGAACTCCTCACTGCCGATCTGCCCGATCTCGACGCGACCGAACTCCGCGAGCGGCTTTCGTCCAAGCGCGGCTTCGTCTGGCTCAAGCGCGACATCACAGCGGAGCAGCAGCGCGCGATCTACAAACAAGGTCTGCCCGGCATCGGCTTTCTGAACGAGAACAAGCGCGACTATCCGAGCGGTCCCGAAGTCTCTCACGTGATCGGCCACGTCAACATCGACAACCAGGGCATTGCCGGCATGGAGAAGTGGCTCGACGGCCATGGCCTCGCCGCTTTGCACCTGGCCGGACTTGCCACCGACCGCTTGCAAAACCCGGTGGACCTCGCCGTCGATCTGCGCGTGCAGCACGCGTTGCGCGATGAGCTGGTCGCCGCCCGCGCCAAATTCAACACGATCGCCGCCGCCGGCATCGTCCTCGACGTTCGCACCGGCGAAATTGTCGCCATGGTCTCGGTGCCGGACTACGACCCTAACAATCCGCATGAGGCGCTCGATCCGACGCGCATCAACCGGTTGACCACCGGCGTTTTCGAAATGGGATCGACCTTCAAGGCGTTCACCGTCGCCATGGCGCTCGACTCGGGCAGGGCCACGTTGAAGTCGTCGTTCGACGCCCACAGCCCGCTGCACTACGGCAAATTCGACATCCACGATTTCGAACCGATGCAGCGTTCGCTGACGGTGCCGGAAATCTTCACCTATTCGTCGAATATCGGCGCCGCGCGGATCGCGATGGCGGTCGGCATCGAGGGACACAAGGCCTTTCTGAAAAAAATGGGCCAGCTTGATCGGCTGCGTACGGAATTGCCGGAAAGCGCCGAGCCGATCGTGCCCAAGCGATGGGGTGAGCTTAACACCATCACCATCGCCTTCGGCCACGGCCTCTCGGTCGCGCCGCTACAGGCCGTGATGGGCGTCGCGGCGCTGATGAACGGCGGCATATTGATTCCGCCGACCCTCCTTAAACGATCTGAGGCCGAGGCGCAGGCAATCGGCAAGCGCGTCATCAAGCCGGAAACCAGCGAGCTCATGCGCTACTTGATGCGGCTCAATGTCGAAAAAGGCACCGCATCGAAGGCCGACGTGAAGGGCTATTATATCGGCGGCAAAACCGGAACGGCCGACAAGGTCGTCTTCGGCCGCTATTCCAAGACCAAGGTGCTGACCGACTTCATGGCGGTGATGCCGGCGGATCAGCCGCGCTACGTGCTTCTGATCATGCTCGATGAACCGCATGCCACGCCGGAAACGCATGGCTTCAAGACTTCGGGCTGGAATGCCGTGCCGACCGGGGCGGCGGTCGTCGCGCGCATCGCGCCGCTTCTCGGCATCCAGCCGCGCATGAACCTGCCGCCTGCCGATCAACTGATACTGGCCTCGGTAAAAGAAAGCAGGTAAGGCGGGGCCGCGTATCCGGCAAACCCCATGAAGCTTCGCGACATTCTTCCTTCCGACGGCGAAATCGAGACGGATATCGCCGGGCTCGACGTTGGCGGCGTGTCCGCGGACTCGCGTGCGATCAAGCCGGGCGACGTTTTCGTGGCGATCGAAGGCGGCAAGACCGACGGCCTCAATTTCATCGGACCGGCGATTGCCGCCGGTGCCGTGGCGGTGGTGGCGCAACGGCGGCCCGACGCGCCGATGCCCGAGGGCGTCGCTTTCGTGCGGGCCGACAATCCCCGACGCGCGCTTGCGCTCATCGCCGCCAAGCTTTACCCGCGGCAGCCGCCGACCATCGCTGCCGTCACCGGCACCAGCGGGAAAACTTCGGTTGCGGCGTTCACGCGCCAGATCTGGGCGGCGCTCGGATATCAGGCAGCGAGCGTCGGAACGATCGGCATCGTTTCGCCGCGCGGCGAAACTTACGGCTCGCTGACCACGCCGGACCCCGTGGCGCTGCATCGTTCGCTCGATAAGCTCGCGGGGGAGGGGGTGACGCATCTTGCGATCGAGGCGTCGTCGCACGGGCTCGACCAATATCGTCTGGACGGGCTGCGCATCGCGGCGGCAGCGTTCACCAACATCACGCGCGATCACCTCGATTATCATCCAAGCTTCGAAGCGTACCTCGCCGCGAAACTCCGGCTGTTCGAGGCGCTCGTCGCGCCGGGCGGTAGTGCGGTTGTTGATGTCGACCATGCACGTGCGGACGCGGTCGTGGCCGCCGCGAAGGCGCACGGTCTTTCCATCGTCAGTATCGGCCGCGCAGGAACCGGAATCCGGCTGGTCGAATCCGCCATCGACGGCTTTGCCCAGACGCTGCGGATCGAACACGGCGGCAAAAGTTTTCGGGTACGGTTGCCGCTGGTTGGTGAATTTCAGGTCGAGAACGCGCTCCTTGCTGCCGGGCTCGTCATTGCGACCGGCGGCGATCCCCGTGCGGTATTCCCGGCGCTTGAACATCTGACCGGCGCCAAAGGGCGGCTTGAGCTTGTCGGTTCAAGCCGCGGCGCGCCAATTTTCATCGACTACGCGCACAAGCCCGACGCGCTTGCGAAGGCGCTGGAGGCGCTGCGGCCCGCCGTGAGCGGCAAGCTGGTCGTGGTGTTCGGTGCCGGTGGCGACCGTGATCGTGGCAAGCGGCCGCTGATGGGCGCCGTCGCCGCCACCAACGCCGATCGCGTGATCGTCACCGACGACAATCCACGCAGCGAGGACGCCGCCACCATTCGCGCCGCCATCATGGCCGCGGCGCGCGGCGCGGTCGAAATCGGCGACCGGAGCAAGGCGATCCGCACCGCGATTGCCGAGCTTCGTACCGGCGACGTTCTGCTGATCGCCGGCAAAGGCCATGAAACCGGCCAAATCATCGGCGACCGGATTGTGCCGTTCAGCGATCATGAAGCAGTCGCCGCGGCGCTTAAGGAGCTTGCCGCATGAGCGCCCAGCCGTTGTGGACGGTAGCGGAGATGGCGGTGGCGATGGGCGCCGAGCGGCAGGGCGTGTTGCCGCAATCCGTGCCAGGCCTCTCGATCGACAGCCGCAGCATCGGGCACGGCGAGGCATTTTTCGCCATCGCCGATCGCCGCGACGGCCATGAGTTCGTCGCCGCCGCGCTTGCGGCCAAGGCGGGTCTTGCCGTCGTCGCCGCCGAGCGCTGCGCCGCCATGCCGGCGGACGCGCCGCTTCTGGTCGTGCCCGATGTGCTTTCAGGGTTGCGTGCTCTTGCCGCCGCTTCCCGCGCGCGGACAAATGCCAAGGTGATCGGCGTGACCGGCTCGGTTGGCAAGACCAGCACCAAGGAAGCGTTGCGGCTCGCGCTCGCGCAGGACGGCGAGACCCATGCGTCCGTCGCGTCCTACAACAATCATTGGGGCGTGCCGCTGTCGCTCGCGCGGTGTCCGGCGAGCGCGCATTATGCGGTTCTGGAAATGGGGATGAATCACCCCGGCGAGATCGAGCCATTGTCGCGTCTTGCCCGCCCGCACGTCGTAATCATCACGACCATTGCGCCGGTGCATCTGGAATTTCTCGGCACGCTCGCCAAGATCGCCGACGCCAAGGCTGAGATCTTCCTCGGACTTGAAAGAAATGGCGCCGCCGTCCTCAATCGCGACATTGCGCAATTCGCCCGGCTGAAGCGCCGCGCGAAAGAAGCCAACGTCGGACGCGTCGTATCGTTCGGCGAGCACGCGAAGGCCGACGCGCGCCTGATCAAATACGCGCTTCATGCCGAGTGCTCGACGGTCCAGGCCGACATCCTCGGCACCGAACTGACTTACAAGATCGGCACGCCCGGCCGCCATCTCGTGCACAATTCGCTCGCGGTGCTGACGGCGGTCGCGCTCGCTGGCGCCGACCTCGCTCTGGCGGCGCTGGCGCTTTCTGAATTCAAGCCGACCTCCGGGCGCGGGGCGCTGATCGAGGTCGAACTTCCGGGTGGCCGGGCGGTCGTCATCGACGACAGCTACAATGCCAATCCTGCTTCCGTGGCGGCATCGCTCGCGCTGCTTGGTCAGACACCGATCGGACCGCAAGGACGGCGTATCGCCGTGCTTGGCGACATGCTCGAACTCGGGCCGCGCGGGCGAGCGCTCCACCGCGGCCTCCTCGAACCGGTGGTCGCCAACGCGGTTGACCTGGTGTTCTGTTGCGGGCCGCTGATGCGAGCCCTGTGGCAGGCCCTTCCCGCCGGCCGTCGCGGCGGCTATGCAGGGGACTCCGCCGCGCTCGAGGCGCAGGTGCTGTCCGTGATCCGTGCCGGCGACGCCGTCATGGTCAAGGGCTCCCTCGGTTCGCGCATGGCGCCCATCGTCAAGGCGCTGCAACGGCTGTCGGTGCGCCAGGACAATGTGGAGTCCGACACGCTGGAACCCGCGTCCGCACAAGGTTGAGACGATGCTCTATTGGCTGGTCGATCTGTCGGACAAAGTCACCGTCTTCAACGTGTTCCGCTACATCACGTTCCGCACCGGCGGCGCGGTCATTACCGCGCTCCTTTTCGTGTTCCTGTTCGGCCAGGTCATCATCAATCGGCTGCGGCTGTTGCAGGGAAAAGGTCAGCCGATCCGTACCGATGGTCCCAAGTCGCACATCATCGCCAAGGCCGGCACGCCGACGATGGGCGGACTGATGATCCTATCCGGCATGGTGGTTTCGACCCTGTTGTGGGCCAACCCGAGCAACCCTTACGTCTGGGTGGTGTTGTGGGTGACGCTCGGCTTCGGGCTCGTCGGCTTTTATGACGACTATCTGAAGGTTACCAAACAAACACACAATGCGTTTCCCGGTCTTGCGCGCATCGGCATCGAAGCTTTGATTGCCGCGGTGGCTTGTGCTCTTTTCGTTCAGCTCGGGCGGGGGCCGTTCTCCACATCGCTGGTCCTTCCGTTCTTCAAAGAGCTGGTGATCAATTTCGGCTGGTTCTACGTTCTCTTCGCCATCTTCATCGTTATCGGCGCCGGCAACGCGGTCAATCTGACCGATGGCCTCGATGGGCTCGCCATTGTTCCGGTGATGATCGCCAGCGCGAGCTTCGGCATGATCGCGTATCTCTCCGGCAACGCCGTGTTCGCCGACTATCTGCAAATCCATTATGTACCCGGGACCGGCGAGCTCGCGGTGTTGTGCGGCGCGGTGGTGGGGGCGGGGCTCGGCTTCCTGTGGTTCAACGCGCCGCCGGCATCGATCTTCATGGGCGATACCGGCTCGCTCGCACTCGGCGGCATGATCGGCGCCATTTCGGTCGCCACCAAGCACGAGATCGTGCTCGCGGTCATCGGCGGCCTGTTCGTGCTCGAGGCCGTCTCGGTCATCGTCCAGGTGGTATCCTTCAAGCTGACGGGGAAGCGCGTCTTCCGCATGGCGCCGATCCATCATCACTTCGAGCAGCTCGGCTGGACGGAGCCGCAGATCGTCATTCGCTTCTGGATTGTATCGGTCGTGCTCGCACTGGCGGGGCTTTCGACCCTGAAGCTGCGGTAGTTTTCTCGTGATACCGGTCACGACCTTCGCCGGCAAAAAAGTCGCCGTGTTTGGACTGGGCGGTTCCGGGCTCGTGAGCGCGAGCGCGCTTCTTGCCGGTGGTGCCGACGTTATTGCCTATGACGACGACGCGGAGAGCGTGGCGAAGGCCAATGCCGCCGGCATCCCCACCGCCGATCTGCACAATGTCGATTGGTCGCGACTGGCGGCCCTGGTGCTGGCGCCCGGGGTTCCGCTCACGCATCCTGTGCCGCACTGGACCGTGCAACTGGCGCAACGAGCCGGCATCGCGGTGATCGGCGACATCGAGTTGTTCTGCCGCGAACGCCGCCGTGTCGCGCCGGATGCGCCTTTCGTCGCCATCACCGGCACCAACGGCAAATCCACCACCACGGCGCTGATCGCGCATCTTGCGGCAGCCGCGGGCATGGACGCGCAACTCGGCGGCAATATCGGCACCGCGATCTTGTCGCTCGCGCCGCCGCGCCCCAGCAACGCCCTGCCCGTACGCGTCCACGTCGTCGAATGCTCGTCGTATCAGATCGATCTGGCGCCTTCGCTCGATCCGTCGGTCGGGATCCTCATCAATCTCAGCGAGGATCATCTCGATCGTCACGGCACGATGGAGCATTACGGCGCTGTGAAGGAGCGGCTGGTCGCCGGTGTGCCGCGTAACGGGACCGCCATCGTCGGCGTCGACGATGAATGGTGCCGCGCGGCCGCCGATCGGCTTGCACGCTCCGGCAAACGGGTGGTGCGAGTATCAGTCAAGCATGCTGTCCCGGACGGAGTTTACGTCGAAGGTCAGCGGATCGTGCGCGCCACGGGCGGCAACGCCGCGCCGATTGCCGAGATCGGCGGCATTGGCTCGTTGCGCGGGCTGCACAATGCACAGAACGCCGCCTGCGCTGCGGCGGCGGCGTTGGCACTCGGCCTTTCGCCCGAAGCGATCCAGGCCGGGCTCCGCTCATTTCCCGGACTTGCGCATCGCATGGAAGAGGTCGGTCGCCGCGACGCTGTTCTCTTCGTCAACGATTCTAAGGCGACCAATGCCGATTCCGCGGCGCAGGCGCTTGCCTGCTTCGGTGACATATTCTGGATCGCCGGCGGCAAGCCGAAGACCGGCGGCATTGAATCGCTGCGGGAGTTCTTTCCGCGCATCCGCAAGGCTTATCTGATCGGCGAAGCGGCAAACGAGTTCGCCGCGGCCCTGGCGAACGCCGTCCCTTACGAAATCTCCGGGACCGTCGATAAAGCGGTCGCCGCAGCCGCGCGGGATGCACAAGCTTCGCCGGCGAGGGAGCCGGTCGTGCTGCTCTCGCCGGCCTGCGCCTCGTTCGATCAGTATCGGAATTTCGAGGTCCGCGGCGACGCCTTCCGGGCCCTCGTCCGCGCGCTGCCTGGCGTGAAATGAACCGTCACCCTGAGGTGGCCGCGTAGCGGCCCTCGAAGGGCGGCGCCCGAGCGCTTCGGCCGCATCCTTCGAGGCTCGCGTTGCTCGCACCTCAGGATGACGGGGAAAATGCGTTTCTTAATCCCCTAGAAACCATCCCGGTGTCACCACTGAGGCCGGGATTTCCATTGGGAGGGAAGTCATGGCCTCGCGCGCCCAGCCTACGCCGTTAAGCGAATGGTGGCGGACAATTGACCGGCTGACGCTGGCGGCGCTGGCCGCGCTGATGCTGGGCGGCATCATCCTTTGTCTGGCCGCGAGCCCGCCGGTAGCCGCGCGCATCGGCCTCGACCCGTTCCATTTCGTCAACCGCCAGGTGCTTTTCCTCATTCCCGCCACCACGGTGCTGCTCGCGACATCCTTTCTATCGCCGCGCGAGATCCGCAAACTGGCGCTGATTGTATTCACCATCAGCCTGATCCTGGTTGCAGCGACGCCCTATTTCGGCGCCGAGATCAAGGGCGCGCGACGCTGGCTGGTGATCCTCGGCGTCAACATCCAGCCGTCGGAATTTCTCAAGCCGGCATTCGTGGTTCTGATCGCGTGGCTGTTCGGCGAATCCAGCAAGCGCCCCGACATGCCGGCAAACACGGTCGCGCTCCTCCTGCTGGCCGTCGTGGTGAGCTTGCTGGTGATCCAGCCGGACTTCGGCCAGACCATGCTCATCACTTTGGTCTGGGGCGCGCTGTTCTACATGGCCGGCATGCGCTTTATCTGGGTGCTCGGGCTCGGCGCCACGGCGAGCGTCGGCTTGCTCACTGCGTTCTATACGGTTCCGCATGTGGCGCAGCGCATCAACCGCTTTCTCGATCCGGCATCCGGCGACACCTTCAACATCGATATCGCGACCGAGTTGTTCGTACGCGGCGGCTGGTTCGGGCGCGGTCCGGGCGAAGGCACGATCAAGCGCATCTTGCCGGAAGGCCACACCGATTTCGTTTTCGCGGTCGCGGGGGAGGAATTTGGCGTTGTACTCTGCCTCATTCTCGTGTCTTTGTTCGCCTTTATTGTAATCCGCGCTCTGGTCAAGGCGATGCGCAACGAAGACGCGTTCATTCGCTTTGCCGCGGCCGGCCTCGCGATCCTCTTTGGGCTGCAATCGACCATCAACATGGCCGTGAACCTGCACCTCATGCCGGCCAAGGGAATGACGCTCCCGTTCATTTCGTATGGCGGCTCTTCCCTCATCTCGCTCGCTTACGGCATGGGCATGCTCATCGCGCTGACCCGCGAGCGGCCGCAGGCGCACCTTTCCGCCGGGCCGATGCTGGCCGCGAGCGCGGCGTGATGCTCGCGCCGCGTGGCGCACCGGTCCTGGTCGCGGCCGGCGGAACCGGCGGGCACCTGTTCCCGGCCGAGGCCCTTGCCGCGGCTTTGGTCCAGCGCGGCGTTGTCGTTCATCTCGCAACAGACCGGCGGGCCACACGTTATGGCGGTGCGTTTGTGGATGAGGCTGTTCACGTCATCGCCAGCGCGACGCTACGTTCGCGCAACCCGATCGCGCTGTTCCGGACCGCAACAACGCTCACCGCGGGCTTGGCCCAGGCTTGGGCATTGATCGGCCGCCTCAACCCGGGCGCAGTGGTGGGTTTCGGAGGTTATCCGACGGTCCCGCCGGTCCTCGCGGCGGCCTGGCGCGGGGTTCCGACCGTGGTGCACGATGCCAACGCGGTGATCGGCCGGGCGAACCGATTGCTGGCGCCGCGGGTCAGCGCCATCGCCACGACCTTCCCCGACGTCTTCCGCGATCAGCCGCCGCTTGCCGCGAAGGCAACGCTGACCGGCAATCCGGTGCGGCCTACAGTCGTCGCGGCAGCGGCCGTGCCATACCCGGCCGTGAACGACCCGCTGCGCGTTCTTGTTTTCGGCGGCAGCCAGGGCGCGCGCGTCATGGCCGAAGTCGTTCCGGCCGCGATCGGACAACTCGAACCAGCTTTGCGTGCGCGACTGGCGATCGTGCAGCAGGCCCGGGACGAGGATCTGGGACGCGTCCGCAGCGCCTACGATGGCCTCGCTGTAAGCGCTGAAATCGCGCCCTTTTTCCTCGACCTGCCGGCACGCATGGCGTCGAGCCATCTGATCGTGGGGCGATCGGGAGCGTCAACCGTTGCCGAGCTTTCTGCGATCGGCCGGCCATCGATCCTGGTGCCATTGCCCCACGCGCTCGACCAGGATCAATTCGCCAATGCCGGCGTCCTGCAGACCGCCGGCGGCGCCGTCCGGCTGGTACAGGACGAGTTTACGCCGAGGCGGCTTGCCACCGAGATCGCCTCATTTTTAGCCGACCCGCCGCGGTTGATGGCGATGGCGGCGGCGGCCCGCTCGATCGGCCGGCTCGACGCCGCCGACCGGCTGGCCGACCTGGTTCTGAAGGTGGCGGCGGCGGGCGCAAACCAGTAGGTTCGCGTTTTGGGCGCTTTTCGCCGCAGGGAGACTTTATGAAACTACCGCGCGACATTGGCCCAGTGCATTTCGTCGGCATCGGCGGCATCGGCATGAGCGGCATTGCCGAAGTGATGGTGAACCTGGGCTACGTCGTGCAGGGCTCCGATCAGGCCGAAGGCGCCAATGTCAAAAGGTTGCGCGAAAAGGGCGTCAAGATCGCGATCGGCCACGCGGCCGCCAACTTGGGTAATGCCGGGGTCGTCGTCGTCTCCTCTGCAATCAAGCAAGACAATCCGGAACTGGTGGAGGCGCGCGCCGGCCGGCTGCCGGTTGTGCGCCGCGCCGAAATGCTGGCGGAGCTGATGCGGCTGAAGAGCTGCGTCGCCATCGCCGGTACCCACGGCAAGACCACCACCACGTCGATGGTGGCGGCGCTGCTTGATGCCGCGGGCTTCGACCCGACGGTGATCAATGGCGGTATCATCAACGCTTACGGCACCAACGCGCGGCTCGGCGCCGGCGAATGGATGGTGGTCGAGGCCGATGAATCGGACGGCACGTTTCTCAAGCTTCCGGCGGATATCGCCATCGTCACCAATATCGATCCCGAGCATCTCGATCACTTCAAGAGTTTCGAGGCAGTGCAGGATGCGTTTCGCGCCTTCGTGGAGAACGTGCCGTTCTACGGCTTCTCGGTGATGTGCACGGATCATCCGGTGGTACAGAGCCTCGTTGCCCGCATCGAGGATCGCCGCGTCGTCACTTACGGCGAAAACCCGCAAGCCGACGTGCGGCTCGTCGAGGTCAGCCACGCCGGCGGCACGTCATTGTTCACCATCGCGTTGCGCGATCGCTCCGGCCAGTTCGTGCGCGAGATCAAGAACGTCGCGCTGCCGATGCCGGGACGCCACAACGCGCTGAATGCCACGGCGGCGATCGCGGTTGCATATGAACTGGGCGTCGAGGACAGCCGGATAAAGGAAGCGCTGGCCCAATTTGGCGGCGTGCGGCGACGGTTCACTCGCACCGGCATGTGGAATGGCGTCACCATCATCGATGACTATGGGCACCACCCGGTCGAGATCGCCGCGGTTCTGAAGGCGGCCCGCGAATCGACCAAGGGCCAGGTGATCGCCGTTGTGCAGCCGCATCGCTACACGCGGCTGGCTGCTTTGTTCGAGCAGTTCTGCACCTGCTTCAACGATGCCGACGCGGTCATTGTCGCGCATGTCTATTCGGCCGGCGAAGCGCCGATCGAAGGCGCCGACCGCGACGGCCTGGTGCAGGGGTTGCGCACTCACGGGCATCGCCACGTTATCCCGCTCGACAGCCCAGAAGCGCTTGCCTCGCATGTCGCCGGAATGGCGCAGCCGGGCGATTACGTCGTGTGCCTCGGCGCCGGCTCGATCACGCAATGGGCCTATGCGCTGCCCGGAGAATTGGCGGCGCAGTAGAATCGGGAGAGGCCGCTGCTTCTTCTAAAAACGATCACGCTTCACCGAAATAATTTCGCGAAGAATTCGCATCATGAGCAAAGACTGCCTGGCGGTTCGCCACGTCACCTTCGAGGACCTCGGACTGCTCGGCCCACTTGTTGCCTCGCGCGGCTATGACGTCCGCTATCACGACGCCGGCGTCCAGGCGATCGACGCGGAAACGCTGCGCGCGCCCGATCTCCTCATCGTGCTTGGCGGTCCGATCGGCGTTTATGAGCGCGACGCTTATCCGTTCATTGCCGACGAGGTCGCGGCGATCGCGGCACGTCTGCAGGCGAACAAGCCGATGCTCGGCATTTGCCTCGGCGCCCAGATGATGGCGGCGGCGCTCGGCGCCGGCGTCGCGCCTGGCCCGGTCAAGGAGATTGGCTGGGCGCCGTTGAATCTCACCGGCGAGGGACGGGCTTCGGTTCTTGGTCCGCTGGGTGCCACCCCGGTTCTGCTCTGGCACGGCGACAATTGCGAGCTGCCGGAGGGCTGCACGCGGCTTGCGTCGACGCCGCATTGTCCGGTGCAGGCGTTTATGCGCACGCCGTTGCAGCTCGCGCTGCAATTTCATCTGGAGACGGAGCCCGCCCGCCTCGAAAGCTGGCTCGTCGGCCACACCGTCGAACTCGGCAAGGCCGGTATCGACCCGCGCGTGCTGCGCAAGCAGGTGCACGAACTTGGGCCGGCGACGCGGGACCTCGGAGAGAAAGTGTTCTCGGCCTGGCTCGATCGCGTGGTCGAGGCGGCAGCATGAGCTTTCCCGATATCGCCGCCGATTTGCGGTCGGCCATGCCGGCGTTGCGCGGGCGGCTCCTGCCGAACCAGTCGCTTGCCGAGCTGACCTGGTTCCGGGTCGGCGGGCCTGCGCAAATATTGTTCATGCCGGAGGATGAGGAGGATCTTTGCTACCTGCTCGGCAAATTGCCCGGCGACATCGCCGTCACCGTGATCGGCCTAGGCTCCAATCTTGTCGTCCGCGACGGTGGCATTCCGGGTGTGATAGTGCGGCTCGGCCGCGGCTTTGGCGAGGTTGCCGTCGAGGGTATGCGCGTCCGCGCCGGGGCGGCGGTTCCGGACGTGAAAGTTGCGCGCGCTGCGCAGGAAGCCGGCATCGCCGGGCTTTCCTTCCTGCGCGGTATTCCGGGAGCGATCGGCGGTGTGCTGCGCATGAACGGCGGTGCGTATGGCGGCGAGACCAAGGATGCGCTGGTCGAAGCGCGTGGCGTCGATCGCCGCGGCGCGCTCCACGTCTATTCCAATGTCGACATGGATTTCAGCTATCGGCATTGTGGCGTATCTGATGACATCATTTTCACCCAGGCGCTGTTCCAGGGCCGTCCCGGCGATGTTGCCGCCATCGCGGCGGAGATGGACAAGATCACCGAGTCGCGCGAGGCGACGCAGCCGATCAAGAGCCGTACCGGCGGTTCCACCTTCAAAAATCCGCCGGGACAAAAAGCCTGGCAACTGATCGATGCTGCGGGGTGCCGCGGCTTGCGCGTCGGCGACGCACAGGTATCGGAGATGCACTGCAATTTTTTGATCAATCTCGGCGCCGCGACCGCCGCCGACATCGAGACGCTCGGCGAAACGGTGCGGCAGCGGGTCAAAGCGCATTCCGGCGTCGAGCTGGAGTGGGAAATCAAGCGGATCGGCGTAGCGCTTTAGGCGGCCGGAGAGGTCGATTGTTTCCGGATCAGGCTCTGGTTCATCAGCCTTCGAACGTCATCTTGCCGGCCTCCGCTTGGTGCAGAATGAATCCCTCCAGCGGATCGAAGTCGCCCGACCACGGCGCTTGCGCCAGCACGCGACGCGTATCGGCGTATCCTGCCCGCCACCGATGCTGGATGCCGATGCGGCTGAAATCGATGTCCTTGGCATGGTCCTCGCCGGCCAGCGCCGGCGCCAACAGGCGGACGACGTGCATTCGCGTGACGCAGCCATAGGAAGCAAGCTCGCGAACCTCGGGTGTCCGCGCGACTTCGGCCGGCAACTTTTCCGCAAGTTCGCGGATGACATGGCGCAGTTTGTGCAGTTGCTTCTGACGCGCGATGTGGCTGGCCGCGCGGCTCGCATATTGAAGATCTTTTTGGCGAGCCAGAACCTTCGCGATGGAGTCCGGCTCAGGTCCGTTGGGGGCCCACATATGGACCGCGAATATCAGCCCGCTGCGCCGCGGGTAGTCGTCGAAGATGGCCTCGACGGGTGTGTTGGAAAGAATACCGCCATCCCAATAGAGATCATCGTCAATCCGGACGGCGGGGAAGGCCGGCGGCAATGCACCGACGCCATCACATGCTTGATGGTCAATTCACAGTCGCGGCTGTCGAAATAATGCATGTCGCCGGTCTGGACCTTCGCGGCTCCGACCGTCAGTCGCGGTTGCCCTTTGTTCAACAGGGTTAGATCGATCAGTTCTCCGAGTGTGCGTTCCAGCGGCTCGGTCGAATAATAGCCGGAACGCTCGGAGCCTAATGAGACCGGGCCCAGGAAGGCCATGAGGTTCGGCTCGAAGAAATTGGTGAGTCCGCCGGCGATGGTCATCATGTTCGCCGTCCACGGGCCAAGGAGCGGCGCCGCGGCCACAAGCTGCGCGAGTGGCGTACGGGTGACCCGGCGCCAAAACTCTTCGAGGCGCCGCAAGCGCAGCTCGGGCGGGTTACCGGCGATCAGGCTCGCATTGATGGCGCCGATCGAAGTGCCGATCACCCAATCTGGCTCGATTCCGGCCTCGCTGAGCGCCTGATAGACGCCGGCCTGATAGGCGCCGAGCGCGCCGCCGCCCTGCAATACCAGGACGATCTGGCCCAGTGCCTCACGATCGAATTTGGTCGAATCTACTGTCTGTGCCATGGCCGATGTCTGAAAGTTGGATCAGGTTTCCGCCATTCGTGCGGAAAGTGGTGCCGGAGCCGGCAGCTTCAGCGCGGTTCCGAGGAGAGCCGCCAGCGTGAGGGCTATTGCGGTTGCCGCAACACAGGCCGGCCAGCCGAACCGATCGAAAATGAGGCCGGGTATCACGCTGCCGGCAATGCCGCCGACATAGTAGCAGGCGAGGTAGATACCGCTGGCGGAGGCGCGATCGGTGTCGGCCGCCCGTCCGACGAATCCGGTAGCCACGGCTTGAGCAAAAAATGTCCCAACTCCGACCAAGACCAGACCGCCGAGGATTGGAGCCAGGCTGGGAAGCAGCAGAAAGGGCAGGCCCGCCAGCGCCACCACGATCGCCATGAGGAAGGCCGATCGCGCGCCGATCCGGCGAACGACCATTCCGGCGAAGGGGGTGGTGATGACCGACGGGACGAAAACGAAATAGACCAGGCCGACCGACATCATCGACAAGGAAATCGGGCCGCGCACCAGCACGAAATTCACGTAAGTGAAGGTGGCAATGAATGCAAAAAGGATCAGGAAGCCGATTCCGAAACTCGTCCGCAGTGCCGGATTGCGCAGATGCGTGCGCAGCACGGTTATCGGGCCACCCATCGTCGTCGTCATCGCCCGCATCGGCTCGGTTCGCGTCAGGCCAAAATAGACGACCGCCGCGCCGGCGAGGTTGAGCGCGGCAAATGCATAGAAATTGCCGCGCAATCCGATGCTGTCGGTCACGGCGGCCGCCATCACGCGGCCGACGAGGTTGCTCATCACATTGCCGGTGACATAGGCAGCGAGCGCGCTCGCCACGTCGTCTGCTCCCGATTGCTCGGCAAGGTACGCCATCGTCAGCGTGAAGGCGGTCGACATGCAGAGCCCTTGCGCGATGCGAAGCGCCATGAACCACCGGATATCGGGTGCACTTGCCAGTAACGTTGTCGGGATCGCGAGCAGCGCGAGACTGATCCAGATGCCGCGGCGCTGATTGAGGCCGCGGCCGAACAGCGCGACGACCACGCCGGCCGCGGCCATGCCGATGGTGCTGGCGTTCACCGCGACGCCCATCATTGCCGGAGTCGTCTGGTATGCCTGAACGAGCTCCGGCAGAATTGCTTGGGCCGCGAACAGGTCGACCAGCGTCAAAAAGCTGATGAGCCCGACGACCAGGAGTTTGCCCTCCATGACATCACATGCTTTCGTCGGGGTTCATTTCCGGGGGGAGAAGATCGGCCGAGATCAAAACCGTCGTGTGTTTGGTGTTGTTCTTCCACCAGTGCGCCAGCGGTCCGAATTCGGCGGTCACGTCGCCAGCGCCATGCTCGATGGGGGCGGCGCAACTGCTGCGATATTCGGTGATCGAACCGGAAATGATGTAGATGTTGGCAGGACGCGCCTCGTGACTATGCCACGGCACGATGCCGCCGGGCTCAACCACGAGCTTACGCATCCGCATCTTTCGGCCTGCCAATCCACCTCCCATCGGCGAGAGATCGATCGAGGCAATGATCGTGTCGGTGACGCCCGATGGCTTCGTGGGGCCGGGTTTGGTGAGGTCGGTGCCCTCCTTGCCGGCCGGGCAATCGCCAGCGTAGGCGCCGGTCGAGACGAGCGCCAGCGCTAAGCCTGCCAGCGCCGCGGCCACCCGTGTTCGCTGAAATATCGTTTGCATGTTCTACGTGTCCTCTTTTTTTGACGTGTTGCATTTGCAGATTGGCATCAAAGGCGGGTGCACCATTGAACGAACAAAGACAAAACTGAACTGCCGATTGGCTCAAGATTCGATAGCCGTTGGCTATGGACGTCAGAGTTGAGATTGCGTTTGTCCGTAGCTAAGTTGCTGCGATGATTTCTTCGCGCACGCTCTCCGAGACGATGGCCGAGCTCAGGCAGGGAGTGCGCGCGCCCCTCCGTGTCCTTTATGACGCGCTTGTGAAGCGCCTAACGGATTCAGCGACAGCGCAGGGCGCGCTTGGCGAGGGAGACACGTTCCCGGAATTTGTGCTTCCGGACGTTGAGGGCGGATTCACACGCTCCTCAGAGCTTTTGAAGCCGGGGCCGCTGGTCATCAGTTTCTATCGAGGACAATGGTGTCCGTTTTGTTCGGCCGCCGTAGAGGCGATGTCGGCTGCCACTCCTGCGATCACGGCCGCTGGCGCTACGGTGATCGGCGTTTCCCCGGAGCTCGGCCATTTGTCGTTTGCGGAGAGCCGCAAACACGGCCTCAATTTCAGAATGCTCAGCGATCTCGACAATGGGCTCGCCTTGCAATGCGGACTTGTGTTTCGCCTGACCGACGACATCATCCAGGATTATCGTGCGCACGGACTTGATCTACCGAAGGTGTACGGCAATGGCAGCTGGTTCCTGCCTATTCCCGCAAGCTACCTCGTTCTGCCAAACGGGAAGATCGAGCGCGCTTACGTGAACCCCGACTTTCGCTACCGGATGGATCCTGAGGAGATCCTGCGTGCCCTGGCGGATCTTGGATCATGATGCCCAAAAGGTCGGCGGTATAACCGAGCAGTCGTGAATGTGGACGACCGCCTTGGTGGCTGCCGAGAGGGCGGCCGCGCTCCTGTTCGAGCGACCCTCGGCTATTTTTGTTGAGCGGAGGCCGCGATGGAGCCGGCGACCTGCGACGCCATGAGCAACTGATCGGGACGGTCGGTAATGTGATGGCGTCGGCCGATATAAGCAAAATCGGTATAGGCGATCCAGACTTGGCCGTCAGCGTCCTGCAGCACCAGCATGCGCACCGGCCAATCGAGCCCGGCAAAGGGATTGGCGGTCAGAAACTGCACGCCGAGCGGCGGATTACCGAAGGTCAATAGGATTGACGGGCGCAATTGAACCCCCGCGTCCGCGGCGAGTTTGGCCTGGTCTATTTCACTAAAGAATTTGATCCCCTTGGCCGCGATATCGCGCTCCAGGATCTTTACTGTTTCCCCGACGTCGTGGGCGCTCTTAACGCGAATGACCCCGTCTGGCGATTGCGCGTTGGCAAGGCTTATCAAGGCAGAGATGAAGGCGACGGCGAACGCTGTGGTAACTATGGCTATGCGCGAGTTCATTGTTCGATGTCCTGACAATCATGCGATCAAAAACAGGCAAACCTCAGCGAGGGGCCAGTCATCGCAACCCTTGACGTACTGAGACCGACAGAGGTGCAAGCGGCGCGGAAATGCAAAGGCGATATGGTTTCGATGTACGCAAACTATCGGTAGAGCGCGGCTACTGAATTGCCCATATGCCTTGCCGGCAAACATACTTGCCGTCGCGGGTGTTGCGTGCCGCTGTCATCTGAGAATTGCCGTTGACCTCTGTCAGTTCAGAATAGCGGCGAGGTCCGTGGTCCAATCGCGCGATCGCGCCAGTCTGAGGAATGCGTCGGTAGCAGCCGAGAACGGCCGCCCCGCGACCGTCGCAAGGCTGACCTCGCGGTCGATCTCCACCCGCTCAATCGGCCGAGTGACGATTCCTTCCGGCAAGGCAACGCTTCGCGGCGTGAAGCCGATACCGAAGCCGGCGCGCACGAGATTAAGGAGTTGGTCGGTATTATCGACGTGATGGCGAAAACGAGGCATGACGCCGGTCGCCGTGCACAATTGGCGCAATCGCCGGCAGCCGATGCAGTTCGTCCGCTCGATCAGGTCTTCATTGTCAAGGTCTTCAAGCACGAGCGTCGTCTTCGTCGCCAGCCGGTGGGTGCTGGCCATCACGAGGCGGAAATTCTCTCGAAAGAGGGGCCAGGTCCGCATGCGCTCGGCAACGGCGCCGCCTTCTCCCAGGACGACCAGATCGGTGTTTCCTTTCAGCATGGCGTCGCAAACCTGGGTTTCCGGACCCGCCTCGACGGCGAGTTCGAAATTCGGCACACCGCTCCGCACGCCCTGGAGGACATTGGCGAACAGCCGGCTCGACACGGAATTTGTGAATCCAAGCCGCAGGGGTGCGATATCGCCTCGCTTAAGCGCCTCGGCCAGCGCGCGCGCCGACTGCGCCGCCAGGTAGCTTTGCTCGATATGCGGCAGCATGGCACGGCCAAGCTCTGTCAGATGGGTGTTGGCCCGCTCGCGGTGAAACAAGGCTCCGCCTAATTCATCTTCCAATTTCTTGACGGCGCGCGTCAGGGACGGCTGCGTCACGTTGCATTCCTCCGCCGCCTTGGTGAAGTTCAAGGTACGCGCGAGGACGAGGAAATAGCGAACCTGATGCGTCTCCATTGGCGGCGACCTTCAGCGGCAAAGCGAAATATCGGCTTCGACCTTTAAATCGACCTTGCCGGGCATTGAAAAGTAACAACCCCGTAAGCGAGCGACGCTCACCCCGCCCCGTCTTGGCTGCGGTCCGACCGGAACAATGTTACCCGAACCGCTCGACCTTTTGCCAATAGTGGATTCTATTGGTGACCCAGCGAATCAGCGGAGCTAGCTGAGGCACCCGGCTGGGCATGACCAAGCACGTCGCCGTTTTGATGGGAGGTTGGTCGGCGGAGCGCGAAGTTTCTTTGCGCTCGGGCAAGGCCTGCGCCGACGCGCTCTCGCGTATCGGCTACCGCGTTACGCCGATCGATGCCGGCCGCGACGTCGCCGCGGTGCTGACGGCGGTCAAACCCGACGTCGCCCTCAATGTGCTGCACGGCCGACCCGGCGAGGACGGGACGCTGCAAGGTGTGTTGGAAGTTCTCGGCATTCCCTACAGCCATTCCGGCGTGCTCGCCTCGGCCGTCGCGATGCACAAGGGCTATGCCAAGGCGATCTTCCGTGCCGCCGGTATCCCGGTCGCCGAGGACTTGATCGTGTCGCGGATCGAAGCCGCGGAGCGGCACCTCATGTCGCCGCCATACGTCATCAAGCCGATGGCGGAAGGTTCCAGCGTCGGCGTTTTCATCGTCACCGAGGAACATCCGCATCCGCCGCAGGAGCTCTATCGCGACGATTGGGCATTCGGCGAACAGATTCTGATCGAGCGCTACATCCCTGGCAAGGAACTGACCTGCGCGGTCCTGGGCGATCGGGCGCTCGATGTCATCGATATCGTGCCGACGACCCAGTTCTACGACTACGAAGCGAAATACGCCGCGGGCGGTTCCAGGCACGTTCTCCCGGCGCAAATTTTACTAAATGTTTACCAGGAGGTCCGCAGACTCTCGTTGGCTGCCCATAACGCGCTTGGCTGCCGCGGCGTGAGCCGTGCGGACTTTCGCTACGACGATCGGGGAACGGGAGAGCTGGTCTGTCTTGAGATCAATACACAGCCGGGCATGACCGAGACTTCGCTCGTGCCCGAGCTTGCTGCGTACGCGGGCATCACTTTCGATGAGCTGGTGCGATGGATGGTGGAGGACGCCTCGACCAACCGCTGATGCGGTCGGGGCCAGGGCCAGGATCAAGCAGGATGGAAGCGGTCGGCGCGGCCACTGACGAGCCGCGCTTTGCGCATGTCGGGTGGCTCGCCGGCTATCGCCGCTGGATCGGACGCTGGAGCGCGAGGCTCGCGCGGCTGCCGCACGGCTTTGGTATTGCCGCGTCGGTTCTGCTCCTCGCCGCCGCGGTCGGCTACGGCGCGGTTATCGGCGGCCACGTCACCGGTATTGTTGATGGGCTGAAGGATGCCCGCGACCAGGCGGCCAATGCGGTCGGCTTTAGGATTGCGGCCATCTCGCTCACCGGGCCGAAGGAAGTCAGTCGCGAGGAAATCCTCACGACCGCCGGCGTGACCGGTCACGCGTCGCTTCTTTTCCTCGACGCCGCCGCGGCTCGCGAGCGCCTCATGGCGAACCCGTGGATCGCCGATGCGGCCGTTTTCAAGCTGTACCCGGACCGTTTGCAGATCACGATCACGGAGCGCGAGGCTTTCGCGCTCTGGCAGCAGGACGGCCGCGTCAGCGTCATCGCCACCGACGGCACGGTGCTCGAGCCGTTTGTCGAGGATCGCTACCGCGGCTTGCCACTCGTGGTCGGAAAAGGGGCCGAGCGGCAAGCCCGGGATTTCCTCGTCATCGTCGAGCGCTACCCCGACATCCGATCGGCTTTGCGCGCGTCGGTTTTAGTTGCGGAGCGCCGCTGGAACTTGCGGCTCAAGAACGGCATCGACGTGCGGCTGCCGGAAAATAACGTCGAGGAGGCGCTGGACCGGCTGGTGGCGCTCGATCGCGACAAAAAACTCCTGTCACGCGACATCGTCGCGGTCGATCTGCGATTGCCCGATCGGGTCACGGTGCGCCTTTCGGATGCGGCGGCGCAGGCCCGCGAGGACGCTCTCAAGGAGAAGAAAAAGAAGAAGGGCGGCGACGCATGAGCGCCCTGCATTACGGCCTAACTCCCAAGATGAAACCGGTGTCGCCGCGGCGCACGGCTCTTGTTGCGGCGCTCGATGTCGGGTCGAGCAAGATCGCCTGCCTGATCGCTCGGCTGCGGCCGCATCCGCCGCAGCAGGTCCTTACGCGCAGAAGCCATGCCATCGAGGTAGTCGGTTACGGCCACGCGGCCGCGCGCGGCACCAAAGCGGGCGGCGTGGTCAATCTGGCCCAGGCCGAGGAGGCGATCCGCCAGGCGGTGGACGGCGCCGAACGTATGGCGTCGGTCGAGATCGAGTTCGGTGGTTCTTTCAATATCGGCCGGGCGACTTGCCAGCGATCTATTCGCGGCGGAAATCAAGATCGCCGGTCCGGAGGTATCGGAGGGCGATATCGGGCGGGTGTTGTCGGCTGGCAACCGGCATTCGATGCGCGAGGGCCGTGCCGTCCTCCATTCGCTGCCGATCGGCTACTCGATCGACGGCGGCAATGGCATCCGCGATCCGCGCGGCATGCTCGGGTCGCGGTTCGGCGTCGACATGCATGTGGCGACCACCGACGTCGCGGCGGCGCGAAATCTGATGCTGGTGGTCGAACGCTGCCATCTTGCCGTCGAGGCGATGGTGGCGAGCCCTTACGTCTCCGGCCTCGCGGTTCTGGCCGACGACGAGGCCGATCTCGGCGCCGCGGTTATCGATATGGGTGCCGGCACGACGACGGCGGCCGTATTCCTCGGCGGCCGCTTCATGCATTCGGAAGGCTTCGGGTTGGGCGGCCACAACGTCACCCTTGACATCGCGCGCGGCTTGCACGCGAGCGTCGCCGACGCCGAGCGAATCAAGACGTTCTATGGCAGTGTCCTTGTTGGTGGATCGGACGAACGAGACATGATCAAGGTTCCGGCCGTCGGCGACGAGCGCGAGCAAGCGCAATTCGTGCCGCGGTCGGCGCTCGTTCACATCATCAAGCCGCGCGTCGAGGAAATTCTGGAAATGGTGCGCGACCGGCTCGCGGCCTCCCCGTTCGCTTCGGAAGCGCGCGGGCGCGTGATCCTTACCGGCGGCGCCAGCCAGATGACCGGACTTACAGAACTTGCAGCCCGCATTCTCGGTCGGCCGGTGCGCATCGGGCGGCCTTTGGGAATCGCGGGATTGCCGGATGCGGCAAAGGGCGCAGCTTTCGCAGCCGCGACCGGCCTGCTCGTTTATCCGCAGGCGGCGCATCTCGAATACTTCGAAACCCGCCACAGGCGGTACCCGATGAATGGCACGGGAGGTTACTTCACCCGCGTCGGACAATGGCTTCGTGAGAGTTTCTGATGGCCCGCAGACACGAAGCCAACACATCACGGCTGACATCGCAGCGGCCGGCGGCGGACCGGCCGGAGGCGGGCGTCGATGACGCCCGCACATGAAAGAAGAGGCAGACATGACCATCAATCTGAAAATTCCCGACATCCGTGAGCTGAAGCCACGCATCACCGTGTTTGGAGTCGGCGGGGCCGGCGGCAACGCCGTCAACAACATGATCAGCGCCGGTCTCCAGGGCGTCGATTTCGTCGTGGCGAATACCGACGCGCAGGCGCTCACCATGTCGAAGGCCGAACGCATCATCCAGATGGGTGTGCAGGTCACCGAGGGCCTCGGCGCCGGCTCGCAGCCGGACGTCGGCTGCGCCGCCGCACAGGAAGTGATCGACGAGATTCGCGATCACCTTTTGGGTGCGCACATGGTGTTCGTCACCGCGGGCATGGGCGGCGGCACCGGTACCGGGGCCGCGCCGGTGATCGCCAAGGCGGCGCAGGAAGCCGGCATTCTCACCGTCGGCGTGATCACCAAGCCGTTCCACTTCGAAGGGCAGCGCCGCATGCGCATTGCCGAAGGCGGCATTACCGAACTGCAAAAGTGCGTCGACACGCTGCTCATCATCCCCAATCAGAATCTGTTCCGGGTGGCGAACGAGAAAACGACGTTCGCCGATGCCTTCGCGATGGCGGACCAGGTGCTCTATTCCGGCGTCGCCTGCATCACCGATCTGATGGTCAAGGAAGGCCTCATCAACCTCGACTTTGCCGACGTGCGCGCCGTGATGCGCGAAATGGGCAAGGCGATGATGGGTACGGGCGAGGCCGAAGGCGACAAGCGGGCGATGACGGCTGCGGAAGCGGCGATCTCAAATCCGCTGATCGACGACGCCTCGATGAAAGGCGCGCGGGGACTTCTCATCTCCATCACCGGCGGCCGCGATCTCACGCTTTACGAGGTTGACGAGGCGGCCACCCGCATCCGCGAAGAAGTCGATCAGGATGCGAACATCATCGTCGGCGCGACGTTCGACGAAAGCCTCGATGGCATCATCCGTGTTTCGGTTGTCGCCACCGGCATCGACCACGCGCTCGCGCACCGACCCGCGGCGCCCGCGCCCGCCGCTGTCGCGGAGGCCCGCATTGCCGAAGTTGCGCAGCGGTTGCGCGCCGACAACGAGCGGCTGGCGGAACGCGCCGAGCGCCATGAACCGGTGCGTATGGCGGCGCCGGTTACCGCGCCTGCGCCTGCCGCAGCGCCTGCTTCCGTCAACGCGTCAATCGAATCGGCCAAAGCTGCCGTCGCAGCCGCCATTCTGCCGCAAGATATCGGCGGGTCGGAGGTGACCATCCGTCCGCTCAGCCCGAAGCCGTCGCTGTTCATCGATGCGCCGGTGAGCGGACCGGAACTGCATGAGCCGGAAGCTTTCATTCCGCCGCAGCCGGAACGCATGCCGACGCGCGGGATGCGCATGCCGCGCCTCGATGAGCTGCCGGTTCCGGCGCAAAATGAGATTCGCGCCCGGCGGGGCGAGCTTCCCGAGGAACATCCGGAGAAACGGCGGACATCGCTGCTGCAGCGCCTGGCCGCGGTGGGGCTGGGTCGCCGCGAGCAGGAGCAGGAAGAGGAGCCCGTTCCCAGTCCGCGGGCGGCGCCGAGCATGCCCCTGCCGCCAGTCGAGCGGCTGCCGGGACGTCCCGCGCCGCGGCAAGAATCGCGGCAAGAGTCGCGACAAGAATTGCGACCAGAATCGCGGCAAGAGTTGCGACCGGAATCGCGCCAGGAGCCGGTATCCGAGTACGCCAAACGCGCGGCACCTCAGGGACTCGACCAGCACGGCAGGCAAGCACCTGTGCATAACCGGAGTGAAGAAGACCAGCTCGACATTCCGGCGTTCCTGCGTCGACAGGCGAATTAACGCCCGCATTCAGGTGTGCCGCCGTGGTCCCGTCGACGGCCGTCAGAAGGCTGCCGGCGACTGGATATTTACATTAAGTATTTGAATTTTTGATATATTTTTGAGCTGGCGGCGGGGCCGTATCGGCCGTGATCGGTCGCCGCGCCAGGGGCCATTGAGAACGCCGGTCGCGCGTTCGCTTCGGGCGTCTTGCCGACATTAGTGCGGCCAGAACAAGGTAACATTTGGTAAGAAACCGTGAGTTGGCCGCGAATCGCGTCGCCGGTATGGTTTAACCGTCATCGGGGATGTTTGTGTCGGGGTGGTGTTCGTAACGGGTCTGGTGGGTGTGGACAGGTCCCGTTGGTTCAGACCTTGGCATTCCTCAGGGTGGGGTGGGCTCGGTTGCGCATGCGATCGGGGCTAAGAGGCTAAGGTGGTGGGCATGACTAGGGGCATGCAAGCCGGCAGGCAGACGACCCTGCGCGAGCAAGTCAGCGTTTCCGGAATCGGCGTTCATTCTGGTTCGCCCGTTACCGTCGTTCTTCATCCCGCAGAACCGGACACCGGCATCGTATTCTTGCGAACCGGAATAGACGGTCAGAAAGATCGCGAGCTTCCCGCCAATTTCCGTTCTGTTACCGCGACCGAATTCGCTACCGTTCTCGGCGATCAAAACGGTCCGGCCGTATCGACTACCGAACACGTGCTTGCCGCGCTCTATGCGATCGGCGTCGACAACGTCCTTGTCGAAATCGACGGTCCTGAAGTTCCGATCATGGACGGCAGCGCCGCGCCATTCGTCGATGCGATCGATCGCGCCGGCATTGCAGCGACAGCCTCGCCGCGCCGCTGCATTAAGGTGCTCAAGCCGGTACGGGTCAATGCCGACGGCTGCTACGGCGAGCTGCGGCCGCACATCCGCGGCTTGCGCCTCGAAACCGAAATCGAATTCGATCACCCGCTGATCGGACGTCAGAAGCTTGCGCTCGACATCGAGGCAAATCTTTTCCGCCGCGAGTTGGCGCGGGCGCGGACTTTCGGCTTCATGCGCGACGTCACGAAACTGTGGAGTGCGGGATACGCGCTCGGCGCCTCGTTCGAGAATACGGTCGTCATCGCCGAGGATCGCATCCTCAACGCCGAGGGCGTGCGTTTCGCCGACGAGTTCGTTCGTCACAAGGCGGTGGACGCCATCGGTGACCTCGCGCTCGCGGGCGCGCCGATCGTCGGCGCCTACCGGTCGGTGCGCGGCGGCCATAAGCTCAATCACGCCGTGGTCACGGCATTGATGTCGGATCCGAGCGCCTGGACTTATAGCGAGATGGACGAACAGGTGCGTCGCCCGCGTGGCCATGCCGACGTCGCCGCCGGTCATTCGGCGCCGGTCTACGGTCCCGACGTCTCTTGATTTCCTTGGCTTTTTCGCCTTAATCCCGGCTGATTGTCGGCCTAATTAACGTTGGGCCGCTGAATGCTCCCCGCGTCGCCAGGACGGTGTAACATAGCGGCGAACATAAGCGGCGGCGGGACGGGACTTTTCAACGCTCTCATGATGTCGCGTTTACGAGGATCGTGGCGATCCGGTTGCAGGCTGCGCATGCTGGCCGGCCTGCTGGCGCTCGTGTTCGTTTCCGCGCCGATCATGGGCTGTAGCGTGTTCAATAAGGAAGATGACTACGTCCCGGAGGACCCCGCCGACAAGCTCTACAATGAGGGCCTCTATCTCCTGAACAAAAAGCAGGACTATGAGGCCGCGGCGAAGAAATTCGACGAAGTGGACCGGCAGAATCCGTATTCCGATTGGGCGCGCAAGGCGCTGCTGATGTCGGCTTTCTCCTACTATCAGGCGCAAAAATACGACGACTGCATCAATGCCGCCAAGCGCTACGTCACCCTGCATCCCGGCAATCCGGATGCCGCCTACGCTCAATACCTGATCGGCGCTTCCTATTACGACCAGATCCCGGACGTGAATCACGACCAGACGCGGGCGGACAAGGCCGTCAGCGCGCTGGAGGAAGTGGTGCGCAAGTATCCGGAAACGGAGTACGCCCGAAACGCCAAGAAAAAAATCGACATGGCGCGCGACCAGCTCGCCGGCCATGAGATGGAGATCGGGCGTTTCTATATGAAAAAGCGGGACTTCACCGGTGCGATCAACCGCTTCAAGGTCGTCGTGACGCAGTACCAGACAACACGCGAGGTCGAGGAAGCGTTGGCGCGGCTCACCGAAGCCTACATCTCGCTCGGCATCTTGGATGAGGCGCAGACCGCCGCCGCCGTGCTCGGTCACAATTTCCCGGACAGCCCCTGGTACAAAGACGCCTACAAGCTGCTCAAATCCGCCGGCGGCGAGCCAGCTGAAAACAAGGGCTCGTGGATGAGCCGCGCCTTCAAGGGGCTCGGCTAGACCTCGTCAGGTGATGCAGGGCGGACGACAGAACGGGGAATCACGACTATCATCTATCCTCCGTCACTCATCCGCCGCCGGTCACCATGCTCGTCCGCCTCTCCATTCGCGATATCGTCCTGATCGATCGCCTGGACATCGATTTTGGCTCCGGTCTCGCCGCGCTGACCGGCGAGACCGGAGCCGGCAAATCGATCTTGCTCGATGCCTTTGCGCTCGCGCTTGGCGCGCGCGGCGACGTGGCGCTGGTGCGTGAGGGCGCCGAGCAGGGACAGGTTACCGCCGCGTTCGACATCGCCAACGATCATCCGGCGCGTGCCGTGCTCGTGGCCAACGATCTTGGCGCAGATCTTGGCGCCGGTGACGAACTGATTGTCCGCCGCGTGCAATTCGCCGACGGCCGTACCCGCGCCTTCATCAACGATCAGCCGGTGAGCGTGCAGGTGCTGCGCGCGCTCGGCTCCGCTTTGGTCGAGATTCACGGCCAGCATGATGATCGCGCCTTCGTCGAGGCGGCGACACATCGCGCTTTGCTCGATGCGTTTGGCGGCCTCGAGGACGCCGCCGCGGATGTTGGGCGCCGCTGGGATGAGCGGCGCGAGCATGAAGCCGCGGTCGAGGCGCATCGGGCGGATGTCGAGCGCGCCCGCCGCGAGGCCGAATGGCTTCGCCATGCGGTCGACGAACTCGGCCATCTCGCGCCGCAAAGCGGCGAGGAGACTTCGCTCGCGAATCGTCGGGCCGCCATGATGCAGGCGGAGAAGGCCGCCGAGGATTTGCGCGCGACGCATGAGGCTGTCGCCGGCCCGCATTCGCCGGTACCGCCACTTGCGACCGCAGTGCGGCGGCTGGAGCGGCGGGCCGCGCAGGCGCCGGCGCTGGTCGAACCGGTGGTGAAGGCAATCGATGCAGCGCTCACTGCGCTCGACGAGGCGCGCGGGCATCTCGAGCAGGCGCTGCGCGCCGCCGACTTCGACCCCGGTGAACTCGAACGCATCGAGGAGCGCCTGTTCGCGTTACGCGCCGCCGGGCGCAAATACAACGCGCCCGTCGACGAGCTGGCCGCGCTGGCGCGACGTTATGAGGGCGATCTGGCGCTGATCGACGCCGGCGCCGAGCGACTAGCCGCGTTGGAAAAGGAAGCTCAAGCATCCGTGACGCGTTACCGCGAGGCCGCGCAGTCGCTGTCGGCTGGGCGCAAGCGCGCCGCGGCCGCACTGGACAAAGCGGTCAACGCCGAACTCAAGCCGCTCAAGCTCGAGCGCGCGCAATTCTCGACGCAAATCGAGACCGGCGGCGAAGGGCCCGACGGTCTCGATCGCGTCGAATTTTGGGTACGCACCAATCCGGGGACGCGGCCGGGTCCGCTGATGAAAGTCGCTTCTGGCGGCGAACTCGCCCGCTTTCTGCTCGCGCTCAAGGTCGTGCTCGCCGATCGCGGCTCGGCGCCGACACTGATCTTCGACGAGATCGACACCGGCGTCGGCGGCGCCGTCGCTGATGCCATCGGCGTACGGCTGGCGCGGCTTGCTTCCGGAGTCCAGGTGATCGCGGTGACGCACGCACCGCAAGTGGCGGCCCGCGCCGATCGCCACTATCTCATCGCCAAGGACACGCTCGCCAAGGGCAAGCGTGTCGCGACCCGCGTCCTCGAATTGCAAGCCGAGCGCCGGCGCGAGGAGATTGCCCGCATGCTGGCCGGCGCTGAAATCACCGCCGAAGCCCGGGCCGCCGCCGAACGCCTGATCCGTGCGGCGGGATAGTCATTCCAGCCCCGGAATGACGGAATAACGAAACCATGGCTCCGAAAGATACGTCAAAAACGCCGGTCGGCGATTTGACCGAAAAGCAGGCGAAGGCCGAGCACGCGCAGCTTGAAGCGGAAATCGCCGAGCACGACCGGCGCTATTACCAGGAAGACGCACCGACGGTTTCGGATGCAGCTTATGATGCGTTCCGCCTTCGCTACGGAGCGATCGAGGCGCGTTTCCCGAATCTGCGCACACCGGAAAGCCTGACCCAGCGCGTCGGTGTCGCGCCGTCAGCGCGCTTTGCCAAGGTACGGCACGCGGTGCCGATGCTGTCGCTCGACAACGCATTCGCCGAGGAGGATGTCGTCGATTTTGTCGGCCGCATTCGCCGCTTTTTGCGTCTCGACGATGACGAGCAGATCGTATTTTCCGCCGAGCCCAAGATCGACGGCCTGTCGATGTCGCTGCGCTACGAAGACGGCCATCTCGTCAGCGGCGCGACCCGCGGCGACGGCAGCGAAGGTGAGGACGTCACCGCCAACGTGAAAACGTTGAAAGACATTCCGGACCTGCTCAAAGGTAAAAGCGTGCCAGCGGTCTGCGAGGTGCGCGGCGAAGTCTACATGACCAAGGCGGCGTTCCTCGAACTGAACCGCAAACAGGCGGCCGCCGGGAAGCCGCTCTATGTCAATCCGCGCAATACCGCGGCCGGCTCGCTGCGTCAGCTCGATGCTTCGATCACGGCGTCGCGGCCGCTCGGCTTTTTCGCCTATGCGTGGGGCGAGATGAACGAGATGCCGGCAGAAAGCCAGTCCGGCATGATCCAATGGTTCGCGTCGTGCGGCTTCAAAACCAATCCGCTGACAAAGATGTGCCGCTCGGTCGAAGCGCTCCTGCAATTCCACCGGGAGATCGAGGCGCGGCGCGCCAGCCTCGACTACGACATCGATGGCGTGGTCTACAAAGTCGACCGGCTCGACTGGCAGGAGCGGCTCGGTTTCGTGTCGCGCAGTCCGCGCTGGGCGATCGCGCACAAATTTGCCGCCGAGAAGGCGACCACAATCGTCAAGGATATTGAAATCCAGGTTGGCCGTACCGGCGCGCTCACGCCCGTCGCCAAGCTGGAGCCGGTGACGGTTGGCGGCGTCGTGGTGCAGAACGCGACCCTGCATAACGAGGAGGAAATAAAGCGCCTCGACGTTCGTATCGGCGATACGGTGACGGTTCAGCGCGCCGGCGACGTCATTCCGCAAGTCTTGAGCGTCGTGCTGGAAAGGCGAAAGCGCGGCGCTGCGCCTTACGAATTTCCCAAAAAGTGTCCGTGCCCGCTCAAGACCAATGTGGTCCGCGAAGTTATCGCCGGCGGTGAAGAAGGGGCGCGCTCGCATTGCACCGGCGAATTCGCTTGTCCCTTTCAGCAGATCGAGCATTTGCGTCATTTTGTCTCTCGCCGCGCTTTTGACATCGACGGTCTGGGCGAGAAGCAGATCGAAATGTTCTACGAGAATGAGTGGGTGAAAGAGCCGGCGGACATTTTCACACTCGAGGATCGCAACAAGAAAATCCGGCTCGAGGAGGTGGAAGGGTTTGGCGAAACCTCAGTGCGCAATCTATTCAACGCCATCGCAGCGCGGCGCGAGATCCCTCTGGAACGGTTCATCTACGCGCTCGGTATCAGGCATGTTGGCGAAACGACGGCGGTGGCGCTGGCGCGCGGCTATGGCACCTGGAGTGCTTTTCATGACGCCTGCCTCAAGCTCACCAACGGTGACGAAGAGACCAAGGAGGAAATGGATGCGCTCGATCAGATCGGCGATACAGTGATCGAGAGCTTGAGCGATTATTTCGGCGAGCCGCACAATCGCCGGCGCGTTGAGCGGCTGGCGGCCCAAGTGCGAATCCGCGATGCCGAAAAGCCGCGCGCCGATTCCGCCATCGCCGGCAAGACCGTGGTGTTCACCGGCACGCTGGAGAAGCTGACGCGCGACGAGGCGAAGGCGTCGGCCGAACGCCTCGGCGCGAGGGTGTCGGGCTCGGTATCAGCTAAAACTGATTATGTTGTCGCGGGACCAAAAGCCGGGAGCAAGCTTGCCGACGCCAAGAAGCTCGGCGTCACCGTGCTCACCGAAGATGAGTGGCTAAAGCTCATTCGCTAGAGGTCATCTCCCGCTGACGGGAGGCGACGTCAATGGCGCGGCAGCGGAATGGTCGCCGCGAGCAGCCAGGCGCGTGTTGCCGTATCGATATGCGGCGAAATTGTTTCACGCACGTGCGCGTGATAGGCGTCGACCCACCGGCGCTCGGCATCGGTCAGCATCGACGGCTCGACGAGGCGGCTGTCGATCGGCACCAGTGTCAGCGTCTCGAAAGCGTTGAGCGGCTTTTCAGCACCAGGAACCGGCGCGGCTTCGGTCACCAGGATCAGATTCTCGATGCGGATGCCGTAGGAGCCGGTGCGGTAATAGCCGGGCTCGTTGGACAGGATCATCCCGCGCCTCAGCGCCACGCTGCCGAGCTTGGAAATGCGCGCCGGTCCTTCGTGCACCGAAAGATAGCTGCCGACGCCGTGGCCGGTGCCGTGATCGAAATCGAGCCCGTGCTGCCAGAGAAATTGCCGCGCAAACGAATCGAGCTGCGCGCCGTTGGTGCCGTCGGGAAATACCGCGCGGGCAATGGCGATATGGCCCTTGAGTACGAGGGTGAAGTTGTGCCGCATATCGGGGGCCGGCGGCCCCACGGCGATCGTGCGGGTGACGTCGGTGGTGCCGTCCTCATACTGGGCGCCGGAATCCAAAAGGAAAAGTTCGCCCGGCACGATGCGGCGGTTGCTTTTCTCGGTGACGCGGTAGTGCACGATGGCGCCATTCGGCCCGGCGCCGGAAATGGTCGGGAACGAAATGTCCTTGAGCACGCCAGTCTCGCGGCGAAAGGTCTCTAGCGCCTGCACCACTTCGATCTCGGTCAATTTGCCGCGCGGCGCCTGACGGTCGAACCAGGCGAGAAAACGCGTCAGCGCCACGCCGTCGCGTTGCTGCGCCGCCCGCGCGCCGGCGATCTCCGTCGCGTTTTTGATCGCCTTCATCGGCACGACGAGGTCGGCGCCGCGCACCACGATGCCGCCGTTCTCGACGACGAGCCGTGCGATCGCATCGGGGCAGGCGGCCGGATCGAGCCGCAGGCTGCGATGCTCATTGCCGAGCGAGGCAAGATCGCGCTCGAACGCCGCATTCGGCCGCACGTCAACAATCTCTTCCAAGCGGGAGCGGATGTCGTTGCCGAGCTTGCGCAGGTCGACGAACAGCGTCGGCCGGCCGGTCTTCGGCACCGTTGCGAAAGCAAGCACCACCGGGGTGTGCGGGATGTCGCTGCCGCGGATGTTGAACAGCCACGAGACCGCGTTCGGATCGGATACCATCAACGTATCCGCGCTCTGGTCGAGCATCTCGCCGCGCAGCCGCGCGATTTTGCTCGTGGCATCCTCGCCGGCATAGCGCAGATCGTGCAAAACGACTGGGCCGAGCGGCGGCTCGGGCCGGTCGGTCCAGATGACGTCGATCGGATTTTCTTCGACCGCGACGAGACTGCCGCCCGCATCGGTGCAGGCTTTGGTGAGCCGTTCGGCGCCGTCGACTGTGTAGCAGCCACGGCGAAAAGCCGAGCTGCGCGCCGGCCGGTAAATTTTCTTTTATCCAGGCGTGCGGCGGCTGCTCGACCAGATGTTGGATCGAGAACAGCGCGCTGTCGACTTCCTCGCGCACCTGCACCTGATAACGGCCATCGACGAACAGCGCCGCGCCGTCGGTCAGCACGATGGCGATGCCGGACGAACCGGTAAAGCCGGTGAGCCACGCCAGCCGCTCGTCGGAGGGCGGGACGTATTCGTTCAGATAACGATCGGCACGCGGCACGACAAAGCCGCCGAGACCGCGGCGCGCGAGTTCTGCGCGCAGCGCGGCGAGGCGCGGCGCACATGCGGCGCGATCGGCGCGATCTTCGAACGACTGGAACTGGGCCTCGAACATGGGGCGCAATCTAAAGCATGATCCGGAGAAGTGGGTACCGGTTTTCCGAAACGATCATGCCCGGTCTACGCGCTGCGGGGCGCGAGGGCAACGAACGCCGCGTCGCTTCCCTTTAGGTCAGGTCCGGGTGAACCTTCCGCCGCATGAAAACGAGCGTGCTCCAGCCGTCGATGTCGGTACGCCGTTCGAGCGCGAGCGGCCGATACGACGCGATCACGGCATTGGCCTGCGACGGCAGCACGCCGGAGAGAACAATGCGGGCGCCGGGTGCCGCCAGTCGACGAAGCGGCGTTGCCATGCGCTGGAGTGGCCCGAGCAGGATGTTGGCGAAGATGAGATCGTAAGGCGCGCGGGCGCTGATCCGCCGCGCGCCGACACCGTTTGCTTCGATGATGTCGATCAATCCGCCGCCGCGGTTGAGCCGGACGTTGCCGCGCGCAGCTTCCACCGCGCTGTCGTCGATATCGGTTGCCAGCACGCGGCGGTGGAGCGCGCGGGCAGCCGCGATCGCCAGCACGCCGCTGCCGGTGCCGACATCGAGGATGCGCAGCTCCTTTTTCCTCCCCCTGAAAGGGGGAGGGCGGCGAGCGAGAGCGAGCCGGGTGGGGGTCGTTTGGTTTCGACGCGCGTTGTGACCTCCACCCCAACCCTCCCCCTTGCAGGGGGAGGGAGGAGCAACGCTTGGCTTGCTCAGCGTCTTGCAAATTCTGTCGAGCGCGAGAAGACAGCCGCGCGTGGTGCCGTGATGGCCAGTGCCGAAAGCGAGCGCGGCTTCGATCTCGATGCCGATGCGGTTGACTGCGATGCGAGTGCGGTCGTGCGCGCCATGGACGATGAAGCGGCCCGCGGCAACGGGCGCGAGTCCGGCGAGGCTTTTCCGCACCCAGTCGGTCTCCTCGACGCGCGCGAAATCGAGCCCCGAGGCGGCCTGCACTCCGGCGGCTTGGGCGACCGTTGCGCGCAGCGACTCCCGATCGATCTGCGCGCGGAAATGGATCGCCACCTGCCAGCGGCCGCCACCGGCATCGAACAGGCTGACCGCGAGATCGTCGGCGCCATAAAGTTCCGAGAGGATATCGGCGATCCGCTGCGCGGCTTGTTCATCGGTTTCAAGTTGCGCGACCAAAGTTCCATGGCCGGTGCTAGCACCGGAAGGCGTTGATTTGCGCTTAGTTTCTTGCGGAATGCCCACAATTCACAGTCCGTCTGCACATTCAGGCGTCGCGCCTCGGCGCCGGGTTTTCCCCATCGTCATACCCGGTTCGTCCCTCGTTATCCCCAAAGTTGTCCCTGCAGTCTGCACATCTTCTCCACCGCGGTTCCATCGCAGTTCCATCGCAGCTCCACCGCGGTTCCATCGAAGTTCCATGGGTTCCATGTTCCATGATTGCCGGCCACGCGCCGAATTCCACACCGGAATACCGGAATGGCGTTACACTGTTGAGTGATTCTGAAATTGGCATGGGGTACCGGCGAGCGTCTGCGAGTTTCGGAATCAGGGGGACCAACACAATTTTGCCTGATGGCCAACTTGGGAGAGCTCGCATGAATGTCGTTGTTTTTGCTTCCCGTAAGGGTGGTTCGGGTAAGAGTACGCTTGCGGCGCATATCGCCGCGCACGCCCACAAACCGTCGCGGGCGTGTCTCCTGATCGATGCCGATCCACAAGGATCGCTAACGCTCTGGCACAAACTGCGCAAAGCCCGGGATCCGCAATCGGAAGATTTGCCGCTCAAGGTCGCGCTCCGCGGCATCGGCGATATCGTGCGGGCGGCAAAGCGCGACGGCATCGAATGGGTCTTCGTTGACACCGCGCCGAATATGTCGGCGAGCGTCACCGAAGCGATCCGTGCGGCGACACTGCTCGTCGTGCCATGCCGGCCGGGCGTGTTCGACATCGACGCCGTGAAGGAGACCGTCGACTTCGCGCGGCAGATGCGCAAGCCCTACGCGGTCGTCATCAACGGCGCGCCGCCGCGGCGGCAGGACACCGAGTTGCCGATGGTGACGCATGCCCGTGAAACTCTGCTCGGCCTGAATATTCCAGTGTGGGGCGGCCAGGTCACGCAGCGGGCGAACTTCATGCTGGCGCTTGCGGAAGGCGAGGGCGCGAAAGAATACGAAGCCGAACTCGATTGCGGCGGCCGAAATCGGCCGGCTGTGGGGAGCGATCGAAAAATCGGTGAAGGCGATCCACGGCGCCCGCGACAACGCCGTGATGCACCGCGTCGCGGCCTAGCGCAGGCCGCGCCGCGTCTTAATACTGACCGAACGGCCGATACACCACGACCGGTGACGGCTGCGGCGGATAGCCGGGCTGCGCGTAATAACGCGGCTGCTGGCCGTAATATTGCGGCCGCGGCTGCGCGTAATATTGTTGCTGGGGCTGACCGTAATATTGCTGAGGCTGCCGGTAATAGCCCTGCTGGCCATATTGCGGCTGTTGCGCGTAGCCTTGCTGCTGCGCGTAGCCGTCATAGCCGGGTGGCGCGATCTGCGTCGGTTGAGCGGCAACGGCCTGCACCGGCGGGCGGCGCTGCGCGACTTCCGGACTGGCGATCGGCGTCTGGCCCGAGATCACGACCTTTGTCTCCTTCATGCCTCCCGCCTGCACCAGCGCGAACAGCGTCGTCGCGTTGGCGGGCGAAAGCCGCACGCAGCCGTGCGACGCGGCGCTGCCGAGGTGCCGCGCATCGAGCGAGCCGTGAATGGCGTGGCCGATCTTGGTGAAGAAGATCGAGTGCGGCATCGGCGCGTCGTCCCACTCCTTGGAGAAGTGCTCGGCCTCCATGCGAAACGGCGTGTAGGTGCCGTTCGGCGTGTCGTAGCCCGCCCGTCCGGTCGATACCGGCCAGACGTAGCGCGTCGTGCCGTCGACGGACACCGTCATCCGCTGCGTATTCTTGTCGACATTGACGAGGACGTTGGCGCTCGCCGGCGCGGCGAAACAAAAGGCCAATAGCGCGGCAAGCAGCGAAGCGGGAGCGATGGAACCGGAACGCATGAACACACCGATCAAAACACGAGGAAAGTCACCCAGGTTGGGAAGTCTCTCGCACGCCATTGGTTCAAATCAAGTGAGCGCGGCCGCGCAACCCGGATTTATGGTGAACGATCGGCATGAAGCTTGCGTGAAATTACCAGGAGATGGCGGGTATGGGCGCTTCCGTATCGCGATCTTGTGATCGGCTCGGACGCTTTCGAGACGCGGCGGGGCGGCCTGCTAGCCGAACCCGGCGCGCTTGAGACGCACCACGGCCTGATCGAGCGACGAGAGAAAACTCGAGCGGTCGCGCGGCGCGAACGGCTTCGGGCCGCTCGTGATCGCGCCGGCGCTGCGCAGCGAGTCCATCAGATTGCGCGTCGCCAAAGTCTCGCCGATCGAAGCTTCGGTGAACGCCTTGCCGTTCGGCGCGATCACCTCGGCGCCGGCTTTGACGCAGCGGCTCGCCAGCGGCACGTCGGCGGTGACGACGATGCCGCCGCGAGCGGCGCGCTCGGCGATCCAGTGGTCAGCCTCGTCCATGCCAGAGCCGACCACGACGCGCTCGACAAACTCATCTCGCGGCACGGCGATCGGGCTGTTGGAGACGACAAAGACTTTCAGCGCGACGCCCTTTTGCGCATGCCGCTCGGCGACGCGATAAATCTCTTGCTTCACCGGACAGGCATCGGCGTCGATGAAGATGGTGATGGGGTTAATAGACCAACCTCAAAGCCATTTCGATGATTTCTTCAAACGGTTTTTGATTAATGCGCCTAATCAGATTTCGAAAATCAGGATGACAAAACACGCGCGTTTTCCCAACAGATTCAAGAAACGACTCATGAAGCGTATTCCAAATGACTGAATCTTCGAGCCTGGCAGGCTGCGTCCACTCTTCTAAAAAATCCGGCCGGTCCGATTCTGGAAGATACTCGAGCGGTATTTGGCTCCCAGGTCGTTGCGTCGGCACATCTATTAGAATCAAAATCTCGCCTAAGTCGTAGGCTTGCTTAAGCGCGGTGCGCTCGACTTCCTCGCCAATATTACCCGAGAGAATATGTGCAATTACCCCCTTCTGAACTTCCCGTTGAAGTTCAACGATTGGCCTGCACCCGGTTTGGTTGACACCCGCCTAAGCGAATCCCGCCTGCCTCTCGAACTCCACGGGAGTTAGATATCCGATCGTCGAGTGCCTGCGTTTCGGATTATAGAAGCATTCAATATAGTCGAACACATCGGCCTTGGCTTGGTCGCGCGTCCGATAGGTTTTGCGTGCTGTGCGCTCGGTCTTGAGCGAGGAGAAGAAGCTCTCCATCGCCGCATTGTCCCAGACATTCCCCGAGCGGCTCATCGAGCAGACGACGCCGTGATCTGACATCAGCTTCTGGAACTGCTCGCTGGTATACTGAGCGGACTCAAGTGGTCGTCGCAACACCCTGATGAAGGAGGTTGCGATGAAGATTCACAAGCGGCGTTCGGATCGGTCTGGGCGGGCACCATTGTCGTCGCCAGGTCGACCCTCCGTGGCAGGACGAGATGAGCGTCGACGGTTCTGGGCGGCAATAGCGGTAGGCTTGGAGAGCGAGGATGCCGCGCTAGAGGCCACCCTCAACTCGCGGCCCCGCAAGACGCTTGATTGGAAAACGCCCGCAGAGGCGCTTGACCTCTTGCTTCTATCGACCGAGAAGAACGGTGTTGCGGCGACCGTTTGAATCCGCCCTGGCTGCCACGATCGGAGTGATGCAGCAGCGCGTCGGGCTTGCCTCGTCGCCAGATCGCCATCACCAGCGCGTCGGTCACGAGCTGTGCAGTCATCGCTGCATTCATCGACCAGCCGACCACACGACGGGAGAACAGATCGATCACGGCAGCAACATAGAGCCAACCTTCCGCCGTCCACACATAAGTGAAGTCGGCAATCCATTTGCGGTTGGGAGCGGGCGCCTCAAAGGTGCGATCGAGCACGTTCGGCAGCAACGGCGGCGACCTGCCGCTCACCCAGATCGGGCGGCAGTCGACGCCGGCGCGGACGGGCTTTGAGGGCCTGCAGCCGCATCAATCGCTCGATCCGGTGCAGGCCACATGCCTCATCCTCAGCGAGTAGGTCGCGCCAGACACGCCTAGCGCCATAAGTGCGGTCACTGGCGAGGAAGCTCGAGCGAACCTTAGCGCCCAGCTCTTCGTCGCTGCGGCTGCGTCGACTTCGCGGTCGTGTCAGCCAGGCATAGAACCCACCCCGCGAGACACCGAGCGCCCCGCACAACCACTCCGCCGGCCAGATCCCCCGGTGCTTCGCAATGAATCCGAACTTCACGTCGATTCCTTCGCGAAGTAGGCCGCGGCTTTTTTAAGGATGTCTCGCTCCGCCTTCAGTCGGATCACTTCGCGCTTGAGCTGCGCGATCTCCAACTGCTCGGGCTTCATCTGGCCTTGGCCGGGAAACGCGTGCTGCGGATCATCCGCCAGCGCCTTCACCCAACTGCGTAACTGCGATTGATGCACGCGCAAATCCTGCGAGGCTTGCGCATACGACACGCCCCGCTCTTTGATCAGCCGTACCGCCTCAAGCTTGAACTCTCGCGTAAACTTCCGCCTCTCCATGATCCACCTCCAGTTCCACTAAAACACCTAACTCGGTGTCTTCGGAACCGGGCGCAGGCCAACCGTTCTCGGCGCTTCAACGAAATATTCCGCAGTGTCTTTTGCCCCAGCTACAAATGCCATTATGTAGAATGGAAACATTTTGTCGCGTACTGTCACCTCTCCTTGTTGATATATTTCAATGATATTTTGATGCACCGCTTCTCTTAGAATGCGCTATTTCACTAGCGATGATTGATGCAAAGAAAGACTCGCGACCGAGTGTTGGCCGCGCGACTTTGAGTGCTCTGGGCATTTCAAGATTGCTATCAAATATTTGGATGACAATTCCGACGCCGCCAACACCCAAGGCTTTTCTTAAGCTGTAACGAGGTTGCAAGTCGGTCTGCAACGCCTGTACTAGCTCTCTAACCGTGGCAGAACTCTTGCTCCCAAGCAGCTTCCGCTCGCGCTGTCGCCTCGGGGCTTCTTTTGTTATTTACGTATTTGGCGTGGACGTCGTCGAGTAAGTCGCGAAACGAAATATCGTCCATCTAATCCTCCCAAGGGGAGCTAAAATCTATTCCCGGGAAGATCGCAATTCAACTAATAGTAGTAAATTCGAGGGTCCGCGTGGGGCACAAGAATGGGTCCTCACGCCCTCTCGACGAAACTATCCACCACGCGCTTTTCGCCGGCCTTGTCGAACTGAATGGTCAGCTTGTTGCCGTCGATCGCGGTGACGTTGCCGTTGCCGAATTTCAGGTGGAAGACGCGGTCGCCCAGCGTGAAGGCGGAGACGGTGCCGGTCGATTTCGCCACCAACTCGCCCTCGATGGTGAGCGGCAGGCGGCGGGCGGCGGGCGTTCGTTCTTCGCGCTGCCGCCACGGCGAAGGCGACGAGGCGTCGTCGCGGGCGGTCGCGCCGCGGCTTTTCATCCTTGGCGGGAGATCGGACAAATCGTCGTCCGGCTCGTAGCGCGTGCCGTCTTCGGTAAAGCCGCCCTGGCCTTTCTTCGCCTGCGCACGCTGCCAGCCGGGCGTTGAATAGCTGGAGCCGAACGAGGTCGTGGCGTCGAAGCGCGAGGCGCCGTAGCCGCCATAACCGCCGAAGCCGCCTTGCGACTCGGTGACCTCGACGTCGGCTTCCGGCAGCTCGTCGAGAAAGCGCGACGGGATGTTGGTCTGCCACATCCCGTGCATGCGCCGGTTGGTGGCGAAATAGATCTTCGCCCGCTTGCGCGCGCGGGTCAGGCCGACATGGCCAAGGCGGCGTTCCTCTTCCAGGCCGGCGCGGCCCTGATCGTCGAGCGCGCGCTGGTTCGGAAACACGCCTTCCTCCCAGCCGGGCAAAAACACGGTGTTGAACTCGAGGCCCTTGGCGGCGTGGAGCGTCATGATGTTGACGGCGTCGGCTTCGGCCGCCTTCTCGTTGTCCATCACCAGCGAAATGTGTTCGAGAAAGCCCTGCAGGTTCTCGAACTCGTCCATGGAGCGCACGAGCTCCTTCAGGTTCTCCAGCCGTCCGGCGGCGTCGGCGGAGCGGTCCTTCTGCCACATCTCGGTGTAGCCGGATTCGTCGAGCACGATTTCGGCGAGCTGCGTATGCGGGAGGATGTCGCGCTGCTTGCGCCAGCGGTCGACCGATTCAAGCAGGCCGCGTAGCGCGCCGCGCGGCTTCGGTTTGAGCTCGTCGGTCTCGATGACGGCGCGGGCGGCTTCGGTCATCGGTACCCGGCGTTTGCGCGCATGATCGTGCAGCAACTGCACGGTGGCGTCGCCAAGCCCGCGCTTCGGCACATTGACGATGCGCTCGAAGGCGAGATCGTCGGCCGGCGAATTGATCAGGCGGAGGTAAGCAAGCGCATCGCGGATTTCGGCGCGCTCGTAGAAGCGCGGACCGCCGATCACGCGATAGGGCAGGCCGAGCGTGACGAAGCGGTCTTCGAATTCGCGCATCTGGAACGAGGCCCGTACCAGGATGGCGATCTCGTTGAGCGCGTGACCTTCACGCTGCAACTGCTCGATCTCCTCGCCGATGGAGCGGGCTTCTTCCTCCGAATCCCAGGCGCCGGTGACGGAGACTTTTTCGCCGGGTATGTCGTCGGTACGCAGCGTCTTGCCCAGCCGGCCTTCATTGTGCGCGATGAGGTGCGAGGCCGCGGCGAGGATGTGCCCGGTCGAGCGGTAATTGCGCTCCAGCCGGACCACCGTCGCGCCGGGAAAATCGTGCTCGAAGCGCAGGATGTTGTCGACCTCGGCGCCGCGCCAGCCATAGATCGACTGGTCGTCGTCGCCGACGCAGCAGATGTTTTTGGCGGCAGCCGGCTCCCTCTCCCCGCTTGCCTTGCTTCCCTCTCCCCTTGTGGGAGAGGGTGCCGAACGAGCGTCAGCGAGTAAGGCGGGTGAGGGGTTAGCGCGCGCCGCGAACCCGGACCCCTCACCCGGTTCCTCGCTTCGCTCCGAACCACTCTCTCCCACAAGGGGAGAGGGTAAGGATGCAGCCTTCGCGGCCGTGCTGGCCGCCATGCGCTGCGCCAGCAAGCGCAGCCAGAGATATTGCGCGACATTGGTGTCCTGATACTCGTCGACCAGGATGTATTTGAAGCGACCCTGATACTGGCGCAAAACCTCGGGCTGCTCGCGGAACAGCCGGATGTTTTCCAGCAGCAAATCGCCGAAATCGGCGGCGTTGAGGATTTTCAGCCGCTCCTGATACGCCTTGTAGAGCTTGAGGCCCTTGCCGTTGGCGAAGACGCCGGCCTCGCCCGCGGGAACCTGCTCGGGCGTCAGCCCGCGATTCTTCCAGCCGTCGATCAGCATCGCCAGCACGCGGCCCGGCCAGCGCTTCTCGTCGATATTGTCGGCGGCGAGGAGCTGCTTCATCAGCCGCACCTGGTCGTCGACATCGAGGATGGTGAAATCGGGCTTCAAGCCGACCAGCTCGGCGTGGCGGCGCAGGATCTTCACGCCGATCGAATGGAACGTGCCGAGCCACGGCATGCCCTCGACCACGCCGCCGACAATCTCGCCGACGCGGTGCTTCATTTCCCGCGCCGCCTTGTTGGTGAAGGTGACGGCCAAAATCTCGCCCGGCCGGGCGCGGCCGGTCGCCAGGATGTGGGCGATGCGCACCGTCAGTACCCGCGTCTTGCCAGTGCCGGCGCCGGCGAGCACCAGCACCGGGCCGTCGAGAGTTTCGACCGCGAGCCGCTGCTCGGTATTCAGTCCGCCGAGATAGCCGGCGGAGCCGGGCGCTGCGGCGCGGGCGCGCGCGGCAATGCCGCCGGGCGCGGGCACCGGCGGGGCCGGATCGAGCGGGTCGAAGCTCTGCTGGAGCGGATCAGCCAAGGCGCAAAATGTCCGTGATTCTCTGAGGCTAAGATGGCACCTGGACGCGGCTTTTACGAGGCTTGTTCCGAGGCGTCATTCCGGGGCGCGGGCCTAGTCCGCGAGCCCGGAATCCATAACCACGGTCGGCGAATATGGATTCCGGACTCGCCCCTTCGTGGCGCTCCGGAATGACATCCGGCGGCTACATCACGTCGAACCGCGCATCGCGATGCGGCGGCCGACGCCGTCCGGCACCGGCAGGTTCGCGTGCGCGGCCTTCATCCGTTGCAGCTGCGCGGCGATGAAATCGGGAAACGCCGCGGTCTTTCGCGCCACCATGTCGACGTTCAGGGCCATGTTTTCGGACGTGGCCGACAGCCAGCCTTCTTCGGCGTGAAACAGCTGCTCGAAATAGTGCATGCGCTTTAAGTCGTAATCGAGCAGCTGGAAGGTCACGCGCACCGGATCGCCGGCGTGAAGTTCCCGCAAGTAGCGGACATGCGCCTCGGCGGTGAAGGTGGAATGCTGCGCCTCTTGCAGATAAGCCAAGCCGCAGCCGATGAGCTCATAGGCCTCGTCGACAGCGCGGTCGAACAGCACGTTGTAATAGGCCATGTTGAGATGGCCGTTATAGTCGATCCAGCCCGGCTCGACCTGCATCACCGATGACACGAAGGGCGCGAAGAAGGCGGGTTCCAGATCGAGGCGGTCGAGCATCTTGTTTCTGTCGCGCGGGCGTCGGGGGCCGGCAAATGTGACGGATTCCACGGGCGATGCAAGGCCTGACGCAAGAGGGTGCAAGCTCGGCGGCGGGTGTGGTTGCACGGCCGCGGCGCCCGCCCTTGACCGTCAGAAAAGCTGCCGTCACGCTGTAAGATAAACAAAGAGAAGCCACGATGGTGATGACCGAAGCCTGGGAGGCGCTCAAGCACGACCGCAAAGCGGTCGAGACCGTGATCGCGGCGCTTGCGGCCATGGTCGGCAATCGGCTGGTGACCGCGCAGGCGGTCCGCGAGCAGCATGGCAATACGCTGACCTGGATCGGCAATCAGCCGCCTGATGCGGTGGTCTTCCCGCAGAGCACCGAAGAAGTGCAGCAGATCGTGCGGCTGTGCACGGCCGAGCGCGTGCCCGTGATCGCATTTGGCACCGGCACCTCACTCGAAGGCCAGGTCAACGCGCCCTATGGCGGCATCTGCCTCGATTTCCGTGACATGAACAGCGTGCTCGCCGTGCATGCCGAGGATCTCGATTGCGTCATCCAGCCCGGCATCACGCGCAAGCAGCTAAACGAGCACTTGCGCGATCAGGGCGTGTTTTTCCCGATCGATCCCGGCGCTGATGCGTCGCTCGGCGGCATGGCGGCGACGCGCGCTTCCGGCACCAATGCGGTGCGCTACGGCACCATGAAAGACAACGTGCTGGCGCTCAAAGTCGTGCTCGCCGACGGCGAGGTGATGACGACGGCGCGGCGGGCCAAGAAGACATCGTCGGGCTACGATCTGACGCGCCTGATCGTCGGATCGGAAGGCACGCTCGGCGTCATCACCGAACTGACGCTGCGCCTTGCCGGCATCCCCGAAGCAGTCGCCGCCGGCGTCTGCCCGTTTCCGTCGGTCGAGGCCGCGTGCAACGCGGCGATCCTCACCATCCAGTCCGGCATTCCGGTGGCGCGTATCGAGTTGCTCGACGCATTGCAGGTGCGCGCCTGCAATCTTTATTCGAAGCTCAGCCTGCCCGAAACGCCGATGCTGTTTCTGGAATTCCACGGCACCGAGGCGGGCGTCGCCGAGCAGTCGCGGCGTTTCGGCGAGATCGCGCAGGAACTGGGCGGCGGGCCGTTCGATTGGGCGACCAAGGCGGAGGACCGCACGCGGCTATGGCAGGCGCGTCACGATGCCTACTGGGCGCAGCGCGGGCTTCGTCCCTCGACGCAACCGCTGGCGACCGACGTCTGCGTGCCGCTGTCCCGGCTGGCCGAATGCCTGACCGCGACGCAACGCGACATTGCCGACAGCAAGCTCCTGGCGCCGATCGTCGGCCATGTCGGCGACGGCAATTTCCACGTCGGGCTGTTGGTGGACACGGGCGACGAGGACGAGGTCCGTCGCGTCCATGCCTTCCTCGATCGCCTGGTCGAGCGCGCTTTGGCGATGGACGGCACCTGCACCGGCGAGCACGGCGTCGGCCAGGGCAAGATGAAATACCTGCCAGCCGAGCACGGCGAGCCGGCGCTCGATGCCATGCGCGCGATCAAGCGGGCGCTCGACCCGCTTAACATCATGAATCCGGGCAAGATCGTAAGGCTCTGAGGCGGCGGGCCTGAAGGTTCTGGAAGATGCCGCGAGCCTGAAAAAGCGACACAGAATTGCCTGCAAATGCCGCTAATCGCAGCTCCGAAGACGTGCATTCCGCAGGGGCTTGCTCTAGGCTTTGGCCGGCACGCGCGCGGAGTCATTTAAGCGATCAAAAAGGGAAGCTTGCCGTGCAGACGACGCTGCTCGGGTTGGCCATCGCACTTATACTGGCGCTCGTAGCCGCGCTGGTGGCCCCCTTTGTGGTCGATTGGAATCTTTACCGTTCCTCATTCGAGGAGCAGGCGAGCCGGTTGACCGGCCTCACCGTCCACGTCAACGGCGCGATCGACGCACGTATCCTGCCGAGCCCGCGTATCAATCTGCGCGATGTCGAGGTCGGGGAGGCGGGCCGTCCGCCACGCCTGCGCGCCGGCGCGATCGAGCTTGAAGTCGGGCTTACGCCGCTCATGCGCGGCGAAGTGCAGGCAAGCGAAGTTCGCCTTCTCGCGCCACGGGTCAGTCTCGGGCTCGACAGCGCCGGCGCCGTCGATTGGCCGGCTTTGTCGCCGGCCTTCAGCCCGGAGGCGCTCACCATATCGCGGCTGAGCGTCGAGGACGGCCGCATTTCTCTGAGCGACGCGGCCTCCGGCTCGAGCCTGGTGTTGCAAAAACTCTCTTTCGACGGCGACATCCGCTCATTCCTCGGGCCGTTCAAGGGCGACGGCGCCTTTCAAGTTGGTGACGAGCCTTACAAGTATCGGATCTCGGGCAATCACGTTGACGACGACGGCGGCATCAAGATCCGGCTCGGGATTGATCCGTCGAAGCATCCGCTGAGCACCGAGATCGATGGCACGCTTAGTTTCGATCGCGGCGTTCCGCAGTTCGACGGCGCGCTTTTGCTGGCACGGCCGGTTGGAGCCACACTCGCGGGCGGCGTGCGGGTGATGAGCGATCCATGGCAGCTCGGTGGAAAGCTTCAGGCCACGCCCGCTTCCGCCTCGTTGCGGGAGATCGCGTTCCAGTATGGGCCGGAAGAACGGGCGGTGATTTTCAGCGGCAAGGCGGAGCTGAAATTCGGCGCGCGGCCGCATCTCGACGGCGAGGTCACGGCTCGCCAGGTGGACGCGGACCGCATGCTCGCCGCTCCCGATGTAACGCACCGGCCGCCGCTGGTTCTGTTCAAGAGCTTCGCCGAGGCGTTTATCGATACAGTGAAACCACCCGTACCGATTGCCGCCAGCGTGGCCATCGACGCGGTGACGGCCGGTGGCACCACCATCCAGAACGTGCGCGGCCATGTCCGCTCCGACGACAAGGGCTGGAGCCTTGACGATCTGGCGTTCCGCGCGCCGGGACTGACCGACGTCAGCCTGAGCGGCCAGTTTGGCGACGGCCCGCAGGGCCTCACATTTGGCGGGCCCGCCGGCGTCGAGTCTTCCGATCTGAAAACGTTGCTGGCATGGCTTGAAGGCCGCGACGATCTGCCACCGGGGTCGCCCGAAAGTTTGAAGGCGCGCGGTCAGGTGACGATCGCGAGCGATCGCTTCGTTCTTGATCGCCTGTCGGCCTCGCTCGATCAGCAGAATGTGGAAGGGCGAGTTACCTATGTCTGGGCGGACGGCAAGCGACCGGCTTCTCTCGACGGCGAATTGCACGCTGCAAAACTCAACGTTGATTCGCTTTGGGGATTTGCCGATGCGGCGGCCGCGCACGGCGCTTTCGATGTGCCTCACGACGTCGCGCTCGTTCTCGACATCGGCAGGGCGACCTTCGCCGGGGTCGACGCGCGTGGGATCAATGCCCAGGTCAAGTTCGACGCCGGAATATTGCATATCGATCGGCTTTCGATCGGCGATCTGGGCGGCGCCGCGCTCGACGTCAAAGGACGCATCGATGAGTTGTCGTCGCGGCCGCGCGGGCAACTGACGCTCGACGTCAACGCGACGACGTTGGCCGGCCTGTCCAATATCGCGGGCCAGTTCGCGCCGCGCATCGCGAATTCATTGCGGCCATTCGCCGACCGCTTGGCGCCGGCAAAGCTGCACAGCGTCCTCACCATCGATCGGTCCGGCACCGCCGGGACAACCGCCAAGCTCGATCTCGGAGGCAATCTCGGGGCGCTGCGGCTTACCCTCAACGGCGAAGCGACCGGCATGCCGGCGCATGTCGAGGCGGCGGTCGTTCGCGTGACCAGCCGCCTCGACGCCGACGACGGTGGCGCACTGGTCCGGTTGCTCGATCTCGACGGTGTGCTCGGGGTCGATCAGTTGCCCGGACAGATGACTTTAACCGCCAATGGGCCGCTCAATGGCGAGGTTCGCGTCACCGGCCTCGCCACTGCGGGCGGTTTCTCGGCGGCAGCCCAGGGCGGGCTGCATCTCGGCGCGGACTCGGCGCCGACCGGCAGCCTGCAGGTCAAAATTTCCGCCACCGATCTTCGGCCGCTCCGCCGCACGCTGACCGGACAGCTAGGCGCCGGTTTTGGGACGTCGGCGAGCGCCATCATCGGCTTTGCCGGCTCCGATCTGACGTTGACCGACCTCGTCGTCAACGTCGGCAAATCGGCGCTGCATGGGCGGCTTGATCTCAAATTGTCGAACCCGGTCGCAGTCAGCGGCGATGTCGCCGCCGATGATGTCGACGCCGCCGCGGTTGCGGGCATGTTGCTGGGGCTGCCGAGTGTCGCGCCAAACGCCGCCAAACCCTGGTCGCCCGCGCCGGTCGGCGCCGGCGCCTTTGGCGCGGTGAGCGGCGCTGTCAACTTCAAGTTCGATCGCGCCACGCTGACGCCGGCTCTGATTGCGCGCGACCTTAAAGGCGTCGTGCAGTTTCAGTCGCCGGAAATCGCGTTGCGCGACCTCGACGGCAAACTGGCGGGCGGACGCCTCACCGGAGGGCTCACCTTCCGTCGCGATCCGCAAGCCTTCGCCGTGCAAGGCCGTGTCGAGCTTGCCGGCGCGAACGCCGCAGCGTTCGTTGCGTCGAACAGCAATGCCATCGACGGCGTGTTGACGGCGAAGCTGCAAGGCGAGAGCCAGGGACTGAGCCCTGAAGCCATTATCGGCGCTTTTCACGGTGGCGGGACGATCGCGCTGAGCCGGTCGCAGTTTAGCGGTATCAACCCCGCGGCGTTCGATGTCGCGACGCGGCTGGCCGATCAGAGCGGTACGATCGACGCGCCAAAAATCCGGGCCGCCGTGAGCGCCGCTATGGACAACGGCCGGCTGGCGGTGCCGAAGGGCGAAGCGGAGCTCACTACCGCCGCCGGGCAAATCCATTTGAACAACGCAAAATTGCAGGCGCAAGGCGGCGCGGAGCTGTTGGTCGATGGTGTTCTTGACCTCAACACCGAGGTCGTCGATGCGCAGCTGACGCTGTCGCGACAACCAGAGGCGAATGCCTTGATCCCGGCGCGGCCGGAACTCGGCATCATCGTGAAGGGTCCGCTCGCGACGCCGGAAAAAAAGATCGATGTATCGGCTTTGGTCGGATGGCTGACGCTGCGTGCAACCGAGCAGCAAACTCGGCGGCTCGAATTGCTCGAGGCCAATCGGCGTCCAGACGTGATCGCGGATGCCGGCCGCCCGCCGCCACCCTCCGTGCGGATCATTCCGCAAGGCACGTTGCTGGAGATCAACAACCACGCGAATGCGGCTGCATCGCCGGTACTCGGCACCAACGCCTACGACCGCTTGCGGCCTGAACCTGGCGCTCCCGCCGCGGTGGCGCCGCCTTCATCGGCAGTGGCTAAACCGGCGGCGCCGGGCCCGGCGACCGGCGCCGACAACAAGGCGACCGCGGCGGCCGGCGCTGCTCAGCCGGCCCCCGCGCCACCACCGCAATCGACCCCACAGTCTAGTCTGCGCTCTTTGCTGAATTCGCTATTCCGCTCACAGAACTGACGCGACCGCTGGCGGAACGATTACCAACTCGCCCTGCCGTTTCGTCTCGTCATCCCGGCTTGTCCTTGCCTGGTAATGTTCGAGCACGAACAGCCGTATCGCCGACGACAGATTGCCGTGCTGGCGCTGGGTGTCGATTGCGCCGACAAGATCAGCCAATGTCACGCGCCGGCTCGCGGCGATCTCCTTGAGGCCCCGCCAAAATGCATCCTCGAGGCTGACGCTCGTCTTGTGGCCGGCTATGACGATGGAGCGTTTGACGACCGGCGATTTCATTGCCCGTCTCCCGTTTCGATCCTGTGCTGGTCGAGTCCTTCGCGGGCCTTATCGCTCCGGGACTGATCGAGGACGCGCTCGGCCTTCGAGCGGCCATGTGCAAGTCTATTGGAAGCGGCCTTCTTGTCGGCTTGACGCCGCTTGGCCTGCTTGCGCGCGGCGCGGAGGTTGACGATGTCGCCCATGCAAAGTCCGCGATACCCAAATCAGCGTCGTCCCCGTCCGCTTAGTCGGCGAGAATTGCGCCGATATGGTGACGCCGGAGGTCGCTATCAGGGGCTCCGCTGGCCAGTCGCTCAAAAAAATGCCGTGCGAAAGCGTGCGGTCGGAAAACGCCTCATCGCGAGGCGCGTTATTTCTTTCGGAAGCGATCGAGCCGCACGACCTCGCCGCCGCTTCCGGCATCGGGGGCCGCCGGAGGCGGGATTTCCGGCTTGCTTTCTTCCGCCACCGAACGGGCCGCGGTCACGGCCGGCGCCGGCTTCTCTTCCGCTGGCGGGCCGGCATTGGCGTCGGCCGTTGCGGTGCCCTCGATGGTCTCGAATTGAAAGCCGAATTGCACCGCGGGATCGTAGAAGGCGGTCACGGTGTCGAACGGCACCAGGATCCGCTCCGGCACGCCGCCAAACGACAGACCGACTTCGAAAGCCTGTTCGGTGACAATGAGATCCCAGAATTGATGCTGCAAGACGATCGTCATTTCCTGCGGATAGCGCGCCCGCATGCGGTCGGAGAGGCGCACCCCCGGCGCGGTGGTGTTGAACGTGATCTTGAAGTGATGCTCGCCCGGCAGGCCTTTTTTGGCCGCGTCAGCGAGCACGGTGCGCACCACCCCGCGTAGCGCCGCCTGGGCGAGAACGTCGTAGCGAATATGATCGGTAGCCATTGGCCGAAAATCAGATTGCCTGAGTCGGAAGATAGATAGGGCGTAAATCATAGAGGTCCAGATTGCCTCTGTCCTCTGCCACGCTGTCGCTGTCCTCTGGAAAGTGGAGGCTTCTGTTGCCAGGTGCCTCCGAACCCCGCCTGACGGAGCTTAACCCGTCAGGGCTTTAAGATCGGTTTTTCGAGCCGCTTACGCGGCCAGAGCAACCGGAGCATAGTTGTCGTTGGCAACTATGGAATTGGCCCGATAACGGCGGAACCATGCCGAGCAAAAGCACGCCCTTTACGCCCTCGTCGATCCTATTTCGACCCCGTTGGTGGAGTCGCCGGGTACTGCCCCCGGGTCCGAAAGGTTTATTGCGACGGCCATTTATCGCCATATCCGGCTTCCGCCGGCACAAGGAATATAAGCTCAAAATGTTGACGAAAAAAGAGGTTTAGCTTCGGCGCGCGGGAAGCTGCCGAAAAGGCGAATAGGGGACGGCTACCCACGTCCACATCCCGCTATTCGCCGCTCGCAATAAAGCGTCTTTATTGCAGGCTCAGCGCCACAAAACGCGTCTCGCCGTCGGGATTGGAGACCAGCAGGACCGCTACCTTCTTGCCCTGGCTCTTGAGCTGATCGATGCGGCTCTGCAAATCGGTCGGATTGCCGACGCCCTGGTATTGCACCTCGACGATGACGTCGCCGGGCGAAAGCCGTTTGTCGGGCGCGGACGATGCCACGCTCGGATCGACGGCGGTGATGAGGACGCCCTTGACGTTTTCGCGCACCTTGAATTTTTTGCGCAGATCGTCGGAGAGGCCGGAAAGCTCCAGCCCCAGCGTCTTCTGCACGCTGGATTTCGGCGCCGGTGTGGTGTCCTTGCCGGCATCCGCCGCCGCCATTTTCTCACCGTCCTCGAGGCGGCCGATCTTGACCTTGCGCGTCTCTTCCTTGCCCTTGCGGATAACGACCACGTCGACTTCCTTGCCGACCGGCGTGTCGGCCACGATGCGCGGCAGATCGTGCATCTCCTTGACGTCGTGACCGTCGAACTTGATGACCACGTCACCCGGTTCGATGCCGCCGGGCTTCGCCGGACCCTTGTCGTCGACTCCGGCGACGAGCGCGCCGTGCGCCGGCTTGATGCCAAGGCTTTCGGCGATGTCGTCCGTGACCTGTTGGATGCGCACGCCGAGCCAGCCGCGCCGCGTCTCGCCGAACTGGCGGAGTTGCTCGATGACGGCAACGGCGCTCGACGACGGCACCGCGAAACCGATGCCGATCGAGCCGCCCGAGGGTGAAATGATTGCGGTGTTGACGCCAATGACTTCGCCGCTGAGGTTGAACAGCGGACCGCCGGAATTGCCCCGATTGATGGCGGCGTCGGTCTGGATGTAGTTGTCGTACGGACCCGAGTTGATGTCGCGGTTGCGCGCCGAGACGATACCGGCGGTCACGGTGCCGCCGAGACTGAACGGGTTGCCGATGGCGACGACCCATTCGCCGAGCCGCAGTTTGTCGGAATCGCCGAACTTAACGGCCTTGAGCGGCTTGTCGTAGTGCACGCGCAGCAGCGCGAGATCGCTCTTTGAATCCCTGCCGACCAGCTGCGCCGGAATCTTGGTGCCGTCGTTGAGGATGACGTTGATCTCGTCGGCATCGGCAATGACGTGGTTGTTGGTGACGACGAGGCCAGCCGAATCGATGATAAAACCGGAGCCGAGCGAGTTGATGCGGCGCGGGGTGCGATCCTGATCGCCGGGGCCGCCTTGTCCGCGCCGGTTCTTGAAGAATTCGTCGAAGAACTCCTCCATCGGCGAACCCGGGGGCAGATCGGGCACGTTGCCCATCCGCGAATCGACCTTTTGCGACGTCGAGATGTTGACCACGGCGTCGATCACTTGTTCAGCGACATCCGCGATGTTCTCGGGTCCCCGCGCCGCGGCCGTCCAAGCCGGCAGGACGACGGTCGCCGCCGTCAGCGCAACCGCCAGCGAACTGTGCCGCAGCAGTCTCGCGAGGGGGCGGGACATGAACAAGCAAGACGTGGAAACCATGGGAGTCCGTGCTCCTGGAGGAGGAAGTCGTTGAAAGCGTGCCTAGGTCCTACGCCAGACGCAAGGCTATTGCGAGGCGCGCGATGCAATTAGGAGCGGGATTGGGGCGGAAAAGCGACCCAAAATGCGTGCCGTTTTCGCGGTTCCTTTTTTAGTGCCGTACCAGCCAGACAATGACGACGCCGACCAATGCCGAGACCAGGCCGACGATGCGCAATCGGCCGTCCGGCATGTCAAGCGCGGCGACTATCGCCCGCTTCGCGCCGAGCGGGAAAGCGGCGAACAGAATGCCCTCGATCACAAAGAGCAGGCCGATCGCGACAACAAAATCGGACATGCGCGTCCCAAGCGTGACGACGGACCCGCAAAACTATTTGGCGCCGGGCGGTGCAGGTGGCGCAGCTTGCTGATTGGGCGTTGCTGGGTGGCCGGCTGGATCGGTGAAATAGCGGAAGAAATCCGAATCCGGCTTGAGCACGAGGCGCGTGTCGCCGCGCTGCATGCTCTTTTCGTAGGCCTGCATCGAGCGATAGAAGCCGAAGAAATCCGGGTCGCGACCATACGCATCGGCGAAGATGCGGTTACGCTCGCTATCGCCCTCGCCTCGAACCTGTTCGGCATGGGAAGTAGCATCCGCCAACAGCACGGTTACATCGCGATCGGCTTTGGCGCGGATTTCCTGGCTTTTTTGGCTGCCCTGCGCGCGGAATTCGGCCGCCTCGCGCTGACGTTCGGTCTGCATGCGCTGATAAACCGCCTGGCTGTTCGGCTTCGGCAGATCGGCGCGGCGGATGCGCACGTCGACGATCTCGATTCCAAACGGCTTGGCATCATGATCGAGCTGCTCGCGCATTTTTTTCATCAGTTCGTCGCGCTTGTCGCGCACGACATCGGACAAAGTGGCGGCGCCAAGCACGCGCCGCAACGCCGAGTTAAGCAGGATCGAGAGCTGCGCGTCAGCACCGACGGCTCCCACCGTCTGATAGAATTTGAGCGGATCGGTGATGCGGTAGCGGACAAAGGCGTCGACCACCAGGCGCTCGCCGACCAGTTCGGCTTTGCTCGAATTGTCTTGGCTCGAAAGAGTTATTTCCTGCGCCGGCGATTCCACGTTGAGAATGCGCTTGTCGATATAGATGACGGCATCGATAAACGGCACTTTCACGTTCAGGCCTGGCTCGGTGATGACGCGAACCGGCTTGCCCAAGCGCACCACCAACGCCTGCTGCGTTTGGCTCACGGTGAACAAGGTGCTGTAGCCGACCACGATGGCGATCAGAAGGATGACGGCGATGGCGCCGCCGGTAAGACCGGGCCTCATTGATTGCCTCCCGTCGACGGGGTGGCAGGGTTGCGCGGCTGCGGGCGCGGCTGAGGCAATTCGGTGAGCGGCAGATACGGCACCACGCCCGGTCCGGCTTGCCCGGTATCGATGATCGTCTTGCTGTTCTCGCCGAGAATGCGCTCCATGGTCTCCAGATACATGCGCTGCCGGGTCACGTCGGGAGCTTTCTTGTATTGGTCGTAGATTTGCAAGAAGCGTGAAGTCTCGCCCTTGGCTTCGGCGACGGTCTGCTCGCGATACGCTTCGGCGTCCTGGGTGATCTTGGCGGCGCGGCCGCGCGCCTCCGGAACGACGCGATTGGCGTAAGTTTGCGCCTCGTTCTGCGCGCGTTCGGAATCGGAGCGCGCCGCCTGCACGTCGAGGAAGGAATCCAAGACCTCGGACGGCGGATTGACTTTCTGAAGCTGGACGTTCTGCACCAGGATGCCGGCGCCGTAGGCATCGAGCGTCTTCTGCATCAACTCCCGGACCGAGGTTTCCACGTCGCTCTGCTCATCCAGCGGTTTCTTCGAGCCGCCGCCACCGGTCAGCAGCCGCTGGACATTCGAGCGGCCGATCACCTGGCGCATGGCGCTTTCCGCCACCGCCTTCACGGTGCCTTCGGGATTCTGCACGTCGAACAGATAGTCGGCGACGTGGTTCGGCATAACCCGCCACAGCACCGAAAAGTCGACATCGACGATGTTCTCGTCGCCGGTCAGCATCAGGCTTTCTTCCGGCAGTTCGCGCACCGACGTGCGGCGGCCAACATCCTCGACCGGACGGATGCCGACATCGGTCTTGTTGACGCGCAAAGCCGGCGGCGTCAGCGCGGTCTCGATCGGATAGGGCAGGTGATAGTTCAGCCCGGGCTGGACCTCGCGGACGAATTTGCCGAACCGGAGCACAACGCCGAGTTCGTCCGGCTCGACGCGGAAAAAGCCGGAGAAGCCCCACAGTACGATGGCGGCCAGCGCGATCAGCGCGATGCCGCGGCCGCCGAGGTTGCCCGGAAGCATGCCGCGCAGCCGGTCCTGGCTGCGGCGCAGGAATTCCTCGAGATCGGGCGGGCGCGACCCACCGCCCGGCTGTTGCGGTCCCGAACCCCAAGGGCCTCGCGATCCGGAGCCCCAGGGCCCACCGCTGCCGGACTGGTTATTCCACGGCATCAAATTCTCCTCGGGCCGGCGCGACTGCCGGCTTGGTTTTGGGGGGTTATAGGGGAGCGTTCCGCCCCTTACAACGCGCAGTTATGACGCGCGCTCGTATGTGACATAAGCAAAAGCGGCATCATCGCCGGCCGCCGCTTTCTGTTCATCACGGGCGATTTCGTGCCAGATCCTCCCATCGATCGCCGGGAAATATGCATCTCCTTCGACCGCGCGGTGGATATAGGTAATGGCAATGCGGGCGGCCAGTGGCATGGCCTGGGCATAGATATCGGCGCCGCCGGCGACGACGATCTCTCCCACTTGGCGGCGCAACGCGTCGCCGCGCGCGGCGGCGTAGGCCGCGTCGAGACTGGGTGCCACGAGGACGCCGGGCGCGGCGAAAGCGGGGTCGCGGCTCACCACGATGTTGGTGCGGCCGGCAAGCGGCTTACCGATCGAGAGAAAGGTCTTGCGCCCCATGATGACCGGCTTGCCCATCGTGAGGGCGCGAAAATGCTGCATGTCCGATTTAAGCCGCCACGGCAGCGCGTTGCCGCGGCCGATCACGCCGTTCTCGGACACGGCGGCGACGAGGGTGATGTTCAGCATGAGACGACCGCCGTCCTTCACTTGTCATGCCCGCACGCGTTGCGGGCATCCACGACTTTTGGTTTGCGCGAGAGTCAAAGACGTGGATGGCCGGGTCAAGCCCGGCCATGACGGACTACACAGCCACGGCGGCCTTGATATGAGGATGCGGCTCGTAACCCTCGAGCGAGAAATCCTCGTAGCGGTAGGCGAACAGATCCTTGACCGCGGGATCGATTCGCAGCGTCGGCAACGGCCGCGGTTGGCGGGAAAGTTGCAGGCGGGCCTGCTCGAGATGATTCAAATAAAGATGCGCGTCGCCGAACGAGTGGATGAAAGCGCCCGGCCTTAGCCCGGTCACTTGCGCCACCATCAGCGTCAGCAGTGCATAGGACGCGATGTTGAACGGCACGCCGAGAAAGACGTCGGCCGAGCGCTGATAGAGCTGACACGAAAGCGCACCGTCGGCGACATTGAACTGAAACAGGCAGTGACACGGCGACAGCGCCATCAGATGGTTCTCCGCCGGATTCCAGGCGGTAACGATCAAGCGGCGCGAGTTGGGGTTGCGGCGGATTTCAGCCACCACGTCGGCCATTTGATCGATCGCGCCGCCGTCCGTCGTGGGCCACGAGCGCCACTGGCGGCCGTAGACCGGGCCGAGATCGCCGTTCTCGTCCGCCCATTCGTCCCAGATGGTGACGCCGTGCTCGTCGAGATATTTGACGTTGGTGTCGCCGCGCAAGAACCACAGCAGTTCGTAGATGATGGATTTGACGTGCAGCTTCTTCGTGGTGACCAGCGGAAAGCCCTGCGTCAGGTCGAAGCGCAATTGGTGCCCAAAAATCGAGCGGGTACCAACGCCGGTGCGGTCGCGTTTTTCGACGCCATCGGCGAGCACGCGCTCCATCAAGTCGAGGTATTGACGCATCGGCCTTTCCAATTCTCGGCAAACTCGACGGCAGGGATTTGTGACAGAGAGCTTACACCGGCCTACCCGCGCCCGTTAAGCGGATGGGAACACTTATTAAGTAAAAATACAGCTCCAGTCTTCCCATCCGCCCGACATGCTCAAGTTGAAAACGCTCCATCTGCCGATCGCGATGAAGGCCGTCGTGCTGATTGCGGCGCTGGGCCTCCTGTCTATTGCGGCCAACGCATTCTGCCTGCAACGGTTCGACGCGCTCGATAAGCTCAATGCCGTAGTGACGCGGCACTTCGCGCCGGCGCGGCTGGCGCTCGCCGAGGCCAAGGCGGCGATAGAATCATTCGGCGTCGCAACTTATAAGACCTATTCGGCCTCCGACCCCGAGCAGGCCAGCGAAAGCGCCGAGGAGATCGAGGGGCATTACGCCGCCGCCGTGCGCGCACTGAATAACGTGCTGACCTACTACCCAGCCGCGGAAGGCGATGTGCGGCGCATTTTCGACAAGCTGGAGCTCGCCCGCACCGTCGCTGTCAATCTCAAAGGCGCGGTCAAGGCCGGCCAAAAGGACGAAGCCAAGCGCATCGTCGATTTCAAATTCGATCCGGCGCGCGACGATGTCACCGGGCACATGGACCGGCTGATCAATATTCTTGGCGCGCAGACGCGAAGCGCGGAGGCGGAGGTCGCCGAACGCAGCGCCTGGATGTTTCGCACCACCGTCGGCATTCTCATCGGCGGCACGATTGCGGCGCTCGCTGTTGCATTTCTGATGACCCAGTTCTTTGTCACCCGGCCATTGCGGGGCATGGCGCGCGCGATGACACTGATGGCCGAAGGCGATCTTGGCGTTCCGGTTCAGGGCAGCGACCGCGGCGACGAGATCGGCGCTATGGCGCGCGCAGTGGCGGTGTTTCGCAACAACGCGGTGGCGCTGCGCGATGCTGCGCGCGCGCGCACGGCGGAGCGAAAGCGCGCGGAGGTGGAAAAATCCGCCGCTTTGGAGGCGGTCGCTGCTGCGTTCGAAAAAGATATCCTCGCCATCGCCGCCTCGATCGGGCATGCGGCGACGGAGCTTGAAGCGTTCGCCCGCGGCATGGCGGCGGTACTGGATGAATCGCACCGCCATGCCCGCAAGGCCGCCTCGGCGGCGGAGGACACCACGGCGAGCGCGACCAGCGTCGCTGCCGCGATCGAAGAACTATCGGCCTCGATCGCCGACATCGGCACCCAGGTCGCCGGCGCATCCGACATTGTCGAGGAGGCAACGCGCCGCACCGACAGCGCTGTCGCCAACACCGCCGCGCTAGTGACGACGGTCAAGGATATCGACCAAGTCGCCGCGCTGATTACGGCGATCGCGAGCCAGACCAACCTGCTGGCGCTCAATGCCGCGATCGAGGCGGCGCGTGCCGGCGAGGCCGGGCGCGGTTTCGCCGTCGTCGCCCAGGAGGTCAAGGCTCTGGCGGGGCAGACCACGAAAGCGCTGGCCGAGATCAGAGACAAGACGATGTCGGTCGGTCAGGTGATCGAAGTGGTGCAGAGCGCGAACGAGGCGATGGCGAACTCGATGCTGCAGGTCAGCAGGATTTCCGGCGCCATCTCGGATGCGGTCCATCAGCAGAATTTCGTGGCGAGCAAGATTGCCGAGACCGTGGACAATGCGGCGATGCGCACGGGAGAGGTGTCCGACAGCATCGCCGGCGTGAGCGACCTTGTGCACCGTTCCGGACGCGGCGCGGATCAGGTGCTTTCAGCCGCCGCTGAACTGAGTCGCCAGGCGGCCGCGCTGACCCGCGACGCCAGCGCGTTCACCAGCCGCGTGCGCGCCGCGTAGGCAGCCTTCAGCGCCTGCCTCGCCGGCCTCTTCTGTTACGGGAGACGGGCTTGTGATATTCCAAAAAGAGCCGAGAAAAAAGGTTGTTAAACGCGCCCGATATGGTGCGGTTAATCGCCCGCGTGGGGACCTGCGTGGCGGTCTTGCCAGGTTCGAAACAAAACGGTCCAGGGGGGAGTGTTCGATGCTCGATCTGTATCACAACGACATGTCGACATGTGCCCAGAAGGTTCGCGTCCATTTGGCGGCGAAGGACCTGGCCTGGAATGGCCACGAACTGAACCTGCGGACCGGCGATCAACATCGGCCGGAATTTCTCCGCCTCAATCCGAAGGGCGTCGTCCCCGTGTTGGTCAACGACGGTGAGGTCATTGCCGAATCCAACATCATCATGGAATACGTCGAGGAGGCGTTTCCCGATGCCAAAAAATTCATGCCGTTGCGTCCGGTCGAACGCGCGATGGTACGCAATTGGCTGCAGCGCCTGGACGCGGGCCTTCACTTGAATATCGCCGTCATCAGCGTCGGCATCGCTTTCCGCGACCAGTTGATTGCCGTGCACAATACGCCCGAGGCTCTGGAGAAGTTTTACGCGGCCGTTCCGGATCCTGCTCTGCGGGCGGTCTATCGGGACGTCGTGCCGCTCGGCGTAAAATCGGGCAGTTTCCAAATCGCGCTGCAAGCGTGGCTGCGGGCGCTCGGCGACATGAATGCCGCCCTGGAATCGCGCGACTGGCTGGTAGGAGAAAATCAAAGCCTGGCCGACATGGCCTACATCCCTTACGCCTGCCGGCTCGACCATCTGCAACTCACGAAGATGTGGTCCGGATATCCCCGCGTCGCTTCTTGGTACGCGCGGATGAAAGATACGCAAGGATATCGCGGTGGCATCGAAGCCTGGCTCAATCCCAAATATCTGACGCTTATGCAGGAGCGTGGAGCCGCCGCGGCAAGCGGGATCCCGAGCTTCTCCACCTGATCCTGACCTCACGGGAGGAGGCGGGGCGCGGTCCGTGTACGGCCGGCATCATATCCCGTCGAAAGGTCGCGAGACCGAACGGGCCGTTCCTAGTCAAGGAGCGCTGCGATGAACGTCACCGCGCGGGCGTAAATCCCGGGCGCTTCGCTCTCGCGCGGGCCGCCAACGGCAAGCGTAAGCGCATCGCCGTGTCTCGCCTGCTGGACGCGCAGCCAAAGCGTTGCGTGTCTGAGGATGTCGGGATTTGCCAGATCGGCGACGAACAGCGGCTTGCGATAGCGATGCGCGAAGTCCTGCGCCAGCGCCGTTCCGGGTGATGCGTCCAGCCCACCGTCGACGATGATCAGGCAGGCATGCGCATCGCGCACGTTCCATTCGCTGCGCTGCGCCGGATCGGCAAGCGGCGTCTCTTTCAGCTCCGGATATTTCGCCAGCAATCCGGGCGGCTTCGGAAAGTCCTCGGCCCAGCCTCCTTTCGGGCACCAGCCGCCATAGTCGATGCGGCTCTCGATCGCCACGTCGAGCGCGGCGCGATCGACGCCGGATTGTCCGCCGGTGAGAAGCTTCATTGCGCTAGATCCTTGGCCAAGCCTGTCCAGAACGATGCATGCTGCACTGCACGCTGTTTATTGTTTCTTTCTTCCGCGCTTTGCGGACGTCAAAGCCAAACATTGTTGCGGCGCACTGTCACTGTCTTGCTAACAGACTCCAAGGGGTAGAGACTTTTTTTCGCGTCGGTGAATCGGCACGAAAGTCCGCCGCCTTGGTGACGCCCAAGAAATAATCAGGAAAAAGGCGAACCAAGAACAAACAGCGGGAGAATCTCCATGGACACGCCAGTCGAACAAAAACAGCCTCCTGAAACTTCGACAGCGCCAAGAGCGTCCAATGAACTCATCAGGCTCATTCGCAAACTACGATGGATGGGACGGGAAGAGGAAGCCGCCGGATTGCAGAAGGAGCTGCGGCGGCGGCGCCCCACGGATGCAGACACCGTGCTCGCGGCCCCGGGTGAGACCGATTGATTTTGGCGAATGTCACGGGGCGTGATTTGCCTAGAAGAGCCTAGACCCTCCACACCGCCGGCCAGATTTGCCGCGAAGCGTGGTTTGATCCAGCACTTCAATCCAGCATGTGGCTGACCATGCCGTCGGCGAGCTTGGGCTCGAACCAGGTGGATTTTGGCGGCATGATCGCACCGGCGTCGGCGACCGCCATGAGGTCACGCATCTGTGTCGGATAGAGCGCGAACGCTACCGCCATCTGTCCGGAAGACACGAGGCGATGCAACTCGTCCAGCCCGCGACCGCCGCCGACAAAATCGATGCGCTCGTCGCGGCGCGGATCGGTGACGCCAAAAATCGGCTCGATGATGTTGCGCGCCAGCAGCGTGACCGGCAGCCGCGCCACCGGGTCGTCCTGCATGCCGATCGCCGCGAATTCGGGGCGCAGCGTCAGACGGTACCAGCGGCCGGCGAGCACCATACCGACTTCGCGAGCGCTCGCCGGACGCACCGGCTGCTCGCTTGCCTCGATCGTGTAGCGCTCGCCGATTTCCGTCAGCAGTTTTTCCGGGCTGCGCCCGTTCAGGTCGCGCAGCACGCGATTGTAATCGAGGATGGTCATCTGCGCCTGCGGCAGCAGCACGGCGAGAAAATACGAATGCGCACCTTCGCCGCCGCGCGCTTTCGCAACGCGCTCGGCTGCGGCCGAGCGATGATGGCCGTCGGCGATATAGAGTGCGGGTAGGGCGTCGATGGCGCGGGTGAGCGCCTCGATCGTCGCGGCGTCGTCGATCACCCAAAGCTCATGGCGCACGCCGTCGTCGGCGGTGACATCGACCGCGGGCTGACCCGCCGCGGCGCGCGCCAGCATCGCGTCGACGTCCGGCGCATTCGGGTAAGCAAGCATGACCGGGCCGGTCTGCGCGTTCACGGCCTCGATCTGGCGGACCCGGTCGTCTTCCTTGGCGAGCGTCGTCAGTTCATGTTTGCGAATGCGGTTTTCGGCATAGGCGGCAACCGAAGCGACCGCCGCGAAACCTGTCTCCACATGGCCGTGCCAGGTGAGGCGGTACACGTAGTAGCCCGGTTTGTTGTCCCGCAGCAGGACGCCGGCCGCGATCATGTGCTGCAAATTCTCGGCGGCCTTGGCGTAGACCGCGCTGTCGTAAGGATCGATGGCAGGCGGAAGATCGATCTCCGCCTTGGAGACATGCAGGAAGCTCCATGGCTTGCCCTCGACGCGCTCGCGTGCCTCTGCGCTCGAGAGAACGTCATACGGCGGCGCGAGAACTTCGGCCGCGCGACCCGGCGCCGGCCGCAACGCGCGAAAAGGCTTTATAAGGGACAAATCAATGCTCTCATGTTCACAGTCGCCGGCGATTGCGGTGCGCCGATTTTCTTTTCAGGATTTTCTTTCGCGCAAATTCGCATTACGTCAAGTCTGTGAGCGAAACCGAGATCATCCTTATTTCCGGTCCGACCGCGAGCGGCAAGTCGGCTCTGGCGCTGGAGCTGGCGGAAAAGCTCCGCGGCGTGATCGTCAACGCGGACTCGATGCAGGTTTACCGCGACCTGCGAGTCATCACCGCGCGTCCGACGGCCAAGGAAGAGCAGCGCGCGCCGCACCGCCTCTATGGCCGCGTCGATGCGGCGGAAAGCTATTCCGTGGGACGATGGCGCAGCGACGCGATGGCGACGCTCGAGACGACCAGGCGCTATGGGCGCGCCGCGATCGTTGTCGGCGGCACCGGCCTCTACTTCAACGCGCTGACGCGCGGCCTTGCCGAGGTGCCGCCGATCCCGGCCGAAATCCGCGAGGGCGTGCGTGCGCGGCTCACCAGTGACGGTGTCTCCGCGCTGCATAACGAACTCAAGGAACGCGATCCGGCCGCGGCGGCGCGGCTGATGCCGGGCGATCGCGCCCGCATCACGCGGGCGCTTGAAGTGGTGCTGGCGACGGGCCGTTCGCTGCTCGAGTGGCACGAGGAAGGCAATGCGGCGGCGCTGGACGCCGCGCGTGCGGCAAAGATTTTTCTCATGCCCGACCGCGACGAATTGTTGCGCCGGGTCGATGCGCGCTTCGATGCGATGATGAAGGAGGGCGCGCTCGAGGAAGTGCGAGCGCTTGCCGCGCGCAACCTCGATCCCGAACTGCCGGCGATGAAGGCGCACGGCGTGCCGTGGCTCATTCGGCACCTTCGCGGCGAGAGCACTTTGGAAGAAGCGATTGAAGGCGCCAAGCGCGATACCCGCCAATACACCAAGCGCCAGGCCACCTGGTTCCGCAACCAGCTTCCCGAATTTGCATGGACCGAGCCGAACGACGCCATCGCCACTATCGAGACGCAGCTGAAAAAGCTGTCGGAGTGAGGCGTTGCGAATAGCAGCAAGCCGCGTTGCGACGTTTTGTTCTATTGTGTTGGGGCGTCGTCTGCGTGGAACCCGCTAACGGCCCGATCAACTTCCGATCGGCAACTTTCCGCGGGAGAGTCAAGGCTCATCAACGGGAGACATCGTTTGGATTTCGAGAAAGCCATCGTCGAATTCGGTACGGAAGCGGTGTTGCGATACCGGACCGTCGCGGAAACCCGACACGACAACGAGCTTCCCGAGAGCTTCCTGCGCAGCTTCGTTGCATTGCGTCTTCATGAGCGGTTCGGCTGCCAGGTGCATGTCGAGCGGCTTTACACCGCAATGGCCGTCGATCTCGGCATGCCCGTAACCCCAGACCTCGTTGCCGTTCTGGGTGCTTTTCGCGCCGATATAGCTGTCTACCAGAGCGGCCGGCCATTCGCCGTCATAGAGCTGAAGATTTTCGATGCGCCATCGCCCTTACCTTCTGTTGGCCTTGAACTCGATAGGGCGCAAATTCTGGCTCGTTTCGCCAAGCTGCGCATTTTCGTCGGCGTCATGATTTGCCCGATTGTCGTGTCGCTCGAAGCGAGGATCGAGCGATTGCATGATGCGTTCGGTGGCAACATGTATATCGGCGAACGCCAACACTCACGCGACCGCCAATGGCAGTGGTGTTTTGCATGTGCTTCCCTGGGCGAGCGCGAAGGCGTCCGTTCGTACTAGTGCGAAATATATTGCAGCCCGGCCGAATAGGCCGCGCCGCCGATCACGCAGGGAATGCCAAGCTCTATCTGACCGGTTGCCGCCGCGACGACGCAGCCCATCGATAACGCGCCCTGGCCGACCTGGCCCCAGCCGGTGAGTTCGCGCCTCGCGTTCGGGCCTTTCTGCTTGAGCTCGTCGATCGCCGCGATCGATTCCTTGCGCATGCGCACGGTGTCGACGTTCTCCGCCGTTTCGATCACGTCGTTGAGCACCCTGGCGACGTCCTCGGGCTGGTCTTTGACTGCATGCTTGAGCATGGCGAGCAGATGCAGATCGCGCACCGCGTTGCTGGCGAGCGTGAACTTGGCGGCACTCCCGGTCGTGAGATTGTCGACGTCGTCCTTGTCGTTGGCGAGCGGCAAGAGCCTGACTATCCGGCCGATCGGACGATACGAGCCCGTGGCCAGATAGTATCCCCAGAGCACGTCGATCAATTCCGGACTCGGATCGAGCGCCACGACTTTCTCGCGCTCGTCGCCGATCCTCAGACTGGTCTTGATCCTGTCGATCATGCCGGGCTTGGCGTTCCGGTAGGAAATCTGATCCAGCGAGGGCAGCTTTCCGCCGACATATTTCTCGATCATGGCGCGCCGGGTCGACATGCGATCGGCGTACTTCAGCAGCAATATCTTCCAGTTCGGCAGGCCCGAATAGGCGATGGCGCGCACCAGCACCCAGTGGTCGGCCGGTGCAATCGTCAGCATTTTCACAATAAGCGCGTCGGCGCGTTGGGGATTGGCGCCCAACACACCGGCGATAAAGCCGATATAGGCGCCGGAAGATTCGGCGTCCTTGAAAGCCTGCAGGTCGCTGAGCCCGTGCACGAGGACCGGAAGGGCGTCGGGCTCAGGCTTGCCGCGATAGGCATTGATCCACCGCAGCATCGAGTTGGTCGAATTGGGCGCTGCATTCGGCGGCTGTGGCTCCGCGGCGGCTGGCGCCGCCAAGACGGTAGCAAGTACGACGAAGGCAAGGAGGCCTTTGGGCGCGTGCCGCCAAAATCCCCCAGCCCTGACAAACAGGTTATTTGCAAACAAGTTACCTGCGAGCAACTCTCCGGCAGCCATGATCCCCTCCGGTTGAGCAGTCGAGAGCGCCCGTGAACCCCCCGTGGGCGCCGCAACGCGTTCATAAAGAGCAAGCCGCGCGGGCGAATTGCTGGCCGCTCCGGCGCGGAATCACGGCCGTGCTGTGGCGCTGCAAAAGAAGTTAAGAAAGACTTTTTGCGCGCCACGTCGATTTCAAACGCGCGTTTGAAGTGTGCGGGCAGCCGGCTTGCCAGATTCCGGCCGCATTTGGCTTGACCGGTCTTGCCACAATGCTTATAAAAAGCCGTCTGTAAAAGAAGGTACTTCTCGTGCGGCAATTCGTGGTCACGTCGCTCATTCTGGTAGGAAGGCGCACCGCCGGGGGTGGATAAAATCCACCTGCGAGACGTAGCGGTGCGCGAAAAACAGGGGCTCTTGAGCCCCTTTTTTATTTTCCGGCGACGATTCTACGAAGAGACCTTTGCGAAGAAGAGATGTGACAGAGCGGAGCAAGTCATGACCGAAATGACCGGCGCGGAAATGGTGATCGCGGCGCTTGCCGATCAGGGCGTCGAGTACCTGTTCGGCTACCCCGGCGGCGCGGTGCTGCCGATCTACGACGCCTTGTTTCAACAGGACAAAGTGAACCACATCCTGGTGCGGCACGAGCAGGGGGCGGTGCACGCCGCCGAGGGCTATGCGCGCTCGACCGGCAAGGTCGGCACGGTGCTGGTCACGTCGGGGCCGGGTGCCACCAACGCGGTCACCGGCCTGACCGACGCGCTGTGCGACTCTATTCCGCTCGTCGTCATCACCGGGCAGGTGCCGACCCACCTCATCGGCAACGATGCGTTCCAGGAATGCGATACCGTCGGCATCACGCGGCCCTGCACCAAATACAATTACCTGGTGAAAAGCATCGCCGACCTGCCGCGCGCGCTGCACGAGGCTTTCCACATCGCCGCCAGCGGGCGGCCGGGCCCGGTCGTGGTCGACATCCCGAAGGACATTCAGTTCGCCACGGGCACTTATTTCAAGCCGAAGGAATTCCAGCACCGCGGGTATCGGCCGAAGGTCAAGGGCGACCTCGACAAGATCAAAGAGGCTGTCGACCTGATGGCCGCGGCCAAGCGCCCGCTATTCTATACAGGTGGCGGCGTGATCAATTCCGGCCCCGCCGCATGCGACTTGCTGCGCGAACTGGTCAAGCTCACCGGCTTTCCCGTCACCTCGACGCTGATGGGGCTCGGCGCGTTCCCGGCCGCCAACCGGCAATGGCTCGGCATGCTGGGGATGCACGGCACCTGGGAGGCCAATTGGTCGATGCACGATTGCGACCTGATGGTCGCGGTCGGCGCGCGCTTCGACGACCGCATCACCGGCCGGCTCGACGCCTTCGCGCCGAACTCGAAGAAAATCCACATCGACATCGATCCATCGTCGATCAACAAGAACGTCAAGGCCGATGTCGCGATCGTCGGTGACTGCGCGCATGTTCTCGAAGATATGGTGCGCCTGTGGCGTGCGAGCGGCGTCGTTCCCGACAAGAAGGCGCTGCAGGCGTGGTGGGATCAGATCGGAACGTGGCGCGCCAAGAATTCACTCGCCTTCCGCAACTCGAACGAGGTCATCAAGCCGCAATACGCGATCCAGCGCCTCTACGAACTCACCAAGGATCGCGACACCTACATTACGACCGAAGTCGGTCAGCACCAGATGTGGGCGGCGCAGTTCTATCATTTCCAGGAACCGAACCGGTGGATGACGTCGGGCGGCCTCGGCACCATGGGCTATGGACTGCCGGCTTCGGTCGGCGTGCAGCTCGCGCACCCGAATTCGCTCGTCATCGATATCGCCGGCGAGGCTTCGGTCCTGATGACCATGCAGGAAATCTCGACGGCGGTGCAGTACGACCTGCCGGTCAAGATCTTCATTCTCAACAACCAATATATGGGCATGGTGCGCCAGTGGCAGGAATTGCTGCATGGCGGGCGTTACTCGCATTCCTATACGGAAGCACTGCCGGATTTCGTCAAGCTCGCCGAGGCGTATCACGCCCACGGCATCCGCTGCGAGCACCCGGGCGAGCTCGACGAGAAAATCCGCGAGATGATCGACGTGAAGAAGCCGGTGCTGTTCGATTGCGTGGTCGATCCGGCGGAGAACTGCTTTCCGATGATTCCGTCTGGCCGCGCCCACAACGAAATGCTGCTCGGCGACGCCGCCACCCGCATCGAGGACGCCGTCACCGAAGCAGGCAAGGTGATGGTGTGATGCGTCCGCGGATGGAAACCCTCTCCCCTTGTGGGAGAGGGTGGCGAGCGAAGCGAGCCGGGTGAGGGGTTCGAATTCGCAGCACCGCTACCCCTCACCCGGCCCTCGCAGCGCCGTGTGCTGCTCGGACCACCCTCTCCCGCAAGGGGAGAGGGTTATACGGAGAAACCTCGTGACGACCGCAACCTCGCACTATCCCGCCGCGTCGACCAACCAGGGGATCGAGAGCCGCACCCTGTGCGTGCTGGTCGATAACGAGCCCGGCGTGCTGGCGCGCGTCATCGGCTTGTTTTCCGGCCGCGGCTACAACATCGACTCGCTCACCGTCTCCGAAACCGAACACGAGAAGCATCTCTCGCGCATTACCGTCGTCACGCGCGGCACGCCGATGGTGATCGAGCAGATCAAGAACCAGCTCGAACGGCTGGTGCCGGTGCATCGTGTCGTCGATTTGACGACAGCCGGCCCTGCGCTGTCGCGTGAGCTCGCCATGGTCAAGGTGCGCGGCAAGGGCGAGCAGCGGATGGAGATGCTCCGTCTTGCCGACGCCTTCCGGGCCCGCGTCATCGACGCCACCAACGAGAGCTTCGTGTTCGAGATCACCGGCGCGTCGGACAAGATCGAAAGCTTCATCAACCTGATGCTGCCGCTCGGGCTCGTCGAGGTTTCCCGCACCGGCGTGGTCGCCATCAGCCGCGGCCCGGAGGGGATGTAGCCGCGGCGCCGCGCGGCCTCTGGTTAAAATCCATAACCTACGCTAAATAGGTGACTGGCAAGCCCGTCGACACGGCGGCGCGCGAGAAGGTCCTCAGTCATGAAACCCAGCCACGTACATCTGCCGGCGGATTGCCGGGCGGTCAGCGACGTACTCTCACGGATCGGCGACAAATGGTCGGTTCTGGTCGTGACCCGGCTGGGAGGCGGGCCATTGCGCTTCAACGAATTACGCCGCGCGATCGGCGGCATTTCGCAGCGTATGCTGACGTTGACGCTGCGCGGGCTCGAACGCGACGGCCTGATCACGCGTACCGCCTTTCCGACCATTCCGCCGCGGGTCGATTACGCACTGACGCCGCTCGGACGCGACCTTTTGATCCCGGTTTCGGCACTCGGCGTTTGGGCGATCAGGAATCAGCCGAAAATCGCCCGCGCCCGCGAGCAATTCGACGAGGTTTGCGCGGCGAGCGGCAAGCCGCCGATCACCGGCGCGCCGGCGCGGAGCGGGCACGCGCAAGCCCGCGCGGAAGCTGATGCGTGATCGCGTCAAACCGACTCGCGTGCCCGATCTAACGGTTTGATGGGCGTGATCTTTTCGGAAGACCGGCTTTCACTTTTCCGGATCATGTTCTAGAAGCAGCACGGCAACGAATGGCCAGCGACTGGCCGCTGCAGGGGTGAGAACAATGCGTGTTTACTACGACCGCGACGCCGACCTGAATCTGATCAAGGGCAAGAAGGTCGCCGTCATCGGATACGGCAGCCAGGGTCATGCTCACGCGCTCAATCTGCGCGATTCCGGCGTCAAAGACGTCGCGGTGGCGCTGCGCAAGAACTCGCAGGGCGTCAAGAAGGCCGAAGGCGAGAAGTTCAAGGTCATGGAAGTGACCGAAGCCGCCAAATGGGCCGACGTGATGATGATGCTCACGCCCGACGAATTGCAGGGCGACATCTACAACAATCACCTCCATGCCAACATGAAGAACGGCGCGGCGCTGATGTTCGCGCACGGCCTCAACGTTCATTTCAACCTGATCGAGCCGCGCGCCGATCTCGACGTGCTCATGATCGCGCCCAAGGGGCCCGGACATACCGTACGCTCGGAATACCAGCGCGGCGCCGGCGTGCCTTGCTTGCTCGCGATTCACAAGGATGCCTCCGGCAACGCCCACGATCTCGGACTTTCATACGCCTCCGCCATTGGCGGGGGGCGCGCCGGCATCATCGAGACGACTTTCAAGGAGGAATGCGAGACCGATCTGTTCGGCGAGCAGACCGTGCTGTGCGGCGGGCTCGTCGAATTGATCAAGGCCGGCTACGAGACCTTGTGCGAAGCCGGCTACGCGCCGGAAATGGCGTATTTCGAATGCCTGCACGAGGTGAAGCTGATCGTCGACCTGATCTACGAGGGCGGCATCGCCAACATGAACTACTCGATCTCCAACACGGCTGAATACGGCGAATACGTTTCCGGTCCGCGCATCATCACCGCAGAAACCAAGGCGGAGATGAAGCGCGTGCTCGCGGACATTCAGTCCGGCCGTTTCACCCGCGACTGGATGCTGGAGAACAAAGTCAATCAGACCTCGTTCAAGGCGACCCGCGCCAAGCTCGCCGAGCACTCGATCGAGCAAGTCGGGGCAAAGTTGCGGGAAATGATGCCGTGGATCAAACAACGTGCATTGGTGGACCGCAGCCGCAACTAGTTCAAGGCGTCTTCGGTTTCGTCGCTTACGCCGGCACTCGCCCCGCGGGATCAAGCAGCGCGCGTTGGTGGATCGGAGCCGAAACTAATCCATGGCATCTTTGGTTTTGACGGGCTCGCGGGTGCTCGCCCTACGGGACCAAACAGCGCGCCTTGGTGGACGCAGCTGGGAACTGATCCAAGGCATCTTTGGTTTTGTCACTTGCGCCGGCGCTCGCCCACGTTAGCAGCAGCGAGCGCCGGTGGGCGGGAGCCGAATTTGATTGCGGCGACAGCGGCGCAACGGGTCGATGCAAAAATAAAAATTTTGAAATTTCCAAAAATTCTTTCGTTCAAAACATTTCCAAACAAAAATAATCCTTCAACGAAAGAACGGGTTGCAAGACGCTGCCCCGCATAACGGTACAGTCTGTCTCTCGTGTTGAACCGGGCAAATGCGGCCGCGTGTTTAGGATGCATCTTGCTAAGGCTGGTTGCCTTGCTAGCATCACAGGTGCTGGCAGCGCGCGCTTGATTTAGTTCGCGCTGCAACAATTCGCGACGCAACAAACAATCCGCCGGCTTTGCTCACCGCATATGGCGCTGCGCATCGACCGGCCGCCGAGACCCGGCAACGTCACGGAGCTGAGAGGCGGCAATCCGTGACCTAAAGAAACCGCCATCGGAGGAAATAATGGTCACCGTTAAAGTGAATGGACAAGAGCGCACGTTCGACGGCGATCCGTCGATGCCGCTCTTGTGGTACCTGCGCGACGGGCTTGGCCTGACCGGAACGAAGTTCGGCTGTGGCGTTGCGCTCTGCGGCGCCTGCACGATCCATCTCAACGGCGACGCGGTCCGCGCTTGCGGCATCATCATGTCGGACGTCGCGGGCAAGTCGGTGGTCACCATCGAAGGTCTCGACCCCAAAGGCGAACATCCAGTCCAGGTAGCGTGGCGCAATCTCAGTGTGCCGCAATGCGGTTACTGCCAAGCCGGCCAGATCATGCAGGCGGCCGCGCTTTTGGCAAAATCCCCGGCTCCGACCGACAAGCAGATCGATGAGGCCATGTACGGCAACATCTGCCGGTGCGGTTGCTACCAGCGCATCCATTCGGCCGTTCGCGCCGCCTCGAAGGGGGCCTGACATGACTTATCATCGCAACCAGCAAGACGTCGTCATCGCCAATGTCAGCCGTCGCGGCCTGCTTAAGGGCGTGGCCGGCACCGGCATATTCGTCCTCGCCGCGCAGTTCCCGGCAGTACGCAGCGCCATGGCGTATGCGACCGGCGCCGAGAAGATGCCGCACGGCGTGGTGACAAATCCGCAGATTTTCGTTTCGATCGACAAGGACGGCATCGTCTCCATCGTCGCGCATCGCGCCGAAATGGGTAACGGTGCCGCGCGCACCACGCTGCCAATGATCGTGGCCGACGAGCTCGATGCGGACTGGTCACGTGTCCGTGTCGTCCAATCGCCGGGCGACGAGGAGACCTACGGCAACCAGGACACCGACGGCTCGCGCAGCGTCCGCCATTTCATTCAGCCGATGCGTCAGGTCGGCGCCGGGGCGCGCAAGATGCTGGAGACCGCGGCCGCCAAGCGCTGGGGCGTGAGCCCCAACGAGGTCGAAGCGCGGTTCCATGAAGTGGTGCACACGGCATCGGGCAAGAAGCTTGGTTACGGCGAGCTAGCGGCCGATGCCGCGGCACTGCCGGCGCCGGCGCTCGATACCTTGCAGCTCAAGAAGCCGAGCGCGTTCCGGTATATCGGCAAAGGCTCGGTCACGATCGTCGATCTGTTCGACATCACGACCGGCAAGGCGACTTACGGCCAGGACGTCATGCTTCCGGGCATGATGTTTGCCGTCATCGCCAGGCCGCCCGTGGTCCAAGGCAAAGTGGCTTCGTACGACGCCACCGCAACAATGAAGGTGCCCGGCGTCGCGAAAGTGGTCACGATCGACGGCACGCCTCCGCCGGCTGTCTTCGCGCCACTCGGCGGCGTCGCGGTGATTGCCAACAGCACCTGGGCGGCGCTCAAGGGCCGCGAGGCGCTCAAGATCGTCTGGGACGACGGGCCGAATGGATCGTTTGATTCCGTGGCCTACAAAGCGATGCTCGAGGACAACGTTCGCAAGCCGGGACGGCTCGAACGCAATGAGGGTGACGTCGATGCGGCGCTGAAATCCGCCGCCAAGGTGATCACCGCCGAATATTATTCGCCCCATCTTGCACATGCGACCATGGAGCCGCCTGCCGCTACGGCGCGCATGACGGACGGCAAGCTGGAGATATGGACGTCAGTCCAGAGTCCGGGGGGCGCCCGCAACGACATCGCCAAGCGTCTCGGCCTCGACACCAAGAACGTCACCTTGCACTGCACGCTGCTCGGTGGCGGCTTCGGCCGCAAATCGAAATGGGACTTCGCCATCGAGGCGGCGCTGCTGTCCAAAGCGATGGACGGCGCGCCGGTCAAGGTGGTGTGGACCCGCGAGGACGACATCCAGCACGGCTTCTATCATACCGTGACGGCGGAACGGCTCGAGGCGGGCGTCGACAAGGACAACAAGGTCGTTGCCTGGCGACACCGTAGCGCCGCGCCGAGCCTGTTTGCGAATTTCAGGCCCGACGACAAATATCCGGGCTTCATCGAACTCGGGATGGGCTTCGTCGACACGCCGTTCAACGTGCCGAACGTGCGTCTGGAAAGCGGCGAAGCGCAGTCGCATCTGCGCGTCGGCTGGTTCCGCTCGGTCAACAACGTGGCTCATGCCTGGGCGATCCAATCCTTCGTCGCCGAGATTGCGCACCAACTCGGCCGCGATCCCAAAGATTTCCTGCTGGAACTGATCGGTCCGGCACGGATCGTGGAAACGCCCAAGAAGGCGACTACGGACTGGTGGGACTACGGCGAACCGTACGATGTCTATCCAGTCGACACCGGACGTTTGCGGCGGGTCGCCGAGCTTGCGGCTGAGAAATCCGGCTGGGGACGGCAATTGCCTGCCGGTCACGGGCTCGGTATCGCGGCGCATCGGAGCTTCGTCAGCTACATTGCCACCGTGGTCGAGGTCGCCGTCGACAACAAGGGCAACCTGTCGGTGCCGCGCGTCGACACCGCGATCGACTGCGGCTTTTACGTCAATCCCGAGCGCATCCGATCGCAGATCGAAGGCGCGGCCGTCATGGGGCTCTCGCTCGCCAAATACGGCGAGATCACCCTTAAGAACGGGCGTGTCGAGCAGAGCAACTTCAACGACTATCAGGTCGTCCGGCACGACGAATCGCCGACCGTGACGAACACTCACATCGTCGAGAACGGCATTGAAGTGCCGGCGAGCGGCGTGGGTGAGCCGGGCGTGCCGCCGTTCGCGCCGGCGCTCTGCAACGCGATCTTCGCGGCAACCGGCAAGCGCATTCGCCGGCTGCCGATCGGCAATCAGCTGGCATGATCGGGCCGGCTTGATTTGAGCTGGCGCCCGCAGGCCGGGAAGGCGCCAGTCACGATGGAGCGGCACCCAGGGGTGCCGCTCTTTTTGTTTCCTTCCGGCGGCCCCATCAGGGGTCTTTAAGTCTCGAAAATCTTTCATCTGCCGGCGCGGCGCGCTAAACCGAACGGACCTGAAGCGGCCCTCGAAACCGCCTGCAAGCCGATCGGCATGACGCAATCCGAACAGCCCGAAGTCACACCGATCGATCGCGCCGAGATTGCCATCCAGCCATGGCAGTGGGAATTTGCGCACGCGCGCCGGGCGGAGATCGAGCAGTACTTTACCCGTCGCAGGCTTGCTCAACCCGCATTGTGGAACGGTCGGGTACTGCTGCTGAACCGCTACGCGGTTCGTGACGGCGTGCTGCGAGGCTCCGGCTTCGAGGCGGATTACGCCAGCTTCCTGGCGTGGCGTGATTGGGATTTTCCCGACGCCGGCGTGTTCAACATTTTCGCCGCCGCGGCGTTGCAATCCGCCGATGGAGCCTATCTCGTCGGCGTCATGGCGCCGTCGACGGCCAATGCGGGCACGGTCTATTTTCCGTGCGGCACGCCCGACCTGGTGGACGTTACGGCGGAAGGGGCGCTCGATCTCGCCGGCAGCGTCGCCCGCGAACTTCTGGAGGAAACCGGCCTCGACGCCGGCGCACTTGAAGCGGAACCCGGCTGGACGCTGGTGCACGACCGCGGTTTTCTCGCCATGATGAAGCACCTGACGGCAAGCGAGAATGCCGAACCGCTTCGCTCGCGCATTCTGCGGTATCTTGCCGGCGATCCGCAGCCGGAGTTTTCAGATATCCGTATCGTGCGCGGGCGTGACGATCTCGATCCGGCCATGCCGCCATTTCTGATTGCGTATTTTGAACAGCTCTGGCGGTAGCGCGGCGGCCGCCATTCATGCGAGGCAAATATGAAGCTTCCAAAAATTCTTAAAACCTGCCGGGTCGATAATGCCGGGCGCTTTCGCCTCGCCGATTGCGATCCGGCGGAGAGCTTCGGGCTCGATATCAGCAAGGACGATGTCAAGGCGATGCTGGCCGACGGCATCGCCCGCTTGTCGGCCTTGCAGGAGGGACTCTATGCCCAGGACCGCTGGGCGGTGCTGATCGTGCTGCAGGGGATGGACGCCGCCGGCAAGGATAGCGTCATCAAGCACGTGATGTCCGGCGTCAATCCGCAGGGCTGCGAGGTTCACTCGTTCAAGGCGCCGAGCGACGAGGAATTGCAGCACGATTTCCTGTGGCGTTGCGCGGTAAGGCTGCCGCGGCGCGGGCGGATCGGAATATTCAACCGCTCGTATTACGAAGAAGTCCTCGTGGTGCGGGTGCATCCCGACATGCTCTTGCCCGAGAGGCTGCCGTCCGATCCATCCGGCAAGGCTTTGTGGAAGGACCGCTTCAAGGAAATTTGCGCGTTCGAGCGCCATCTCGCGCGCAATGGCACGCTGGTGCTGAAATTCCACTTGCGCATCTCCAAGGAAGAGCAGCGCCGGCGCTTTCTGGCGCGGCTCGACGAGCCCGCCAAGCGCTGGAAGTTTTCCATGAGCGACGTTGCCGAGCGCAAACGCTGGGACGATTACATGGCCGTCTACGAGGACATGATCCGCGGTACCGCAACGCCGGAAGCGCCGTGGTTCGTCATTCCCGCCGACCACAAGCATGTCGCGTGGCTGGTGGTCGCGGGCGCGATTATCGAGGCGCTCGAGAGTCTCGGGCCCAAGCCGCCGAAGATCTCCGGCGAGAAGCTCATAGAACTCAAGGCAGCGGAAAAGGCCTTACGGGCAGAAGCGCCGAAGGCAAAGCGGAAGAAATAGCGGCGCTGCGACTTTACTCTGCCGCTTCGGCGGTGGCGTTCGGCGGGTATTCGGTGACGGCGCCTGCCTCATTGTCGACGATCATCAACAAATCGAAATAGCGGATCGTCGGCGTTGCGCCGGTGCGCGCCTTGATGTTCGCGAACCATTCGGCATTGTGACCGCGTTGCGCGGCTTCTTTGGAAGGCCAGATATAGAACGCGCCGCCGGAACCATTGTCGCCGGCGATATAGTGCTTGCGGATAAGTTCTTTGTTGCCGCGCCAGCGCGGAATGGTGGTGCGGGCATCTTCGAGAATCTGCTCGCGGGTGAGACCGGGCGGATAGTTGAATTGGACATATTCGACGATCATAGGTCAGTCTCCCTGTCATTTTTTTCATTGTAGCCCAACGGCGCGATGCGCGCCGCGATCCAGAAGAATATCCAGGCCGGGCCCCCGAACAGCAGCGCCGGGCTGACCAGGTAGAGACCCATCACCGACCGTAGCCTGGCATGCGGCCAATCAATCGGTGGCGGCAAGGTCCAGATAAGCGCCGCATAAATCAGGGCAATTGCCGCCCCGAGTGCGCCGCCGAGCGCGCGAAGCACCCATGCGGCTATCGTTCGCCACGGCGGCATCGAATCTCCCATGACAAAATCAGCACAATCGCCGCATTTCGCGTCGGCGATCCCGCAGCCGGCCTTGCGTCCCCGCCGGGTATTCCGTTAAAAGAGCGCGGGTCCCACATTAGGTTTACGCGGCATTTACCGCGTTCCGTGATGGTAGATCCGAGGACAGATGATGGCGATGTGCCACCAGATCAGCGCGATCAACCGGGCCGCCGATACGGCCGCGCCGGACGCTGTCCTCATTCTCGGCGGGCTCCTGCTCCTTATCGCCCCCTGAGGGCCGGCTGGGCGTTTGCGCCTGGGCACTCAGGGGTTGACCGAGCCACCGGAACCCAAAGAGCGCCCAAACCCCGATATCGGCGGGTGCAGACGAGAAGGACCTAAATCATGAACGCTCCAGCCCAGTCCGAAAAGGACCGCGTCGTCATTTTCGACACCACCTTGCGCGACGGCGAGCAATGCCCCGGCGCCACCATGACCCACGAGGAGAAGCTCGAAGTCGCCGAGCTGCTCGACGAGATGGGCGTCGACATTATCGAAGCCGGTTTTCCGATCGCCTCGGACGGCGATTTCGCCGCGGTCAGCGAAATCGCCAAACGCGCCAAGAACGCCGTGATCTGCGGGCTGGCGCGCGCCGCGTCAAAGGACATCGACCGTTGCGCCGAAGCGATCCGGCCGGCCAAGCGGCGGCGTATCCACACCTTTCTTTCCACGTCGCCGGTGCACATGAAGTACAAGCTCCAGAAGGAGCCGCACGAGGTCTACGAGATGGTGATCGCGCAAGTGACCCGCGCGCGCAGCCATACCGATGACGTCGAATGGTCGAGCGAAGACGGCACGCGCACCGAGCACGATTTCCTCTGCCGCTGCGTCGAGGCCGCGATCAAGGCCGGAGCCACCACCATCAATATTCCCGACACCGTCGGCTATTCGGTGCCGGAAGAGTATTTCGCGCTCATCAAAATGGTGCGCGAGCGCGTGCCGAATTCGGATCAGGCGTGTTTCTCGGTGCACTGCCACGACGATCTCGGCATGGCGGTGGCGAACTCGCTCGCCGGCGTGCGCGCCGGCGCGCGGCAGATCGAATGCACCATCAACGGCATCGGCGAGCGTGCCGGCAACGCCTCGCTGGAAGAGGTCGTGATGGCGATGCGGGTGCGCAACGACGTGATGCCGTTCTGGACCGGCATCAACGCCAAGATGCTGACACGGGCGAGCAAGCTCGTCTCCGCCGTCACCTCGTTTCCGGTGCAGTACAACAAGGCGATCGTCGGGCGGAACGCGTTCGCGCACGAAAGCGGCATCCACCAGGACGGCATGCTCAAGCATACGCAGACCTACGAGATCATGGTGCCCGAGGACGTCGGCGTGAAACAAACCTCGCTGGTCATGGGCAAGCATTCCGGACGCCACGCGTTCGTCCATAAGCTCGAAGAGCTGGGCTACCATCTCGCCGCCAATCAACTCGAAGACGCCTTCGTGCGCTTCAAGACGCTCGCCGACCGCAAGAAGCACGTCTACGACGAGGACATCGAGGCGCTGGTCGACGAGGAAATCGCCACCGCGCAGGATCACATCAAGCTCGTCTCGCTGTCGGTGATCGCCGGCACGCGCGGGCCGCAGCGCGCCACCATGAAACTCGACATCGACGGCAAATCGATGATGGAGGAGTGCGACGGCAACGGCCCGGTCGACGCGGTGTTCAACTGCGTCAAGGCGATGGTGCCGCACGACGCGGTGCTGGAGCTTTATCAGGTGCACGCGGTGACCGAAGGCACCGACGCTCAGGCCGAAGTCTCGGTGCGCCTGTCGGAGAACGGCCGCACCGTGACCGCCAAGGGCGCCGACCCCGATACGCTGGTCGCGTCGGCGAAGGCCTATCTCGCGGCGCTCAACAAGCTCGTGGTCAGGCGCCAGCGCGGCCAGGCGGAGGCGATCGTCGTCGGCGAGCGCCGCCTGCACTCGACGGATGTCGGATAGGGAGCACTCCCGGTTCGCAGGTTGAGATCGACCCGCGAACCGGGAAACCGGCCGCGAGGCGGCGCTATTCCGCCTTGCTCACCGTGAACGTGCGTTCGGCCAGCATGCGGTTCTGGTACCAGATCTGCTGCTTCCAGACGCCCGGCACGATTTCCCAGGAATTGTCGAAGCCGTAGCCGAGCAGGCAGAGCGCGCCGATTTTCATATTCGGGAAGGCAATATTGGCGGCATGCATCGTGTCGCCGGTATTCGGATTGCGGATGCCCTGCGGCGGGAATGCGAGCACGAGGTACAGCGTCACGCCCTCGCCGGGTGGGGCGCCGTCGATGCGGAACTCGATGCCGAATTGCGTTCCGACTTTTCCGGCCACGTCCGGCGCATCCGATACAAAATGCCAATCGGATTCCGTTCCGATCGTGCCGGTCGGCGACAACTGGCCGGCATGGGCCGCGGCGCTGGTCGACTGCCCGGTATAGGTTCCGGCATTGGTGACCGTGACGCCGGTTATCGACGGGCCTTTTTCGGGGACGGTCGCGGTGGTTTGCGCCGCGGCGCCGCTTGTCGCCGCCGCGAGGAGCCAAAGTACCAGGAAGGCCATGCGCATCAGCGGGTTCCCCCCAAAGCTTACCTGCCGATTCGGGTGACGATTCTCCTCGCTTGGAATTCCGGAAGCAATGCCCTAAATACGGCGCGCGCATGGTTCGGCGGCCAATCGGCCGGTCCGTGGCGCTGTCATGGTGGAAGTGCCTAACCTCGTCTTCCCCGGTTAGGGCGCATAGCTCAGTTGGTAGAGCAGCTGACTTTTAATCAGCGGGTCCAAGGTTCGAGTCCTTGTGCGCCCACCAATTATTTCAATGACTTAGCGGATTTTTCGGCTTGCCCCGGCGGGAAAATAGGTGGCGCCTAAGGTAACAATCGCAGATTCCGCTGGTTTCGGCGGGATTCCGGCGTGGATTTGATTCCCGCCCGGTACACGAAACGACGCGCACGTGAACGCGTTAGCGCCCGCAGCTGGGCAGCGGCCCTCCGCTCTTCCTGGAAAGGAATACGTGGCTGAGGCGGAGGCTACCGACCGTCAGGAATGTGACCGTCACGACGGCTCGCTCATCGAGCCCAAGCCAGAAGTGACTCAAGGCTAGGGCGCCGACGCCTTTGCCCAGCTCTGGCACGTGTTCAACATGCGCGATCGGGCCTCGGGCGTCCTCCGCAACGAGATCACCAGGAACCCATGGATATGGGCCGCGCTTGTCCTTTGCATGTCCCTCCTTCTGACGGGAGCGTATGTGCCAAGCGTCGCATACATGCTCCACATGGTGGCGCCGGATTTCAAAATGTGGGGAATTGTTCTCGCTAAGAGCCTGGCTCCGCTGCTCATTGGCTTGATCGTAAGGTTCCTTACGAGTGAGTATGACGCCAGGAAATATAGGCACTAACTCAGCGCTGCCCTTCGATCGCGCGCCGCAAGCTTCGGATAATGACAGCTCGCGCGCGGTCGTCGGCGGCTGCTTCGATTCGATCGTTGATATCGAGGATGAGTTTTGACATGTCATTGTGCCAATCAAGAGCGACCACCGCCTCGGGCGCAAGCCGGCGACGACGCGTCACGTCAATCGGCGTGGGGACCGCTGTCGAAAGCTCGTAAATATCGTCCAGAATGGGACGGAAGATCTGTGCAGCGGGAACTGTTCGCTCGGAGATGCGGTCGGATAACCCTGAGATAGCGGGCTCCTCGCCGTGGACCAGGAATACGCCTCTGTGAATGGGACGACGTGCCCCTATCCAAAGCGCAAGTTCGGGTCCGTCGGCATGTCCTGAGTATTCGTCGATGCGACGGATCCGAGCTGCAACTTTGATTTCCTCGCCCTGGATGCGCACGGCCTTGACGCCGTCCTCGAGGAAACGCCCAAGCGTACCTTGAGCCTGGAAACCCACTAAAAGGACCGTTGCGCCATTGCGCCATAGCCAACGCTTGAGGTGATGCCGGATGCGACCGGCGTCACACATTCCGCTCGCTGCGATGATGATGTGAAAACCGGAGACCTTTGCAATGGCCTTGCTTTCATCAACTGTCTCAGTGAAACGCAGGTGTGGGGAGCTTAAGACGCGATCAATATCAATATTCTGGTCCAGGCTCGAAGCATGTTTTCGGAACACTTCAGTGGCGTGAATGGCGAGTGGAGAATCAAGGAAGATCGGCGCCACGGGTATTTTGTTATGCTCCATCAGGTCAACGAGATCGACGATTAACTCTTGGGTGCGTTCCACCGCGAAGGCCGGAATAAGCAAGGCTCCCTTGGCGGCATACGCCTCACGTACTTCGACAGCGAGGCTTCGGCGCCGCGCCTCGGGCGTCGTCGGTGGACGATCGGCGTTGCCGTAGGTTGATTCCGAAAGGACATAGTCGAAATCCTGAAGGCGCTGCAGGATCAGGCTGGAGCAGCTTTGCATCGGGACCAATATCGCCGGAGACGATTACCCGTAATGGCTGTCCGGACGTTCCCTCGCCGGCGAACTCGAGTTCGATTGAGGCGGAACCGAGAATATGACCGGCGTTCCAGTAGCGAGCGCGAACGCCTAGTATGACTTCAAACCACGTTTCGTACTCGACCGGCTGGAAGGCATCGAGTGAAGCTGTAGCGTCGGCTTGGGTATAGATTGGGCTGGCCTCGGCTCGCCCGCGTGCCGCATTACGCCGGTTGAGGGTGATTACTTCCGATTCCTGGATGCTCCCGGCGTCGGGAAGAAGATATGAGCATAAGTCGACAGTGCCGCGCGTGGCCATGATCCGGCCGCGGGAGCCCTCGCGTATGAGCTTCGGCAGCAGGCCGCTGTGGTCTATGTGGGCATGGGTCAAGAGTACGGCATCGATGTCGGCCGGGCGGAATGGAAAGGCACCATAGTTTAATGCCTTCAGCGTCTTCGATCCCTGAAACAGACCGCAATCGACCAGGAGCCGTCCGTTCGAGCTTTGGAAATGATAGCAAGAGCCGGTCACCGTACGAGCCGCACCACAAAACTGAACGGTCACCGTCATGTCGATCTCTCCGCGGGATCATTCTCACCGATTTCGTTGCGCAGGGCGGCTGCGAGCACGCCATCGAGCGAGATCGCGTTGGTTGGGTGAGGCACGCTGTTGGTCGAACGGATGGAGCCGATGCCGGCGCGAACAAATTCTTCAGTCGTGTCCGGAGGAAACAGCGCATGAGTAACAACAGCATCAACCGATGTAGCACCAGCCTCGATAACATTCCGGGCGCAAGCCACCAGCGTACCGCCCGATGAGACAATGTCGTCGACGAGCAAGACCGGTCGTCCTTGAACGACCCTTGGGTCGGTCAATGCGACCACTACCGAACGATCGCCACGCCGCGTCTTCTGTGCAACTGAGTGAGCTACTCCAAGGCGGGCGGCCAGTTCGCTCACCCACGGTCGGGACTCGGCGTCCGGGCCGACGACGACAGTTCGCGGGTCAAGTCCGATCGCATGAAGGACCTCGGCGATCGCCGGCATCGCCGAGAGGTTGTCGGCCTCGACGCCAGGGAAAACGTCATGGATATTGGCCGTACGATGGAGATGCGCGTCGACCGTAATGACACGATCCATAAGACCGGCGAGGAACCGGCCAACGGCCTTTTGACTGACGGCCTGCCCCAGGTGAAAAGCGCTGTCCTGCCGCATGTAGCAGAGATAGGGCGCAACCAGAACGAGCCGCCTGGCGCCATTGCGGCGCAACGACTCGGCGGCGAACAAAATGCTGAGAAGTTTTTCATTGGGCCGATCGAGCGGCGCATATATGATTGTGACCGGTGCCGCCGGCGTAACGGTCACGCCCAATTCGCCGTCCGGAAACGGGTGTATCGCGATTTCGGCTGCGGCAATGCCAAGCCGCGACGCGAGCCGTTTTGCATCGCTCGCACCCGACGGCAGGCTTTGAATGATAATGTCCCTCACGGTGTGGTCTCGCGACTGGACGGTGGTCGCTGCCCGTCGATCAGATAGCCTGGACTGGACTTCGCGGCGGCCACCGCAAGATCGTATTCCGAGTGATCGAGGGCATAGATGCGATAGAGCGGCTCGCCCTTATCGACGCGATCACCAATTTTCTTGAAGATCTTGATGCCCGCGCCCTTGTCGATAGGTGCGCCGGCGGTTCGGGCGAGGCGATTGAGGCGCAAGCAATCAATACCCGTGACAACGCCATCGTTCGATGCCGTCACGTCGGCTGTTAGAGTCCCAAGATCAGTTTGACAGATCGAAGGGCCCTGCGCATCGATGATCTTCTGCATCTGCTTGAGGGCGGCACCGCTTTCGAGAAGCTCACGTGCGCGCGAATAACCACTCCCACCGCGCAGCTGCGGGTCATATTCAAGCAAATGAGCCGAAAGCCGCAGAGACTTTTCGCGCAGGTCTGGTGGCGATCCGAAATCATTGGCCAGAACGGCCATCACGTCCTGGGCCTCGAGCACCGGCCCGATACCGTCGCCGATCGGCTGGCGGCCATCGGTTGTGACGACTTCTACTGATATGCCGAAGTGATCGCCGACGAACTCGAACAGCTTACGCAGCCGCATCGCCTCCGCGGCGTTCGTAAGCTTGGCCGCAGGACCCACCGGAAGATCGATCAAGAGATGGGTTGAGCCCGCCGCTAGCTTCTTCGACATGATCGAGGCGACCATCTGCTCGCGGGTGTCGAGGCTGAGCGGTCGCTCCACCGAGATGAGGATGTCATCGGCTGGTGACAGATTCACATGCCCGCCCCATACCAGACAGCCGTGACATGCCGAAACGACCTCTTTCATTTCATCGACCCCAAGGTCGACCCGCGCCAGCACTTCCATCGTGTCAGCCGTGCCTGCGGGGGAGGTAATTGCTCGCGACGAGGTCTTGGGGATCGTGAGTCCGTGTGCCGCCACGATCGGCACCACGATCATTGAAGTGCGATTACCCGGAATTCCACCGATGCAATGCTTGTCGACAATGATCGGCTTATCCCACTTAAGTTGTGTCCCTGCTTGAGCCATTGCGTGGGTGAGAGCGAGAAGCTCATCGCTCGTCATGAAACTGCCGGAACTGATAAGGAACGCGGCAATCTCCATGTCGGAATAGCGGTAGTGCGTGAGGTCATCCACGATTGCAGTGATTTCCGAGGCGCTCAGTGTCCGGCCCTGGATTTTGGCGCGCACCGCATCGAGACTGTCGGGTGGAGCGGCTGGTGTGACCGTCACGAAGCTGCCGGCAGGTTCGGCGAAACGCCGGAATACTGGTTCGGCGAGGCCGAGATCATCGGGGCTTACCAACGTGTCATCATTCGTGATCAGAAGAGTTGCCAGCAGTACTTTGGAGTTTCGACGGAGTTCGACGCGGCTGAAACCACGAAACACCTCGGGTCGCAGTGCCTTTGATCGGCGTGAGATTACGGCCACATTCTCACGACCCGTATCCAGATTAATACGACGGATCTTCAGTTGCGGACGCGATGTATCGGCTGCATTCATGTTGTAGGACCCATGCGCAAAGCTGCTCAGCATAATATCGCGTCGCCGGAGCCCCTTTGACCCAAATCATTACCCTCACCGCAATTCCTGCCAACGTCTCCACCTCCGTTGGTAAGCTAGCGGCCTTTTCCAAGGTGCGCTGTGCCCCCAGCACACCGGTGGGGGCAGTATTAACGCGGCTCGCGTTGTGAAAAGGCGTGGCGGCGGCAGCCTCTCGACCTCGCCAAATGAACCAACTGCACAATTTTCTGCTTCGCTTGGAAGGCGGCGGCGCCGCTGAGGCGGTGCAGATAGCTTGCACTAAATGGCCGCCGCGGTAGAGGCGCGGTCACTGTGATGGGCGAGGATTGCGGCGATCACGCCCGCGATAGGCACGAAAACCCATGGGCATCGGTCCCTTGTCGAGCCCTGCCACCGTCCGGCGCAAGAGCTTGTCGTCGCGTTCATCCTGGTAGGGTGTTTATCTCCACAGCCGTTGTGCCGCAGCGCCGCACGGCGAGGCGTCCACGGACCAGGTCCAGTGACGACAGCAGGCATCAGCGGCTCCTTATTGGTTCGGTCACGCGACAGGCCCCGGAGATCTAAGAGGTGGTTGCTCGAGAGAGATGTCTCGTACAATGGTAGGAGCTATGAATACTAGATGTCTGGACTCACAACTTGATCCAACAGCGTGGACCGACGAGTTCTGCGGCGGCAAGGAGGTTTCCGGGCGAGCTTGTCGTAGCGCGTGGCGATGCGCCAATCTTAATGCGGCAGAAGTAATTTTTATGATGGTGGCAGCGATGCGGTGTTGGTAATCGATGATACGGCGGTGCCGAAGAAGGGCACGCACTCGGTCGGCGTTGCTGCGCAATACGCTTCTGCGCTAGGCAAGACCGCCAACTGTCAGTCTCTGGTGTCACTGACGCTCGCCCGCGGCGAAGTGCCGGTGATGGCGGCGTTGCGGCTTTTTCTTCCAGACAGTTGGATCAGCGATCGGCAGCGGCTGCAGCGAGCTGGTGTTCCGGCCGAATATCGAACAACACGGACAAAGCCCGAGATCGCACTGGCGGAGATTGATCGCTTGATATCGATCGGCGTGCGCTTCCGCTGTGTGCTGGCGGATGCCGGTTACGGTCTCAGTGCGCCTTTCCGTCAAGGGCTGACGGCTCGCAAGCTTGCCTGGTGTCCCTACCGGAAATCAAATCCGGACGTACTGGTGATGCAATCCTCCCAGGAGCGGCTTGGCAATGATGCTGCCAACGGTCTGGACCGCACGCGAAACCGGTGCATCCTTGCTCAGCGATAAGTGCGTGCGGGCCTCGTTATAATATCTCTGGTAGGATTCGAGTAGGTGGCGAAGGTGCCGCTCGCCAAACACAACGACATGATCCAAGCAATCCCGCCTGATCGAGCCGATCAGTCGCTCCGCATATCCGTTTTGCCACGGCGATCGTGCCGCAGTCGGCCGGTCACGAATGCCCATCGCATGAAGGCGGCGGGTAAAAATGTCGCCGTAGACGGCGTCTCGGTCACGGACGATGTAACGTGGTGCTGCTTCCCAACCAAAGGTCTCCGTGAGCTGACGAGCGATCCATTCAGCCGTTGGGTGTGCAGTAACCCCGAGACACAGGATTTGGCGGCGACCGTGTTGCAATATCAGCAATCCATAGAGCAATCGGAAGGAGATGGTCGGAACCACGAACAGGTCCATCGACGCGATGCCGTCAGCATGATTATGCAGGAACGTCCTCCAGCCCTGGGATGGAGGCCGCCTACGCTTTGGCATGTATTTGGCGACCGTGGTTTGCCCGACATCGATGCCGAGCTTAAGGAGTTCACCGTGAATGCGTGGTGCGCCCCAGAGCGGATTAGCGATACTCATGTCGCGGATGAGCTCTCGGGTCCCATGTGGCGTCCCTGGCCGGCCACCGTGCGGTCGTGATCTCCAGCGCCAATAGGCTCGGAAACCGGCGCGGTGCCAACGGATCACCGTCTCCGGCTTGAGGATTTTCAGCGCATCGAGCACTTGAGGAGCCAGACAATAGAGCCCGGCAAACACCAGGCGATCAATGTTGCTGAGAGCCACTCGCTTGGGCGATCTGCGATGCAGCACATTGAGTTGGTGTCGAAGGAACAGGATTTCAGCATGCAACGCAGCCCGCGACCGGAATAGTGCGAAGACCGCAGACCAGATCAACCTGCAAAGATCGCTCATCAGAATGAAGTATCAACCGATTCGCAGACGATCGTCAGCCGCTTTCAGTTTGCGGTAGGGACAGGCAGGTTGGCGAGGGCGTCAGCCCTCCTCTTGATGCAAGTGCAGATATGATGAGTGTTAATCTGGATGTCCAGTGGTCACTGATGGCTTTCCAAGGTCAGAAATGACCGCCCGTGACGAAGTCCTCGCATGAGGCACGTCCGCGACCTTGATCGGGGCTTAAGCACAACTGGCATCAGTCTTGCTCCTGCATCGAGTGAACGACACCTTTCAAGACGGAGTGTGCGAAAATGGCACTTTCAATGAGCGGTCATCCTGTTCTTGAACCAAATCAGACCACCTATGGGCCTGCTGATGCTTGGGAAAAGCCGGTGCCAACGGCGAGCGAAGCCAAGGTCTTCGACGCCCCGATGCGGTCGCGTGCGAGATTCATTCGCAGAATGGAGTTTCAGGTGGACAGCACGAGACAACGGGTCGCTCTAATGGAACACATGATCGCCGATTTCGATTGCATGGCCGTTGATCTCGATCGGGAAATCCTGATCGAGCAGGAGCGCGCCAAAAACCACGATCCTGCACATTTCGCTTATCCGACATACGCCAAAGCTGCGGGATTGCGACGCGATAATCTGAAGCGTTCGGCAGACGAGCTTAGAGCACAACTTGCCAAAGCCAAGGAGACACTCCTCGAGGTCGGCGTGGCCGCTTGAAGCGATGAAACGAGCAGCGCATTGTATCGACCCGATCAGTGCTTACGCGCGTCGACGCGGAAGCCTACTATAGTTTTCTCACCAAGCGCTTTAGCGGCCTCCAGTCGGTGCAGGCCCTCGACCAGCACAAAGCGCGCGCCGTCCGGTCGCACAAGGATCGGGGTTTGTTTGCCGCTATCGAGCATGCTGGCGACGATTTCGTCCACCCGCTTTTGGTCGAGCGTGGCGCGCCGTTTGACCGGCACGTAGATGTCGGCGACTGCAAAGGCCTCCCGCTTCATCATGCTTGACACAATATCAAATTGCAAAGCTTCGGCGGCAGCGACGTGAATGCCGTTCGCCGATAAACTAAGCCAAGTCAGTGCAAAACGGTTGGCCATCGAGCATTGTAGTTACCTAATGAGATACCGCAGAGAATCACGCCCGACCAGTGAATCATCAGAACTTTTAATAACAAGTGAATTGAGTACCGATGCGAGGGGGCTCGAAGCCCGGCGCGGAATGAAACATTCAAGGCTTTCATCATCTTGGGATGCGCTTATGCGCTTATGCGCTCATGCTCTTAAAAGGGTGTAGGATGATCTCACTGTTAGGGGAAAAGTGATGGCCACCAGGCAAAGAGTCCCGATACCGATGCGTGCGCTCATTCAGCGCATCAATCGCAAGCTTCGACATAATGGTGAAGTGTTAAAGGTAGCCCGAGGCAGTCGAGCCGAGTCGGAGTCGGACGTGGGTCGCTACTTCATGGTGAATACCAAGCGAAATTCGTTAGTCAATGACCACTGCGATCCAGAGGCAGTAGGTCGCGAGATTGGCGTGATGCCCGAATATGAGCGCCTGGTGGAGGATTAGTGGATGCCTGAAATGGCTGGCACCCATCCCATCGGCTTAACGAAACTTTCTTGACGAAGAGGAGCATGATGCCATGAAAATGGGGGAAATCGATATCCAGGACTACGCGCGGCAGCTATTGGAAGCACACGGTGACAACGCAGTTGTCGAGGCGGCGCAAAAAGCTTCTACCTTCGAAAAGGAAGGCAAGACAGAAGACGCCGAAACTTGGAGGCGCATTGAAACGGCGCTGAAGCTAATGCGCGGGCCGCACCAAAAATGAGACGGCGGCCCGATAAGAATTGTTTGCTTTAGTTTATAGGCTGCGACTTGCGGCCCAAATCCGGCAGCTTGGCGACGTTCATCGCGAGCCGTCGCGCCCTAAGTCGCACGAGAGCAAACTCGCCACTGATCGCCGCTCCGGCTCATCCTCGAATGGGACATCGCAACATATCAACAACAGCGTTATGATTCGAAGCTGTGATAAGGGGCGACGGGGGCTGCACCCCTACGGGTGGCAACACAAAGGTGTCACCATGGCGCGTCAAGGTCTTACTCGAAGACGGTCGCGATTTTTCGCATTGATGCTCGCGGTTGAGGTTATCCCAATTGTCATATTCAATCAGACGTCGCCCGCACAATCAGCCGATTCACGAGCAAGCTATTACCGTGACCCCGAACCCGCCATCGATGTCTCGACGTCGATTGGCAAATTGGCGCCCTTCACGAAGATGCGCTGCGCCTCGCCACGGCACGACCCCGGCGGCGGCGGGATTAACGTCGCTCGGGTCGTTAAACGGCTCGGTGGCGAAGTCGCAGCTGTCTATCCGGCCGGTGGCGCGGCAGGCGATTTGCTGCGCCGCCTCATGGACCGAGAAGGTGTCCGGGGTGTTGCGGATGCCACCTCTTATCTTTAGTTGGCGATAAACGGCACGTCCTGCCGTTGGCACACGGCAATACCAATGTTGCGATTTCTGCAATTGGGTCCACTTGCAGTCGGCGCCTGACAGTAGCCGCTGCTCTCGAGCAATTCGGTCTTCTTCGAGTGCTCGCTGATGACTTTCCTGCTGTTCGACGCGAATGAATTGTGGGGTTGTTGGGGCGGGCAAATGCAGGCGTGGTATCGAACTGCAGCGCCGATGCCCGTCTACTGCTTTTTCTTTAGCATCTCGGGGCTATTTTTGCAAAGATATCAGGAAATGCGTGGGAGTGAAAGACTAGGCTGCCCGACAGGCCCAGAAATGAATCACCCCGATGGCGGAGGCGGTCGTTATCAGACGTTTGACGGCGGTGCCATGAGCTATTCGCCCAATACTGGGCCAAATTCTGTGCAGATGGGCTACGGGGGCGCGGGTTTTCTCGGACTAACGTGGAGCACGACCGATCCCTTCACCTACGATAAGTTTGTCGTGCGTTATGACAGGGACGGCCAAAATATTGGCCAGGACGATATTGCCCAACAGACAATCCCCAATAACGCGGGTTCGTGGACCTGGAGTTGGGCCGACGGGCAGCTCAGTCCCGGACTTTATCGTTTGGTGGTCGAAGGATGTGACGTTACGACCTTTGGCGGGAACGACTGCAAGCAGGGATACTCTCTGCCCGTCTACGTTCGCGTGCCCTGAACGTCACGCACTAAGCGTCGGGTCAACGGCTTGTGCTGACCCGAGCGCTTGGCGATTTTCGCCGCAGTGCTTCATCTTTGGTAAGCAAGCGCGCCCCGCGCGCCGCCCCGGCTCATCCTCGTACGTAGGCGAGCCTTTGGCCGCGGTGATCTTTGACGATGAAGCAGGCGAGAGTTTCTTCAACGGTCCGAGGCGGTGTGAAGCGGCGTGGCATGGCGGCAGAATAGGAGATTCGATTGAAACACGACATTGCTAGGTTGCAGCCCGTTTTCATAGGCGGCCGCTATGCTGGTGCCTTGATGAGCATCATCTCGTAAATGAGCACGGCTACAACGATGGCGCCGAGAACGATCAGCCAATTTGGAACTTGAGCGCCGGCTATTGTTGTTTTCTGGCTGAACCATTCCATGACTTTTCCTCCCGTGCTCTTCAGGGCCCAGCCCGTTCCTTGGCAGCTCCTCCCAAAACTTTGCCGGTGGTCGGATTGACGTGGTGGATTTGGTGGCACACGGGGCAGGTCACCGGTTCGTAAGAATGGCTGTCTTCTGAAACATCTTCAGGGGAAAAGCCTTGGACGCGGGCTCCGGTGTTCGGGCAGCGGTAGATAAAAAGCGGCATCTGCCAATTGTCTCGATTTGCGGGCCGGTCGCATTGATCTCGATCAAAGTCGCAGCCGACGGCGATTTTATTTATGGAGATGACGAGGCCGCACAGCGAGCGGGACTCCCCTATTATCGGGCCGCTGGCGAAAAAATGCGTCGCGTCGGCATTGATCATCTCTGCGGGGAGCTGTCCCTACCGAAAACTCAAAATGGCTGACGCATAGCTGCGAATCGGATGATACCTTCTTCCGATGAGTGATCTCTGTAGGTTGATCTGGTGGGCAGTGATCGGACTGTTCCGGTCGCAGGTTGCGTTGCAGGCCGAAATCGTTTTGCTGCGGCATCAACTCAATGTGCTGCGGCGCAGATCACCGAAGCGGGTGAACTTCAGCAACATTGATCGTTTGTGTTTGCCGGGATTTATAGTCTGGCCCCAAAAGTGCTGGATGCGTTGCAAATCATCAAGCCGGAGACAGTGATCGGTTGGCATCGTGCTGGTTTCCGAACCTATTGGCGCTGGAAATCACGGCCGCGTGGTGGCCGGCCGAGGACGCCCGATGACATCCGACAACTCATTCGCGATATGAGTATCGCAAATTCGCTGTGGGGCGCACCACGGATCCATGGTGAACTTCTCAAGCTGGGAATTGATGTCGGGCAGACCACGGTCGCCAAGTACATGGCAAAACATAGGAGGCCTCCAACCCAGGGCTGGAAGACGTTCCTATACAATCATGCTGATGGCATCGCGTCGATGGACCTGTTCGTGGCTCCGACCATCTCGTTTCGATTACTCTATGGACTGCTGATATTGAAACATGGTCGGCGCCAAATCCTATGGCTAGGCGTCACTGCGCATCCGACGGCAGAATGGATCGCGCGTCAGCTCACAGAGGCCTATGGGTGGACAGCTGCGGCGCAATACATGGTCCGCGACCGCGACGCTGTTTATGGCGACATTTTCATTCGTCGCCTTCGGGCGATGGGCATTCGTGACCGGCCGACCGCGGCGCGATCGCCGTGGCAAAACGGATATGCGGAACGGCTGATCGGCTCGATCAGGCGGGAGTGCTTGGACAATGTCGTTGTATTTGGCGAGCGGCATCTTCGCCACCTGCTGGGATCGTATCAGAAATACTACAACGATGCGCGCACGCACTTATCACTGGACAAGGATGCGCCAGTTTCGCGGGCAATCGAGACCGTCGGCAGCATCATCGCCAAGCCGCTCCTCGGAGGACTGCATCATCAATACGTCCGGAATTGATTTCCGGTAGGGACAGCCAGGCACGAACCTTAAAGAGTGTCATGGACAACATCCGGCCGCCCCTTTGCGCTGTTGCAGTTCCTAATCGCCGCTGGCGCGCTCGTTGATCTTGCGGCGTCCGCTTGGCATGCACATTTGATTAATGAGGCTGGTGGCCAAGAACAACACCAGTGGTTTCGCCCCAGTTCTCTCGTGCTGCCAGACCTCATCTTTTAACACGCTTCTTAGCGTGATGGCGTCCACGTCGCGAGCCCATCACCGAAGAAGGGATGAAGTCATGGTCACAAAGTCCAAAATCATCCTGCCCTATGAGCCAGATTATGTGGGTAACAAAGAAGCGGATAAGCGGCGTAGGGAGGCCAAGCAGCTGTCGCGAGAGCGCGAACGCGAATATGCCGAACGGCGACAGCCGCCGTTAATCGTGCCGGAGCGGCTTGGAGCCGCCTCATCATTGCGGCTCGAAAGTTCGCACTAATTATTTGACCTCTTTGCTCCATCCCAAGGTTCCGACTGCCGCTTGGCGAAAAAGCGAACGCACGCTTATCAGCAGGGGGGCGCATTCCTCCGTAATTGACAGACGCTCGGTCACGTGGAGGACGGCGTCACTGCTGCTTTGTAGCAGCTTGCGTGCGACACCACTCCTCGATTTTTGACTGGTTAATCGTCCCCTCGGCTTCGTGATCAATCCGTCGAACCAATTTGCCGTGCGACGGCTTGGTATAGTACTCGAACGCCCTTTGCAGCGCCTCTTCTTTCGTTTCAAATAGGTCACAATATAGGACTGGCGGCAGTGCGGATGGAATCTCATAGTAGAGTTTCCAAACCATCGGCTCCTCCCTGACGCTATGGCCCCAGTGGATTGAATTTAAGAGGCCGTTTCGAAATTAGATGTCAGGCGTGCAGCTCATCGTGTAACGCCTTGGCCTCTTTCAGATCGAGCGTGTCGAATCCTTCGGTGAACCAGCCGTAGACAGGAGAGAGAAGATCGCGGGCTTCATCCCGCTTACCCTGATCGCGCCAAAGCCGCGCCATGCTCATCGCGGCGCGCAATTCCCACGACTTTGCCTGCTGCTTCCGTCCAACGGTGCGGTCGCTTGGCGCGGGCGATCCGCCGCTGCGGACAGTCTATTACGTCGCCGAAGAGGATGCGAACAAAGCTGAGGCAATTATCGCGAGCGTGATGGCCCCGAATGAGAAAGTTGAGGCATATGGCCTGCTCCCTGAGGCAGCCGTTAAAGCCTTAAAATTAAAGCCGGGTGAGTTCATTACCGCATGATCAAGTCCATTCGTGGTCATATTGGCCACGAATGTTGATTGCAGCGCACGCCGCTTCCCGCCACCGTGGAAGATCAGGCGCATGCCGAATGCATCATCGTCAAAAATAACGGCGTTTACTATTTCTCCACTCAATACTGGGCACATTCTCGGCTGATTTTGTGGAGAGAGCTATGGCGAAGAAAAGGCAGTCGAGCGTCGAACGACGTTCGGGCAAAGATCGGCGGAGCGGCGTTGACGCGCGCACCCACGAGGAGAAGAAATTTGTTGGCGAAAGGCGCGCAGCGCCTGATCGCAGATCGGGTTTGGATCGACGGTCCTGCACGGCCTCGACCACCAGCGGCGTTCCCAAAAGCGTTTAGCTTTTTCTGCGGCAAGCCCGAGCGGCTTTCTTATGACGCCAACTCGTCGAGCAGC
>CAWHJE010000017.1:0-490523 GCA_963829465.1 uncultured Alphaproteobacteria bacterium
ACCAGGGCCTAATGCTGGACGCCGCACCGGGATGGCTACGGTCGGCCAGCCGGGCTCGACACTAGGAATGCCTGATCAGGCGCCGACTATCGCCGACGCCCTCAAGGCTTTGGGCTACGAAACCGGGCAATTTGGCAAAAACCATTTGGGCGACCTCAATCATATGCTGCCGACTAGCCATGGTTTCGATGAGTATTTTGGCTACCTGTACCACCTCAATGCGATGGAGGACCCCTTTTACTACACCTATCCGCCCGAGTGGAAGGACACGGTCGGCCCGCGCAACCTCGTCCATAGCTGGGCGACAAACGTCGATGATCCAACAGTGATGCCGCGTTGGGGTAAGGTAGGCAAACAGAGGATCGTCGATGAGGGACCGTTACCACCGGAGCCGAAGCCCGGCATCAAATACGACATGACCACCTTCGACGAAGTGATATCGGCTTCGACGATCGCGTTCATGGATAAGGCTAAGAAAGACGGCAAGCCGTTCTTCGTCCGGATGAACCCGACGCGCGCCCACGTTTTGACGCACCTGTCGCCCAAATACGACGCCATGCGCAACCCGACGACGGATTTCGGCTTGGAAGAGGCTGCGTTGAAGCAGTTGGATGACAACGTCGGCGTCGTCTTTGAACTGGCTCAAGGATAATGGCCTCGACCAGAATACGATCGTGGTGTTCACCACCGACAATGGCGCGGAAGTTTACACTTGGCCCGACGGCGGCAACACTCCATTCTCTGCGAACACCTGCGCAAGAAGCCGACGAGTAATCGAATAGAAACACTGTTTGCTGCGCTGCATGAGTTCGTTCATGGCCACTTAACGTCATTCACGGCGCTGCAAAAGTGTGGTCGCTATCGGATCAATAGCTGACAAACTGCGCCGTCGGGCTTGACTGGCTCCGCAGCGTTTGACCCAAAGCGGTCATGCAAATTTTGTTTAGCGGCGACACGCAGCACCACCCGCGGTACTCGGGCGGACAGAAGTGAGGCGGCCGGGCCTTTAGAACTTCAGATTAAAGCGCGCGACGGTTTTAAAATCATAGACCGGGTAATCATTGATTATCGGCACGCCAACTTCCAGAGACACGGTGGTGTTCTTCATCACCGTGCGGCCCACCATCACGTCCATCGGCAGGAACAGCCGTCCGGTCTGACCGGTGACCGGATCGCCGAAATTGAGCCGAATGTCGGGGTTCGGATAGAACGTAATGAACCAGCGATCCGGCAAATTGATATTAAGTGTCGGCGCAAATTGCAGATTGCTAATGTCCTTTGCCGTAGGATCACCAGCGAAGCTTACGTCGTAACGTATCAGTGCGGTGAAGAAGCTGCCTTTGCTCAACTCAGGCAACATAAGGCGCGCGCCGATGATCGGGAGCGCCTGCCATTTTCCGCTGGTCAGGTCGTCACTACCGGTCGGCGCGACAATGCGGAGACCACCGCCGACCGCCCATCGTGCATTCAAAGTGTTTATAAGAGCGGCCTGTACATCCGCATCGCCCAAACCGTAAACGTATCCTCCGGCGGGATTGTCGGCAGTAATCGGGTCTTTAGCCGTAAAAGGTAGATCGCCGCGCAGAGCCAGCGTCCATTGTGGCGCGAGATCTACTTTTAAGTCAGATCTCAAGATCACGGAATCGCGCGTAACCGTGCGTATGGTGCCCGGCACCGCACCGCTTCCGGGATTGGTTTGATAGAGGTATCGTAGCTGGAAGAGCGTCTCCGGCCGGGTGAAATCCTGACCGTTGTTTATGAAGGCCGAAGCGACGCCGCCGTCCTGCAGGGAAGCTGGCGAACCTTGCTGCGCTGAGACTTCATCGCGCGCGATCATGCTCAGCGCCGAACCCGCCAAGCCGATCGCGACCATGAGGCTGCATTTCCGCCGGCGCATGGCTTTGCTCATATTGTATCGCAGCGAACCGACGCTTCGGGCCCAAACACAGACATTGATCGGTCGACGCCGCATCTTGGCTGTGGGGCCCGAGGCGGCAGACTATCTACGGGCGTTTCATGCGCGAAGTCTCCGCTGTTCTGGCTCGATCTCTTTGAAGTCTGCATAGCGGCGCGACCGGGTGTGCAACTCGGCTGCGCGTAGAACGCGAAGAACGTTATTCCTTCATTCGCCAGCCGGTCGATACTGGGCGTAGGCATGCCACGGCCCTCGCCCCCGCCGCCAGCACGACGGCATTGACGGCGCCGGCGCTCGTGCCGCTGATGCCGTCGAACTCCAGTCGATTTTCCTCGAGCAGGCGGTCGAGCACACCCCACGTGAACGCGCCGTGGCTGCCGCCGCCCTGAAGCGCCAGATTGACGACTTTCCGTTCAGTCGCCGAGGCAACCTCGGGACCGGCGTCGGCGGCGGCTTCGATGTCGACGACCTTCATTGCCGCCATGTCGCTTTCGCTTGACGAGCCTAAGCGTGCGCCTTGCGCTGCGGGTCGATGATGCCTTCGAGCTTGCCGAGAACGTGCATGCAGGGAAGCAGCTCGGCCAGGCTGGAATTCGGCTCGCGCTTTTCTTTGATGGCGGCAATGAACTCGCGATCCTCAAGCTCGATGCCGTCCATGGAGACGTCGACTTTGGACAAGTCGATCTTGTTGTCCTTGCCGTCGACGAGATCGTCGTAATAGGCCTTGTAGGTCCCGTTGTCGCAGATGTAACGGAAGAACGATCCGATCGGCCCGTCATTGTTGAACGACAGCGACAGCGTCAGTATCGACCCGGATGGCACCTTGGCGACGATGCCCATGTCCATGGCGATGTTGAGCTGCGGGTGAATCGGCCCCTGCACGGCGTAGCAATCCGAGATCGTCTGGCCGGTTTGATATTGGAACAGGTCGATCGTGTGCGCCGCATGGTGCCACAGCAAATGGTCGGTCCAACTCCGCGGCTGGCCGGCCGCGTTCATGTTCTTCCTGCGGAAGAAATAGGTCTGAACGTCCATCTGCTGGATTTTCAGCTCGCCCTTGACGATGCGCTTGTGCACGAATTGGTGGCTGGGATTAAAGCGCCGCACGTGGCCGCCCATGGCGATTACGCCGGTCTGCTTGGCGATCTTGACGAGCGCTTCGGCGTCCTCGACGCTGTCGGTAACCGGGATTTCCACGAGGACATGCTTGCCGGCGCGCATCACCTGCTCGCCCTGGCGGAAATGCATCTTGGTCGGGGTGGTGAGGATCACCGCGTCGGCGCGTTTGATGCCCTCGGAGAGGTCGCCGGTGTAGTGGGGGATGCCGTATTTCTTCGCGACCTCGGCGGTCGCGTCCTGATTGCCACCGACCAGCGAGGTGACCTCGACGTCGGGAATCCGCTTGAGCGCATCAAGGTGCTTCTGCCCGAAAGCACCCTGGCCGGCGACGCAAATCTTCATCACCGGCCTCTGATGACAGCCGTCTTGGCGCGCGCCGCCGCACGTTTGTGCTTTGTCGCAGGACGTTTGGCGGCGTGACGCTTCGTGGTCTTGTGCGCAGCGGGGTGACGGCGGGCGGCCCGCGGCCGGTTTGCGAGAATGATGTGTCCGACCGCGGTGTTCGAAGCCGGCACCGTGTAAAATCGGTAGACCTCATCCACCTTGTCGTCGAGCGCGCCGCGCATGATCAGCCACATCACCATCTCGATGCCTTCGGCGCCGGCCTCGCGCATATAATCGACATGGGGAATCTTGACGAGCTTCTGCGGATCCTTCGACAGATTGTCGAGGAAGGCCTTGTCCCACTTGCTGTTGATCAGGCCCGCGCGCGGGCCTGAAATCTGGTGCGACAGCCCGCCGGTGCCGAAGATCACGACCTTGAGGTCTTCCGGATAGGACTCCACCGCCTTGCGGATGGCACGGCCAAGCATGAAGCAGCGATGTCCGGTCGGCGGCGGGTACATCACCACATTGACCGCGAGCGGGATGACCGGACACGGCCAGTGCGAGTCCTTCTCGACCTTGCCGAACAGGAGGTTCATCGGCACCGTCATGCCGTGATCGACCTCCATCTTGTTGCAGATCGTCAGGTCGAACTCATCGAGGATGACCGACTGGGCGATATGCGAGGCGAGCGCCGGATAGCCTTCCACCACCGGCACCGGACGCGGGCCCCAGCCCTCATCAGCCGGCGGGAATTCCGCGGCGCAGCCCAGCGCGAAGGTCGGAATGAGGTCGACGGAAAACGCCGACGCATGATCGTTGTAGACGATGATGGCAACGTCGGGCTTGGTCTCGCGCATCCATTCCTGCGACTTTTCGAAACCCGAGAACACGCGTTTCCAGTACGGCTCCTCGGTCTTGTTGTTGTCGATTGCCGCGCCGATGGCGGGCACGTGCGACGAACCTATACCTGCGACGATCCTGGCCACGGCTCACTTCCGTTTTGCTGATTTCGGTTTGGACTTTGATTTAGCTTTGGCTTTCGGCGGCGCCTTGGTCCTTGCGGAGGAGGCTTTCTTGGCCGCCGATCCGGAGAGGAGTTTCGACGGCGCATTCTTGCCTGACCGCGAGCGGTTGCCCTCGACCGATCGGCCGCCACCGATCATCATTTTCGCATAGTCGTCCTGCGAATTGCCGGTCATCACCGCCGCGAGGTGCTGGAACGAATGCCCGTCCGTGGCGCCAAGCTTGGCTGTAAAGTAGATGTTGCCGCCAAGCTCGAGCATGCGGTTGTAGTCGCGCTTGAGGATGGCTTCGGTCTGCTCCGGCGTCAGCTTGAACTTCTTCAGATATTCCGCTTCGTTGGCTTTGAAGGCCCGGCGGTTGTCTTCCTTCATCAGCGACATGCAGAACATGTTGATGCCGTAGCCCTGGCGGGAGCGCTCGGCATCGAACACGAACGTGCCGGGAATGTCGTCGTAAACCTTCTCCTGGCGAGCCATGCGCATCTCTCCCGTTTGGTTTGACATATATAGCGCGGCGCAGCTTGGCAACGTAAGTGCTTCCGGCACTTGCGAACCGTTCTAACTCCAATAAAGCCGCATCGGATTGTCGACCAGGAGCTTCCGTTGAAGCTCGGCGGTGGGCGCGATCTTGGGAATATAGTCGACCAGGACGCCGTCGTCCGGCGCGACTTTCACGTTGGGATGCGGCCAATCGGTGCCCCAGATCACGCGGTCGGGGAACAACTCGACCAGGGCGCGTCCGAACGGAACGACGTCGTCGTAGGGTGGACCCGCGACTGTCATCCGCTCCGGGCAGGTTGCCTTGACCCAGAAATTCTTGCGCGTGTCCATCAACCGGTGGAACCGCTGGTTCTCCGGGTGATCGACGCCCTTCTTGATGTCGGGCGTGCCCATGTGATCGACCACGACCGTCGTCGGTAGCGTGGCGAAGAAATCCTCGAGTTCGGGCAGATCGTGCATTTCGAAATATACCACGATATGCCAGCCGAGCTTGTCCACGCGCCTGGCGATGCGCTCAAGCACGTCGCGCGGCGTAAAATCGACGAGCCGCTTGAGAAAGTTAAAGCGCACACCGCGAACGCCGGCCTTGTCCATCCATTTGAGCTCTTCGTCGGTCACTTCCTCGCCGACGAAAGCGACACCCTTGGCGCGGCCCGCGGAGGCTTCGAGCGCGTCGACCATCGCACGATTGTCCTTGGAGTGGCAGGACGCCTGCACGATCACATTCTTATCGAAGCCGAGAAAGTCACGCAGCGCGAACAGCTTCTCCTTCGGCGCGTCGCAAGGCGTGTATTTGCGCTCCGGCGCATAGGGAAATTTGCTCTCCGGACCGAACACGTGACAATGCGCATCGACCGCGCCCGGCGGCGCTTTGTATTTCGGCTTCGACGGATTGGGATGGAAGGGAACGTATCCCGGACTCATCGGCACAACGACGTCTCCTTAAATTCACGTGGCATGCGGGCTGAACCGATGCTGCAGCCACAACAGCCCAAAGCCGATCGCGGGAATGGCGATATCGGTATAGAGGATCACCCCGGCATTGCCCGAGGCAAAATTGTGGGCCGAGACGATCTGATAGATGTGGCCGCCCGCGGCCCCGAGCAGAAACAGCGCCGGCCCAACGATCGCCGCGAGACGAAGATCGAAGCCACGGCGGCAGGCGAGGAAGCCGACAGCCGAAAACCCGAGACTGGCGAAGCCGACTTCGGCCTGGAACGGGCTGTCTGCCCAGCCGATCATGCGCGCGGCCACTTCGCCAAAAAACGTGTGCACGACAAAATTGTAGAAAAAGCTGAAACCGATCGAGAACAGCAGAAAATAGAAAAACAAGGCCTCGATCACTGCCGCCGCGGTCAGCGGCTTCGGCGCACGCAAAAGCGCTATGGCCGACGCTACGAGGCCAATGACCAGGAAGGTGAGGGTAAAGTTCCCAAGTACGAAGCGGATTATGCCTGCCATTGGCGCGCCGGGACTTTCCTAAATCCGCTCCATCGCCAGCGAGACGCCCTGCCCCACCCCGACGCACATGGTCGCCAGCGCCCGCTTACCGCCGCGCTTCTCCAGGCCGTGCACGGCAGTCAACGCCAATCGCGCCCCGGACATGCCGAGCGGGTGACCGAGCGCAATCGCGCCGCCATGCGGATTGACGTGTTCGGCGTCGTCGGCAACGCCGAGCTGGCGCAGGCAAGCCAGCCCCTGCGACGCGAAGGCTTCATTGAGTTCGATCAAATCGAAGTCGCCGATCTTCAGACCGAGCCGCTCCATCAATTTGCGCGTCGACGGCACCGGGCCGATGCCCATGATCCGCGGCGGCACTGCCGCGGAGGCCATACCGAGCACCCGCGCGCGCGGTTTCAAGCCGTGGGCCTTCACGGCGTCTTCACTGGCGAGGATGATGGCGGCCGCTCCGTCGTTCACGCCGGAGGCGTTGCCGGCGGTGATGGTGCCGGGATTGCGCACGATGGGCTTGAGCTTGGCGAGATTGTCGAGCGTCGTATCCGGCCGGATGTGCTCGTCCTTGTCGACCGCGATCGACCCGGCTTTGCCGCCCGGCGCCTGCACCGGCACGATCTCCTCGGCAAAATAGCCTGACGCGGCGGCCTTGGCGGCGCACTGTTGCGAACGCAGCGCAAACGCATCCTGATCCCCGCGCGCAACCTGGAATTCTTCCGCGACGTTCTCGGCGGTCTCGGGCATCGAGTCGACACCATACTGGGCCTTGAACAGCGGATTGATAAAGCGCCAGCCGATCGTGGTGTCATGGATTTCGACTGACCGCGAAAACGCCTCGCTGGCTTTGCCCATCACCATGGGCGCGCGTGTCATCGATTCGACGCCGCCGGCGATGGCGAAATCCATATCGCCGGTGCGGATCGCCCGCGCCGCATCGCCGACCGCGTTGAGCCCGGAGGCGCAGAGCCGGTTGACGGTCAGCCCGGGGACCGTGTCGGGCAATCCGGCCAGCAGCAGCGACATGCGCGCCACGTTGCGGTTGTCTTCGCCTGCCTGATTGGCGCAACCGAGGAATACTTCATCGAGCCGCGACCAGTCGGCTTGCGGATTGCGCGCGACGAGCGCCCGGATCGGAACCGCGGCGAGATCGTCGGTGCGAACCTTCGCGAGTGCGCCGCCGTAGCGGCCGATCGCGGTGCGCGCCGCATCGCAAATGAAAACCTCGCGCATGCTTTGCTCCCTGGGCGGGCGGCCGTCCAAACAGCGCGCCGCGCCTTTCGTGCCCGCTATTTAGGAGGCGCGGATGACAGGGTCAAATCAGCGCCGTTCGGCCGGAATGACAGCGCCTTGACGCGGTTCGGCAGAAATGTCACCCGAATGAGAACCTGATCCGACGGGCTTGCCGTGGACGATCGCGCCGGCGATTTTTGCGTCCTGCCACCTTCGCTTCGCGCCGAGCGGCGCGGCGAAGTCGCGGTGCTGCGGCTGCATCGCGAGCAAAAACGCAACGCACTCGACGACACGACGGTGGCGGGAATGGAGGCATTCTTCGCCTCCTTGCCCGATGGCATCCGCGCCGTTGTCTTGGCCGGCGATGGCGAGCACTTCAGCGCCGGGCTCGACCTCTCGGAACTCCAGGAGCGCGACGTCATCGCCGGCATCGAACACTCGCGGTTCTGGCACCGTGCCTTCGACCGCATTCAGTACGGGAAAGTGCCCGTCGTCGCCGTCCTCCACGGCGCGGTGGTCGGCGGCGGTCTCGAACTTGCCGCAGCCGCCCACATTCGGGTGGCCGAGCGTTCGGCGTTCTATGCGCTGCCGGAGGGAAGCCGCGGCATCTTCGTCGGCGGCGGCGGTTCGGTGCGCTTGCCGCCGCTCATCGGCGTGGCCCGCATGATGGACATGATGCTGACCGGGCAAACGCTCAGCGCCGAAGAAGGCCAGGCGATCGGGCTCACGCAATATCTCGTCGAGGTCGGCGCCGGGCTTGCCAAAGCCATCGAACTCGCGGAGCGGATTGCCGCCAATGCGCCGTTCACCAACTTTGCCGTCACGCATATGCTGCCGCGCATCGCCCGCGGCGACCCGGCCGCCGGCTTCGCCACCGAGGCGCTGACCGCGGCTATCGCGCAAGGCGACGGTGAGGCCAAGCGGCGGCTCAGGGATTTTCTGGAAAAGCGCGGCCCCAAGGTCGTGCGCAGTTAGCGGCATGACGCGCACTTCGGCACAGACCCATTCCGATCCGACGCGGGCTCCATTGCGCGCGGTGCGGCTCGGCGCGCCGGAGGTTCTGGTCGAGCGCAGGGCCGATGGCGCAATCCTCATGCGTTCGCCGAAACCGCTGCGGCCTTATCCGAAAAACCTCACAGAGCGGCTTGCTCATTGGGCCGGCACGGCACCGGAGCGCGTTTTTCTCGCCCAGCGCGACGGCACAGGCCAGTGGCGGACGGTAACCTACGCAGCAGCCTTTGCGGCGGTGCGCGCGATCGCCGCCGCGTTGCTGGAACGTGATCTCTCGGCGGATCGCCCGATCGCGATCCTGTCCGGCAACGACATCGAACATGCTTTTCTCGGCCTTGCCGCGATGCATATCGGCATTCCCTATTCGCCGATCTCGGTGCCCTATTCGCTGGTCTCGCAGGACTTCAAGAAGCTCAAGAGCATCTTGGAAATCCTGACGCCTGGCTTGGTCTTCGCAGCGAACGGGACTGCATTCGCGCGCGCCATTGCTGCCACCGTGCCGGCGGACGTCGAGGTGGTCGTCACCGAAAATCCCGCGGATAGCCGGCCGATGACGCCGTTCGCGGAACTGTCCGGCGCGCGACCGACGGCGGCGGTCGAGGCGGCCCACGCCAATGTCGGTCCCGACACGATCGCGAAAATCCTGTTCACGTCCGGCTCCACCGGCCAGCCAAAGGGCGTCATCAACCCACAGCGCATGCTGTGCGCGAACCAGGCGATGATACTCGGCGGGCTCGAGTTCGCGGCCGACGAGCCGCCGGTCCTGCTCGACTGGCTGCCGTGGAACCACACCTTCGGCGGCAATCACGACTTTGGACTCGTGCTGTTTAATGGCGGCTCGTTCTATATCGACGAAGGAAAGCCCATTCCGGGCGCCATCGAGATTACGGTACGCAACCTCCGCGACATCGCACCGACCATCTACTTCAACGTGCCGAAAGGCTTTGAGATGCTGGTGCCGCATCTCCAGTCCGATCGCGCGGTGCGCGAAAAATTCTTCAGCCGGCTCAAAGTGATGTTCTATGCCGGCGCCGGGCTCCCTCAGCACGTGCATGACGTGCTGCAAGATCTGGCGGTCAACACCGTGGGCGAGCGCGTCATCTTTCTCAGCAGCCTCGGCTCGACCGAGACCGGTCCAGCCGCGCTCGCCTGCAGCTGGGAAAGCGAACACGTCGGCAATATCGGCCTGCCGCTGCCGGGCCTCGAGGTCAAACTCATTCCCAACGACGGCAAGCTCGAGACGCGGTTCAAAGGCCCCAACGTGACGCCAGGCTATTGGCGCGCGCCGGCCATCACCGCGGCCGCCTTCGACGAGGAAGGGTTTTATAAGATCGGCGACGCGCTCAAATTCGAGGACCCTGCCGATCCGGCCAAAGGCCTTCTTTTCGACGGGCGCATCGCCGAGGACTTCAAGCTCGCTACCGGCACCTGGGTCAGCGTCGGACCGCTGCGCATGGCGCTTATCGCGCATTGCGCACCGCTGGTGCGTGACGTCGTACTGGCGGGACCGGACCGCGACGACGTCGCCGCTTTGATCATTCCCGATGTCGAAGCATGCCGGAAGCTGGCGCCGGATCTGGCGCGCGACGCCCCGGCCGCGATGGTGCTCGACGACTCCCGTGTGAAAAAGGCATTCGCGCACTTTTTGGAAGCGCTCGCGGACCCGGATCGCGGCACATCGGCGCGCATCAACCGCGCCATCCTGCTCGCCGAGCCGCCGTCGCTTGACGTGGGCGAGGTCACCGACAAAGGTTCGATCAACCAGCGCGCGATGCTTGCCCATCGCGCCGCTTTGGTCGAAGACCTCTACGCGGATCCGCCGCCTGCCAACGTCATTATCGCGGGTCGTTCGACAATCCCCACAGCAAAAGCGAGTTGATCATGGATATTCGTGGACATGCGGCGCTCGTCACCGGCGGGGGCTCCGGCCTCGGCGCCGCGACGGCGCGCATGCTGGCCGCCGCCGGCGCCAAGGTTGCCCTCCTCGACGTCAACACCAAGGTAGCCGCCGAGGTTGCGATCGACATCAACGGCATCTCTATCCACTGCGACGTAAGCGATAGCGCCAGCACCGAGGCGGCAATCGCCAAGGCCGCCGCCGACCACGGTCCTGCGCGCATCCTGGTCAATTGCGCCGGTATCGGGACCGCCAAGCGCATCCTTGGCAAAGAAGGGCCGATGCCGCTTGCCGACTACGAGCATGTCATTCGCGTCAACCTGATCGGCACGTTCAACGCGATGCGGCTTGCCGCCGCCGCCATGTCGACGCTCGATCCGCTCACCGATGGCGAGCGCGGCATTATCGTCTGCACTGCCTCGGTCGCGGCCTACGAAGGCCAGATCGGCCAGGCCGCGTACGCGTCCTCGAAGGGCGGCATCGTCGGCCTGGTCTTGCCGGCTGCGCGCGAGTTCGCCCAGTTCGGGATACGCGTCAACGCCATCGCTCCCGGCATATTTCTGACGCCGATGCTGCTCGGGCTAACGCAGCAGGCGCAGGACAGCCTCGCGGCGTCGCTGCCGTTTCCAAAAAAGCTGGGCGATCCGGCGCAATTCGCCGCCCTGGTGCAACACATGATCGAAAACCGCTACCTCAACGGCACGGTTGTCCGGCTGGACGCGGCGCTGCGCATGACGCCGCGGTGAATTCCGGCACGCTGGAATGCTCACCAACATCCACAACGTGCGCATCGAGTGGTGCGACTGCGATCCCGCCGGGATCATCTTCTATCCGCGCTATTTCGAGATTTTCGACACCTGCACGACGGTTCTGATCGAGCGCGCGCTCGGCATGAACAAGATCGACTATCTCAAGGCCTACGACTTCGCCGGTCATCCGCTGGTGGAGGCGCGGGCGCGCTTTCGCCAGCCGACCCGGTTCGGCGACGAGGTGGCGATCGAGACGGCGCTGGTGGAATGCGGCCGATCAAGCTTCAAGGTCGAACACCGGCTTAGCAAGGCCGGGGCGCTTGCGGTCGAAGGATTCGAGACCCGGGTGTGGGTGGTCCGCGATCTCCGCCGATCCGCAGCGCGTCAGATCGCAACCGATCCCCCCGGAAATCCTCGCGCGGTTTGAGCATCATATTGCGTGAGCTTTTGCCGCCTATGGCTGCGGTCGCGCGCGTGCTAGAAACCCGCGGCATATAAGGAGAAACACGCCCCATGCGCATTGACGCATACACGCATTTTTTCCCGAAGAAATTCTTCGACATGCTCGACGATGTCGCCACCGATTTCAAAGACATGGGCAAGCGGGTGCGCTCCCTGCCGGCGCTGCATGACCTCGACGTGCGCAAGAAGATCGTCGACGGCCACAAGGACTATCAGCAGATTCTCTCGTACACGCAGCCCCCGATCGAGTTTATCGCCAAGACGCCGGCGCAAATCGACGAGTTTTGCCGCATCATCAACGATGGCTTTGCCGAACTCATCGCCAAGGAAAAGGATCACTTTCCCGGCTGGGTGGCTCAGGTCTCGCTTGCGGCGGCAGATGCCGGCGTTGCCGAGGCGAAACGCGCCGTCAAAGAGCTCGGCGCACTGGGCGTGCAGATCTACACCAACGTCAACGGCAAACCACTCGATCGTCCCGAATATCTGCCGTTCTGGGACAAGATGAGTGAACTCGGCATTCCGGTTTGGATGCATCCGGCGCGCGGCGCCGAGATGCCGGACTATATCACCGAGGATAAATCGCTTTACGAGATCTGGTGGACCTTCGGCTGGTCCTACGAGACGGCGACCGCCATGATGCGCCTTGTCTACTCGAAGATCATGGACAACCATCCCGATCTGAAACTCATCACGCACCATTTCGGCGGTATCGTGCCGATGCTCGAAGGCCGCATCGGCCCCGGCAACGACGTGATGGGCTCGCGCACTTCGGACAAGGATTATGTTTCGCTGCGCAAAAGCCTCAAGAAGCGCGTGCTCGATTATTTCAAGGAGGATTTCTGGGCCGACACGGCCGTCTTCACCGCCGAACCGGCGACCAAAGCCGGCCTGGAATTCTTCCCGCGCGACAAGATCGTTTTCGCCTCCGATTGCCCGTACGATCCCGAGGGGGGAACGATGTATCCCCGCGAGACGCTGCGGATTCTTCAAGTCGCTGGAGCTGTCGAAAACCGACCGGGACAAGATTTTCTTCAAGAATCTCGAAGCCGTCACCGGCCGCAAATTGGTCAAGTCGTGACGGTAAACGAAGCGCTCGGATGCCCGTGGCGAACCGGGGATGCCTCGCGATGGCGTCGCCGGTTGAGACGCCGCCGGGCGGCGGTTGTCGCGACGACGGCAGCGGCTAGATTGTCTGGAAGTGGAACGGCATGAGGTCCCGAATGAAACGGCTGCTGGCAGCGGCGATCTTTACGATGCTAACAGTGGATGTGTCGGTTCTGGCGCAGGACGCCCCGCCGATTTCACCGGCACAGCTTCAAAAAATACTGAAATTCGTCGATACGATCGGCGCCAAGCAGGAGTTTCCAGCGCCGACAGCCCAAAATCTGGGAATTTCAACCGACCCGACCCAGAAACTTCCAGTGGCGATGGTGGTGACCAACGACCACAAGGTTTATTTCGGCCGCAGCGAACTCAACCCTGCGGATTACATCATTTGGGCGCGCACGCCGGACAACAACGCCTCTTACATGTTCTCGACCCACGCAGACCTGAAGTTGATCCGCGCCTTATACATGCGCAACGATCAGTTTCCCGATATCGCGGATGGCAATTCGAGCCAGGTCCAAGCCGTCTATAAAAACGCGCTGGCGGCGCTGGCGAAAGACGTCGACAACAGTCCGTCAAAGTAAGGATCGGGCCAAAGAAGCCCGGTGAGTGGGCGATATCCTTGCCTCGGCCCACAACGCTCCGTATCATTCGGCAATGACAGTTGTGACATCTCCATCCGCCCTCGACGGCGCGGTAACCGAAGGCCTCTTCCGCCGGGTTATGGCGTCTTTCGTCACCGGCGTTACCGTCATCACTACGGAGGTGCGCGGCGAGGTTCGCGGCATGACCGCCAATGCGTTCATGTCTGGCTCGCTGGATCCGCCTTTGTGCGTAATCTCGGTCGCCAAGAAAGCGCGCATGCACGCCTTCCTCTTGGAAGCCGGCCATTTCGGCGTGAATATTCTGGCGCGTGGGCAAGAATCCTTGATCGGTCACTTCGCCGGCCGGCCGGTCGATGAAATCCAGCCAGAGTACGAATACGCCGGCGATACGCCCGGTGTTCGCGCACGCCAATGCAACGATAGCCGCCAAAATAACCGCGCGACATGACTGCGGCGATCATTCGTTATTTGTCGGTCACATCTTCGCGTTACGCCACGCGCATGGTGTCGTTCCGGTCGTGCTTCATATCGGCAAGCTCGCGTCGCTTCTGCATACGCACGAGCAAACAATTTGGCCGACTCTCGATTTCTGGTGAGCAAAAACTCTTCGCAAATAAGCGAACCAACCGCGTTGCCGGACTCGCTCGAATGGGGTGATTGATGCGCGGTTTCTTTGTTTGCTCCCGCACCGGCGCCGCTCGGCGGATTCTTGCGCCTTCGCGCGCGGTCGGCCGAAAAACGCCGCCGCTGCATTGGCTAAGCCATTGATTTTATTACGATTTATTGCGCGACATTGGAGAGGGTCGGCGGCCTCCAATTTCGTGATATTTTTGCAACTACTCCGATCTAAGTGACGTTTCCCCCCGCGGCGGATGTCACAAAGCATTGCATTCTTTGTTGGCTTGCACGACGGTACGGGCAGTTGGCAGTCGTGCCGACGAGTCAAGCACCGTGCGAAATGCAGGGGTCTTGGGGACAACACGGAGGGGCAGATGACCCGACTTAGAAATATCGTACTGGGCGGAATAGCGGCGCTCGCGATTGGCGGCGTTGCTGGTTCTGCCACCGCAATGGAATCCGGCACCTTTCAAAACCGCTTGAACGGCGCCACGATCGGTTTGCCGCTGGGTGCCGCAGCACCTCCCGGCATCTACACGGGCCTGGAAACAGCTTATCTCGGCGTTAGTACCGGCACATCCGGGCCTAGCACGGGCAATCAGTGCGTCGGGACCGGCAACGGCGCCTGTGCTAAGTTGCCAGCGATCGCTCAGGCCGTGCCGCTGCTTTGGGTGCCGGGCTGGAATTTCCTCGGCGCCACCTACTCGGCCTCGTTGGTGCAAGCTTTTTATGTGTTCACAACGTGCGGCCAAGGCCCTGCTCCAAACAACACCGGCAGTTGCAGCGGCGGCTCTCCACTAACCGGCGGTGGCTTTGTATATACTAATACCTTCTTCAACCCGATCGCGCTGTCGTGGAATTTGGGCGGTGGCCTGTTCGTGTCTGCCGGCTTTAACTTCACCGCACCGGACGGCACGAAAGGGGGCGTCGGCAACTTCACGCCGAATCCGGACTACTGGACCTTTGAGCCGTCTTTCGCAGTTAGCTACCTCGGCAATAACTGGGTCGCGTCGGCGAACTTCTTCTACGACATCAACACGCGGTCGTCTGGCAATTGCTGCGTGCCCGGCGTGATCGGTTCTCCACCGTTACCGGCTGGCGGGAACATCACCAGCGGCAATGCGCTGTATGGCGACCTGATGGCCCTTTACAAGTTCGGTAAGTGGTCGGTCGGCCCGGTTGGCTATTTCGAGGTGCAGACCACCGCCGATTCCGGCAACTGCACGCCGTTTGGGGCTGGCACGCCCAATGGGAGCTTTTGCGGCAAATATCAGACCGCTGCTCTCGGTGCGCTGGTTGGGTACGACTTCGGCCCGGTTGACTTGCAAGTCTGGTTCACCGACCAGATCGCGGGTCAGGACACGCCGGCGGGCAGAGGCAGCCTCGACGTCTGGACGCGCCTCGGCTTCCGTATCTGGGCTCCCGAGGCGCCGCATCCGCTGGTTACGAAGAACTAAGACCGGCAGTCGGCAAATAGATAGGGCCCCGCGGGAAACCGCGGGGCCTTTTTCTTTTTGGCACTGCTGTGCCACATGTGGGTCGGGGCCGCAGCCTCGCTTGGGGCGGGTAAGATTGAGACCCTCTGATTTTGTGCCGCTGACAGGCACAGGGTATGGTGAGAAAATGTCGATCGCCGAAGCACCATCGCCGACCTCTGCGCCACATCCGCTGCCGCGGCACGACTGGACCCGCGACGAGTTGCGCGCGCTGTTCGATCTGCCGCTTTCGGAGCTCCTTTTCCGGGCACAAAGCGTCCACCGTGAGAATTTCGATCCGTCCGAGGTACAGATCTCAACGCTGCTGTCGATCAAGACCGGCGGCTGCCCCGAGGACTGCGCCTACTGTCCACAGAGCGCTCAATTCGAAACCGGCGTCTCCGCCGATAAGCTCATGCCTCTCGATGCGGTGCTCGCCGAGGCCCGCGCGGCCCAAGCCGCCGGCGCCAGCCGGTTCTGCATGGGCGCGGCGTGGCGGGCCCCGAAGGACCGCGACCTCGACCGCGTTTGCGCCATGGTTGCGGGCGTCAAGGCGCTCGGACTGGAGACCTGCGTAACGCTCGGGATGCTGACGGCGCCTCAGGCGCAAAGGCTCAAATCCGCGGGCCTCGACTATTACAATCACAACATCGACACCTCTCCCGAATTCTATGGGCGGGTCATAACGACGCGAACCTACGACGACCGGCTTTTGACTCTCGAGCATGTGCGCGCCGCCGGCATCCATGTTTGCTGTGGCGGCATCGTCGGCATGGGTGAGGCGCGCGAGGACCGAGTTCGGCATGATTGCGACGCTGGCGAGCCTGCCGGTCCATCCGGAGTCGGTGCCAATCAATATGCTGGTCCGCGTCGGGGGCACGCCGCTCGCGGACACGCCTTCGCTCGAGCCGATCGAGTTCGTGCGCACGATCGCCGTAACCCGTATTGCCATGCCGCGTTCGATGGTGCGGCTCTCGGCCGGCCGCGAGACCATGAACGAGGAAATGCAGGCGTTATGCTTCCTTGCTGGGGCCAATTCGATCTTTAGCGGACCGAAGCTCCTCACCACGCCGAACCCCGAGCCCAGCCGCGACCATCGGATGATGGACCGTCTCGGCATGTCGCCGATGCTCTAACCGGCGTCGGTTACAGACTCCGTCGCCGGCGAGGCCCACTCCGCCTCAACTACGGCGGATCGAGAAAGTGTACATATTCAAAAAAGTCTGCGGATGGTCCGCCTCGAACGCTTGCCAATAATCGAGGTTGACGAGCGCATCGGAGGCGGGAAGCCGCTCGCGGAACTTCTCGATCACGTTCGACTCGATCTCGAATCCAAGAAACCGAAGTCCGTTTTCGTCGAGGAACGACTTGATCGCAGGGATAGTGAAGCGGTGCTCCATGACGTTGAAAAAGATGTCACGGCAACCGCTCATGCTGTAGAAATCGACGGTCCTGACCAGCGATTTCCAGCGCGGCTCGTCTTGCCCTTTGATAATCGTCTGGCGCAACGCCCGAATCCCCTCGGCCGTGGCCGGAAAGCCACGCTCGGCGATCAACGCCCGCGCTTCGACAATCGAGCGCCGCGCGGTTTCGCTGTAAAGGCCGATGCGCATGACGCCGCCAGGCGCCAGCAGCGGCAGCAATGCGCGCCATCCGGTCAAAGGGTCCGCCAGGTGATGCAAGACGCCGAGCGCCTCGATGCGATCGAACGTGCGGTCGATCGCGGACAATTTGAGAATATCGGCTTGAGCATATTCGATGTTCTGCAGCCCCTCCTCGCGCGTCTTTCTTCGCGCATAGGCAAGGCTCACCCGACTGAGGTCGATCGCAAGAACGCGCGCTTGCGGCGACTTTTGCGCGACGTCAAACGGATGTTCGCCCGTGCCGCAGCCGACGATAAGGATATTTTGCACGGATTCCGATTGAACGGCGGCATTGGATATGCCGTCGGGATCGCGGCCGAGCGCGGCCAACGGGTTGATCGTCCAACGCGGATATGGATTTTCCTCGTACTGCCGCATGACCTCCCGCGACGTGCTGTCTTCGATCGCGGTCAGCGTCGGGATCGCGAGGAGATCCGCCGCCTCTTCCAAGGGCTCGCGCACCTGAAGCCGTAAAAGCTCCGCGGTTTCCGGCAGCCCATCCTTGGCCAGCAGGGACGCTGCGCCGGCAAGCGCATGAAGCGGGAAATAGGCCGCCACGGCCGCGAGCAGCAGCGCGGGCACGTCGCTCTCGGCCGACAATCTTTGCAGCAACTCCTCGCGCAGCCGTTGTGCGCCCTGCGTTTCGTCGGCGGTTTGCGCGTAGACATATTCGTTCAGAAAACACTGCTGGGCGAGAGCGCAGAAAAGACCGAGCACCTCGTCTGCGACCTTGGCCGGATCGGAAATGTTGCCAATTGCTAGGCGGAGCAGCGCGTGGCGCAAACCGCTCAGGAACAGCTCCAGAGTGACACCGCGGATGATTGTCGATTCCAACGCGCACCGCAAAAAAATGTTATCGGCGATCTCGGCTATGTGGCCGGCGTCAAACAGGTCATCGATTTTGACAGGCAGCCCGCGCTCGTCGACGGTCCCGCTCGCGAGCGAGGCGATGACCGTATTCTGCATCAGAAACGGTTCGACGCCCTTGCCGCTTAGGCCGAGCACGATCGCCCTCTTGAAATGATTTACGGCGGCAGCGCGCTCGCCGAGGGCTTGATAGGACGTCGCGATGTTATAGTGGCAAGCCGCGTCGAAGTCGTTCGCAGTAATGGCTTTTGCCAACGTCTTGGCCGCAAGTCTATGGTTGCCGGAAGCCTGATATACGACGCCGAGAATATTCAGCGCCTCGGAATGCCCGGGCGCCCGCGCAAGGATTTGTTTGCAAGCGACTTCCGCGTCGACGATCCGCCCCTGTTGGTAGGCGAGGGTCGCTTCGGCGGCCAGCGCGGGAATGTCGGGTGGCGTAGACGCCACGACAACCTTGCCGCGCGCCAGGGCGGCGCGCCGATCTCTCCGGTTCATCCTGCGATTGCCCAATTCATGCTCGGCTGAACCTTATACCGGCAATCGCAACTCTTGTGCGAGGCCGGATCGCGGCCATCGGCCTGCAATTGAAACTTCCGGTCGCGAGCGAAAGCGATGGCATGGCTGCACCTAAAAGCCAGCATAACTTTTACGAGCGACCCGAACGCGGCGAACGGCCATCGATCCTGGCCGAGCCGAGCAGGATTATTGCGCCTCTATCGCTTCGCCCCGCGCATGACGTGATAGCTGAGTTCGCCCGGATCGGTGAGATCGGGCACCCGCCAGCCATCAAGGTCGTATTCAGCCATGCAATCTTCGGCGAATCCTTTGAAGCGGTCGGCATTGCCTGAAGCCTGCGCCCCGAACAGGCAGTAGCGGCGGATTTCTTCGGTCGATCCGCCGTAGTTGATTTCATAGAGCTCATGGCGGCCGCCAAATTCCGTCGCCAGGCAATCCCACAAAAGCTTCATCAGCTTGACGCGTTCCTCCGCCTTGTAGCCGTTCGAGCCACGCATATAGCGGTCGATATACGGGCGAATCTCCGCATTCTTGAAGTCGCTGGCGTGTGAGTTGAGGTAGATGAGACCCGACGCGACGGTCTGCTCGATGATGTATTTCACCTTGGAGTAGGCGATGGTGGCGATGATCTGGTAGGCATTGCCCGGATCCATGTTCGGCAGCACGTAATCGTCGATCCACGGCTTCGGATCGCGCACCATCGCATCCGACAACGCCCAGAACAGATTGCGCCAGGCGATGACCTCGCCGACATTGGCCTGCACGCCGCGATAATCCTTGGTGCCCGAGGCTTCCACCGCCTTGAGCAACAGCCCTGCGATGAAGTCGAGCTTGACGGCGAGCCGCGTGCAGCCATGGACGACGAAGCGCGGCAGGAAGCCGGTGCGCGGGAAGAAGTTGTTGGCTTTTTCCAGGTCGCCGTAAACGAAGACGTTCTCCCAGGGCACCAGAACCTTGTCGAGAATGAACACGGCGTCGTTCTCGTCGATACGGCTCGACAAGGGGTAATCGAACGGGCTGCCCATCACGGTCGATGTCATCTCGTACGAGGTGCGGCAGATAAATTTCACCCCCGGATGGTTGGTCGGCACCATGAACACCACCGCGAAATTCTTGTCCTGCACCGGAATGAGGCCGTGATGCGCGACGAAGGTGTAATTCGTGAGCACGGAACCGGTGGCCACCACCTTGGCGCCGGACACAACGATGCCGGCGTCGGTCTCTTTCTCGACTTGGCAGCAAACGTCGGCGACCTCGTTCGGCGGGCGGTCGCGGTCGACCGGGGGATGGATGATGGCGTGATTGACGAACGGCACGCGCTCCTGGCTGAATTTGTACCAGCGCCGCGCGTTGTCCGAGTAGGGATCGTAGAATTTCGCATTGGCACCGAGCGTCGCCAGGAACGACGCCTTGTAATCGGGCGCGCGGCCCAGCCAGCCGTATGAAAGCCTCGCCCATTCGGCGATGGCGCTTCTTCCCGCCAACAGATCGTCAAGCGATTTCGGCGCCTTGAAGAAAGCGTGGGTCTCGCCGCCGTTGCCGGTGTCGGTCGGCACCATGATCTTGTCGGCGTGCTTCTTGTCGTGCATCGCGTCGAACAGACGCGCCACCATGCGCGAGGTGTTGCGGAAGGCGGGATGCGTCGTCACGTCCTTCACGCGCTCGCCGTAGATGTAGACGGTGCGGTCGTCGCGCAGCGAATCGAGATATTCAGCGCCGGTCTGCGGCGTCGTCATTCCGGCTCGCCCGGTCTTGCCGGCCTTCCCGGCGCCGGTTTCCTTTTCGTCCTTCGCGACGCTCATGGCGCTTTCCCCTCTTGCGTTTGATCCCTCTCGCTGCCTTTCGCAGAGCGGGAATAGAACAGCGAATGTTCGATTATCGAACCATCGTGCGTTATTCGAAGTTTTCCGAACGATACCCGCGACGGCCTCCGCAGGCAAGACGACGGCGCTCCCGGCGCGATCACGGGAGAGTTGGCGCCACGCCCGGATTGCGGCTTGACAGCAAAGCCCGGCGCTTTTAGTTACGTGTGTAACAAATAAAGCTGAGAGTTCGCTCGCCCCCCGTCGAGTGACTGTGATCGTGTCTGCATTTCACGCGCAGCACGGTCGTCGACGGGGCCCATATGAGCGTCGCGATAGACGAACCGCACCTGTTCACGCCCCTTGCCGTGTGGCGCGACGCCGCCGGCACCGTCGATCGCCTTCTTCCCGGGACGCGCCGTTACCAACCATCCATGAAGCACCAAACGCGACGGCTGCACTAAGGCGGCGCCGGCGGATGCACACCGTCGGCGCATCGTTTTGGCCTCATCGGCATCCGAACAACAAAGCATATCAGGAGGAACGCCAATGTCAGTGACACCCGATGCCCCAGTCGGCAACGCAAAGTCGCAGGAGCGCAGCAAACCTTTTACCTCGGCAGAATATCTCGACAGCCTTCGCGACGGGCGTGAGATCTGGATTTATGGGGAGCGCGTCAAGGACGTCACCAAGCACCCCGCCTTCCGCAACACCGTACGCATGCTGGCGAGGATGTATGACGCGCTGCACGACGGGCGTAAGGACATCATCTGCACGCCCACCGACACCGGCAACGGCGGCTACACCCACAAATTCTTCAAGGCGCCGAGAAATGTCGACGACATGGTCGGCGGGCGCGATGCCATCGCCGAATGGGCGCGCGTGACTTACGGTTGGATGGGCCGCGCCCCGGACTACAAGGCCGCGTTCCTCGCCACGCTTGGCGCCAATCCGGACTTCTACAAGCCATTCGATGAGAACGCCCGGCGCTGGTACAAGAAGGTCAACGAGGAGGTCACCTTCGTCAACCACGCGATCGTCAACCCTCCGGTGGATCGCAACAAGCAGCTTGAAGAAGTCCGCGACGTCTTCATGCACGTCGAAAAGGAGACCGATGCCGGCCTGATCATCAGCGGCGCGAAGGTTGTGGCCACGACGTCGACGCTGACGCAGTACAACTTCATCGCCAATAACGGGTTGCTGCCGATCAAGACCAAGGACTTCGCGTTCGTCTGCATCGTGCCGAACAATTCGCCCGGTCTAAAGCTCTATTGCCGCCCTTCCTACGAAATGACGGCGGCGGCGATGGGCAGTCCTTTCGACTATCCGCTGTCGAGCCGGCTCGACGAAAACAACTCCATCATCGTGTTCGACAAGGTGTTCGTGCCTTTCGAAAACGTGTTCGCCTATGGCGACATCGACAAGGTCAACAACTTCTTCCCGCGCTCGGGCTTCCTGCCGCGTTTCATGTTCCACGGCTGCACGCGGCTTTCCGTAAAGCTGGATTTCCTGGCCGGCCTGTTGCTCAAGTCGGTGGAAGCCACGGGCGCCAAGGATTTTCGCGGCGTCCAGGCGCAGGTCGGCGAAGTACTTGCGTTCCGCAATCTGTTCTGGGGCCTGACCGACGCGATGGCGCGCACGGTGACGCCGTGGACGCCCGGGTTCGTGTCGCCGAACCTGGAATATGGACTGGCCTATCGGGTGATGTCGAACATTGCCTACACGCGGCTGAGGGAGATCATCGAAAACGTCCTGGCGAGTGCGCTGATCTATCTGCCTTCGCACGCCAACGATTTCAAGGTGCCGGAGGTGCGTAAGTATCTCGATCCTTACGTCCGCGGCTCCAACAACTACGGCGCCGAAGACCGCGTGAAGCTCATGAAGCTGATGTGGGACGCGATCGGCACCGAATTTGGCAGCCGTCACGCGCTCTACGAGCGCAACTACTTCGGCAACCACGAGAACATCCGCACGGAAGTGGTCGCGATCGCCGACATGATGGGCCAGAGCGCGAAGTACAAGGGCTTCGCCGAGCAGTGCATGGCCGAATACGACCTCAACGGCTGGACCGCGTCGGATTTGATCAATCCCGACGATATCAGCGTGGTGATGAAGAACGTCACATAGGTGGATCGCTTGTGTGCTCACCCTTGCCCGTCAGGTGGCCGAAAGCGTGATCCGCTCGGCCACCGCATGCAGGCTTGGAAGAAACCGTTCACGCAATTCGTTGCGCGTGGTGCGCGTCGAATGGGTGCTCACGTTGATCGCGGCGATCGCCTGGCCGGTGCGATCGACCACCGGCACCGCGATCGAGCGCAGGCCGCGTTCAAGCTCTTCGTCGACGATGGAGAAACCCTGCGCATGGTCCTCGCGCACGCGCTCGTACAATGCCTGCATGTCGGTAATCGTCGACGGCGTGTAGGCCTCGATGCACAGCGACTTCAGCCGCCGCCAGAGTTCGGCCTCGTCGAGAAAGCCGAGCTGGATCCGCCCCAACGACGTATAGAAAGCCGGCAGCCGCGTGCCAACCGCAAGCGTTACCGACATGATACGCCGCGCCGGGAAACGCGCCACGTAGACGATCTCGGTCCCTTCCAGAATCGCCGCGGAGCAGGATTCGTGGAACTGCTCGCTGAGTTGCCGCATCAGCGGCGTCGCCTGCTCGATCCAGCTCTGCGTCGCGAGGTAGGCAAAGCCGAGCTTGAGGATTCCAGAGGACAAGGAGAATTCGCGCCCGTTCTGCGCGACGTAACCGAGTTCCGCGAGGGTACGCAGAATGCGCCGCGCCGTGGCGCGGGAAAGCCCGGTTGCCTGCGCTGCTTGCGACAAGGTCATGACCGGTCGCTGCTTGTCGAAGCTTCCGAGCACTGCGAGACCCTTGGCGAGTGTCGCCATGAACTCCTTGTCTTGGTGTTGATGCTCCGCCATCGCGCCTGCAAATCGTCCGTCTGCCCGGCTGCGCCGCGGCGATTGACACGAATTCAACGCTCGGTAACAATCATCCGAAGCGCGAACCTTCGTTCGATAATCGAACATAACGCCCGACAACGCTCGGCGCAAGTTGAAGGCGCGCTCCGGAGTGGACGCCAAACGGCACAGGCCCGATCCCGGGCAACGCTGCCGATCGGACAGGGAGGAACAGCATGGCAAGGACATCAGACGCCTATCGCGTGAACCGGCGCAGCTTTATGAAAGCGTCGGCGGCAACCGGCGCGGCGCTCGCGACAGGTTCGGTATTCGCACCGGCGGCGCATGCCGCCAAGACCTTCAAGCTCGGCTATGTCAGCCCGCAGACCGGCCCGCTGGCCGCCTTTGCCGAAGCCGACAACTTCGTCATCTCCAATTTCCTCAATACGGTGAAAGACGGCGTCAAAGTCGGCAGCGCGACGCTTCCGGTCGAAGTCGTCGTGAAGGACAGCCAATCGAACCCAAACCGCGCCGCCGAAGTCGCCAAAGAGCTGATCGTTTCCAACAAGATCGATCTGATGCTGGTGGCCTCGACTCCGGAAACGACCAATCCCGTTTCCACACAATGCGAAATCGAGGAGGTGCCTTGCATCTCCACGGTCGCGCCGTGGCAGCCCTGGTTCATCGGACGTCAGGCGAACCCTGCCGGCGGTCCCCCGGCATGGAAACCCTTCAACTACACTTATCACTTCTTCTGGGGCCTCGAAGACGTGATCGCCGTCTTCACCAACATGTGGGGCCAGGTGAACACCAACAAATCCGTCGGCGGCCTGTTCCCCAATGATGGCGACGGCAACGCCTGGGGCGACAAGATGGTGGGCTTCCCACCGGTGCTCGACAAGCTTGGCTACAAGCTGACCGATCCCGGCCGCTATCAAAACCTCACCGACGACTTCAGCGCGCAGATCGCCGCGTTCAAGAAGGATCAATGCGAGATCATCACCGGCGTGATGATACCTCCCGACTTCACGACGTTCTGGAACCAGGCGTCGCAACAAGGCTTCAAGCCGAAGGTTGCCTCGATCGGCAAGGCGATCCTGTTCCCGGTCGCGGTGGAAGCCCTCGGCAAGAACGGCAACAACCTTTCCTCCGAGGTCTGGTGGTCGCCGAACCATCCATTCAAATCGTCGCTCACCGGACAATCGGCGAAGGAGATCGCCGACGCCTATCAGAAGTCTTCGGGCAAGCAGTGGACGCAGCCGATCGGGTTCGTGCACGCGCTGTTCGAACTCGCCGTCGACGTGGCGAAGCGCTCGGGCGACGTCGGCAGCAACAAGGCGGTCGTGCAGGCCATCGCCGGGACCAAGCTCGACACGGTGGTCGGCAAGATCGAATGGGGAAGCCCCAAATTGCCGCCGTTCGCCCAGAAGAATGTCGCCAAGACGCCGCTCGTCGGCGGCCAGTGGCGGATACGCGACGGCAACAAATACGATATCGTCATAACCGACAACAAAACCGCACCGGAAATCCCGGTCGGCGGCAAAATGGAGCCGATCGCGTAAGCGGCGGACGGTTTGGATTCCGAGCGGCCGTCTGGCCGATCGGCCTGGCAGGAATGGAGCGCCGGACCCGCACGGGCCGGCGCTCGAATGGGCAGCGGCGTGATCCTGAGACTGGACAATCTGACGCGATCGTTCGGCTCGCTCAAAGCCATCGATGACATCCAGCTTGAGGTCGCCGCAGGCGAAGCGCTCGGCATAATCGGGCCCAACGGCGCCGGAAAATCGACGCTGTTCAATCTCATCACCGGGCTGCTAAAGCCGGACGCCGGCACGATCCATTTCGACGGCCGCGACATCACCAGCGCGCCGCCGCGCGCCCGTTGCATCGCGGGCATCGGACGCTCGTTCCAGATTCCGCATCCCTTCGAAAATCTCACCGTGTTCGAGAATCTTCTCGTCGCCGCCATCCACGGACGGCGCAAACGCGAGGCCGAAGTGATCGATGCCTGCGGCGACATCCTGCAACGCACCGGCCTTATCGGTTTCGCCAACCGCCCTGCCGGCGCGCTCAATCTGCTTGGCCGTAAACGGCTGGAACTGGCGCGCGCTCTCGCAAGCGCGCCGCGCGTTCTCCTGCTCGACGAAATCGCCGGCGGGCTGACCGAAGCCGAATGCCAGGAGCTCGTCGAACTGGTCCGGGACATCAAAAAATCGGGCGTGACCATCGTCTGGATCGAGCACATCGTGCATGCGCTGGTCGCCGTCGTTTCGCGATTGGTCGTGCTGAATTTCGGACGCAAGATCATCGAAGGCGAGCCCCGCTCGGTCATGGCCTCGAACGAGGTCCGCGAGATCTACATGGGCATCGCGGCGTGAGACGCCCGACCCCAAGGCATACAGGCTTGAGGCGCTGACATAGGCCGTGCTGGAGACCCTCGAGCTCACCGCCTTTTACGGCGACTTCCAGGCGCTGTTCGGCATTACGTTCGCTCTCGACGAGGGTGAAACAGTCGCCATCATCGGCGCCAACGGGGCCGGGAAGTCCACCTTCCTGAAAGCGATTGCGGGCCTGCTGCCGCGCCCGGCTGCCGCCGTGCGTCTTGACGGCCACGATATCGGGACGCTTCCGGCATACGATATCGTCAGGCTCGGCATAGCGCTGGTGCCGGAAGGACGGCGTCTGTTCGCTTCGCTGTCGGTTGAGGAAAACCTGCTGGTCGGCGCCTACGGCCGGCGTACCGGCGGGTCGTGGGATCTCAACGGCATCTACAAGCTCTTTCCCGTGCTGCGGGAGCGTCGCCACACGCCGTCGACGGCGCTGTCCGGCGGCCAGCAACAAATGGTCGCCATCGGACGAAGCCTGATGTCGAACCCGCGCATTCTTCTCTGCGACGAACTCAGTCTCGGTCTCGCTCCGATCGTCATCCGCGACATCTATGCGGCGCTCGCTGACATTAAACAGCGGGGCACAAGCGTGGTTCTGGTCGAGCAGGATCTCGTCCACGCCATGTCGGTCGCGGACCGGGCCTATTGTTTTCAGGAAGGCCGGGTGAGCCTCAGCGGCCGCCCGAAAGAACTGACCCGCGGACGCCATTCACGCCGCCTATTTCGGACTGTAAGCGCATGCTCGGCTGGATCGACACGGTACTGCAAGGAATTCTGCTCGGCGGACTTTATTCGCTTTACGCCACCGGGCTCTCGGTCATTTTCGGCATCATGCGCCTCGTCAACCTGGCGCACGGCGATCTGATCGTGCTCGGGGCGTTTTTGATCCTCGGCGCGACGAGCCTGGGCGTGCCGCTTGTCGTCGCCTGCGCCGTCGTCGTGCCGTTGATGTTCGCCATCGGTTACGCGCTGCAGACGGTACTGCTCAATCGTGCGCTCGGCCGCAATATCCTTCCGCCTTTGCTGATCACCTTCGGGTTGTCGATCATCGTGCAGAACGGTCTCCTTGAATCGTTTTCGGCGGACACGCGCCGCCTCGACGTCGGGCCGCTGCAAAGCGCGTCGCTGTCGCTCGGCGGCGGCATCGCGATCGGCGTCATGCCGCTGATTTGCCTCGTGTCGGCAATCGCGGTCATCTTGTTGCTCAACGGCGTATTTTATCGCACTGCCGTAGGCAGAGCGTTCCGCGCGACGTCCGACGATGTCGAGATCGCGCAGCTCATGGGCATCAATAATCGCTCGATCTACGCGCTGACCATGGGAATTTCGCTCGCCGTCTGCGCGCTGGCCGCGTTCTTCCTCGGCACGCGCGCCAATTTCGATCCCAGCGTCGGACCGGCGCGTCTGCTCTACGCCTTCGAAGCGGTCATCATCGGCGGTCTCGGCAGCCTGTGGGGCACGCTTGCCGGCGGCATCGTCGTCGGCCTCGCGCAGACAATTGGCGCGCATATCGATCCCGAATGGCAAATTCTCTCCGGCCACATCGCGTTCCTGATTGTGCTGGTGATAAGGCCGCGCGGCTTGTTTCCGCGGGCGGTGGACTAGCGAGTGGCCGCATGTCGCAAGATACGTTGATGACGGCCAAGGACGGCGCAACTCCCCGCCCGCGTTTCGCCGTGGCGCGAGCGACCAGGGCGTCGACGGTCACGCTCATTCTCGCCGTACTCGGCATTCTCCTCTTGCTGGCAATGCCGGCATTCGCCAGTCGCCTGCTGCTTCAGGAACTTTTCTACGTCTTCACCATGCTGTCGCTGGCGCAATTATGGAATTTGCTCGCCGGCAGCGCCGGCCTGATTTCCGTCGGCCAGCAGGCCTTCGTCGGCGTGGGCGCGTATGCGCTGTTCGCCTTCACAATCGTCACGAGCCTCGACCCAACGCTGTCGATCCTGCTTGCCGGTGTCGTCGCCGGACTTGTCGCCATTCCGGCGGCGCTGATCGTGTTCCGCCTGCGGGGCGCCTATTTCGCCATCGGCACCTGGGTGGTCGCCGAAGTCTGCCGGCTCATCCTGGCGCAGGTGAAGCAACTGGGCGGTGGCACCGGCACTTCACTGCCTCCGGACATTGCCGGGGGCATGGCGGGTCTCGATTTTGTGCGCGAGCTGTTTGCGGTGCGCGGTCCGGCGGCGCGCGACATCATCGCCTATTGGCTCGCGCTTGCGCTTGCCGTCGGCACTTTCGTCCTGGTGTACCGGCTGTTGCGCTCGCGCCATGGCCTCGCCCTCTCCGCCATCGGCGATTCCGAAGCGGCGGCGGAGAGCACCGGAGTCGATGTTTTCCGCACCAAGTTCTTGATCTACGTCCTGACCGCCGCCGCGACCGGCATGGTAGGCGCGCTGATCTTTTTGCAGAAAGCCAGAATTTCACCGGACGCCGCATTCTCGCTCATCGACTGGACCGCCTACGTGATCTTCATCGTCGTCATCGGCGGCATCGGAACGATGGAGGGCCCCATTGTCGGCGTCGCGATATTTTACCTGCTGCAATACTACCTGGCGGCACTGGGCTCCTGGTATCTGATGCTGCTTGGCGCGCTCGCCATCGGGCTGATGCTGTTTGCTCCGGGCGGAGTTTGGGGCGTTATTTCGCGCGCCTTTGACATCACACTGTTTCCGGTTCGCCGCAGATTGATCGTGCGCGACGCCATCGTGGACGGGAAGAGAAACCAGAACTGACGGCCCGGTCCGGGATTTAACGGGGAATAGGCGCACGGCCCACACCTTTCGCGTAGCCGACAAAAATACCCGCGATGAGACCGGCTTCTATTGTTGCATCGCACGGATCTCGATATATCCTTTTAGATATCACGACGCGCCAACAGCCAAGCTGGCAAGGCGTATCGCCAAGATCACAAGACATCAGCCGCAAAAGCGGGTCATAGGGGAGGATTCAAAAATGAACGCACCTGTCGGGAAATTGCTCGTTGAGGATACCTGGCGCGGCCGTGTCTTCGGCACCGAATGGCGCAGCGCCGCCGGCGGATCGCTGGACATCCTCGAGCCGGCCACCGGCAACAAAATTACCAGCGTCGGCAATGCCACCGCCGCGGACGTTCGCAGAGCCGCGGCCGAGGCCCGCGCCGCGCAGCCCGGCTGGGCGGCGACGCCCTACGAAGAGCGCGCCGCCATCCTGCGCAAGGCAGCCCGCGTGCTGGAGGACAATCAGGAAGAGCTGATCCCCTGGATCGCGCGTGAGACCGGCGGCATTCCGGCGAAGGCCGGATTCGAGATCCACATGGTGACCGAAGGACTTTATCGCTCCGCCGCCATGTGCACCGAGCCGCAGGGTGTTGTGCTGCCTTCCAATCCCGGCCGCATCAGCATTGCCCGGCGGGTTCCCCGCGGCGTCATCGCCGTCATCTCGCCATTCAACTTCCCGCTCATCCTGTCGCTGCGCGCCGTCGGACCGGCTCTGGCGACCGGCAACACCGTCATCCTCAAGCCCGATCCGCGCACGGTCATGACCGGCGGCTTCATCATCGCCCGGGCATTCGAGGAAGCCGGCTTGCCGAAAGGTGTCCTCCACGTTCTGCCCGGCGGCGCCGACGCCGGCGAGGCGCTCTGCACCGATCCGGACATCGCCATGGTATCGTTCACCGGCTCGAGCAATGTCGGTCGCCGGATCGGCGAACTCGCCGGCAAGCATCTGAAAAAGGTCCAGCTGGAACTCGGCGGCAAGAACGCCGTGATCGTCCTTGAGGACGCCGATCTCGACGCCGCCGCTTCGGCGATCGCGTTCGCCGCCTGGTTCCATCAGGGTCAAATCTGCATGACCACCGGCCGCATCCTGGCGCAGCAGAAAATCACCGCGTCGCTGACGGAGAAACTCGTCGCCAAGGCGAACCACCTGCCGGTCGGCGATCCGCTGGGACAGGTGGCGCTCGGACCGGTGATCTCGAAAGCGCAGGCCCAACGCATCGACGGTATCGTCAAGGAGGCGGTCGCAGCCGGGGCCAAGCTGGAAGCCGGGGGCACGTTCGACGGTCCGTTTTACAAGCCGACGGTGCTGACCGGTGTGAAACCGGGAATGCGCGCATTCGATGAGGAAATCTTCGGACCGGTGGCCGCCATCACGTCCATCGGCAGCGATGATGAAGCCGTGCAACTCGCCAATCATAACGAGTACGGACTTTCGGCCGGGGTGTTCTCGGCCGATGTCGGACGCGCGATCGCCGTCGGCAATCGCCTCAATACCGGCCTGCTGCACATCAACGATCAGACCGTTGCCGACGAACCCCATGTGCCGTTCGGCGGATCGGGTGCCTCCGGTAACGGGACGCGGATCGGCGGCCCGGCCAATTGGGATGAATTCACCCAGTGGCAGTGGATGACGATCAAGTCGAAGCCGAACCCCTATCCGTTCTGAGAATCGTCTAGTCCCGATCCGGCCGTTTCGCGATAACCATTTAAGCGGTGAGCATCGCTCACTGCTGTCCTTTTGCCCCCGATCCGCCTCTGCTAGCGTCCGGCGCCATGGATGCCGCGCGCCCTATCGCCATTGACGAGACCGGAACTTCACCGGAGCCCGATCGCATCACGCCAAAAGCGACGGACGACGGCGGCCGCGTCACGCCGATGATGGAGCAATATATCGAGATCAAGGCCGCCAATCCGGATTGCCTGCTGTTTTATCGGATGGGCGATTTCTACGAGTTGTTTTTCGACGACGCCGAGATTGCTTCACGCGCCCTCGGCATCGTGCTGACCAAACGGGGCAAGCATCTCGGCCACGACATTCCGATGTGCGGCGTACCGATCGAGCGCGCGGACGAATACCTCCACCGCCTCATTGTTCTCGGCCATCGCGTTGCCGTGTGCGAACAGCTCGAAGATCCCGCCGAGGCGCGAAAGCGCGGCGCCAAGAGCGTCGTGCGCCGCGACGTGGTGCGTCTGGTTACGCCGGGCACGCTGACCGAGGACACGCTCCTCGATGCCAGGCGCAACAACTACCTGCTCGCGGTGGCGCGAGCCCGCGCGTCTTCCGACGAGGACAGTTTCGCGCTGGCCTGGATCGATATTTCAACTGGCGAGTTCCACGTCGGCGAATGCGGCCGGGCGACGCTGGCCGCCGAAATCGCACGAATCGAGCCGGGTGAGATCATCGTCTCGGATGCGTTTTATTCCGACCACGAATTCGCGCCGTATTTGCGCTCGCTGCCGGCGGTGACGCCGCTGACACGCGACGTTTTCGACGGCGCCACCGCCGAACGCCGTCTCGCCTTGTTCTTCGGCGTGGCGACGACCGCTTCGTTCGGCGCGTTCTCCCGGATCGAATTGACCGCGGCAGCGGCGGTGGTCACCTATGTCGAGCGGACGCAGGTGGGCAAACGCCCCCCGCTGTCACCGCCGGTACGCCAGGCGGCCGGCGCGACCCTGGCAATCGATCAAGCTACGCGGAGCAATCTCGAATTGATCCGTACCCTCGGCGGCGAGCGGCGTGGCTCGCTTCTCGCCGCCGTCGACCGAACCGTGACCGCGGCCGGTTCGCGGCTTCTGGCGCAACGGCTTGCAGCGCCGTTGACCGATCCAACGGAGATCAGGCACCGGCTCGATGCGGTCACGGCATTGGTCAACGACGCGGCCGCGCGTTCCGATCTGCGCGACCGGCTGAAAGCGGCGCCCGATCTCGCCCGCGCACTGACGCGCATCGTGATCGGCCGCGCCGGACCGCGCGATCTCGCCGCCATCCGCGACGGAATTTTTGCAGCGGCGGAAATCGCCGATCGGCTTTCGGCGCTCGGGGAAATCCCCCGCGACCTTACGGCAGCGGTGGCGGCGCTCCGCCGTGGCGACGGCGCGCTAGCCGCCGAACTCCGCGGCGCGCTTGCCGACGAGCTGCCCGCATTCCGCCGCGATGGCGGCTTTGTGCGCAGCGGCTATTCACCGCCGCTCGACGAGGCGCGCGCCTTGCGCGATGAGTCGCGCCGCGTCATCGCCGCGCTTCAGGTCCGTTACGCCGAAACGACCGGCATCCGCACTCTGAAGATCCGCCACAACAACGTGCTCGGTTATTTTGTCGACGTGACTGCCCAGCATGGCGAGAAGCTGCTCGGCGCGCCGCTCAACGCCACCTTCATCCATCGGCAGACGCTTGCCGGGCAGGTGCGCTTCACGACGACCGAGCTTGGCGAACTTGAAGCGAAGATCGCCAATGCCGCGGAGCGGGCGCTCGCGCTCGAACTTGAAATTTTCGACCGGCTCGCCGGCGTGGTCACGGCCGCAAGCGTGACGATCAAGCAGGCAGCCGACGCGCTTGCGGCTATCGACGCCGCCGCGGCGCTGGCGACCCTCGCTCTCGAACGCAATTACGTGCGCCCCGAGGTGGATAACAGTCTGTCTTTTGCGATTGCCGGCGGCCGCCATCCGGTCGTCGAGCAAGCGCTTGTGAATGACGGCGGACCGTTCGTCGCCAACGACTGCGACCTGTCGCCGCCCGCGGAGGCGAATGCCGGCCGCATCTGGCTCATCACCGGCCCGAACATGGCCGGCAAATCAACCTTCCTGCGCCAGAACGCGCTGATCGCCGTTCTCGCCCAAATGGGAAGCTACGTGCCGGCCCGCGCCGCACATATCGGCGTGGTCGACCGCTTGTTCTCGCGGGTCGGCGCAGCCGACGATCTTGCCCGCGGCCGCTCGACTTTCATGGTCGAGATGGTGGAGACGGCGGCGATTCTCAATCAGGCGGGCGAGCGCGCACTGGTCATTCTCGATGAGATCGGCCGCGGCACGGCAACCTTCGATGGCCTCTCCATCGCCTGGGCGACGATCGAGCATCTGCATGCGAGAAATCGCTGCCGCGCGCTGTTCGCCACCCACTTCCATGAGATGACCGCGCTCGCCGCCAAATTGCCGCGGCTGCACAACGCCACGATGCGGGTGAAGGAATGGCAGGGAGACGTGGTTTTCCTGCACGAGGTTGTCCCGGGCGCCGCCGATCGGTCGTATGGAATCCAGGTGGCAAAGCTCGCCGGACTGCCGTCGAGCGTGATCGACCGCGCCAAGCTCGTGCTGGCGCAACTCGAGGCCGAGGACCGCATCTCGCCGGCCCGCAAGCTGATCGACGATCTGCCGCTCTTCGCCGCGGCGCGCGCGCCCTCCCCCGCAACGTCAGCCGACGCGGGGCTGACCGCCCTGGTCGAAGCTATCGCCTCACTTCATCCGGATGAAATGTCGCCGCTCGAAGCGCTCGAAGCGCTATACGCGCTCAAGGCGCGGCTCGCGCAGGCGAACTAGCTTCGCCGCGCTTCGTCGCTCGCATCCGGATCATCAAAAGCGCGCCACTCCAGAGCAGGCAGACGACAAGCCCCACGACAAGCGCCAGCCATACGCCAAGCGGCGCGACAAGATAGTGCACGGCGAGAAAACCGAATGCGAGACCGGCGAGCGGAAGCTGAGTATGCGCCAGCATACTGGCTGTGGTTTTGCCGCCAATGCGCGGATGCATGATGACGATCGAACTGCCGAGGATAATGGGAAACAGCGCAAACATGCCCGAGGCGAACGATCCGATGCTGGAGCTGGCGGTCGTAACAACCGCTACGACAATTCCGGCGGTTAGCGCCCGCAGCGGAATGTCGAATGGCCTGCGTACGAACTTCACCGGACCGCCACCGGCGCGATAGCGCCAGCTCACCGGGATGGAGATGGCGAACGCCACGACATTGATCGCGACTGCGCCGAGCGGCGTCCAATCGACCGTTCGAAGCGCCGCGACGATCGCGAACCATAACAGCGCCGCCCCGCCAAGGCTGATGAAAAGACCGTTACGCTGCGCCAGCACCGCATAGGTGGCGGCGAAGCCAGCGACGGCGGCATTAACGGCGACGCTGCCGACCGCGCTCGCGGCGATGAAACTTGGCGGGTGCTGGAGCGCCAGAATGGTGTAGGCCGCGCCGGCCGCGGTCGGCAGCGCGCCAATCAGCGCACCTGCGAACGGTCCGCTTCGCTCGACTGCCACCGAAGTGATGACGACGACGGTAGCCGTCATCACCATCTTCAGCGCGAGCCCATAAAAGAACAAAAGATCGGGAGAAGTCATCGGAAAGAATGCTCTCGCCATTCCCCGCCAACGCAGCGGGAGGCGCAATGATGCTGAATCACTTTCGGCTAAGGCTGACCTCCACCGGAGGGCCGCTTTTAATCGTCTGATAAACGACGCAGTACCGCTCGGTAAGTTTCAGGAGCTGGTCAAGCTTCTCCTGAGGAGCATCGGTATCGATCTCGAAGCGAAGCCGGATTTGCGCGAAGCCGACCGGCGCGTCCTTGGCGACGCCGAGCGTGCCGCGAAAATCGAGATCGCCTTCAGCCGAGACCAAACCGGACTTCAGCGGGATGTCGATTGCGGTCGCGACGGCTTTCAGCGTCACGCCTGCGCATGCGACCAGCGCTTCGAGCAGCATATCGCCAGAACACAATTCCATGCCCGAACCGCCGGTTGCCGGATGCAGGCCGGCTATCGCAAGCGCCCGACCGGTCTCTACCCGGCAAGCGACATTGGTATCGTCAAGAGCTCCCTTGGCCCTCAACGTGACGATCGCGGCCTTGGGATCTGTCTTGTAACGTTCCTTGATCGGCGCTTGCAGCGCGCGTAGTTCGGCAGCATCCATAGTTCCGTCCTTTGCCGTCGCTCTTTTGCCCCAAGACCCCTCGTCCAAGGCCCCGTACCCGAGGCCCGTGTCCAAGGCCGCGGACAATAAAGAAGCCACGCTTGATGGCGTCTATAAGATCATTCTGCCGGCATCAGCACCAGACGGCCGACGACTTTGCCAGCCTTCAACTCGCTAAGTGCATCGTTGACCGCGGCAAGCGGGCGTTTGCCGACGGGAAGATCGGGCGCACCCTTGCGGCGCACGAGATTGAGCAATTCAGCCAGTTCGGTGAGACTGCCGACATAAGACCCCTGAATGGTCATCGCCCGCAGCGGGAACGACGGCGTCGGCACGGTGATACCGCCGCCGAACAAGCCGACAATGATCACCTTGCCGCCTTTCCCCAGACTATCCAGGGCGAGCTGAACCGTGCTCGTCGCGCCGACCAGATCGATCACCGCCCAGGCCCCGCCGTTCGTCGCGGCGATGATCTGTTTGGCGGCGTCCGGCGCTCCGCCGTCGACGGTCAATTGCGCGCCGGCTTTCTTCGCCGCCTCGCGCTTGACCGAATCGATGTCGACAACGATGGCGCCTTTGCCGCCCATGGCCTTGTGCAGCGAAAGACACATCAACCCAAGTCCGCCGGCGCCGATGATGACGATCGGCTCCTCCTGCAACGGCCAGCCGACTTTTTTCAATGCGCCGTAGGTCGTGATTCCCGAGCAAGCGAGCGGTGCGGCCTTTTCCGGCGGAATGTCGCCGATGTCGAACAGATAGCGCGGATGCGGGACCAGCAAATGGTCCGCGTAGCCGCCGGCGCGGAACACCCCGATACTTGACGGTGTTCGGCACATTTGTTCATCGCCGCGCCGGCACAGGGCGCATTCCCCGCAGCCGAGCCAGGGATAAACGAGCCTGCGTTGCCCGAGCTTGACGCCCGCGGCATCCGGACCGACGGCGACGACCTCGCCGACATTTTCGTGTCCCATGGTTAGTGGAAGTTTTACGCCGCGATCGCTGAGCTTGAGCTGCTTGCCGCCACCCAAATCGTAGTGGCCTTCCCAGATGTGCAGGTCGCTGTGACATATGCCGGCGGCGATGACCTTCAGCAGGACTTCGCTTCCAACGGGCTTCGGCGTCGGGCGCTCCATCAGCCGCAGCGGCGCACCGCATTCACAAACGTCGTAGCTTTTCATCGGACCCGTCCTCCCCTGCGACTTCCAGCTTTTCTCGAGTAACAGTAGCACACGTTCCCGGCCGGCTCTCAAAGGCGTGGAATCCGAAAGCACGCAGCCGTCGGATTGCGCGGTGCGGGATCGATTACGCCGTCGGACCGGGCCGATGACAGCGCACGGCGGCTCGGTTATGACGTGTGACGATGCTCGATACTCAACGCTCCCCGCGCGTCCCCACCGAACTCCTCGACAGCGCGGCCATCGTCGCAGACCTTGAAGGTCTTGCTGCAGCGCACGCTGGGCACGAGCGCGAACTCCGCGCCGCCGTCGCGCGCCGCCTCAAATCGGCGCTGACCCAGGCGCGGGCGCGCGCCGAGGAATTGCTGCTCAAGGACCGTCACGGGCGACGCTGCGCCGAACGGCTGTGTCAGACTCAGGATGAGATCATGCGCATCCTGTTCGAGTTTGTCGTCGAGGCGCTTTATCCGCCGCAAGTTCACTCCCAGGCCGAACGCATGGCGGTGGTTGCCACCGGCGGTTATGGCCGCGGCCTGTTGGCGCCGGGCTCCGACATCGATCTGCTCTTCGTGCTGCCCTACAAGCCGACCGCCTGGGGTGAATCGGTCGCCGAAGCCTTGCTCTATTGCCTGTGGGACATGGGGCTGAAGGTCGGCCATGCGACGCGCTCGGTCAGCGAGTGCATACGCCAGGCCAAAGCCGATATGACGATACGCACGGCGCTCCTGGAATCGCGGCACCTGTTCGGCGACGCCAGCCTCTACGACGAACTGACTGCGCGGTTCGACAAGGAAGTCGTGCCGGGAACGGCGCCGCAATTCGTCGCCGCCAAGCTCGCCGAGCGTGAAGAACGTCACCGCCGCGCCGGCCAGTCGCGCTATCTGGTCGAGCCGAACGTGAAAGACGGCAAAGGCGGGCTGCGCGATCTGCACACGCTGTTTTGGATCGCGAAATACGTCTACCGCGTGCGCGACCCCGAGGAGCTGATCGATCGCGAAGTGTTCGATCGCGACGAATACAACATGTTTCGCCGCTGCGAGGATTTCCTGTGGTCGGTTCGCTGCAACATGCACTTCCTCTGCGGCCGCGCCGAGGAGCGTCTTTCCTTCGACATCCAGCGCGAGATCGCCGTACGGCTCGGTTACACCGAGCATCCCGGCTTGAAGGATGTCGAACGCTTCATGAAGCACTATTTCCTCACCGCCAAGCATGTCGGCGATCTCACCGCCATCCTTTGCGCAGCGCTCGAGGAACAGCAGGCCAAGCCCGCGCCGGTTCTCAGTCGGGTCATTGCGCGGCTCCGGCCCGCGCGCAGCCGCCGCACGCTCACCGAGACCGACGATTTCGAGATCGAGAACAATCGCATCAATCTGGCCCGCGCCAACGTATTCAAACGCGATCCGGTCAATCTGATCCGGCTGTTCCATCTGGCGCAGAAGCACAATCTCGCGATTCACCCCGAAGCGATGCGTGCCGCCACCCGCTCCCTCAAGCTGATCGATGCCGATGTGCGCGAAGACGAGGAAGCCAATCGTCTGTTCCTGGAGATCCTGACCTCCAAGAACGAGGCCGAAACGGTGTTGCGCCGCATGAACGAGGCCGGCGTCCTCGGTGAATTTGTCCGCGCGTTCGGACGCATCGTGGCGATGATGCAGTTCAACATGTATCACCACTATACGGTCGACGAGCACCTGTTGCGCTGCATCGGCGTGCTCAACGAGATCGAGCATGGCGACAGTCCCGAAGTCGCGCTTGCGAGCGAGCTGATGCGCACGATAGTGCCGCGGCATCGCACGCTGCTTTACGTAGCGCTGTTCCTGCACGACATCGCCAAGGGACGCATCGAGGACCATTCGATCGCCGGCGCGCGCGTCGCCCGGCGTCTGTGTCCGCGGCTGGGATTCAACTCGTCCGAAACCGAGCTCGTCGCCTGGCTCGTCGAAGTTCACCTCGTCATGTCGACGGTGGCGCAATCGCGCGATCTTTCCGACCGCAAGACAATCGAGAACTTCGCCGCCGTGGTGCAGTCACTGGAGCGCTTGAAGCTCCTGACCATCCTGACGACGGCCGATATCAAGGCGGTAGGTCCGGGTGTTTGGAACGGCTGGAAATCGCAGCTCATACGGACGCTCTATTACGAGACCGAGCCGGTGCTGACCGGCGGCTTCTCCGAAGTCAATCGCGCCGAGCGCGTGGCGGCGGCCAAGGCCGAGTTTCGCGACAATATTCGCGACTGGCCGGCGGAAGTGGTGGACGCCTATGTCGCCCGGCACTATCCGGCATATTGGCTCAAAGTCGATCTGGCGCATAAGCTGGCGCACGCGCGTTTCGTGCGCGCGACCGAAGACGCCGGTGTGCGGCTGTCAACCAGCGTCGGCTTTGACGCAGGGCGCGGCGTCACCGAACTCACCGTTTACGCACCCGACCATCCGTGGCTGTTGTCGATCATCGCCGGCTCCTGCGCGCTCGCCGGCGCCAACATCGTCGATGCCCAGATTTACACGACGACCAACGGCATCGCGCTCGACACAATCGCCATCTCCCGCGAGTTCGAGCTTGACGAAGATGAAGCGCGCCGCGCCGGCCGCATTGCCGACGTCATCGAGAAAGCGGTGCGTGGCACGATAAAGCTGCCCGAAGCGCTGCCGAAGCGGGCGCCGCCGAAGGGCCGCCTGAAGGCATTCGTCATCGAGCCGGAAGTGACCATCAACAATCAATGGTCGCAGCGCTACACGGTTGTCGAGGTCACTGGCCTCGACCGGCCCGGCCTCCTCTACGAACTGACCACGACGCTGTCCAAGCTCAACCTCAACATCGCCTCGGCGCATGTCGCGACTTTCGGCGAACGCGTCGTCGACGTGTTTTACGTTACCGACCTCCTCGGCGCCAAAATCACCACCCCGACACGACAGGCCGCGATCAAGCGCCCGCTTCTCGCGGTATTCGCCGCACCGAGCGGCGAGACCAGGGCGGCCAAGGACGATTCGGTCAGCTAAACGAAGGTACCCGCGGCGGTAGCCCCAGCCTGCAAATCAATTAACGCTGGACCAGTAACCGCCCCTTAAACCCACCGCTCTACCGTTCTTTTCGTTGCGCATGACCATTTCCGAAAACCAGTGACTGGCTTTCGGATGGTCCTCTTGGGGACGGGAAATGGCGTGGCGATCAGAGCGGGGCCGCAAACGGGCGCCGGATGACGCGCGCCTTGACGTCCACCTTCGCCCGCACGACCGCACCGGCGGACCGCCCTCGGCACGCGGCGACGCGGGCCGCCGCCGCCGCGACGAACCCTCCCGCCCCAAAAACAAGCCGCGTCGGGGTCGGCGCGGCAAGGGCCGTTCCGGCATCGGCCGTCTGATTTACTGGGGTGCGGTTCTTGCTCTCTGGGCCTTGATCTGCGCCATCGGGGTTCTCGTCTGGATCGGCATTCACCTTCCGCCCATTCAATCGCTCGAAATCCCCAAGCGGCCGCCATCGGTCCTGATCCTCAGCGCCAACGGCGCGACGCTCGCCACCCGCGGCGACATGGGCGGAGCGGCGGTGCCGCTGCACGAGTTGCCGGGCTATGTACCCAAGGCGTTCATCGCGATTGAGGATCGGCGTTTCTATTCGCACCACGGCATCGATCCGCTGGGGATCATGCGCGCACTCGCCGCCGATATCCTTCGCCGTGGCGCGTCGCAGGGCGGCTCGACCATCACCCAGCAACTCGCCAAAAATCTGTTCCTGACGCAGGAGCGCACCGTTTCGCGCAAGCTGCAGGAAATGGTGCTGGCGCTCTGGCTGGAACACAAATTCAGCAAAGCGCAGATCATCGAGCTCTATCTCAACCGCGTCTATTTCGGCTCCGGCGCCTACGGAATCGAAGGGGCGGCGCAGCGTTATTTCGCAAAATCGGCGCGGCATTTGACGCTCGCCGAAGCGGCGCTGCTGGCTGGTCTCGTGCAATCGCCGTCGCGGCTTGCGCCGAACCATAACCCGGACGGCGCCGAGCGCCGCGCCCGTCTCGTGCTCGCCGACATGGCGGAGCAGAAACTCGCCGGTGACGACGCCGTGCGGGTCGCGCTCGCCCATCCCGCGCGCGCCGTCAAGACGGCCGCGGCCGGCTCGGTCAATTATGTCGCCGATTGGGTAATGGATGCGGCCAACGATCTCATTGGCCGCGTCGATGAAGATATCGTGGTCGAGACTACCATCGATCCGGGGCTGCAAGGCGCGGCCGAGCGCGCGCTCGCCGAAACGTTGGCACAGAAGGGCGAGAAATCCGGCGTCGGCGAAGGCGCGCTCGTCGCCATGACGCCCGATGGTGTGGTCAGGGCCCTGGTCGGCGGGCGGAGCTACGCCGAAAGTCAGTTCAACCGCGCCGTCTCGGCGAAGCGCCAGCCGGGCTCTGCATTCAAGCCGTTCGTCTATCTCACTGCGATCGAGCACGGGCTCACGCCCGATACGGTGCGCGAGGACGGGCCGATCTCCGTGAAAGGCTGGAAGCCGGAAAACTACGAACACGAATATATGGGGCCGGTGACGCTGACGCAGGCGCTGGCCAACTCGCTCAACACGGTATCCGTGCGCCTGACGCTTGAATTCGGTCCGGCCGCCGTGATCCGCACGGCCTACCGCCTTGGCATCAGCTCGACATTGGAGCCGAACGCTTCGATCGCGCTTGGAACCTCGGAAGTTTCTCCGCTCGAACTTGTTTCCGCCTACGCGGCGTTCGCCAACGGCGGTTTTGCAGTTGTCCCACACGTTGTCGAACGCATCCGCACCACCGACGGCAAACCCCTTTACGCGCGCCCGACACAGATGCTCGGACGCATTGTCGACGCGCGTCACGTAGCGATGCTGAACATCATGCTGCACGAGACATTGGTGAGCGGCACCGCACGCCGGGCCGACCTTCCCGGCTGGCCGGCGGCGGGCAAGACCGGCACCAGCCAGGATTACCGCGACGCCTGGTTCATCGGCTACACCTCCCGGCTCGTCGCCGGCATATGGCTCGGCAACGACGACAATTCACCAACCCGCAAGGCAACCGGCGGCGGCCTTCCAGTCGAGATCTGGAGCCGCTTCATGAAGGCCGCGCTTCAGGGCGCGGCACCAACGGAACTCCCAGGGCTTGGCGGCGGATGGACGGCGCCGCCCCAGAGCGATTACGGCGCCGGCAACACGGGCGGCAGCGCGCGGCGCGCGCCGCCTGAACAAGGCCGTCTCGACACCTGGCTGCTTGATAAACTGTTCGGGCGGCACTGAACCGACCGCGGGCCGTTAGAGCATGATCCGGAAAAGTGGAAGCCGGTTTTCCGATAAGATCATGCTCCACCAAAAAGCTAGAGCGCGTTTAGATTCAATCTGAACGATTGCGCTCCAGGATCAAGACCTCAGGGCAGATGAAACTCGACATTCACCTGGCCGGTGCCACTTGACGGGAAATATTCGCAGAGCTGCTCGGCCTTCCCCGAATAGCTCTCCCACCCGAGCAGGCCAAAGAGCATCGCGGTGTCGGCCATCAGCGCCTCGCCGCTGCATTTCGTGGCGTATTCCGGCAGCACGGCCACGAACTCGCGGTACCGCCGCGCCCCCCACAACTCGAGCACGCGAAGGTCCATCTGCCGGTTGAACTCGCTCGACACCACGTCCCATTGGCCCTCGCCGACCTGCCGATTGCTGATCACTTTGTGGGACAGCGAACCGCTGGCCAACACCGCGACATTCGCGTTCGATCTGTCGATCGCGCGACGACAGGCCTCGCCGAATTTGCGGTTTTCCTCGATGCTGGCGAAAAGCGGAGAGGCGACTGGGAGAACTTTGAGCGCGCCGGCCGCGTTCATGTAACGCATCGGCACGATGCTTCCATATTCCAGCGCCAAGCTTTGAACGCGGTGCGCGTGGACCTCGAGGCCGTCGCCGGCCGCCTCTTCGGCGATCAGATCGGCCAGCTCCGGATGTCCCGGATAATCGTAGATCAAGTCCTGGATCATGTGCGGCGCTTCGTGGCTGGTGTAGGTGCCAGCGTGCCGCGCATTGGCGTTCATATGAAAGCCAAAGTTCGAAAGCCAGTGAGTATCAAAGATAAGATAAGTATCGGCGCGTCTTGCGTCGGCACGACGGCCAATTTCCTTCAGCGATTCTATTGCCTGCGCGCGCCGGCCTTTCAGGGCACCTTCGCGCTCCGACAAAAGCAGCGAGGGCACGTGGGTCACCTTGGCGGCAAGCACGACTTGACCCACCAAATTCCCCCTTTCGCTTCGCGGTCAGCCTCTACCCACCTTGCTTAACCCTCACGCCGCGCGGCCCACGGCAGCGCATCCAGCGACAAGAGCGTTTGCACGTTCGGGCAATACTCCTTCCATCGTGGATTTTGATCATCCCGATCCAGATCGGCTATGCATTGCTTTCGAGTTTTGCACATCGAGCAGACGCGCTGCATATCCCGGAATACCTGAGGTTCGACCCGTACGACCTCCTTTGGATCGAGATCGAGCGCGGTCATCCGCTCAAGCATAAGGTCGGCCGAGTCCGAACTATGGCTCGCGAGCTCGCGGAACTCATTGACGGATACGCCGGCGTCGTGCGCCATGCGCTCCATTCCGTCGTCTCCGCAAATTTGCAACTCGGATTGAGTACGGGTCCAATCACGCCACCTTTGCCAAAGTGTGCCGAGCGTCGTCTTATGTTTTGACCGCTCTAACATTCGACCCTCCTTTTCCAGGAAAACTGCCGATGAATCTGATTCACCTCGAAATCACCGGCAGCAATCGCCGCGAACGAAATGGTTGCACACAAAACTAGTTTGCGCTCGCGACAACAGGGCGCTTTGATCTGGATCAATCCGCCACGCTCAATTCCGCTTCGGCGGGCCCTATTCCAGCCGTTCGACGTCGCGCAGCGTCGGGAAAACCTCATCCAAAGCAGCGCCACAACGATCGTTCCGATCCCGCCAAGCGCGGCGGCGGGTACGGCGCCAAGCAAGGCCGCAGTGACGCCGCTTTCAAATTCACCCAGTTGGTACGAGGCATTGACGAACAGATAGTTCACCGCTCCGACGCGGCCGCGCATGGCGTCGGGCGTAGACAATTGCACCAACGCAATGCGGACTACCATGCTCACCATGTCCGCCGCGCCCAAAACCGCCAGCGCCAGAAGCGACAGCCAGATCGAGCTTGAGAGCGCGAATACAACGGTCGCCAGGCCAAAGATGATGACGGCCTGGAACATCCGCATGCCGACCCGGCGATTGATCGGATAGCGGGCTAGCGCCAGCCCCATCAGCAGCGCACCGACCGCCGGCGCACCGCGCAGTACGCCGAGACCCCAGGGCCCGGTATGCAGGATGTCCCGGGCGTAGATCGGTAGCAACGCGGTAGCGCCGCCGAATAGAACGGCGAACAGATCGAGCGAGATCGATCCGAGTATTGCCGGATTGTTGCGAACGAACCCAACGCCGGCAAACAAGCCGGCGATCGCCGATGGCTGTTTGACCGCGATGGGCCGGTCGAACGCGATTGCTCCGCTGAGCAGCGCAGCCAAAAACCACAAAGAAGCACCCACTGTATAAGGCACACCAGGCGCCACGGCGTAAATCAGCCCGCCCAGGGCGGGACCCGCAATGGTCGCCATCTGAAACGCGCCGGTGGAGAGCGCCGCCGCTTTTTGCATCATCCCTTCGGGCGCTACAGCCGGCAGGATCGCCGCAGCCGACGGGCTTTCAAACGCAATGGCGACGCCGAACACGGCCACGGCGGCAAAAATCTGCGGCACATTGAGCCAACCGGAGAAACTGCCCCAGGCCAAGAACGCCGCCGCAGCAGCGGCCGCGAATTGGGAAAGCTGCGCGACGCGTTTGCGGCTGTAGCGATCCGCAACGTGTCCGGCGGCGAATGTCAGGAGCGCGGTCGGAATGAATTGCACAAGCCCGACCATCCCGAGGTCGAAAGCGCTTCCCGTCAGCGCATAAACCTGCCAGCCGACCGCGACGGCGCCGATCTGATAGCAGAACTTGGAAAGTCCGCGCGATGCGAAATAAAACAGGAAAGGCCGGTGCCGCAGCAGAGTCCCGGTCGTGCCGGACGTAAAGGACAACATTGATTAACGATACCACGCCGCGAGCGAAATCCGCGTTGCGCGGCGCGAATACCTCATCGGCGAAGCCGCCAGAATCGCCGAAAATCCATGAGCGGGTATTAGGCTGTGACCCGCAACTTCGGAGCGCTCAGGTGGCGCGCGCCCCAATCGCGGATTTCAGCGATGACCGGGATGAAACTCCGGCCCATCGGCGTCAGGCGATATTCCACCTTGGGCGGCACGACACCATAGTCCTTGCGGACAATAAGCCCACTCGCGGCGAGCGCCTTGAGTTCGCGACTGAGCACCCGCGGGGCGATTTCTTTGGTGCCTTCGGCGCCGCGAAGCAGTCCGCTCCTGAGTTCGCCGTAGCGCCGCGGGCCGTCCTGCAAATCCCAAAGCAGGCGCAGCTTGTATTTGCCGCTGATCATCTTCTGAAAGGCGGCAACCGGACAGCGATGCATCGTCTTTGGGGTGGTTTTCGACACGCGCTCTCGCATTCCCAACAGTCAAAACCGCATCACAGTATCATTTTTGTCCGTACTTGCATCAGTGTTTGTTCTGGCCTCTAACTTGAGCGATCCGGTGGCGCCGCCGAACGGCGCGACTGGCGTGCATTGGGGTCTCTTCATGAAATCCTTTCTCATCAGGTATCGCCTGCAAAATGCCGCGCCGGAAGCGTGGCATAAGGACGTGGCCGAGTTCATTGCGGCTTTGGACAGCGATCCTGCGTTGCAGGGAAAAATCTCGTATCGCTGCATGAAGATCGGCGACAGCGCCGACTATCTTCATATCGCGACTGCCGCCGACGATCAGGCCGTCAAAACGCTGCAACAGAGCGCATTTTTTTCGAGCTACGCCGAAAAAACCAGAAAAGTCGCGGCTGGCGCGGTGGACGTTGTTCCACTCGAGATCGTCGCCGAGACCAAATTAAAGACCTGAGCCGGCCGCCGCGCTCAGCGCGCAAGATTGACCGTTTTGGTCAAGTCGTGATGTTTGATCGGTAACGAGCGGATGCGCTTGCCTGTGGCGGCAAAGATCGCATTGCAGAGGGCCGGCGCCAGCGGCGGCACTGGCGGCTCACCGACGCCGCCCCAAAAATCGTGGCTGGGCACCAGCACCGTCTCGACCTTCGGCACGTCCGCCATGCGCAGCACTTCGTAATCGTCGAAATTCGATTGCGCGACGCCGCCGTCCTTGATGGTGATTTCGCCACGCAGCGCCGCCGACAAGGCGAACACGATCGCGCCTTGCGTCTGCATTTCAACCGAAAGCGGATTGACCACCTGACCGGGGTCGAGCGCCGATATGACACGATGCACGCGCAGTTCCGAGCCCGCGACGGAAACCTCGACGACCTGCGCGCAGAAGCTGCCGCAGGCTTCGGTAACGGCGATGCCGCGGAACACGCCGCGCGGCGCCGGTCCGAACCAGTCCGCCTTTTTCGCCGCCGCATCGAGCACCGCGAGATTCTTCCGGTTGTTGCGCAACAGCCGCCGCCGATAGAGATAGGGATCCATCCCCGCAGCGTGCGCCATCTCGTCGACGAACGATTCTTTGTAAAAAGTGTTCTGCGTGTAGTTGATGGCGCGCCACACCCCGAGCGGCACCGGCGACTGCTGAACGGCATAATCGACCAGATAGTTCGGCACGTCGTAGGCCATCTCCTCGGCCAGACCGCTGAGGAAGGTCCGGTCGACGAAGCTCATGCCGAAGCCCGGAACCAGTGCGGCGACGAAGGACGGGCCAGTAAGCCGTATTTTCAATGCGATCGGCATGCCGTCAGCATCCAGACCGGCCACCAGCCGCGCCATGCCGAAGGGCCGATAATAATCGTGCTTGATATCCTGCTCGCGCGTCCAAACCAGTTTGACAGGCGCGTCGACTTCCTTGGCGATGAGCACCGCCTGACGCACGAATTCCTGTATCGCGCCGCGCCGGCCGAACCCGCCGCCGAGCATGGTGCCGTGAATGACGACCTTGTCGTTCGGAACACCGGCGGCAGAGGCCGCCGTGGCCAGCGCCGTCATTGCGCCCTGAGTCGGTGCCCAAACTTCGACTTTGCCATCCTTGACGCGCGCGGTGCAGTTTTGCGGCTCCATGGTCGCGTGGGCGAGGAAGGGAACCGCGTAGTCTGCTTCAATACGCTGAACGGCCTGTTGCAATGCCGCTTCGACATCGCCGTCGGAACGGCCGACTTGCGCGGTTTTCTCATCGAGAGCCGAACGCACCAACTCGGCGATGGTTGCGCTCGACACCGAATCGTTGCCACGCATATCCCAAACGACAGGCAGCGCTTCGACAGCGCGCTGGGCGCGCCACCACGAGTCGGCCACCACCGCAACCGCATCGGACAATCGCACCACTTTATGCACGCCCTTCATGGAAGCGATCGCGCCTTCATCGATCGACTTCGGCGTGCCGCCAAAAGCCGGGCAATGGACAATGGCCGCGTAGAGCATCCCCGGCAGCCGCACATCGATTGCATAGACCGGCTGCGCCGTGACTTTGTCGAACACGTCAAGACGCCGGCGCGGCTTGCCGATAATCTTCCAGGTCCGCGGGTTTTTCAGCGCGACGTCCGCCGGAGGCGTGAGCTTCGCCGCATCCTCGGCGATGGCGCCAAACGTCAGCGTGCGACCGCTTGGCCGGTGCGTGATGACGCTCATTCGCGCCACGCATTCCGATGCCGGAACTTTCCAGCGATCCGCTGCGGCGGCAACGAGCATTTCGCGTGCGGTGGCACCGGCCTGCCGCAGAAAAAGCTGCGAGGAAGCGATCGATCGGCTGGCGCCGGTCATCATGTCGCCCCAGACGCGATCGCGCCGCACATTCTCTTCGGGATGGACGAGTTCAGTCCGGACTTTGGACCAGTCGCATTCGAGTTCCTCGGCGACCAGCATGGCAAGGCCGGTATGCGCCCCCTGCCCCATCTCGGCGCGCGCAACCCGGATAACGATCGAGTTGTCGGGACGGATGACCAGCCAGGCGGTGACTTCGGGGGCCTCTTCGGCAGCACGTGCGGGCTCGAACGGCAGGGCGATAGCGAGCGCTAGCCCTCCGCCCACGGCGCTTACCCCGGCAATGAAAGAGCGGCGGCTCAGAGCGTCGCCGGAGGTCATTGCTTTTCCTTTCCCCAACGCCGGAGGCGCAGCGCGGGGATACCCCGGTTAGAAAATAAAGGCGCGGCAAATCGTGCGATTTGACCCGGATACGCGTCATCCTAACAAACATCGCGTAGCAGGCAACGCCGGAATTTTCCAGGTTACTCAGCGATTTGGCGGCGAAGGCCACGCGTTAGCGCCCAAAGCAGGAATGTCAGGCAGCCCATCGTCACGACGACGCCGGTCACGGGCCAGGCCGAGCGGACGAGATAGCCGCCGATCACAGCGGCGACGGCGGCGGCGACCGTTTGCTGTACCAGCCCCATGAGCGAAGCCGCCATGCCGGCCCGGTCGGGAAACGGGGTCAGAGCGCCGGCCATTGCCTGGGGCAAAACCAGCCCAAGACCGGCAAGGTAGACCGTCATCGCGACGATGAGCCAGATGCCCGGGATGCCGGTGGCCACGGCGGCCGACATGGCAAGACCGCCGGCGGCAAGCAGGGTCACCCCGAGCCCCATCGTGCGGTCGAGGCCGAGGTGCGCTACCAGCCGCGCCGCTATCAACGCGCCCGCCATATAACCAGCCGCACCCATCGCGAAAGTTGAGCCGAACGTGACAGGGGAGAAACCGTAGACGCTTTGCAGGACAACGGAGGCACCAGATATCCAAGCGAACAACCCCGCATAGCTCAGCGTGAGGATGCCGAGATAAACGAGAAAGCCGCGATGCCGCAGCACGGCGCCGAATCCGCGAACCAGCGCGTGAGGCGAAATTGGTTCGCCGGAACGCTTGCGCACCGTCTCCGGCAAAAGCCGCGACGCGACGAGAAGGGTGACGATTGCGGCAGCCGTCATGAAAAAGAAATTCGAACGCCAGCCAAACGCGGTCTGAAACACGCCGCCGATCATCGGTGCCACGATGGGTGCAAACGCCGCGATCGACCCCATCAGCGAAAGCTCGCGGGCCGCCCGCACGCCGGAATAGAGATCGCGCACGATGGCGCGCGACAGCACAATCGAGCCCGACCCGCCGATGCCCTGAAGGAATCGCGCCGCGATCAGCAGATCGATCGACTGCGATGCCGCGCAACCCAGCGTGCTCGCGAGGTAGAGCACGAGCGCGACGAGAAGGACCGGGCGGCGGCCGTAACGATCCGACAAGGGACCGTAGATCAGCTGGCCGACCGCAAAGCCGATCAGGTAGCTCGAAATGGTTAACTGCACCTGCGCCGTCGGCGCTTGTAGGGCGTGCGCAATCTCCGGCAGCGACGGCAAATACATATCCATCGACAGCGGACCGAGCGCCGTCAGCATGGCAAGGAGCAAGGTCAGCGCGAAGGTGCCGGGTCTGAGCATCTGGTCTGTTGTTCGCGGAGGCGTTCCTCACGCCCATGCGGCGTAAGACGGTAGGAAACGCGATCCGGCTGGGAAACCCGAAAAGGGTTGGGCTTGGGCGGTCGGTCGTTTCGGTTATAAGGAGGCAACCCGTATACCGACAGACATTCCGGAACAGGGCATGGATGCAAAATCGGATGGCCGTGCGGCCAATGAGCCGCGCGTAGAAGACGACGTTCTGGTGCGGGGACGGGGCCGTTATGCGGCGGACGCCCCGCTGCCGGCCCAGGCCTATGCCTATTTTGTCCGCTCGCCGCATGCGTTTGCCAACATCGTCGGCGTGGATGTAACGGCCGCGCTTGATTCGACCGGAGTGCTGGGGGTTCTCACGGCGAAGGACATGGACGGCGTCGGCAGCCTCGGGCGCCATCCCCCGCTCGCCGGACGCGGCGGCAAAGGACTGATCCTGCCGCACCGGCCGACTCTGGCCGCCGAACGTGTCATGCATGTCGGCGAGCCGATCGCGATGGTCGTCGCCGAGAGCGCAGTCGCGGCGCAAGACGCCGCCGAACTGGTCGCCGTCGAATACGAGCCGCTCATGCCGGTGGTCGATGCGCGCGCAGCGCTCGCGCCCGGCGCGCCGCAACTCTGGCCGCAGGCGCCGGGTAACGTCGCAGTGGACTGGCCGGGCCCCGCCGCCGATCCGGAAGCCAACGCCCGGCAAGTCGACGAGATCTTCGCCGCGGCGAAGTTTGTCGCGCGCATTGCGGTGATGAACCAGAGGATGATGGTGGCGTCGATGGAGACGCGCGGCGCGACCGCAAGCTACGACGCCGCGAGCGACAGCTACATGCTGCGAGTCTGCTCGCAAGGCACTACCGCCATGCGCGACACGATCGCGGCAATCATGCAAATGCCGAAAGAGCGTCTGCGGGTCCTGACCGACGACGTCGGCGGCGCTTTCGGCCTGAAAGCAGGCCCCTATCCCGAATATATCGCGCAGATGGTCGCCGCCAAAAAGCTCGGCCGCCCGATCCACTGGATGTCGGGCCGTTCCGAGGGGTTTCTCAGCGACAACCAGGCGCGCGATATTTATTCCGAGGCCGAGCTCGCGCTCGACGAGAAGGGCCGATTCCTGGCGCTGCGCATTCGCAATACCGGCAATCTCGGTGCTTTTATCGGCCCGGTCGGAGCCAACATTCCGACCTTGAGTTTCACCCGCTGCCTGCCCGCCCAGTACGACATCAAACATATCGACGTCAGCGCGCGCTGCGTGTTCACCAATACGCTCACGACGGCGCCCTATCGCGGCGCCGGGCGGCCGGAAGCCAACTACGTTCTGGAACGCGTTGTCGAGGAGGCCTCGCGCGTCACCGGGATCGATCCGGCGAAGCTGCGGCTGCGAAATCTTATTGCCGCTTCCGCGATGCCCTACAAGACCGCGGTCGGCACCACTTACGACAGCGGCGATTTCGCGCCGATCTTCGACAAGGCGCTGGCGCTGGCCGACTATGACGGCATCAAAGCGCGCCGCCGCGATGCAAGGAACCGCGGAAAATATCGCGGCATCGGAATTTCCTGCATGCTCGAACATTCCGGCGGCACGCCGCTCGAGGGCGCCTGGCTGACGTTTCCTGGAGACGGCACGCTGACGATCAATCTCAACGTGCAATCGACCGGCCAGGGCCACGCCTCGGTGTTCCAACCCCTCGTCGCTGAACGGCTCGGTATTCCGCGCGACAAGGTCAATCACCGGCACGGCGATTCCGCGATGGAAATCGCCGGCTACGCTTCGGTCGGCTCACGTTCGGCGATGACCGCGGGTGCCTCGATCGTCAAATGCATTGGCTTGATCGTTGAAAAAGGCAGACGCATCGCCGCGATGGTACTCGAAGCCGGCGAAAGCGACATTGTCTACGAGCACGCTCATTTCGGCGTCGTCGGCACCGACCGCCGCATCTCGCTGTTCGATCTTGCTGCACGCGCTACGGACCTGAAAAAGCGCGGCGAGATCGAGGAGGATCTCGACACCAAAGCCACGACGGAAACGCCGCTCAGCTTCCCGAACGGCGTCCACGTTGCCGAAGTCGAGATCGATCCGGAAACCGGACACCTGGACATCGTCGCCTACACAGCGGTGGACGATTGCGGCAATACGCTCAACGCGATGATCGTCGAAGGCCAATTGCACGGCGGGCTGGCGCAAGGATTCGGCCAGGCGCTGATGGAGCAGGTGTTCTACGACGAAAGCGGCCAGCTCATCACCGGCTCGTTCCAGGACTACGCCATGCCGCGCGCGGCCGACATGCCGCCGGACATCCGCGATGCGCTTCACAATGTGCCGGCGACGACCAATCCACTGGGCGTCAAGGGCGTCGGCGAAGCTGGCACCACGGCGTCGATCGGCGCGGTGATGAACGCCGTCGCCGACGCCATTCCGGGCGGCGCGGGCGCACATCTCGATATGCCAGTCACCGCGGCGAAGCTGTGGGAAGCCTGCCGGCGGCCGGAGACGCCTTCTTCATCGTGAATGCCACTTGATGACCGGGCGCTGTAGCTTTGCCTTGCCACCTCGGGGACTGCGCCTATACTCCAGCGCTTCCTTCGCGCAGAGGACATCGTCGTGGCGCCGCCGGAAGCGAAATCCGTAGCCATTATCATGGGTAGCCAGTCCGACTGGCAGACCATGAAGCATGCCGCCGACACGCTCGATGAGCTCGGCGTCAGCTACGACACCCGCATCGTTTCCGCGCATCGGACGCCCGACCGCCTTTATGCCTTCGCCAAGGGTGCGAAGGCGGCCGGCTTCAAGGTGATCATCGCCGGCGCCGGCGGCGCGGCGCATCTGCCCGGCATGACCGCTGCGCTGACCAGCCTGCCGGTGCTCGGCGTGCCGGTGGAATTGAAAGCGCTATCGGGCCAGGACTCGCTCTACTCGATCGTGCAGATGCCGCCCGGTATTCCGGTCGGCACGCTCGCCATCGGACATGCCGGCGCCATCAATGCTGCGCTGCTGGCGGCGAGCGTGTTGGCGCTGAGCGATCCGGCGCTGGGCAACCGCCTTGAAGCCTGGCGCGAACGTCAGACCGCCAATGTCGCGGAAGTGCCCAGGGATTCCAAGGCGTGAGCGCACCGATGCGCGTTCTTGAGCCCGGAGCCACGATCGGCATTCTTGGCAGCGGGCAACTTGGGAGAATGCTGGCGCTGGCGGCGGCGCGGCTCGGCTTCAAGTGTCATGTCTTCGCACCCGATCGCGATTCACCGGCCTTCGATGTGGTGCACCGTGCGACCGTCGCCGACTATACCGACACACAGGCGCTCGGCCGCTTCGCCGAGAGCGTCGACGCGGTCACCTACGAATTCGAGAACATTCCGGCCGAAGCGGCGCATTTTCTTGCCTCGCACGTTCCGGTACTGCCCGATCCGAAAGTGCTGGCGACGACCCAGGACCGTATCGCCGAAAAAGATTTCGTCACCGCTCTTGGTATCGGCACCGCGCCTTACGCCGCCGTCGCTACTGCGTCGGATTTGTGCGCAGCGATCGAGCGGATCGGCCGGCCCGCCGTGCTCAAGACGCGGCGGTTCGGTTACGACGGCAAGGGCCAGGCAACCATCGGTCCCAACACCGTGCCCGAGGCGGCCTGGGGCGACGTCGGCTGCATGCCCTGCATCCTCGAGGCCTTCGTGCCGTTCGCGCGCGAGGTATCGGTCGTCGCCGCCCGCGCCCATGACGGCACCGTCGAGTGCTTCGACGTGACCGAGAACGAACACCGCGACCACATTCTCAAAGTTTCCCGCGTGCCCGCCACCCTGCCCGACGCCGCCGCTCGGGAAGCGCGGCGCATCGCCGAGACGATCGCGCACCAGTTCGGCTATGTCGGCGTGCTGGCGGTGGAAATGTTCGCGCTTGGCGACGGCGGGCTCCTGGTCAACGAGATCGCACCGCGGGTCCACAATTCCGGCCATTGGACGCTGGACGGCGCCTCGGTATCGCAATTCGAGCAGCACGTCCGGGCAGTGGCCGGATGGCCGCTCGCCAAGCCGATCCGCCACGGCCGCGTGGAAATGATCAACCTCATCGGTAGCGAAGTCGAGGATTACCAAAAATGGCTCACCATTCCCGGCGCCGCGGTGCATCTCTACGGCAAGGCTAGCGTGCGTCCGGGCCGCAAAATGGGTCACGTGACGCGGGTCTTTGCCGATTAGCAGCGCCGCGAAAGCTGTTTGACCTGGCAAATCTGGATTGTGGACTTGGCTGGGCAATTCTGCTAGACAGCGCGCCAAGGTGGCACAGGCGCTGACGCTTGCGTCCCTATCCCACATACCGAGCGCACTCGACTGAGCGCACGAAATAGGAGGATGCGTGCAGGTTCTCGTTCGCGACAACAACGTTGATCAAGCCCTCAAGGCGCTAAAGAAGAAGATGCAGCGAGAGGGCATTTTCCGCGAGATGAAGCTTCGCGGCCATTACGAAAAACCGTCGGAAAGAAAGGCGCGGGAAAAGGCGGAAGCGATCCGTCGCGCCCGCAAGCTCGCGCGCAAGCGCTTGCAGCGCGAGGGCCTGTTGCCGATGAAGCCCAAGCCCGTAACCACCGCCGGCCCGGGCGGCGGCAGGTCGGGTCCGCCCCGCACGCCCCGTTTCGGCTGAGGCGTCGGCCACGATTGCTGATGGCGCGGGCGTGTTCGGCCCGCGCCTTTGCTTTTCGCGCAATTGTCTTTGCCGGGGCTTTCGCGCTCCTTCTTCGTCATTTACCGTTAGGACGTAAGGGGGGCGCTGGGTGCCGCGAGCGTCGGATGACAGGACCAGCGTCGGTGACGAGCAGGCGGCAACGACGGCGCATTTTGCGCCGGCGGCCAGGTCTTGTTTTGCCGGTCCTTGGAGCGCTGGCGCTGGCCGGTTGCTCGGGATTTGACAACCTGCCGTCGAACGACGCTCCGGCTCTGCCGTCGCAGTCGAACCTGGAGTCGCTGACCGAAGTTATCCAGAAGCACCCCCAGGACCCGCAGGCCTACAATATGCGCGGCTCTGTCTATGCCGATGCGGGAAATCCCGAGGCCGCCCTCACCGATTTCGACAAGGCCATCAGCCTCGATCCCAGCTACGCGCAGGCTTACGCCAACCGGGGCCTGCTCTATCGCCAGAACGGCAAGTTCGATCTCGCGCTCGCCGACTACAACAAGTCGCTGTCGATCGATGCCAACTATGCCGTGGCGTATATTGGCCGTGGCATGATCTACCGCCAGCAAGGCCACAGCGCGCAGGCCCTCGGCGATTTCAACAAAGCGATCGCGTTGCGGCCCGACAATGCGCAGGCCTATTACAACCGCGGCCTGCTTTATCAGAGCCAGCGTCAATACCAGATCGCGATCGACGACTTCACCACGGCGCTTGGGCTCACGTCGCAGAGAACCGATCTCTACGTTGCGCGCGCGCTCAGCTACATGGCCATGAGCGATCCCAAATCGGCGGCGAGCGATCTCGATGAAGCCGTGCAATTGCAGCCGCTGAACGTGCAGGCGTGGACAAGCCGCGGCCTTGCTTACGAGCGTCTCGGGCAAAAAGACAAGGCGGCGGGCTCCTATGCGAAGGCGCTCAACATCAACGACAAATACGAGCCGGCGCAAGCCGGTTTTGCCCGTGTCGGCGGCAAGGCTGGTCAGTCTTATCCGACGTTTTGAGAACGTGGCGGAGCGAGCGCGGCGATCATGACGATCATGCTCAATCACACCATCGTCCCGTCGCATGACAAGGATGCGGCGGCAAAGTTCTTCGCGCAGCTGTTTGGTCTCAAACGCGGGCGCACCGGCTATTTCGCGCCGGTGCGCGTCAACAAGAGTCTGACGCTTTTGTTCGATGATGACAGCAAGTTCGAGAGTCACCACTACGCTTTCCACGTCACCAACCGCGAATTCGACGCGATCCTGGGCCGCATCAAGAAAGCGAAGGTGCCGTTCGGCAGCGCACCGTGGAGCCTCGACGACGGCAAGCTCAACGGCTGGGGCGGCGGCCGCGGCGTGTATTTTCGCGACCCCGACGGACACGTGCTCGAGCTGATGACCGTGCCGCAATAGCGTTCGGCCGTGGATTCCGGTGCCGCCCCGATCCCGACCCTTTGCCCTGATTCGATTTTTTGGCCGTCCTAATCCGCCGGATCGCACGGCAGGCGGGCGCGTGCGGCGCTACGGGTGGGGCGGCTTGTCGAGATCGCCGGCGAGGAAGCGGCCGACGGCGTGCAGCGCGCCGCGCGCGTCGAGATCTTCGTGATCGCCGTCGAGGAATTTCACGATGTGCTTCGGCGCCTTTGTCTGCTCGAACAGCCGCTCACCCATGGCATAGGGGACGACATGGTCGTGCACGCCGTGCAGGATGAGGACAGGTGCGGTGATTTTTTCGATGCGTTCGTCCGAGCGGTATTGATCCTTCATCAAAAGCCGAACGGGCAGATACCAGTAGCGCAGGCCAGCGACCTCCGCCGCCGACGTGAACGGCGCTTCGAGAATGACGCGCCCGACCGGCTTCTCGGCTGCCAGGGCGACGGCAACCCCGGTGCCGAGCGACTCGCCCCAAAGAACGATCTGCTTTCCCGGATAACGCGCGGCAGCAAAGGCATAAGCGGCCTCGCCGTCGGCGATCAAGCCCGCCTCGCTCGGAGTCCCGCTCGAGCCGGCGTAACCGCGATATTCGAGGCCAAGGAAGCCGATGCCGTCGCGGAGGAGCTTGCGAAAGCGCTCGACGCGGTAATGCAGCGCGCCGCCATTGCCATGAAAATAGAGCACGATCGGGCGCTCTTCGTGCGGCGCCACATGCCACGCAACAAGGCGCTCGCCGTCGGCCGCGGTCAGCGTTACCTCCTCGGCCTCGGGCAAGCCGGCCTGCGCCGGCGTCGTGTGCACCGTTTCCGGGAAATACATCATCGAACGCTGAGAGAAGTAGAGGGTGGCAGCCATGCCGACATAAAGAACAACGAGGACGACCGCGGCGACCTTAAGTGCGATCATCGCCCACGGCACCCAGACAGCGCGCGACGGCTTGCTCCAAATATACGCAGCAAGATCACCGGCCGCAGCGATCAGGCGCTGGACGCGGGCTTGGAGCCCATTGGCGCCCCCTATGCTGGCTTCACGCCAAAACGAGACGGATCGCACGGTCAAACCTCTCGCCGATATTCGTGTTGCCGCACACGCATCGCTTTACCCCACGATCGCATCGTGATGACCGAATCGGCAGGCGCACTGGAAATCGCAAAGTCACAAAAGCAAATCGGCCAGCTTATGCAAGCCGGCCAATTCAATTCGGCGTCAAGCCGCAAGATCGGGGCAGACATCACGGACAGATTTGGATCGTCCGCGTCCGATAACCCACACCTTCCACCCAGACCCTTCGTTGTCCCCAGTGGCAACCAGGCGCCAACTGAGCGTAAGCGGGCGGAGGCGGATAAGCGCCGGGCGGGGGCGGACCATAAGCTCCAGGAGGCGGCGGCGGACCGTAAGCTCCCGGAGGCGGCGGCGGACCATAAGCATCCGGAGGCGGCGGACCATACGCGCCCGGAGGCGGCGGCGGATAATATCCGGGAGGCGGCGGGTAGTAGCCAGGCGGCGGGCTGTTTGCGATAGCGCTGCCGATAATCGCGCCAGCGGCGACGCCGCCGAGAATGCCTGCGCCTATAGCGCAACCGATACAGTCGGCCTTCGCCGGAGCCGGAGCGGCCAAAGCAGCAAGGCCAATGCCCGTAGCGCCGAGAAGCGCAATGAGCGACTTATGCATAAATTCTCCTTGTGAGATCGGCCGGGTTGCCGATTCTGACCTCGATTGAGGGAAGCCCCGTCAATCCCCGAATTCCTCGCCGCCACCGATTTTTATCAAACTAAAACTCTTTGGCGGAAGTTTGGTGCGGCATCGCAAGCCGTCACCCTCCAGAAGCCGTTGTCCTCCAGAAACCGTCGGCATCAGAGAATGGCGCCGTCCCCGTTGGTGGGACGACGATCGTGTTTCGCGACCGACAACCCGCCTCAGTAACAGGCGGCGACCCAATAATAGCCATTCCACACGCGGGGACATGGGTAATAGCCGGACGGCGCATAACCCGTTGGGCCGTAGGCATGGCCATAGCCGCCATAATAGTACGGCGAAGCCACCGCGGCACCGACTATGCCCGCGGCGACGGCACCAGCGACAAACGGGCCCGGACCCCAGCCCCAACCGCCGCGCCAGCCATACCCATATTCACCACCCCAGCCTCCGCGCCAATCGGCATCGGCTGTGCTGGACGTCGCAACCGCCGCCGCGCCGATGGCGGCTACCGTGACGAGAGCCGTCAGAAATTTCCACATCGCATCACCTCGAACGGGTTGATTGTTCATGCACACAAACCGATTCGCGGAGTCTAAGTTCCAATTCGTCAATTGAACATGGACTGAACGATCGTGCCTGAATATGGCCATCATCAAGCGCCGCATGCCGGTCCGGCCATGAACACACCCAACCTTATCTATGCGATCGGCGACATTCACGGTTCGCTGACGAAGCTCACGACGCTGATCGCCCGCTGCGAGCAGCATGCAGGCGGGCGGTCGACGACGTTCGTCTTTCTGGGCGACTACATCGACCGCGGCCCGGACAGCGCCGGAGTCATCCGAACGTTGATGGGTCTCCCGTCGCGGCCGCAGACGCGCGTGATCGCGCTCAAGGGCAATCACGAAGCCCTCGCGCTCGAGGCGGTCGACGGCGCGGCGCGGCCAGCCCTTTGGCTGAAGCAAGGCGGCAAGCAAACATTGCGCAGCTACCACGTCAGACGCGCGCGCGATCTGCCGCGCGATCATATCGAATGGCTGCGCTCGCTGCCGTTGAGCCACGACGACGGCCATCGGTTTTTCGTCCATGCCGGGATCGACCCGCAAAAGGCGTTCGATGAGCAAACCGAGCGCGAACTTCTCTGGATCCGGGAACCGTTCCTCTCGAACAGCCGCGACCACGGCCGCCTGATCGTTCACGGTCACACGCCGCAATCGAGCGGTAAGCCGGATTGGCGGGGTAATCGTCTGAATCTCGACACCGGGGCGGTATTTGGCGGGCCGTTGACTGCCGCCGTGTTTGCCGGCGCGGAACGGGAGCCGTCGGAATATCTCCAGGCGGAATGAACTCCTGTTGCCGGGGATTTACGCAGGAGTTGATTGGAGTTACGCGCTATTGCGGCAATCTGTCGCAGGCCGATTCCCAGGGCACGCCGACGGCTGTCGGGGCGGCGCCGCGGGCTAATATTCGTCCACGATTCGAGACAGGATGCCCGTGAAGAACAGGTCGGCGAAATCCTCCGGCAAATCGGTTTCGCGGTTGCCCCTGCGATTCTTACGGACGCGCGAGTCGATTCGAGGCAAGCCTGGGGCCGAAAACCCGAAAGCCGCGAAGCTGCCTGCGCGCGCGACCGCGATGCGTCTTGCCGCAGAGGTCGAGCGCCTCGCCGCCGAACTCGAAGCTTCGCATGCGCGTATCGCCGAACTCGAAACGAGGATCGATGTCGATCCGCTTACCGAGGCGCTCAACCGCCGCGGCTTCGAGCGAGAACTTAGGCGCTCGCTCGCCTACGTGAAGCGCTACGGCGCGACCGCCGCGGTGATCTATCTCGACCTCGACGAATTCAAGCCGATCAACCATCGCTACGGGCACGCCGCGGGCGACGCGGTGCTCAAAGCAATCGCGGCGACGCTCGCGCGCAACGTGCGCGCTTCCGACGTCGTCGCGCGCATCGGCGGCGACGAGTTCGTTGTACTTCTTTGGAACGTGACGGCAGCAGCCGCCGCGGCCAAGGCCGCCGCACTCGAAGCGGCGGTCCGCGCTAACCGCGGTGCAGTGGGGCGACGCGACATTGGTCGCGGGCGCATCGGCCGGGATGACGCTGGTCGGCCGGCTCGACTCGGCCGCCGAGGTGCTAAAACGCGCCGACGCCGCCATGTATGCGCGCAAGGCGGGACGGCGGGACGATAATTCGCTAGGCGCGAGGCCGCCGCTGCGTGTCAGGCGATGATATCCGGGGTGAGTTCGTCTTCGATGAAGGTGATGCGGTCGCGCAAGTGGAGCTTTCGCTTCTTTAGCCGCTGGACCTGGATGATATCGGCGCCCGGAGACGCCTGAAGTGCCGCAATCGCTGCGTCGAGGTCGCGATGTTCCTGCTGAAGACGCGCAAGTTGCGCCCGAAGCTCGCCTTCTTCCTCTCGTGTCATAGCCGCCTTGGTTGCACCGCGGGCCCGGTCTGAGCAATCCATAGGGGCGCCGCTTCAACACCGGGAGGGCCGGTTATTGACCGTAAGTTATTATAGATTATCGCGTTTTAGGCAATGTCCGACAAGCCCAACAACCACCTTTGCACAGCGGGGATTTTCTCCGGGCGACAAATGGGGTATATTTGCGACTATTCGCACCGAGTGCGTGTTGGGACGGGTTCGGAGGCAACAGACGCAAAGAGGTAGCCCATATGGCGATCGAATCGCATCTTGCTGAGCTCGAAAGAAAGCACCAAGCGTTAGAGCAAGAAATTAGCGAAACATTGAACCACCCATCGGCCGACGATCTAAGGGTCGGAGAACTCAAACGGCGCAAATTATACGTCAAAGACGAAATCGCGCGGTTGAGGCACGACGTAGTCAGCGTTCATTGATTGGTTGAGTTGTAGCGGCTGCGATCAAGCCGCACCTCCCCGCGCAAGCGGGGAGGTGATGAGCGTTTTTACCCCTCGCAGGTGCAGTTTGCGCGCCGCCGCGGCGAGAATGGCGGGGCTTTGATTTTCACACCCCCTTCGCCACGTCCCGCAGCTTGAATTTTTGCAGCTTGCCGGTCGAGGTTTTCGGAATCTCGGCGAAGACGACGTGTCGCGGGCACTTGAAGGCGGCTAGGTGCGAGCGGCACCAGGCGATCAACTCTTCGGACGTGGCGACGGCGCCGGGCTTTAGTTCGACGAACGCGCACGGCGTCTCGCCCCATTTGTCGTCGGGCTTGGCGACCACGGCGACGGCGGCCACCGCCGGGTGCTTGTAAAGCGCGTCCTCGACCTCGATCGAGGAAATGTTCTCGCCGCCGGAAATGATGATGTCCTTGGAACGGTCCTTGAGCTGGATGTAGCCGTCGGGATGAACGACGCCGAGATCGCCGGAATGAAACCAGCCACCGGCGAATGACGCCTCGGTCGAATGTTTGTTTTTCAGATATCCCTTCATGACGACATTGCCGCGGAACATGACCTCGCCGAGCGTCTCGCCGTCGCGCGGCACCGGCTGCATCGTTTCCGGATTGAGAACGTCGAGAGCTTCCAGCACCGGATAGCGCACGCCCTGGCGCGCCTTCCTCGCCGCCTGCTCGTCGCCCGGCAGCGCGTCCCAGACGTCGTGCCAGTCGTTGATGCTGGCCGGGCCGTAGGTCTCGGTGAGTCCATAGAGGTGAGTGACGTTGAAGCCGGCCGCCTTCATCTCCGCCAGCACGGCCTCCGGTGGCGGCGCCGCGGCGGTGGCGAACTCGACCAGATGCGGCAGGGGCTTTTTCTCGGAAGCCGGCGCGTTCAGCAGCGTCGACATCACGATCGGCGCGCCGCAAAGGTGCGTCACTTTGCGATTGGCGATGGCGTCGAAGATCGGCGCTGCCCGCACCGCGCGGAGGCAGACATGGGTACCGGCTACGATCGACAGGGTCCAGGTGAAGCACCAGCCGTTGCAGTGAAACATCGGTAGCGTCCACAAATAGACCGGATGCTTCCCCATGCCGCAGGTGATGACGTTACCGAGCGCGAGCAGATAGGCGCCGCGGTGATGATAGACCACGCCCTTCGGATCGCCGGTGGTCCCCGACGTGTAGTTGAGCGAGATCGCGTCCCACTCGTTGTCCGGCATCTGCCAGGCGAAGTCCGGATCGCCTTCGCCCAGAAGCTCCTCGTATTCGAGGCTGCCGAGCCGCTCGCCGGCGCCGGTGAATTCCGGATCGTCGTAGTCGATGACGAGCGGCTTTACCTTGGCGGCCGCCAGCGCTTCCTTCATCACCTTGGAAAATTCGCGATCGACGATCAGCACCTTGGTCTCGGCATGGTCGAGCGTGAAGCCAAGTATGGCGGCATCGAGCCGCGTGTTCAGCGTGTTGAGGACGGCGCAGGTCATCGGCACGCCGTAATGCGCCTCGATCATCGCCGGCGTGTTGGCCAGCATCACCGAGACGGTATCGCCACGTTTGATGCCGCGGCGTGATAGCGCTGAAGCGAGTTGCCGGGCGCGGGCATAAAACTGCCGGTAATTCCAGGACCGCGCGCCGTGAATGATCGCGGTCGCGTCGGGATAAACCTCGCCGGCGCGCGCCAGGAACGACAGCGGCGTCAGCGGCTGGAAGTTCGCCGGATTGCGGTCAAGATCGGTATCGTAAGCCCCGGTCATCGTCGCCTCTCATTGGCTGACGATAGCCTACCGAAAATGGTGAATGACGAATAGGGATCGAAGACCACGGACCAGGCAAGCGGACGTGCGCAACCGAGGCCCGCTGCGTTTCACTCGCCGTCAAAGCAGCCCTCGCAACCCCTGCCACAAGAGCGCAACCGCGATCAGCAGCATCAGGACATAGGCGATGCGGTAAAATCGCTCGGTCGGCGTTTTGGTCACGAGCCAGATGCCGAGAAAATTGGTGGCAATCGCCAGCGGCAGCAGGATAACCGAGGTGGCAAGATTGCGCGGCGAGAATTGGCCAAGCGCGAAGTACGGCACGATCTTCATCACATTCAAAATGGCGAAGAAGATGACGGTCGTGCCGACCAGCGTGAGCTTGTCGAGGCGTTGCGGCAGCATGTGGATCTGAAACGGCGGCGCGCCGACCTGGACGAGCGTCGAGGTAAAGGCAGACAACGCGCCCCAGAGGACGCCCATGGCCGGATGCGGCCGCCGCGCTTCCGCCGGCGGGTGGCCGCGATAGGCGCGCAGCCATATCCCGAGCCAGTTATTGAGAACGAAGACGAGCGCGATCGATCCGACCGTCAATTCGATCATGGCGTTGGAAAGGTACCGCGCAAACAGCCAGCCGGCGCCCACGCCGAGCACGGAACCGGGCAGCAGCACCTTCAGATTCCACGCGCTCCAGGCGCGATGATAGGTCCAGACCGAGATGGCGTCCTGGCAGATCAGGATCGGCAGCAGGATGGCGGCTGCTTCGAGCGGCGGCACGATCAGCGCCAGGAGCGGCGTCGATATCATGCCAAGCCCGGCGAATCCGCCCTTGCTCAGTCCAAGCAAGGTCACGGCGGGAATGGCCAGAAGATAGAACAGCGGATCGGTGATCACGAAAGGCCGCGCGCCATAGGGGAATGGGAGGAGGATGTGACATAGATCAAAGCGCACGGTCTGGCGCCAGCTTTGTAATGCATGGCGGCACTGTTCTCCCGGCGCGGCTTGCAAAAACTGCTGTCGAGGATCGAGAATACGACTGGAAAAGTAAAATCGGGAGGAGTCGCCAGATGGACGCCCGTTCGAGCCGCTATCACGAGGTGTACGCGCGCTGGCAGCGCGACCCGCAGGGCTTTTGGGCCGAAGCTGCGGCGGATATCGACTGGTTCGAAAAGCCGTCGGCGGCATTCGACCCCAAGGCGGGGATCTACGGCCGCTGGTTTCCCGGCGGGGTCTGCAACACCTGCTTCAATGCGGTCGACCGCCAGGTGGATGCCGGACGCGGCGATCAGGCGGCGATCGTCTACGATTCACCGCTCACGGGCACCAAGCGCACCATCACCTATCACCGGCTCCTGACCGAAACCCAGGTGCTCGCCATCATGCTGCGCGATCTCGGCGTGGAGCAAGGCGACCGCGTGATCCTCTACATGCCGATGGTGCCGGAGGCTGCGATCGCCATGCTCGCCTGCGCGCGCATCGGCGCCGTCCATTCGGTCGTGTTCGGCGGTTTCGCCGCCCGCGAATTGGCCACCCGCATCGACGACGCCAAGCCGAAAGTGATTCTCTCCGCAAGCTGCGGCATCGAGCCGGGCCGCATCGTCGCCTATAAGCCGCTGCTCGACGAAGCGATCGCGCTGTCGCAGCACAAGCCTGGCGCCTGCTTGATCCTGCAACGGCCGCAGGCGGAAGCGACCATGATCCCCGGCCGCGACCACGATTGGGCACAGACGCGCGACCACGCGCTCATCCACGCGCGCTCGGTCTACGATTGCGTGCCGGTCGCGGCGACCGATCCGCTTTACATCCTCTATACGTCGGGCACGACCGGGCAGCCGAAGGGCGTGGTGCGCGACAATGGCGGCCACATGGTCGCGCTCAAATGGTCGATGAAATATCTCTACGGCATCGAGCCAGGCGAAGTGTGGTGGGCCGCTTCCGACATCGGCTGGGTGGTCGGCCACAGCTACATCGTCTACGCGCCGCTGCTGCACGGCTGCACCTCGATCCTCTACGAGGGCAAACCGGTCGGCACGCCCGACGCCGGCGCGTATTGGCGCGTGATCGCCGAGCATGGCGCCGTCGCGCTCTTCACCGCGCCGACCGCCTTCCGCGCCATCAAGAAGGACGATCCGCACGGCAAGCTGATGGCGCAGCACGATCTCGCGAAATTCCGCACCTTGTTTCTCGCCGGCGAGCGCGCTGATCCGGCGACGCTCGAATGGGCGGAAGAAAGACTCAAAGTGCCGGTGATCGATCATTGGTGGCAGACCGAAACCGGCTGGCCGATCGCCAGCAATCCGGTCGGCCTCGGCCAGCTGCCGGTCAAGCACGGCTCGCCGACGGTAGCGATGCCCGGCTATGACGTGCGTGTGGTCGACGAGGCGTGCCACGACGTGCCGGCGAACAAGATGGGCTCGATCGTGATCAAGCTGCCGCTGCCGCCGGGTTGCCTGCCGACCTTGTGGCAGGCCGATACGCGGTTCAGGCAAAGCTACCTCGACGATTTTCCCGGTTTCTATAAAACCGCCGACGCCGGCTTCAAGGACGATGACGGCTACCTCTTCGTCATGGGCCGTACCGACGACATCATCAACGTCGCCGGCCATCGGCTCTCGACCGGCGGCATGGAGGAAGTGCTCGCCTCGCACCCCGACGTCGCCGAATGCGCCGTGCTGGGTATCAAGGACGAGCTCAAGGGCGAAGTGCCGTGCGGCTTCATCGTGCTCAAATCCGGCGTCAACCGGCCGCCGACCGAAATCGAGAAGGAATGCGTCACGCTGATCCGCGACAAGATCGGGCCGGTGGCGGCGTTCAAGCTTGCAATCACGGTCGGACGGCTGCCGAAAACCCGCTCCGGAAAAATCCTGCGCGGGACCATCAAGAAAATCGCCGACGGCGAAAGCTGGACCATGCCGGCGACGATCGACGATCCCGCCGCGCTCGACGAGATCGGCGGCGCGTTGAAGGGCAAGGGGATCGGCGGTTAGCGCGATTTGAAACGCAGAGGCGGACCAGCTCCGCGTATCGGTCAGGCAGTTTTGCGATCGGCCGGGACCGCCGGGACCGTTACCCTTCCCATTCCGGCGCAGACCTTGCAGCGGAATCGGTGTCCGCGCTCGCGCACATGGCCGGTGCCGTAGCAACGCACGCAGTTCTCCTGGATGACCTTGGTCTCGCGATCGTCCTGCATGGAAACGCGTGTGCCGAAGGCCATTTCGAAAATCCTTTTTGCGATGAACGTCCGTAGGAGCGCCGGACGGTATCGACCACGCCTTAAGCTCCGGCCACCCAATCGCCTAAAGTTTGATGGGTCTCATTGGGGAGACTCCGGATGGGCAGAGCGCGCGTCGCTGTCTTCGACTAAAGCTGGCGGCGGGCGGCGGCCGTGGTGCGCTCTTTGGCGCGGCAGGCGCCGCAGCGGCATCCCGACGCCTTGAGGTAGAGATCAAAATATTCCTCACCGTAATCCAGGGTGATCTCCTCGCCGGACAAGATGCGGCGCAGCGCCACGAATACCATCTGGCCCTTGCGCAGCCGCGCCTCCGTATTGGCGTCGCAGCTGTGATTGATGTAGCGGCCCAGGTTGCGCCGCGACGAACCGTCGATGGTCCAGTGGCGGTTGATCTCGAACATGTATTTGGCGCCGAAGCGCCGCTCGCGCTCCTGGGCTTCGGCAGTCGGGATGCGCCTGCCGCGGTAGGTGACGATGTAGGCGCCGGGCTCGATCGGTTTGGTCGCGAACAGGCCGAGCCCGGTCGCCGAGCGCCCGATGCGGACTGGACGTGCGGACATGGCTTGCGGTTACCCGCAGATTCGCGTGATGTCACCCACTGCGTTCGTGTCGGCGCACAATCCGCTTCGCGGGACGCGGAATGTCTCCAGGTTCGGGGTATACGAAAGATGCAGGTGTTGGCGGGACTGAATTTCAAACCGGCGCTGATGATTTCGGCGCTTGCATTCATGCTGTGGGCGGGCGCCGCGGCCTTCGCCGCGGAGGCGGGCGACTCGGCCAAGCAACAGAACCCGGTTGCCGAACCGGGCACGACCGGACAAGCGGGCTGCATCGACGAGACCGGCGACTACGAAACCCACGGCACGACGATCACCTACGTCATCGGCCTTGCGAACAAATGCGACAAGCGCTTCAAGTGCAAGATCTTCGCCAACGTCACCGGCGCGAAGGGTTCGTCGCTCGGGCAAACGACGATGATCCTTGGCGCCAGATCGAGCGGCGCCGCGGCGAAGAAAACCTACGCGATGAAGGTCAAGGCCGCCGCCGGTACGGCGCAGGTATCGCGCGAGTGCCGGGTGTTTTGAGAACGCGTGCCGCTGTAGGCTTCCGCTTCAAGGTTTGCGGGTCAAAGATTGCCGACAGGAAGTGGAGAGAAAACATGAACGCGGACGACAAGAAAACCGTGCTGCGGATGATTCCGTACGGAATTTACGTGCTCACCGCGGACGACGGTAGCGGCAACATTTCGGCAGCGACCGTGAACTGGGTGACGCAATCCGCCTTCGCGCCGCCGCTCGTCGTGGTCGGCGTCAAGACCGACTCCGGGACATACAAGACCGTGAAGGCGGCGCAAACTTTCGCACTCAACATGCTCGGCAAGGAACATAAGAGCCTCGCCTTCACCTTCTTCCGGCCCGCCGACGTGAGCGAAGGCAAGCTGAGCGGCCAGCCGTACCGCAAGGGTTCGACCGGAGCGCCTATTCTGGTCGACGCCCCCGGCGCGGTGGAATGCCGCGTGACGGCCATCGTCGAGCAGGGCGACCATCACATCATCGTCGGCGAGGTGATCGACGCGCATCTCAATCGTCCGCCGTCCGGCCGGCCCGATGCCGCCATCCTGGAGATGAAAGACCTTGGCGACAACGTGTTCTATGGCGGCTGACGCCGGCCACTCGTCGGAGGCGTTCCGCGATGGCGGCCCGCAAAAAATGTTTCGAGGCCGCGCCGGCCGAATGAAAAGTGTTATCCTTGTGGTTTAGCCTCGATCGCGGATGGGCACCGTTTCAAACCTGAAGCGTTGATCCGCATGACTCGATTTGCTGGTCTGCTGTTCGCCTGCGCGGTCGCGCTTTCCAGCGCGGATGCGCATGCGCAGGCCGGCGCGACGCCGCCGCTCCCCGCGGTGAACCCGGCGGATCAATCCGCCCCGACCAAAACACCGCCGACCGCCGACGACATTTGTCGCGCCGTCGAAGAGAATGCGGCGGAGAACGAGCTTCCGGTCGAGTTCTTCGCCCGCGTCATCTGGCAGGAGAGCCGCTTCAACGCACGCGCCGTCAGCAACAAGGGCGCCGAAGGCATCGCGCAATTCATGCCGCGGACCGCCAACTGGCACGGACTCACCGATCCGTTCGATCCGATCGAGGCGTTGCGCCATTCGGCGGCCTATTTGCGCGAACTGCGCGAACAATTCGGCAATCTCGGTCTTGCCGCCGCCGGCTACAATGCCGGTCCCGGACGGGTGAGCGCATGGCTCGCGGGCAAGCGGCTCCTCCCGGACGAAACACGCAATTACGTCGCGGTCATCACGGGTTGGACCGCCGACGAGTGGGCTTCGCCCCACCCACCAGAAAACGCGGAAACCACCATCCCGCAGGGCATTCCGTGCATACGGCTGGCGCACCTGATCCTGGCGCCGAAGCAGCAAGCGCAGCGCATCGCCACCTACATCCCGCGCTGGGGCGTCCAACTGACCTCCAACTGGTCGGAAAGCCGCGCCTGGGCGACCTACCGCGCCCTACAAAAGACCTATGCTTCGCTGATCGGCGACCGCGAGCCGATCGTGTTGCATGCCCGGCTGCCGGGGATGGGCTCGACGACGCGCACCATCATCCGCATCGCTGACGACAACCGCGCGCCGCTCGACAAGCTTTGCAACAAGCTCATCGCCGCCGGCGGCGCCTGCGTCGTGCTGCGCAATAATCGCGGCTGATGCTTAGCGGCGCGGCGTCCTATTGCGGCGGCCGCGCCTCGTGCCGCGTGAGGACAACGTCAAGGTTACCTATGCGGAGCGGCAGGCGGGCGGCAAGGGACAATAAAGCCTCTCCCCGCGTGCTGGGAGAGGCGTAAAAAGCGCCGCCTACCGTATCAGTGCATGATCCGCGGTTGCATAAGCCTCCCGAACCGTCATGGCCGGACTTGTTCCGGCCATCCACGCCTTTCTTACTCCAGTGAATGCAAGACGTGGATGCCCGCGACAAGCGCGGGCATGACGACTACAATTGTGATGGAAAACGGAATCGAGAATGTCCATGAACGCCCCCCTCACCGCCCATCCCGTTCCGCCCTACAAGCACACACCGCTGTTTCCGCTCGGCAAGGACTTAACGCCGTACCGCAAGATCGCGATTCATGATCCGGCCGGCGCCGCCCTGGACGTGCGCGTCGAGCACGTCTTGGGCGAGGAGGTGCTGGTGGTGCCGCGCGAGGCGATGCGGGCGCTGGCGGAGCAGGCCTTCACCGACATCAACCATCTCCTTCGCCCGGCGCATCTGGCGAGCCTCAAGGCGATCGTCGAGGACCCGGAAGCGTCGGATAACGACAAGTTCGTCGCCTATGATTTCCTGAAGAACGCCAACATCGCCGCCGGCGGCGTCCTGCCGATGTGCCAGGATACCGGCACCGCGATCATCATGGGCAAGAAAGGCCGGCTCGTTTGGACCGACGGCGGCGACGAGGGCGCGCTCGCCGAGGGCGCCCGCGACGCCTATCTCAAGCGCAATCTGCGCTACTCGCAGCTCGCGCCGATTTCGATGTTCGAGGAAAAGAACACGCGCTCGAACATGCCGGCGCAGGTGGAAATCTACGCCGAGGGCGCGGGCGAGCATGACGCCGCCTACAAGTTTCTGTTCATCGCCAAGGGCGGCGGCTCCGCCAACAAATCGTTCCTGTTCCAGGCGACGCCGTCGATCCTGTCGCGCGAACGGCTGCTGCCGTTCCTGAAGGAGAAAGTGCTGACGCTCGGCACCGCTGCCTGCCCGCCCTACCATCTCGCCATCGTTATCGGCGGCACCTCGGTCGAGATGACGATGAAGACGGTCAAGCTTGCCTCCTGCAAATACTACGACACTCTGCCCGACCACGGCTCCGAGGACGGCCATGCGTTCCGTGACCGCGAGATGGAACGCGAGATCCAGAAGATGACGCAGTCGCTCGGCGTCGGCGCGCAGTTCGGCGGCAAATATTTCTGCCACGACGTGCGCGTGATCCGGCTGCCACGCCACGGCGCCTCGCTGCCGATCGGGCTTGGCGTGTCGTGCTCGGCCGACCGCCAGGCGACGGGAAAGATCACGCGCGACGGCGTGTTCCTCGAGGAGCTCGAGCACAATCCGGCGAAATACCTGCCGGAGATCGATACCTCGAAGCTTGGCGGCGATGTGGTGCAGATCGACCTCAACAAGCCGATGGCGGACATCCTGGCACAGCTCGCGAAGCATCCGATCAAGACACGGCTGTCGCTCACCGGGCCGATGATCGTCGCGCGCGACGCCGCGCACGCCAAATTGCGCGAGCGGCTGGAGCGCGGCGAACCGCTGCCCGACTATTTCAAGAATCATCCGGTTTATTACGCCGGGCCGGCGAAGACGCCCGAGGGCTATGCGTCAGGCGCGTTCGGGCCGACCACGGCCGGCCGCATGGACAGCTTCGTCGCCGAGTTCCAGGCCGCCGGCGGCTCGATGGTGATGCTGGCGAAGGGCAATCGCGCCGCGAGCGTGCGCGAGGCGTGCAAGAAAAACGGCGGCTTCTATCTCGCCTCGATCGGCGGCACCGCCGCGAATCTCGCAGAGCATTGCATCAAGAAGGTCGAGACCGTGGAATATCCCGAGCTCGGCATGGAAGCGATCTGGCGCATCGAGGTCGTGGACTTCCCCGCCTTCATCGTCATCGACGACAAGGGCAACGACTTCTTCAAGGAACTGAATTTGGGGTGAGATCGATGTTCGGGGCCGGCGCGGCGAACGCGAACCGGCTCAGGCCGCTTCGGCGCTTTTCCGGCCGGCCGCCGGCCGCACCGAGGACGTGCGGATCAACTCGGCGCCGCAATTGCGGCAGGCATAGACGGTATCTTCGACTTCGCCGGAGATCGGGCGGCGGGCGCTGTAGACCATACGCCCCGCGCATACCGGACACGGCATCATCAGCGAGGGCAGACTTGACGGCGGTACCGCGGAATTACGCATCAGGTCACCGGCTCTTCATACTTTTGTAATCTCCGCCGTCTTTTTGCCTAAGTCAATGATTTTTGTGCGTTGCACACACCGCCGGTTGCGACGCCATAAGTCCATGCGGCAATGGCCGTTTCGGGAGTTTTGCTGCCGCAAGGCGGCAGCTGGGGCCGAAATCGGTTTACGTCCCGGCCTCGATGCGTCGGTCGACTTCCGCCGCCAAGGCCTTCAACCCGCCGCCGATGTCGACCGGATAGGCCGCGCCCGGCTCCAGGCGGCGCAGCGGCTCCGGCAGAATTTCGAGTTCGCGTTTGGCGTGGCTTCTTATGTCGTCGAGCGACGGCGCCGGCTGCACGCGCCGGCCGCCCTGCATCACGAGCTTGAGCAGCGGCTCGCCGCCTTGTTTGTCTGTTTCCAGTGAAAGAATGTCGCCGGCCATGCGGCCGTCGGCGCCGTAGCGCCGCCACACCTGCTTGCGTCCCGGCCAGGTGATCTTGTTCACCGCGAGCTTGCGCCGCGCGATGCCGGCATATTCCTGCAATTTATAAACGCAATCGAGCGCCGGCACGTCCGAAGACGTGGTCATGCTGGTGCCGATGCCGATGCCGTCGATCGGCGCGTGTTGCCGTGCGAAGCCGGCGAGGGAATCTTCGTCGAGGCCGCCGCTGGCAAAAATGGTGACGTCGCTCAGTCCGCCGGCGTCGAGAATCGCGCGCACGCTCTTCGACAGCGCGACAAGGTCGCCGAAGTCAAGGCGCACGCCGCGTATCGCGATGCCCGCCGCTTTCAACTTCGGCGCCAGCGCCACCGCTTTCCGGGCGGCTGCCTCGGTGTCGTAGGTGTCAAGCAGCAGTACGAGATTATCCGGCCGCGACTGCGCGAAGGCGGCGAAAGCCGCCACCTCGTCGTCGAACAACTCGATGAAGGAGTGCGCCATGGTGCCGTAGATCGGGATGCCGAATTCCTGCCCGGCCAGTACCGTCGCGCTGCCGGCAAAGCCGGTGATGTAGCTCGCGCGGGCCGCCATCAGTCCGGCCTCGGCGCCGTGGGCGCGGCGCATGCCGAAATCGACCAGAACCTTGCCCGGCGCCGCCAGCATCATGCGCGCCGCCTTGGCGGCGATCAGCGTTTGAAAATGCAGGATGTTGATCAGGCGCGATTCGGCGAGTTGCGCCAGCGGCAGCGGCGCGGTGACGCGCAGGATCGGTTCATTGGCGAAAAACACCGTGCCCTCGGGCATGGCGTGCACATCGCCGGCGAATCGGACCCCGGAGAGGTAGTCGAGCAGGTTCCGGCCGAATCGCCCGGTGTCCCTGAGCCAGGCGATCTCCGCCGGGTCAAAGCGCAGATTCTCGAAGAAATCGAGCGCCTGCTCCAGGCCCGTGGCTACGAGAAAACCGCGACGGGGCGGCAGGTTACGGAAGAAAAGCTCAAACACGGCGGTATCCGTCGACCCAGTGTCCAGGTACGCCTGCATCATGTTGAGCTGGTAGAGGTCCGTCAGCAGCGCGCTCGGGCGCACGGTCTCCATCATCCGCTTAAGTTCCGGGGGACTGAGCACCTAGTGCACCCCATAAACGGCGAATTGCTCAACGATATCCTTTTGCGCGGCCTTCGCTGCCGCGATATCGGCGTTACCGCCGGCGACGTCACCCTTTTTCAGCTTGGCGAATCCTAGGCCATACCGAGCACTGGCCAATTTTCGATCTAACCGAAGCGCCGCATTGAAATCAGAGATCGCCAGGTCCCATTTGCCCAACTTTAGATAAGCGAGTCCGCGCGAATCGAACGTCGCGGCGGCCTTTGGCTCCAACCGCAACGATTCGTTGCAATCCGCCAACGCTCCCTGCAATTCGCCGACGATAGCACGCGTCCAACAACGCTCATTCCATACGACTCCCAACGTAGGCTGAAGCCGGATTGCCTCGTCGAAATCCCTCAAGGCGCGAGGATAGTCGAGCTTTTTCTGGTAAATCTCGGCACGATTGGCAAAGGCGTTGGCATAATCTGGATCGATGTGAATTGCTGCGTCAAAATCCTCGATCGCCCGGTCATACTCGCCTTTCTTTCGGTAAGCGACGCCTCGATTGTTGAATGGTTTGGCGTAATTGGGACTGAGCTTGATCAATTCATCATAGTCCTGGATGGCCAAATCGTATTTCCCCTCACCAGCGTATGCATTTCCCCTGTTGTTGTAGGCGATCGCTAAGACCTGCGCGTTATTTTCCTCCGACTTTATGAGCGCCGTACAGCCAATGATCTGAGGCTCGGCGGATGTGTGGTCTTTCCCGTTGCACAACTCGACGTTACTGAACTTCGAATTCTGCGCCGCAGCCCCTGTAACAAGCCAAATGAATACCAGAGCCGATGCCGCGCCGCGCCGGAGACACCGGGATGCATGACATCTCATGTCGTGAACCCAAACTTCAAGGCAGCGCGACCGCCAAGCCGATTTTAAGCTCTTTTGGATCGCTCTACTTTTGTTCGATGAGTGTTGAGAACTTGACTGAACCGTCATCCATGATTTCAACGCGTGGAGCGGTCCCTCGAATGCCCATGGTTCCTAACGGGGTATCGACTTTCATGCTGCCCGTATGTGCGATGTTGCCTGCGATGAAAGTGAACGTCCCGTGTGTCAGAACTCAGTAGGGTGGAGTTCGAATGCCCGTTCGGATCATAGACAAACTCATTCACTTCCATTCGGGCATTTTTGGAAACATTGAACGACGTGCCGTCAGCGAATACGATTGAAAGTACGCCATCCGTTCCGGTCTGAATCATGTCGCCCCGATAGATCAAATCGCCAACCTTCGCCTGGTCGCCGGCTCTCGGAGGCAGATTGGCCTGAACAACGACAGTGGCCGCATGTTCGATGCGAGCGACCCCGGCAAAGCTCAGAACCTTACCGATGGGCTTCGTGTCAAGGTCCGCCTGCGGTGGTGCGGAATCGCTCTGGGCCCAGGCTAAAGATGATACTAGGCCGCCTGCACCGAGGCAGAGCCCAGCCAGTAACAGGGCGATTGCGCGCACGTTCATGGTTTCCTCGACGCCAAAGGCGAAGGTTATGATCGATAACGCGTTTGTGCTCTTAGATCAATGTGCCTAGCCGTTTTATCATGAATGGCAATACCGTATCGCGAGCAGCAGTCGCCCTCGAATTGAACGCGATTCCAAGGTCTTAGATCAAGAACGGCACCGCCATCGGCTGCCCGCATATCGCCGTAAAGGGCATTCACCTTTTATTAACGCTGACCTTGCGGGCAGGGTAGAGATGCCGCAGATTAAAATTGTGTGTCTTTGAGATGGCGCAGCGCGTTAGCCGGCAATTATTAAGCACGCTCGAAGAGGAGCGTGGCAGGAGTTTAAATGGCTTACGGGTCCGAACAGGGTGGGTATGGGGAATCTTCCCTGAGCGAACTCATCAATATCCTAGCTGGCTCGCCCATTGTAAGCGCACCCGTCATCGGCAAACTACAAAAGGTGACGGGGTCAATCACCATCACGCGGGCAAAGACTATTCTCCCTCAGCCCGCAGTCGGCGATCATGTTTACGAAGGCGATCTAATCGAAACCGGCATTGACGGTCTCGTCGCCATTGTGTTCGTGGATGGAACTACATTTCTTCTTTACGCCAACGCGCACCTGGTGCTGGACGAATTTAGCTGCGGGGCAAAAGAAAATTCAGCGTTGTTTCGTGTACGAAGAGGGCTGTTCAGCTTTATTGCCAGTAAGCTGGCGACCGCTGGGCGACTGATTATCGATACTCCTGTTGCACGAATTCAAAACACTCGACCAGCGCTCGGTATTGGAAGCCTGGCTTTCAGCGTTTTCACCATCGGCCTTATTCACGAACTAAGGGCCGGGAGCGCTGACGTTGCCCTGATCGATGATGGAACGATCGACTGCAAAGACTTCAAGCACGGCGTCTTTGAGATCATCACCAAGGGAGATCACCCGCAGCGCTACATTGTCGATAATCCCTGTGAATCGATCGATTTTCAGCTCGTTGGATCGCAGCTCCGCGTCTCAAAGCTCGCGAACACTCCAACACAAATGGCGCAATTCCATGACGACTTTCTAAGTGCATACGACACCTATTTGCGGGGACAGCAAGACCCCTTCATTCGGCAGTGGCAAAAGGCTGAAGCGCAACCGCAAGGGACCGGCACCGCCGGTAGCTCCACTCTGCTGAACGGACAGACCACTTTTGCACAACTCCCGCCCGAGAGCATTGTCGGGCCTTCGGCCGGCAATTCGAACAACGGCACGACCACCGCGACCCCGACGGTGAGCCTCGCTCTCCTCCCCGGGCTGCTGCAACCGCCGCCCAAACGCCCATAACGCCCATAACGCAGACCACCTTCGTATGGACGGGAAACGGCACTTGGGACACGCTGTCTAATTGGAACCCGGGCGCGGTGCCAACCGCGCCGGTCGACACTGTGGTCATTCAGTCGGGCACAGTGACCTACACGAACAGCAGCAACATAACATACTCTGTACTAACCGTAGAACCGGGCTCAACTCTCATCATCAGCCCCGGCTCTACCCTCACGGTCAATACACTTAACCTAGAAGCGGGCGCGCATCTCGAGAACCTCGGCGGCAAGCTCATCGTCGATCCCGGTACCATCAGCGGCACGTTCGACAACACCAACGGCACATTCGAGATTGTCCACAGCCTCACGATGAGCGCTGCTCAATTCACCAACACCAACGGGACACTCAATCTCGATCCCGGGGCGATCGTCACCGTTAGCGGCGTCACGACGATCACCGGCGGCATCATCAACGTCAACGGGGTTTTCAATTCGACAGGCACCACCGCCATCGACAGTGCGGCCATTACCATCGCCAGTACCGGCACGCTTGAGTCGACCAGCGGTACGCTGACCATCAATCTCGGCTCGATCAACAATACAGGACACCTAGATGCGGGTAGCAATAGCACACTGATTGTTGACAGTCCGGTCACGGGCACCGGATCGGCGATGATCGGTGCTAACGCAGTTCTTGAATTCCAATCTAGTGTCTCCGCAACTCAGACCGTTAATTTCACCGCCTCAACCAGCACGCTCGCCCTCTCGGATGCCGTAGATTTCCACGCGAGCATCGTCGGGCTCGTAATAGGCGCCACCATCGACCTGGCGAATATCGCCCCTTCGTCCATTCTCTCGGAGTCTATCAGCGGCACGACCCTGGCCGTCACCGAGACCAACAATACCGTACTGAATTTTACAGTTGCGGGCGCAAGCGGGAGCCCGCTCGCCGGCGACTATTTCAGCGTTCAAAGCGACGGTGCAGGCGGCACCGATTTGGTTTTGTCGGCGATCCCGACAATATCGGAGGCGGTGCCTGCCTCGCTGAGCGGCAACGAGAACACGGCGATCTCGCTGAGCGGGATTTCGGTGTCGGATAGTCCGAACACCGGCGACACGCTGATCACGACGCTGGCGGTGTCGCACGGCACCATCACGGTGGGCGCAACGAGCGGCGTGACCATCGGCGGCGCAACGGTACCGGCACGGTGACGCTGACCGGGACGGCGGCAGCGATCGACGCGGCGCTGACCACGAGCACGAACGCGAACTACACCGGCAACCTCAACTATTACGGCCCCGACAGCCTGTCGGTGACGACGACCGACACCAACAACAGCGCCACATCGGGAACGAAGACGGTGGGCATCACGCTGGCCGATACGACGACGGTGTCGGAGACGGTGCCTGCCTCGCTGAGCGGCAACGAGAACACGGCGATCTCGCTGAGCGGGATTTCGGTGTCGGATGGTCCTAACACCGGCGACACGCTGATCACGACGCTGGCGGTGTCGCACGGCACCATCACGGTGGGCGCAACGAGCGGCGTGACCATCGGCGGCAACGGTACCGGCACGGTGGACGCTGACCGGGACGGCGGCAGCGATCGACACGGCGCTGACCACGAGCACGAACGCGAACTACACCGGCAACCTCAACTATTACGGCCCCGACAGCCTGTCGGTGACGACGACCGACACCAACAACAGCGCCACATCGGGAACGAAGACGGTGGGCATCACGCTGGCCGATACGACGACGGTGTCGGAGACGGTGCCTGCCTCGCTGAGCGGCAACGAGAACACGGCGATCTCGCTGAGCGGGATTTCGGTGTCGGATGGTCCTAACACCGGCGACACGCTGATCACGACGCTGGCGGTGTCGCACGGCACCATCACGGTGGGCGCAACGAGCGGCGTGACCATCGGCGGCGCAACGGTACCGGCACGGTGACGCTGACCGGGACGGCGGCAGCGATCGACGCGGCGCTGACCACGAGCACGAACGCGAACTACACCGGCAACCTCAACTTTACGGCCCCGACAGCCTGTCGGTGACGACGACCGACACCAACAACAGCGCCACATCGGGAACGAAGACGGTGGGCATCACGCTGGCCGATACGACGACGGTGTCGGAGGCGGTGCCTGCCTCGCTGAGCGGCAACGAGAACACGGCGATCTCGCTGAGCGGGATTTCGGTGTCGGATGGTCCTAACACCGGCGACACGCTGATCACGACGCTGGCGGTGTCGCACGGCACCATCACGGTGGGCGCAACGAGCGGCGTGACCATCGGCGGCAAACGGTACCGGCACGGTGACGCTGACCGGGACGGCGGCAGCGATCGACGCGGCGCTGACCACGAGCACGAACGCGAACTACACCGGCAACCTCAACTATTACGGCCCCGACAGCCTGTCGGTGACGACGACCGACACCAACAACAGCGCCACATCGGGAACGAAGACGGTGGGCATGACGGTGTACGCGCCGCCGCAGGTAGCATTCACGTCTGAGTCCGAGAATGAGGCTAGTGAGAGCTGGATGCTGACGCTTAACGTTTCAGACACCGGCGGGTCCGGCGTGCAGTCCGTCAAGGTTTACTTGGGCAGCATAAGTACGGCTAATTATCTCGGTGCAGCGACGCTCATCAACGGTACCTGGACACTCACTACGCCCCCAAATGTACCCGACAGCTCCCAGCTCACGTTCGTTGCGGTGGTCACGGACAATTCGGGAAATACGGCGACAACAAAGGTCACAGTAGCTGACCCGGCCGGTGTTGCCGGAAATCCGATCAATCTGGCGCTGACGGATCCGTCTGGTGGCCAAGCGACGGGTCCAATCACGCTGACGTTCACCGGAGTCCCGTCAGATTGGAGTCTCAACGAGGGCACCAACCTCGGCAACGGCACATGGACGGTACAGACGAACGATCTCAGCGCGCTGACGGTCCTGACGGCCGCAGCCTACTCCGGCGCGATGGTGCTCGGCGTTACCGAGACCTGGACCAACGCAAACGGTACCACCGGAACCGCAACGGTTGCAGACAACGTGGAGGCCTATGCGCCGGGCACGCCAATATTTGCTCTGTCGGGTAATGATACGCTGACCGGCGCCGGTGGAAACAACGAGTTCGTCTTTGCTCAGCCGATTGGTAACGACACGATTTACAATTTCAACGTTTCGACCGACAAGATCGACTTGATGGGCTTCGCCAACATTGCAAGCTTCAACGATATCAAAGGCAATATTGCCGACGACGGCCACGGCGACACGGTGATCACGCTTGGCGCAGGAGAGACGATTACGTTGCAAGGCGTCAATGCAACATCGCTTACCGCGGCAGACTTTGTGTTCAATCAAACGCCCGTAGTTGATAACGCCGGAAACATGGTGGTGAGCGACGGCGCAGTGCTGCCGCTCTCCGGCACGATCAACAACACGGGCACCATCGCGCTCAACTCGACCGGCGATCAGACCGAGCTGCAGATTGTCGGCGACGGCGTGACGCTTGAAGGCGGCGGCCAGGTCACCTTGTCGGGCGACGCAATCATCCTTGGCACCGGTTCCGCTGCCGTCCTGACCAACGTCGACAACACCATCTCCGGCGCCGGCCAGATCGGCTCAGGCGACGGTACGCTGACGTTGGTCAACCAGACCCACGGCACGATCGATGCCAACGTCGCCGGCGGCACGCTCACGCTCGAGCCAGGCACCGTCATCACCAACGATGGCGTGCTGGAAGCAACGAACGGCGGCACGCTGCAGATCGACAATCCTGTGATTGGCAGCGGCAGCGCGCTCATCGAAGGCGGAACGCTGGTATTCGGCGCGCCATCGAGTGTGAACGTCACGTTCGATAACGGCACCGGCACACCGACATACGGCGAGCTTGTGCTCGACAATGCGTCGAGTTTCACGGGCCAAATTTCCGGTTTCGGTGGGACGGCGCCCGATATCGCGCATTCGGACGCAATCGATCTTGTGGGAATCAATTACGACTCTGCTGCCTTCTCAGAAACGTATAATGCTTCGACGGGCATACTAACGGTGACCGACGGAAGCAATTCCGCAAGCCTTACATTTGCTAATTTCAACCAGACGTTCAGCTTCGCGTCGGACGGGCACGGCGGAACGCTCATCACCGATCCTCCTGCAACCGGCTCTTCCAGCGCTTCGGCATCCATTTGCGGCACCGGCAACGACACCTTCGTGTTCCATCCGAACATGGGCGCCGAGACGATCTCGAACTTCAATCCGCACGGCGATACGATCGAACTTGACCATTTCGCCAATATCGAATCGGTCCAGCAATTGGCGTCGCTCATCACGAGCGATACCCACGGCGATGCAACGATTGAGCTCGGCCACGGCGACAGCATCGCCATCCCGGGCGTAACACAGAGCTACCTGCAAGCGCATCTGCAGAGCCTCGTACATTTGCACTAGCCGCAATGAGCCGCTGCGATACTCGCTTCTCTAACCGCGCCGCCAATCACGCCGGGCAGCTCTAATGCTCGTCTTCAATGGCCCCGCAAAGGCCGCATTCCTCATAATTCTTCTGTTCAAGCGTTATAGCTCATTCCCAGATCTGTGATTCGCAGATTTCTGCTTCGTGACTTGCAAGCCCAGTGATCACCGTCGTCTGAAGGCGCTGGCGCGGGATCGTAACGCACTGCAAAAGCATGTGTGGCGAGCCAGGAACGTGCTGCTGAGCGCCGATGGCGTCGGCACCAACGAGATCATGCGCCAGACCGACAAGTCGAAGACCTGTGTCTGGCCCTGGCAAGAACGCTTTATGCTGGAAGGACACGGCGGCCTGCTGCGCGACAAGACGCGTCGATCGCGTACTCCGCCACTCGGGTCGGGCATCGCCGAACGATCGCGCCTGATGGCTGGCTGTTGCTGGGTTGCCGCCTAGATGGGCGCTTCTCGCATATTTGTTTCGCTCGTAACGGTTTCAGGGCATGACTGCCATTTTCGATGGGCCTTGATCTGGTAAAGGATGCCGCGCGGCGCTCAACCCGGACGGTTCTCGCGTCGTCACCGCCACCATGGACCGTCAATGAGACGGAGGCGTGCTTCATTGCGAAGGATCGCGGCGGTAAGCGCTCGCCGCGGCGATCCGAGCCGCACCGTCAGTCAGCGGGCCGCTGACGAGCGGCGAGGCGGGGCGCATGGCAGCCGACTTCGCCAAGCCGCCGGAGATGCTGCGCAGGCTACATACTTCGGCTTCCATTCATGCGTCAGTTTGCGCGCCTCAGCGATCTGCGCCGGGGTCATTTTGGACGCGCTAAAGTCGCGACATTTCACCGCTTCATCGCGGATATCTTTTTCCGAAGACGCTGCAAGGCTGAACCACATATGTGCTTGCACATAGTCCTGCGGTACGCCGCGTCCATTACCGTACATAGTAGCTAGATTATACTGCGCTGCAGCGTCGCCTTGTTCCGCGGCGAGGCGAAGCCACTTTACGGCCTCGGCATAGTCCTGCGCCACCCCGTGGCCGGTGGCGTACATAAGGCCGAGGTTTGCCTGCCCTCCAGCGTCGCCTTGGTTGGCGGCGAGACGATACCACTTCAAGGCCTCGGCGTAATCCTGCTGCACGCCTTGGCCGTTATCGTACATGACGCCGAGGTCATCTTGAGCGAAGGCGTCGCCCAGATCGGCCAACGTACGAAAAAGGCGTAGCGCAGTTGCATAGTCCCCGCGTTCGTAAGCGGCTTCACCATCCTTTAACGCTCCAGCCTCGGCGGTTCCTACCACAGCCAGCAGCACGAGCGCCGACATCATCGTGGGAGTAAGGCGCCACCCGCTACCGCACATTCTGGCCTCAACCGCCATAAATTTTGTCGAATAGCCCGATTTGCTTTGCAAAGTGCAAACTTCCCCTAACCACCTAGCTTAATTTGTCTACGGAGCTTGTGGGCGGTCTGTGACGTGCGTCACAGAAAGTTGCTAGCGTATGGCGGTCAACTCGCCCGCCGCCCGACATCCGCAGGCCGAACCTCGACAATTTGCCTGAATTCCGTAGGCTGCGGTTGGTTGGGCGCTCAGAACTACGGTTTGGATTTCGGCTTCCACTCGCTCGCCAACTTCTGCGCCTCGGCGATCTGCTGGGCGGTCATGTGCCTTGCGATCCTATCTCTACTTTCTGACGCATAAATGCGCTCGCCCGGCGCGGCCACTAAGCTAAGCCACATGTATGCGCGGACATAATCCTGCGGCACGCCCGTGCCGAGTTCATACATCGTTCCGAGATTAAACTGTGCGTCGATATTGCCCTGATCGGCGGCCTTGCCATACCACTTCGCAGCTTGGGCGTAGTCTTGCTGCACTTCCACACCGTCGAGATAGGCGAAGCCGAGGCTGTCCTGCGCGTGGGCGTTGCCTTGTTCAGCAGCAAGACGATACAATTTTATCGCCTCGGCGCGGTCCTGATGCACGCCTTGGCCGACGAAGTACATGATGGCGAGGATGTCCTGCGCGCCAGCGTTGCCTTGATCAACCAGCGGACGCAACAGCCGCAGCGCCGTTGCGTAGTCACCGCGAGCATAGGCCGCCCTGCCGTCCTCCAGCGGCCCTGCAGCAGCGCCTCCTGCAACAGCGATAAAGAAAATGGCTGCCATCTGCATTTTACTGAATAGTTTCGCGTAATGGTGCATCGTCGGTCTCAAGGCTCGGCGCAGTTTACTTACCGGTAGTCCGGTTAAGTAGGCGCTCTTTCCTCCGATATCAGGTCGCCTATCCTGCAACTGCCGTTGGACGCTGGCTCATCATCGTCGATGTACCGACACCGTGGTGGTTCCATGAACATGACCGTCACACTGACCTCGTCCGGCGTTTCCAGCGTGCGGGCCAGCTTCGCGTCGATGGCGCTTAGTTTCGAATGCAAGTAGGGCGCCGCTGCCGTTGCCCTCGCGTCGCGACGCTTATGATCGGCAGCGGCATCCCGCAAGACCGGTAGCTGTAATCGAGCGGTAGAATACCAGTCGCTTCAGTCGCAGCGCGAGCATCGGCGGTCGCGCATTTGCGCCTGCCCTTTTGGCGTCCACCGGTTTTTCGGCCTCTTGCCATGTCTTTAACGATCTGTTTTAGGTCAGCTCCGCGCGCCAGAGTCTTCTATTAGACCCTTTCCCTGAAAAATTATGTCGATGCCCGCCACGCGCCCAGCGGTCCGACTGCTTATTTAAGTTGTTTGTTTGCTCGTCTGCGCCACTCCAACCGCGGGATCGTTCATCTGCAGGGAACGCCAGAACAGGCCGACGCCGGGATATTCGTCCTCCATCTTGCGCGCGTCGGCGCTGTTGTCGGCGAAAAGGGGGACGGCGGTGCGCGGCACCGCCGCGGCGACATAGAACCGACAGGTCCAGCCTGGATAGACCGTCCCTACTCAGCACGAGATCGATCATAGCTCCGTAACTGTGGAAGGGCGCCGTCCCCCACAGCGAGAATGAGATGACGCTTTGCCCCGACGGCGGACCGACTGGCTCGGCATAATAGCGGTCTTGGGGATGCGGCTCGCCTCCGCATTGCTCAGCTCGATGCCGCGCTGCCCGCAGGACGCCGCTTCATCGCAGCTAATTTTTGGAATCGGCTTTCGCGGTGTGGCCGCGGCGGCGCGCTCTACTTGCCCCAACCGAAGTGATAATTCACGCCCGCGCGAACGACGTTCTGCTGCATCGAGACATTGTCGCCGGGCAAGGCGCTGCAACCGGTGCAATTGAAGCTGCCGAGATCGACGCGCAGATATTCCGCTTTGGCGGTCCAGTTGCCGGGCAGCGCGAATTCGATACCGCCACCCAGCGTCCATCCGGCGTTGGTGGAGGTGCCGCCGGCAAGGCTGGGCGTCGCAGCGCGGATGTCGCCGACGGCAAGCCCGCCGGTGACGTAAGGCATGACCCGGTCGAACGAATAGCCGACGCGTCCGCGCACGGTGGAAAGCCAGCTGTCGCTGGTGCTGCAGCCGCCCGGGCATCCGACCGTGGTGTTGGTACCGTTCAAGCCCGACCAGTCGATGTCGCCTTCGACTCCGAACACCGCGTTGCCAAGCTGCCGGTTATAGCCGACCGTGCCGCCAACCTGGCCGCCGCTGAGACCGATCCCGGTCGCGTTGGTGCTCCAGTTGGAATGACCCCAGCCGCCGCCGCCGTTGGCGCCGAAATAAACACCGCTCCAGTTGTAGGCTTGCGTGTTGTAGGCCTGCGACGCTTGCGCCGGCGGCGCCTTGTAGAGCGGCGCGAGCGAAAGGTCGGCCGCGACCGCGCATTGCGCGGTCAACAGCGCACCAAACGCAAAGCTCGCGGCCAGAACTTTCTTCATCGTCTTTCCAACATCCGATCTCTTTGAGACCGGTCTTTCAGAAAGATATGGGGACCCGCGGGCGCCCAATCTACTCACTACCCAGTATATCTGTACCACGCCTTCGTTACCCCCGGCTTACCGCTGGGTCAACAATCACCGGCTTTCCGTTGGCGCCTACTCTATTGGTCAGAAAGGCTAAATTGCGTCCCGGCGGAGGCCGCTTATGGCTGCAGGAAGGCGCGGCGGCGAGGCCTTAAGTATTAACATCGCGGCGCTGCGCGGCGCGTGAATTTATGTGTGGCGGCAGACTGGCACGGGAAGCGGTTATCGATGACCTGGCTCTTTTTTGCGTTTTCCGGCCCGGTGCTGTGGGCCATTTCGACGCACTTGGACAAATATCTCGTCGAGAAATATTTCAAACAGGGCGACGTCGCGATGCTGCTTTTCTTCACGGCATGCGTCGGCGTGCTGACGCTGCCGTTTATCGCTTTGTACGAGCCTACCGTCTTCAAGACGGATCCCGCAGCATCGCACTCATCATCGTTTCGGGCGTCCTCTACATGGGAGCGATGCTGCTTTATCTGCGTGCGCTGCAATCGGAAGACGCATCCGTGGTGTCGCCGTTCTTCCAGACGGTGCCGCTGTTCGGATACGTGCTGGCCTACGTCTTTCTCGGCGAGACGCTATCGATGATGCAAATGGCGGGCGGCGTATTGATCATCGTCGGCACCCTCATCGTGTCGGTGCGCTTCGATCGCGCCGTCCGCGGGTTCAAGCTGCGGCTGGTGACGCTGATGCTCGCTTGCGGTCTGGCGGCGGCGCTATCTGGACTGATCTTCAAGATCTTTGCGATTGATGTCGCGTTCTGGACGACGACATTCTGGATGTTTGTCGGCGAAGCGATTTTTGGCGTCGCGCTGTTGTCGATCCGCTCCTATCGCCGGGGGCTCGCCACCGTGCTGCGGGCGAATACCGCTGCGCTGTTGACGATCAACGGTTCAAACGAACTCATCAATCTTGGCGGCGGACTGGGCAACCGTTACGCGCTGATGTTCGCGCCGCTGAGCATCGTGCAGGCCATCAGCTCGACGACGACATTGTTCGTCTTTGCGTTCGGTATCGCGCTCGGCGTCCTGTTTCCGCACCTGGCGCACGAGACGTTATCTCGTCGCGACCTCGTGCAGAAAGGCGCCGCGGCCGCTTTCGTCGCGCTGGGCGTGGCGCTCGCCACGCACTGAGCGTTATTGTTGCGGCGTCGCCACGCAAATCGCAACGAGCGGCGTATTGGCGGCGTTCGCCTCGATGCCGCAGGTGATCCCGCGTTCGCCGACGAATGTCGGCAGATTTCTTCCTGGGCCGCAATACGCGCTCACCAGAACTTCGTTGCCGGCGCAGGACGCCTCGCAGTTTCCGGTCAGGCAATCCTTGCGAATGACGCGCAAGCTCGGACTGGGTGGTCCCGGCTGGCCTTGCGGGCCGGGCGGACCAACCGGCCCGACCGGGCCGGGCGGGCCCACGGCGCCGATCGCACCGGTCGGCCCCGGCGGTCCGATCGCGCCTGGATCGCCCTTCGGGCCCTGGCCGCAACCGGCAAGTCCCAGCAACAACAGCCCGACGATGAGCCCGGAAAATTTCACCCGTGCGAAATGCATTTTTTTTCAACCTATCGGCTGGGACGGTGATACCGGCGCCCCACATTGAGAATGAAGTATCGCGTCACCATATCGTGCCGCGCGTAACTGACAACTCCGCGAAGGGATAAACGGCGAGGACAAGGTAGCCGGACCGCCACGAAATGCGATATAAGCAGCCTATGAAAATGCCGTTAGAATGCGGCTTTTGATGTCGAAGAAAGAACATGAACTGGATTTCCAACGTTGTGCGTCCGAAAATCCGCGGCATGCTCCGCCGCGAGGTGCCGGAGAATCTCTGGATCAAGTGTCCTGAGACCGGGCAGCTCGTGTTCTACAAGGACGTCGAAGCCAACCAATTCGTCATTCCCGGCTCGAACTACCACATGCGCATGAGCGCCGCCGCGCGTCTCAAGTCGATGTTCGACAACGAGACCTGGTTCGACATCGCGGTGCCCGAGGTGCCGATCGACCCGCTGAAATTCCGCGATGAGCGCCGCTATATCGATCGGCTCAAGGACGCGCGCGGCAAGACCGGCCTCAACGACGCGATGAAACTCGGCTACGGCAAGCTCGACGGCATGGCCGTGGTGCTCGGCGTACAGGATTTCGATTTCATGGGCGGGTCGCTCGGCATGGCGGCGGGCGAAGCGGTCATCAAGGGACTCGGCACCGCGGTGGAGAAGGGTTGCCCGTTCGTGTTGTTTGCGGCGTCGGGCGGCGCGCGCATGCAGGAGGGCATCCTGTCGCTTATGCAAATGCCGCGCACCACCATCGCCGTGCAAAACCTGCAGGAGACGCGCAAGCCTTACATCGTCGTTCTCACCAATCCGACCACGGGTGGCGTCACCGCCTCTTACGCGATGCTTGGCGACGTGCACATTGCCGAGCCGGGGGCGTTGATCGGCTTCGCCGGCCCGCGCGTGATCGAGCAGACCATCCGCGAGAAGCTGCCGGAAGGTTTCCAGCGCGCGGAATATTTGCGCGACCACGGCATGGTCGACATGGTGGTGCATCGTCACGATATGCGCGCCACGATCGCCCGGCTTTGCCGACTCTTGCTGAAAGCGCCGGCCGAGGCGACGAAGCCGCGCTTCAGCCTGCCGGCGCCGGCGTGAACGCGCCGCGTTCCGGCGGAACCTCGATTGGCGCCATCCACGCGCGTCTGCTGGCGCTGCATCCCAAGCGCATCGATCTGTCGCTCAATCGCATCGAACGCCTGCTGGCGGCGCTCGGCCATCCGGAACGGCATTTGCCGCCGGTCATCCACATCGCCGGGACCAACGGCAAAGGTTCGACCATCGCGTTTGGGCGCTCGATCCTCGAAGCCGCCGGCAAACGCGTGCATGTCTACACCTCGCCCAATCTCGTCCGGCTCAATGAGCGTTTCCGTATCGGGCAAAACGGCGGCGGCAAGTTCGTCGACGACGACGAACTCTCCGAAGTCCTTGTCGTTTGCGAAGCCAAGAACAGCGGCGAGCCGATCACGGTGTTCGAGATGGAGACGGCGGCGGCGTTTCTGCTGTTTACGCGCCATCCTGCCGATATCGTTCTTCTCGAAGTGGGGCTAGGGGGCCGGCTCGACGCCACCAATGTCGTTGAGCGGCCGCTGGCCAGCGTGATCACGCGGGTATCGCTCGACCATCGTGATTTTCTCGGCGAGACCATCGAGTCCGTCGCCGGCGAGAAGGCGGGCATCCTCAAGGCCGGCGTCCCGGCGGTGATCGCAAGCCAGGCGCGCGATGCGCTTTCGGTCATCGAGCGCCAGGCCGCGCGGGTCAAGGCGCCGCTCCGCATCGCCGGCGAGGACTGGACGGCAACCGAGGAGCGCGGCCGCCTTGTCTACCAGGACGACGACGGGCTGCTCGATCTGCCGGCGCCAAAGCTTTACGGGCGCCATCAATTCGAGAATGCCGGCGCGGCGATCGCGGCGCTGCGCGTGGCCGGCCTGAAGCTGCCGGCGGCCTCCTTCGAGGCCGGCATGACCCGCGTCGATTGGCCGGCGCGCATGCAGCGTCTTTCGCACGGACGGCTCGCGGGCCTGCTGCCGCCCGAAAGCGAACTATGGCTCGATGGCGGCCACAATGCCGACGGCGGCCGCGCCATCGCAGCAGCGCTCGCCGATCTGGAGGAGCGCGTATCGCGGCCCCTGGTGCTGATCGTCGGCATGCTCTCGACCAAGGACAGCGAAGGGTTTTTGCGCAATTTCTCCGGGCTTGCGCGCCGCGTCATCGCCGTGCCGATCCATCAGGACAAGGCGGTGCCGGCCGCCGCGTTGGCCGGAATTGCGCGCGGCATCGGCATCCCGGCATTTGCCCGCGACGATGTCGACAGCGCGATCGAGACCGCCGGCAAGCTCGACCTCGAGCCCGCGCCGCGCATCCTGATCACCGGCTCGCTCTATCTCGCCGGCGAGGTTCTGGCCGCCAACGGCACGCCGCCGGAGTAAGACCCGAGCTGCCAGTCACCGCTTGATGATGTTCTGCATCTCGCCCTGCCGGCCGGCGAGGAAGGCGCGCATGTTGCCGATGATCAGCGGGATGATGAGGTCTTCATATTCACTGGTGTAGCCGCCGAGATGCGGCGTGATGAAGACGTTCGGCAAATCCCAGAACGGACTGTCTGCTGGCAGCGGCTCGGTCTGAAAAACGTCGAGGCCGGCGCCCACAATTTTCCCGTCGCGCAGAGCGGCAATCAGCGCCGCTTCGTCGACGGTCTGCCCGCGGCCGGCGCTGATGTAATAGGCCGTAGGCTTCATCGCCGCGAACACGGCGGCGCCGAACAAACGCGCGTTGTCCACGGTCGCGGGCAGAACGTTGATCAGGAAGTCGGCACGGCCCGCGGCTTCCCGCAACCGCGCGGTCGGGATGATTTCGTCAAAACCTTCCACCGGCCGCGGCGTTCGCGTAACGCCGACGACATGCATGCCGAATGCCTTGAGCAATTGGCCGATGGCGATGCCGACGACGCCGACGCCGGCAATGACAGCCGTCTTCCCATTGAACAGACCGTACAATCGGCGATCCCAGACATGCGCCTTCTGATCGTCGACCAGCCGCGCGACACCGCGGCTCACGCCCATCATGAGATAGACGACCGTCTCCCGCATCGGCGCGCCGTGAATGCCGCGCCCGCTGGTCAGCAAGACCTCCGGCCGCAGCGACGGATAGCGGAACAGATGATCGACGCCGGTGGCCAGGCACTGGATCCATTTCAAATTTTTGGCGTCGTGGAAAAACTCGTCCTTCAGTCCCATCGCGAAGGAGATGAGCACATTTGCGTCGGCGGCATCGGCCGGCAATGCGGCGGGACTACGCGCGAGCAGAAATTGCAGCGCCGGAAATTCCGCCTGCAATCGTTGGCGATAGATTTCGGCATGGCCGTCGACAACGAGGATTTTGGTGTTCATTGAAGCAACCGAAAGGGCGGGTGTGACCAGCCGTCTGATAGCATCGGCGCAACCGCCATGCGAGACACGCGTGCGCTATTCGCCAGGAAGATCGGGGCACGGCCGCCGCGCAATTTCCCACGCTTCCTCGCGATTGACGCCGACCATTCCAAGCAGATTCACCACGGCTTCGTCGATCTTCTCCGGCAAAATATTTTTGTCGCACACCGCCAGGCTGAACCCGACAATGGCATGCGTGGCTTGTCGCCAAGCCAATTCCGCATCCTCAACGCGATAGCGCCCGGCCGCGACGGCGTTGCGGATATCTCTGATCGCGTATGGTCCCATCACCCGATACATGGCACCGGCAATGACTTCCGAACGCCGCAGCAGCCAGCGCCAGCGCTGATCGGAAATCGCGGCTTTCATCACGACACGTATGCCGAACGCGTAGACCTGGGCGGGATCGGAAAAGCTGTTGGTCACGGCCTCGATACGCTGGGCCAATCGCTCCATGACCTGTTCCATCACAGACATCGCCAGTTCGTCTTTTGAGGCAAAATAATTGTACACGGTGCCGGCGCCGACGTCGGCGAGCTCTGCGATTTCCGACATCGTGGCGGCGTCGATGCCCTTTCGGGCCATCACCTCATATCCGGCCTGGATCAGGGCTTCGCGATTGCGCCGCTTGCGCCGATCAACCCGCGTCTCCGCATCTTGCGTGAGCATCCGCCATCCATTCGACTGTGAATCACAATCATATCATACCGCATTTTGGCTCGCAGGGCCGAAAATCCAATTATTACCGCAGGTCTAAGCGGCAGGGCCGAAGCCCGTGGTTCATCGTCGGTGCAAAACCGCCGCCAATCCATAATTGACTATCATTCGGAAGTGAGTATTGTCCACTATTGGACATCACCCAGCCCGCCGGCGACATGCGCGGATGAAAAGCCGGGGCTGCCCGCAGCGGCTATTGCTTTGGCAGGACGGGGAGAGAGAAATGACCAAGGAGTTTCCCAAGGAGCGCGAGGCCAAGCGGAAATTTCTGCTGGAGGCGGTCGAGCGTATCGCGCCGACGCTGCAAGCATCCGGTGCGCGGAGCGAAGAACTGACGACGCTGGCGCCGGAGGCCGTGCAGGCGTTGCGCGAGTCCGGCATGTTCCGGCTCAAGCTTCCGATGGCGTTCGGCGGCGCCGAGGCCGATCCGGTCACCGAGATGATGGTCCTCGAAGCCCTCGCCTATCACGACTTCACCAGCGGATGGTGCACCATGGTCGGTGCGACCGGCATCGCATCGCTTGGCATCTTCTTGCCGCAACCGGGGCTGGATCGGGTATTCGCCAACGGCCAGATCCCCACCGCGTCGATCTCGTTCTTTCCGGCCGGCCGCGCCGTGCGCGAGCCCGGCGGCTACAGGCTCAGCGGCCGCTGGCGGTTCAACAGCGGAATCCGGCATTCCGAATGGGTGGTGGGTGGAACGATCGTCGAAGGCTCGGAGGCGGAAAACGGCGGCCGGCCGATCGTGATGTTCTCGGCCATGCCGGCAAAGGATGTCACGCTGTACGACAATTGGGGCGGCGTCATGGGTTTGCGCGGCACCGGCAGCGTCGACTGTCTCGGTTGAGAACTATCACCTGCCGGAGCATTTCAGTTTCGTGTGGGATTTGCTCGCGCCCAAGCCGCTCCGCGGCGGTCCGTCTTATTTGCTGCCGCCGTTCAGCTACGTCGCCAAGGAACACGGCAGCGTGGCGATCGGCGCGGCGCGCCGCGCCCTCGACGAACTGATCAAGATCGCAACGACCACCCGCGGCACGTTCCGTTCGTCAAAACTGGACGAGCGCCAAGTCTTCCATCGGCAGCTCGCCGAGGCCAACCTGAAACTGCGAGCAGCGCGGGCACTGATGCACGAGCGCTACGGCCGACTGTATGAGAAGGTCAGCGCCGGCGGTTTGCCCGACGGTAGCGACATCGCCGACGTGCGCGCCATTTGCGTGCATGCCACTGACGTCGCGATCGGAATCGCAACCATGGCGTTCCATTTCTCCGGCAATACCGGGCTGCACCACCCGCACGTCCTCGGCCGGCTGTTGCGTGACCTCAATACCGCCGGCATTCATCAGGTGATGAGCGATACGGCCTACGAGAACCACGGCAAGTTTCTGCTCGGGCTGCCCGCCGACCCGCTCGCCTAGAGCATGATCCGGAAAAAGCCTGCCCCGGACTTGATCCGGGGTGGCAGCCGGTTTTCCGAAAAGATCATGCTCACGAAAAGCTAGAGCACGATCCGGAAAAAGCCTGCCCCGGGCTTGATCCGGGGTGGAAGCCGTTTTTCCTAAAGGATCATGCCCCACCAAAACGTTGGAGCCCCGATCGACTAAGTCCAAATCGATCCAGGCCCCGTCACAGCGGCGGCAACCGGAATTCGCGAACGGCGTTCTTGGACGCAACTGCCTCGCGCACGGTCTCGGAGAGCGGCGTCTTTTCCAGAAATTCGCCGGCTTCGGCCGCCTGCTCGAACGGATAATCGGCGGCGAACATCACGCGATCGCTGCCGAGCGCCGCAATCGCGCAGTTGAGCGGCTCGGTCGAGGACATGCCGGACGTGGTCACCACGATATTCTGCTTGATGTAGTCGGACGGTTTCTTTTGCAGCTTCACGCCGTAGAGCCTGGCGCGGCTGTCGAAGCGCCAGAGCAGGTACGGCAGCGTTTCGCCGAGGTGGCCGAGCGCGAGCCGCGCCCGCGGAAAGCGATCGAACAAACCCGAGAACACCAGCCGCAGTGCATGCGAGCCGGTTTCAAAGCCCCACTCCCAGGTGGCGCGGCGGAGGCCCTCGACGCCGGCAAGCGCCGGCGACGGGGCAACCGGATCAGTGGGGTGGATGTAGATCGTGGCGCCGAGCGCCTCGGCGCGCTCCCAGAACGGAAACAGCGAGGGATGATCAAGGTACTGGCCGTTGGTGTGCCCATTGATCATCGCGCCGCAGAACTTGAGCTCCCGCATGCAGCGCTCCAGTTCAGCGGCGGCGCCGGCCGCATCCTGCATGGGCAAATGGCCGAAGCCGGAATAACGATCCGGCCGCTTAGCAACTTCGCGCGCAAGGAAGTCGTTCGCTTCGGCCGCGCGGCGCCGCGCGGTAGGGACATCGCGCTCGTTCTGCACGCCTGGCCCGGCAACGGAGAGAACCGAACGTGCGATGCCGGCACTATCCATCGACGCAAGCCGCATCTCGCCGAAATCAGTGAGGCGCGCGACCAGCCCGTTCGCCACCGCCGGATCGACGCCAGCGACGGTGGGCAGCCAATATTCATCGAGGCCGGGACATAGGAAATGCTCTTCGAGGGCTATCTTGCGTGTCATGTGGTTCCCGACCCTTGTTCAACTCTGCGGCATCTACTGTACCGCATACCGGCGATCCTGTATCAAAGGGCAAACTAAGCAACAAGAATGCGAGCAAGGGCGAGGACGACGATGAAAGCCGTGGCCGGGCGTGCTTTTAACGACAAGACCGAAATCAAGGGACAATCGCAAAGCCAGGTGCAAGTGATCGCGCGCGCGGCGGCGATCTTGCGCGCGCTCGAGGACGAAGCGGCGGGCTTGAGCCTTGGCCAGATCGCGCAGCGCGTGAACCTGGCGCGTTCCACCGTGCAGCGGATTGTAGCCGCGCTCGAAGCAGAGAAATTCCTCATCGCCGCGTCGCCGAACGGCCGGGTGCGGCTCGGGCCGACGATCCTGCGGCTCGCCGCCTCAGCGCGCACGGATTTCGTCGCCGTCTCGCGGCCGTATCTCGTGCAGCTTTCGAGCGACCTCAAGGAGACCGTCGATCTCTCCGTGGTCAAGAAGGATCACCTTGTGTTCATCGACCAGGTGATCGGCTCGCAGCGGTTGCGCACCGTGTCCGCCGTCGGCGAGACGTTTCCGCTCTACTGCACCGCGAACGGCAAGGCTTATCTCGCCGGTCTCGACGACGCCGCGATCGCGCGGCTCATCGGCACGAGCTACGAACAGCGCACGCCCCGCACCCTGACGCGGCTCGACGACTTGCTGCAGGACCTCAAGAACGTGCGCAAGACCGGCGTCGCCATCGATCGCGAAGAGCATGCACTCGGCATATGCGCCGCCGGCGTTGTCACCCGCGACCCGGTCGGCGATATCGTCGCCATATCGGTGCCGGTTCCGGCGCAGCGCTTCTACAAGAATCAGCGGCAGATCGTGGCGCGGTTGCGTGCAACCAAGGAGGCCCTGGAGCGGCATATTTTGGCGGCTGCGGCCTGAAGCCGGCCGGACCGGAGCGGCTTGTCGCGCTCACCGGAATTCGATACAGATGTACCATATCCCGGTACACAGGCCGGGAAACTTGAGGGTCCGAACGCCGCGTGAAAGCCGGCGGGACCGGAGGAGACGCGGAGGCTAAGGTGGCGAAGAAAATTCGCGGGGTTTCGTTCGAGGAGAACGAGAACAACGCGATGGGGCTTTCTTTCTACAATCTGTCCCATCGCTTCGGGTACCAGTCGCCGAACTGGCCCTACTTCGAAGACGTCAAGATCGAACGCATCCACTACATGGCGAAGTCGGGCGTGCTGTCGCAGCGCATAACGACCAGCATGCACAACACCACCCATATCGACGCGCCCGCGCACGTGATCCAGGGCACGCCGTTCATCGACGAAGTGCCGTTGCCGCATTTCTTCGGCTCCGGGATCGTGGTGTCGATCCCGAAGAAGAAGTGGGAGCAGATCACCTACGACGATCTGGAAAAGGCCGCCGGCAAGGTCGTGCGGCCGCGCGACGTGGTCATCGTCAACACCGGCTGGCACAAGAAATACGAAGACAGCGAGGACTACTTCTGCTACGCGCCCGGCTTCGTGCCGTCGGCCGGCGAATGGTTCGTCGAGAAGAAAGTAAAAGTGGTCGGCCACGACACCCAGGCCAACGATCATCCGCTGGCGACCGCCATCGGTCCGCAGCGCAACGGACCGCTGCATCCGCATCTCGCTGCCGAATACAAAAAATGGTCCGGCGGCCGCGACTGGAAGGACGACTTCCCCGACTGGGAGCCGGTTCATCGCATCCTGTTCAAGAATGGCATCCTCGGCATCGAGAATGTCGGCGGCGACATCGACAAGGTCACCGGCAAGCGCTGCACCTTCGCGTTCTTTCCCTGGAACTGGGATCGTGGCGACGGCTGCATCATCCGCCTGGTCGCGATCGCCGATCCAAAGGGCACTTACCGGATCGAGAAGGGGGAGAAGTTCTGATGCAGGTAAAACGCTTCTCCGATGCCAAGACCTACGAGGCGCCCAATCACCGGGACTTTACAGGCTTGCGGCTTTTCGGCGCCGAGGCCGGGGGCTCAAAGAGCCTGATCGTGGGCATTTCGCATTTTCTGCCGGGCGGCGGCGCCGGCCCCGACGCTTCGCCGCCGGAGAAAGTCTACTTCGTCCTGGCCGGCGAATTGACGCTGATCGTCGACGGCAAGGAAACGGTCCTGAAGAAAAACGATTCCTGCTTTATCGGCCCAAACGAACACCGGGAAATCGTCAATCGCGGCAACGACGTGTGCTCGATCCTGGTCGCCGTCGCCCCGGCGCCGAAGTGACACGTTTCTTTTCCTCCCCCTGAAAGGGGGAGGTGGCGAATGAAGTGAGCCGCTGGGGGTCATTATTGGCGGCCTTTGTTTGTGTGTAGTCCGCAGACCCCCACCCTACCCTCCCCCTTTCAGGGGGGGATATCCAGCAACGGTGAGCGACCATGTCCGAAGACTTTTTGAAAAATCCGCTTTCGCTGTTCGACGTGCGCGGCAAGACGGCGATCGTGACCGGAGCGTCCGGCGCGTTCGGCGCACTGGCCGCCAAGGTGCTCGCGGGGGCCGGCGCCAACGTCGTGTTGGCGGCCAGTAATGCCGCAGAGCTGCAAAAAGTCGCCGAGGCCTGCAAAGAACTCGGCGGCCAGACCGAAATCGTCGCTAAGCGGCCCAGTTCGGAAACCAACTGCGATGCCATCGTGAAGGCGGCGGTCGATCGTTTCGGCCGCCTCGATATTCTCGTCGTCGCCTCCGGCCTCAACAAGGTCTCCAAGATCGTCGATCAGCCGGCCGCGGACTTTCTGGAAATCATCGACGCCAACGTCGCGCAATCGTGGCTGATGGCGCGCGCCGCCGGCCGGCAGATGATCAAGCAGGGCGGCGGCGGAAAAGTCGTCTTGATGTCGTCCGCGCGCGGCTTGCTCGGCCATCCCGCCGGCTACACCGCCTATTGCGCGTCGAAGTCGGCGGTCGACGGCATCACCAAAGCGCTCGGCTGTGAGTGGGGCGAAGCCGGGATCACCGTCAACGCACTCGGGCCCACCGTATTTCGCTCGCCGCTGACGCAGTGGATGTTCGAAGACAACGAGCGCGCGAACACCGTGCGCAAGGGCTTCATCACCCGCGTGCCCAAAGGACGTCTCGGTGAGCCGTCCGACCTCGCCGGCCCGCTCCTGTTCCTCGCCTCGAAAGCCTCCGACTTCTACACCGGCCACATCCTTTACGCCGACGGCGGCTACACGGCGGGCTGAACATGACGGCGAAACCGCGCATTGCCGTCGTCGGCGCCGGTCTCATGGGCCACGGCATCGCGCAGGTTTTCGCCCTTGCCGGCCATGAGGTGACCATCACCGACGCGGTGGCGCAAAGCCTCGACGCCGTCAAATCGCGCATCGCCGCTAACTTGCGGGACCTCGGCGATGATGAGAGCGCCGCCGACCGCGTGCACCCTTGCGCCGATCTCGCCGACGCGGTGCGCGACGCCGACTATGTCGTTGAAGCCGTCTCCGAGAATCTGGCGCTGAAACAGAAGCTCTTCGCCGAGATCGAACGCCACGTGCGCGCCGATACCATCCTCGCCAGCAACACTTCCGTTATTCCGATCACGGCGATCATGCAGGGGCTTGAGCGGCGCGAACGGGCGCTCGGCACCCACTGGTGGAATCCGCCATTCCTGGTGCCGCTGGTGGAGGTCATCGAAACGCAGTGGACCTCGGCGCCGACGGTTGCCTGGACCATGGCGCTGCATGAAGCGGCAGGCAAGAAACCCGCGCACGTGAAAAAGGACGTGCCGGGCTTCATCGGCAACCGGCTCCAGCACGCGCTGTGGCGCGAAGCCATTTCGCTGGTGGAGCAGGGTATCTGCGACGCGCAGACGGTCGACGACGTGGTCAAGGCCTCGTTCGGCCGCCGCCTGCCCGTGCTCGGCCCGCTCGAGAATGCCGACCTTGTCGGCACCGATCTCACGCTCGCCATCCACGACATCGTGCTGCCGGCAATCGACAGCCGCCCGGAGCCATCGCCCTATCTGAAAAAGCTCGTGGCCGAGAAAAAACTCGGCTTCAAAACCGGCGAGGGGTTTCGCAAGTGGAGCCCCGACGAGCAGGCCGCGCTGCGCGCCAGGGTGATGCGACACCTCAAAGCTATGCAGGACGCCTGAACGCGTTCACTGTGGCCCCGTCATCGCCAGAAATGCCTGCTCGATCGTTGCCGTTCCGGCGCTGGCGATCAGCCCCGCCGGAGTGGTGTCGGCGAGGATCTTGCCGTGATGGAGCACGATCACCCGATCGGCGTTCGGCACCTCGTCGCACAGATGCGTCGCCCACAGGACGGCGACCGAACGCTCCGCCCGCAAACTCAACACCAGCTTGAGGAGTTCGCTGCGGCTTCCCGGATCGAGACCGACCGTCGCCTCGTCCATCAGCAGCACGCGCGGTTCGTGCAAAAACGCCCGGGCAAGCTCGAGCCGGCGGCGATTGCCGCCACTGAGTTGCGCGGCCTTGTCGTGCGCGCGTTCGGCCAGCCCCAGCCGCGCCAGTTCTTTCTCGATGCGCGATTTCGCTACTGCGCGGGGAATCCCGTGCAGCCCGGCATGAAACAGGAGATTGCCGGTCACCGTGAGCTCGAGATCGAGCGTCGGCTGCTGAAACACGATGCCGAGCATCGCCAGCGCCGGCACCGGATCACGCGACATATCGTGCCCCATGATCTCGATGCGGCCGGAATCGGGCACGAACAGTCCGGACAGAAGCTGGAACAGCGTGGATTTACCGGCGCCGTTTGGCCCCAGGAGCGCGACGAACTCGCCGGCGGAAGCCGTGAATCCGACCCCATCCACCGCGCGAATCGCGCCGTAGTTCTTGACCACTTGGTCGAGGAGAAGCGCTGGCGCGCCTTCGTGCCTTGCCATTCGTCCCCGGCTCCTTGCCCCCTCCCCTTAATAGGCTTTAGCTTGCAGGCGATGCAAATAAAGGCGGTGCGATGCTCAAGGTCGCTCTCGTTGTTCTTTCGGCGCTGGCGTGCACTGCGGCCGCGGCAAAAGATACCGGGCTGATTTTCGTCAGCAACGAGAAAACCAACAACATCGTTGTCATCGATCCCGCGAGCTACAAGCTGGTCAAGGACATCAAGGTCGCGCGGCGCCCGCGCGACATGCATTTCAACGCCGATCACAGCAAGCTCTACGTTGCTTGCGGCGACGACGACGTCATCGACATCATCGACGTGGCGAAGCTGCAGGTGATCGGCCGGCTCAAGACCGGGCCGAGCCCGGAAGCCTTCGGCATCGACGAGAAGCGCGGGCGCATCTACGTCTCCGACGAGGAGGGCTCGTCGCTTGCGGTCATCGACATGGAACGAGACGCCATCGTGCGGGAGGTTCCGACCGGCGCCGAGCCTGAGGGCGTATTGGTCGGCGAGGACGGCAAGGTCGTCTACGTCACCTCGGAAGCCGGCGATCTCGTGCACGCAATCGACGCCGACACCGGCAAGATCGTGCGCGACGTGGTCGTCGGGCTACGGCCACGCCGTCTTGCGGCGACACCCGACGGCAAGGATTTGTGGGTAACGGCGGAGCTTGCGGGTCAGGTCGACATCGTCGACCGCGGCAAATTCGTCGTCACCGGCAGCATCGCCTTCCTGCCGCCCGGCATGCGCAAGGCCGATGTCACGCCGGTCGGCCTCGTCATGACGCGGGACGGCAAGACCGCTTATGTGACGCTCGGCCACGCGGCGCATGTGGCAATCGTCGATGTGCCGGCGCGCAAGGTGCTGGGCTATATCCTGGTCGGCAAGCGGGCGTGGGGCGTGACGCTTTCGCGCGACGAGGCGACGCTTTATGTCGCCAACGGCCAGGGCGACGACGTCACCGTCATCGACACCAAGGCCCGTAAGGCGAAAATCTCGGTGCCGGTCGGCCGCATTCCCTACGGGATCGTTGTCGATGACTAGTTCGTATCGGTGGGTGCTGGCATTCGGGCTGTTCACCGGCGCGCTCGGGAGCGGTTCGGCGCAGGACGCAACCGCGCCGCCGCAACAGCAAATAAGAATCGGCTTTGTCGAGATCGAAAACGACCCGCGCTACGAACCGATCCGCGCCTACGAGCGCATCGTCCTCAAGAGCCGCGATCCCGCGTTCATCGGCGCCGTGGTGGGCATCGACGAGGCGGGTGCGCTGGCGCGCGTGCTCAAAGTCGACTTCAAGCTCGAACGCATCACGGCAAAGTCCGCCGCCGAGATTCCGGCAGCCGTGCTTGCGGCGCTCGATGGCGGCACGCATTTTTTCCTGATCGACGCGCCGGCGGACGCATTCAAGCCGCTCGCCGCGGCGGTGCGCGGGCGCGACGCGTTGTTGTTCAACGTCTCCGCGCCGGACGATGCGCTGCGCCGCGACTTGTGTGCTGCGGAATTCGTCCACGTCTATCCGAGCCGCGCGCAGCTTATGGACGGGCTTGCCCAGTTTGTTGTCTCGCGCAAATGGCGGGACCTTCTCGTCTTTGAAGGCCCCTCCCCCGCCGATGCGGTTGTGGCGGCCGCCTTCACACACGCAGCGCAAAAGTTCGGCGCGCGGATCGTCGCGACCCAGCACTTCAAACCGGGCACCGATCCGCGCGACCGCGAGCAAAACGATCCGACGCTCCTGAGCGCCATCAACCGCGATTTCGATGCGGTCTTTGTCGCCGACGACGCCTTCGATTTCGCCCGCGCAGTGCCATATCGCCTGGCCCGCGCCCGCCCGGTCGTCGGCGGCATCGATCTTGAGCCGGTGGCCTGGCACTGGACCTGGGAGCGCAACGGCGGGCCGCAGTTGAATTCGCGTTTCGGCAGGAAGTCCGGCGGCCGCCACATGGAAAGCGGCGACTGGGCGGCGTGGATGGCGGTCAAGATGATTGTGCAGGCGGCGCTGCGAACGGACTCCGCCGATTTCGCGAAGCTGCGCGCATTCATTCTCGGCGACGGCAATTTCGATGGCGACAAGGGGCTGGCGATGAGCGTGCGCCCCTGGGATCATCAGCTGCGCCAGACGATCCTGCTCGCGGCGCCTTATGAGGTCGTTGCCAGCGCGCCGATCGAAGGGTTTCTCCACCGCACCAACGAACTCGATACGCTCGGCGACGACGAACCGGAATCGCCCTGTCATTTGAACAAATGAGACAAATATGATCCGTCACCCTGAGGCGCGAGCCAACGGGTGAACGAATAAGGGGAGAACAGACACGATGCGCCTCGCCCACATCCTCCGCGCGTTGCGGGCCATCACGATGCGTGAGATGGCGAAATTCGTGCAGCAGCGGGGGCGGCTTCTTTCGGCGCTGGTGCGGCCGCTGATCTGGCTCGCGGTATTCGCCGCCGGCTTCTACAACGTTTTCGGCGTGTCGATCATCCCGCCCTACAAGACCTACGTCACTTATCAGGTCTATATCGTGCCCGGCCTGCTCGGCATGATCCTGTTATTCCACGGCATGCAGTCATCGCTATCGATGGTCTATGACCGCGAGATGGGCGTGATGCGGCTCCTGCTGACGGCGCCGCTGCCGCGCTGGGTGCTGCTCGCCTGCAAGCTCGTGGCGGGAACGGCGCTCTCGGTCATTACCTGCTACGTGTTCCTCGCCGTCTGCATTCTGTTCGATATCACCTTCGCGCCGGTCGACTGGCTCGCAGTACTGCCGGCGCTGATCGTCTCCGGACTGATGCTCGGCGCGCTCTGGCTGTTTCTGTCGGTCTATATCCGCCAGGTGGAGAATTTCGCCGGCGCGATGAATTTCGTGATGTTTCCGATGTTCTTTTTTTCCTCCGCACTTTATCCGCTGTGGCGGCTGCGCGAGGGCGGCTCCGAGCTTCTTTATGACATATCGCTCATCAACCCCTTCACTCATGCGGTGGAGCTGATCCGCTTCGCGCTCTACGGCGCGTTCGAGCCGATCGCCGCTTTGGTCGTTAGCGGCGCCACGGCGCTGTTCTTTCTGCTCGCGGTGATCGGCTACGATCCGCAGCGCGGCCTTCTGCGCCGCGCCGCACTCGCCCAACCGGCCTAGCGTCATGCCCGGCTTCATGCCGGGCATCCACGTCTTAAAGCATTGAGGGAGCGGAAGGCGTGGATGGCCGGGACAAGCCCGGCCATGACGTTAACTTGACCACGACTTACTTGATAAACGTGCCGCTACGCAGTTCGGTGAAGGCCTGCTGCAATTCGGCCTGCGAGTTCATCACGATCGGCCCGTACCACGCGACCGGCTCTTTGATCGGCTTGCCGGACACGAGGATGAAGCGGATTCCCTCGTCGCCGGCCTGCACGGTCACTTCGTCGCCCGAGTCGAACAGGACCAGCGAGCGATTGCCCGTCTGCTCGCGCACCAGGATTTCGTTGGCGCCATCGGTCTTTTCGGTCAGCACGCCGAAAGGCTGCGATGCACCGCGGAAATCGCCGGAGCCTTCAAAGACATAGGCGAAGGCGTGGCGTTCGATCTCCACCGGCAGCGTCTTGCGCTTGCCTGGCGGCACCCAGACATCGAGATAGCGCGGATCGGCGGCAACGCCCTCGACCGGGCCGCGCTTGCCCCGGAAGTCGCCGCAGACCACGCGCACGCGTGTCCCGTCATCGTCAGTGATCTCCGGGATCTCGGGGGCTTTGATGTCCTGATAGCGCGGCGCCGTCATTTTCAGCGACGAGGGCAGATTGGCCCATAGCTGAAAGCCGTGCATGCGGCCCTTGGCGTCACCGCGCGGCATTTCCTGATGCAGGATGCCGCGGCCGGCGGTCATCCATTGCACGTCGCCGGCGCCCAAAGTGCCGCGGTTGCCCAGGCTGTCGCCGTGATCGACATCTCCCGCCAGCACATAGGTGATGGTCTCGATGCCGCGGTGCGGATGCCAGGGGAAACCCGCGAGATATTCGTCCGGCCGGTCGTTGCGGAAATCGTCGAGCAGCAGGAAGGGATCGAATTCGGTGGTATCGCCAAAGCCGAAGGCACGGCGCAGATGCACGCCCGCGCCCTCGATGGTGGGCTTCGACGAAACGATACGTTTGACTGGTCGAATGGACATGGGACTACCTCGACGATCTCTTGGCCGGCTTCCGGGCTGCTAAAGCCCATTGCTGCTTAAGCTGATGGCGACAATGGCCTATCTCACGAAAAAATGGGCAACCGCCGCACGACCGCAAGAAGGCACACAGGTGATACCGGCGCGGTGGTGGGGCGCGCTAGCGCCGACCCCGCCGGAGATCGGCTACTCCGGCACCACATCGTGGAATTTGTTGTAGTCGAGCATGAACCGGCCCTGGGGCGAAATACTCGTGATGTCTCGATAGCGATGCTGCCATTTAATGTCCCGCCAGGAGTAAACTCGCCGAGCGTAGAGCTGCTGCGCGGAACTGTCGTCGAGGCCGCCGACATTGAGCACCAGCATGGCGTCTTCTTCGGCGACGCCCGACGGCGTCGCGCCATGTAACGGACTGGTCTTGTCGATGACGTGAAAAAGCATCCAGCTTAAGACGAACATCGGATGCTCGGCGCGATCGAGTTTCAGCTCGTAAAATCGGCGGAGCTGATCGCCCTCCTTGGTGCGCTCGGCGCGAACAAGCCAGAGACGCGCGTTGGCCCGGGAGATCGAATTGTGGCGGGCATTGGCCATGCGGACCATGAGAGTCCGCTGGCCCTCGTGATCGGTAATCACCGCCTGGTTGGCGAACACAAAGCGGGCGCGCGGACGCGAGAACCGGGCAAATACCAGTCCGGTCAGCACCGCGAGGAAGCACATGCCGGTGAAGATTTCGATCGTGGCGATGAAATGCCCGTAGTCCGTCTGGGGATGCATGTCGCCATAGCCCACCGTCGCCAGCGTCTCGATGGAGAAGTAGAAAAGCTCCAGTGGGCTCTTGCGGCCGGCATTGGCGATCGGGTCGTCGCCGAAATAATAGAGACCCGCAAATATGGCGTTGAGCGTGACAAAGATCGCCGCCGCACTGCCGAAAAATACCGGCCAATAGATGCTCATGGACCGGTGGTAAAGGTCGGTTCCAAATCCCTGGTCCAAGCCCAGCGTTTCGATCTCGCGGTGACCGAACTTGACGAGCTGGGATTTTCCCTGTGATCTTTTTCGCCGAAGTTTTGCCAATGTCGGTGGAACCCTGGACCGCCGCCCTTTACGCCGCTTTGGTCTTGAGGCGGCTGAAAACCCGGCGCGCGTTACCTTCGAAAATCTTGCGCCGGTCGGCGTCGCTCAATTTCGGCGCCTTGTCGACATAGCGTTTGGTGTCGTCGAAGTTGAATCCGGTCTTCGGATCGATGCCCTTGACCGCGCCGACCATCTCCGAGGCAAACAGGATGTTGTCGACCGGCACCACCTCGGTGAGCAGATTGATGCCCGGCTGGTGATAGACGCAGGTGTCGAAGAAAATGTTGTTCTTCATGATCTCGTCGAGTTCCGGACGGCCGTTGTTCAAGGCCAGCCCGCGAAAGCGGCCCCAGTGGAACGGCACCGCGCCGCCGCCGTGCGGGATGATCAGCTTGAGCGTCGGGAAATCCTTAAACAGGTCGGAAAGGATGATCTGCATGAACGCCATGGTATCGGCGTTGAGGTAATACGACCCGGTCGTATGCATCGCCGGATTGCAGCAGCCGGACACGTGGATCATCGCCGGCACGTCGAGTTCGACCATCTTTTCGAAGAACGGGTACCACCACTTGTCGGTGAGCGGCGGCGCGTTGAAGTAGCCGCCGGATGGATCGGGATTAAGGTTGCAGCCGATGAAGCCGAGTTCCTTGACGCAGCGCTCGAGCTCACCCACCGCGTTCCTCGGCGGCACGCCTGGAGACTGCGGCAGCTGGCACACGCCGATGAAGTTCTGCGGATACAGCGCGCAGACGCGATGAATCAGATCATTGCAGATCTGCGACCATTCGAGGCTGACACTCTCGTCGCCGACATGATGCCCCATGCCGGAGGCGCGCGGCGAAAAGATCGTGAGATCGGTGCCGCGCTCGCGCTGAAGCTTGAGCTGGTTTTGCTCGATGCTTTCACGGATCTCATCGTCGGGCATTTTCAGCGCGGCGCGCGGCGGCATCGCCGCCTTGTCCTTGGCGTTGGCGGCCGCGGTCTGCTCCTTGCGGAAGCGATGGAGGTCCTTGGGCTCGGTGGTGTAATGGCCGTGGCAATCAATGATCATGACAAATTCGCTGCTGGAGTTTGAGGAACGCGATGCTACGGGGCGGTGCGTGATTGTCAAACAGGGCTGCCACTCATATAGGATGCCTCGCGCCGCCGTCACCATGAGGTGCGAGCCGCGATGGCGGCGAGCCTCGAAGGGGACGACTTGGTTCCTCGAGGCTTGGCCCTTTGCCAGGGCACGTCAGGATGAAGACTATTGTTGGAGAGACAGAGAATGTCTGAACTTCCACGGCTCAACGACGTCATCCGCGCGCTCGAAGCCGGACAGCATGCGCTGACCTGTTTTTCACCGGCCGAGATCTCCAGCGCCGTCGCGATGAGCACCTCGAAATTCGACGGCTGCGTCTTCGAGATGGAACATCAGCCCTGGGACGGCCGGCTCCTGCGCGATTGCCTGCAATACATGCTCAACCGCGCGCAGATCGCCAAGGCCGCTTCCGTGGTGCCGGGCGTGACGCCGATGGCCCGGGTTCCCGTCAATGGCGTCGAGATGGCGCAGTGGCAGGCCAAGCAGGCGCTCGACATGGGTTGCTACGGCATCGTGTTCCCGCACATTTCTACCGTTGAAGAAGCGGCCAACGCGGTCGGCGCCTGCCGCTATCCGCGGCTCAAAGGCGCCGCGCATTATGAGCCGGTCGGCATCCGCGGCGACGGTCCGACTACGGCGGCGCGCTACTGGGGCCTGACACAGCAGGAATATTATCAGAAGGCCGACGTCTGGCCGCTCAATCCGCAGGGCGAGATTTTCTGCATCCTGCAAATCGAAGACACGCGCGGGGTCGAAAATCTCGACGACATCCTCAAGAACGTCCCCGGTATCGGCTGCATCCTGATCGGCGAAGGTGATCTTTCGCAGGAACTCGGCTATCCGCGGCAGTACGAGCATAACGTCGTGCTCGAATGGATGAAGCGCGTCGTCGACACCTGCAAGAAGTACAATGTCGTCGTCGGCCACCCGCACGTCGAGCAAGGCAATGCCGAGCGCATCGTCAAGGAAGGCTACCGCTTCCTCATGTGCGCGCCGGTGCAGAGTTTCGGCCACCTCGAATTGGCGCGGAAACACGCGGGACGGGCGTAATCGCCGGGCGTTTTCGTAGTTTTGGCGCTCCCGGCGTTGCTTCTGTGCAACAGGTCGAACAAATTTCTTGGGACCGTCGTTAAGCGCTGGCGCTTCATACGCTTGTCACTACGGTGATGACCTGCCGTGGGGGCACTCGTGAAAACTTGGCTCATTTCGGCGGTGGCCGTGGCCGTTTTTACAGGGCCGGCGTTGGCCGCACCGCCTTCATCTTGGACCGGGCCCTATGGCGGTTTCGCCGGAGGGCTTGGCTGGGGAAGAAACTGATCCGGGCATCCCTGTCGCGCCGCCGCCGCCGCCACCGCCGGCGCCTCCCCCCGATCTTGACGGTAAATACTCGGTCTTCGGCGGCGCTGTAGGCGGAACTGCCGGTTACAACTGGCAGATCAACCAGTGGGTATTCGGTGCAGAGGGCGACTTTTCGTGGGCCAATATCGGCGGCCAATCGAACGCCTGCGGCACCGGCGGAGTACCACCGCATGCCTGCGGCGCCAGGCTTGACGATCTGGTCACATTCAGAGGACGCATCGGTTATGCGCCGAACCGGGGCGAATGGCTGTTCTACGCGACCGGTGGTCTTGCCGCCGGTGAGCTTCGGGCTTGGGATTATTTTACGCCGGCATCCGGAAACGCCTTCCGTCCCGGCTGGACAGTCGGCGGCGGCATTGAAGCAGAATTCGCACCTCGTTGGTCTGTCAAACTGGAATACCTGTTTGTAAATCTTGGTCGCGCCCAACTCTTCAACATTGTTCCCGGAGTTGCCGAAAACGGTTAGCTTCAACGCCAATATTATTCGCGTCGGCGTGAACTATAATTTCGCACCGGTCGCGAGCGCGCCGGTCGTAACAAAATACTGACGGGCGACTTCGTCGGCGCATTTCCCGATACGGGAGCGCCTAGGCCACTCCGAGCCCGCCCTTTTCCTCGATGAAGCCCGCGATCTCGTCGACGCCCTTGCCTTCGCGCAGATTGGTGAAGACGAAGGGCCGGCTGCCACGCATCCTCCTGGACTCGCGCTCCATCGTTTCCAGCGACGCGCCGACATGCGGCGCAAGATCGATCTTGTTGATCACCAGCAGATCCGACCGGGTGATGCCCGGCCCGCCCTTCGACGGGATTTTGTCGCCGGCGGCGACGTCGATGACGTAGATGGTGAGATCGGCCAGTTCCGGCGAGAACGTCGCGGCGAGATTGTCGCCGCCGGATTCGATGAGCACGAGATCGAGTGCCGGGAATTTCTGCCGCATGTCGGCAATCGCCGCGAGATTGGCGGAAGCGTCCTCGCGGATTGCCGTATGCGGACAACCACCGGTTTCCACGCCGGCGATCCGGTCGGGAACGAGCGCGCCCGAGCGCACCAGATATTCGGCATCCCATTTGGTGTAGATATCGTTGGTAATGGCGGCGATCTCGTAGCGATCGCGCAGCCGCTTGCACAGCGCGTCCATCAGGGCCGTCTTGCCAGAGCCGACCGGCCCGCCGACGCCGACACGCAATGGACCATGCGACGGCGCGCTGTGAGAATTGGGCATGCGAAACTCCACATCAGGCACGCAAGTCTGGAGCTTGTATGCGCGCCGTTTATGCCGTGAACGAACCCGGCTGTTCGTTAAAGGCCGGCCACCATCTCCAGGGATTTTCCGGCCCGGGCGTGTTCGCGCCGCGTCGCGTCGAACCGTTCGCTGACCGGGGCTGGAAGCTGGATTTCCTTGGCAAACTCCGGGCGCCGCATGAGCTTGGCAAACCATTCGCCCACATGCGGATGCAACCGCGCATACGGATAAGCGGCCAGCGACAGCCGGTCTACGTAGATAAACCACGCGATATCGAGCACCGTGAGATTGTCACCGAGCAGGTATGGCTGCGTCGCGAGCCGCCGGTCCAGGTCGTCCAACGCCTCGCGGAGTCTTGCCGCCGACACGCGCGCAGCCTCGTCACTGATGCCGCTTTCGGCGAAGCGCGACCAGAAATCGATCTGCCTGGCTATCTGGGGGTCCTTCTTGCCCTGAATGGTCCCCGAGCCCGCCACGTCGTATTTCTTCAAATCGTCCGGCGACTTCGGCGGTTTCGGCGGCGCAAAGACGAAGCGAAAGCTGAGGCTCCGAATGTCGAAGTGCAGATCGTCTTCGTGTTTCAGGAGCTTTTCCATCTCATTTTCATATTGCGTCGGGATCAGCTGCGGCTGCGGAAAAGTCTTTTCCAGATAGGTGATGATGTCATTGCTTTCGATGTGCACGGCGCCGTCGTGCACCAAAACCGGCACCAGGCCGCGCGGATTGATGCCGAGAAACGATTCGCTCATATTTTCATTTTTGGTCAGGTCCACGAGGTGCGATTGCCACGGGATACCCTTGAGATTGAGAAAGATGCGAAGCTTTTGCGAACATACGGACAGATAAAAATGGAAAACATGAACGCCTTTCCATGAGAGCACTTCGCGATTTCTGATGTCGCTTTCGACGAGCTGAACCAAGGTATTCCTCCTCCGATCACGATCGAAACAAACGAGTATACTGCGTTTCGTGGCGCATGGTTGCGAGGTCGGCGCGAAAGGACGCGCTGCCGACCTCGTCGAGCGGTGTCGCCGGCGCGCGTATGGCCGTTGCCGCGACGATTTCTTCCAGTGCCGCAAGCACGCGCTGGCCGTCGGTCTGGCCGAGCGGGATAAGCCGCACGCCCGCCGAGATCCAGTTGGCGACCAGCGCATGCAGGAATGCCGGCAGCGCGAGCGTGCAGGCGATGCCATGCCCCGCGCACGCAACGCCGACGGCGACGGGCAGCGCGACCGGTCCGGTCCAGACGGCGGCAAATTGGTCGAGCATCGCGCACGGCCATGCCGCACGCGTCGCCGCGAGAAAGGCGCGGCCCTGCGCCGTCGTTTCGAGAAATCGCTCCTTCGATGGAGCGAGCGCCGCAGCAAGTTCGGCGACGGCGTGCAAAGCTGCGTCGTCGCCGGCCATGGTCGCGCGGTGGGCATGAACGAAGAACACAGCGTCGCAAAAACCGCCGCCTTCAGCGAGCATCACGGCCAGCCATTCCCGCAACGTTTCGGCGTCCCTGATGTCGCCGGCCTCGACGGCCCATTCGATGCCGCCCGAATAGGAAAAGGCACCGACCGGATAGGCCGGCGACAGCCAGGCCATGAGGCGATAGAGCGCGGCGGAGTCGATCGCATCCTCCCCCGCTTTGCAGCGGGGGATTTTTGAGCGCCCCCTAGGCATCGTCGTGGCCGTGATGGTGATGCCTGTCGCCGTGGCCGTGATGGTGGCCGTGATCATAAGCGCCGCGCTCCGGATCGAACGCCGCTTCGATCGTGGAAAGCCGCGCGCCCAGACCACGCAGCATGTCTTCGATCACGTGATCGCGGCGGATGCGGAGCCGGTCGCCGGCGACCTGCACGTCGACGTGACGATTGCCGATGTGCCAGGCGAACCGCGCCAGCTCATGGGCGCTGGCCGCCGCGATTTCGACGAGTGGCTCCGGCCGGCCGACGATGCGCACGATGGCGCCATCCTCCAGCACGAGCCCATCTCCATCGTGCAAGGAAACCGCTTGCGGCAGGTCGAGCAGAAACGTCGTACCGCGCTCGCCGGTCAGAACGACGCGGCGGCGATGCCGATCATGCGCATCGAGCACGACCGAATTGATGGCGCCAGTGTGGTCCCAGTGGCCAGCTGTCTTGACTTCACGCGCACGCTTCATTCGCAATCCCTGGTGCTATGTAGCGCAATACCCATGCCGTCCGATAGCGGGACCACGTAGCCCGAGTTCTTCGACGCGCTCTTGGGGCGGCCAAGCGGTCGCTGGCGCTGTCGCGGAAAACCGGGGGTGGCCCTGCCAATGCCGGCATTCGCCGATGGGTGCTTGCGCGAAGCCGGATGGCGTATCATCACGTCGCGATGATCAACAAAATCGTACAAAGCGTCGCCGAAGCGATGGCCGGAATCCGTGACGGCTCCGTCGTGCTAATGGGCGGTTTCGGCAGCATCGGACAGCCGAACGCGCTGATTGACGGCCTCATCGAACAGGGCGCGAGGGATTTGACCGTGGTCGCCAACAATGCCGGCGTCGGCCGCCTCGGCCTGGCGCGGCTCATGGAGATGGGCCGGGTGCGCAAGATCGTCTGCTCCTACCCGCGCACGACCGATCCGGTGGTGTTTGAAGAGCTTTATCGCGCCGGCCGAATCGAGCTTGAAGTCATGCCGCAGGGCACGATGGCCGAACGCATGCGCGCGGCCGGCGCCGGCATTCCGGCGTTCTATACGCCGACTTCGGTCGGAACCCTGCTGGCGAAAGGCAAGGAAACACGGGAATTCGCCGGCCGCCAATATGTGCTCGAGGAAGCGTTGTTCGGCGATGTCGCGCTGGTCGAAGCCTGGGAGGCGGACCGCTGGGGCAACCTCACCTACAACTCGTCGGCACGGAACTTCAATCCGGTCATGGCGACGGCGGCGAAGTTGACGATCGCGCAAGCGCAGCACATCGTCGACCTTGGGGGGCTCGATCCGGAGCGCATCGGCACGCCCGGCATCTTCGTCAATCGCGTGGTGCACGTGCCCTACGGCGAGCCGACGGTGACGTGAGGAGGCTGGTGTGAGGGGAACTGGCGCAAGAGCCGACTCGAAGGCTCTGGCTTCCTGCAAGCCGTGGGGGCGGGAAGAGATCGCCGCACGCGCCGCCCGTGACATTCCGGAAGGCTTCTACGTCAATCTCGGCATCGGCATTCCGGTCCTCGTGGCAAACTATATCCCGGAGGAGCGCGAAGTCGTGGTGCATTCCGAAAATGGCATCCTCGGCATGGGCCCGGCGCCGGAAGAGGACAAGATCAACCGCTGGCTGATCAATGCCAGCAAGAAATACGTGACGCTGCGTCCCGGCGGGTCCTACACCCATCACGCCGACAGTTTTGCGATCATCCGGGGCGGGCACCTCGACCTCTGCATCCTCGGCGCTTTCCAGGTCGCCGAAAACGGCGATTTTGCCAACTGGTCGAGGTCGGAAACCGATATGCCGTCGATCGGAGGCGCCATGGATCTCGCCGTCGGCGCCAAGCAGGTTTGGCTCCTGATGGAACACACCACGAAAAGCGGCGAGAGCAAATTGATGCGTCGCTGCACGTATCCACTCACCGCCGTCGGCACCGCCAAGCGCGTTTACACCGACCTTGCCGTGCTGGACATCACCGCCGACGGTTTTGTGGTCCGCGACATTGCACCAGGCCTCAGCTTCGGGGCGCTGCAGGAAGTAACGGACGCGCCGCTAAAGATGGCGGACCAGCGCGGCGAATAGCCGGCCACTTTCAGGGTCCCGCAATAGCTTGTCTTGGTATCGCCCAACCGGCGTCAGTCGCCGCATTCACCGGGCGGTCGGCGGTCGTCCAGCCGTGACCGTCGGCGCTATATTTGCAGTCGCACCGTTTGCAGCAGCGAGCGCAGTGATCTCTTGCACGATTTCTATTCGGACTTTCACGCTCTTATCGATGCTGACATGGGTGATTGTCGGATCGTTGGCCAGATCGATATTGACGATTTTGCCCTGGAAGCCGTTATCCCCCGCGAGCGGCTGACCCCATCCGGAAGAATTGTAATAATTGACCGCCTTCACGACGTTGGCGGGGACCGCACCCTGCATGAACGGTGTGAGCGTAATCATAAGGTCGACAGCAATGTGATGCGACTCAAGTGAACGAGCCATGTCGATCACGTTGTTCGCGCCTTGCGAATGGCCGACCAGGACCACCGGATTGTTTTTACCGGCTGCCCGCTCTTTCAAAATCTCGGCCACTTCCGCCGACCAAGTCAGGTGCCCGGCGACCTTGGCGTCGATCCCTTGCGACTTGAGTTGTTCGGCGACGTTGTCGAGGCCCGCCGAGAATACGCCGAACCAGCCGCGCAGCAGAACCACGTGTGGCTCCGCCGCCAGTGCGCTACCGGACCACGACAAGACCATCGCCACGAGGGCCACGGCAAGCCGAGAACTAACTCTGAAAGAAGCTTCGTTCCGGACGGCGTGCAGTCGGTGCGAGACGGCCGCTGGTTCCAACTGGCGATGCTCGTGTTCCATCGACAAAGCGCCCTCCGTCGATCCGCCGGATCTACGTTGTCTTGGGCCGACTAACTTGGTGGTGCGATGAACGGATGCAAATGGACGAACCATTTGCACCCGCTCAAAGCCTTTAGCCCTTCGTTACCACCGGCGGCGGCGGCGCTTTTCCTTTGCCTTTGCCAATCGGAGCCTTTCCCTTGCCCCAATCAGCAACGGTCAGCCCCATCGGAGCCTTCCCCTTGCTGGAATCAGCGACCACTACGGCCAACAGCAACGAACAGATAACAACAACGAGTCTTTTCATGGCGCTCATCCCCCAATTCGAATTTCAAGCGCGGGTCAACCTAACTACGGGATCGCGCACCGGCCTAGTGTAGAAAAGACACACTGGATAACCGTTTTCCCGGGGCAACCGTGTCTCGAAAGAAATGTTTACATTTCCCCGTGGACCGCATGTGGCTGTGTGCGCACGGCCGCAAGATTTCCACAGGAATCTTTTCCGGGGCGTCGCGTTCGAAACGCACAGATTCGGGCATTTCCGACTGGTTCGTTCTGGATTGCCGCACCCATCTGGCCCCTTCGACGACTATGACGGCCGGGACGAGGCTGATCGGGATGGAACTTTGAACAACAGCCCCCGGCCCGGCGGGAAAGCGGCTGCTTTACCCGGCTGGCGCGGTACGCGGGCGCAAAAGACGCGCGATAAAAAAAAGCGATGCGGCCGATCCAAGACAGGCCGGCACCGCGAAAGGCAGCCACGACTCATGTCCGGTTACGAGGACAATCGCCGCGATACCGAGTCCGACTGCGCTGCCGACGATCATGACGGCGAGGGCCCACCTTGGGCTAAGAGTTCCAATACCGCTGGTTCCCGCGACAAGGGGCACCAGGACAAGAGGGACGAACGACAGCCGGACCGAGCTGAACCCGAAAACCAACCCAAGAAATCCGGCACTTGCAGCGGTCAGTTGAAATTCCACGCTGGCGAGATGGAACGCCAAGAAGGCAGCGAGTCCGATCCCGAGCCCCGCGATCATCGTCCACCGTGCCGTCCGCTTTTCCTCGGCCGCGCGCGCCGGCGCGGATCCCGGTTCAGGAGAAAGCAGGGGCATTATATCGTAGCGAACAGCGCAGAGGCCGGCGCAGAACAACGAACCCATCGTTGAAACCGCCAGCGAAAAAACGCTGAACAACAAAAACAGCATGACGCCGTTGGCCATAAAATTGTCTTGCGCTATCAAACGCTCGACGAAGGCATCCACCACGTGTCCTGAAACCGGCATTGCCATCGTCAACCCGGCGATCGCGCCGATGAGGCAAATGAACAGGCCCATCAAGGGGACCTCGACGGCATACGAGGTGCAAAAGCTTCTAAAGGCGGCCATCCATTGGCTTTCGTCGGGCAGATTCCAATCCCGGCGGTTTTTCGCGAATGCCGCAAGCCGCTGCCAGTTCACGATGTCGACGACAGGATGAAGCAGCGCCAGCAGAACAAGAGAAATCAGCGTCGCATTGGACACGGGTGAATTGGATACAGGCGGGCCGCCCTGCACCTCGGCCACGCTGTCGCCGACAACCATGGACATTCCGTCGATATAGAATTCCATCCCAACGAGGGATATCGCCAGCACGATCGAAGTCATGGCCAGGACGGCAATAAGCGAATTGAGAATCTTCTGAAATCGGCTCAAGAGCCGCGACGGCAGAGGCTGTTTTGGTCGAACGGTGCCAGCGGCATCTGTTGCAGGCGATCGGATCGGATCGGTGTCAACATATCGGACACGCCTGCGGAAATAGATTACCGCGCCCACAATGGGGATGGAGGCTATCGCAACAGTGCCCCGCGCCGGCATTGCCCCGAGTTCCGAAACCTCAAGATACAACAAACACGCGGTCGCTCCGAACAGTCCCAAATATAGAAGGCCCATTTGAAGCTGAGCTGCGTGCATTATCCCGGTGTGCCCGGCAAAAAGCGTGCTCGCTATGACCACCAGGAAAGCCGCCGCTATAAAAAGTTCGGCGAGGCCGGCGCTGTCCAAAAGCAATGGCTTGAGCACCGCGGCCATACCAAGCATCACGCAGACGAGGAAGCCCGTGAGAGCGAACACCGTCAGAGCCGCCGCTACCGCAGCGACCCGTGGATCATTGCCATGCCGCCGCGCAATAAATTCGTGCACCGTAACGGAGCGATCTTGGCTTAAGGCGCCGGCCAGAAACTCCAGCAACGGCCGGCGCAGGATGTAGATGACGGACAAGCCCAATCCGACGAACCCAACATAGGCGATCGCCGGCCAGAACTCGCCGCCAACGCCCCATGCGAATAACGGCGCGACCGTCACCAATCCGATGGCATAGACGATTGTGGAATTCTGTATCACCTTCGGCATGACGAGGCCGGATGATACGAAGGTGTCCTGCGCGCCGGCGGAATGGCGCTGAGCCAGCAGCACCGGTACGATAAAAATAACGAGGACGGCGGCGGCGATCGAAAATGCGAGAACTAACATGAGCTTTCTGTTGAGGTCGGCCTAGCCGGGGATATTGGCGCGGGATCATGCGCAAGGAAACAGTCTTGGGCAATCGCGGCGTTGGTCATATGCCGCCAATCGTGAAAGGGAGCTGGTGCAGATGAGTAACAGCGAGGCCGTTGCCAAACTCGAACAATCGGCGGAGGCCGCCTATCAGGCGATGTATGATGCGAAGCCATTGCGCGTCAAAGACTGTTATAAAGACGCCCAGCTTTATTTTCATCGGGCGATCGAAGCGGCAAGGCTGGCGGCGCTCCCAGATGACGTCGCGCGGCTAATTCGGCGATCGAAACACATAGAAGACGTATACAACAGCCAGTTCCGTGGTGTCGGCGTTTAGAGAAGCAGCCGAGATGTCGATTTTAGCTGGGTCCGGAGGCGCCATGGACGACGATCCGCCGGGGAAATTGCCGGCTGCCGGGCAGGCGAAACCAAACAAGGTCGACACGCGGCGGGTCGTTGGATGGCGCTGATTTTCCAGTGCAAGTCGGAAGTCTTCAATTTCCTTCGCAGCAAATCGCATGACGCTATGATGGATCACAGCAATTCTGGGAGGCGCGTGTGAAGCGGGTCGCGATCGTAACCGGGGCAGCCCGTGGCATCGGCGAGGCGACCGCCCGTGCGCTGGCACGCGATGGACATGCGGTCGCGGTGGCCGACCTCGATATTGGCGGCGCGCGCCGTGTTGCCGATGCGCTCGGAGATGGCCACAGCGCGTTCCAGGTCGACGTCGCGGAGGAGCGCTCGGTCGAGCAACTGTTTGACGACGCCGAAGCAAAGCTGGGCTCCGTTGCGGTGCTGGCTTGCGTTGCCGGCGGGCCGTTTCTCACTCCCGGACGCCGGCCGAGCATCGTCGACACCACGACCGAAAACTGGGTCCGGACCGAAGCGCTGAATTCGCGCGGGCCGTTCCTGTGCATCCGCGCGATGCTCCGGCGTCGCGGGAATAAACCGATCACCGACGGTCGTATCGTCACCGTGTCGTCGATGTCCGGCATCACGCCCGAGAGCCCAACCGGTCCCGCCTATTCCGCGGCCAAGGCGGCCGTCATCCATCTCACGCGGGTGGCGGCGCTTGAAGCAGCGCCGATGCGCATCACCGTCAATACTGTCGCGCCCGGATTGACCGATACGCCCGCGGTGCGCGGCGATCTCACACCCCAGCAGATCGAGTCCGCGCGGCAAGCCATCCCCATCGGCAGGCTCGGATCGCCGGAGGATATCGCTGAGGTGATCGCCTTCCTCGCCTCGCCCCGCGCCGGCTACATCACCGGCGCCGTGATCGAGGCGAACGGTGGGCGGCAGCCGCCGTGAGGCTGCTTCATCGACCGCCGCCTCGCCGCTATTGAAGGAAAGCGGTTACTGTGCGGCGGCCGGAGCTGCGGCTGGCTTGCCTGCGGCAGCCGCTTTGGCGGCCTTGTGCGGCTTTTTCTTTTGGGCGTCGGCAGCCGGCTTCGTCTCGAGGCCGGGCGGCGGACTGGCGGCAAGAGAAGAGGATGATGTCGGCGTCCAGTGCGCTCGCGAATTGGCCTTGCCACCGGTCGCTTTGCCGTCCGCCGCGGCGCCGTCAGCAGCTTTCTCGTCGACCGGCTTCGCCGCCGCGGTCTTCCCGGACAATTTTTTCTTGCCGCGAGGGGAGGCGGCTTCGATGGCGCCGAGGTGGGCGATCTCTGAGGCCGATCGCGTCGGCCCGGTATAGACCACCGTCGGCGTTATCGCGCCGGAGTCGGACAGCAGCGCAGCGCCCTTGGGTGTCGGCGCGCGCAAGCTCGAGAGCAGCGCCGAGAACTGCGTGTTCACCCCGGCGCCGTTCTCGCCACCTGCGCCGGCGTCCATATCTTCGTCCTCGGCGGCCGGTCGCTTGCGATGCGATCCGCAGACTTGATCGTGCAGATTAGGCGGGTCGGCGTTGATCGGCGTCAGCGCGTCGACCGTTCCGAGCGCCGGCGTGAGCCAGCCCAGCGGATTCTGCGTAAACCCGCTTTCCAGAATCTCCGCCGCCTTCACCGCGCGCGCCGCTCCCGATGGCGAGCCGAGCACCACGGCGATCAATTGCCTGCCGTTGCGCGTCGCCGTGGCGACGAGATTGAATCCGGATGCGCAGATGAAGCCGGTCTTCATGCCGTCGGCGCCGGGATAGCGGCCAAGCAACGTGTTGTAATTGCGAACCACCCGTCTGCCCCACTTGATCGCCGGGATGTGCCAATAAAAATTGTATTCGGGAAAATCGTGGATCAGCGCGCGCGCCAGAATGGCGAGATCACGCGCCGAGGTGATCTGGCCGTCGGCCGGCAGGCCGTTCGGGTTGACGAAATTCGATTCCGACATGCCCAGGCGATGCGCCGTGCGCGTCATGTCGTCGGCGAAATTCTCAACCGACCCGTCGACCCCCTCGGCGAGCAGCACCGCCATGTCGTTGGCGGACTTCACCATCATCATCTTGAGCGCGTTGTCGACGGTCACCTGCGTGCCCACCGGAAAACCCATCTTGGTCGGCGACTGCGCCAGCGCGTTGCGCGAAACCGTGAACAGCGTGTCGAAGGTGACGCGTCCCTGTTTCACCGCCTGCAGCGTCACGTACATCGTCATCAGCTTCGTCACCGAAGCCGGGTACCAGGGATAGGTCGCGTTTTCCGCGCGCAGCACCTTGCCGGAATCGGCTTCGACGAGAATCGAGGCGCCGGCATGAGCCGGCGTTGCGGTAAGGTTGGCAGCGAAGAGGAAGCCGAGGGCGGTGCCGAGCGTCAGCGCCCGAAAAAACTGCGAATGATGCACGTGTCGCGGTCCGTTCCGTTGGTCGGGCCCCTGGGGTCGCCCTGAGCCAAACCCAGGGATCCGACAGAGCCGCGATGGGTTCACGAAAGGTTCCGAAAGCCCAGCAGGCGCACTATCTAAACCAAAGCGACGCTCGAAGGCAAAGCTAAATCCCGCTAACATGGATTTCCGCAACGGTTCGCCCGCGCTGGCTAAGCCACGGAAAAGCGACCAAAATCCGACGGAGGAAAAACGATCATGACCGCTTGCATCGTAGGATGGGCCCACACGCCGTTCGGCAAGCTCGCCGACGAGACGGTCGAGAGTCTCATCGTCAAGGTCGCCGGCCAAGCGCTTGCCGATGCCGGCATCGCGGCAAAGGATGTCGACGAGATCGTGCTTGGTCATTTCAACGCCGGCTTCTCGGCACAGGATTTCACCGCCTCGCTGGTGTTGCAGGCTTCGCCCGATCTGCGCTTTAAGCGCGCCACGCGCGTGGAGAATGCCTGCGCGACCGGCTCCGCCGCCGTCCATCAGGGATTGAAGGCGATCGCCGCCGGCGCCGCCCGCATCGTCCTTGTCGTCGGCGTCGAGCAGATGACGACAACTCCCGCTCCCGAAATCGGGCGCAATCTCCTCAAGGCATCTTACGTTCGCGAGGAAGCCGATATTGATGGCGGCTTCGCCGGCATCTTCGGCAAGATCGCGGGCCTTTACTTCCAGCGCTGGGGCGACCAGTCGGACGCGCTTGCGCGCATCGCCGCCAAGAACCACAAGAACGGCATCGACAATCCCTATGCGCAAATCCGGAAGGATTTCGGCTACGAATTCTGCCGCGAAGAGAGCGAGAAGAACCCGCGCGTCGCCGGGCCGCTCAAACGCACCGATTGTTCGCTGGTGTCCGACGGAGCCGCAGCGCTGGTGCTCACCGACGTCGAGACCGCCCTGCAGATGCAAAAGGCGGTCGTATTCCGCGCCGCCGAGCACGCGCAGGACTTTTTGCCGATGTCGCGGCGTGACATCCTCAAGTTCGAAGGCTGCTCGGTCGCTTGGCAGCGGGCGCTGGCTTCCGCCGGCATCGCGCTGGCGGATCTTTCCTTCGCCGAGGTGCACGACTGCTTCACCATCGCCGAACTGATCGAATACGAAGCCATGGGGTTGGCGCCGGAAGGCCAGGGCGCCCGTGTCATTGCCGAAGGGATCGTCGCCAAGGACGGCAAGCTGCCGATCAATCGCTCCGGCGGCCTCAAGTCAAAAGGCCACCCGATTGGCGCCACCGGCGTATCGATGCATGCTATCACCGCGATGCAGCTCACCGGCACGGCCGGCGATATGCAGATCAGGAACGCGCGGCTCGGCGGCATTTTCAACATGGGCGGTGCGGCGGTCGCCAACTACGTGAGTATTCTGGAGCGATTACGTTAGGACTCGCACCGGGTGCGGGCGAAAAAAGGGGGGCAACTGTCATGATATTGGGGATGTCGATACCGGCCTTTACTCTTTTGCATGTCGTTATCACCCTGATCGCGATCGGCAGCGGATCGCGGTCGGCGGAATGTTCGCTTCGCACCGGTTGCCCGTCACGACCGCACTGTTTCTGTTCACCACGGTGCTGACCAGCGTGACCGGCTTTCTGTTTCCGATCCACGGCTTCACGCCAGCATTGGGAGTGGGGATCCTCTCCTGCGTGATCCTGCTGATCGCGCTGTATGCGTATTATGGCAAGCACCTGATCGGCGCGTGGCGCTGGATCTATGTGATTACCGCAATCGCGGCGCTTTACTTCAACGTTTTTGTCCTCGTTGTGCAGAGCTTCGTCAAGGTGGCGGCGCTCAATGCGCTTGCGCCGACGCAGGCCGAGCCGCCCTTCGCAATCGCTCAGGGCGCAGTTCTGGTGATTTTTGTTCTCATCGGGATTGTTGCCGTAATAAAATTCCGGCCAATATGACGGTAACGAGAACGGCTATTTGTGCCTGCGAAAAGCTCAGCATCGCAATCAAGGGCGATCCGAAATTCGTCAGCGCCTGCGCCTGTACGCAATGCCAGAGGCGGACCGGGAGCGCCTTTAACGTCAGCGCTTATTTCAATAAGTCACAAGTCGTCGCCATCGAAGGGCCCCATAAAATCTTCCAGCGCTCATCGGATGCCGGGCGAGATATCGAGCTTCACTTTTGTCCCGATTGCGGTTCGACCCTGTTCTGGTATGCCGAGTTCTTGCCGGACGGCATCGGTACCGCCGTCGGTTGTTTTCTGGACCCTGCATTTCCGAATCCGAAATTGTTCGCCTGGGCAGCGCACAAGATGGATTGGGTGGAACTTCCCCCCGAGATTCCGGTCTATGCGGGACCATCGCGGAAATGATTGTGAGTGCGACAAGGCCGGGTGAGAGATCGCGCGCCTCGTTCTGCTTACCCTGACGTCGTCGGAGCCATCTCGAACTGCGCCCGCGCGAGTTCGGCGAAGAAGCCGCCTTGGCGCACCAGTTCGTCGTAGGTGCCCGCTTCGACAATACTGCCATTGTTGAACACCAGAATGCGCGTTGCATTACGTATGGTCGCAAGCCGATGTGCGATGACAAAGGTGGTGCGGCCCTTCATGACCTCGTCGAGCGCCATTGTGAGCCGGGCCTCGGTCACCGGATCGAGCGCGCTGGTCGCTTCGTCGAGGATGAGGATTGGCGGATCTTTCAGCAGCGCGCGGGCGATGGCGAGACGCTGGCGTTCGCCACCCGACAGCAGCCGGCCACGCTCGCCGATCGGAGCTTCGAGACCCTCGGGCTTGCGATCGATGAAGTCGAGCGCTTGCGCCCGCGCCGCGGCCTCGCGCATCTCCTTGTCGGCGGCATCGGGCTTGCCGACGCGCAGGTTCTCCGCGATCGAACGATTGAAGAGAAGCGTTTCCTGAAACACCACGCCAATGTTGCGGCGAAGCCCGCTCAGCGTCAGCGCGCGGATGTCCATACCGTCGACGGCTATAAGCCCCGACTGCGGATCGAAGGTGCGATGCAAAAGCGCAAGCGCCGTCGATTTGCCGCTGCCGGTCGGACCGACCAGCGCGATGCGGTCGCCGGGCAAAGCGGTGAGATTCACATCCGCTACCGCGGCGCGCTTGCCGTCATAGGAGAACGACACGTCCTTGAATTCGACAAGGCCGCGCAACCGTCCCGGATCCACCGCATCCGGCCGATCGCGAACGACGGGCACGGTGTCGAGCACCCCGAAGAATTCCGCCAGTTTTGGCGCATCCATGAACAGGCGATTGGCGAATCCGACGACCTGTTCGAGCCGGCTGATCAGGAGCGTGGCGATGGCCATGAAGCTGACAATCTGGCCGACCGAGGCGAGCCCGACCAGCTTGAGGTATGTGCCGACCAATAGGATGGTCAACAGCGTCAGCGTTGTGGCCGTACGCGTCAGCACGGCCGCGACGGCCCACCACGACAGTACCGGCATCTGCGCACGCAACAGCGAATTCACCAGCCCCTTGAGCGCCGATACTTCGAGTTCGATCCTGGCAAAACTCTGCACCACGGCGACGTTGCCGAGCGTGTCGGCGGCGGTCTCGGCAAGATCGGAATAGTGTCGCTCGACCGCGCGCTGCATGACGTCGGCTTTGTGCATGACGAGGACGGTCAGCGCCGTGAAGGCCACGCAGAGCACAAGCAACGGCAGGGCGAGCCGCCAATTGAGCACCAGCGACGTCGGCAGCAGAAAGGCGATGAAGATGAACGCGGCGAAATGCTCGCGGAAGAACGACACCCAAAGCCACCAGAGCGTATCCGTGCCGGTCAGCATGATTTTGAGCTGCCGGCCCGAGTGCGCGCTGGCGTGGTAGGCCAGCGGCAGCTGCAGGACGTGCTCGAAGAAATCGGCCAACACAAGGTTGCGCCGGCGATGAGCGAGCCGGTCGGCGAACCACGCCACCAGCGCAGCGGCGATGATGATGAACATGCCAAAGCCGACCCACGCGCCGATGAGCGGAGCGAGCGCGCGGCCGGCCGGCCAGATGCCGGCAGGGAGCGCGCCGGATAGCGCGTCGATGATATGGCCGAACAGCACCGGCTCGACGAATTGCGCCACCGCGAGCGCGATGTTGGCGATCGCGAGTATGCCCGCGAGCCGCGCCTCGGGCGCTAGCAGGTCAATGACGCGAAAATAAGTGCGCAGAAACGACATGAGCGGCTGCGATCCGAATCTTGCCGCGGCGTCGCGTGCCCCGGAACTCCAAGCGCTGCGTTCGATCTGCGCCAAGCCGCACCCTACGCGAAGACGCAGGCGGCGTCAGCACAACTCGCGCAAGCTCGTGCGGACCACGTCGGGGCTGGCGCATGTGAGGAGCCGTTCCGCCTCCGCGTGCGCGCGTTTCCAAATCGGTGCTGCCGCCGAAAGTACTTTCCTCCCCGCGGGGGTCAGTATTATCCGCCGGCTGCGCCTGTCTTCGGTATCGACCTTCACCTTGACGAGCTTGCGGCGCTCTAGCGGCTTGAGGTTTGCCGTGAGTGTCGTGCGGTCGAGCGCAAGCAACGCGGCAACGTCGCCGATGGTCGGCGGCATGGCGCGGTTGAGCGAGGTCAAGATCGAAAACTGGCCCTGCGTCAGTCCGATCGGGCGAAACGCGTCGTCGAAGCGACGCGCCAGCGCTCGCGCCGTCCTTTGCACGTGCAGACACAGGCAATCATCGCGGACTTGATGCGTGAAGGCAAAAGACAGCTCGTCCCGGATTGACATTCCGCATTATGTTGATATCAACTTATTTTGTCAAGACTGCCTGACCCACCCAAAAGTCATCGAGGAGTTAGTCCATGCTCGTTCAACCGTATCTCAATTTCGACGGCCGCTGCGAGGAGGCCCTGGAGTTCTACAAGAAGGCGATCGGCGCCAAGGTCGGCATGCTGATGCGTTTTAATGACGCCCCCGACAAGTCCATGTTCACGCCCGGCAGCGAGAATAAGGTCATGCATTCGCAGGTTCAGTTGGGCGACTCGACGGTGCTGATGTCGGATGGCCGTTGCACCGGGAAGGCGAATTTTCACGGCGTCGCATTGTCGATTTCGGCGAAGACCGAGGCGGAAGCAGAAACGATTTTCAACGGCCTCGCCGAGGGCGGCCAGGTGCAGATGCCGCTCGGCAAGACGTTTTTCTCGCCGCGCTTCGGCATGCTCGCCGATAAATTCGGTGTTGGCTGGATGGTCCTTGTGGCAAACTAACTCCCGGCGGCATTGACGCGGGGAGCGAGAGTCATGAGTGCTGATGACAAAGGCCAAGCGCCTACCGGGGATTTTATCATTTTCCGTGTTCTCGACGCGCCCCGCGCGCGCGTTTGGGCAGCGCTCACCGAACCCGAGCACATGAAGGACTGGTGGACACCACAGACCTTCACCATGATCGCCATGAACATGGATTTTAGACCCGGCGGCTCGTTCCACATGGGCATGCGCTCGGGCGAGGGCTACAAAATGTGGGGTAAATTCGTCTATCAGGAAATTATCCCCCAAGAGCGGCTGGTGTTCGTGAACTGCTTCTCCAACCAGGCCGGGGAGATCACGCGCCACCCGATCGTGCCGACCTGGCCGAGGGAAACGCTGATCACCGTCATGCTCAGTGACGAGCCTGGCGGCAAGACCAACCTCAATGTCCGCTGGTCGCCGCACAATGCGACCGATGTGGAGCGCAACACGTTCGGCGCCGCTCACGTCGGCATGAAAGCGACCTGGACCGGCACCTTCGACCGGCTGACCGCGTATCTGGCGAAAACGGCGTAGCGGCGCGCCCGCATTCGCATTCTGGGAAATGACAAGCATGGCGGAGATCAAACAGAAGATCTGCCCATTTCTGTGGTTCGACACCCAGGCGGAAGAGGCCGCAAAATTCTACACCTCGACATTCGATCATTCGCAGATCAAACGGATCAGCCACTACAGCAGGGCCGGGCACGAGACGCATGGCCGGGAAGCCGGCTCGGTCATGACGGTCGAATTCGAGCTCGCGGGACAGACTTTTGTCGCTCTCAACGGCGGCCCGCATCACAAATTCAACGAAGCGATCTCGTTCCAGGTGTCGTGCGCCACGCAGGAAGAGATCAATCGCCTGTGGAGCAAATTATGCGACGGCGGTGAAGAAAGCCGGTGCGGCTGGCTCAAAGATAGGTACGGGGTTTCCTGGCAGGTCGTACCGTCGGTACTGCCGGAATTGTTGACGGACGCGGACCGCGCCAAAACCGAGCGCGTCATGGCTGCGTTGATGAAGATGAAAAAGCTCGACGTGGCGACACTGCAACGCGCCTATTCGGGCCAGGCCTGATCGGGCCCAGCCAGGCGAGGCGTCTTAGAACGGGGCGCTCTCGCCATGCCGCGAACTCACCGCGAGGCGGCATCGTCGATCCTGCGCTCCGCGGCCCGCGGCAGGTACGACCGATCGAAAGCGGCGGCGGCCTTGTCCTTCGCCTTGAAACGATAGGCGAGCGCGATCTGATCGATCGCCGCGGCAAAACGCACGGGATCGATGCTGCCAAAGCCGTTCGCTTGCACCGCCGGCGTAACGATGTTGTCGCGGATCGCCATGCGCAGGCGTTCGAGTTCAATGTCCTTGCTGAGGCCCTCGCTATGGCGGAGCAAAGCGTCGATGGCGAGCGTCGGGTTGCGCACGGTATCCTTCAGCGCCCTGGCATAGGCGCGCAGGAACGCCCGGACTGCATCGGGCTTCTCCTCGGCGAAACTCGGTGCGGCCATGATCGCGTCGCCGTACAGTTCGAGGCCATAATCCGCCATCGGCAGCAACGCGAGATCGTCCGGCGGCACGCCGTCGGCTTTCAGATCGACGTAAGAGGTGAAGGAGAAGCCGGTGATGGCATCGACCTCGCCCGCGGCCAGCATCGGCTCAAGCACCGGAAAGCCCACATCCTCGATGGCGACTTTCGCAGCGTCGATGTCGGCGACCTTGGCGAAGATCGGCCATTGCGCGAAGGTCGGATCGGCGGCGGGCGCTCCGAGCTTCTTGCCCTGCAAATCCCGCGGCGCCGCGATGCCGCGGCTCCTGCGCGCGGTGATGGCATAAGGGGGCTTGTCGAACACGGTGAACACGGCCTTGATCAGTGCGCCGTTGGCATCGCGGAATTTGATCAGCAGATTGACGTCAGAGACGCCCATATCGGCCTTGCCGGTGGCGAGCCTGTTGAGGACTTCCAGTGGGCCGCCAGGGGCGACGTCGATGGTTACATCGAGCCCTTCATCCCTGAAGTAGCCCTTGTCGATGGCGACAAAGAAGGGCGCTGCCGGTCCGTCGATCTTGCGGTCGAGCGCAAAGCGTATTGCAGTCCCGGCGCAGGCGGGTGACGGTGCCAGGAAAGGCCCCAGAACGGACGCAAGGAACGCGACGAGCAACACCGAAGCGGCGAACCGGGCGCGGCGTGTAAAGTCGACAAAGGCCATGCCCGGGTCCTCGTTTCGTCGTTAAATGCATTGCCTCGGCCAAGGTATGCGCCGCCAATGCTGAGCCAACGATGAACAAAACCGGCTTCGAGCCGCCCATATTCCAGGCACCGTTCGCACCGCCGGACGAGGCACTGGCGGCGCAATTCCTTGCCGGCGCCGGCCGCGAGGCCGCCGCCGAGCGGCGGATCGACGTTCGCGCCAGCGCGCTGGTCGAAGCGATCCGCGCCAAGGCTGGCGGTCTCGGCGGCATCGAGGATTTTCTGCACGCCTATACGCTCTCGACCAGGGAGGGGCTGGCGCTGATGGTGCTGGCCGAAGCGCTCCTTCGCGTGCCCGATGCCGCGACCGCCGACCGGCTGATCGAGGACAAGCTCGCCGCGGGACGCTGGCTCGACAGCGATATCAAGTCTACGGCGCTGCTGGTGTCAGCCTCGGCTTGGACGCTCGGCATCGCTGCCCGCATTATCCATCCGGGCGAGACGCCGGACACGATCCTCGACGACATCGCCAGGCGGATTGGCCTGCCGGCGTTGCGCACCGCGACGCGTCAGGCGATGCGGCTGATCGGCTCGCATTTCGTGCTGGGCCAGACCATCGACGAAGCTTTGGCGCGCGCCCGCGGCCACGCCGATTTCCGGTATTCGTTCGACATGCTCGGCGAAGGCGCGCGCAACGCGGCCGACGCCGAGAAATATTTCAACGCCTATGCGGATGCGATCGCGGCGATCGGAGCGAGTGCCGGCAACGCACCCCTGCCCGCTCGGCCAGGAATTTCGGTAAAGCTCACGGCGCTGCATCCGCGCTTCGAGGCGATCTCGCGCGAGCGCGTGCTGGCGGAACTGCCGCCGCGTGTCATCGAGCTGGCGCGGCTCGCCAAGGCCCAGGAACTCGCCTTCACGATCGACGCCGAGGAAGCGGACCGGCTGGAATTGTCGCTCGACGTCATCGCGGCGGTACTCGGCGAGCGGTCGCTCCGCGGCTGGGACGGGTTCGGACTTGCGGTGCAAGCCTATCAGAAGCGCGCTCTGGCGGTGATCGGCTGGGTCGAGCAGGCTGCCATCGCCTTCGGCAGCCGATTGACCGTCCGCCTGGTCAAGGGCGCCTATTGGGACACCGAGATCAAGCGCGCGCAGGAACGCGGACTGGCCGACTATCCGGTGTTCACGCGCAAGGCCATGACCGATCTCTGCTACATGGCGTGCGCAAGAACGCTCCTCGGCGCACGAGCGCGCATTTTTCCGCAATTCGCCACCCATAACGCGCTCACCGTCGCCAGTGTGATCGAGGACGCCGGCGGCGTGGAAGGATTCGAGTTTCAGCGGCTGCACGGCATGGGCGAGGCGCTGTACGCGGCGTTGCTCGCCGAGTTGCCGCAAGCTGCGTGCCGCGTCTACGCACCCGTCGGCGGCCACCGCGATCTCCTTGCCTATCTGGTGCGGCGGCTCCTGGAAAACGGCGCCAATTCCTCTTTCGTTTCGGTCGCCGCCGACCGGAGCGTGCCGATCGCGGAAATTCTGCGCCGTCCGCAAGCTCGAATTGCAACCGCGAGCGAAGCCCGCAATCCGAGAATCCCGTTGCCGCGCGACCTTTATGAGCCGGAGCGGCAAAATTCGGCCGGTATCGAATTCGGCGAGCGCGCAAGCCTGGAGGCACTCCGCGCCGAGACTTCGCGCCGCATCGGTCACCGCTGCCGAATCTGGACCGCTTGTCGACGGCATCGCACTGCCTGGCATCTCCCGCACCGTGACGTCGCCGATCGACGGCGGCGCGATCGGCGTGGTGCGCGACGCCGACGAAACCATCGTGCGCGCGGCGATGTCTGCAGCAGCAGCCGGTTTTGCCGGCTGGGCGGCAACGCCCTGCGAGGACCGCGCCGCGGCGCTGTATCGGGCCGCCGATCTGCTGGAGAAAAATCGCGGCCAATTGATCGCGCTGCTGCAAGGCGAAGGCGGCAAGACGCTCGACGACGCGCTTTCGGAACTGCGCGAGGCGGTCGATTACTGCCGTTATTACGCGGCGCAAGCGCGCATGTGTCTCGCGCCGCAGCCGATGCCGGGCCCTACCGGGGAAAGCAACATTCTCCGCTACCGCGGCCGCGGCGTCTTTGTCTGCATCAGCCCGTGGAATTTTCCGCTGGCGATTTTCCTCGGCCAAGTCGGCGCCGCGCTCGCCGCCGGCAACGCGGTGGTTGCGAAACCCGCGGAGCAGACGCCGCTGGTCGCCGCCCGTGCCGTTGCGCTTTTCCATCAAGCCGGTATCCCGACGACCGCGCTTCATTTCCTGCCCGGCGACGGCAAGATCGGCGCGAGGCTGGTCGCCGATCCCGGCACCGCGGGTGTCGTCTTCACCGGCTCGACTGAGGTTGGCCGGGCGATCAACCGGACGCTGGCCGAGAAAGACGGCCCGATCGTGCCGCTGATCGCCGAAACCGGCGGCATCAACGCCATGATCGTCGACGCCACGGCGCTGCCCGAACAGGTGATCGACGATGTGGTGACGTCGGCCTTCCGCTCGGCGGGGCAGCGCTGCTCGGCGCTGCGGCTCCTGTGCCTGCAAGCCGACGTCGCCGACGACATGCTGGAAATGCTCGTCGGCGCGGCGCGCGAACTGAAAGTCGGCGACCCGCGCGAGATCTCCACCCATGTCGGCCCGGTGATCGACGCCGATGCCAAGCAAAAACTCGAAAACTGGATCGCCGAGATGGAAGGCGCCGGCCGCTTGCGCTTCCGCTGGGACGAGGAAGGGACGCTGCCGGCCGGTGGGACCTACGTCGCGCCGGTGCTGATCGAACTCGATCGCCCGCGTGAACTCAAACAGGAAGTGTTCGGCCCGGTTATCCACGTAGTGCGCTGGCGCGCCGACGAACTCGATGCGCTCCTCGACGACATCGCATCAAACGGCACCGCGCTGACGCTCGGCGTGCATTCGCGCATCGACCTCACCATCGATCGCATCGCCGCGCGGCTGCCGCACGGGAATATCTACGTCAATCGCAGCATGATTGGTGCGGTGGTCGGCACCCAGCCGTTTGGCGGCACGCATCTCTCCGGGACCGGACCAAAGGCCGGCGGGCCGAACTATCTGCGCCGCTTTGCCGCAGAGCAGGTGGTGACCGTCAATACCGCGGCTGCGGGCGGAAATGCCGGGCTCTTGGCGCAGGATGAATGAGGATTTCGGCAGGGCCCTGGGGGGCATTCGGAAGCCTGGGCGGAAACCGTGCGGGTCTGCTCCGGGCGCAGCAAAAATGCCTCAAAAATAAAGAGAAATTCCGCCGCTGGGCCCTGACGGGTCATGCTCTGTTCACGGACGAACTTTAACCCAATTGCGACATTACGGCGTTATTCTGATGGACCATGGCTGATTCGATCACCCGCCTTTACCTCGCTGCGCTTTCCTGCCGGCACGACGATCCGTCGACCTCGCGGACCGCGCGGTTGCTCCGCTCCGGTCGCAGCAAGATGGCGAAAAAGCTCGCCGAGGAAGCGATCGAAGTCGTGATCGACGCGATGAACGGCGACCGCAACGCCGTCATCAAGGAAAGCGCCGACCTGATCTACAATCTGGTCGTGCTCTGGATCTCCGCCGGCATTCGCCCGGAGGACGTCTGGAAGGAAATGGATCGCCGCGAGCGGCTGCTGGGCATTGCCGAGAAGGTGCCGAAGAAAACTTCCGACGACAACGCGCGCCGCAAGATCGTCGTCCTCGAAGGACGCCGTCTGCCCAAGCGCCGCTGACAATAGCCGCGCCGGCTGCCGGCTCCGCCGTCCTTATTTCTCGAACGGGTAGATGACTTTCCAGTCGCGCTTCATGTCGGCGACCGTCCAGCCTTTGGCCGCGGCGATATCGAGACCCTTGTCGAGCTGGCCGACTTTTGAACCCCGGTCGTAGGCGTATTCGCGTTCGGCGTCGGTGTGGTGCACGTAGCCGATAAAACGCGCGCCTTCGCCGGCCGCTGTCCATTCCAGCATCGGCAGATCATGATCGGAGTTGCCGAAAGAGAAGATCGGCCGGCGCCCGATGAAACGCTCGATGCCGATCGGCTTGCCCGGACCGTCGTCGGTGAACTCGACGTCGGCCTGCTTGAGCAGCATCGGCTTGCCGTCAGCTCCCATCTGAAACTTCACGAAGCCGGAAGAGCCGACGACGCGCTCCGGCGGGATGCCGTAGATCTTCTCCGTCCAAGGCCGCATGAACTCGATGCCGCCGCCGGAAACGATGAAGACCTTGAAATCGTTCGCGCGCAGATACTCGATCACTTCGAGCATCGGCTGATAGATGAGGTCGGTGTAGGGACGATTGAACCGTGGATGGCGCGCGGTAGCGAGCCAATCGAGCACGATGGCGGTGAACTCATCGACGGTGATGCCTTTATGCGCGACGGCAACGACGCTCAGCAGCGCTTTTTCGCCGACCAGTGACTGCGGCTCCAGCTCGAGCAGCGATCGCAGCGGCTCTTCGTTCTTCCACTCCGGGTGCTCGGCCGCGACCTTCCGCAGATGATCATAGGTGAAGACGACCTGCGTGTAGATCGGCTGTTCGGTCAACAGCGTGCCGTCGTTGTCGAAGGTCGCGACGCGCCGTTCGACCGGCACGAAGTCGGGCGAACCCGCCGTCGTCACCCGCGCGACGAAATCGATGATCGATTTTTTTGCCGCGCCTTCGTTCCAGGACGGCAGCGGATCGGGCGTTTGCGCCAGCGCGCCGCCGAGACAGAAGGCTATCAGCGGCAGCGCGAGCAAGGCGCGCCGAAGGAGGTTGATACGCACGATCGTCACTTCCTTTCCGTAACCAGAGCCTTTCCGTAACCAGGGCAGCGACCGACAGGACATTTTGTCGCTTTACCAAGTCTTGTCGCTTTACCGGTCGCCCCGCCAAGCAAACCACGCCGGGTACAAACAAAATATGACGCCTTTGCGCAACCGCGCCGCTACGCAATAGAACCGCACTAAATCGCTTGGCAAAATCCGGCTTTCACTTTTGCGCGCAATGCTCTAAGGGAGGCCGCAATGCTCCGCCGCCTTTACGATTGGTGCGTCGACACCGCCGGCAAGCCGCACGCGGCGTGGGTTCTGGGCGCCGTCTCGTTCGCCGAAAGCTCGTTCTTTCCGGTTCCACCGGACATCATGCTGATTCCGATGTCGCTGGCGCGGCCGGAGCGCGCTTGGTTCTTCGCCGCGATTTGCACGGTGACGTCGGTGGCCGGCGGACTGCTCGGCTATTTCATCGGCGCCGCGCTCTACGACACGGCCGGGCAGTGGCTCATTCATCTTTATGGCTACGGCGACAAAGTCGACGCGTTCCGCGCCGCCTATGCGCAGTACGGCAGCCTGATCATCCTGCTCAAGGGACTGACGCCAATACCGTACAAGATCGTGACCATTACCTCGGGCTTTGCCGGATTCAATCTCGGATTGTTTATCGTCCTGTCGATCATTACCCGCGGGGCGCGCTTCTTTCTGGAGGGCTTTTTGCTCAACCGCTACGGCGCCCGCGCCCGCACCATCATCGAGGAGCGGCTCGGGATGTGGGCAGCGCTGGCCGCGCTTGGCGTTGTGGTTGGCTTTATCGTGGTTGTGCGGGTATTCTGACGGACTGCCGTTCCACTTCTGTAGCCTCGAAGGCGACGGCCGGGATGACGAGGTCCGCGAAGCAGAGGAAGGTTTGCGATCCCAGCTGTGCGCGCGCTGCTTGGTTTGGCGCTGCTGGGTTCGATGCTGCTTGCAATGGGCTTCTCGGCAATGGCCGGCAGCGGCGCGTTGGCCGATGATAAGGGCCAAGTTCCTGCCGCCGCCCAGCCTTCGCCGTCCCAGCCTTCACCGTCGCAGCCAACCCCGGCCGCGCCTGCCGCAACCGCGCCGCCCGTCGCCACGCCTTCGGTTTCACCTCAGGTGTCTCCCGCGTTCAAGCCAGGCTTCCTCCAACAGCTGAAGGTCTGGTGGGACGATTCGGTTGCGGTCTTCGACCAAAAACGTGGCAGTGGCGGCGAGCCGAGCAAAAAGCCGGACGACGCTACGCCGGGCGCCCGCCAGCCCGCCGCGGACGCCGCCAAAGAAGCTCCCAAGGACATCCCCAAGGAAGTCCCAAAGGATGCTTCCAAGACTATGCCGAAGGACGCGATCAAAAACTCGGTCAAGGAAGCTCCTAAGGATGCCCCCAAGGATGCGCCGAAAGACGCAACCAAGAACGCTGTCGAGGAGGCGCCAAAGGATGCGCCCAATGCCGCGCCTCAAGACGCCGCGAAAAGCCCGATAACGGCGACAACGGATGCGATGAAGAGTGCGGTCGAGGCAACGAAGGGCGCCGCTGCCGCCACGACAGATGCAATGAAGAACGCGATGGAGGCCACCAAGAACGCCGCGGCCGCGATCGCGCGGTTACCGAACACCCGGGTCGTGGAAGTGCACGAAGCTTGCGCTCGGGCGCCGAACGGCGCGCCGGACTGCGCGGCGGCGGCAGCGACCGGCTGCCGCGGCAAAGGCTTCACGGACGGCAAACCGCTCGACGTTCGCACCGCCGAGAAATGCGATCCTAAGCCGTTGCAGCCGGGACAGATGCCGAGCGTGCAATGCGCGCGGGAAGCGGTCGTAACCCGCGCCGTCTGTCAGTAGTCAACAGCGCATGATCTTGTCGGAAAACCGATATCCATCCCCGCATCAAGTCCGGGGACGGGCATTTTCCGGATCGCGCTTCCAACAACCGGATCGCGCTTCCAATAATCAGTGCCGTATGATCTCTCTGAGCCGGCATCCCTTTTCCGGATCACGCATTGTCGGAGTAAATTTCAGCCATGATGTCCGAAGCCGATCGCAACAGAGCCGCCGATACGCTCGTCGCCGCGGAAAAAGCCCGCAAGCAGGCGGTGCAGCTCTCCAAGACCTGGCCCGACATCACCATGGAGGACGCCTACGCGATCTCGACGGAGGTCGCCAATCGCAAGATGGCGGCCGGCGCGCGGCTCATCGGCCACAAGGTCGGGCTGACTTCCAAGGCGATGCAGCGGTCCTCGCAGATCGACGAGCCGGACTACGGCCATCTCCTCGACACCATGATGATCGCCGACGGCGCGCGCGTACCGCATGAGAATTATTGCCTGCCGCGCGTCGAGATCGAACTGGCCTTCATCCTCGGCAAGCCGCTCAAGGGTCCCGGCATCGGCCTGCCCGACGTCCTGCGCGCCACCGAATATGTCGTGCCGGCCATCGAGGTGGTCGACGCGCGGCTGCAAGACCCGCGCAAGATTTTCGACACCGTGTCCGACAACGGCGCCGCCGCCGGCATCGTCATCGGCGGCCGGCCGGTCGGACCGCTGGACGTCGACCTGCGCTGGGTCGGCGGCATCATGTACCGCAACTCGGAGATCGAGGAGACCGGCGTCGCCGCAGGCGTGCTCGGCCATCCCGCGCTCGGCGTCGCCTGGCTCGCCAACAAGCTGGGCGCGCATGGCGTGACGCTCGAGCCGGGCCATCTCGTTCTCGCCGGCTCATTCACGCGCGTTGTGTTCGCCAGGAAAGGCGACACGCTGCACGCCGATTTCGGCGCCCTCGGCGGCATCGCGCTGCAATTTGTTTGATATCGGCAGGCCGTCAAAAGACCCCCACTCTATCTCTCCCCCTTTCAGGGGGAGAGGAACGCTAACGGCACGGCCGGAGATTTTCCGCCGGGCGGATAATGCGAACTTTTCGCTCTCGTTTTCGTTTCCTCCCCCTGAAAGGGGAAGGATCAAGGAGGGGGTCGGGCGACGCCCTCCCCCGCCACGCCAACGTATTGAACATCGCGCCACATAGCGCGATCATGTTCGGGGCGGCGCGTGACGACGCGGCGGGTCGAAAGTGGCTTGGTCGAACGTTCGACGATGGATCTTGGCGATCGCGGCGGTATTGCTGCCGGCGTCGCTGCTGCACGCCGCGCTGCCGACCGAACCGGACGTGTCCGGACCAACGTCGCTCGCCGGCCAACTCCTTGTCGCATCGCCGGACTTGCGCCAGGCGGAATTCGATCACGTCGTCATTCTGCTCGCGCAGCATAGTCAGGGCGGTGCACTCGGCATCGTCATCAATCGGCCGGGCGCCATGCGTTCCATCGCCGAGCTTTTGTCCACGCTTCACGCCGATACGAGCGGAGTGACCGGCAGCGTGCGCGTCTTCTTCGGCGGGCCGGTCGATCCCAAGGCCGGCCTCATCCTGCACAGCGCCGAATACAATCTCCCGGACACGATCGATATCGACGGCCGCGTGGCGCTGAGTGTCGCGCCGGGCGCGCTGCGCGACATCGGCCTAGGCAAAGGTCCGAAAAAAAGCCTGGTGGCGTTCGGTTACGCCGGCTGGGCGCCGGCGCAGCTCGAAAACGAACTCGCGCACGGCGTATGGGTGACGGTGCCGGAGGATTTGGGTCTCGTTTTTGACGACGACCGCGCCAGCCTTTGGACCGAGGCGCTGGCACGCCACAAGACGATCCATTGAGCGCGCACCGGCTGAGCGCGCCGGCAGGATCAGCCGCCGTGCGTATCCTTGCGGCCCGCGGCTTTTGCCGCCATCGCGAGGCCTTCCTTGCGCCCGAGCGCAATGCCCTCGGCGACCGCCTTGGCGATGATTTCGCTGGCCTTCCCGGCCGGTCCAATCAGCAGGCCGAATTCGCCCACGATGACGCGAGCTTTCTCCAGATCGGCCGCCTTGGTCTCGGCGTCCGTGGTGGTATTTTTTCCCGGCATGGCTCGAAGTATGCCGCCAACGAGGCCCTAACGCCAGAGGCACGCCGAGGGGCACCGGCAGCTCAAACCGTCATTCCGGGGCGCCGTGAAGCGGCGAACCCGGAATCCATATCCACCACGGTTAGGGTTATGGATTCCGGGCTCCTCGCCGCACCTGGCACCGGCACTCCGGGCCACACCTGGTGGCTCGGCCCCGGAATGACTGTGGCTCCCCACCCGCGTTGACACGCCTCTGCATCGGCCTACATTAAACCTGTTCCGAGGGGAGCTCCGGCAGGAGCTGAGACCGCAGCGGCGGAAAACCCTTTGAACCTGATCCGGGTCATGCCGGCGAAGGGACAGGAATGCTTTCCAGCACCGGCACGGCTTTAGATTGAGATGACATCGCGGCGTCGCGGTGAACGCATCGCGCGAACGCACTTTTTTGAGGAGGAGAGGCACACCATGGAACCCGCCGTTTTTATCGCCAGGCTTGTCGGGCCGGCCTTTGTCGTCGTTGGGCTCGGCATATTGCTCAACGGACCATTCTATACCGCGTTGCTGGCCGAGGCGGTGCGCAGCCCAACCCTGATTTATTTTTCCGGGCTGATCTCGCTGATCCCGGGCCTCGCCATCCTCAACGTGCATCGGACCTGGACGTCCGGCTGGCGGGTCATCATTACCATTCTTGGCTGGCTGCTGGTGATCGGCGGCATCATCCGCCTCGTGCTGCCGGCGACCACGGCGGCGCTGGTAAGCGATATCTATTCCAAGCCGGCCGCGCTGCTGATCGTTTCCGCGGTCGTGATCGTCGTCGGCGGCTTTCTGACTTTCGCGGGATACCGCCGCGCATGATCCCGAAAAGTGGATACCGGTTTTCGGATCAGATCATGCGCAAACAAATATCGGCATGAACCAGATCGTGCACGCAAGAAAGCTCCAAGGAGTGCTCCGATGAACAAACACCTCGCCGAATCCGAGCTCGCCACGCCGAAGGTCACGACCGGCCCGATCGCCGGCTCGCGCAAGATCTTTTCGCGGCCCGATGCAGCGCCCGAGCTGAAGGTGCCGCTGCGCGAGGTCGCGCTCGATGCGTCGTCCGGCGAGCCGCCGGTTCCGGTCTACGATCCGTCCGGCCCCTACACCGATCCCGACGCGGCGATCGACGTCGAGAAGGGTTTGCCACGCATTCGGGTCGAATGGGTGCGCGAACGCGGCGGCGTCGAGGCGTATGAAGGCCGGCCGATCAAGCCGGTCGACAACGGCAACGTCTCCGGCAAGCACCTCGCGCGCAATTTCCCCAACACCCCGAAGCCGCTCCGCGCTGTCTCCTCTCCTTCACCTCTCCCCAATGGGGAGAGGTCGGATCGCGCAGCGATCCGGGAGAGGAGGAATTTGACGGCTGAAACAGCAATCCCCTCTCCCCGGGGGGGAGAGGGGGCAGGCAGCGGCATGCGGCATCCCCTCACCCAGCTCGAATGGGCGCGGGCGGGAATCACCACCAAGGAAATGATCTACATCGCCGAGCGCGAAAATCTCGGCCGCAAGAAGATGCTCGAGGGCGCGCAGGCCGCGCACGACGACGGCGAAAGCTTCGGCGCTTCGGTGCCGCTCTTCATCACGCCGGAATTCGTGCGCTCGGAAGTGGCGCGCGGCCGCGCCATCATTCCGGCGAACATCAACCACGCCGAGCTTGAGCCGATGATCATCGGCCGCAACTTCCTCACCAAAATCAACGCCAATATCGGCAATTCCGCCGTCACGTCTTCGGTCGAGGAGGAAGTGGAGAAGATGGTGTGGGCGATCCGCTGGGGCGCGGACACGGTGATGGACCTCTCGACCGGGCGCAACATCCACAACACCCGCGAATGGATTTTGCGCAACGCGCCGGTACCGATCGGCACAGTGCCGATCTACCAGGCGCTGGAGAAGGTCGACGGCGATCCCGTGAAGCTCGACTGGGAGTGTTACAAAGACACGCTGATCGAGCAATGCGAGCAGGGCGTCGATTATTTCACCATCCATGCCGGCGTGCGGCTCGCCTACATCCACCTCACCGCCAACAGAGTGACCGGCATCGTCTCGCGCGGCGGCTCGATCATGGCGAAGTGGTGCCTGGCGCATCACAAGGAGAGCTTCCTCTACGAGCGCTTCGACGAGATTTGCGACCTTATGCGCAAATACGACGTGTCGTTCTCGCTGGGCGACGGCCTGCGCCCCGGCTCGATCCGCGACGCCAACGACCGCGCGCAATTCGCCGAGCTGGAGACCTTGGGCGAACTCACCAAGGTCGCCTGGGCGAAGGGCTGCCAGGTGATGATCGAAGGCCCCGGCCACGTGCCGCTGCACAAGATCAAAATCAATGTCGACAAGCAGCTCAAGGAATGCGGCGAGGCGCCGTTCTATACGCTCGGCCCGCTGGTGACCGACATCGCGCCGGGCTACGACCACATCACCTCGGCGATCGGCGCCGCCATGATCGGCTGGTTCGGCACCGCCATGCTCTGCTACGTCACGCCGAAGGAGCATCTCGGGCTGCCGGACCGCAACGACGTGAAGGACGGCGTCATCGCCTACAAGATCGCGGCGCACGCCGCCGATCTCGCCAAGGGCCACCCGGCGGCGCAACTGCGCGACGATGCGCTAAGCCGCGCGCGCTTCGAGTTCCGCTGGATGGACCAGTTCAACCTCTCCCTCGATCCCGACACCGCGCGCTCCTATCACGACGAGACGCTGCCGAAGGAGGCGCACAAGGTGGCGCATTTCTGCTCGATGTGCGGGCCGAAATTCTGCTCGATGAAGATCACGCAAGACGTGCGCGACTACGCCGCGACGCTGAACGATCCAGAGAAGCGCGCCGTCGCGGGCGAAGCGCTTACCGCCGAAGAAGGCATGGAGCAGATGTCCAAAAAATTCATCGACATGGGCGCGAAGGTCTATGTCGATAAGGCGGACGCGATCAAGGAAAGCAACAAGGCGTTATGAGCACTGTCGGAACATCGCCCATGACCCTTGGGCGACTGATACGAAAATACGAGGATTTCGAGCGTCCCAACCTCGATGCGCAACACGCCATTTGGGAAGTGCACGCTGTCAAACTGATGGGCGTCTTCCTCGGCATCCTGCTGGTCGCAGCGTTCCCCCGCGTTTTGACGGTGCACTGGAGCTATTTCGCCGCCGCCGCGGCGATTTGCGCGGCCTATCCCGGAACCATGGCGATCCGGCGCATGATGCTGAGGCCGAAGGCGAAAGGATAGTCGCCACGATCGATGTCGGGGCGGAGAAGGCGAACGGGAGTAACAAAGCTCTCTGATCGTCATCTTGAGGTGCCCGCCGGCGCCTCATGATATATTTTGTTTAACCCGTCGAACTCGCTGGCTGGCCGGCTGCTCTTGCTCCAGGTCTTCAACAAAGCTCCGGAATGGATGGGGAATGGATTTGCCAGGTTCTTTTATTGCGTTACGCAAATAGTCGGCAATGCTCTGCCGCAATCTAGGGGCCCACTCGGGTTCGCGAATATCGTATATTTTGACTCTCAAGTGGCGAAGATCGAATGGGACGTCGTCCACATTCGACGCAGTGAACACGACAGGCTTTCTTGCCGCATGCGCGAGACCGAGTTCATAGAAGACGTTGGGGTTTTTGCCAGATAGATCCGCCAGCAACAGCTTTGATTTTTGGATTTGATCCCAAATTTGTTCGACGACACTGCCGGTAGTAAAGAGTTCGTCTGCCCGTATCGCTTCGAACCCCGCCTCTTTAATAGCGGGAACGTAAATCTCTTGATAGTAACGATCGAACCAGGCACCAAACGGCATCATCACAAAGCAGGTGTCTAGAAACTCTCTTGCCCTCGGTTCTCTTGACACGACGGGGCTCGGAATTTTTTCGGGAGGCGTCGCGCTAGTCGCCCCTTCGTCCGATGTGGTCGCGGTGTCTCCGCTGGCTGAGGATGGCGCAAACGCCCGCAAATAGCGCAAATTTTCAAGAAATACTTTCGCAAATGTATCAACGCGGTCGCGCGGGATGTTGAACTCACGAGTCAGAGTATTTAAGAAAAATTCGTCCTCTGGGATCCGCTTGCCGCCGTAAAACTTCTCGACGGCAGCGAAATCGCTTACGGAACGGAACGCTGCCAAAAGTGCCTCCGAGCGTTGGCTTGGAGAACTTGGTGCGACAATGTCCTGGCCGAGGGACGTAAGTGAAATCGAAGCCGAGGCCCCGTACCAGATACCAAACCATATTGATATGCGGAGCGTAGTAGATCACCAAACCGCCAATCGGTTGACTGCTTGTATCCTACGGCAATTGCTAAATCTGGTGCGTGCATCGGATTGCCCGCATTTTTCTCCTCAATAGCTTGAGCTATTCTTATTGCATCCTCGAGGACGTTTTTTGGAAATGTCCAAGGTGTACCTTTTGCCGTCGCCGACTTGATTGCTCGCTTAGCCTTCTTCGCCTTTTTCGGCTTCTTCTTGATATCTACATCGTCCGTTTCAGCAGACATAAATCTCTCCTCAAGCCTAAAGGCGCATCAAAACAACCATAGCGTGTAATTTAAATGTCGCAAATTCCTAAGGCAAGCTGAGACGCTCGTATGCAATCCAACGGAGTAACGTTTTCACTCGCCGTCCCATGGATGGCCGGGACAAGCCCGGCCATGACGGAGCGCGGTAGGATGGGTTGAGCTCTTGCGAAACCCATCACCCAACCTCGCCGCCGCATGGATGGCCGGATCATTTGACACGAAGACGCCGCTTCGCGCCTGTTGTCCGGCAATGACGGACCAAGGAAATGCGGCACGCCCCATTCTTCACCTCTCCCCGGTGGGGAGAGGTCGCGAACGAAGTGAGCGGGTGAGGGGGATCAGACGGCGCAAACTTCAGCCCGCTAGTTCCCCCTCACCCGCCTCACTCACTCCGTTCGCTCGTCGGCCTCTCCCCACAGGGGAGAGGCGAATCTTCGCTCGCGCTGCTTCCATCCGCCCTACCCGCCCGCGATCGGATCGAGCGTGAACAGCTCTTGCGGGTGGCTGACGCCGCGCAGCGCATAGCGCCCGACCGAGACGAACTGGCTTTTGGCGCTGCCGGCAGCGGCGGCGAAACTCGCTGACAGCAGCAGCGGCTGCTCGACGGAGCGGCATAAGGCGGCGATGCGGCTGACCTCGTTGACGGCCGGGCCGACGACGGTGAAATCGAGACGCTCCTTGCTGCCGATATTGCCGTAGAACACCTCGCCGAAATGCAGCGCGAGATAAATGTCGGTGACAGGCAGGCCGTCGCCGCCGCGCCGGCGGTTTAGTTCGCCGATGCTGTTGCGCACGGCTTTCGCCGCCTTGAGCGCCGCCCGGCAGGCGGCTTCGCGGTCCGCCGCGGTGAAGATGGCGAGCGTGCCGTCGCCGATCAGCTTGAGCACATCGCCACCCTTGGCGTGAATCGCGGAGATGACGGCGTCGGCGTAATCGTTGAGCAGCGGAATCACCTGCTCGGGCGGCGACGTGTCGGTGATCCGCGTATAGCCGCGCAGATCGCTGAACCACAGCACGGCCTCGATCCGGTCGGCCACGCCGCGGGCGATGCCGCCGGCCAGCACCCGTTGGCCCGGATCGCGGCCGAGATAGGTCTCGACCAGCGTTCGCGCGACGCGCGTCAGCGAGGTGGATTTCAACGCCAGCGCCAACAACGGCACCAGCCTTTGGAGGTCGGCGAGATCGGCGTCGGCAAAGCCGTTCGGACGGTCGGTCCCCCAGGACGAATAGACGCAATCCATCTCGCCGATGATGCCTTGCCCGGTGAAGCGCTGCACCATGGCGACATAATCGGTCATGCCCGCCGCAAGCTCGGTCAGAATCGGAAATTCGGCCACGCTCTGCGCATCGACGCGCCGGCGCAGCAGCGGCTCGCCGGATTGCAGGAGGCGGTAAAACGGGCTCGCCCGCCACCGCTCCGCGGCTTCGCCCTCGCTCGAGGAGCCGTATTCGCGCAGCGTGGTCTTGCCTTCCGCAGCGTGCCAGCTGAATACCCGGCCTTCGTGGACCGGATGCAGGGTGTCGATCAAAGCCTGCGAGCGGGTGATCGGCAATCCCGCCGCGACCAGCCGCTCGCAGAACCCGCCGAGCAAATCGGGCTCGGCCTCGCCGGCCAATCCGGCGGCGGCGATCCAGGCCGTCAGCTCTGCAAATTGCGTGTCGTTCATTGTATGGTGTTCTTTAGCAGGCGGTGCGGAGCAAGCGTAGAGCGGAGCGAACGAATGTTCTCTCGCTTGCAATCCACCGGCCTGACATTTTCACCCGCCGCCGAACCACAGGAGCCAAACGTGCACTTCTATACTTCACCGGAAGCCGCGCCGGCCAAACTGCCGTTCAGCCAGGCGGTGCGCGTCGGCGACGTGCTTTATCTGTCCGGCGCGCTCGGCAATGCGCCCGGCACCCGCAACGTCGTGCCCGGCGGCATCGAGGCCGAAACCCGGCGCACCATGGAGAATATCGGCGCGGTGCTTGGCGCCCACGGGCTGACCTTCGACGACGTGTTCAAATGCACGGTGATGCTCGCCGACATGGCGGAATGGGAAGCCTTCAACAAAATCTACGTCACCTATTTCAAGCCCGACCGCCTGCCGGCGCGCTCCGCCTTCGGCGCCAGAGGCCTGGCGCGCGGCGCGCGCGTGGAGCTTGAATGCCTCGCTTACACAGGCAAGAAGTGACGGCGGCGCTCAATCCCGGCCGCGTTTGGTCGCCGATCTGGTCAAGTAGTTGAACCGCGACTTTCCCTCGCGCTCCCAGGCGAGCAGAGCCCAATGCGCCGTAAAGTCCGAACTGGTACCGCCGCCCTTTTCGTCGATATCGCGAAGCATCGGGACGATACGCTTGGGCATAAGGTCAATCAGATAGGCTCCCGCTGTGGCGCGTATGCCGGCATCAGGGTTGTCGAACAGCACCTCTAGCGCCGCGCGGCCGGAGCCGATCTTGTCCAAAGCTGAGACAATTCCATCCAGCAAGCGCCAAACCTTGGCCTCGCCGTCGGTGTCCAACAATTCGTCGTGGAGAGTATCCGCAAGTCTGGCACCGAATACAAAGCCGCGGATAAGCGATGTGGCGCGCTCTTCGTCGGAAAGCGCATTCCGCTCATTGAGCAGCGCCTGGATCGCGGCCAATCCGTCGGCCTTGAGCCGATCGAGCTCTTTCGCTATCTCGATACCGGAGAGTAGCGCCTTACCCTGCGCTACACGGTCCTGCGACGCGAACGCCGCGCGATTCGCGTCGAACCCCTCGTCCAGTTTTTCTCCGAGCTGTATGATGGATGGACCTATTTCCATTGCAGCAGCCTCTGGCTGGTCAGTACGCGGGAAAGAAGTGACCGCCACGCGCCGATCGATCGGCCCGGGCTACGCGCTGACGTTCAAGTGGATGGCGCGCACGTCCTGTTTGTCCCACGGCGAATCCGTTGCGGCAGCATATTTACGCCGGCGAGGTCCTCATGCCCATGTTTTCGAAAACTGCGAATTGGAAGGCCAGTTTACGTAAGCGGCAAGCGTGGCCCGGCTTAAGCTGAAAACCAACCCGGGTAAGGCATGTCAGCGCGCCGGCTGCGCCAGGGTGTCGACCCGCGACCGGAAGATGTGCGACGCCGCCGCCGCGAAGGCGCACAGCATCGGAATTTCCACGATCGCGCCAAGCAGCGAGAAAAACAGCTGATTGGCGCTGCCCAAGCCTCCGCTCAGCAGGGCCCAGTAAAGCAGGCCACCGAGAATCGTACCCGGCACCGCCACGCAGACGAAGATGAAGGCGACGCGCCAGGAGCTGCCCTTGGTGTCGCGCCGGGCGTTGCTCCAGGTCGCGCCCGGCGCATCGACCGCGATGGCCGGAAACAGGATGACGCGCCGGACCGTCACCACGAGGACGGTAACGAACAGGACGAATTCCACTAACCCCAGCAAAGCCTCGGCGCCGGTTTCCTCCGGCGCGTCACGCATGAAGCTCTGGATAATGCTGGGCAGAGACCACAAGATTTTGACCAGGATGGCAAAGCCGACAAACCGCACGTAACGCGCGCTGAATGGATCGAGCGGATAACGGCTCGTCGTTTCGCCGAGCAGCACATAGCGGTGCACCGCGATGGCGAGCGGGGCGAGCAGCAGGCCCTGCACGATGCCGGTAACGATCGAGTAAACCGGCAGCCAATGACTCGTGGCGAGCGCATACGGGTCGGAAATGATCCAGAAGCTGGCCAGCGCCATCAGGATCACGATCACGAACGCGGTGCCGGCGACGAGCGGCATGGCGCCGATTGCCCGGAAGGCGTCCTCCCAGGCCATCACCGCCGTGCCGATGATCGGCGGCTTCGTTTGCGCCATGATCGCCTCCCCCTTGAACAACCACGCAGCCGCACTGACATCTTGCCGCCGGCCGTCGGCCCGCGCGAGCGGCCGTTTCTCTCATCCCATCATGACGGTTGGGCCACCTGCCGCAAGACGTCGCGGGCTGCGCGGCGAAGATGGCGACGTTGATGCCACCGCCACTGCAGAATCATAAAATCAGGAAGGCGTATTTCTGAGCGAACGTGCCCGGAGCCGACAATGTCCCGATCATGCGCCGGCCGCGCTGAAGGTTTCGCTGCGCCCGTCAGCCGCCGCGCACCAAGCCGCGGGGCGTTCGTCGCCTGATGCTTTAACCCTCCTCCGCGGCGGCCTCAGCCGTTGCGGCCCTCCTTGGCCTGTCCGTCCAGAAAGTCCGACAGGCTTGAACCGCTGCCCTTCGTCTTGCTCTTTCGCTTCGGCGCAGCCGTCGCCTGTTTGGGCGCGGCGGCGTCGCGCTCGAGGCGGAGCGCCTTGAGCCGCTCGGTCTTCGCGCGCAGTGCCGCAGCCGTGGATTCGTATTCGGACGTCGCTTTCTTGGCGTCTTCCGCGCGCTGCAACTTGGCGAATTGAACGTAGGCGTCGTTTTTCTTGGATTTCTCCGCCATTCCACCATCCTTTGCGAATGAATCGTTGAGTCTTCAATGGCATATCAGTCGCAGGGTAGATTGGCGAAGCTTAATCGGCCGAATAAGGCACCGAGGATTCTCCGCACCAAACGAACGGCACGGGCCTCGTTCACATTTGCCCACGCATTCCCGCTCTCACCGGCCCGCTGTTTCGCACTGGCCTGAAAACCGGCGATGCCCATCGCCTGGAGCCGGATTGAAGTTCGGCGGCGCTATTCGCCGGCACTCCCGATCTGTCGGCCTCCCGCCACCTTCTCGGCCAAACCAGGCTCTGTTATCGTCCGCGCCGTTTCGACCACGCGTCGTATTGGTGCACTCGCTTTCGAGGCTGCCGCCGTGAAAGAACGCCGCCTGCCGATCATGCCGACGCTTGCGGCGGTATACCGCGACTGGCGGCGCCTGCTGGTGCCGCTCCGCACCATCATCATCAGCGCTTTCCTCATCGTGCTCGCGGTCGCGGTGGTGACGGAGCTGGTACCGCATCGCCTCTGGGATCGGGAGCTGTCCGGGGCCGCGCTCGGCCTCGCGGAGGACGCGGTCCGGGCGTTTCTGCTCACGCCGGTCATCATCGCCATTAATCGCTTCGTTGTCCTCGGCGAAGCCACGCCGGGCTACGGGCTCGACGTAGGCGAGCCGGCCTTTTGGCACTTATTCGGCTGGCTGCTTGCTCTGAAGGTCATCGCCGGACTGCCATACGAACTGCTCGGCATGCTGCAGGCGCGCGGCTACTCGCTGTGGCCGACCACGCTCGTTCTTGCCATCACGCTCATCGTCGCGATCGCCGTTTCGCTGCGGCTGACCGTGCTGTTTCCGGCCATTGCCGTGGAGACGCCGGGCGCGACCGCGCCCAACGCGTTCGCCGACACCAGGGGACAGGCGCTGCGCTTGCTCGCGGTCTTTTTTCTGGCCTTGCTGCCGTGGTTCGCGGTCGTCATGGGCGTTGTCATTCTGCTCGGGCCCGGCGTGAGCACCAGCGGTTCAGTGCCGGCGATGGTCGCCTTGGTGGTGGGCGGCATCGCGCAAACCGCCGTTCTTTCGCTCTCGGCCGTCATCGCGTCGCACGCGTTCATGTTCCTTGCCGCACATGTCAAAAGCGCCACACACTGACGTCCCGAATTCCGCGGAGTGGAAAGCCCGATGATCACGCTTTATTCCTACCCTCCGCTGTTCGGCGTCGCCGACAACAACGGCTACGGGCTCAAGGTCTTCGCCTTCATGCGGCTCACCGGCGTGCCGTTCACGCATGAGCACATCTTCGACGCCTCGGCGGCGCCGCGGGGGCAGCTTCCCTACATTGTCGACGACGGCGAAACGATCGGCGACAGCGAAACCATCATCGCCCATCTCATCGCCAAATACCGGCTGGGCATCGACCAGGCGCTCGGCGCGCGGCAACGCGACGTGAGCCTGCTCATCACCCGCATGCTCGACGATCTCTACTGGGTGATGTCGTATTCGCGCTGGAAGGATGAGCGCTATTGGCCTTCGTTTCGCGATGCGCTGATGCGCGAGCATCCGAGCCTCACCACGGAAGGCCTGCAAAAAGCCCGCGAGTTCAATTTTCAACGCTACCATTTCCAGGGCATCGGCCGCTACGCGCCGGAGGCGGCTTACGCGCGCGGCCTTGCCGATCTGAAAGTCCTGGCCGATCTCATTCCGGCCGGTGCGTATGTGCACGGGCAACAGCCGACCAGTATCGACGCCGGCATCTACGGTTTCATCGCCAACATTTATTTCTACGCAATCGAGACGCCGCTGAAGCAATTCGTGCTGTCGCAGCAAAACCTCGTGCGCCATTGCACGGCGATCCACGAAAGGGTGACACAAGCGTAGGATACGGATGGCTCCATTTAGCGCCCATCCTCGCCGTCTCGTGAGGAAGATCTTAGGGCGCCCAGCACGAGGATAACGTCCATGCACCGTCGGATTCTCGCAGCAGCGCTCCTTCTCATCGCGGTCGTCGCCGCGTCAGGCCGCACCATCGCCGAGGAGATCCGCGCTCCGACGATGCCGCTGTTGTCGACCGGCACGACGATCCTTGGCGAGACCCTGCACTACCCGACGGGTGGCCCGGCGCACGTGACCGCCGCGATCGTCACGATCGAGCCGGGCGGGAAGACCATCCTGCATCGGCACGGCGTCCCGATGTTCGCCTACATCCTCGAGGGCGAAATCACCGTCGACTATGGCGACCGCGGCAAGCGGACTTATCGCAAGGGCGACGCATTCATGGAAACGATGGACGTGCCTCACTTCGGCGCCGATGCCGGCAGCACGCCGGTGCGCATCCTGACCGTCTTCATTGGCGCGGAAGGCGCGCCCGCGGATGTGATTCCAGCGAAGCCTTGAGCCGCGCCCGCCCACTATTGCCGGCTTCAGCAACGGATTACCGCTAAACCCGGCATTGGGCAGAGCTTCCCACACCTGCGGCGAATTGCGCTTCCACGCCGATTGACGCAGATCAAATCTGGATGGCGCGATAAGAGCTTGTTATTATCAGTTCAATGCAGCGCAAGCGCCTACAGACCCGAGGAAACGAGATGTCCGTGAAAACGCAATTCCTGAAATTGACAAGCCTGACGTGCCTCTTTGCGGCCGCGGGGCTGTTTCTTGTCGCCGCGCCGGTGAAGGCCGAAGAGCCGATCAAGATCGGGTTCGGCATGTCGCTGACCGGACCGCTTGCCGCCAACGGCAAGATGTCGCTCGTCGCGATGCAGGTCTGGGAGGCGGACATCAACGCGCAGGGCGGCCTCCTCGGGCGTCCGGTCAAACTCGTTTTTTACGACGATCAAAGCAAGCCGGCGGAAGTTCCGGCCATTTATTCGAAGCTTCTCGACGTCGACAAGGTCGATCTGATCGTGTCCGGCTATGCCTCGACCCAGGTCGCCGCCGCCATGCCAGTCGCGATCGGTCGAAAGAAGCTTTTCGTGAGCCTGTTCGGCACCGCCATCAACAATGCGTTCAACTACGACAAATATTTCGCGATGATCCCCAACGGCCCGACCCCGAAGCCGGCCTTCACCCGCGGCTTCTTCAAGGTGGCTGAAGTGCAAAAGCCGAAGCCCGAGACCGTCGCGCTCGCCTATGCGGATGCCGAGTTCGGACAGAACGCCTGCGAGGGCGCCCGCGAGAACGCCAAGGCGTCGGGGTTCAACGTCGTCTATGACAAGAGCTACCCGCCATCGACCGTCGACTTCACGCCGATCGTTCGCGCGATCCAGGCCAGGAACCCGGACTTGCTGGTGATCTGCTCCTATCCGCTCGACACCGTCGGCATGATCAAGACGATCCATGAACTCGGTTTCAAGCCGAAGATGTGGGGCGGGGCGATGGTCGGCCTGCAAGCCACGGCCTTCAAAACCCAGCTCGGACCTCTGCTCAACGGCATCGTCAATTTCGAAACCTGGCTGCCGGTCAAATCGATGGATTTTCCCGGCTCGATGGAGCTACTGAAGAAGTATCAGGAGCGCGCCGGAGCCGCCGGCACCGATCCCCTCGGCTACTACATGCCGGTATGGGCCTATGCCGACCTGCAAGTGCTCGGCCAGGCGATCGCCGCGACCAAGAGCCTCGATGACGACGTGCTCGCCAAGTACATGCACCAGGCGACGTTCAAGACCGTGGTCGGCGACGTCAAATTCGGGCCGCTCGGCGAATGGGCGGAGGAACGGACACTGGCCGCCCAGTTCCAGAACATCAAGGGCAACAGCGTCGACGACGTCCGCGATACCAAGACGGAGGTGATCGTCTATCCGCCGCAGTTCAAAAGCGGCGACGTAATCTATCCCTACGAGAATGCGATCGTGAAGTAGCAGTGGTGCCGCGCTCGTTCAGATCGCGGCATCAACTACCATTCAAACGTATTTTTCATGCCGCTCGAGCAATTCGACCGAAATGCCCTGCGGCCCGCGCAGAAAGCAGACCCGCAGTCCGGGACGGATGGTGCGCGGCTCCATCGAAAATTCCGCGCCCTTGGCTTTCAGCTCCGCCACTACCGCGTCGATGCCGCTGACGGTGAGCCCGAAATGATCGAGCCCCTGATAGGGAGTCACCGGCGGCGCATGCACGCCGTCGCCCGGTGCGACCGGCATGATGAGGACATTGGCGCCGCCGAGTTTCAGATCGACACGCGGTTTGCCTTGCGCCATGGAACGGATCACCTGCGCGCCCAACATTCGCTCGAACCATACGGCGGTCGCCTCCGGATCGGGGCTCCGCAGGTGGATGTGGTCCCAGGTGACGTGGGGCGTTTGGTTGGGCATCGGGTACTCCGGAGACTACTTCCCGGCGGCCTTGCGGAGCGCCGCGTTGATGCGATCCTGCCAGCCGGGGCCCTCTTCCTGAAAAAAATCGAGCACGTCGCGATCGATGCGTAGCGACACCGTTTCCTTGACGCCTGGCGGGGACGGCGCCGATTTCGGCGGCGCTTCCACGGGCTTGGTCGTCGCCGCCTTGAACGCCTTCTCGGCTGCCGTGCGCGGATCGTATGTCGGTCGCCGTGCCATGCGGACTTATAGCAGAGGCAGGCACAACTACGTGAAACGAAATACGCGCCCCCTGAATTCCCCTGTGGGAAGCGGGGAAGGCGAAGAGCCACACGTTCGCTTTCAACGCGCCGCATGGGAAAGACCTGTGCGTAGCACTTGCCCTCGGCGCACAGCCCGATATAACGCGCAGCCCGTGCGATGTTCCGCAGGTGGCCTCGAATCGGTTATGTAGGCAGAATGGGAAAGTCGACGCGCCCCCCCATCTTGGCTGCCGGCGGTATCGTCATCCGCAACGGCGCGAAGCCTTTGGTCGCCGTCGTCCAGCGGCGGCGGGACAATGCCTGGGTGCTTCCAAAGGGCAAGCTCAAGCCGAATGAAAAGCCGATTGCCGGCGCCAGGCGGGAGGCCGTCGAGGAAACCGGGTCTTCCGTTCGCGTGTACGAATATCTCGGTGTGATCTCGTATGTCGGCGGCAGCGGACCGAAGATCGCCCACTTCTGGCGCATGCAGGCGATCGGCGCCCAGCTTGGCAAGCCGACCGACGACATCAAAGCGGTTGAATGGTTGCCGTTATCCGCGGCCATCGAGCGATTGAATCTGGCGCACGAGCAATCATTCCTGCGCAACGTCGGCCGCAAGGCGCTGAAAAAGTCGCTCAGGAAAGGCCGCAGCAAGCCTCGGTCGGAGGAAGTCGCTTTGGCCGCCGACGACGTCGTAGCTGCGATCAAGGAGAAGGCGCCGGCACCGGCCGACAAGACGTCGCCGATCACGCCGCCGAACACAACGACACCGCATCGTACGAAGCTCGCGAAGCCGCAACCACGCTGGCACGTTCTTCGGCGGCTGACCAAACGGTGGCAATCCGCGGTCGGGCGGACCGGCTAAACGGTTGAAGCCAGCGGCCGCGCCGCGCGTCCGTCATATTGCCGACACGCGGGCCATCGGAATTCGTGACAGGATGCTGGCACTAATCATTGCGCTCCGAGCGCGCTATTTCGTGCGCCCATGAGGCCCATATGTCCGCCAAGCGCTATCGCGTTGTGCCTCCCGGTGGTGGCCGGAACTACGACTGGACGCGGGATCACACCTTCGTCAAGGTCGCGGCCGCCGACACCGGCGGCGCCTACGCGCTGATGGAAGACAATCTCAAGCGCGAGTTCGCGCTGGGATTGCACCTGCACCGCCAGCATGCCGAGACCTTCTACATCCTCGACGGCCCGGTGAATTTTCACATCGACGGCGACTGGATGGAGGCGGCCACCGGCACCTGTGTGCACATCCCGCCCGGCGTGCCGCACGCGCTCGATCTGCCGGCCGGCGGCACCGGGCGTTGCCTGATGATCTTTCAGCCGGCGGGCTTCGATCAATTCCTCGAAGAGCTTGCGGGGTTGAGCGGTGCGCAACTGGCCGATGACCAGCTGATGGCCGAGTTGAACGAGAAGTACGACATCATCAATCTCGGCGACGTGCCGCCACGCGCGTGATTGGCGATAGCCTGGCGCAGCGATGCGCGCGGCGGCGAAGTGATCAGAAATCGGGTGGAAACAAGCGTCTATGGCGGCCATTTGTCCTCCTCGAAACCAGGAGGAACCGTCATGCATTTCCGGATTCGCGGCCTGCCGGCCGAACAATTTGCACCGCTTTTTGCACTTTCCGACACCGAGCTTGCGCAAAGGGATGCAGTGCGGCGGATCGCCGATGCGCGCAATCCCGGTTATCCCTGCCGGGTCAGCCTTGCTGATTCACGCCCGGGCGACGAACTCATTCTCGTCAACTACGAACACCACGACGTGGCTTCGCCCTACCGGATGCGCTTTGCCATCTTCGTGCGCAAAGGCGACGAGACTTTCGACGCCATCGACACCGTACCGGAGCAATTGCGCAAGCGGACGCTCGCGGTACGCGCGTTCGACAGCGACGCCCTGATGATTGGTCACGAGTTGATCGAGGGCGGGCGACTTGAAGACGCCATCGCACGGCTTTTCGCCGATGCGCGCGCAACCTATCTGCACGTCCACTTCGCAGCGCCCGGCTGCTACGCCGCCCGCATCGAGCGAGCGTGACGGGCTTTGGAGAGCGCCTGCCTAGTCCAGCGCCTCGAACCGATAGTAACTGGCGAATCGCAGCAACGGCTCGTCGGACAGCGTGAACAATTGCGCATCAGAACTCGCGTGGTGGCTGATGGCGTGCCAGCAAGGCGCGACGACAGTATCGCCACGCCGCCAGGAAAAACAATTGTCGCCAATTGTCGTTTCGCCGCTGCCTTCGGCAATGTGGAAGATGGTGTTGGCAGTGGTGCGGTAGCGCCTCGTCCTGGTGCCAGAGGATAGCCGTTCCATCGACAAACCCATCGGCGGCATATCTGGCGCGGCAAGCGTTATGCGCGGACCGTGGAACCCGTCGGTGTCGGCTTTCGCGGCATCGAGGCCGCGCGAGATGTCGTCGCGTGTAAAGCGGAACGGAGAACTCGTCGCCACGCGCTCGACCTTTTCATATTTCTGCGGGTACTCCTGAAAGAACATCGGCTCCAGCAATTGGGTCAGCGGCACGTCGAGGCCGTCGAACCAATACGCAGGCTCGGTGCCGTCATGGCCGTGGCCGTGCCAACACCAGCCGGGCGTGAGCACCACATCGCCGGTCTCCATCGGCATTTTCTGGCCGTTGACGATCGAGAACGAACCCTTGCCGTCGATGATGACGCGCAGGGCATGCGATGAGTGCCGGTGCGAGGGTGCGATCTCGCCAGGCAGGATCATCTGATAAGCGCAGACCAGCGTGCGGGTGGTTTCGAAATTGGTGCCGGGCGCCGGATTGCGCATCACCAGGTTGCGGCGCTCGGCGAGCGAGACGTCGATCAGCCGGCCCGCCGCGTCGAGCCCGGCCTTGGCGTCCTCATATGTCCAATGCGCCGGCCAGAAATCCGGCCGCGGCTCGCTCCACAGGATGGGCTTCTTGCGCGGGACCCAACCGGGCGTGAAGTTGAGCGCGCCGGCGGCCTCGTAGAGCGCTGGAAGTGTCGGGATATCGCGGCCCGAAAGGCCCATCGCGGGGGCGGCGGCGGCTATCGTGGCGGTGGCAGACATTGAGTGTCTCCCTTCGGTCAGTACGCCTTAAAATACGGCATTACTTCGCGGGCGAACAGCTTTATCGATTCCTCGGCCTCTTGCCCTGGGATCATGCCAAAATTCACCTGCAGCGAAGCGGATTCGAAGCCGCCAACGTCAGCATGATAGGCCGCTGCGGCCTTGCGGATGTCGTCAGGCGTGCCGATCCATGCTGAGCCCTTCTCGATCTGCAATTCGAACGTCTCTCTGGAAATTATCTCGATCATCTTCTGATAGTTCGGATAATCCGCCGACGAAACGCCCGACATCCAATCCGACGCGGCATTGACGATCGACTTTAGATAAATGTTGAGCGGCTCGCGCGCGACTGCCACCGCCTTCTCGCGGGTCTCTGCGCAGAACATGTGGAACGCCAGCATCACCCGGCCGCGCCCGCCATGTCCCGCTGCCGTCCAGGCATCGCGATAGATTTTCATGAGTTCCGCCATGTGCACGCCGACCAGCGGGATGCCCATGATGCCATGGCCAAGGCGGCCGGCATTTTCGAACGACTCCTTGGTCGACAGCGTCGCGATCCAGAACGGCGGGCGCGGCTTTTGTGTCGGCCGCGGCAGCGACGTTACGTTTTCAAAGCTGTGGAAGCGGCCTTGCGCGGTGACATTTTCTTCCTCGAGCAGGCGGCGGATCTGCTCGAGGCCTTCGTCGAAGCGGGCGCGACTCTCGTTCATCGAAATGCCGAAGCGGGCGAATTCGTGCGGCAGAAACGCCCGCGCGAACCCGATCTCGACGCGCCCCTTCGAGATCGCGTCCACCATGCCGATCTGGCCGGCAAGTTTCAGCGGTTTGTTGAACACCGGCAGCACGGCGCCGGTTATCAGCCGCATCCGGCTCGTGATCGCGGCGGCAGCGCTCAAAAAAATCAGCGGATCCGGGCTATAGCCGCCATACGGGTGAAAGTAATGCTCGACCGTGCGTACATTGGCGTAGCCAAGTTGCTCCGCCAGTTGCGTGAGTTTCAGCGCTTCGCCCCAATACTGCTCGGCCGATTTCTGATCGGGACCGACGGAGGGGAAGAATTGGACGCCGAACTCCACAGATCACCTCACCGCGCCGTTCGCAGGCGCACCGGTACGCGCATATGACCAACCCCCTCGACGTAGCAATCCATCACGTCTCCCGGCACTACCGGGCCAACACCTTCCGGCGTGCCGGTCATGATGACATCGCCCGGGTACAGCGTGTACGCGCCAGAGGCATATTCGATGAGCCGGTCGACGTCGAAAATGAGGGCGCGTGTGTTCGAGGATTGGCGCACCTCGCCGTTGACCTTCAGCCAGAAGTCGAGCGCATTCGGATCGGAAATTTCGTCGGCGGTGACGACCCATGGGCCAAGCACGGCGAAACTGTCGAACGACTTGCGCCAGCTCCGATCCTCGGCGCCGCGAATGGTCATGTCGAGCCCGATCGTATAGCCGGCAACATGTTCGCGCGCCTTTGAGCTCGGGATTTGAAAACCCGACTTGCCGATAACGACGGCCAGCTCGGCCTCGTGATCCATCCGGCGGTCCGCCGCTGGCAGGCTGACGCCCTCGCTCGGGCCGACCAACCCGGACGAACTCTTGAGGAACATGCCGTAATGCTCGATGGTCTTGACCTCGGAACCGAAGTTGATCCCCCGATCGGCGATCGCCTCGGCCTGATGGGCGCGATAGTTGACCGGCGCCGCCATGAGCTTGCTGGGCGTCGCCACGGGGCTCTTCAACCTGACCTCGGACAGCGGCTTGCGCGCGCCCGCGTGCGACAGCCGATCCAGCTCAGGGCGCAATGTGTCGAGGTGAGCGAACAGCGGATCGCCGAACGGCAGCGGCCAACGCGGTACCGGCAGGCGCTCCACGGCGGTGCTGACATCGACGACCTCATCGCCCAGCACCACCCCAAGCCGGTCGTCATCAAAGCGACAAAGCCGCAAGCGCCCTCCCCCTTTTGTATCGTCTAGTTATCCGCTTCGCCCGATGGATCGCCCGCCGGCGGTTGGACGCCGAGGAAATCGTTTCAGGGCACTATAGCCTACAGTTTGCGCACAAAGCGAAGCCGAGCCAAACCGACAACGATACGGCTGCGATCGCGCAACCAGCAGCGGCCCATCCCTTGATTTAAATCGAGGATGATTTAGAGTTTTTCCATAGCCAAATCACCGGGAGATCAATTATGAGCCGATTTTTCGCAGCCGCCGTCATTGGGCTGGCGATCGTTTCAGCGGCATCGACATCTGCATCAGCATTTCATTGCGTGGCCCGCAGTGGCAATGGCGCAATGGGCTGGGCCAACCGGATCTTGCTTGTCAGGGCCCAGGCGGTCGCCATGCGCGCATGTATCGTGGCGGGCGGTAATCTCCACGGGCACTTTTGTCACATCGTCTATTGCCGATGAAATGAACTCAAACGGTGTCCGCAATGCCGCGCGTTGCGGACACCGAACCGGACATCACGCCATAGCCTGGTGGCATCTGAAAGTGCGGTACTGCACGTTAGTGATGGCTTCGACGAGATAATCAGCGCGCGCATCGAACAGCAACGCCGTGGAAACCATGTCGCCCGGCAGCAGGATCGATATTATTTGCCTGGTACCGTTCGACAACCTGATGGCGAAAGCCGCCCATCCCTCGCAAATAAAAGGTACCTCGTCATATAGCTCGTGCTCGCGATAAACGACTCGCCGCGCCGGGACCGCACGGATCACCGGTACAGGCGCGAGCAAAGACAACGCCTGACAGAGATCGAATCCATTCGCCGCGCAGACATCGCAGGCTAGTTGTGTTCGAGCGGCGATGGGGTCGACGGTCGCAAATCCGGGGCGAGCATTCATGAACGTCCAACTTCCCTGATGTACCGCTTCTAAATTGATCCACGCCACGCAGATCGCAGCAGCCAAACGGGATTTAACAGAAATGAACGCCTTAGTGTCGCAAAACGGTGACAACGCATGCAACCTGAGTCGCTTTGTTATTCAATGAATTGCGGGAGACAACTTCAAGGCTGTTCGGAGCGCAATTGCGACAATGTTGTTAATATAGATGACTAAACTCAACGCATGATTGTGCGTTTGTCCCGACACACCGCACAACCGCCGCCCCTGCCGGTTGCACCGGCCGCTGGCCGGTCGCGCACATGAAGTGTCCGTACATCGAGAATCATTTCAGCTTTCTGATTGACGTCACCTCGTTTACGCAACCGTGCTCGTCCCCTCATCACCCATCGCGCAGGTCACGTCTGGGGCCTCGATGGTCTCATCGAGCTTATTCGAACACCAGCCGACGCTGCGGTGGCTGATCGGTTGGGGTGGCTTGGTGACACAGCCTCAACCGTGTCTCCAGTATCGGGTGTCACCGGTGTCGGGCGTAAGGAGGCGTGGAAATTTGTTCTCGCGCGGGGATTTCGTGCGATGCTCGTGACGGGTTATAACTCGCAGCAAGAACATGGCACCCGAAACCTGACACCGGAAATTTAACACCAGAATTTGGCGAGAGAACAATGGTACACGTTACGTATAAGATCGTCCGCCACGAAGACGGGTGGGCCTACACGGTCAGCGGCGCGTTCTCGGAGAGTTTCCCGACGCATGCGGAAGCCCTCGACGCCGCCCGGCGCGCGGCCGCCGAGCAGCGCGTGCCCGGCCAGACCGGAGGTATCGAATACGAGGACGAGAACGGCAAGTGGCATCAGGAGCTTTCGCGCGGCGATGACCGCCCCGAGACCGACGTTGAGGACTCCGCCTAGCCTCCCCACGTATTTGGGCGCGCTGGAAGCGCGATTGATTTAGACTAAGTTGATCGGCGCTCGAGCTTTCTGGTCGGGCATGATCTTTTCGGAAAGCCGGCTCTCGCCCTGGACCAAGTCCGGGGTGCGCTTTTTCGGATCAAGCTTTTTGGTGGAGTACAATCTTTTCGGAAAACCGGCTTCCACTTTTCCGGATCGTGCTCTAAGTCCACTCGAAAGCCGAGATCCGTCCCGCCTCGAGATCGGGGACGCACCTTTGCAGATTTCACGCGCTGTCGCGAAGAAATGCCTGAAACGGGCTAACGAAAATAGTGGCAGCGGTAGGGGCCAATCACCAACGTGCGATAGCATTTCACGATGCCACGGCGGGTGTGGCGCTCGTAATACTGCGCCTGCTGCAACGGCGAGACTGCCACCGCCGCTTTCTTGACGGCTGCGGCATCTGCCGGAGCGGCGATCGCGCTCTGACTGCAAACAAGCCCCATACCGGCGGCGAAACTCAGAACGATAAGTGATTTTCGCATGCCCTTCCTCCATCATGTCCCAAAAGATAACTATCTGGATATAATCCGGTTCCACAAGACGTTGCAGCACATAGACTAATTGCGTTGCGCGCAGAGCGTAGAAGGCAGTCGGCCCCTCAGTTCGGAAAATCGAAGATGTCGCCGAAAGGAATGTCGACGCCGGAATCTATTTCCTGAATCATCTCGGTTGTAACCGACGGCGGGCCGGATCCGATGGTCATCGGAGCCTGCGGCGGCGGCGATATCAGGTTCTGGTAATTTTTCATAGCAAGCTCGTTGCCAACAAAGGCGCATTTGCAATAGTCGGGGTCGGCATAGATGTAGTAACGCCTGCCATTCGCGGTGCGTGCCAAAAATTTGCGCGGCGGCAGAAGTTTCAGGCGCTTCACTTCCGCCGGCGTGTTGGCCGGACGCATGACGAAACCGACGTCTTCGAGCTTCATGTCTTCCCCTTCCTGGCCAGCACCGGCGGCGCCGCCGAGCAGCCCAAAAGCGAGGAAAGCCAGAACACGCGCAGGAACGTTCAACATCAGAACACTCACGGATGCGGCGCGCTGTCGCGCACCTTGCTAAAATGAATGGACAAAAATAGCCCCATGGCGAGCACGCCCAGCAACGTGGCGATCGAAACGCTGGCAGGCGGCGGCAACGGCGGGAAGAAAACACGCAGGCGCACGCCGCCGACGAGGAAGTTGAACCAGCCCCAGACCACGTTGACGATCGCCGAAGATTCACCGACCCCGCGGGGGATTGCGAACGGCGTCTGGAATTTGTTGCCACAGACGCCCTGCACGAAATGCGGCACGCCGTTTGCGAGGAACGCGCCGGCAACGAAATGAGCGAGATAGCCGTACCAGGGCATGACGTAATCCTTTAATGGCGTCCATGTTTTCTCGGTTCGGCCGGCGTCCATCAAGGCTGCGGGACGGTTTGCCGGGGATGATAAAGACCCGCCAGCAGCACGGCGAGGATACCGGTGAGGAAAATGCCATCGAACGTCCCCGCGCCGCCGATAGAGGCGACCGGCGCGCCGAGGCCGCGCACCTTGTCGAGGTTGGTCAGATCGGCGCCGATCAGCGTACCCATGCTGCCGCCTTTATATGCGAGCGGCGCAGCGTCGCGGCGCGAGAGCAGCAAAGCGACCACCGCCGTGACGATAGCGGGGAAGAACACCGGCACCGCGATGCCGATTCCGGCCACCGGGGTGGCGAGCCAGTGCAGCACCACGGCGACGATCGCGGCTGCGATCACGCCGGGGACCCATAGCTGCCGAGTGATGAGGAGATAGACCGACATGATCGTCGGGATAACGGCGCCGCCGACATTGACTGCGACCACCGTACCGGGAAGGTTTTCGACCTGCGGCACCGTGTATTGCATGCCGAAAAAATCGATCACGGTGTCGGACTGCAACGCTTCCGGCGGCAGAACCGCGATGGGAATGTTGAAGTAACTGCCGAGCAACGTCGCAAACAGCAGAAGCATGGCCGTTCTCGGGCTCACGCCCAGGCTTACATAGGCGTGCCTCAAAGCTCCGAGCACCACCAGAGCAACGAGCATGACCAAAAAAATGCCGATCAGAATGGAAAAGAAGCCGGGCGCGAGCGGCAGATAATGGAATTGACTCATGTGCATTGGCGCGGCTCCAAAATATTGGCTAACACGCTAATTCCGCAGGCCTGAGGTTTCCAGGGACATGCGCACAACAAGCAGATGCCAGAGATGACGAAAGCCGCGCCGGTGCGTGAGGAGCAACTGCCGCGATGGGTGCCGGCGCTGATGAGCTTCGTCGCCGGTTACGTAGACAGTTACACATTTCTTGCCTTGTTTGGGCTTTTTGTAGCGCAGGTCACGGGCAGTTTCGTCACCGCCGGCGCCGAGTTCGTCTCCCACGATATCGGCATTGCCGGCAAGGTTATCGCCGTTGCCGCCTTTCTGGTGGCGGCCGCGCTGACCGCCGGACTGATCGGTCTTGCCCGTGATCGGGGCCGCGACGCGCTGCCCTGGATGCTGGCCTTCGAGACCGTGCTGATTACTGCCTTCTGCTTTCTCATGCTGGCCGGGCCGCCTGCCACTGGCGCCAATGACTGGCGTGCCATCTTGGCGGGCCTGTTTGGCGCTTCGGCTATGGGCACGCAAAGCGTGATCGTGCGGCTTCTGATGCGCGGGATCCCGCAGACCAACGTGATGACCGGCAACATGACGCAGCTCGGCATTGAGATCACCGAGCTGCTCCTGGCGTGGCGGCGGCGGGCGCGCAACCCCGCGGATCCGGAAAAGGCCCGCGAGTTCGCGAGCGTGTGCGCGCGGATGTCCATCGTTGTCGCGATCGCGACCGGATTCATTCTTGGGGCCGTCAGCGGCGCGGTGGCCTACGCCAAGGTCGGGCTGCCCGGCACGCCTGTTGCCGTCGTGCTGGTCGGCGCCCTCACGCTTTGGGCGCTTTGGCGCGGGCGGCATGGTTGAGTATGGTGCAGACGCAAGAAATTGGAGCGAGCAATGCCGAAGCGTCCTGAGGAGATCGTCGCGGGCAAGAACCGCCCGTTTACCGGAGCGGAATTCCTGGAATCCCTCCGCGACGGCCGCGAAATTTACATCTATGGCGAACGGGTGAAGGACGTCACCACGCATCCCGCGTTCCGCAATTCGGCGGCTTCGATCGCGCTTCTCTACGATGCCCTGCATGCCAAGGAGACGAAGGAACTGCTGACCGGGCCGACCGACACCGGCTCCGGGGGCTATACGCACAAGTTCTTCAAGGTGGCGCGCTCCGCCGCCGAGGTAGTCGCGCAGCGCGACGCCATCGCCGCCTGGGCGCGCGTCACTTACGGATGGCTGGGGCGCAGCCCGGACTACAAGGCCGCCTTCCTCAACACGCTTGGCGCCAACGCCGAGTTTTACGGCAAGTTCGCCGACAATGCGCGCGCCTGGTACAAACGAGGCCAGGAGGCGGTGCTCTTTCTCAATCACGCACTGGTCAATCCGCCGATCGACCGCGACAAGCCGGTCGAGCAGGTCAAGGACGTATACATCACCATCCAGAAGGAGACCGACGCCGGCATCTACGTCTCCGGCGCGAAAGTTGTCGCCACCAATTCGGCGCTGACGCAATACAATTTTCTCGGCCAGAATATGGGCGCAGAAATTACCGATCCGGCGATGGTGGTCATGTTCATCGCGCCGATGAACACACCCGGCATCAAACTCATTTGCCGGCCGTCTTATGAGATGGCCGCCGCCGCCACGGGCTCGCCGTGGGATTATCCCCTGACCTCGCGCTTCGACGAGAACGACGCGATCTTTGTTTTCGACAACGCGTTCATCCCCTGGGAAAATGTCTTCATTCACCGCGACATCGACCGGCTGAAGAACTTCTATCCGCGATCCGGCTTCTACCAGGGCTTCACCATGCAGGGCTGCACGCGGCTCGCGGTGAAGCTCGATTTCATTGCCGGCCTTCTTTACAAGGCCTCGCGCGCGACCGGCACCGAATCGTTCCGCGGCGTGCAGGCCCAGATCGGCGAGGTGATCGGTTGGCGTAATCTGTTCTGGTCGCTCACCGACGCCATGGCGTTCAATCCGGAGCCCTGGGTCGACGGCACGGTCCTCCCCAGCAGCCGCGGCTCCGCCTCCTATCGTTTGTTCATGACCGAGGCCTATCCCCAGATACGCAACATCGTCGAAAAAGTGATCGCCTCGGGGCTGATTTATCTTCCCTCGAACGCGCTCGATTTCAAAAACCCCGAGATCGACAAGTACCTTGCCAAATACGTGCGCGGCTCGAATGGCATCGACTACAAAGAGCGCATCAAGATCATGAAACTCCTGTGGGACGCCATCGGCAGCGAGTTCGGCGCGCGACACGAACTCTACGAGATGAATTATTCCGGCAGCCACGAACTCATTCGCGTCTTCCAGCTTCAGCAAGCGCAGGCCAACGGCACGCTCAAGCAGATGAACGCGCTGGTCGAGCAATGCATGGCCGACTACGACGAGAACGGATGGCGTCACCCGGCATATGCCGATCCGTCGGACATTTCGGTGCTGGGCAAAGACGGATTGGGCTGAACGGCGCCGCTTCGCCCGCAAGGCCCCACATAAAGAGCCTTCTCGGCATTGCCGTCGTGGCGATCAGCCCGCTTTGCGCGGTGAGCAATCGCGTGCGCGCCTATCATCGGCGCGTCTCATTTCCGTGCGACATACGTAAACGCAACGAAATCTAATCGTCATCATTCTGTCACGCCCGTTGTGGCGCGCTTGGAATTGGAATTTGCTCTCCGTCCTCAGCCTTTTTGACTCAACACAAGACATCGCGCGCGCTGTCGAAATAGCTATTCGGCGGATGTTTTGCGCAAGAGGGTTGGCCTGCGGCGCTTTCTCGCCAATGGCGAGGCGGCGAACGTCACCTGTTGCATTCACTACATCGACAGCAGCTATCACATCGTGGGCTAGACCATGACCAACGTTGACGAAGTAGCGCAACATCAGCAGCGACTTCTGCAAATGCTCAAGCAGAACGCGGGGTTTGCCGGTGAGCAAGCCTCGCTGCTGGGCGAATTGAGCGTTCGCCACGCGCACGCGATCGCGCGCGGGCAGGCCGAGACGACGCGTGCGGCAGCCGCGGCGTGGCTGGAACTCATTCCGAAGTTTGCGGTACCGGGGGCGGCTGACGCGTTTTCCGAATACATCAAGGATTGCGGGCAGCGCTGGATACTTTTTCTCGATACGCTTTGCCAACGCGGCGATGCCTGCATTGTGCGCGAGACTGAAGGCTTCAAGCCGGTTCTCGCCTTCGACTACGACATGGTCGTTGACGACCGCAAACTCGATCGCCCGGTCAACTACGCGCTGGTGCGCATTCACCCGCCGGAGGGAACGATGCCGCCGCGCGAAGACGGCCGGCCCTGGGTCATCATCGATCCGCGCGCCGGGCATGGCAGCGGCATCGGCGGCTTCAAAAGCGAGTCCGAGGTTGGCGTCGCCCTGCGGGACGGCCATCCGGTCTATTTCGTCATCTTCTTTCCCGAACCCGAGCCGAACCAAACGCTGGCGGATGTGTGCGAGGCCGAAGCGATGTTCATGCGGGAAGTCCATGCGCGCCATCCGCGCAGCCCGAGACCGCTGGTCACCGGCAATTGCCAGGGCGGCTGGGCAACCATGATACTCGCCGCCACGCATCCCGGCTTGACGGGTCCGATCGTGATTGCCGGAGCGCCGTTGTCCTATTGGTCAGGCGAGAACGGCCGCAATCCGCTGCGCTATTTCGGCGGCGTCGCCGGCGGAGCGGTCCCGGCCCTGCTTGCTGCCGATTTGAACGGCGGCAAATTCGACGGCGCCAACCTGGTGCTCAATTTCGAGCAGCTCAATCCGGGCAAAACCTGGTTCCGCAAGAATTTCGACCTGTTCGCCCATGTCGACAGCGAAGCCACGCGTTTCCTCGAATTCGAACGCTGGTGGTCCGGCTTCTATTTCATGAACGACAACGAGATCCGCTGGATCGTGGAAAATCTGTTCATCGGCAACAAGCTTACCCGGGGCCAGGCATTCCTCAGCGACGGCACGCCGGTCGATCTCACGCGGATCGAAGCGCCGATCGTGGTCTTCGCCTCCTACGGCGACAACATCACGCCGCCGCAGCAGGCGTTGAACTGGATTCCCGATCTCTACGGTTCGGTGAACGAAATCGCGGCGCAAGGTCATGTCATCATCTACACGCTCCACGAGAGCATCGGCCATCTCGGCATTTTCGTGTCGGCGCAGGTCGCTAACAAGCAGCACGAGCAGATTGGTTCGGTCGTGAAGACCATCGAGTCGCTCGCGCCCGGGCTTTACGAAATGCTGATCTCCAAGGAACAGGGCGTCTATAGCGTCGCCTTCGACGCCCGAACCATCGACGACATTCTCAAGCTCGGCGGCGAACGCAAGGAAGAGATCGAATTCGCCGCCGTCGCGGGGATCTCCGAGTGGGCAACCAAGACCTACGAATTGACCTGGCAGCCGTTGATCCGCGCGCTGGTCCCGCCGGCCGCTGCGGAGACGCGCAAGCGTCTCCATCCGATGCGGCAACAGCAATATTTCTTCTCACGAAAGAATCCGCTGTTTTCCCAGATCGGCGACCTTGCCGCAACGGCTCGCGACGAGCGTTCGCCGGCGGCCAAAGATAATCCCTTCGTCGCGCTTCAGGGGCTCTATGCGGACAGTATCGAGCGAAGCTGGGATCTTTATCGCGACGCCCGCGATGTCGCGATCGAGCTCACGTTCCATTCCCTCTATGGAACGCCATGGATGAAGCAGATCGGCGCAGCGCGTCAGGGGCCGGCGCAGACGCATGACGTCAACAAGTTTCCGCAGGTGCAGGAGGCGATCAAGAAGGCGAAGGCAGGCGGGTACGCCGAAGGAATCGTCCGCATGCTGGTTTTGCTTGCCCACGCCCGCGGTTCAGTGCGGCGTGACCGCCTCGAACGCTCGGATCGGCTCCTGCACGCGCGGCCACCCTTCAGCTCGATGACAGCGGAGACGCGCAGCCGCATGATCCACGAACAGTCGGTGATCGTGGAATTTTGCGGCGACGACGCGGTTACGACTTTGGCGGACATCTTGAGAGACCCCGTCGATCGCTATCGCGCCTTGAATCTGGTGATGGAAGTGGCGGGTCCGATGGAGCTGCTGGACGCTCCGACCATTGCCATGTTCAAGCGCTTCCAGGCCACGCTCTTGACGCTGGCGCGGGAATGGCGCGATCCCAGCCTCGATCGCCATGCACAGGAGACTGGCTCGCCCCAGACCGACGGCGTAGCCGCGGCGAACGCCGATGGTCCGCAGGATAGCGCCGCATGATCCGCGTCTTCCAGTTCAGCAGGCGCAAGCCGCGGGAATCCCGGTCAGATCAATAGGGATCGCTCGCTTCCAGGATTTCGTCATCTCACTTACGAAAACGGCTTGCGAAACAAGATCATGCCTAGACCTGAAACAATTCCTGCACCGCGCGATGCGCCTGGTCGATCGCCGAATCCGTGTAAGCGGCGGCGCCGGCGTCCGAGTTGGCAATCGCAATGCGGCCAAAGCGCGCCCGTCCGATCACATGCGGCTCCTGACCTTTCGGCCAATCCGGATCGAACAGCGGATTGTACTCGTAGGCATATCCGTGCGGCCATCGGTTGACGGTGATGGCCGTCATATCGCGCGCCGGATCGAACCCACCCGGACCGAGGATGCGGGTCAGCTGGTCGCGAATATTGCCTTCGAACGTCGCGAAGCTCGTGCCCAGAATGTCGAACCGCCCTGCCCGATGCTGATCACGCTCCGGCAATCCGGGCTGGGCCGGCGTGCGTGTCAGATGGACGAGCATCGGCTCATCCGGCGACCGTGGGCTCCGGTAATCGCCGATATCGACGACAGGGTTCAGCGTCAGCGATGAAAAATACGAACCCGGCGCATGGACGTGCGCGACGCCCAAATTCTTGAACGGCCGCCAATTGCGCAGCGCCACGCTGGCGTAAACGAGCGGGGTCTTCGACGCGTATCCCAGCGCCGTCTTTTGCTGCTCGGGCAATTCGGGACAGAGATACGGAATTATCATGTTGTAACATGCCAGCACGCAGCATTTCGCGCGCAGCGATTGGAGCGCGCCGCCGCGCGCGTAGGCGACCTCCACCTCCGTCGCCGAAGCGGGATCGCCGACGTGGCGCACGCGCACCGCCGTACTGTTGAGCCTGATCCGAACCGGAGATTGCGAACGATCGAGACGGGAATAGTCGAGGCGTGCGGTGACAACATCTTTCGCACTCGTTCCAGGCAGGCTCTCCGGAATGAGATCGCGCACCAACAGCCGGGCAATGGAAGCGTTGCCGTCCGGAAAATGAAACGTGTATGAGCCGTCGTCAGCGTAACCCTCCGCGGTATATCCCATGTTCGGCGCCGGACCGGGCGCGAGGTTCAGACCTTGAAAGCCCGGAAAGTCGAAGGCCCAGACATCGAGCGCCGAGACGGCATCGATGCCGACGCCCCATTCGTCATGGGTCCGCGCCTGGTAGACCGCAACAGCCGCCGGATCTGCCTTGACGACGTCCAGCAGAAAATCGCGATAACTCATCCGCGACAGTCGCGATTTCTTCTGGTCGGACGACAGACCGGGAAAATAGTCGATCTTGGCTAGCTCGATCTTGATGACGTCGTTGCGCGCCTTGGGCGGCAACGGCGACGCGGCAAGCCGTTCGCTCCACGGAACGCCGGCGGTCAGCGCCACCAGCTTGTCGGCGCCGAAGGTTTCGCGGTCGAAAAATATGCTCCGCGAGAGGCCGAGCGAGGCGTAGAACTTCTCGTCCGCGCATTTCTTCGTCAGTGCCACTGGATCGATGGCTAGCGTCCTGAGAAGACCGTCGGCCACTTTGCTGTACGGCCGGGGACTGTCGATTGAAAACGTTCCACCGTTCATCAGCGCCAGACGCCCGCCCAAGGAAAATTCATTGCGTTTGGCATGACCGCCGAAATCGTCGTGGTTATCGAGGACGAGGATGCGAGCGGATTCGTGCCTCGCGCGGTAAAAATGCGCCGCCGCAAGGCCACTGATGCCGCCGCCCACGACGACCAGATCGTAATCCTCGCCAGTCGGCGTGAGCGGGCCCGCCTGCGGCCAGAAGCCGGGGTCGCGCAGCGCGTGAGCGGTTTCAAAGCTCCCTGGGTGATCTCCCCGGAGCCCGGTCGCTGCCGGCGGATACCCGACTGCATCCTGCGGCGCCTGGCCCTCGGCGACGGCGCCGCTGATAAATTCCGGCAACATCGCGCCGGCGGCCGCGCCCACGGCAACGGGAACGCCGTTGAGAAAGTCCCGTCGCGTGATAGAGGCGTCGAGACCGGAGCCGACTTTAGGGGGCAACGCCATAACCTACCGAGAGTAACGCGGCCGGGCTCAAAAACGATCGCGAGATGCCCCGATCGGCACACGCTTCGCGCCACGCGGCCATGGTAACCTCCATTTTTTCGGCTCGATCCAGAAGGTCCGCAGGCTTTGCTTGTACTTTGCGGGTCTTGTAAGGCAACGCGAATTGGCGATCCGCTTGGCAAACCCTGCCCGGTATCGTTGTCGGACGGAGATGCGTGATGATATTCGCTTCGACGTTACAGCGGTTGCACGCGTCGCTGGTCAAATCGGCCGGCACCGTCGTTTTCGGCATGGAAGACGGCACGGTGTCCATCTTCGGCCTGATCTTCGGCGTCGCCGCCACGACGTCGAGCAGCGCGACGGTCGTCATTGCCGGCGCCACCGGCGCGGTTGCTGCCGCCGTTTCGATGATGGCTGGTGTCTATCTCGACGCCGAAACGACCCGTGACGCGCTTGCCGCCAACGAGGCGCTGGAGCGATCCGATCCGGCGTCAGCCGCGGCAGTCGCCTTGCTCCCTGACCAGCTTGCAGCCGCCGGACTCTCGCAGGAGCAATCCGCCGCGCTGACCGGAGCCGTTTGCCAAGATCGTGCAGCCCTGAGCGGGCTCCTGCTCGCACTCAAGGCAGCGCCAGAGGCTGCGGTGAGCCCGTCGGAACAGGCCCTGTGGATGCTGCTCGCCGACTTCGCGGCGGCGGCAGTCCCGATTTTGCCGTTCGTCTGGCTGCCGATCCCGCAGGCGCGCGTCGTTTCCGGTGTGGTGACGCTCGCCCTCCTGATAGGGCTCGGAATCGGCCGGGCGCGCATTGCAAAACGCGACACGCTACGCACCGTGGCCGAGACCGTCGCCATCGGCATCGCCGCGGCGATCGCCGGCATCGTCATCGGCGTCGTGGTCAATCGCGGCTTCGGCGGGTGAAAGAGCTATTCCGAAGAGGCAAAGCAGACCTTTCGAACGGCATCTCGATACGTTGATCCGGCCTGGCTTGACCCGGCAATCGAACCTCCGGCAAAAATAAATCCCGGACAGGGCATTGCCGGTCCGAACAGCTTCAAGGCGCCAAAGTTGCACGCGCCGCCCCAAGGAGACCGCGACATGCCCGACGCCGTCATCGTTTCCACCGCGCGCACGCCGATTGGTAAAGCCTATCGCGGCGCCTTCAATATGACGCACGGCGCCGATCTTGGCGGCCATGTCGTCAGGAACGCAGTCGAGCGCGCGGGCGTCGATCCGGGCGAAGTCGAGGACGTCATCCTCGGCTGCGGGCTGCCCGAGCGTGCGACAGGTCAGAACATCGCGCGGCAGGCGGCCATCCGCGCCGGCCTGCCGGTCACCGTGTCGGGCATGACGGTGAACCGCTTTTGCAGCTCGGGCCTGCAGGCGATCGCACTTGCGGCGCAGCGCATCATTTCCGGCGAAGGGTCGGTTATTGCCGCAGGCGGCCTCGAAAGCATCAGCCTGGTGCAGGATGGCAAGAGCCAGCCGGTCAACGACGATTGGATCATGGAACATAAGCCCGCGATCTACATGCCGATGATCGATACCGCGGACATCGTGGCGGAGCGTTACAAGGTAAGCCGCGAGGCACAGGACGCCTTCGCGCTGGAAAGCCAGCGCCGCACCGCGACCGCGCAACAGGCAAAGCGCTTCGACGACGAGATCGTGCCGCTGCCGACGACGAAGAAGGTCGTGGACAAGAATACCAAGGCCGAGAGCCTCGAACAGGTGACGCTCAAAGGCGACGAGGGCAACCGTCCCGACACCACGCTCGAAGGACTAGCCGCGCTCAAGCCGGTACGTGAGGGAAAATGGATCACGGCCGGCAATGCAAGCCAGCTTTCGGACGGCGCGTCCGCTTGCGTGGTGATGGATGCAAAGCTCGCCGAGAAGCGCGGGCTAAAGCCGCTCGGCATGTTCCGGGGCTTCGCGGTCGCCGGCTGCGAACCCGACGAAATGGGCATTGGGCCGGTCTTCGCGGTGCCAAAGCTTTTGGCGCGCCACGGGCTCAAGATCGGCGACATCGATCTGTGGGAGCTCAACGAAGCGTTCGCCAGTCAGGCGCTGTACTGCCGCGACCGGCTCGGCATTCCGCAGGAGCGGCTTAACGTCGACGGTGGCGCGATCTCGATCGGCCATCCCTACGGCATGAGCGGCGCCCGCATGACCGGTCACGCGCTGATCGAAGGACGCCGGCGCGGCGCCAAGCTCGCGGTCGTCACCATGTGCATCGGCGGCGGCATGGGCGCCGCGGGCCTGTTCGAGATCAACTAGGCTTTGAGATCATCGAGTATGATCGAAGTCCGGAAGGTGACCCCCTCCTTGGTCCTCCCCCTTTCAGGGGGAGGAAACAGATTGCCGCTAGCTTCCGCCCTCCCCCTGCAAGGGGGAGGGTTGGGGTGGGGGTCGTTTCTTCAACGATACAACTAGATCGCCACGAGGGAACGCATCATGGACCTTCGCTTCACGCCGGAAGAAAACGCGTTCCGCGCCGAGGTGCGCGCGTTCATGAAGGAAAATTTGCCGCCCGCCATTCGCGCCAAGATGATCGAGGGCGACCACCTCGGCAAAGACGACATGATCGCCTGGCAGCGCATCCTCAACGCCAAGGGCTGGGCGGTGCCGCACTGGCCGAAGCAATGGGGCGGCACCGGCTGGGGACCGGTGGAGATTTATCTGTTCCGCGACGAGATGCAGCAGGCCCCGGCTCCGGAGCCATTGCCGTTCGGTGTTTACATGCTCGGTCCCGTTCTCATCGCGTTCGGCAACGAAGCGCAGAAAGCGCGCTTCCTGCCGCGCATCGCCAATCTCGACGACTGGTGGTGCCAGGGCTTCTCCGAGCCCGGCGCCGGCTCCGATCTCGCGTCTTTGAGGACACAGGCCAAGCGCGACGGCGACCACTATATCGTCAACGGTCAGAAAACCTGGACGACGCTGGCGCAATTCGCCGATTGGATTTTCTGCCTGGTACGCACCGATCCGGCGGCGAAGAAGCAGGAAGGCATTTCCTTCCTGCTGATCGACATGAAGACGCCGGGCATCACCGTGCGCCCGATCCAGACCATCGACGGCGGCTATGAGGTCAACGAAGTGTTCTTCGACGACGTCAAGGTGCCGGCCGAGAATCTGGTCGGCGAAGAGAACAAGGGCTGGAACTACGCCAAGTTCCTGCTGGGTAACGAGCGCAGCGGCATCGCCCGCGTCGGCATTTCCAAATCGCGCATCCGCCGTCTGAAGGAGCTCGCCGCGATCGAACAGGCCAACGGCAAGCCGCTCCTCGCCGACGAACGTTTCCGCGCCAAGATCGCCGCCGTCGAGATCGAACTCAAGGCGCTGGAGATGACGCAACTGCGCGTCGTCGCCGCCGAGCGGCGGCGCGACGGCAAAGACAAGCCCGACCCCGCCTCTTCCATTCTCAAGATCAAGGGTTCGGAGATCCAGCAAGCGATTACCGAGCTGCTGCTGGAAGTCGTCGGTCCCTACGCGTTGCCGGATCAGATTCCGCACGCCGACACTGAGCGCTGGAACGAGCCGCCGGTCGGTCCCGAATGGGCCGGTCCGCTGGCGCCGCAATATTTCAATTATCGGAAGACCTCGATCTACGGCGGCTCGAACGAAATTCAGAAACAAATCATCGCCAAGGCGATCCTGGGATTGTGAGATGGATTTCGAACTGACCGAGGAGCAGCAGCTGTTGCGTCATAGCTGCGAGCGGTTTTTCGCCGATCATTACGGATTTGAATCGCGGCGGCGCTACGCGGAGGAACCGCGCGGCTGGAGCCTGATCGTGTGGAAGCAATACGCGGAGCTTGGCCTCCTCGGTCTGCCTTTCGCAGAGAAGCACGGCGGATCGGCCGGTGGGCCGGTCGAAACCATGATCGTGATGGAGCAGATCGGCCGCGCACTGGTGCTGGAACCGTATTTCGCCACCGTCGTCCTGGGTGGCGGATTGATCAGAGGTGGCGGCAGCGAGGCCCTTCAGAGCGAGATCATCCCCGCGATCGCGGCCGGCGAACTTAGCCTTGCGTTCGCGCATGCCGAGCGGCAGTCGCGCTACGACCTCGCCGACGTCGCCACCACTGTGCGCCGCGACGGCGCGGGCTTTGTTCTCGATGGCGCGAAGACGCTCGTGCTGCAAGGCGACAGCGCGGAAAAATTTATCGTGTCGGCGCGGCTCTCCGGCGCACGCAACGAACGCAACGGCCTGGCGCTGTTTCTCGTCGATGGGACCGCGCCCGGCGTTTCGGTGCGCGGCTACCCAACGGTCGATGGCCTGCGCGCCGCCGAGGTGAATTTAAGCAACGTACGCGTCGAAGCCAGCGCGGCGATCGGCGAACCCGGCGCCGCTTTTCCGCTGATCGAGCGCATCGCTGACGCGGCGATCGCGGCGGTGTGCGCCGAGGCGGTCGGCGCCATGGCGGCGATGCAAGAAACCACCGTCGAGTATATGAAGACGCGCAAGCAATTCGGCGTCACCATCGGCACCTTCCAGGTGCTGCAACACCGCGCGGCGGAAATGCTGATCGCGGTCGAGCAGGCGCGCAGCATGGCGATGCTGGCGACCATGATGGCCGGCGAGGACGACGCGCGCGAGCGGCGTCAGGCGATTTCGGCGGCGAAAGTGCAAATCGGCCGCTCCGGCCGCTTCGTCGGCCAGCAGGCGATCCAGATTCACGGCGGCATCGGCATGACCATGGAAACCAAGGTCGGTCATTACTTCAAGCGCGTGACGACGATCGACACGCAGTTTGGCGACGCCGATCATCATCTTGGCATTGTCGCCGCCGACGGCGGTTTGATCGAGGCGTAGTTCAAAAAAACGCGCCGGCGAAACCTTGTCGCCAGCGCGCTTGTTGGTTTGTCGTTTCGCTCCGGTCAGGCGTGCTGCGGCTGCTTGGCCAGAACGGGATAGTCGGTATAGCCCTTCGGCCCCGGCATATAGAACGTGGTCATGTCGGGCGCGTTGAGCGGCGCGCCGGTCTTCCAGCGCTCGACGAGGTCCGGGTTGGCAAGCAGCGGACGGCCGACAGCAATGAGGTCCGCCCGTCCCGCCGGCGAGATCGCTCTCGGCGCGAGCGGCGTCGTAGCCGCCGGAGAGGATGAGCGCTCCCTTGAATTCCTTGCGGAAAGTATCCTTGATCGACTGTGGCACGGTGGGCGCGCCCATCGCCGAGTGATCGACGAGGTGAACGTAGAGCAGACCCAGGCTGTTGAGCGCGCGCGCGAGATAAGTATAGTCCGCCTCCATCTCCGGATAGGGCGGCAGATCGTTGAAGGCACCGTACGGCGACAGGCGGATGCCGACTTTTTCCTTGCCGATTGCCGCAATCGTCGCCGCGGCGACTTCGAGCCCAAAGCGCGCCCGGTTCTCGATCGACCCACCATACGCGTCGGTACGCTTGTTCGAGGTTGGGCGAATGAATTGCTCGATGAGGTAGCCGTTGGCGCCGTGCAACTCGATGCCATCGAAGCCAGCGGCCACGGCGTTCTTGGCTGCCTGGACATACTCGCCGACGGCGGTCTTGACGTCCGCTTCCGTCATCGCTTTCGGCACGGGGTGGGGCTTCGGCCCCTCGGCATCGGTGTACATCTCGCCCGCTGCCGCGACCGCCGACGGCCCAAGGACGGCTGCGCCAGACGGCAGATTGTTGGCATGCCCGATTCGTCCGGTGTGCATCAGCTGCACGAAAATCTTCGTACCCTTCGCATGGACCGCGTCCGTCACCCGCTTCCAGCCCGCTACTTGCGCGGCGGAAAAAATGCCGGGGATACGCGGATAGCCGAGACCGTTCGGGGAAGGCGAGGTCCCTTCGGTGATGATCAGCCCCGGCGAAACCGCGCGCTGCGTATAATACTCAACCATCAGATCGTTCGGAACATTGTCGGTCGCGCGATTACGCGTCATAGGCGACATGACAAGATGGTTCTTTAACGCGAGTGGACCCAGCTTGGTTGGTGAAAACAACAGCGACATCGATTGCCCTCCAAAATTTGGGAAAAACCCGGCACGTGTGATTTCTATCTGGGGAACATTTCGGCGGGCGCAAGCAGACGCTCGACGCGGGCCGCGGAACATTGGCGCGGGCCGCCGCCGAATGATCGTCGTGCGAAAGAATTGTTGCGGCCAAAGCATTGAAGCGAGAACAATCTTTCGTTCTTCGCCTCAACGGCGCATCGTTCGCAGCGGCTTGCATGGCTGAAATTTCTTTTTGCCGGTACCCTTTATGTAACCGGGATTTTTGAACTTTTTGCCTTTTGCCGGTACCCTCCGTGTAACCGCGACCTTCGAAGATTTGATGAAAACTGCGACCGCCGAAATGCTCGCCGGCCGCCATGTTATTGCGCTCGCCGAAAAATGACGCTCAGATTGTTGGCCGGCATCTGCAATGTTTCGACAAGCGTCAAACCGTGGCGCATCGCCAAGGCGGTCACATCGCCGAGATCGCGGATGCCCCACGCGGGATTCCGTCCGCGCAGGTAGACGTCGAATTCCTCGTTGCTCGGCGCAGTGTGACGACCCTCGATCCGATACGGACCATACAAGTAGAGAATACCGCCGGCCGCCAATATCCGTTCGGCGCCGGCAATGAGACCCTCGCACGCGGCCCACGGCGAAATGTGAATCATGTTGCAATTGACAATCGCATCGGCGCGGTCGATCGGCCAATGCGTCGCCGTCACGTCGAGCCGCACCGGCGCGAGCAGAATTCGGCGCTCCGGAATTAGCTTGAAACGCGGCGACGCTCGCCAGCGCCTTGGCATCCATATCGCTCGGCTGCCATGAAATAGACGGCAAACCGTTCGCGAAGAAGGCGGCATGCTCGCCGCTGCCGCTCGCCACTTCGAGCACCAGTCCGCGCTGCGGCAACACCCGCCTGAGCACATCCAGGATCGGCTCGCGATTGCGGGCGACGTGCGGATGGTACAAGCGCGGATCGGATGTCTCGGACATCGGGCTGTGTCGTTCATTCAACTGATGATGCCGCGTAACATGGACCGTAGATAGTATCGTGAAGCGCTGCTGTTATGTGATGGACGTCACCTTTGTGTGAAGGGTGAACCCAGACCAGCGGTCCCCCCGCAGCAGCGGCGGCGTTTTCGCGATCGTTCGAACTTCAAGATGGTCCGCAGGCCGACGACGAAGGCATTCGGAATCGCGGTGGCCCCGCTCGGATCACGCGGATTGGCAACGTTGCCGCCGGGATGAATGATGTATTGGAGATCGGGCTGCAGCGACAAATTCGGCGCCAGCTGCGCGCGATAGGTCAGTTCGATCGTCGTCTCATAATCTGGGATCGGCATCGGCGTTCCGGTGGTTGAAACGACATCGCCATAAAATGCCGCCACTTGCGGTGAGACGCGGCCGTACGCGACGGCGAGACCGATCTGATCGTTCGGCCGCGAATCGACGAGGCCTCTGAAGGTCAATCCGCCGTCCACATACAGGCTGACGGCATTGCGGTTGTCCGGCGCCGCGGCCACCCGCATGAAGCCGTTGAGCGCTCGCTCGCCGGGACCGCCCGGGACGCGCCACAGCATCTGATCGATGACCCCGTAGGCGATGAAATCGCCCGAATGCTGCAAGGCCGGCGCAGCGGACGAAGCCGGCGATGCGGCCAGGCTACCGACAAGTTGCTCGGCGAACTGGCCGGTAAGGACCATGGCGCCGAGCTTCACAGTTCCAGGCAAACCACCCCTGCGCGTCGGAGCGTCTGAGACTTGTTGCTGCGTTTGGGCACCGTTGCCTTCCTGGTTCGGATCCTGCTGATCTTGGCGCCGCGCCGCACCGGCCTGATTGTAGGCGTAGGCCACTTCACCGAGCAGCAACGGCGGATCGCGCACACGGAATGCGAGCCCGTATGGATCGCTCGACACCGGATTGCCGGTGCCGGCGCCGGCAGGATCGCCGTCGAAGACGGCCGCACGCAACGTGAGCTGCTCGGTCGGCGTCCATGCCAGCCGGACCCCGGGCGCACCTATCGGATAATTGGGACCGCCGCCCGGAAGATTCTGTGAGGTCAGCAGCGGCCACCCTAACGTGGCGTTGACGAACAGATTGGCGGTCTGGCTCACCAGAAGTTCCTACGCCGCGGTGAACTGGCCGAAACGCACATTCACGTCGCTGCCGATTTTTTGTTCGATCCAGAGATTGAACAACCGTACCGACGGCGGCGCCTCCACGCCGCTCACCGTCGCGAGACTTTGTACATGGTTGGCGCTGAATTGGGTGCCGAAGATTTCATGAATGCCGGCGTGAAAAGTTGCGCCGGACCAGCCCGTGAGCTTTTCGAGATCCGCGTCGATGATCTGGCCGAAGCGGCCGTCATAGCCCAAACCCTGGACGACGCCGCCGGAAGGATTGCCGAGCGCGTCACCGTAATAGCTGAAAGTGAATTTCAGCCCGGCCTGTTCAAGCTGCGTGCGCCATCCGCCGGGATCGGTCAGCTGACGAAGTGCTTCGGGCGCCGAAAGCCACGTTTGGTTCGGTGCATCGCCGGCGGCAATGGCCAAATCCGGCAACAGCGCGCTCTGCAACAGGGCGACGGTCGCCAACGCAAGAGCGACGCACCGCCGGCGGCGCAGCCGCGGCGGGGACAGTGGCGCTCTCCCACACGCATGCCCCCGGTTTCGACCGCAGCAAACAAGCGCTAACACGATTAAGTCCAGTGGCACACGATGTGAGTGACAATTACGGCTTCGGCAGCCAGGCCAGTCAGCCTGCCACCAACCTAAGTCGGTTATTCTAGGGCACGATCACCAGCGCAATGTGACGGCGCGGCGACGAGACGGCAGACCCGGCGACGTCGCCGACCCGACGGGGCCGCGCGCAGGCGAGCAAAGAATAGGCAATGAGTGACGCGGCCCAAAACACGGCATCTCGCCCCTCGCCTTGCCCGACCCATCGTGCGCGGCTTATTATTTGACTTATAGAAGTCCAAACACTGACGATTTGGATACAGCGGGGAGGCCGCCATGCTGACACGACGAGGCTTTACGGGTTTTGCATCCTGCGCGCTCTGCGCGCTGACGGGATTCATTGCGACCGACGCGTCGGCGGAGGAAGCGCCGCCGCCGGCAGTGACGCCCGGCGTCACGCGAAAAATTCTGTCGAAGATGGACGGCCCGATGCCGGGTTATGTCACGATCATTGTCGAAGCCGTAATAGAACCGGGAGTGACGGTTGCGCGGCACACTCATCCGGGAATCGAATCCGGCTATGTGATCGAAGGCACATTGGATCTGCCCATCGAAGGTCAACCGACCCGCACGTTGAAGCCAGGGGACGGCTTCCAGGTGCCTGCCGAAACGCCGCATGCCGGCTCAAAGAACGGCGACATGAAGCTTCGGATCACGAGCACGTATGTCGTGGAGAAGGGCAAACCGCTCGCGTCGCCGGCGTGATCGGATCGGTGCCTCCGGCACCGCCAGGTTCTCGGTAACAATGCACGCAGCCGCCTGTCGGTCGATCGCGAGCTACACCCCGGTCTTCAACCATTTCTGCTCGCGCGCGTAGAACGCATCGAGCAGATCGGGCCGGTCATCGCCAAGGAGTTCCGGATTCACCTTGTAACCGCGCTTGACCTGCGTGTAGCCGATGAACTTGTAGGATGGGCGCAGCGTGGCGATGATGTTCCAGTCAACGGGCAGCGGGTTGCGCGGGTCGACCGCCTGCATCTGGTCGCGCTGGTAGATCCCCTCGAACGAGCCGAGTTTCCAGCCTGCGCCAGTCTTGATCACGCGCGAGACGAAGCGGCAATACTGAAAGGTGTCGAACTCGATGCCGTCGAAGGTGAGGCGGTCGAAGATGAGTGCCGGCGATTCGACCAGCGCGCGGCTACCCTCGATCTCGAGCCGCGCAGGCATGATCCAATGCTTGGCCTGGCTGCCCGACGTCATTTTTTTGCGCGAGGCTTCGGTGAAGTCCTCGATGGTGCCGTCGAACCAGGTGGTGCGCACCGGTGCGTTGGCGATGTAACATCCGAGCATGCCGGGAAAATCGCGCTGGTCGCGGCACAATCGCTCGAACCGCACCAGGTCGAAGATTTCCGTGCGATCTACAAGCCGCTCGAGCTTTGCCTGAAACACGGTGTCGGTCATGACGCGTTGCCACCCCCTACTGGTTTTCTGCAGCGACCCTAGCGTGGACGGTGTCAGCTCGTCATCGCCCGTCCCACCACGAGCGCCCCGAACCGTGCCTCACGCGCTGCCGCATCAATGAGTCATCTCGAAGCCGATTGTGATGCGCACGTGCAACGTATCCTCGCCCGCAGCAATCGGTACCGGCGCTGCCATCGCCGCCGGCATGCGCATCGCCGCCTTTGAAAACGGCGGCGCGTATTCGGAATCTTCGGTGATCCAGGCAACGCTGCCAAGGCTCAGGCCGGACGCATGGGCGTAGAGTTCCGCCTTACGCCGCGCATCAGCGACCGCTGCCTCGCGCGCCCGATCGAGCGTTTTGGAAGTATCGGAATGCAGAAATTCCACGCTGCCGGCGTCGGTCGCGCCCGCCGTGATCAGCCGGTCGAGAATCTCGCCGACCTTGTCGATATTGCGGATCGTCACGCTGACCTGATTGGAGACGCTGAACCCGGACAATTTCTGTTCAGTGCCGGGCTGCGGCGCGACATATACCGGCTGGACCGAAAACCGCGAGGTCTGAATGTCTTTTTGCTCGATCCCCGCACTGATAAGCGCGGCGATGATCGCGGCCATCGCCTTTGAGTTGGCGTCGGTTGCCTCTTTTGCGGTCTTGGCTCGCGTCGTCACGCCGCTCCTGATGCTGGCATAGTCCGGCGCCACACTAACGCTGCCTTCTCCGATCACTACGACGCGCCGCTCCGGCGGCGATTGCGAGAGCTGTGCCTGTGCGGGGACGGCGACGATGACCGCCGCCGCAACGGTCACAGCGGCGGGCAAAAGCCGACGCGTAAAGACCCGGGCCACAAATGTGGCGGCAAGGCGCGACATAGCCCATACAGCGTCCACAAAGATGTTCATGATTGGTCCCCTCTTGATCGTTTCCAAACCTGCTGGCGCTTTATCTATGGAGGCAATGTGGCGTACGGCTGGCGCTACACCTTAGGTGACAGGTCCCGACATCAGTCCCCTTTGGTCCCCTTTTTAGTTACCAACCTCGAAGCTGGAGCTTCGGAGAGTGCCTGGTCCGGGTTGCGTCGCGCGCGGGCCGACGCCACGTATCCTTGAGCGTGAGGGACCGGATGACGCTGATAGACGTTTCGTTCTACCGAGGCGCACGACAGCCTCCGCAGCCCCCGCGGGAGCGTCGTGTGACCGAGACCCCCTGGGGCTAAAGCGATGCAGGTCGGCAGCGAAGCAGCCCCCAGCCGGCGCGATCTTCTGTCGCTGATCGGCACGATCGCCGGCAGCACGGCGATGTATCACGCCATGACGAGCCTCGGGTTTGCGGCGGACTCCGCCTATCAGGGCCCTATCAAGCTCTCCGGCGACGTGCGGGGCGCATCCGTCCTGGTCCTTGGCGCGGGTCTTGCCGGCATGACGGCGGCGCTGGAGTTACGCAATGCCGGTTACAAGGTTCAGGTCCTGGAATTCAATCGCCGTCCGGGCGGCCGCAACTGGACGCTGCGCGGCGGCGACACGTTCACTGAACTCGGTGGCTTCAAGCAGACCTGCGAATTCGAAGAAGGCCTTTATCTCAATCCGGGGCCGTGGCGGATTCCGTATCACCATCGCGCCATCCTCGATTACTGCAAAAGGCTCAACGTCGCGCTCGAGCCGTTCGTCCAGCTCAACCACAACGCCCTTCTGCATGCGTCGGGCGCGTTCGGCGGAAAGCCGCAACGCCTTCGCGAAATCAAGGCCGATTTTCAGGGCGAAATCGCGGAGTTGCTCGCCAAGGTGACCGCGCAGGGCAAGCTCGACGAAGCCGTATCAACCGAGGACAGGGAAATCCTGTTGCAGGCGCTCAAATCGTGGGGCGCGCTGGACAACAACTACGCTTACAAGGCCAACCTGATTTCCGCGGAAGCTCGCGGCTACGCCAAGGCCGCCGGCGGCGGCCTTGGCGCGGAGCCCGTCGCCGGCGAACCGATCGGCCTGTCCGACATTCTCAAATCGCGGCTGTGGCGATATCTGCAAAGCTTCTCGCAGCATTCATTCCAGACCACGATGTTCCAGCCGGTCGGTGGCATGGACATGATCGGCAAGGCGTTCGGCAAGGAACTTGGCGATCTCATTCGGTACGATGCAAAAGTGACGCGGATTGCGCAGGGCGAAGACGGCGTTACCGTCAGCTTCGTCGATGCTGCCGCCCCCACGGCCGTGCAACTGGCGAAGGCCGACTGGTGCGTCTGCACCATTCCGCTCTCTATTCTCAGCCAGATCCCGATCGAGGTCGGCCCGCGCATGAAGGCGGCGATCGACTCGGTGCCCTACCTGTCGGCCATCAAAATCGGCTTGCAGTTCAAGCGCCGGTTCTGGGAGGAAGACGAAGCGATCTATGGCGGCATCAGTTACACGGATTTGCCGATCCGGCAGATCGCCTACCCGAACACGGGCTTTAATCGCAGCGGCCGCGGCGTGTTGCTGGGGGCCTACATTATCGAGGGATCGAACTCGTACGAATTCACCTCGATGGCGCCTGCCGAAAGGGTCGCGCGCGCCGTCGCTTTAGGCTCCCGCATTCATCCGCAATATCCAGCCGAGTTCGAAAACGGCATCGCCGTGGCGTGGCATCGCGTGCCGTTCACGCTCGGATGCGCCGGCTACTGGACTGACGAAAAAAGGGCCGAGCATTACGACGATCTGTGCCAGATCGACGGGCGAGTCGTGCTAGCGGGCGAACACGCATCCTATATTCCAGTATGGCAGGAGGGGGCGATCCTCTCGGCGCTCGACGCCATCACGCGGCTGCACGATCGTGTCGTCAAAACCTGAAGCCAAAACCTGAAACAATGTCATCGAGGCGGGCCCAAGCAGTGTGGCGAAAGTTTCTCCCATCCAGCGGCACGCTATTGTTTGCCGTGCCGGCGATCCTGGCGTTGCTGTTGCTTGCCACGCTCGCTACGCTGGAGCAAATCGCCGCTCAAGTTTCGCCCCCGCCGCTCAGCCCCGGCTTCACCTTTTCCGAAAAAGGCGGCGAAGAACTCTATGCCAACGTCTGCCAGGCCTGCCACATGCCCGACGGCAGAGGCGCAATCGGCGCCGGGACGTATCCGTCGCTTGCGGGCGACAAGGCGCTCGAGGCCGCCGGCTATCCGGTCTTTATCGTCGTCAACGGACAGCACGGGATGCCCCCGGTAGGCATCATGATGAGCGACGACCAGGTCGCCGCCGTCGTCAATTATGTGCGGACCCATTTCGGCAATGACTATCGCGATACCGTGACGGCCGAAAACGTGAAAGCCGTCCGCCACTGAAATGGCGCCTCAACAAGCGGAGCAGACCATGAAGATCGGATCAGCCGTTGCCCTCGTTGCACTCCTTATCGGCGGCGGCGCCGCGCGGGCGGAGGTGGTGAGATATCCCATCCCGAATTCAAATTTCCCGATCGCCCAGTCCGTGGAAGTCTCGGGCAACGCCAAAACCTACTATGTCAGCGGACAGGTGCCGCCGGTCGTCGACAAGGATGCCGATCCAAAAACCCCGCAGGCCTACGGCGACACCAAGACCCAGACCGTCGGCGTCCTCAACAGGATCAAGGGCATTCTCGAAGGGCTCGGGCTCGGCATGGGTGATGTGGTCAAGATGCAGGTGTTCCTGGTCAACGACGCGCGGGCGCCGATGGACTTCAAGGCATTCATGGAAGGATACACGCAATTCTTCGGCGGCGATCAGCCGAACCTGCCGGCACGCGCCGTCGTCGGCGTCGCCGCTCTCGCCAATCCCGGATTTCTGGTCGAGATCGAAGTCGTCGCCGTCAAGGACGTGAAGTGAAAGCCGCCAGGTGGCGGCGCCGGCCTTGCTGGAAATCCGCAACCGTTGCAGATTTGGTCAGTTGTAAGAACTGGATTTGAAAGATGAAAATATACGGCCGCCTGCTGCCGCTCCTGGCGCTCACGTTCTGCCTGCTCGCTCCGATCACGCATGCTCCCGTCGCCCACGCCGAAACCCTGCCGCTGCCCGGCAGTCTGACGGATCTGAATTCCGAAGAGGGCGAGCGGTACTTTCTCGAAAGCGGCGCACTCGCCACCTATTTTCCGATCGCCGACAATTTCGTGACGCAGAAGACGCAAGCCTATTGCGGCGTCGCGAGCATCGTCATGGTTCTCAATGCAGCGGGCGTGCCGGCCCCGACCAGCCCAGAATATCAGCCCTACCACGTCTTTACCCAGGACAACATTCTCGACGAGCGCACGGACGCCGTGCTGCCGCGAGAGGTGCTTGCCCGGCAAGGCATGACACTCGATCAACTCGGCGGGCTTCTCACGCTTCATCCCGTGACAATCGAGGTGCATCATGCCGCCGACGGCGGCCTCGATGCCTTCCGCTCTGCTGCGCGCGAATATCTCGCGGCGAAGGAACATTTCGTAGTCGTGAACTATCTGCGGAAAGCGATCGGACAGCAGACCGGAGGCCACATCTCGCCACTTGCGGCCTACGACGCCAAGGCGGACCGGTTTCTCATCCTTGACGTTGCGCGCTACAAATATCCGCCGGTTTGGGTGAAGGCGTCCGACTTGTTTGACGCCATGAATACGACCGACGCGTCGAACGACAACAAGACGCGCGGCTACGTTCTCGTCGCCAAAACGCCCGGTGCGACGCCCACGCCGGTGCAGTGACCGCACGTGGCGCGCAACGCAAGCGTAGTCCGCTCCATGGAAATGCTTTCCCGCCGAAGACTGGCGGCGTTCGCGCTTGCCGGCTTGCTGGCGCTGCCGGTCCTGCCCCCCTTGGTATCAACCTTGGCGCGGGGCGACAGCGGTTTGGCCCCGGGCTACGCGCGCGCGCCGGCCGTCACCGCCCAGAATGGCATGGTGGTGGCGCAAGAAGCGCTGGCGGCGCGCGTCGGCGCCGATGTCTTGCAAAGAGGCGGTAATGCCGTCGATGCGGCCGTGGCCGTCGGCTTTGCGATGGCCGTGACCTATCCGCGCGCTGGCAATCTTGGCGGCGGCGGATTCATGGTCATCCATCGCTCGGGCGGCGAGGAAACGGCCATCGACTATCGCGAGACCGCGCCGCAGGCGATCAACGACAAATCATTTCTCGATGCGCAAGGCAACGCCGACCCGCAGAAATCACGCGATTCGGCGCTCGCCATCGGCGTGCCCGGCACGGTCGCGGGTCTCACTTTCGCCGCGGAAAAATACGGGTCTGGGAAATTCTCGCTGGCCGATCTGATTGCGCCGGCGATCGCGCTGGCGCGCGACGGCATCGCGGTCGCCGACGATACCGCGGATACATTGCCGATCGAGCGCGCGCGCCTCGCCCGCTGGCCGGCCACGGCGCGAATCTTCCTGAGAGCCGATGGCTTCGTGCTCGCGCCGGGCGACCGTCTGGTCCAAACGGATCTCGCCAACACGCTTGAGGCCGTCGCCCGCGGCGGACCGCGCGCGTTTTATGAAGGCGACATCGCACAAAAGCTCGCCGCCGGGGTGCAGGCGGCGGGCGGCGTCATGACCGTCGACGATCTCAAGGGCTATCGCCCGGTCGAACGCGTACCCGTGCGCGGCACCTATCGCGGCTACGGTATCGTCTCGATGCCGCCGCCGTCCTCCGGCGGCGTCGCGCTCGTCGAGATGCTCAACATTCTGGAAGGCTACGACCTGGCGAAAGAGGGAGAGACCCAGGCGCTGTTCCTGATGATCGAAGCGATGAAGCGTGCCTACGCCGATCGCGCATTCTTCCTCGGCGATCCCGACGTGGTGAAGGTGCCGGTCGAGCGTCTGATATCGAAGAGCTATGCCGCCGAATGGCGCACCGGCATCGATCCGGCGCATGCGACCGCGGCGCGCGACATCCATCCGACCGCGGCGCCGCTTCCCCACGAGGGACACAACACCACGCACTTCTCCGTCGTCGATCGTTTCGGCAATGCCGTCTCCAACACCTACACGCTCAACTTCAGCTACGGCGTCGGCCTGGTCGCCGCAGGCACCGGCGTCCTGTTCAACAACGAACTCGACGACTTCGCCGCCAAGGCGGACGCGCCGAATGCTTATGGCCTGCTCGGCTACGCAGCGAACGCGCCCGGTCCCGGCAAGCGGCCGCTATCGTCGATGACGCCGACCATCGTTCTCAAGGACGGCAAGCCGTTCCTGGTCACCGGATCGCCCGGCGGCAGCCACATCATCAGCGTGGTGCTGCAAGTCGTCACCAACGTGATCGATCGGGGCATGAACATCGCGGACGCGGTATCGGCGCCACGCGTGCACAATCAATGGATGCCAGACCGGGTGTTCGTCGAGCCCGGAATTTCGCCCGACTTGATCGCGGCGCTGGAGGCGCGCGGCGACGCGGTCACCGTGCAGCGGCGGACCACGTCGGCCAATTCGATCCTGGTAACGCCCTCAGGCTTTGCCGGCGCCGCCGATCCGCGCACCCGCGGCGCGTTGGCGGCGGGATACTGATCGGGATATTGATAAAGACCGCCCGGCACAAGCTGCGGCGGCGTGACAAAGGCTGAAAAAGCCATCGCTAAACAAGCCATGGGGGGAATGCATGAACGGCCAGGGACCCATCGCCACGCTGCGGATTGGCCTGATCGGTTCGGGCTTCATCGCCAAGTTTCACCTTCAGGCACTGGTGGCAGTCCGCCACGTGACCGTGACGGGAGTCTACAGCCCCACGGCCGCCAACCGCGAAGCGCTCGCCGCCGAAGCGAACTCCCTCGAGCTCGGTCCGTGCCGCGCCTTCCCTTCGCTGGAGGCCATGCTGATTTCCGGCGAAGTCGATGCGGTCTGGATCGGCGTGCCGAACTTCGCCCGTCTCGACACCATGCGCGAGATCAATCGTCTGGTGAAAGCCGGCTGGACCAAGCTTATCGGCGTCGCCTGCGAGAAGCCGCTCGGGCGTACGCTTGCCGAGGCCCGCGAGATGCTGCGCCTCGCCGAGGACGCCAAGATCCTGCACGGCTATCTGGAAAATCAGGTTTTCTCCAGTGCCGTCCAGCGCGGCAAGGACATCGTATGGCGGCGCGCAGTGCCGATCTGCGGGCGTCCCTATCTGGCGCGCGCGGCGGAGGAGCATAGCGGACCGCACATGCCGTGGTTCTGGCAAGGTCAGCGGCAGGGCGGCGGCGTGCTTTCCGATATGACGTGCCACAGCGTCGAAGTCGGCCGCTACCTGCTGACCAAACCCGGCGCGCCGCGCAGCGATCTGAAACTCATCAGCGCCAGCGCCACGGTCGGCAATCTGAAATGGACGCGGCCGGAATACGTGGCGCGGCTCAAGCGCATGATGGGACCGGAGATCGACTACGCGACGCGTCCGGCAGAGGACTTCGCCCGCGGCGCACTGACCTTCAGCGACCCCGACGGACACGAAGTCATGGTCGAAGCCACCAATTCGTGGGCCTATGTCGGCGCCGGCCTGCGCATCGTGATCGAACTCCTTGGGCCAGAATATTCCATGGAGTTCTCGTCGCTCAACACCGGACTGAAAGTGTTTCTGTCGCGCGACGTGTCCGGCGGCCAGGGCGAGGATCTGGTCGAGAAGCAAAACGCCGAGCAGGGCCTGATGCCGGTCGTCGAAAACGAGGCCGACGTCTACGGCTATGTCGGCGAGAACCGGCACATGGTCGAGGCCTTCCGTCATCGGCGGCGGCCGATCGAGACGTTCGAGGACGGCGTCGCCGTCGCCGAAATGCTGATGGCGCTCTATCGCTCCGCCGAGATCGGCCAGGTGGTGAAATTCCCGGCGCCGGAGCTGGAGACCTACGTGCCGCCGGTGGCGCGGGTCTAGAGCATGATCCGGAAAAGTGGAAGCCGGTTTTCCGAAAAGATCATGCTCCACCAAAAAGCTAGAGCGCCAATCGATTCAGTCTAAATCGATCGTGGTCTAGGCGTTTCGCGTCCGCACGACGCTCAGCCTTTTGCCGCGCCCGCACCCAGGCCCAGCAACTTCATCGCATTCTGCTTGAGGACGAGCGGCTTCACGTCGGCCTTGATATCGAGCTTGTCGAAATCGCTGAGCCAGCGATCCGGCCGGATCACCGGCCAGTCGGAACCAAACAGCATTTTGTGTTTCAGGAGAGAGTTGATGTACCTGACGAGAATTGGCGGAAAATATTTGGGCGACCAGCCGGAGAGGTCGATATAGACGTTCGGCTTGTGCTGCGCGACCGACAGCGCCTCCTCCTGCCAAGGAAACGAAGGATGCGCCAGGATGATCGGCATGTCGGGAAAATCGACCGCGACGTCGTCCAAATACATCGGGTTGGAATATTTCAGCCGGATGCCGGCGCCGCCCGGCATGCCGGAGCCGACGCCGGTCTGTCCGGTGTGGAACAGCGCCGGAAGGCCCGCTTCAGCGATCGCCTCGTAGAGGACATAAGCGCTGCGGTCATTGGGGTAAAAGCCCTGCATCGACGGGTGGAACTTGAAACCTCGAATGCCGAAATCGCGAATGAGCCGCCGCGCCTCCCTGGCCCCGGTTTTTCCCTTTGCCGGATCGATGCTGGCAAACGGGATCAAGACATCGCTGTTGGCGGCGGCCTTCTCGGCAACTTCCTCGTTCGGATAGCGGCGATAGCCGGTCTCCCGCTCGGCATCGACGGGAAAGATCACCGCCGCAATTTTGTGCTCGCGGTAATAGCTGGCGGTCTCTTCGATGGTTGGGCGATTGTTCGGCTGATTGAAATAGGCCGCCATCGCGGTCTGAAGTTCGTCGTAGCCGTCGTCGGGATGTGTGCCGCACGGTTCCTCCGCGTGCGTATGCACATCGATCGCCACCAGCTCATTGACGTTCACGCCAAACTCCCCGGTCCGTTATTGCGTTTCGATAGTGGAGCATCCGGACGCAGCAGTGCAAGGCGGTCACGCCCGCAGTGCGGCAAGCACTTCGTCGGGACGCTCGCTCATCAGCATGTGGCCGGCGCCCTCCATCATGGCCACGCTGCAGCCCGGAATTGCTGAAGCGACGGCGCGGCCGCCCTTGGCCGGCGTCATCATGTCGCGGCTGCCCTGGATCACGATCGATGGGACCGTGATTTTTGCCGCCGCGGCGAGCGCGTCCCCATAATCGTTGCACGCGGAAAGGTCGGCGAAGATGACGCCCGGCCGCGCGCGTTCAAGCAAACGCTCGCCGCCGCCGAGCATCCACAGGCCGGGCGCGGACGAACCACCCAGCGTCGCGCTGTAGCCGTGGCCCCAGATCGAAATCATGTCGATTGCCGCGTGATCGTTGGCCTTCGCGGCGCCGAGCAACTCATCCGACACGCGCATCGGCGCGGCCGTGGCGATCAAGGCAAGCGCGGTAACCTTGTCGGGGTGACGCGCGGCGGTTTCCAACGCCACGAGCGTGCCCATGGAGTGACCGACAAGACGCGCCGCGGGCACGCCTGCTGCGGCGATCAGTGCCGCGGTCCAATCGGCGAGCGCGGCGATGGACGAAAGCGGCGCGCCGGCCGAGCGACCGTGCCCGGGCAAGTCGGGAGCCAGCACACCAAAGCCGTGATGCGCGAATGAGCGTGCGAGCAACGCCCACACGGAATGGTCGAGGCCGGCGCCGTGCAGAAAGACGATGCAAGGCAGCGCCGAATCGAACGCGCGTCCGCCGGTGCCGACGAAACTCTCGATGCCGTTGACCACGATGCGCATCGTTCACGCCTTCTGCGAGGCGCGCAGCGCCTGGCCAAAATCTTCGACAATGTCGCTCGCCGCCTCGAGGCCGACCGAGATGCGGATGAGCTCTTCGCCGACGCCCGCGGCGGCAAGCGCGGTGGCGTCCATCTGCTGATGCGTGGTGCTCGCCGGATGAATCACCAGCGTCTTGGCATCGCCGACATTGGCAAGATGGCTCGCGAGCCGTACCGCCTCGATGAACTTTCGTCCGGCGGCGCGACCGCCCTTGATGCCGAAGCTGACGATAGAGCCCGCTCCTTTCGGCAGCAGTTTTTGCGCGAGCGCGTGATCGGCATGAGTTTCCAGCGAAGGATGCAGCACCCAATCGACCGCCGGATTCTGCTTCAGGAATGCCAGCACCGCCGCGGTGTTCTGCATGTGCCGCTCCATCCGCAACGGCAATGTCTCCACGCCTTGCAGCAGCTGGAACGCGTTGACCGGCGACAGGCAGGCGCCGAAATCACGCAAGCCTTCGGTCCGGGCCCGCATGATGAAGGCCGAAGGGCCGAATTCCTCGGCAAAGACCAGGCCGTGATACCCCGCATAGGGCTCGGTCATGGTCGGAAATTTGCCGGAGGCCAGCCAGTCGAAACGCCCGCCATCGACAATTGCGCCGCCGATGGCGATGCCGTGGCCGCCGATCCATTTGGTGATCGAGTGCATGACAATGTCGGCGCCGAGCGCGAGCGGGCGGCACAGATACGGCGTGGCGAAGGTGTTATCGATCAGGAGCGGAATGCCGGCCGCATGCGCGATATCGGCGACCTTCGGGATGTCGAGCACCTCCAATCCCGGATTGCCGATGGTCTCGCCGATCACCAGCCGGGTGCGTTCGCTGATTGCGGCGCCAAACCCGTCGAGATCGCGCGGCTTGACGAAGCTCGTCGTGATGCCGAAGCGCGGCAGCGTGTGGGTGAGGAGATTGACGGTGCCGCCATAGAGCGACGCCGATGCGACGATGTGATCGCCGGCGCTCAGTAACGTGGCGATGGCGAGGTGCATCGCCGCCATGCCGCTCGCCGTGCACACCGCCCCGACGCCGTCTTCGAGCGCCGCGAGCCGCTCTTCGAGCACCGCAGTCGTCGGATTTGAAATCCGCGTGTAAATATGGCCGGCTCGTTCCAGATTGAACAGACCGGCCGCGTGATCGGCGTCGTCGAACACGTAGGAGGTGGTCTGGTAGATCGGGACGGCTCGCGCGCGCGTCACCGGATCGGGATGCTGACCGGCATGGAGGCTAAGGGTCTCGAAAGCGGGTGGTTTCGGCGCGGGCATGCCTTCCTCGCAGAGAAACATACGGCAGCACGGCAATTCGGCTGAATTGCCGCCCGCAACGCTTCCCATCAAATAGCGGGACAGGCAAGCCGCAGAAGCGCGATCGGGGTGGTTAAGGAACCCCTAAGCGACGTTTTTGAGGCCGCTTCCATTCAGAAAAGAGAGAGGTCTTTCTGCGACACAGTTGCCCAGAGGTGTGGCATTGAGCAACCCGTTTCAGCGCTTCATTCCCATTCGTTTACCGGCAACGGCCGCGCGAGAGATCACCGACGCCTTGGTGATTTTCTCCAGGTCCATCATCGTGTACTTGTTGATCGCCGATTGGGGCGGACTTGGCGTTCTTCAGAGAATCCTCGGCACACAGCTCGAAAAACCGTCCTTCCTGTACTTTTGTGGCATATCGCTGGTCGCGTTCAGCGCCCGCCGCATCGGCGACCAAAGAAGCGAGCGGGTCAAACGGGTGGCGGCGGAGCGTAACGCGCACACCGCCTCGATGCGCGATCCGCTCCACCAATTCAAGAAGCTCAACGAAGTATATGGCCACCTTGGCTGCGATGAGGCGCTCGCGCAGGTGGCGTCGCGGATACGTGAACGCGTCAACCCCGGCGACATCTTCGCCCGGATCGGCGACGACGAATTCGCCCTGTGTCTGGCGGGCGCGGACCCGGAGACCGCGCGCAAGATTGCCTGCACGCTCGTCGATTTGGTCAGCAATCCGGTGCAGATCGGCATCGAAGATCTCAGAATTGGCGCGAGCGTGGGAATAGCTCAGGCCGGGCGCGGACACACGACCGTCGACGAACTGCTCAGATGCGCCCATGTCGCGCTTTCCCGCGCCAGGAATACACACGCCGAGTACTGCTTCTTCGATCCGAAGATGGATGCCCACGTCCGCGAACGATCGCTGCTGGAGAAGGACTTGCGAGCCGCCATCGGCGGTAACGATATTCGGCCGCACTATCAGCCCATCGTCGACTTGAAGTCGGGCCGGATTGTCGGCTTCGAGTGCCTGGGCCGATGGCACCATCCGGTGAGCGGCATGATACCGCCGCACACCTTCATCCCGCTTGCCGAAGAACTCGGCCTGATCGACACCGTGTCGGGTCAGCTATTCGGCGACGCATGCCGCGACGCCGCGACCTGGCCGGACGATATTTCGTTGTCGTTCAACTTTTCACCGTCCCAGCTCAGCGACCGAAGGTTCGCCGATGCGGTGCTTACCGTCCTCAAAGACGCCGGCCTCCCGGCGCACCGGCTTGAAGCGGAAATTACCGAAAGCGCCCTCGTTGCCGACCTGGAAGCGACCCGCCATGCCATCTATACCCTGCGCAATTCGGGCGTTCGCATGGTGATCGACGATTTTGGCACCGGCTATTCAAGCTTCTATCACTTGTACGAATTACGCTTTGACAAACTCAAGATCGATCGGCGTTTCGTCCAGGAGCTCGTCACCGGCGGCGAGAGCGAAATTTTCGTGCGCGCCATTATCGGTCTTTGCAAAGGCCTCAGTTTGACCGTCGTGGCCGAGGGCGTCGAGACCGAGACGCAAGCGGCGGCGGCCTTGCAGCACGGTGCACATCATGGCCAGGGCTTCCTGTTCGGCAAAGCCGTGCCGGCAGCCGAGGTGTTGCAGTTGCTCACCGCTCCGAAGCCGTCGCAACTCGTCGCGTGAGCGACGAGTTGCCGTGAAGCGGCACAACTCGTTATTCTACATGAGAGATATTGGAGCGGGCGAAGGGATTCGAACCCTCGACCCCAACCTTGGCAAGGTTGTGCTCTACCCCTGAGCTACACCCGCATCCGTAAAGGGTAAACGGCAGCGCCAACGGCACCGCTGGCAAAGCTATGCCAAAGAGCGCCGATCTTTGCAACCACCGCGCCATCGGCCGCTAAGTCGCTAGAAAATAGCGGGGATCAGCCGCGACGTCGTTAGAAAATAGCGGGGATCAGCCGCGACGGCACTTTTCGCCGGTATTCGGCATAACCCGGCAGTTGGCTCGCCAGCAGCTTTTCCTCGTCGAACAGCCGCCAGATGATGGCGGCCATCATCGGCACGAGCACCAGGAGGCCCCAGTAGGACCCGAGCGCGAGCGGCATCCCCAAAAGATAAATGAACGCCCCCGCATATTGCGGATGGCGGATGAGGGCATACGGCCCGGTGCTGATGACCCGCTGATCCCCGGCGATCTCGATCCTCGCAGAGGCAAAGCTGTTCTCTCTGAACGCGAGGAAGACGATGTAGAAGCCGACCGCAATCAGGACATTTCCGGCAACCACGGCTGCGAGCGGCGCTTGCGACCACCCCAAGCGATAACCAAGCGCCGGCACGACCAGGATTCCGACAAACCCGATCGAAGCAAAGAGCATAACGACTCTTTGCGTCCGCCCCTTCTCCGCCGTCGGCCCGCCCGCCAGGCGGCGGTGGAGGAGCGCCGAATCGTATTTCATGAGGTAGAGCATGATCAGCAGCGACGCCGCGAAAAAGACGGCGAGAAAGACCCAACCCTGCCAATAGCGCGCCGTACCGGCCACGGCGAAAAGCAAAACGCCCACCACGACAGCAAGGAAGACCAGTCCCAGCCAGGCTTTTACATTCAAACCGCTCATGCCCTATACGTCCCTCGCATGCCGCCCGCCACGCCCGACGATTTATTCGCCTATCTGGACAGTCTCGGCATCGCCCACAAGACCGTGAATCATCCGCAGGTGTTCACGGTCGAGGAGGCGCGCGCGCTGCGTGGCGCCCAGCCGGGCGGGTACACGAAGAACCTGTTTCTGCGCGACAAGAAAGGGGCGCTGTATCTGGTCGTTGCACCGGAGGAGGCAGCGATCGAATTGAAATCGCTACACCGTGTTCTCGGCGCAACCGGGCGTTTCTCGTTCGCTTCCGCGGAGCTGCTGCTCGAGCTGCTCGGCGTCGAGCCGGGTTCGGTGACCCCTTTTGCGGCCATCAACGACACCGCCGGCAGGGTTACAATTGTGCTCGATGCCGCTCTGATGGTCCACGATGCGCTGAACTTTCATCCGCTGGTGAACACCGGTACAACGACCATCTCGCGCGAAGACCTCCTCAAATTCCTCGAGGCGACGGGCCACCACGCGCGAATCGAGCCGGTTTCGGCCTGACGTTCCGATTGCATTCCGGAAGCATTCTTCCCATTTATTCAGACGAATAGGGGAGATTGCGGCCCGCCAGGGCCCAAAAAGGGAAGGCGTAACAAGGCAATGTTGCAGCAAGCGCAAACCGCCGCCGCGGACGGGCTGGTCAAGGAGACGACCACCCAAACCTTCGTCAAGGACGTGGTCGAGGAATCGAAACGGCAGCCGGTGCTGATCGACTTCTGGGCGCCCTGGTGCGGCCCCTGCAAGCAGCTCACGCCGGTGCTGGAGAAGGCAGTCCGCGCCGCCAAGGGCAAGGTGAAGCTCGTCAAGATGAATATCGATGAGCACCCGGCCATTCCGGGGCAAATGGGCATCCAATCCATTCCGGCGGTGATTGCCTTCGTCAACGGCCAGCCGGCCGACGGCTTCATGGGTGCGCTGCCGGAAAGCCAGGTCGTGGCGTTCCTGGAGCGGCTGACCAAGGACCGCATCGGCGGCGAAGCGCAGGATCTGCTCAAGGCTGCCGACGCGGCGTTGGCCGAAGGCGATCCGGCCGGCGCGGCGGACCTCTACGCGCAGCTCCTCGCGGAGGACAATGGCAACGTCCAGGCGCTCGCCGGACTGGCGCGCTGCTATGTCGAAACCGGCGCCACCGAGCAGGCAAAGCAGACGCTTGCGCTGGTTCCCGAATCCAAGCGCAACGATGCGGCGGTCGTTGCCGCCAGCGCGGCGCTTGAGCTTGCCGAACAGGCAAAGAATCTCGGGCCGGTAACCGAGCTGGAACAGAAGGTCGCCGCCAATCCGCTCGACCATCAGGCGCGGTTCGATCTTGCGCTCGCGCTCAACGGCAAGGGCCAGCGGCTCGACGCGCTGGAGCATCTGATCAGCATCGTCAAACGCGACCGCAAATGGAACGACGACGGTGCGCGAAAGCAGCTCGTGCAATTTTTCGAAGCTTGGGGGCCGACCGACGAGGCAACGATCGAGGGCCGCAGGCGGCTGTCTTCGATCCTGTTCGCGTAGTTTCTCACGTCATCCTGAGCTGGCCGCCAACGGGTCCGGCCCGAAGTGGCCGGCCCGATGACAAGCTCCGCGGCCCTCGAAGGATGGCTCGCGCCTCAGGGTGACGGAGCTACGCGTGCGGAGTACGACATGCCGATGAATGCGGTCTACAACGGACCTGAAGACCTGCCCGGCGTGATCGCGATTTTCCCGCTGCCGGGAGCGTTGTTGCTGCCGCGCGGCCAGATGCCGCTCAACATTTTCGAGCCGCGCTATATCGCGATGATCGACGACGTGATGCGCTCCGGATTGCGCCTGATCGGCATGATCCAACCCGATTCCGTTCATCCCGGACCCGACGAGGCGAAGCCGCATTTGTTTCACGTCGGCTGCGCCGGCCGGATCACCCAACTCGCCGAAAGCGGCGACGGCCGCTATCTGATCCAGCTCACTGGAATCGCGCGCTTTCGCGTCGAAGAAGAGCTTGCGATCGGCACCCTATATCGCCAATGCCGGGTAACATTTACGCCGTATCTCGACGACTTCACCGCGCGCAAAGGCGAGGGCGAGGTCGACCGCAAGGCGGTGTTGCGCGCGCTCACGGATTTCCTCAAGGCCAACAATCTCAAGGCCGATTGGGAGGGCATTGAGAATGCCCCCAATGAAGCCTTGGTCAACGCACTGGCGATGATGTCGCCCTACGGCGCGGCGGAAAAGCAGGCGCTTTTGGAGGCGCCGGATTTGAAAACCCGCGCCGAGATCCTGGTCGCCGTCACCGAAATCGAGCTCGCCAAGGGCAAAACCGGCGAAACCACTTTGCAATAGCGAGCGATCACTGCGGGCGACGCCCGCTTTCGAATATGATTTGTTAGGCACAAGGCGCACTGGAGCTTGTCATGTCATCCGACCACCCCGGCGATGTTATCGATCCAAAACTTCTCGAGATCCTGGTCTGCCCGCTCACCAAATGCCCGCTCGAATACGATGCCGAGAAGCAGGAGCTGATCTCGCGCGCGGCCAAGCTTGCCTATCCGATCCGCGATGGCATCCCGATCATGCTGCCCGAAGAAGCCCGCCGGCTCGATTGATTTCCACCGATCGTCGTAGCCGGGCATCTACGACTTCCCGGACATGCACTATGCACGCCAAAGACGCGGATGGCCGGGACAAGCCCGGCCACGACGTAGAAGTGAACGGCGAGGCGGACCGACAATGATCAAAATCTGGGGACGCAACACGTCGGCGAACGTGCAGAAAGTGATGTGGGCGGTCGGTGAGATCGGCCTGCCGCACGAGCGCGTCGATATCGGCGGGCCGTTCGGGCGGAACCGCGAACCCGCCTATCTCGCCATGAACCCGAACGGACTGGTGCCGACGCTGGAGGAAGAGGACGGCTTCCTGCTTTGGGAATCCAACGCGATCGTGCGCTATCTCGCCGCCAAACACCGTTCGGGCGCACTCGAGCCGGCGGACGCGCACGCACGCGCACGCGCCAATGCCTGGATGGATTGGCAGCTCAGCGTTCTTGCGCCGGCGATCACCCCGGTTTTCGTGGGCTTGATCCGAACGCCGCCGGACAAGCGCAATCATGCGGTGATCGAAGAATCCAAAAAGAAGACGACGGACGCGATCGCCATTCTCGACGCCGCTCTCGCCAAGAGTGCCTACGTCGCCGGCGACGCTTTTTCCTACGGCGACATTCCGTCGGCGGTCATGGCCAACCGCTATCGCCAGCTAATGCCCGAGCGGCCGGCATTGCCGCACTTCGAGCGCTGGTATGCGGCCATCGCCGCGCGCCCGGCTTTCAAGGACCAAGTCGCCGCCATACCGCTGGCGTGAGGGCAGGTCATTCCGGGGCGCGCGAAGCGCGAGCCCGGAATCCATACTCACAGACTATGAAGATCGGTTCGCGGACTACCTTCACAGATAGAGACTATGGATCCGGACTTGCCACTTCGCGGCAATCCGGAATGACAATCACTCGGCGGCAGCGCGCGCCGTGCCCGACTGCGTCGAGACGATATAGTCCATCGCCGCCTGCACGCCGCCCTTCTTGTGCGGCACGCCGGCAAGCGCCAAAGCCATTTCCGTCGCCCCGAGCGCTCCGATCATCATGGTATCGTTGACGTCTCCCATGTGACCGATGCGGAAATACTTTTTTGCGTAGGGGCCAAAGCTGGCGCCGTAGGAAATATTGAAGGTGTTGAGCGCGACGCTGCGGAACTGATCGGCGTCGTGACCGTCGGGCAGCAGCATGGCGGTGACCGTCGGCGAATAATATTTCGGGTCGCGGCAGAGAATTTCCAGCCCCCACGCCCGCACCGCGCGGCGCGTCGCCTCGGCAAGGCGATGGTGGCGCGCGAATACGTTGTCGAGGCCTTCCTCGTGCAGCATCTCGATCGCCGTATCGAGGCCGTACAGCATTTGCGTCGCCGGCGTGTAGGGAAAGAAGCCCTGCTTGTACATCGTCAGCATATCGTTCCACTCGAAGAACGATCGTGGCAGCTTCGCCGTCTTCGCCGCCTGCAGCGCTTTCTCGCTGACCGCGTTGAACGACATTCCCGGCGGCATCATCAGACCCTTCTGCGCACCGCCGATGGTGACATCGACGCCCCATTCGTCGTGACGGTAATCGGTCGAGGCCAGCGACGAAATCGTATCGACGAGCAGCAGCGCCGGATGGCCGGCCGCATCGATGGATTTGCGGATCTCTCCGATCGGCGACATGCAGCCGGTCGCGGTCTCGTTGTGCAGTACGCAGACCGCCTTGATCTCGTGCGCCTTGTCCTTGCGCAGATGGTCCTCGATGACCTTCGGATCGGCGCCGACGCGCCAATCGGTCTTGATGAATTCGGGCTTCAGTCCCAGCCGTTCCGCCATGACCTTCCACAAAGTGGCGAACTGGCCGGTCTCGACCATGAGCACGCGGTCGCCGGGCGACAGCGTGTTGGCCAACGCAGCTTCCCAGGCGCCGGTGCCGGTCGCGGTGAAAACGATCACCGGCTGCGTGGTCTTGAAGATGGTCTTGATGCCTTCGAGGACGCGCCGGGCGAGCTTAATGAATTCCGGGCCGCGCTGATCGATGAGCGGCATGTCGATCGCCCGCAGCACGCGGTCCGGGACTGGCGTCGGTCCGGGGATTTGCAGGAAATGGCGCCCGGGTAGACGCGATGCGTTCTGCGGCATGTTTCGATCACTCCTTCGGACTTTTCTAGCGAAGCAGGCCGCGTCGGTCCGAAGGCGCCACGGCGGCGCCTTGATCTCCGAATGCTCCATTCGGGTCAAGTCTCTTCGCCCGGCCCGTTTGTCGCGGACTTGTCGGCAAACAGCCCTCTGCAAACGGGCATTGGCCAAAGAGAGGTGGGCAGTAGGCTCTTGGCCTAGACACTTCTTGGGCAGGACGTTCCCGCAACAGAACGCGCTCGAGCGCTCTTGTAGTCCGGCGAATTAAGCCATCCTTCAAGCTGTTCCGTACTGTCCCAAACCGGGATGCCTTGACGGCGCCGATCAATGGTATCGCCCGAACGGCACTTGCCGAAGCATGAAGCAACCGAACATGCGTTCGCGCCGTCCGAAATAAACCAAAAAATTAGACAGGCGTTGACTAGGGTCTTGCCGGTTTCTACGCCCAAGAAACCGAGGATCATCAGATGGATCAATCCGCCTCCATTAAGAATACGCTGCGCGATTGCGTGGCATACGCGCTGTTCTTTCCCGCGCTGCCATTCATGCGCTTTGCCGGTCCGCGTCGCGCCCATCTGCATGCCGTCCGCGGATTGCTGGACCGGGCGGGCGTTGCTGTCGTGGCAAACCACTATGCGGAACCGATCTACAACTCAGATCATATCTTTCGTGATCCTGCCGAACCGCGACCTCTTGCCGGCATCGACTGGAACATCGACGTTCAAAAGAATTTGCTCGAACAATTTGCCTTCGGCGACGCGTTGCGTTCGCTGGAGGGGCGCATTTATCGCGGCCGTACGTTTTCCTACCGGAACGGCTTTTTTGGCCCAGGGGATGCCGAGGCTCTCTATTGCATGATCCGCCATTTCAAGCCGCGCAGGCTCATCGAGATTGGCTGCGGACAATCCACGCTCGTCGCGCGTTTTGCGATCGAGGACGCGAAGGCGAGGCTCGGTATCAGTGCCGCCACATCTGTTTTGAGCCGTTCGAAAATCGCTGGCTGGACGACCTTGGCATCGAAGTCAGACGCGAACAGATCGAGCGGACCGATCTCGCTCTTTTCCAATCGCTGTCGGCAGGCGACATTGTCTTCATCGATTCATCCCACGCGCTCAGGCCAATGGGGGACGTGGAGTTCGAGTATCTGCATATTTTACCGAATCTCCCCAAAGGAGTTGTTGTCCATGTCCACGACATCTTCTCGCCGCGGGACTATCCGGAAAAGTGGCTGAAAGAGGATCGACGTTTTTGGAACGAGCAATACCTGCTTGAGGCTTTCCTCTCGTTCAATCACGAGTTCGAGATCATATCCTCGCTAAACCATATGATGCATCTCGGGTCAGCGCAGTTCAAAAAGGCGTTCCCCGTGCTCGCAGAATGCGGCCCGCTTGAATTGGTTGGTTCGTTTTGGTTCCGCAGAGTGAGCAGGCACTGACCGAGCCAGTTGCCGTTTTGACGACCACCCTCAGCCCTCCGCGCCAAGAGCACTCTCATGCCAGCGGCGCAGCGCAAGATAGTTGATCAGGGAGAGCAGATAAAAGATCACGATGCCCGCGAGCGAAAGCAGCAACAAAGCTGCAAACATGCGCGGGATATTGAGGCGGTAGCCCGACTCGGCGATCCGGTAGGCGAGGCCCGATCCGGCGCCCGCAGAGCCCGCGGCGATTTCGGCGACCACCGCACCGATCAGCGACAGCCCGCCGGCGATGCGCAGGCCACCGAGAATATAGGGCAGCGCCGATGGCAGATCGAGCCGCCACAGCACCTGCCAGCGCGAGGCGCCGTAGAGCGAAAAGAAATCAGCGAGATTGCGATCCACCGAATTCAATCCGAGGGTCGAGTTCGCCAGCACCGGAAAAAACGCCACGATCCAGGCGCAGACCAAAACCGCGGCCTGCTGAGGCAGGTAGATGAGAAGAAGCGGCGCGATGGCGACGATCGGCGTCACTTGCAGGATCACCGCATAGGGATAAAGCGAGTATTCCACCAGCCTCGACTGGTTGAAGATGACGGCGAGGCCCACGCCACCGACCGCCGCGAGCAGAAATCCTTCCACGGTCGTCGTCAGCGTAACCAGAAGCGACTGCGACAGCAGCGCCCAATCGTCGACGAGCGTTTTCAGGATGAGGCCGGGCGCCGGCAATACATAGGGCGGCACGTTGCCGATCCGCACCACCAATTCCCAGATCGCGAGGCCGAGCGCCAGCACGATGATGGGCAAGGCGATGCGCAGCACCCGATCGTTGCTGGGGGCACGCGCTTTCATCGCTCGCCTCCGGCCGCCATTGCCTGCGCCAGCGCCTCCGAGGCGCGGCGGCAGGACGCGGCGTACTCTGCCGAGGTGCGGAAATTCTGGTCGCGCGGGTAAGGCGCATCCACCGCAAGCTCGGAGAAAACGCGGCCCGGCCGCGCCGCCATCACCGCGATGCGGCTGGACAGATAGACCAACTCGAACACCGAATGGGTGACAAAGACGACGGTGGTACGCAACGCATGCCACATCCGCAGCAGATCGTCGTTGAGCTTGAAGCGCGTGATTTCATCGAGCGCGGCGAACGGCTCGTCCATCAGCAGAAGCTGCGGCTCGGTGACCAGCGCGCGGGCAATCGATACCCGCATGCGCATGCCGCCGGACAATTCGCGTGGATAGGCGTCGCGGAATGCCGCCAGGCCCACGCGTTCGAGCACTGCCTCGACCCGTTCGAAGAGTTTCGCGGCCGGCGCGCGGCTGAGTTCGAGCGGCAGCCGCACATTCTTGAACACCGAAGCCCACGGCATCAGCGTCGGCTCCTGGAACACGAAGCCGATCTTCCTTGCGGCCGCCGCCGTCGACCCTGCGGATGGCCACGCGACGACGCCCGCTGTCGGCTCGCTCAATCCGGCGATAATGCGCAAGGCGGTGGATTTTCCGCAGCCCGACGGGCCGAGCAGGGTCAGGAACTCGCCCGACCGGATTTCAAGATCGAGCCCTTGCAGCGCATGCGTGCCGGACGGAAACGCCTTGCCGACGCCCCGCAATGCTACCAGTGGAGCGACGGATTGAGGTGCGGCCGGCGGCATCGTGTTGCTGGTCACTTCGGCCGCAGCGCAAGCCCGACCTTCTTGTCGACGAATTGCAGCGTGTAGGATTTGCGGTAGTCGAGATTGGCCTTGGCCACGCCGGCCCGCACCATCTTGTCGAAGAAATCCTTCATCCGCGCGTCGGTCATGGCGCCGACGCCGAGCGTCGTGGCGTCGCCGGAATCGACAATGCCGTATTCCTTCATCTTGGCGACCGAATAGGCGAGAAGTTCGTCAGTCATCTCCGCGTTCTGGCTCTTGATCAGCGCGTTCGCCGCGGAATTGTCACCGTAAATATAATTGTACCAGCCGATGGTCGAAGCATCGACGAAGCGCTGCACCAGATCGGGTTTCTTCTCGACAAGCGCGCGGCGCGTTTCAATCAGCGTCGAGTAGGCGCTGAAGCCCTGATCGGCGAGCAGAAAAATCTTCGGCTTGAACTTGCCTTGCTTCTCGATGGCAAAGGGCTCGGACGTCACATAACCCTGCATCGCCGACTTTTTGTCGGCGAGGAACGGCTGCGGATTGAAGGTATACGGCTTGACCTGAGCATCGGTGAAACCGAAATCGGCCTTGAGCCATTGGTAATACGTTGCCATTCCCTCCCGGGAGACGAACAGCGTCAATCTCTTCAGATCCTCGAACTTGTCGATGCCCTGGTCGGGATGCGCGATAAAGACCTGCGGGTCTTTCTGAAACATGGCGGCGACCTCGATCGTCGGCACGTTGTTCTCGACCGCATCAAAGCCTTGCAGGGTGTTCGCGCTCAGGTAGAAGTCGATCTTGTCGACCAGCAGCAGCATCCGGTTGTTGGCGTTCGGGCCGCCCGGCATGATGGTGACGTCGAGACCGTATTTCTTGTAGGTGCCATCGGCGAGCGCCTGGTAGAAGCCGCCGTGCTCGGCCTCGGCCACCCAATTGGTGCCGAAAGTGACCTTGTCGAGCGTCTCGGCGGAAGCGATCGCAACCGGCGCCGCGGCGAGCGAAAGCAGCGCCGCAAAGGCTGTCTTGAACCAAGTGGCGGGCGGCATAGGCTGCTCCATCTTGTCGGGGCTTGAGAATACATCATGATCCCGAAAAAGCCCGCCCCGGACTTGATCCGGGGTGGTCGCCGGTTTTCGGATAAGATTGTGCTAACGAAAATTTATCCCAGAAGAGAGCCCCGATGAGCCTGCCGAAGCGCGACTGGATGGACATGACGTGGCAGGAGATTGCTGCCGCCGGTGCGGCGACCGCGCGCTGGATCGCGGTGCTGCCGCTCACCGCCGTGGAGCAGCACGGACCGCATTTGCCGCTGGGCGTCGACACTTTCATCGCCGAGGCGTACCTGGCGCGGGTTCGTGAAATACTTCCCGACGAGCTGGCGCTTTCGTTCCTCCCGGTACAGCGCATTGGCGTGTCCGTCGAGCACATCGCCTATCCCGGCACCCTCACGCTGTCAGGAGCGACCGCGATCGCCGCGTGGACCGAACTCGGCGAGAGCCTGGCGCGCACCGGTTTGCGCAAGCTCGTTCTCGTCACCAGCCATGGCGGCAATGTCGCGGCCATGGAGCTCGTGGCGCGCGACCTTCGCGCGCGCCTCGGCATGCTCGTGGTGACTGTCGGCTGGCAGCGCTTCGGCTATCCCGACGACACATTCTCCGGCGAAGAGAAGCGCCACGGCATCCACGGCGGCGACATCGAGACCTCTTTGATGCTTGCGGCGAAACCAGAAGCGGTCCGAAGCGACAAGACGCCCAACGCCATACCGGCCACGATCGGGATGGCGCGCGAGTTCAAGTGGCTTGGCACCTATCGACCGGCCGGCTTCGCCTGGATGACGCAAGACCTCAATGCGACCGGCGCGCTCGGCAACGCCACCCTCGCGAGCGCCGCGAAAGGCGAAGCCGCGCTGAAGCACGGCGCGGCGGCCTTTGTGGAACTAATGCGCGAAGTCGACCGTTTCGATCTCGCCCGGCTGCACGACGGGCCGTTATCCGAATAGCGGCCGGACGCGCAGAGCGCGCACCCGCGGCGATTTGCTACGCCGCGATCTTCACATATTCGAAGTCGCCGGGCTTGTTGTCGATGCCGAGCCGCGGCGGCGCGATCCAGTTGGCGAACTGGCCCGGTTCCGCGACCGGCTTCATGAGGCTGCTGATAAAATCGCCGTCATCGCGCGTCGGCAGCCATTTGACCACGTCGCGGGCCCAGGTGGGCTCATCGATAATCACTCCGGCCGGCGAAACCCGCACGTCCTTGAACTCGCCGATCTCGCGATGGAAGCCGACATGCGGAAGCTGGAGCTTGAAGGCAACACCAGTCCTCTCGATCACCTTGTTCCAGCGGTCGACGCCGCGCTGGCAGTCGGCCGTGTAGTCGTCGCGCAACCGCATGTTGACCGCGGTCAGCGCCGGCTCGTCGACGCGTTTGATCTGGCCGTCGATGAACTTGAGCACCGGATAGGTGGCATGTTCGAGGCGATGATCGTCGTCGATCTTGGTTTCCTGGAAACGGCCCTTGAGGCCGGCGTTGAAGGCGTTGGCGGCGTTGGTCGAAACCTCCGAGCCGAACAGATCGAGCGACAGCGTGTAGTGCAGGTTGAGTTTTTTCTGAATGGTCGGCAGGTCGATGACGCCGAGCGCGCGCACGCGCTCGATATCGTATGGATCGGCGATGCCGGCGGCCTGCATCGCCTCGCAGGTGCGCTGGATGGTGCGGCCGACGCCGGTCTCGCCGACGAACATATGGTGCGCTTCCTCGGTCAGCATGAAGCGGCAGGTGCGCGACAGCGGGTCGAACCCCGACTGGGCCAGGCTTTCGAGCTGCATCTTGCCGTCACGATCGGTGAAGAACGTGAACATGAAGAATGACAGCCAGTCGGGCGTCGCTTCGTTGAAGGCGCCGAGCATGCGCGGCTTGTCGGCGCTGCCGGAACGGCGCTGCAACAGTTCGGCCGCCTCCTCGCGGCCGTCACGGCCGAAATACTTTTGCAGGATGTAGACCATCGCCCACAGGTGACGGCCTTCCTCGACATTGACCTGGAACACGTTGCGCAGGTCGTAGAGGGATGGTGCGGTCTTGCCGAGATGGCGTTGCTGCTCGACGGATGCCGGTTCCGTATCGCCCTGGATGACGATGAGGCGGCGAAGCATGGCGCGATACTCGCCCGGGACGTCCTGCCAGGCGGTTTCGCCATAGTGGTGGCCGAACGGAATCTTGCGGCCTTCCTCTTGCGGCGCGAGCAGGATGCCCCAGCGATATTCGGGCATCTTCACGTAATCGAATTTTGCCCAGCCCTTGGGATCGACCGACACGGCGGTGCGCAGATAAACGAGCGCCTGCTGGAAGCCTTCCGGCCCCATATCCATCCACCAGTCGATGTAGCCCGGGTGCCAGCTTTCCAACGCGCGCAGCACCTGGCGGTCTTCGGCGAGATTGACGTTGTTCGGGATCTTGGTCGTGTAGTCGACGGTTCCGATATCCATGGCTGGCTCCCTGAACTGACTATGCGCGGCGCGTGTCGAAGACCGGCTGCTGACCGGTGCCGTAGCGCTTGAGTGCACCCTCGTCGCCGACCGCATTGGGACGCTGGAAGATCCAGTTCTGCCACGCAGTCAGCCGGGCAAAGATTTTCGATTCCATGGTCTCCGGCCCGGCGAAGCGCAGATTGGCTTCGAGGCCGGTGAGGCCGTCGGGCGAGAAACTCGCGCGCTCTTCGAGGAACACGCGCACCTCGTCGTCCCAGTCGATGTCGTCGGGCGCGAAGGTGATGAGGCCGAGCCGTTGCGCGGCTTCGGCGTCGAGCATCTTGTCACGCGCGGATTGCGCGGCTTCGAGGTCGGCCGGATCGGCGAGAAAGCGGCTCGCAAGCCGGGTGAGGCCGTTCGACATCGGATAGGCGCCAAAATTGGCTGCCGCCAGCGCGATCACGGCCGGCGGCTTGTTGTCACCGGTACGCTGGCCGAGGAACATGTAGGAGCGGTCGCTCGCGAAGGCGATTTCGGCGAGCGTCCCCACAAAACATGAGCCCGGTTCGATGAGCGTGACGAGCGAGCGCGATGTCAGATCGACGCGCTTGAGCGCCCGCTTCCAGAAGTGACGAATTTCGCGGGTGAGCCAGTGATCCTTGTTGGCGTCGAGAAAGCGCTCATACGCCATGACCTCGGCCGGATCGCCCGATGACTTGAAGACGATTGCGGCGACGTCGAATTCATTGAGCCGGATGTTGAGAATTGCGTCGTCGAGTTCGCGCGCGAGCTTGAACGGCCAGAACTCCGCGCCCAGCCGGACCAGGTCGTCGGCCGCAGCGGGCGGCGGCGCCACGGGACCCCGCAACACGATCGTGGCAATGCGGGCAGCACGGTCAAATTCGACCGAGAGCGAACCATATTCGACGCCGTTTGCGGAAAACGTTCGTGCGAGCGGGGTGAGCTTGATCCCCTGCCCCGCCGCGCCGCGGCCCGACTTGGCGGCAAACTCCTTCGCACGCGCGGCGACCGCGTCTTCGAACTTGGAGCCGGGGGCCACTTCGTCGACCAGCCGCCACTCCAAGGCGCGCTTTCCCTTTACGCCCTCTTCGGTGGTGCAGAAGACATCGGCGTAGTCGCGGCGCACTTTGCGCTTGTCGGCAACGCGTGTCAGTCCGCCGGTACCCGGCAGCACGGCGAGCAACGGCAATTCCGGCAGCGACACCGACGACGAACCGTCGTCCACAAGCATGATGTAGTCGGCCGCCAGCGCAAGCTCGTAGCCGCCGCCCGCCGCCGTGCCGTTGATGGCGCAGATGGTGCGCAGGCTCGAATTCTCGCTCAGATCCTCGATGCCGTTGCGTGTCTCGTTGGTGAATTTGCAGAAATTGACTTTGTGCGTATGGCTCGCGCCGGCCAGCATGCGGATGTTGGCGCCGGCGCAAAACACGCGCGGCTTCGCCGAGCGCAGCACGACCACGCGCACTTGCGGATGCTCGAAACGCAGCCGCTCGATGGCGTCGGCGAGTTCGATGTCGACGCCGAGATCGTAGGAATTCAGTTTGAGCTCGTAACCCTCGAACAGCGCGCCCTTTTCATCGACGTCGAGGAGGAGCGTCGCGACATCGCCGTCGATCTTGAGCTTCCAATGGCGGTAGCGGGACGGATCGGTCTGAAAATCGATCCGCGTTCGACCGTTGGCCAGCGGACGCTCGGGGGTATGGGCGTCAGCCATTACAGCGTTTCCTAAATGTGTATTATAGTTCACAAGCGCTTTGGGCGCTCTATGCACTATAATGCACTACGCTGCAACCCCGGAATCCTTTGGCCTCTCGCTTTCGTGATGGTCGCGAAGCAGGCGATTGATGAAGCCGGAGACCGCCTCAAGCGTGAGTTCCGGCGCATCGCGATGCGGTGAATGGCGAACACCCGGCATGATCGCGACGTCGACCGGGCAGTAGCACTCCTCCTGCGCCGCCTCGATTTGTTTGAGCGTGCCATATTGGTCGTCGGCGCCCTGCACGATCAGGATCGGAACGCGGATATAGCCGAGCGCTTCCGTGATGTTCCATTTGCGGAAGTCCGGATGCAGCCATGGCCCGTTCCAGGACTGGAAGGCGCAGTCGACGTCGCTATGCCAGCGCTGGAGTTTTTCCCGCAGCGGGCCGGCCGCGTATTCATCGCGGGTCTGGCGGATCTGGGCGAGCCCCATCTCTTCGGTGAAGAAATGCGGCGCCATCAGCACAAGCCCGCGTATCCGATGATCCTGGACGCTGCCGGCATAGATTGTCGCGATCGAAGCGCCATCGCTGTGGCCGAACAGAATGCCGCGCTCGAAACCGATAGCCGCAAGCACGCGCGGCAGCACGTCGCGGGCCTCTTCGTCCATGAAATTGACCGCGCGCGGCAACTTTCCGGGGCTCGATTTGCCGTAGCCCGCACGCGAATAGACGAACACGCCGGCGCCGGTGGCCGAGGCAAGCTGCTCCGGGAAAGCGCCCCAGAGGCCAACGCAGCCGAGGCCTTCATGCAGCATGACGATGGTCGGCGCCGCATCCGGCCGCGGCCCGATCATGCGGTATTCCAGCCGCAACGGGGCAAGATCGAGAAAGCCTTTGTCCGCAAGCGTCACGGCGGGCTCCGCCCCAGCAACGGCGTGACGATGCGCAAAAGCTTGGCGAAGCTCCGGTCCACGGCTTCGGCCGAGGTATCGAGCTCGGCGTCGGCGCGGGCATAGTCGGCGCGCCGCGCGTCCAGGATCGCGACGAGATCGGCCATGGCCCCACGGTTCTGCGCCATCGGCCGAAAATCGCCCTGCGCCATGACCCGGCTCATGTGTTCTTCCGGGCGCGCCTTGATCCAGACCGTGTGAGTGCGGCGCAGCAGCAGCGCGTAAGTCTCGGGGTTCGAAACGATACCGCCGGCCGTGGTGACGATGGCCGCCTCGTGCTCGGCGATCACGCGCTCGAGCGCGCCGCGCTCCTGGCGGCGGAACGTCGCCGTACCGGCCATCTCGATCAGATCGGGAATGCTGGCGCCGTATTCCTCTTCGACGCGCCGGTCGAGTTCGATGAACGGCCAGCCGAGATGCCCCGCGAGCATCCGGCCGAGCGTCGACTTGCCCGCTCCGCGCAGACCGACGAGCGCGATGCGCCGCGCGCGATCGGCGCCAGCGCGAAGCGTCACCCGCGCCGCGATCTCCTTGGCGACTTGCGGCAGTTCCTTTTCCGGCACTTGCGCCAGCAAATCGTGGATCGCGCCAAGCTCGGCGGTACGCGCACCCGACTCCGGCAGAAGCGCGGCCGGGTGGAGGTCGAGCGCTTGCGCGATGGCGCGCAACACGCTGACGGAAGGATTGCCGGCGCCGCTCTCGATCTGCGCCAGGTACCGCTCCGACGTCTCCGAAGCCTGCGCCAATTGGCGGCGCGTCATGCCGCGCTTGGCGCGATTCTTTCGCACCTCGCGGCCGATAGCATCGAGAAATGCCGCCGTCTGCGCAGCGTCGCTTGGCGGGATGCTTGCGGGTCTCGGCGAAGGCTTCTTTTTCGGTTCAGACACCGGCTCTCCTTGCCGCCGCGAATTATTCTTCATGCATTATAGTGCATCCGACACGCCGAAGCAAAGAAACGCGGAGGGGGGCTAACCGGGCGCGTAGCGCGGATCATTCTAGTCGCTGTAATCCAAATCGGGTTCGTCGGGAATTCGGTAAAAGCGTTGCCGCTCGGGAATCAATTGGCGTCGGAAAGCCGTTCGTCGCCAGATGCCCGGTCCGTGATCCTTGTAAATAAGCTGCCCGTAAAAATGGATAGTCGCGTCTCGGTAGAGGATAGGTCCGCTGGTGCTCAAGTAGGATTTTTCTTGCTATCGATTGCTTTCCCATTTGGGGGTCTGCCCTTTGAAGGTCAGCAAAATGGCTTGGCCCGGTCCAAGGACGATTTCGCCAAGATCATGATGCTGTTCAACGCTTATGTGAAGCAACGGGATCGGGCCTCTTGGGACTGTGTCTACTCTGACGTAACTCCTTACGACCGTGCCCGCCGTGTCCCCCATGTTGGCCAGATGAAAAATTACACTGATTGGTGTTCCTTCCAAGAACGTTCCGATGATGGCTTCTCTCAAAATAATTCGGGGCCGATGCGTAGAAATAAATTCCGTTTTGGCGGCCTCGACAGTTTGGCGCGCAATTTCAATCTGCTCATTAAGTCGGGCTTCTTCGCGAATACGATTGAACCGGGCTTGCCCCGCTTCGTTTCGAGTGTGTTCAAGTTGGTCGATTCCGTCTTTCCACAATTTATCGGTGGACCGCCACAGCAGGCCAGTGAAAGCGACCAGAAAAAGATTGAACAGGACGAGCAGCCATTCGGTCGGGTGCGCGCTAAAAGTATCGTACCAATCGCCTTTCTCGGCAGTGCTGTCGTGCTTGCCGCGTGCTTCTGGATCGGAGGTCGCGTAGCCCTTATGGCTATTTTTGGTATTGGCTACGGTTGGCTGTTCGCGATTGTGTGGTGGGGGCTGATGTGATGCCTGCCACTCTGCAAATCCAAATCCAATCAGAAGCCCCGCGAATGCAGCGATCACGGCCACATTCGTCAGAGACTTTAGCATCCGCCGATTGCCGTGCCGAAAATGTCGGAATTGAACCGATTATTGTAGCGGAACTGAAACTCGGCAACGTACAGCGGCATATATCGCGCCTTTATTCCAGAATCTTCCGCCAGCCGCCGTTTGACGGCTCGGATGGCGGTTCGACCTCGCTGGCGCCGTCGGGGCCGGGATCGTCGGGCGCGTGCACCAGCGGAATCACCGGTTGAACTTTTCCCCGGCGTGGCGCGCTGATGGCGGGCGCCGCAGCAATACGCTCGGCCGCGACAATGGGCTCGACCGCAGCCGGCGCAGCCTGTTTCTCCTGAGGCGTCGCCAGCGCCACCGGCGCGCTTTCACTTTTCGGCTCGCTCGCCGCAGCAGCCGGCGCGGCCGCGACAGCGGCGATTGCTGAATGCTCCGGATCGATCATCGGCGCCGGACCGGCAATGCCGGTCAGCGGAACGCGCCACTCGAACGCGTCGAGCCGGCCGCTCGGCGATACCGGCAGCCAGTGATCGGAAATGTGCCCCTCGGCCGTCCATTTCGGATCGGGCGCCGCGTTGACGGCGCGCGCGATCCATTCGCGGGCGCGGCCTTCATCGTTGCGTTCGGCGCGTTCCAGCTCCGCCATCAACAAAGCGATACGCTTGGTCGGCGCGGCAAGATAGGAGGCGAGCGCGGCCCGCGCCTTGGCGAATTCCCGCGCGTCGAGCGCGGCACGCGCCATCGCCAATGCGCCTTCTACGTGACCCGGCACTTTCTTCGCCAGCGCTTCGATGCGTTTGAGGCGATCGCGCGCCGCATCGCCATAGCGAATACTGGAGAACACCTGGGCGAGGTCGGGATGCGGGTTCGCCACCCAAGCCTTGTTAAGCACCCGTGACGCTCGGCGCAATTCGCCGGACTCCGCGAGCATGCGGCCCGCAAGCGACGCCGCCGGCACGAAAGTCGGCGCCAGTTTCGCCGCTTCGAGAGCGAAGGCCTTGGCGCTGTCTCGATCCGTCTCCTGCGTCTCGTTCGCGCGCGCCGTGAGCATCACCGCGCGCTGACGGCGGTAGGCCTCCTTGTCCATCGCGCGCCTGTTGCTTTCCAGCAGCGCCAGCGCGCCGGCCCAGTCGCCGGTGAGACAGCGGAATTCGAGCACCGCCTCGCCGGCCCAGCCGAGCGAAGGACTTTGCCGCGCCGCCTCCTCGGCAAAGGCGTGCGCGGTGGCGTGATCGCCGCGACGCCGGGCCTCGACATAGAGTCCATGCAGGCCAAGCGCCTTGGTGTCGTCGCGGCCCGCCATCGCACGAAAGATACTGTCGGCGGCTTCGCTGTCGCCGCCGAGTTGCGCCGATTGCGCGGTCAGCAAGAGCGCAAGCGGTTCGGCGGGCGCGATGCGCGCGACTTCGGCCGCGTGCTTGCGCGCGGCGGCGAGATCGCCGGCGCCGACCGCGACCAGGCCGCGCGAGATCGCCTCGTAGGCGCGCTCGCCGCGGCGGCGGTGCAGATGCCGGCGCAGGATGAACGGCGAGCGCAAGAGCGCGCTCACCAGGCTCCACAGCAGGGCAATGACCGCCATCGTCGCCACGATCGCGGCACCGAGCACCATCAGCGAGGTCTTGATCCCGCCATGGCCCGGCCAAATCTGGTCCAACCACGGCCAGGTGATAACAACATCAGCCGGCCGGTCAGCCAGCCAAGCCGCGCCAACCGCCAGCGCGCCAACGACAACGAGAAAGATGACGACGCGGGTCATTGCGAGACCGGTTTGCTGAGCACGGCAAGCGCGTCGGCGGCGATGCGCCGGCTCGCCGCGAGCGCGGCATCACGGGTTTCGGCCTTCTTGACCCAGCCGTCCGCAAGCGCGCGCGCGGCCTCCGGCAACCGGCCGATGCCGGCAAGCGCCGCCGTCAGGTCGCCGTGCGCGGCATCGGCGCCAATCCGCGCGATTGCCGACGCGGGATTGTCGCCGGCCGGCGCCACAGTCCCGTCGAGCGGCGTGACCTGAACGAGGTTTCGCGCGTGATTTTCCAGCCGCGCGAGGAAGGAGCCGCCGCTCGATGGCGGCTCCAGCGCCCGCTGCATCGCCGGCAGCAGCGCGGCGAGTTCGCGTCCAAGCGACGCGGCGCTCGGAACGCCATCGGCCGCGAAGGGCTCAAGCGCGGTGGTCGCAGCCTGATCGCCGCCGAGCAATTTCACCGCGGCAAGCTCGGCCTTAAAGCCGGCACCGCGCTCGACGGCGGCGCGAAGCGCCTCGGCGGCGACGGTCGCGCGCGTCGCGCGGTCGTCGGCGCTCGAGGTTCGCTGTGCCACGTCGGCGGTGAGCGATTTGACCACGCCTTCAAGCGCCGCGATGCGGCCGTCGGCACTCGAGCTTCGCTGTGTCACATCGGCGGAGAGCGACTTGACCGCGTTTTCGAGCGCCGCGATGCGGCTCGTCAGCGTCTCGACGTCGCTTCGCGTAGCCGCAGCCTGTGCGGCGGTCTTTGCCGCGTCCGCCGCGGCGGCCGCAGCCGAAACCTGCGTGAGCGCGTTCTGCGAGGCAGCCGCCACATCGTCGACACGGCGCGTCAATGCCGCAACGGTATCGGCAAGCGACTTGCTCTGCGCTTCTGTCGCCGCGATGCGGTTGGTGAGCGCCTCATCGGAGCGTGGCGCTTCCAGCGCCTGCTAAATCTTGTCGAGCCGGGACGATATTTCGGCGGTGTCGGCACCCTGAGCCGTCGGAGCGGCCGTTGGCTGAGACGTCGCAATCTGATGGGCCGGAAACAAACCGGCTGTCCATAGTGCGGCGACAAGCGCCGCCACCGCGACCGCGCCTGCCACGGTACCGATGACATAGTGGATCGCGTGACCGGAAGCCTTGCGGCCACCAATTTCCTCCGCCGTAAGATCGATGGTCGGCGGCGGCGAACGTGGTGTGGTGGGTGTGCTATCTGGCTCGCTCATTCGTTCTCCAGGGTAGTCGAGAAGGCAAGCGCTACGTCAGGCGGCCGATGCGTCGCACCGCCAGCCGCCACGGCATAATACGGAGGCGTGAAGGCGGCAACAACACGGCTGGCGGCCTTTCATGGCGCCGGAATAAGGGTCATCAAAGCGGGTTCGGTCGGCTCCGCCGCGATCCGGATTTCGGCGGCGCCGGCCTGAACGAGCGGCTCCGCGACGCTGGCGGAAATACAAAAATGCGTGGCCTTCCTGAGCGCGTCGTCACCGGCCGCGACGGCGCGCGCCGTGCGTATATATGCCTCAGCACTGCGGCGCGAGAAATGCAGGACGCCATCGACGCCGCCCGCCAGAGCATCCGCCGCTGCGGATGGAAGAATGGCAGCGGCAACGGCGCGATAGATCACGACGGTGCGGACGCTGAAGCCCTGCCCCGAAAGTCTACCGGCGAGATCGCCGGCGCGATCGGCCCCGGCAAGATAGAGCAGCGAGGCTCCGGCACTAATACGCGTGGCAACCAGACGTGCGAGGTCGCTTACGTCGCCATCGGCGGACGTCACATCCGCAAAGCCGGCATTTCGCATCGCCTGCGCGCTGCGCCCGCCGACCGCGAATACCGGGAGTCCGCGCAATTCCGTAAAGCGCTGGTGCCGCGCAATCGCCGGCGCCGCGTTGGCGCTGGTGACGAGAATTGCCGCAAATGGTCCGGCGGCGATCTCGGCAGCCTCGACTGGCTCGATGTGCAGGAGCGGCGCGACGAAGACGGTGTGACCGCAAGCCCGCAGCGCCGTTGCGGTCCGTTCCGCGTCGGCTTCGGGCCGGGTCACCAGCAGCCGCATTTCAAACTCGCACGAAAAAATCGGCGCTGGCGCGATCGCGCAATTCGCGGCCGGCATCGGCGCCAAGCTCCGCTGCCATCTCGCGACGGCCATCGCGCGAGACCTCGAACGCCTCGCTGCCGTCCGGCTTCACGATGATGCCGCGGAAGCGGACGGTCGCGGCGTCGACGCGGGCATGGCCGCCGATCGGGGTGCGGCAGGAACCGTCCAGCACGGCGAGGAAGGAGCGCTCGGCGGCAAGCGCGATCGCGGTATCGGCGTCGTCGATCGCTGCGACGAATCCGCGCGTCCTGGTATCGTCTGCGCGCGTTTCGATTCCGATCGCGCCCTGGCCAACCGCCGGAAGGAACGCGTCGAGGTCGAGAATTTCCGTTGCCGCCGACAAAAGACCGAGACGCTTGAGGCCGGCGACGGCCAGCAGCGTCGCATCGACTTCGCCGGCTTCGAGCTTGCGCAGGCGCGTTTCCACGTTGCCTCGCAGCACGACCGGCGTCAGGTCCGGCCGCAATCGCCTGACGAGCGCCTGACGGCGCGGCGACGCGGTGCCGACGACGGCGCCATGCGGCAACTCGCGCAACGTCTTGGCTTTGCGGCTGATGAAGGCGTCTCGCGCGTCCTCGCGCGGCAGGAAACCCGCCAGAACGAGGCCGGCCGGCAATATGGTCGGGAGATCCTTCGAGGAATGCACGGCAAGATCGATGGTGCCGGCAAGCAGGGCCTCCTCGATTTCCTTGGCGAAGAGCCCTTTGCCGCCGGCTTCGGCGAGCGGACGATCCTGAACGACGTCGCCGGTGGTGCGAATGACCTTGATCTCGATCCGTTCGGCATCGACTTTGGCCGCCGCGGCGAGGCGGCTTTGCACTTCGCGGGCCTGAAACAGCGCAAGTGGGGAACCGCGCGAACCAATGCGCAGCAGGGGTGCCTCACTTGCCGAATGTGTCATTGCCGATTGTGTCCCTGGACCTTCAGGTGCTAGGCCGCGCCGAAGCGCGACGCCCCATGTCATCACACGTCATGTCATAATATACCGATGATCATCCTCGGCATTGAAACGACCTGCGACGAAACAGCCGCCGCCGTGGTGGAGCGAACCGCGGAGGGGGAAGGCCGCATCCTGTCGAATGTGGTCCTTTCACAAATCAGCGAACATGCCGAGTTCGGCGGCGTCGTCCCTGAAATTGCCGCCCGCGCCCATGTCGAGGCGCTCGATAACATCATCGCCAAGGCGATGAGCGAGGCGCAGGTCTCATTCGCCGCACTCGACGGCGTCGCCGCGGCCGCTGGGCCGGGCCTGATGGGCGGCGTGATCGTCGGCCTGACCATGGCCAAGGCAATCGCCTTCGTGCACAGCAAGCCGCTGATGGCGGTGAATCACTTGGAGGCGCACGCGCTGACCGCGCGTCTCACTGACGCGACGCCATTCCCTTACTGCCTGTTCCTGGCGTCCGGCGGCCACACGCAGATTCTCGGCGTGCGCGGCGTCGGCGACTATGTCCGCCTCGGCGGAACGCTCGACGATGCCATCGGTGAGGCCTTCGACAAGACCGCCAAGCTGCTGGGCCTCGGTTATCCCGGCGGGCCGCTGGTCGAGAAGGAGGCCGCGCTCGGCGACCCCGAACGGTTTGCGTTGCCGCGTCCCATGATCGGGCGGCCGGACGCAAACTTCTCGCTGTCCGGGCTGAAAACCGCCCTGCGCCTTGAAGCGCAGAAGATCGCCCCTCTCAGCGACGCCGACGTCGCCGACCTTTGCGCCTCGTTTCAGCAGGCGGTTGGCGAGGTGGTGATGGATCGGCTGCGCACCGGGATGCAAATGTTTCGCGACCAGATCGGCACCCCTACCGCGCTCGTTTGCGCCGGCGGCGTCGCCGCCAATCAGGCGATTCGCAAGGCCCTGCATCGCGTCGCCTTCGAGGTCGGCACCACGCTCGTCGCGCCGCCGCCGGCTTTGTGCACCGACAACGGCGCCATGATCGCCTGGGCGGGCGCCGAGCGTCTGGCGCTTGGCCTGACCGACACGCTCGCCACCGCGCCGCGCGCGCGCTGGCCGCTCACCGAGGTGACGAAGGCGGCAACAAGCGAAGCCACCGTTCAGACCGTTCGGTGAAGCGGCGCGCACGCCGCGGCTTGCTCACGCCGCGCGTCCGGTTTCGATTTGCGTCAGGATCGCTTCCAGCCGCTCCAAGCGGTCGGCTTCGCCCGGCGGCTTGTCCCAGCGCAGGCGATTGATCCGCGGAAACCGCATCGCAAGTCCTGATTTATGCCGGGTCGAACGCTGCAAGCCCTCGAACGCGACTTCCAGCACCAGGCCTTCATTCGCCTGATGAACCACCTCGCGCACCGGCCCAAACCGGTCGACAGTGTTACGGCGCACGAAGCGGTCGATCTGAAGAAGCTCCTCGTCGGTGAAGCCGAAATAAGCCTTACCGACCGGCACGAGTTCGTCGCCCTCCTCGCCGCGCGTCCAAACCCCGAAGGTATAGTCGGAATAATACGACGAACGCTTGCCGTGGCCGCGCTGGGCGTACATCAGCACGGCGTCGACGATGAACGGATCGCGCTTCCACTTCCACCACAAGCCCTTCGGCCGGCCGGGGAGATAAAGCGCGTCGCGCCGCTTGAGCATGATGCCTTCGACGGCGTCGGCGTCGGCACCTGCTCCCGCCGACACCGGATCGTTTCGCGCTGCCGTGAGCTCGTCCCAGGTCGCAAAGGCAACGAGCGGCGACAGATCGATGCGCGGCTCATTGAGCCGGGCAACAAAACGCTCGAGCCGCGCGCGCCGCTGCGCGAACGGAAGCTCCCGCAAATCCTCATCGCCGTCGGCGAGGAGATCGTAGGCGCGCAGGTGCGCCGGAAATTCGGCCAGAAGCTTTGTCGTCACGCTTTTGCGATTAAGGCGTTGCTGAAGAACGTTGAAGCTTTGCACCCGTCCTTCGCGCACGATGAGAAGTTCGCCGTCGATCGCACCCGGCATCCGCAGCTTTTCGACCAGATCGGGAAAGCTTCGGGAAATGTTTTCGCCGGTGCGTGAATAAAGCCGTCCGGTCATTCCCTCTTCAAGCCGTGCCGCAACGGCCTGCACGCGGATGCCGTCCCACTTCCATTCGGCCATGAATTCCGCCGGATCGAGTGGGGCAAGGTCCGGCTCGTCAAGCGCGTGCGCCAGCATCGGCGGCCGGAACGGCGCCGGATCGCTGCTCGCAGGCTTGTCCGCGCGGCCTTCCAGCCAGGCAAACAGCCCGATATAGGGCGGCGAGAGGCCGGGCCAGAGCAGCTCGATATCCTGCGCATCGCTCGCGCCAAGTGCGGCAACCGCGGCTTTGGCAAGCCGCGCCGAGACGCCAATGCGCAATCCGCCGGTGACGAGCTTGATCAGCGCCCAGCGTCCGGTCTCGTCGAGCGCGTCGAGCCAGCGCGCCAGCCGCGCCGGCAGTTCGGCCTTGCCGAGGCTTGAGAGAGTTTCGATGACGACGGTCAGCGACAGTTCTTCCGAACCCTCTCCCCGTGCGGGAGAGGGTGGCGAGCCTGCCGCAGACCTGGGCCACATCAGCGCGACGGTTTCGGAGAGATCGCCGACATAGTCGTAGGAGAACCCGAACAGCGCCGGGTCGGTGCGCTCGGCGATCAAACTGCGGATGAGACCGGACTTGGCATGAGGGAAATTCAGCGCGCCGGTGAGCGCGGCGAGCGCCCAGCCGCGCTCGGGATCGGGCGTCGAGCGGAAATAATCAGTGATCAACCGCAGCTTGGCGTTGCGGGCCGGCTCGTAAGCGAGGCGATCCAATAGTTCGGCGAAGCGGTTCATTCCGTCACCTCGCCGCCTTTGCCGTCGGCCTCGTCCTCGTCGCCATAGCCGACGATGTCGAGCGGGCGCGCTTTGAGTCCGCGCGTGACGCACCAATGCACCAGCGCGTCTTCCTGGCCGTGCGTAACCCAGATTTCGCCGGCGCCGGTCGCGGCGATCGTCGCGGTCAGTCCGTCCCAATCGGCGTGATCGGAAACGACAAGCGGCAACACCACGCCATGCTGGCGCGCCCGGGCACGGATGCGCATCCAGCCCGAGGCAAAGGCCGTTACCGGATCGGGGAAGCGCCGCGCCCAGACGTCGCTCAGCGCCGAGGGCGGGCAGATCGTAATGGTGCCGGCAAGCTCGGTCTTGGCGACGCCGCGCACCGGACGCAACTCGCCGAGCGCGATGCCGCGGCTTGCGTAGTAGCTGGTGATGCTCTCCATCGCGCCATGGAGGTAGATCGGCGCGCCATAGCCGGCTTTGCGGAGCAGCGCGATGACGCGTTGCGCCTTGCCGAGCGAATAAGCGCCGACGAGATGCGCGCGCTCAGGGAACAGCGCCACCGAGCCAAGCAATTTCGCGATCTGCTCGTCCGGGTCGCCGTGACGGAACACCGGCAGGGCGAAGGTTGCTTCCGTGATAAAGACATCGCACGGCACGAGTTCGAACGGCGTACAGGTCGGATCCGGCACCTCCTTGTAATCGCCGGACGCGACGACACGCAGGCCGCCGGCTTCGACCGCGATTTGCGCCGAGCCGAGAACGTGCCCGGCGGGGTGAAACGTCACCTTCGCGCCGCCAAGATCGACGCTTGCGCCGTAGCCGATCGCCTGGCTCGTACCGGCAAAATTCTCGCCGTAACGCAGCCGCATGAGATCGAGGGTTTCCTGCGTCGCCAGCACCGCGCCGTGCCCGGCGCGGGCATGGTCGGAATGCGCATGCGTGATCAGCGCACGCTCGACCGGCCGCGTCGGATCGATATGAAAAGAGCCGATTTTGCAGCATACGCCGGCCGACGTCGGCGTCAGGATGTCTTCAGGACGCATGGCGAGTCATAAATAATCATTCCCCTTCGGGGCGCGAGCACACGATGACCGACACCGGCCCGCTTTTCGTTTCTTCCGGCGATCTGATCGCCGACCGGCGCTACAAATGGGCTCTCGACCATGCCGCGCGCGGCGATTTTGCCGGCGCGGCGGACATTCTTACGCAAACCGTGGAACAGGCGCCCGGCTTTGCGACCGCGTGGTTTGCGCTCGGCGCCATCCGCGACCGCCTCGGCGATGGCCCGGGCGCCATCGACGCGTTCGACAAAGCCCGTGATGCCGATCCGGAGGACTATCACGGCGCCCGCCTGCAGCTTGCCCGCCTGGGGGCCGGCAATGCCGCCCCGGCGATGAGCGAAGCGTATGTCCGCCGGCTGTTCGATCAATATTCCACTCGTTATGACGCGGCGCTCACAGAGCGCCTCGCCTATCGCGGACCGGCACTGCTCCACGATGCCATCGAAGGCACGATGCGGGCGGCCGGACGCGTACTGCATTTTCCCGCCATGCTCGATCTCGGCTGCGGTACCGGACTGACCGGCGCCGTTTTTCGTCCTTTTGTCGAGCGCTTGGTCGGGGTCGATCTATCGCCCGGCATGATCGCGCAGGCAAAGAGCAAAGGCCTCTATGACCGTCTTGTCACCGCTGATCTCACCGGCTTCCTTAAAGCGGAGGTTGGCAAATGTGCGAAATACGATCTCATCCTCGCTGCCGACGTCTTCGTCTACATCAACGATCTCACACCGATCATCGCCGCGGCGGCGCGCATTCTCGCGCCGGCCGGCCTTTTGGCTTTCACGGTCGAGACGCATCCCGGCGACGGCATGAAGCTTTTGCCGACGCTGCGCTACGCCCATGCCGAACCATACATCCGTCGCGCGCTGGCCGACGCCACCCTCACGATGACGTCGGTTGCCGATGTCGCCGTGCGTAACGAAAAAGGCGTTCCGGTCGACAGCCTCGTCGTCGTCGCACGGGCCTCGACCCCGCCACACGCGCCCGGTAGTTCCGGCAAATGACCGTGCTCGAGCGCCCCACGGTGCTGCCGGACATATTCGCGCGCTGGTTCGCCAGCCGCGGCTGGGTTCCGCGCGCGCACCAGCTCGAGCTTCTGGCCAAGGCGAATGCCGGCCGTTCCGTGCTGCTGATCGCGCCGACCGGCGGCGGCAAGACGCTCGCCGGCTTTCTGCCGAGTCTGGTGGAATTAAGCGGCGCCGCCGCAGCGGCAGGCACGGGCGGCAAACGGAAACTCGTCTCCCTCGGCCGCGCCGTACATCGCGAAGGCGGGCTGCATACGCTTTATATCTCGCCGCTCAAAGCGCTCGCGGTCGATATCGCGCGCAATCTGGAAACCCCAGTCGCCGAGATGCAATTGCCGGTCCGCATCGAGACCCGGACCGGCGACACCCCGACCTCGAAGCGTCAACGTCAGCGCCGCGATCCGCCGGAGATTTTGCTGACGACGCCGGAGCAGCTCGCGCTTTTGCTCGCCTCCGCCGACGCGCCGTATTTGTTCGGCTCGCTCAAACGCGTGATCCTCGACGAGTTGCACGCGCTTGTCGTCTCCAAGCGCGGCGACCTGCTCTCGCTCGGCCTGGCGCGGCTTTTCCGGCTCGCGCCCCATCTCACCAGCGTCGGCCTCTCGGCGACAGTGGCGGAGCCCGAAGAACTCGCACACTTCATGATGCCGCAGCGCAGCGGTTCCGAGCGCGCGCATGCTGATCTCGTCACTGCGGAAGCTGGCGCCGCGCCGCACGTCACCATGCTCGATACGCGCGAGCGGCTGCCCTGGGCGGGGCACTCGGCACGGCACGCGCTCGACGAGATCTACCGGCTTATCGCGGCGCATCGCACGACGCTGGTTTTCGTCAACACCCGCAGCCAGGCCGAAGGCATTTTTCAGCAGCTTTGGCACATCAACGACGACAATCTCGCCATCGCGCTCCATCACGGCTCGCTCGACGTAGCGCAGCGGCGCAAAGTCGAAGAAGCGATGGCCGGCGGCCGGCTGCGGGCCGTCGTTTGTACCTCTTCGCTCGATCTTGGCGTCGACTGGGGCGATGTCGATCTTGTCGTCAATGTCGGCGCGCCGAAGGGTGCTTCGCGGCTGCTCCAGCGCATCGGCCGCGCCAATCACCGCATGGACGAACCGTCAAAAGGCGTGCTCGTTCCGGCAAATCGCTTCGAAGTGCTCGAATGCCGTGCCGCGCTCGACGCCATCGACGAGAACGCACAGGATACGCCGCCATTGCGCGTCGGCGCGCTCGACGTACTGGCACAGCACGTGCTCGGCTGCGCCTGCGGCGAGCCGTTTCGCAGCGAGGATCTATACGACGAAGTGACGGCCGCGGCGCCTTATGCGTCGCTGACGCGGACGGACTTCGATGCCGTCGTGGATTTCGTTGCGACCGGCGGCTATGCGCTGAAGGCTTACGACCGTTTCGCCCGCATCCGCCTCGGCAAGGACGGGCGCTGGCGCATCGCCAACCCCAACGTCGCGCAGCGCTACCGGCTTAACGTCGGCACCATCGTCGCCGCCGATATGCTGAAAGTGCGCCTCGTGCGCTCGCGCGCCTCGAAAATAATACCGCGCGGCGGCAGGCTTTTGGGAGAGGTCGAGGAATATTTCGTCGAGACCATGGTGCCGGGCGATACCTTCGTCTTCTCCGGCGAGATTCTCAAATACGAAGCGCTGGTCGAAGACGAGGTCTATGTCTCGCGCTCCACCTCTGAAGACCCGAAAGTGCCGGCCTATGAAGGTGGAAAATTTCCGCTCTCGACCTATCTCGCCGCACGGGTGCGAAACATCATTGCGCATCCCCAGCAATGGCGTGAACTTCCTGCGCAGGTGCGCGAGTGGCTCGAAATCCAGCAATGGCGCTCGCAGATGCCGGGCGCGCGGGAATTGCTGGTCGAAACGTTTCCACGTGGCAACAAGCATTACCTCATCTGCTACCCGTTCGAAGGCCGCCTCGCCCACCAGACGCTCGGCATGCTGCTGACGCGGCGGCTCGAACGTGCGCGGCTGCGGCCGCTCGGCTTCGTCGCCAACGAATATGCGCTCGCCGTCTGGGGCCTCGGCGACGTCGCCCAGCGCATCGCGCGGGGTGAACTGGCGCTCGATGCTCTGTTCGACCAGGACATGCTCGGCGACGACCTCGAAGCCTGGCTCGACGAGTCGGCGCTGATGAAACGCACCTTCCGCACGTGCGCGATCATCGCCGGACTGATCGAGCGTCGCTTCCCGGGGCAGGAGAAGTCGAGGCGTCAGGTCACAATCTCCACCGACCTCGTATACGACGTGCTGCGCAGCCACCAGCCCGACCATGTGCTGTTGCGCGCCGCGCGTGCGGACGCCGCGACCGGCCTCCTCGACGTGCGCAGGCTTGCCGATATGCTCTCGCGCATCCAGGGCCGAATCGTTCATAAAGCGCTGGACCATGTGTCGCCGCTCGCCGTCCCCGTCATGCTGGAAATCGGGCGCGAGTCGGTTTACGGCGAGGCTGCGGATTCGCTTCTCGCCGAGGCAGCGGACGAATTGGTGAAGGAAGCGATGCAATGAGAGTGCAGGCACTGAAAGCCGAGCCCGCCGAGGTTCGAGCTTCAGGACAGGCCAAGAACCAGGCGAAGGATCATGCGGTCGCCCTGGCCGGCGTCACGCTGATCGCCGATCCGGCCGGCGCGCTGTGCTGGCCGGACGAGGGCCTGTTGATCGTCGCCGATCTGCATCTCGAAAAGGGCTCGGCTTTCGCCAAACGCGGCGTGCTGCTGCCGCCCTACGACACCGCGACAACGCTGGCGCGGCTTGCCCGCCTCATCGATCGCCACGCGCCGCGATTGGTGATTGCGCTGGGCGACAGTTTTCATGACGATCACGGGCCTTCGCGCATGAGCGGCAGCGATCGGGCCGCGCTGCACGCGCTCCAACGCGGACGCGACTGGCTCTGGGTCGCCGGCAATCACGATCCCGACCTGCCCGCGGACGTTGGCGGCCGCTTCGCCGAATCGCTGGCGCTCGGTCCGCTGACTTTGCGCCACGAACCGTCCGCGGCGTCGGTCGATGGCGAGATCGCGGGGCATCTGCATCCGGTCGCGCGTGTGGCGCAACGCGGACGGGCCGTGAGCCGGCGCTGCTTCGCCACCGACGGCCGCCGTCTCGTCATGCCCGCTTTCGGCGCCTATGCGGGCGGACTCAATGTGCGCGACCGTGCGATCCTTGGCCTGTTTGGCTCGCTCGCCTTCACCGCGCACATGCTCGGCGCGCAAAGGCTTTATGCGATCGCCGCGACACGCTGCCTGCCGGATTGAAACTCAGTCTCTCCGAAACGCGACGCTCGCGATCCAGCCAGTCAACAGCGCCATCAGCGCGGTCGCTAAACCGTAAAGCAGGCCGTGGTCGCGTGCGGCCTCGACCACAAATTGCTCAAAGCCGACCTTCACGATCTCGAAGGCGGAATCCGTGTGGGCGATCAGATTGCCGTCGGCGAACAGCTTGACGTCGACCTTATAACTGCCGATCGGCACTTGCGCCGGCAGCTGGATCGATGCGCGAAACAGCGTAGGCGTGAGGAACGTCACCGCACTCGGTTCTTCGCTGTAAAGGCCCTGATCGCGCATGAGCCGCACCAGGGCCGCGCGAAAGGGATCATTGGCCACTTCACCGATATCGTTGTTGATCAGTTCGGGAAGCGGCGTATCGGCGATCCCAAGTTGCAGCCGCTTCAGGGTATCCGCGCTGGCGATGGCGTCGAGCGGCCGGCTCGACAGCACGGCCAGATAAGAGGGTGGATCGATGAAGGTGCGGGAGGCGGTATTCACCCAGATCCCGAGCACGCGCTGTTTGCGCCGCGTGCGCAGCGGCTCCCGCGGCCCAACGACGGTGGCCACGATATCGTACTGGCCGCGACGCGGTGCGCCCGCTGCATCGCGTTCGACCGAGCCGAACAATACCAGCTCCACACCGGTATAATTCGAGGTGATCATCACGTGATGATTGGTGAGCGAAGCGACCAGCCGTTCGGCCGCGGCCGGGCCGGAATTAGCCAGGAAGGCAACGGCGAGGAACGCCGCGGTAGGCGCGTAACTCACAGCCCGCCCCCGATGATCCGGATCGAGTAGAGGTCGTCCGGCCGCAGCACCAGCGCGACGGCAAAGCGCAGCCCAACGGACAGGACCAGCAAGCCCAGCAACAGACGCAGCCACTCGCCGCGGATGCGATGCCCGGCATGCGCGCCGAACTGCGCGCCGATCACGCCGCCTATCATCAGGATCAGCGCAAGCACGGCGTCCACCAAATGGTTGGTCGCTGCATGCAACACCGTCGCCGATACCATGGTGAGAAAAGTGAGTACCATCGAAGTGCCGATGACCGTCGCCGTCGGCACCCGCAGCAAATAAATCAGCATTGGCACCAGCAGAAAGCCGCCGCCGATGCCCATGATGGCGCCAAGGAAACCAATGACGAAGCCGATCGCCAGCACCGGGATGGCGGAAACGTAAACCTTGGAGCGCTTGAACCGGATCTTCAGCGGCAAGCCATGAAACCAGATATGCGCGCCGGGCCGGCGCAGCTCGACCGGCTTGCCCTGGCGGCTGCGGATGATGGCGCGCGCGCTTTCGCCGACCAGCAGGACGCCGACCACGCTCAAGAGCGTGACGTAGGACAAGCCGATCATCAGATCGAGCTGATCGAGCGCGCGCAGCCACGTGAACAACGCCACGCCGCCGGCGGTGCCGACGATGCCGCCGGCAAGCAGCGTGAGCGCCAGGGTGATGTCGAGCGTGTTGCGCCGCCAATTGGCGATCGCCCCGGAGAACGAGGAGGCCGCGACATGCGGCGTGACGCTGGCGACCGCCACGGCGGGCTGCACGCCGATGAAGATCAAAAGCGGCGTCATCAGAAATCCGCCGCCGATACCGAACATGCCGGAAATGAAGCCGACCGCCAGCCCCATCGCCAGCACGAGAAAGACGTTTACCGGTATGTCGGCGATCGGAAGGAATATCTGCACGGATCGGCTGCCGGCGTTTGTTTGGCTGCTGAACCGTTCTACTCGCGCGAGGCCGCGCGGCATACCTTCAACGACAGAAGCGCGCACAAATTTGATCGCGCCGACGGAGCTTAGTTAATCCGGGTGTTAACCCTGGCGGCGTCCGGCGTGGAGACTTTGGCCGAATGCGGCTTCGGCTTGGGCGGGGGCGTTCCGTTCGCCGGCGCATCCCAAACACCCTTCACCGTGACCGCATCCGCCGGCTGCGGCAGCGGTGTCCACTTATCGGCGGCGGCGCGCGCGGCCTCAAGTGACGGCTGATCGAGACGGGAAGCGATTTCATCACGCTTGCGAACAGCGTCCTGGTCGCCCTCTTTGGCCGCGAGGAAGAACCATTTGTAGGATTCGCCGAGATTTTGCTCCACGCCGACGCCGCGTGCGTAGAGAATGGCGAGGTTGTACTGGCTGTCGGCGATACCGCGATCGGCGGCCTTGCGGAACCATTGCGCAGCGATTCGGTAGTCCGGATTGCCCTCGGCGCCCTCGGCGTAAAGGACAGCCAGATTGTGCATCGCCTTGCCGTGACCCTTTTCGGCGGCGGCGCGATAGAGGTCGCGCGCGGTAGCAAGGTTTTTCTTTACGCCCAGGCCTTTTTCGTAGAGCCCGCCGAGGCGAAACTCCGCGGGGGCGAGCCCCTTCTTGGCCGCGATTTCGAACCAGCGCGCCGCTTCCTCGTTGTTGGCCGGAACCAGGCGGCCCTCGGCGAAGCGAATGGCTACCTCGTAAGCAGCCGACGGATCGCCGGCAAGGGCAGCCAGGCGCAGCGCCGGACCGCCGATGGCCGGTGGAAGTTTGTCGCCGCCCGCTGACGACGTCGGGGCGCCCGAATGCGACCCCGGCAACGAGCCAGTAATGTCGGTCGGCGTGCCGTCCGCGGGACCAGGCGCCCCCGCGCCAGCTTGCGGTGCGGCGCCGAGATCAAGCGGCGGCCCGGGAATTGTCACCGGTGCGCCTGCTGAACTTGCCGTCGCGGCCGGCCCAGTTAGCGGCTCCGCTTCGACGTGAGGCGGTTCTTTTCGCGGCGGTTGATCAGGCTGTGTCTGCTGCGGCGTGGATTGCGGCCGCGGCGCCTCTGTCTGACCATCCGGGGCTGTCTGCGCGGGCGGCGCTTGCGCCGGCGTCGGCGCGCCAGATCCGTCCTCGAACATCCGCGAAATCATGGTGAAGCCGCCGACGACGATCACGACGACGGCCGCGGCGACCGCGAGCGTCCGCAACCGCTCCGTCAGCTTTTTCTTGGGCTGAATTGTGCCGGTACCGCTGGTCCTGGTGATCTTTCGATCGTCGTGCGAGGCGGAAGCGGCCTGCGCCGCACGGCGCGCCGCCGCGATGAAATCCGGCTTGCCGCCGCCCGGATCGGCAATGACGGGAGGCTTCGATCCGATCGCGGCTTCCGACGCGGCGATGCGGTCGGCTGCGGACGGCGACTGGCGCGAGCGGCCCGGAAGCGAGCCGGGTTCCAAAGGATGGTCCGGCGGCAGGTTGGGGTCGATCGGTGTCCGAGACGTGCTGGACGCAGGCTGGGGGAGTTCAATCTGGCTCAGCTTTGGCGTGACGTCGAAGGCGGCGGGCATAACCGGCATGGGGGCCGCTTCGACCGGCGTAGCAGCCGCCGCGAAGACAGGTGCCACTGGATGCGGCGCGAGTTCGGGGGCATCCAAGGCCGACGGTAACGGCTCCGCCGGTGCGGCCGGCGGCCGATCGATCCGCGCGTCCTTTCCGATTGTGGTCAGCCGATCGGCATGATCGAGCGCACCGTCCATGTCTTCGAGATGCATGTCTTCGAGCGAGTCGAGGCCATGGCGCTCGGTTTCCTCGATCTCGGGAAGTTCATGCTGCTCGATCGCGACAGCGGCGGCAGGAGCAACAACTGAAGACTTGGTGACCGAAGTCGTGTCGACCGAAGTCTTGGCGGCCAAAGTATTGGCGGCCAAAGTATTGGTGACCAAAGTCTTGGCGCCAGCGGCCGCTCCGTTGGTGCCTCGTAATTGCTCGATATAAACTAAAAGATCGGCGAGCCCGCGTTCGACGCCTTCGAGCAGACCAAGGCGTGCATCGGAGGCATCGAGCCTCTTCACCAACGTCGCGATGCGATCCTCAAGATGCGCGAGCGCGGTGTGATCGGTGTGGCTGAGCTGCACCCATTCGAGTTTCTCGACCAACCCGGATAGCAGCTTCTCAAGTTCGCGGGGCACGGATTGACCGGCCTCGGCCGAAGCGTTGAGCGCGGCGGCAAGAATATCGATGCGATTCTCCAGCGCCGAAAGCTTGGGTGTCTCACTGGCGGCGAGGCTATCGACCTTCGCCGAAAGCGCGCGCACGTCGGCCGCGACTTTCGTAAGCGCATCGTCGGAGGCCACATGGGATACCATGCCGCGCAACACATCGATGGCCGTTTCAAGTTGCTGCAACGCCGCCGGATCTTCATTTTTGCTGGCGATCGCGTCAATTTTCTTGGTCAGGCTCTGCACCGCCTCGTCGAAGCCGACCAGGCTTTCGGCCGGCTTCAGGCCCCGCAACGCTTCACGCACCTCCGCCAGGCCGTGCTCAACACTGGCAAGAGCCGTCGAGTCGACGCCCGACTGGCGGCTGTCATCGATGCGCTGGCCAAGCTTCTTGACCTCGATCTCGAGATCCTCCAGTGCGCGCCGCGGTAGAGCTTCCGTAACCGAACGGCCGATTTCCGCGAGATCGCTGCGAAGCCCGTTGACCGCTTTTTCGAGCTCGGCGGACGGGCGTAAAGCCTCGATCTGCGTCGTCAGATGACGTAGTTGCTGCTCAAAGCCGCTGATATCGACCGCACCTTCGCCGACTTTCTGCGCCAGTTCACTCTCGGTCCAAGGCGCAATGACTCGCTCGGGCTGCCGCGGCGGCGCTGGAGGTGGCGGCGGGGCGGTCCGCGCGGGTGAAGCGACTACCTCGCTGTCGAGGGCACGTTGCCGCGCCGTGATTTCAGCTATGGCCTTATTGATCGAGGCGTCGCGGATCTCATCCACCGCCGCGCTTGGGGCGAGTGATTCTTGGCGTTTCCGTTCCGCAATGTTCGCCGCGGCTTGTTCTTGACGGTTCCGTTCCGCAACGCTTGCCGCGACTTTTTCGAAACGGTCCCGCGCCGCCGCACGCAAGGCGGCTCGCTCAACGCGTTCCCGCTCGGCCGCGCTGACGGTAACGCGGTCAAAACGGTCCCACCCGGCCGGCGGGCGGTCGTTCCTTTGCGGCTCCACGCGATGCGTATCGGCAGCTGCGAGCGGCTCGCGATCCGGAGGTCCGTCGTGCCGAACCGGCCTCTCTTCGGTGCCGCCGCTTTCGCTGCGGCGCGCGTTCGCGACGGCGCTTCGGCGCTCTCGATCGTCAGCGCGGAAATCAAGGTCTAATTGGTCCTCAGATGCACGGTCAGGGATATATGGAGGCTGATCCTGGAGGCGGCCCTGCTCTCGCGCATCATCGCGAAAGCTCTGACGCCGTTCGTCCCCTGCTTCTTGTTCCCGGCGACGGGGTTGGTCTTCCTCGCGGTGGCGACCCTGCGGGCGGGCGTCGTCGCTGAGACGTTGCCGTGGCTCCACTTCCGGTTCACGATCACGCTGGCGCGGGGGCGGCGCCTCTCGATAGCTGCCGTTTTCCTGATAGCCGCCATGGTCATGGTCGTCGCGGCGGAATTGCTGCCGCTCGCCATCTCGTTCGCGTTCCCGATTGCGCTCGGGGCGCGGATCGCGGTCGCGGCCTTGCTCGCGAGCATCATCGCGGAACCCTTGCGGCCGCTCATCATTTCGTTCGCGTTCCCGGTTGCGCTCGGGGCGCGGATCGCGGTCGCGGCCTTGCTCCGGAGTATCACCGCGGAACCCTTGCTGCCGCTCCCCCTCTGATTCGCGATCACGACCGCGCTTGGGCCCAGCCGCGCGATAACGACCACGCTTCTTGTCATCGTTGCGGAAACGTTGCTGCGGCTCAACGTCCGGTTCGGGATCACGGCGCTGGGGCAGCGGCTCTCGATAGCTGCCCTGCTCCCGGCCGTCTTCGCGCAAGCTCTGCCGCCGCGCGCCCTCACGTTCGCGATCGCGGAAGCGCCTGGGCGGAGGCCCTGGGCGGCCCTGCTCCCGCTCATCGTCGCGGAACCGCCGCTGCAATTCGACCGCCAACTCGTAATCCGGTTGTGGCATCGGCGGCGCATCAAGGTGATGTCTGCGCTGCCGCTCATCATCGCGAAAGCTCTGCCGGTCCTCGTCCTCGCGTTCAGGATGGCGAGGGGCCCGAGGCGGAGCGTCGCGATACCGTGTGGCCACCTGATCGTCGTCGCGAGGCCTCGATTTCTGGCGATCATTCGGCTCGCGGTCGAAATCGTCCGACCATCGCGCCTCGTCGTCAGGTTCATCGGCCGGCCTGATAACGTTGTTGAGCCACTCGCCGACCGAAAGGCCAGACGTGCGGGCGGCCTCGCGCGCAGCAGCGCGCGCTTCCGGACGGAGACCTCTAAGATTCCACGGACCGCCCGATTTCATTCTCGCGTCCAAGCCGGTTGAGGAACAGGATGTGCCCCCTGTTTCGAGCCGTTGCTCGTCAACAGACGACGCAGAGGGCCTGGAATTCTGTCCTCGCAAGTGAATGTTCAGGATTACGGTAAAGAACCCGTTAAAATGCGCGTGGCGGTCGCCCCCCGTGGCAAACTCGTTCTGGCAGCCGGCCCATTATTTGGAGGCCGGGTCACCGTTACGGTGACGGTCGACGCATTCGTTCACGCGGCGACCGGAGGCCGGGCTGGACGCGAAAGCCCGCGAAGCGATGCGTGGCGTCCTTCGCCGACCCGGCCGGCAACGGACAATGCCATTGTGCAGCGGCCATCGAGCGTACTGGCGATGTCGTCTTATCGTTGACGCAAATCGGCTACGTTATACCTTCCGGTCCGGCCGGCGGCGCAGCAGCGCCCACGACCGAACGGCAGGGAGGGCGACATGCCGAGTTACAAGGCACCCGTTAGCGACGTGATGTTTCTTTTGAGCGATGTGTTCCACATCGATCGCTACAACAACCTCCCCGGATTTGCCGACGCCACGCCCGATCTGGTCGAGGCGGTGCTGGAAGAAGCGGCGAAGTTCAGCGAGGACGTGCTGACACCGCTCAATCGCGTCGGCGACAAGGAAGGTTGCAAACGCCACCCGGACGGCGCGGTGACCACACCGACAGGCTTCAAGGACGCCTACAAGCAACTCACCGAAGGTGGTTGGATTGGCGCCTCGGCGTCGGCCGAATTCGGCGGCCAAGGCCTGCCGATGGCGCTTACGCAATCCATCAGTGAATTTCTTTGCTCTTCGAACATGGCCTTCGCCATGTATCCGGGCCTCACGCAGGGCGCGGCCGCCGCGATCTTCGCTCACGCTTCCGCTGAGCAGAAAGCGCTCTACCTGCCGAAGCTCATCAGCGGCCAATGGACCGGCACGATGAACCTGACCGAGCCGCAATGCGGCACCGATCTCGGTCTTGTCCGCACCCGCGCCGTCCCGCAGGCGGACGGCACCTATAAAATCACCGGCACCAAAATTTTCATTTCCGCCGGCGAGCACGACCTGGCCGAGAACATCATCCACCTGGTCCTCGCCCGCATCGAGGGCGCGCCCGAGGGCACCAAGGGAATTTCGCTTTTCATCGTCCCGAAATTCCTGCCGACAAAGGACGGCGCCGTTGGATCGCGCAACGGGGTTTCCTGCGGCTCGATCGAAGAAAAGATGGGGATCCACGGCAATTCCACATGCGTGATGAATTTCGACGACGCCACCGGCTGGCTCGTCGGCGAAGCGAATCGCGGTCTGAACGCGATGTTCACGATGATGAATGAAGCGCGGCTCGGCGTCGGCGTGCAGGGTCTGGCGCTTTCGGAAGTCGCCTACCAAAATGCAGCCGCTTACGCCAAGGAGCGCCTCGCCGGTCGCGCGCTTACCGGCGCCAAGTACAAGGACAAGCCCGCCGATCCGATTATCGTGCAACCGGACGTGCGCCGGATGCTGATGACGATACGCGCGTTCAACGAAGCGGCCCGCGCGCTGGTGCTGTGGACCGCGCTCAAAAGCGACGTCGCCCACCGTTCCGGCGATGCCAAGGAACGGCAGGCCGCCGACGATCACATGGGCCTGATGACGCCGGTGATCAAAGGCGTGCTGACCGATCAGGGTTTCGCCAACACGGTCATGGCGCAGCAGGTATTCGGCGGCCACGGCTACATCGCCGAACACGGGATGGAGCAGTTCGTGCGCGACGCGCGGATTGCCATGATCTACGAAGGTGCCAACGGCATCCAGGCGCTCGATCTCGTCGGCCGCAAGTTGCCCAAGGATGGCGGCCGAGCCTTGCAGGCGTTCTTCGCCGAGGTGTCGGGCTACATCAAGGACCACGGCGCGGACGCCGAGCTCGCGCCTTACATCAAGCCGCTCGCCCAGGCGCTCGGCGAACTGCAACAGGCGACGATGTGGTTCATGCAGAATGCGCTCGGCAATCCGGAAAACGCCGGCGCCGGGTCGACCGATTACATGCATCTCTTCGGCCTGGTCGCGCTCGGCTACATGTGGTGTCTCATCGCCGAGGCGGCGAAAGCCAAGGCCGCAACGGGCGGCAATGGCGCCGCCGATTCGATGGCGGCAAAGCTTGCTACCGGGCGCTTCTTTGCCGAGCGCCTGCTGCCGGCCGCGACGACGCATCTCGCGCGCATAAAGGCCGGTGCTGCCAGCACGATGGCCCTGCCCGTCGAGGCCTTCTAGAACCGGCCGGACACCCGCTGCAATTCCGCAGCGGGTATGCCTATATGGGGAAGTGTTCCCTCTCCCTTGCGGGAGCGGGCCAGGAGAAAACACGATGCCGGACGCATTTATCTACGATCACGTTCGCACACCCCGTGGCCGCGGCAAGGTGGATGGCTCGCTTCACGAGGTAACCGCGCTCAATCTCGCAAGCCAGGCGCTCGACGCCATCAAGGACCGCAACCATCTCGATCCGACCATGGTCGACGACGTGGTGTTGGGTGTGGTCGATCCGGTCGGTGAGGCCGGCGCCGACATCGCGCGAACGGCAGCGTTGGTCGCCGGCTATGGCGACACAGTGCCCGGCGTGCAAATCAACCGCTTCTGCGCCTCCGGCCTCGATGCAGTCAATTTCGCCGCCGCGCAGATCATGTCAGGACAGCAGGACATGGCGATTGGCGGCGGTGTCGAGTCGATGAGCCGCGTCGGTATCGGCGCTTCCGGCGGCGCCTGGGCGGTCGATCCCACCATCGCAGTCGAACACTACTTCATGCCGCAAGGCATCTCCGCCGATCTGATCGCCACCAAATACGGCTTTTCGCGCGACGACGTCGACGCTTACGCGGTCGAAAGTCAAAAGCGGGCGGCCACATCGTGGAAAGAGGGCCGCTTCGGCCGGTCGGTCATCAAAATAAAAGATGTCAACGGGCTGACCATCCTCGACAAAGACGAGCACATGCGGCCCGACGCCACCATGCAGTCGCTGGCCTCGCTCAAACCTGCCTTCGTGCAGATGGGCGAAATGGGCGGGTTCGACGCGGTCGCCATTCAGAAGCATCCGGAAATCGAAACCGTCAATCACGTCCACCATGCCGGCAACTCCTCGGGCATCGTCGACGGCGCCGCTGCGGTTCTGCTCGGCAACAGCCGCGCCGGCAAGAAGGCGAGTTTGAAACCGCGGGCGCGCATCCGCGCGTTTGCCAATATCGGTTCGGAGCCGGCGATCATGCTGACCGGCCCGGTCGACGTCACCAAAAAGGTGCTCAAGAGAGCCGGCATGACGCTCTCGGACATCGACCTTTTCGAACTCAACGAGGCGTTCGCCTCCGTCGTGCTGCGTTACATGCAGGCGTTCGAAATCGATCCGAACAAGATCAACGTCAACGGCGGCGCCATCGCGATGGGCCATCCGCTCGGCGCGACCGGCGCGATGATCCTCGGCACCGTGCTGGACGAGCTGGAACGGCGTAGCCTCACGACAGCGCTGGTCACGCTCTGCATCGGCGCCGGCATGGGTACCGCCACGATTATCGAGCGGGTGTGATCTTTCTCGGCGCCGAACTGCGAGGGGGACGAGGGAGCGCGCGGCATGCCGAAGATCGATATCGCAAATCTGCCGATCGACAGCCGGACGAATTATCCGGAACCGTTCAATCAGGTGGTTGTCGGCCGATCACGCAAGCGGCTGGGCAACGCGGCTGGTCTCGACCAGTTCGGGGTCAACCTGACAACGCTCAAGCCGGGTGCCGCCTCGGCGTTGCGGCACTGGCACGAAAAGGAAGACGAACTCGTCTATATCCTCAAGGGCGAGGTCGTGTTGATCGAGGACGGTGGCGAGACTGTGCTCAAGGCCGGCGACGCCGCGGGCTTCAAGGCCAACGTGCCGAACGGACATCACCTCGTCAACAAATCGGGTAGCGACGCTGTCTATCTTGAAATCGGCGCACGCGCGAAAAACGAGCGTGCCGAATATCCGGATGTTGACGTGCGGGTGGTCCGCGGCGATGGCGGCGCAGTCTACACGCACAAGGACGGCAAACCCTATTCACAGTGATTTCTCGCTCTCCGCTGGGGCGGGCCGGGAACCAAAGAGGCGACGGGAGAAGCGCATGACCTTCCAGAATTTTACCTTCGACGTCGACGCCGACGGCATCGCTCTCGTGACCTGGAACATGCCGGGTCGATCGATGAACGTCATCGACGAGAAAGTGACCGAGGAGCTCGCCGCGATCGTCGAGCGGGTCGCGACCGAAGCCGCCATCAAGGGCGCGGTGCTGACGTCCGGCAAGGACGCGTTCTGCGGTGGCGCCGACCTTACCATGCTGGAGACGCTGAGCCGCACCTTTGCCGAGTTGCAGAAATCGCAAGGCGACGAAGCGGCGAACACGCGCCTGTTCGATGAGAGCCGCAAGCTTTCGCAGATCGCCCGCCGCATGGAAACGTGCGGCAAGCCGTGGGTTGCGGCAATCAATGGCACCGCCATGGGCGGCGGTTTCGAACTCGCGCTCGCTTGCCACCATCGCGTCGCCGCCGAAAACGACAAGACCCGGCTGGGCCTGCCCGAAATCAAAGTCGGCCTGTTTCCCGGCGGTGGCGGCACGCAGCGCATCGCCCGCATGCTGGTGCCCGCGGATGCCATTCAGTTCCTGTTGAAAGGCGACCAGCTGAGGCTCAGCCGCGCCAAGACCATGAAGCTCGTCGACGCAGTGGTGCCGCAGGCTGACCTCGTGCGGGTGGCGAAAGAATGGATCAAGGCGGGCGGTAGCGCGAAGGCGCCGTGGGACGTTGACGGCTTCAAGCTGCCCGGCGGATCGGTTTATTCGAAGGCCGGCATGTCGGTTTTTCCGCCGGCGAACGCGCTTTACCGCCGCGAGACCTGCGACAATTATCCGGCGGCGCGTGCCGTCATGCAGGTCGTTTATGAAGGCCTGCAACTGCCGATGGACCAGGCGCTGCGCGTCGAGTCGCGCTACTTTGCCAAGATCCTGCGCTCGCCGGAAGCGGCGGCGATGATCCGCTCGTTGTTCGTGTCCATGCAGGATCTCAACAAAGGCGCGCGCCGTCCCGCGGACGTGCCGGCCAAGCCGATCAAAAAGATCGGCGTGCTCGGCGCCGGCTTCATGGGCGCCGGCGTCGCCTATGTCACCGCCCAGGCCGGCATCGACGTGGTCCTCATCGACCGCGACCAGGAAGCGGCGGACAAAGGAAAAGCGCACTCGCAAAAGCTGATCACGGATCAGATCAACCGCGGCCGCGCCACCGCCGCCGATCGCGACGCGCTGCTCGCGCGCATCACGGCGACGCCGGATTATGCAACGCTGAAGGATTGCGATTTGATCATCGAGGCGGTGTTCGAGGACCGTAAGGTCAAGGAAGAGGTCATCGCGAAGGCCCAGGCCGCGATCGCCCAGGATACCGTGTTCGGCTCCAACACATCGACATTGCCGATCTCATCACTGGCGACGACGTTCAAGGATCCGCCGCGGTTTATCGGCATTCATTTCTTCTCGCCGGTCGACCGCATGATGCTGGTTGAGGTGATCATGGGCAAGAAGACCGGCGACAAGGCCCTCGCGGCGGCGCTCGACTACGTGCGCGCCATCCGCAAGACCCCGATAGTGGTCAATGATTCGCGCGGCTTCTACACCTCGCGCGTGGTCGGTACCTATATCCGCGAAGGCCATCTGATGCTGGCCGAAGGCGTGCCGGCGGCGATGATCGAAAATGTCGGGCGCATGGCCGGCATGCCGGTCGGTCCGTTGTCGCTCAATGACGAGGTCGCCGTTGATCTTGCCTGGAAGATCCTGAAAGCAACCGAGGCCGACCTGGGCGCGGACAAGATCGACCAACGGCAGAAGGCATTGCTCGAGGAAATGGTCGAGAAGCGCGGCCGCTTCGGCCGCAAGAACGGCAAGGGATTCTACGATTATCCCCAGAGCGGCCCCAAGCGGTTGTGGCCCGGCCTGGCGGATTTGCAGGCGACCAAGCTTGATCCCGACACCATCAATGTCGATGGACTTAAAGCTCGGCTGTTGGCGATCCAGGCGTTGGAATCCGCGCGCTGCATCGAGGAGGGCGTGGTGACCGATGTACGCGAAGCCGACGTTGGCTCGATCCTCGGTTTTGGCTTTGCGCCTTTTACTGGCGGCACCATTTCCTATATCGACCGCATGGGCGCCAAGGCTTTCGTCGAGTTGTGCAATGGCTTCGCGAAGAAATACGGCGACCGCTTCAAGCCGTGCAAGCTTCTGCGCGACATGGCGAAACAGGGCGATAGCTTCTATCACCGCTTCGCGCCGGAAAAGCGTAAGGCCGCGTGACCGTCATCGCCGCACTTTCACTGCCGCTGCTCATTCAGTCCGGACCCCATGGCGCGTGATCAAGTCGACCTGACGCCCGATCGAGCGGCGTGATGAGCTCGTCGATTGGATTGCTCAAGGCGTCAGGCCGAAGTCGCAATTCCGCATCGGCACCGAGCATGAGAAATTTGCGTTCACGCTCGAGGGGCACCAGCCGGTGCCTTACGAGGGTCGCCGCGGCATCCGCTCCCTGCTGGAGGGCATGGAGCACCTGCTCGGTTGGCAACCGATCATGGAAGGGCCAAATGTCATCGGCCTGTTCGACGTCACTGGCGGCGGCGCCATTTCGCTCGAGCCGGGCGGCCAGTTCGAATTATCCGGCGCGCAAGTCGAAACAGTGCACCAGACGTCAGGCGAACTGATGGCGCATCTTGCTCAGGTGCGCGAGGTGGCACGGCCACTCGGGATCGGCTTTCTCGGCATCGGCATGACGCCGAGTTGGTCCCGCGCCGCAATGCCGAAGATGCCGAAAGGGCGATACCGGATCATGACCGCCTACATGCCGAAGGTCGGCAAGCTCGGCCTCGACATGATGTATCGCACCTGCACGGTACAGACCAATCTCGACTTCTCGTCGGAAGCCGACATGGTCAAGAAGCTGCGGGTATCGCTTTCCCTGCAGCCGGTGGCGACGGCCTTGTTCGCCAACTCGCCGTTCACGGAAGGCAAACCTAACGGCTTCCTGTCCTTCCGCGCGGAAATCTGGCGCGACACCGATACGGCTCGCACCGGCATGCTGCCGTGGGCTTTCGAATCGGGCATGGGCTTCGAACGCTGGGTCGACTATGCGCTCGACGTGCCGATGTATTTCGTCAAACACGGCGACGAGTATGTCGACGCCTCGGGGCAATCGTTCCGCGATCTGATGGCCGGCAAGCTTCCCAGCATGCCCGGCGCGCGGGCGACGATTTCCGACTGGTCGAACCACATCAGCACGATTTTTCCCGAGGTGCGGCTCAAGCGGTATCTGGAAATGCGCGGCGCCGATTCGGGACCGACGCGAAATCTGCTGGCGCTGCCGGCCTTCTGGGTCGGGATTCTTTATGACGATGTAAGTCTCGACGCCGCATGGGACCTGGTCAAAGGCTGGAGTGCCGAGCAGCGCCAAAAGCTCCGCGACGAGGTGCCGAAAGCGGGTCTCGCCGCCACGGTGCATGGCCGCACGGTGTTTGAGATGGCCAGCGATCTCCTCAAGATCGCGCACGCCGGATTGCAGCGCCGCAAGCACCACGATGTGAGCGGGCAAGACGAGACCCGCTATCTCGAAGTGCTGGAAGACCTGCTCGCGCGCGGCACCACGCCGGCCCAGGAACTATTGAGGAAATTCAGCGGCCCGTGGGCGGGTTCGGTCGATCCGATCTATACCGAAGAGGCCTACTAAGCGTCCTCTACATTGCGAGAACGTCCGCGCGCAGCAACCGCTTACGGAACCCCGTATATATCCTTCGCCTCGGTAAGCGCCTTCGTGCATGCGGCTGCGTCGCCGGCGGCGTCGGCCCTTCGCGCACGTTCAATTGCCGCATCGCCGTCGGCAATCGCCTCATGTTCCGCGCGCGCCACTGACCCGGGCGTCGGCTGATGATGAAGCTGGGCGCCGACCGATTGCGGGGCGCTCGGATCACCCGCCCCACCCGGCGGCGAAGCGGCCTCCGAGCTGCGAATTTGTCGCTCGAGCTGCGCAATCTGGGTCGTGCATGGCCCGGCATTGCAGGCCGCAGAACCGGCTATGAGCGCCACTGCGGCGAGCGTCATGACGCGCGATCGATCCATCATCGGCCTCCTGTAATTTCACGGTATTCCGCCGCGATTGAAGATGAAGATAGTGCGGCGCATGAGCGGCGAGAAGAGCCCGGCGACGCCTTCCAATCCGCATCACGCACTAACGACGTCGGTCTGCGAGAAGTCGTGGCCCTCGAATAACATCCTGGCGCCATATGCCTTCGCACAGGCATACGACAGGCAGTCGCCGAAATTCAGATTTCCAACGGACCCACGGCCCCGGCCGTAGCGCTCGAACGCCGCCACCGCCGCGTGACCGATATCTTCGGTGATCGGGACGATATTGATTTCGGCCTCGCGTAAGAGTCGGGTAACCAATCCGTCGGCGGCGGCCGGCGCCAATCCGAACAGGCTGGCAAGCCGCAAGGACGATTCGAGGATCACGTGCCCGCCCGAGATACGTTCGCTGTCGCTGTCGAGCTTCCCGGCCAGCGCGGCGGCGTCCGGGTCGGCAGCGAGCAGGGCGACGATCGCCGAACTGTCGACAAAGATCATGGATTGCCCCAGAGCGAATCGACGTCGCGCTTGCCGGCGGTGCGCTGGCGCCGGGGATCGGCGAGCCGTTTGGCGTCGGTGGCGATTTCGGCAAGGCGCTCCGTCAGCGGCCGCTCCCCCCTCGCCAGCGCGGCTTCAAGGGCTTCGATCACAGCCTCGGTCATCGAGATACCTCGGCGATCGGCGAGGCGGCGCGCAAGTTTCGCCACCCGTTCTCCTCGTATATGCAGGGCCATGTGCACGTCTATACGCTATTGTGTATACGTATATACAGCATGTGTATTCGGCTCGCAAGCTTTTGAAGCCGGCTTGAAACAGGAATGGCCTCGTCCGTGTTAATCGACGAGATGAGGTTTTGCGTTAGACGATTCCTCTGCTTGAATAACCCAACAAGACCAAGGACCCGATAATGCCGAGTTGACGCGCCGTAATCGCCGGGGGCTTTGCCGGTTTCGCGTGGTTGGGCCTCGCCGGCTGCGCCACCACGTCGACGACCCAGACGCCGCCGGAGGCCATGGACCCCGCATTCGCGCGCCAGGTCGTAAGCTACCCCACGCGCGAGAAGCCGGGCACGATCGTCATCGATCCGGGGAGTCACTTTCTTTACTTGGTTCAGAGCGGCGGCCAGGCCATGCGCTACGGCGTAGGAGTCGGCGCGGAAGGCTTTATCTGGTCGGGCACGGCGACCATTCACAACAAGCAGGAATGGCCCGACTGGTATCCGCCCGCGGAAATGCTGGCGCGCAAACCCGAGCTTAAAGAGCACATGGTGCAACTGCAGAGCGGCCTCGGAATGAAGGGAGGCCCGGAAAATCCGATTGGCGCCCGTGGCATGTATCTATGGCAGGGCAACAAGGACACGCTCTACCGGATCCACGGCACCAACGAACCGGGTACCATCGGCCACAACGTCTCTTCGGGCTGCATTCGACTGACCAACGATGACGTCAGCGACCTGTACAATCGCGTACCGGTCGGAACCAAGGTCGTCGTGCTTCCCACCGCCGGTTCGCACGCCGCCTCTACACAATAGCGTTGTATCGACACCGGGGGACGACTCGGGCACGGACGTACCATCATGGCGTCGCCCGTCTCCGCCCTTCTCTGCGCACTGATCGCGAGCCTTTTTTGGACGTTGCTGGGTTACGCGCTGGCCCGGCATCTGCTGCCGCGCGTACTCGCGCTCGGAGCGGCTGCCGTCCTCGGCTGGGCGGCGCATAGCGCCGCCGTATTGCCGGTTTACTTCTGGATCGGATTATCCCCGACCACCGTCTTTGCCATCGGCGCGCTCTGTATCCTCGGCGCCGGCTTTTCGTTGTCGCTGCGCGTGCCGCACACCGACGCCGGAACAGAACCGGCTATTCCGCCATGGACGATCGCCGCCGCGGCGCTGTTGGCCGGGGTTTTGGCGCTGGCGCCAGCTTCCGCGATTCTTCCGAAGCATTACGGCGACGCGGTGCAGCTCGCGGACCCGATCTTCGATCACGCGAAGATCGCATTCATCGATTCCATGGCGCGGCTCGGCGTGCCGCCGATCAATCCGGTTTTCGGCGAAATCGGCGCACCAGATCGCCTCGCCTACTACTACCTCTGGCATTTCAGCGCAGCCGAGCTTGCATTGGTCGCCCGCGCCACCGGCTGGGAAGCCGACATCGGGCTGACATGGTTCACTGCCTTTGCCTCGCTGAATTTGATGATGGGGCTGGCGGTCTGGCTCAGCAAACGCTCCGCCGCGATTTGGGTCGCCGCACTCGCTGCCGCAGGCTCGCTCTGGGTCACAATTTACTGGATACTCGGCACCGACGAAATGAGGCCGGTGCTGTGGCCTCCGATCGGCATGGCCGGCTGGTTGTTCCAGGCGAGCTGGGTGCCCCAGCATTTGATGTCCGCGTCTTGCGCGATGCTGGCGATGCTTCTTCTTGCTCGCTACGCGCAGCGGCAAAACCTGACGCTCGTCCTGACGCTCGCGTTGGTCGTTGTCGCCGGCTTCGAAAGCTCGACCTTTATTGGCGGCGTAACCTTCGCCATTGCCGGCCTCATCGCCGCGCCGATCCTTTTCGCAGCGACCGCGCCGGCGCGGCGCCTGTATTTCATCGCCGGATTGGCGCTCGCCGCCCTGCTTGTGATCTGCCTGGTCACCCCTTTCATTCTCGATCAGCTCTCGGCTGTGCGCGCACGCAATGGCAGCGCCCCGATTGTGGTTTCACACTACGAGGTGTTCGGCGAATATTTGCCGCACGCGATACGCCGCATACTCGACGTCCCCGGCTTCTGGCTGCTCATCGTGCCGGCGGAATTGCCGGCCACCTTTTTCGCAGGCGTGATCGGGCTGCTCGCGTTGTGGCGCAGTGCCCGGCCGGTGGCGGAAAAATCCGCCGTAATGGTTCTGGCCTGCCTTGCGGGGAGCGGCCTTGCGGTATCGTGGCTTCTTGTCTCCACGCTCGGTGACAACAACGATCTCGGCCTGCGCGCCTTCATCCCCGCGGTCACGGTGCTGATCGTCGGCGCGGCAGCGGCGGTCGGAAGTACCGCCAGCGCCCGCCTGCGCGCCGTCGTCGCCACATTGGCGCTGACCGGCTTCGTGCTCGGCACGCCCGACGCCGTACAAATGTTTCGCGACAACGCCTTGGGCCTGCCGCGGCAGGACGAAAGAGAGTTCGCGCAGTCGCCGCAATTGTGGGAGGCCGTGCGCCGGTACGCGACACCGGCCGCGCGGATCGCCAACAATCCGCTGTTCGTCAAGGATGTGACGCCTTGGCCGATAAACATATCCTGGGCGCTGCTCGCCGACAGGAGTTCCTGCTTTGCCGGCATTGATTTGGCGCTGGCCTTCGCGCCGCTTCCCGCGGAACGCCGCCAGGCGATCAGCGCGCAGTTCCTTCGCGTTTTCGGGGGTGAAGCCGCGGCCAACGACGTGCACGACATGGCGGCGAAATATGGCTGCGACGTCGCCGTGGTGGTGCCGACAGACAAGGCCTGGGAGAACGACCCATTCGCCGCAAGCCCCGATTATCGTCTGGCGGAAACGCGCGAGAATCGCTGGCGGATTTATCTACGGGCGGCGGCGCCGCCCGTCAGATCCCCGCAAACCAATTAAATCCCTGCTTGCTCCAAAACGTCTCGGTGAACGTGTTGGTCACCTCGATCGCCTTGATCCACTTCGCGTTCTTGTAACCGAGCTTGGTGGAGGTCCGCAGCCGCAGCGGATAGCCGAACGGGTCGGTAATCGGCGCATTGGCGTAACGGGTAGCGAGGATGGTCTGCGGGTGCAGCGCCGTCGCCATGTCGATGCTTTCCGTAAAATCGTCGGCGCAATGGAAGTAGACGTACTTCGCCGTCAGATCGGCACCGATGCGCTGTAGAAAGCTTTTCAGGTTTGGGCCGGACCATTGGCCGATATAATCCCAGCCTTCCACGCAGACGTGGCGGATGATGATCTCCTGCTCCGGCAACTCGTAGATCTGCTGCGCCGTCCACGGCCGCTTGTCCTCGATTCGCCCGGCCAGCTCCAGTTTCCAGGTGGCGCCGTCGACCGGCATGACGTCCTCTACGCCGTAGTGGGCGTTAAAGCGGGGCGGTTTGACCACCTGGGCCGGACTGAATGTCGGCGCCAAGTGGTCGGGGCGGAATAGCGTCGCCTGGACGCGATCGTTCCACGACGAAACGGCGCGCAAGACCTTTTGCACCGGCTCTTCCTCGGAAACGTCGCAGCCGCTCAACAGCGTCAGCGCGCCCAGACTGATCGCGCCGCGCAGCACGCCGCGGCGGCTGATGTCGTCGAGAAGCGCACGGTTCTCGGTCAGCACGCTCTGGTCGATCGGCTTCTTCGGCCGAAAGATCGAAGATGCCCGGGTTGGAAGAGCCATCGCTTCACCGCCGTCAGTGCGTTGCTTTGATCTCGGCCGCCGCGTCGGCCGGAGGTATCGTTTCGTCATCGACGACCGGACCGCCGGTCAGCATGGCGACGAGGCTTTGCGGCACCAGCAGAGCAAGGGCGACGTGCACAATCAAAAACCCGACGATCGCCGACATGCAGAGAAAATGCACAAGCCGGATAGTCTGGAAATTGCCGAACAGTGACGCGAGTTCGGAGAACTGCACCGGCTTCCACAACGCGAGACCGGATATCACGATCATTATGCCGATCAGCATGATGCCAAGATAGAGGATTTTCTGCACGGCGTTGTAGTGCGTAAGATCGTCGTGTGCGAGCTTGAACCGCAGCGCGTCGCCGACCGTCGCCAGTATTTCGCGCACGGAGATGGGGAACAGCTTGCGCCGAAAGCGGCCGCTGGCGATCCCGTAAGTCAGATAGGCGAGGCCGTTGAGCACGAAAATCCACATCCCGAAAAAAGTGCCACTGGAGTCCGTACTGCGCCCATTTGCCGATGACGATGAAGTCGGGAAAATATAGGCAGCCGAAAATCACATCGTCGTTGTAAATCTTCCAGCCGCTGCCGATCATGATGAAGATCGCGACCGCATTCGTCCAATGCATGATGCGAATGGGAAGCGGATGCAGATGCCGCGCCTCGCGCACGTCGTTACGTGCAAGTGATTTGACGGGCGACGACGACATCGGGAAAACTCCCATGACATTGATCGAAGCGCGCGCGCCCTGCTGCGCGCTCAAGTACGGAAGTGCGGCAGGACACTATGGCGGTACCGAAATCCGTGCAACCAGCGCCGCTTCACAACTTCGCGCGGCGTTCTTGATCGGAGGATTTGCGAATGCGCGGCAAGCTCGTGGCGATCGGCAGACTTATGGCGACCGGAATGGCAATCGTTTGTTTGATGTCGGCGGGCATGGCGGACGAATCAAAGCCGATGACCGCCGCGCAGCGCATGCAGGCGCGCTTTCCCCAGCCGGTACGCGTCGGCGACCTTATCGGGCTGCCGGTGCTCGACGACAGCGCCTCGACGCTCGGTCACGTGCGCGAAGTCGTGCGAACAAAAGAGAACCAAATTGAACTGATCGTCGCCTATGGCGGCTTTCTCGGCTGGGGCACCCGGCCGGTCGCGGTTCCGATCGAAGTCGTGGGGATCGCGGGCCGGCACCTTACCTCGCTGGATATGCCGCCGAAGGAATTTGCAGCGGCGCCGACGTGGATGCCGTCTGCGCCGGACGCCGGCACGCAAATCGCCGACAACACGACGATCAAGATCGCCCTGTCGCGGCACTGATTCTGCGACACGAATGTGAATCGCAAAGCCGTGATCACGACTTGGTGAAGCCCATAACTTTTTTGTGTCCGCCGAATTAGCGGCAGTGAGCCGGAATTGATTGGTGCCTCGGCGCGCTTTGCCAAACACTGCACCCGCTGGGCTTCGCATTTGTCGTGATTGATCTTTTTGATGGACCTTGGGGGAAGGGTTGCATGGCCGATGCTGATCGATTTGACGGCGAATCTTCTTGCGGCATCGCCATCATGGCCAAGGCTTCAGCGCCCGGCCGAACCAAGACGCGGCTGGTGCCGCCGCTGACCTTCGACGAGGCCGCGGCGCTCAATACCGCTTTCCTCCAGGACATCGCCGCCAATGTCATGCTTGCCGGCCGCCATGCCTCGATCGCCGGCTATGCCGCTTTCGCGCCGAACGGCTCGGAAGACTTCTTCACTGGCATCCTGCCGCCGGCCATCGGCCTGATCGACGCTTGCCTGCCGAATTTCGGCGATTGCCTGTTGCACACGATCGACGAGATTTTTGCGCGTGGCCACCGGTCGGCCGTGGTGCTCAATTCCGATAGTCCGACGCTACCCACGGCGCTGCTGGTCGAAACCGCCGAAATGCTGGCGAAACCGGGCGAGCGCGCCGTACTCGGCCCGTCGACTGACGGCGGCTACTATCTGTTGGGGCTCAAAACCACGCATCGCCGGCTGTTCGAAGACATCGCCTGGAGCACCGAAAGTGTCGCCGGGCAGACGCTCCAACGGGCGCGCGAGATCGAGCTCGACGTTCACGTCCTGCCGTCCTGGTACGACGTCGACGATGTCGACGGCTTGCGCCGGCTCCACCGCGAAGTGCATCGGCACTCCACCAAAAGCCACATCGCTGCCCGCGAGCCAAACTATCCGGCTGCCACGGCGTTACTCATCAGTCGCCTGTGGGACGACGCGGAGTTCGTGCGCCGCCACGAAAGCCCGATCCGCGCCGAAGCGGCGAACGCGTGAGCCGCCGACCGTCGGCATAGTCGATTGAGGAATTGAGATCATGGATGTCGCGACGACGAAGCCGGTCGACCCCCGGCGTTATTTCGAGAGCGTGCGTGCCGACTCCGACCTGCCGGCGCGCCAGCCGGTCTGCCTTTATCTGGAGACGACCAACCGCTGCAATCTTCTCTGCACGACCTGCCCGCGCACCTACGAGGAACTCGAGCCGCCTGCCGACATGAGCTGGGAGCTTTTCCGCTCGATCGTCGATCAGATCGATGACCTTTCCCGCGCCGTCCTGCACGGCGTCGGCGAACCGATGCTGGTGAAGCATCTGCCGCGCATGGTGCGCTATCTCAAGGACCGCGGCACCTACGTCCTGTTCAATACCAACGGCACCGTTCTCAACGAGAAAAACGGCCGGGCGCTCATCGACGCCGATCTCGACGAATTGCGGGTCTCCTTCGACGCCGCCAATGCCGAGACCTATCGCGCCATCCGCGGCAAGAATTATTTCAACCGCATCCTGAAGAATGTGCGCGCATTCCGCGAGCTGCAGGAGCGCGAGGGCAAGCTCAAGCCCCGGGTTTCGGCGTGGCTTACGGGCATGCGCGAGACCGTGGAGCAATTGCCGGAATTCGTCCGCGTCGCGGCGGATACCGGCGTCAAGGAAGTCTATCTCCAGCGGCTCGTCTTCTTCGAAGAGAACGCTATCGGCAAGGCACGGCCGGACCAGGCGCTTTACGAGCAGCTTTCGCGCGATGAAACCGCCTACATCGATCGCGCCGCCGAAATCGCGGCTTCGCTCGGCGTCACCTTCAGCGCCTCCGGCGCAGCTTCGGAGCCCGGCATGAGTTTGAAGCGAAGCGACAACGGTTCGCCCTGGTCAATGTGCCGACGGCCCTGGACTGTCATGTACATCACCGCCAACGGCCGCGCGCTGCCGTGTTGCATCGCGCCGTTCTCCCAGCGCGGCTACGAGAATTACACGCTCGGCGACGCCACGCAGGAAACGCTGCGCGAGATATGGACCGGCCAAGCCTATCGCGACTTCCGCCGCGGCCTGCTTTCGGATAAGCCGCCGGCGGCGTGCGCCAGTTGCGGATTGCGCTGGAGCTTGTAGCGCAATGCCGCAGGCCGGAAACGGCGTCGCCGTCGTCATCCCGACTTTCAACGAGGCCGAAGCGATCGGCGCCGTGGTGACGGCGTTACCGCGCGATATCGTCGACCGCGTCATTGTCGCCGACGGCGGCAGCACTGACGGAACGGTCGAGGTCGCGCGCCGCGCCGGTGCGGAGGTCGTCAACGCCGGCAAGGGCTATGGTCGTGCCTGCCTTGCCGGCGCGGAAGCCGCCGACGGTGGCGACATCGTCGTCTTCATGGACGGCGACGGCGCCGACGATCCGGCGGCGATCGCCGGCATGGTCGATGCGATCCGGTCCGGCAGCAGCGATTTTGTCATCGGCTCGCGTGCGCGGGGCGAGCGTGAACCGGGCAGCATGGCAGGCCATCAGCTTCTCGCCGGTCTCGCCGCCGGCGCGTTGATCGGGTTTCTCTACGGCGTGCGCTACACCGATATGTGCGCCTATCGCGCCATTCGCCGCGAGACCCTGCTCGCGCTGGGCATGCGTGAACTCACCTACGGCTGGAATCTCGAAATGCAGATGCGGGCGGCGCGTGCGGGACTACGAGTGCTGGAACTGCCGGTCGCCTACCGCCGCCGTTCGGGCGGCGAATCCAAAGTCGCCGGCAGCTTGCGCGGATCGATCAAGGCCGGCTCGCGCATCATCGCGACTTTCGCGCGCGTGGCGCTGGAGCCGGCACGCTCCTGATCGCACATCCAGTTTTAGTTCGCGATTTCGCGGATCGGCATCACGCGCTCAAACCGCCATCCACCATCAGGAGGCTTCCGGTGGTGAAGCTCGACGCCTCGGAAGCGAGAAAGAGCACCGAGCGGGCCACCTCCTCGGCGCGAACGTGGCGATGCAGCGGGATGACGTCGTTGAAGAAGGCCGTCGCATCGCGCCCGATGATGCCGGTCAGATTCTTCTCCACGTTCAACTGAAAATCATTGTCCACCGGGCCGGGATGGACTGTGTTGACCCGGATGTTTCGCGCGGCGAGCTCCTTGGCCAGCACGCGCATCAATCCGACCTGGGCATGCTTGGCGGTGATGTAGCCATAGACGCCGGGATCGCCCTTGACCCCGACGATGCTTGAGGTGATCACGATCGAACCGCCGTCGTTCATGTGCGGCACCGCGTGCTTGGCGGCGAGAAACGCGCCCTTGACGTGCACGGCCATGACCGCGTCGAAGACGTCTTCCGGATAGTCGGCGAGCGGCGCGACACCGCCGAAATTTCCCGCGTTGCTGAACAGCACGTCGATCTTTCCGAAGCGGGCGACGGTGCCGGCGATGGCGTTCCTGACTTGATCGGACTTGGTGATATCAGCGACGTACCAGGCGAGGTTGTCGCCGCCGCCGATCTCAGCGGCGGTTTTTTTCAAGGCGGCCTCGCTCAGATCGACGAGCATGACCTTCGCCCCTTCCTGGAGAAAAAGCTTCGCCGAGGCCGAGCCAATGCTGCCGGCACCGCCGGTAATCACGCACACCTTGTCCTGCATTTGCTTCGACACCGGCTCCTCCCCATGGCTTCCGCTTGCGGCCGGAACCTAACACAGCGGACCTCGTCCCGCGCAACGCGGCGCGGCGGCAAAAAGCGTCGACCCAAAACACCAGCCGTGGAGTCGGACCGACGCCGGTGCTATGAAGCATCGAAAGATGCAACGGGGTTTCGATCACGCCCCGCCGGGAGGAAAGCCATGCACAAGATCGCCATAGCGGACAGCGTCGTCGCGCAGGTAAAGGCGCAACGCGGCCGGGTACGCCGCTACGACCACCTTGTCGGCGGGCAGACCGCACTGGTGGTAATCGATCTGCAGAACGCCTTCATGCTACCCGGCATGCCGGTGGAAGTACCGACGGCGCGCGAGATCGTGCCGAATGTGAACAAACTCGCGGCGGCAACCCGCGCTGCCGGTGGCAAGGTGGTCTGGGTCAAAATGTGTCTCGAAGGGCAATCGGAGGCGTGGCGCGTCTTTTTCGACGCCGACCCGCGACAGGCTACCCTCTCCGAACTGACGCCCGGGTCTAAGGGCTTTGAGCTATATGCCGACCTTGACGTGCGGCCTGAGGACGCGACCCTGGTGAAGAAGCGCTTCAGCGCGTTCATCCAAGGATCGTCCGATATCGATCGTCATCTGCGCGACGCCGGAATCAACACCGTCATCATCGCAGGGACGTTGACCAATATCTGCTGCGAGTCCTCGGCCCGCGACGCGATGATGCTCAACTATCGTCTGGTCTTCGTCGCCGACGCCAACGCGGCGTTGAGCGACGCTGAACACAACGCCACGCTGACTTCGATGCTTCGTGTATTTGGCGACATCCCGACCACCGACGAGGTGGTTACGCTCCTGGCGGCGAAGGGCCGCGAACAGGCTGCTTGAACGAGCCGACCGGGCGCGGGATGCCCTCAGAATGCCCCCACCGGGCAGACGGCATCCGACCCGGCCTAAACCTTTGTATGGGTCCTCTAACCCTCTCCGCCATTGCGGCCATACGTGCGCACGATTGAGCGCGCGACCCCGGTCTTTTAACCATTTCTTAAGGTTAGATTAGGGGATGGTTATGGCTTACTCCATGCACAACGCGGACGCTCGGTCTCACATGAAGATCGTTTTCGTCGGTCTCGTGTGCGCCGCAATCGTAGCGGCTGTCGGCGTGTTCGCCCACGTCAGTGATATCGACCTGGGTACGGAACCGCTGGTCAAGGCGAGCCATTCGACATCCGTGAGCGGGCAGTTGCCTGCCATCCGCTAAGCGCGGGCAATCACCTAAACCAGTTGTTCCAATGACGTTTGTCAGCGATCAGGGCCGATCGAGCCTGGAGGCGATTTTCGCAGTTATTGCGCATTCGCCCATTATCGCGCCGCGGCCGGACCGGCTGACCGGGCGTTTCCTCATCGTCGGATTTGAGGACGTGGATATTGCCGTCCTTCAATGGATCGCCCGCGAGCGCAGGCGCCCCGGCGCAGGCGCGGTGATGTGATCGATATGGCGGGCGTGGCCGCCTGATCCGAAACTTCGCTTATGGAGACTTGGCCTATAACGGCATTTTCTCCCTCGCTTATGGCGTGGTGGCTCGGAGGTTGGAGAGACGCCCGATGCATACCGTGATGTGGACGTTCAAGGTGCCTGCGGGGACGTCAAAGGCTCAGGTCACCGAAACGATCAGCGCGACGGCGCATACTTATGCGGGGATCCCCGGCTTGATCCGCAAATACTATGGGATCGCACCGGATGGCGGGTCGCTGGTAGGCATCTATCTCTGGGAAAATCGAGCAGCGGCCGACGCGTTCTATACGGCCGATTGGGTGGCGATGGTAACCAGGCGCTGGGCGACGCCGCCACAGCGCCTGGACTGGGAAACGCCGATGGTGGTCGAAAGCGCCGAGCGGCGGCTCGTTGCCGCCGAATAACCCCGACAACCGGCCGCCTACCGGACCGATGCCAGAAGCTGCGGCGCTCCCTGCGCGGGAACGCCGTTTCTCATTGAGCTGTCGCTAGCAACAGCAACCGCAACCGCCGCCAATGCCGTAGGTATAAACGGGATAATAAACGGTCGGGTAATAGACAACCGGAGCAACCGCGACGCCGATCACGGCTTGAGCGGCGTATCCGCCGACCGCGTAGCCATAATTTGGATAGGCGTACGAGGAATAGCCGTAACCACCACCGCCGTAACCACCACCATAGTAGCCGCCATAGCCGCCGCGATAACCGTAGCCATAGCCCCGGTATCCCAAGCCGCCGTAGCCGATGCCGCGGAAGCCGTAGCCACGATACCCGAAACCGCCGTAGCCGAAGCCGCGATAACCACCACGCCAGCCCCACTGCGCGTCGGCCGGGCTGGAGAACGCCAACGCGGTGGTGCCCATGACCGTGGCTGCGACCAGCGCAGTCAGAAGCTTCTTCATAACATCACCCTCATGTCCATTTGCTTCGTGTATTTGATACGATGCCGTGGCTAAGTATGACCTGCAATTTGGCTTTCGAGTCAAAAACCCGGCCGCGCGGTAAACGGATTGGGTAAAGACGAAATCCCGCCGCCCAATTTCTTTCCAGATTGATAATTTCTCTCGGCGGCAGTCGCCGCATCCTCGCGAAGGCGCGGAATTTACCTGTTGTTTAGATCATGCGATGACCCTGAACCGACGCGGCGGTCATCGCGGCGTCACAGATCGACACCAAAATTACGACGTGAAAATCCTGGCGGCCATAGCGGTGATTTGGGGGCTGAGCTTACTCAGCCTTGCCTATTCATTAATTCTCGAATTTACACGCCCAGGCGACGCGGACGACGGCGCGGCCGAGAAGCCCAAAATTGCTGCCTAGCATTCGGCGAGCCGTCTCTGCCGGGAGATCGCGGCTGCGCGCCGACGCAAATTTCAGCACAGCCGCGATGAAGTCGCTGCGCTCATGCCTGATCCTCGCAGCGGCGCTCACTCTTGCAGCCACGGAAAGCGTCGCTGCCTTCGACATCGAAGCCCATCGCGGCGGCCGCGCGCTTTTTCCCGAAAACACGTTGCCGGCATTTGCAAACGCACTGTCGATGGGCGTGGACACGCTGGAACTGGACATGGCGGTGACCCAAGATGAAGTCATCGTTGTTTCGCATGACCGAGGACTAAATCCGGACTTGGCCCGCACCGCCGACGGCGCGTATATCGCCCCGCCCGGTACCCCCTTCGTGCGACTTCTGCTCGAAGACGTCAAAAAATTTGATGTCGGGCAAATTCGCCCCGGCAGCGTTTATGCGGCGCAGTTTCCGGACCAACAGGCGGTGCCAGGCACGCCAATTCCGACCCTCGCGGAAGTCTTCGGCCTGGTGCGCAAGTCAGGCGACGATCATGTCCGCCTCAACATCGAAACCAAGATCGATCCGAACCATCCGGATGAATCGCCTGACCCCGCGCGCTTTGTCGCGCTCGTTCTTGGACTAGTGGAGGCCGAGAATTTCAGCGACCGGGTCATGATTCAGTCTTTCGACTGGCGCACGTTGCAGATCGTCCAGAAAATGGCGCACCGGATACCAACCGTATACTTGAGCCAGCAGGCCGGATTTGCGCCGACGGTCTTTCTCGACAAGCCGACGCCGTGGACGGCAGGGTTCAATCCGAACGAGCATGGAAGGTCGCTGCCGCGCACGATAAAGGCGGCCGGAGGCGCGATCTGGTCGCCTTATTACGGCGATGTCGACCCGGCCGTCGTCGACGAATCCCATCGTCTCGGACTGACGGTCGTGGTGTGGACGGTAAACAAACCTGCCGACATGGAGCGAATGATCGATATGGGCGTCGATGGTATTATCTCGGACCGTCCCGATCTGCTGCGCAAAGTTGCCGGCGAGAAGGGCATCACTTTGCCGCGAGCTTCACCGGTCTCGCCTTAAGCCGTATATTCGCCACGGAAGGCCGGTCTTCTCGAAGGCAGCAGACGACTTCGCCACGCGAGCGCCGGCCGCAAATGACCCACGACTGATTGCGAGGGTCCCGCGACACTTTTCCGGCATTCAAAACAATCGGAGACCCTGCCATGTCACGTGCAAAGCAAGTCTCGAAGCGAAAGCGCAGCAGGAGAGCCGGGCCTATATTGGGCGCGGCCGGATTGTCGTTGTCGCTTGCGGGCGGCGCATCCGCGGCGACAGGCGGGATAGCGGATATGCCAACACGGAGCGCCGCCGCCAGTCACGAAGTCACACTTGAGATCACACTTGGCGAGGAGGAGATCACCGGCGTCAGCCTGGCGAGCTTCCACGTTTTCGACAAAGAGAACGGCGCAACCTTCCGGCCCGGCGTCCGGCTGGCCATGGGGGCCGGCGGCGGCGGTTGCGGCGGCTGCGGCGCCTGCGGTGGTTGCTGGACGGGCACCGACTACACGCGATCGGTATTCGGGAGCGATGGCAATCCGCAGTACCAATCAACGAGGCCCGCGCACAAATATACGCGCGCGCCGAAGACCACGAACGGCTGGAAAAACCAGTAACGCGCAGACAACCGATTCCGCCTGGGGCTTTGACACGGTTCGATGCAACGTGGATAGCATCGTCCACCCGGGAGGATCATTTCATGATTCGGACGATCTGCACGCTCGCATTTCTGGTCGTGGCGGTGGCGGCCCGCGCTGATACCCTCACGCTCCACAAGAAGTACGACGCAACCGGTACTAATCCCGACGGTTCGAGCTACACCGGCACGGCAACCGTGAGCGTTATTTCCGATGCGACCTTCACGATCCAATGGACGATCGAGGGCACCACTTACAAAGGTTTCGGCATGCGCATGAACGACGCGCTGTCAGCCACCTACATGATCGACGGCGATCCTGGGTTGGTTATTTATAAGGTCGACGCGAACGGTGTGCTGGGCGGGCTTTGGGCTATTCGCGGCAGGGACGGCAACGGCACCGAACGGCTGACGCCGCGCGATTGACCGTCGATCTGATCGGCCTTCACTGGGATTTTTCGAGGAAAGCCGAATTGTTGGTGCCCAGGGGCGGAATCGAACCACCGACACCTGCATTTTCAGTGCAGTGCTCTACCAACTGAGCTACCTGGGCCCACACGCTCATTTCGCTGTTGCGAAGCCATGGAAGGCTTGCATGAGCGCGGCGGTTATAATTGCTGGGTTTCCGGCTGTCCAGAACGCGCGGATGTTGCGCCATATGACCCGTTTTCAGGCCTCGCCGCTTTCGTCGCGCCGTTCGTCCTCCTCCTCGTCTTCCGTCACCGGCACGGCATAGACGCCGGAAAGCCAGCGGTTGAGGTCGACGTCGGCGCAGCGCCGCGAGCAGAACGGCCGCGAGGCATCGGTGGAAGGCTTACCGCAGATCGGGCAGGCGCTGCGTTGAGGCTCTGGCATGAGCGCAATATGGTGCACGCAGCTTCCGGCGCCAATTTCTTACAGGGCGTTGAGCCAGCCAAAGTGGATCGGATAGCCTTCGCCGCCAAGCAGCGACACCGTCTCGTAGAGCGGCAGGCCGACCACGTTGGTATAGGAACCCACAATCTTCACGATGAAGGTTCCGGCAATGCCCTGCGCGGCGTAGCCGCCCGCCTTGCCGCGCCATTCGCCGGAGGCGAGATAGGCCTCGATGTCCTCTTCCGACAGCCGCTTGAACCGGACACGCGTCTCCACGTGGCGCTGCCGGAACGTCTCCTTCGGCGTCACCAGACATACCGCGGTATGGACGCGATGATTGCGGCCGGAGAGCAGCCGCAGGCATTGCCCAGCCTCGTCGAGCAGTTCGGCCTTCGGCAGGATGCGGCGGCCGACCGCGACCACGGTGTCGGCCGCAAGGATGTAGGAGCCCTTGAGCTCCTCATCGAGCCGCAGCAGGGTCAGCGCCGCTTCGGCTTTGGTGCGAGCGAGCCGCGTCGCGCAGGCGCGCGGCAATTCACCCTTCTTAGGCGTCTCGTCGATGTCGGCCGGCCGCAGCGCATCGGGCTCGATACCGGCCTGATTGATGAGCGCCAGCCGGCGCGGAGACCCGGAGGCGAGAACGAATTTTGCTCGGCCGATCATTTGAACCGGTAGGTAATCCGCCCCTTGGTCAGATCGTAAGGCGTCATTTCCACCAGTACCTTGTCCCCGGCAAGGACGCGAATGCGGTTCTTGCGCATGCGGCCTGCGGTGTGCGCGATGATCTCGTGCTCATTCTCAAGCTTGACGCGGAAAGTGGCGTTCGGGAGCAATTCCGTCACCACACCGGGAAACTCCAGCAGCTCTTCCTTCGCCATTCGATGTCCGGACTTGTTGGTAGGCGGACGCGACGTGCCCGACATCGCAGCCGAAATCGGCGCGGAACCTAGCGGATGGCGCGCCGTTCCACAACTGGCGTGCAGGCGACCTCCGCTCATTCGTTGCCGGTTCGGCGACCAACGAAGCGCTCGCGTATTCTGTCTAAAAGTTGATCGCGGACCGCTCGATAGGCATCGAGTCGCTGCTCGCGGCTGCCTTCCGTATCTGTCGGATCGGCCGTCGGCCAATATTCGATATCAACCGCGCTGGTGCGGGTGAGTTCGAGCGCCCGGTGGTGGGCTTCGGGTGAAAGCGTGACGATGAGGTCGAAATTGAGCCCCTCCAGTTCGTCCAGTTCCTCGAAGGTAATCGGCTTGTGCCGCGAGATATCGACGTCGATCTCCGCCATGACAGCCACGGCAAACGGATCGACCTCGCCTTTGCGCACGCCGGCCGAGCCGACATAGATCTTGCGGCCGAACAGCTGCGCAAAAATCCCGGCGGCGATCGGCGAGCGAACGGAATTGAGCCCGCAGGCAAATAGAACCGCCAGCGGTTGTGTCGCGGCCGGCATTGCGGCTCCTCACCCCTTCCAGTGCAACACCGTGACCAGCGTGAACAATCGCCGCGCCGTATCGAAATCCACCTCGACCTTGTGCTTGAGCCGCTCCATGAGGATTTGCGAGCCCTCGTCGTGCAGACCGCGCCGCGCCATGTCGAGAGCCTCGATACGATCCGGGGTCGAGCCGCGGATCGCCGCGTAATAGCTGTCGCAGACCACGAAATAGTCCTTCACGATGCGGCTGAACGGCGCCAAAGAAAGAAGGTGCGCGATGACCGGCGCGCCGTCGGCGAGGCGGATGTCGAAGACAAGGCGGTTGCCGTCGATGCGGAGGTTGAGCGCGTATGGCCCGCCGTCATGACCCAAGGGCCGGAACGAATTCTCTTCGATGAGATCGTAGATCGCGACCGCCCGCTCATGTTCCACGTCACGGCTGGCGCGGCCGATCGAAGCCTCGTCTAGCGTGACCGCGACGAGACGGCCGGTTTTGTTTTGATCGCGGTCGTCGTGCGCCATCAGCGATTGAGCCGGATGGCGACCGAGCGGGCATGGGCTTCGAGCCCTTCGGCATTGCCGAGGATGATCGCCGCGTCGGCAAGCGCACGCAATTGCTCCGGCCCGCATTTGAGGATCGAGGTGCGTTTCATGAAATCGAGCACCCCGAGCCCGGAGGAGAAGCGCGCCGAACGCGCCGTCGGCAGCACGTGATTTGAACCGGCGACGTAGTCGCCGATCGCTTCCGGCGTGTGCGCGCCGATAAAGATCGCTCCGGCGTTGCGGATCCGTCGCGCGAGTCCGTCGGCGTCGGCCGCCGCGATTTCGAGATGCTCCGGGGCGACGGCATCGACAAGCGGCAGCGCCTCGTCGAGGCTTTTCACCAGAAACACCGCACCAAAATCTCGCCACGAAGCGCCGGCGACTTTGCCGCGGGCAAGCCGCTTGAGTTCACCCTCGACCGCACGTTCGACCGCGCCGGCCAGTTCCTCGTCGTCGGTGACAAAGATCGCTTGCGCGCTCGCGTCGTGTTCGGCTTGCGCCAGAAGGTCGGCGGCGATCCAGTCCGCATTGCCGGTCCGGTCGGCGAGGATCAGTACTTCGGAAGGCCCGGCGATCATGTCGATGCCGACCTTGCCGAACACGATGCGCTTGGCCGCGGCGACGTAGGCGTTGCCCGGGCCGACGATCTTGGCGACCGGCGCGATGGTCGCGGTGCCGTAGGCGAGCGCCGCAACCGCCTGGGCCCCGCCAACGCGATAGATCTCGTCGACCCCGGCAAGTTTGGCCGCCGCCAGCACAAGCGGCGGCAGGACGCCGCCGGGCGCCGGCACCACCATGACCAGCCGGGGCACGCCAGCGACTTTCGCCGGTACGGCATTCATGAGCACGGATGACGGATAGGCAGCGGTGCCACCCGGCACGTAAAGCCCGACCGCCTCGATCGCGGTCCAGCGGGCGCCAAGTTCAACGCCGAGCGCATCGGTGAAGCGATCGTCCTGCGGCATCTGCCGGCGGTGGAACGCTTCGATGCGATCACGCGCAAAGGAAAGCGCATCAATCGCTTTACGGTCGCACGCCGCAGCCGCCGCGGCGATTTCCTCCTGCGTCACCCGCAGCCCCGCGGCGTCGAGCGAGAATTGATCGAACTTCTGCGTGTATTCGCGCAGCGCGATATCACCGCGCGCTGCGACATCGGTCACGATCGCGCGAACCGCCGCTTCGACATCGGCCGATGCTTCGCGCTTGGTGTCGAGGAAGGCGCGGAACTTCTCGGCGAAATCGCCGTCGCGCGTGTCGAGACGGATGGCCATTTGGTGCCTGGTAAGTTGCTGCCGGGTTTGCGCGGTTCCCTTCGTGCGCGGCGCGCGGCGCGCGGCGACGCCTATCAGTTCTCTTTTATTATAACAATTCTAATCTTCTCATGCGGCCGGCTTTCTAATTGACAAAAGGTCCGCCGTTCACCAATTCCTCGTATGTTACCTGCTACCTGAAAATGGCGATAAGCCTGTGCCGGTCATGACCAGATACAAGCATGCGACGTTCGGCTCAATGCTGCTTGCGTCCATCGTTGTTCTGGGCGGCGGTGTCGCGCGTGCGGAAGAGCCGGTGACGGTGTCGATCACGATCAAGGACCATCAATTCGAGCCCGCCGAGGTCCACGCCCCGGCCGGCAAGCCGCTTTCGATCGCCGTCAAGAACCTCGATTCCATTGCGGCGGAGTTCGAAAGCAACTCGCTGCACGTCGAGAAGGTGATCCCGCCGGGCCGCGAAGCGGTCTTGCACGTGCGGCCGCTCGAACCGGGCCGCTATAATTTCTTCGATGATTTTCATCGCGCGACGCAAGGCTTCCTGGTCGTTCCATGAAACTATCGTCGGACAACAATCGGCTGTCGAGCGATAAGCGTCGTGCCGCGAGGTTGCCGTGCTGCCTACGTTAGTGATCGTCTTTCGTGAGGTGTTTGAAGCCGGTCTGATCATCGGCATCGTCTTGGCGGTCACGACCGGCGTTGCAGGCCGCATGCGCTGGATTGTCGGCGGGGTCGTCGCCGGTGTGCTCGGCGCCTGCATCGTGGCGGTTTTCACCAGCGGATTGTCGCAACTGTTCCAGGGCAGCGGCCAGGAATTGTTCAATGCCTGCATCCTCGGATTCGCGGTGCTGATGCTCGGCTGGCATAACGTGTGGATGGCGCGCCACGGCCGCGAGCTTGCCACCGAGATGCGCGCCGCCGGCGAGGCGGTCGTTGAGGGATCGAAGTCGCTCGCGGCGTTGGCTCTCGTGGTGACGATCGCGGTACTGCGCGAAGGTTCTGAAGTCGTCCTGTTTCTTTATGGGGTCGCCGCCGCCGAAGGCGGCGCGAGCTTCGGCATGCTGATCGGCGGATTCATCGGGCTCATTCTCGGCGCGCTTGTCTGTGTCCTGACCTATCTCGGCCTTGTCACGATTCCGAGCCGTTATCTGTTTGGAGTGACAAGTACGCTGATTGCGCTATTGGCCGCGGGCATGGCCGCACAGGCAATCGCCTTCCTCGAACAGGCCGACATCCTGACCGCGCTCGACAGGACGGTTTGGGACACGTCCTGGCTCCTGAGCGATTCGAGTTTTCTCGGCCGGGCCTTGCATACCCTGATCGGCTACGTCGACCAGCCGACCGGCATGCAGCTCATCGCCTATGCAGCGACGCTCGGGGTTATCGCCGTACTGATGAAGCTTTTTTCCGCAACATCGGAGCCGCGGCAGCAGGTGGCATGATTACGCGACGGTCTTGGCCTTGGTGAAATGATCCGGGCAGGTCGCCGCAGAAAACACCTCGCCGAGATCGACCAGCTCGGCCTCCAGGCACTCAACCTCAAGACGAATGGCTCCGCCGCCGGAGAAGGTCAGCGTGACGGCGCCGGCTGGCGCATCGTGCTCGACGAATTCGACGGCGAGTAGATTGAGGGGTGCGTCCTTGTTGGTCTGGTCGAGCCCGCGGCATTTGCAGGAGATCGCGCGTTCGAACCGCATGGCAGTTCGGCAGCGCCGGTAATCCGGCGAGCCGCTCTGGAAGCCATCCGCCTCGGCCGCATTCATCCAGTCGAAGCGGTTGAGCACCATAACGAAGCGGTGCGCGCCCGGCCGCCAGAAAATATCCGCGACTTTGACGCGGGCGTCTTGCACGTGCGCGGAAATAACCTCGACATCATCTTTGTCGAGCGCGACAAGCTTAAGTTCCTCCATGACGGCTTCCACCTTCGTCGTCTTATCTGGTTCGAAAGTTAGGAAGATCGCGACAGGGCCGCAAGGCCCCGTTGCGACATTCTGAAACCGTGTGCATGCGATCGAGCACCGAGGCTCGCGCCGTCATTTACACGTCGGATGACCGTCGACCTCGGCAAGCGTTTTGCCGGGAGGGCACGACGGCTTCGCAGCGTCGGCCGGCCGGGTAAGAGGCGAAGACGGTGGCGTCGATGGCTTGACCGTCGCCGGTACCGGACCCGACACAGGCGACGGTGGAGACGGTGGCGTCAAAGGCTTGACCATCACCGGTACCGGACCCGACACAGGCGGCAGTGGAGAAGGTGTCGTTAAAGGCTTGACCATCACCGGTACCGGACCCGAAACAGGTGGCGGCGAAGGCGGTTGCATGAAATCCGACACGCGTATGGCCGCAAGCGGCACGTCGACATCGCGTGGGAGCTCGGCGCCGATCGGAACAAAATAATTTTCACCCGCGAACTGCACGCCACCGCCGGCGAGATAGACAACCGAGACGGCGTCCGGTCCCGCCGCCACATTTCCGAGAAATTCGCGAAATGTTTCCCGCGACGTAGCTTGATCCAGATTGCTCGCGCCGGTAACGGTGAAGCCAGCAGCTGTCAGGGCCTCCGCCACCAAGCCGGCATCGTTCGCGGGTGTCGCGAGCTTGCCTGACTTATATTCGTCATTGCCGATCACCAGCGCCAACCGGATCTCTGCTGCGTGGCTTGAGGTCGTCAGAACTGTCAGCATGAGCATGACGATCGTCAACCCGGACAGTCCCGAACGCCACGTCAGTTCTGAAAGTTGAAATATTGCCATCGCTCTCCCTGAATCGGCACCGGCACGAAACTCTCGCTGGACCAGACAACAGCCGAATCAATTGGTCCTAATCATGTCGAACGGCGATGAAATCCCCGTGTCAGACAGGCACAAGGCGCGCGGGGTCCGAAACTCGCAGAACTCCAGAAATCGGCCGATTGAGACCAACAATGATCGTGTGCGTCGTTAAAAGTTGGATTTGCTTATATCGAGATAGGTTGCTAAGAACGATCTAACAATATTGCTTGTTAACTAGCCCTGCGCTATGTGCGGGCACTGCTACGACCTTCATGATCTCAACCCAGTGGTTAGTTTTGTTCCACCCCGTTACGGGATAACGGTTTGCCTTTCTTGAAAGGGAGGATTTATGGCTAAGAAGTCAAAGAAGCGTCGTGCTTGGACGGCGGTCGAAGTTCGTGAACTGAAGGCGCTGGCGAAAAAGAAAACCGCCGCGGCGAAAATTGCCAAGAAGCTGAAGAGGACCGAGGGCGCGACGCGGCAAAAGGCGTTCAGCATCGGGCTGTCCCTCGACTCCCGTTCCTGATTTTCTCAGCAACGAAGATTTGCGAGACGGATCGCGCCGGCCTGCATGCAGGTTTCGGCGCTGTCTTGCGTGGACCTTTTGTTGGAGCGGGCGGCTCTAGACCTTCTCCAACAACAGCGGCGCGTCCGATCTGATTAGGAATGATGTCCGGACGGCCGGCGGCCTGTTCTGAGCCGGTAAAGCCGCTGCCGCGGCCCCCGGTCGCGGCGCCCCGGCCGTCGGAAGCCGGAAATTGGCCGTTTTTCTTGGTAAACCAAGATCTAACGATTCTGCCGGCATAAAGTCATTTTGTCAGAACGGTCGTGGTATGAATTGCGCCACGGCGGTAGGGCCATTCTGAATGAGCCAGCTTCCACGGCCCCAGCGGCAGCAACCGGTGAGTTCAGAACTCGCGGCGGCACTCCATTCCTGCCGACGGGCCTTCTTCGCGACGGCGCTGTTCAGCGGTATGAGCAATGTTTTGATGCTCACCGGCGCGCTGTTCATGTTGGAAGTCTATGACCGCGTGTTGCCGAGCCGCAGCGTGCCGACGCTGGTCGCACTCCTCATTCTGGCTGCCGGGCTTTATGCCGCACAGGGGGTCATCGACGCGATCCGCAGCCGAATCCTGGTGCGCGTCGGGCAAAGCCTCGACGAGACGCTGAGCCTGCGGGTCTATGACGCCATCGTCAGGCTGCCGCTCAAGATCGGGGGCAAGGGTGACGGCACCCAGCCGATCCGCGATCTTGACGCCGTGCGCGGATTTCTGTCCGGCGCCGGCCCGTCGGCCTTGTTCGACCTGCCGTGGATGCCGGTCTATCTCGCCATCTGCTTTTTGTTTCATCCGTATATCGGACTGACCGCGTTAGCCGGCGCGATTATCCTCGTCGTGCTCACCGTGGCGACCGAGTTGAAGACCCGGCACCCGACCCGAAGCGCCACGCAATACGCGATGGCGCGCAATGCGCTCCTTGAAGCCAGCCGGCGTAATGCCGAGGCGATCACCGCCATGGGGATGGCCGGCCGTATTTCCCGGCGGTGGGGCGACCTCAATCGCAACTACATAGCTTCGAGCGGTCATGCCAGCGACGTCGTCGGCGGCCTCGGCGCCATGTCGAAGGTGTTGCGGCTGTTGCTGCAGTCGTCGATCCTGGCGGTCGGCGCCTGGCTGGTGATCCACCAGGAATCCACCGCGGGCATCATTATCGCCGGCTCGATCCTTGGCGGCCGTGCGCTCGCGCCGGTCGATCTGGCAATCGCCAACTGGCGTGGCTTCGTAAGCGCGCGGCAAAGCTGGCATCGCTTGTCGCGATTGCTCGGACACCTGCCGCCGCGGACCGATCCGATGCCGCTCCAGCCACCGGTCAAGATGCTTGTCGTGCAGAATGCGGCGGTCAATCCGCCGGGCGAGCACAAGATCGTTTGCCAGGATGTGAATTTCGCGCTCACGGCCGGCAAGGCGCTTGGCGTGATCGGCCCAACTGCGTCGGGGAAATCTTCGCTCGCCCGTATGCTGGTGGGGGTTTGGACGCCGGGGCGCGGCAGCGTTCGGCTCGACGGTGCCGCGCTTGACCAATGGTCGCCGGAGGCGCTCGGCCGGCACGTCGGCTACCTGCCGCAGGACGTCGAATTGTTCCCGGGCAATGTGGCGCAGAACATTGCGCGCTTCGAGGACCCGCCCCATCCCGAGGCAGTACTCGCCGCCGCCCAGGCGGCGGGCGTCCACGACCTCATCGTGAATCTGCCGGAGGGCTACGAGACCAGTGTCGGCGATCACGGCGGCGCCCTGTCCGCCGGCCAGGCCCAGCGCATCGCGCTAGCGCGCGCGCTTTATCGGGATCCCTTCCTGGTCGTGCTCGACGAACCCAATTCCAACCTCGACGCTGAAGGCGATGAAGCGCTGACCCGCGCCATCCTCGGGGCACGCGCACGCGGGGCAATCGTCGTCGTTGTCGCTCACCGTCCTAGCGCCATCGCCGGCGTCGACTATATCCTCGTCATGAGCAAGGGTCGCCAGCAGCAGTTCGGGCCGAAAGAGGAAATCCTCAATCGCATCGCCCAGGTATCGAGCGCGCCGCCGCGAACGTTGAAAGTGGTGCCCGGCGAAGGAGGCGCGGGATGAGTTCAAGGCGACCCATGAATGCCGGGGCATCGATCAACCGGCTCATTCTCGTCGGCTGCGCCGTTGTGGCGTTTCTTGCCCTCGGACTTGGCGGCTGGGCCTCCACGGCCGAGATCTCCGGCGCCCTCATCGCCCAGGGTTCACTGGTCGTCGATTCCAACGTGAAGAAAGTGCAGCACCCAACCGGCGGCGTGGTCGGCGAGGTGCGCGCCCGCGACGGTGATCGCGTTAAGGTGGGCGATATTCTCATCCGCCTCGACGAGACCGTGACCCGGGCCAATTTGGCGATCGTCACCAAGGGACTCACCGAATTCTACGCGCGCAAGGCTCGCCTCGGCGCTGAACGCGATGGCGCCGACACCGTCGCCCTGCCGAAAGAGCTCGCGGACCGGGCGGAGAACCCGGACGTGCAGGAAGCCATGGCCAGCGAGCGCAAGCTGTTCGAGCTGCGGCGCAAGACCCGGACCGGCCAGAAGGATCAGCTTGCCCAGCGCGTCAAGCAATTGGAGGAGCAGATTGTCGGGCTGACCGCCCAGCAGAACGCCAAGACCAAGGAAATGGGGTTTATCGACAAGGAACTCGAAGGCGTGCGCGACTTATGGGCAAAGGCCCTGGTCCCGATCACCCGGCTCACCGCCCTCGAACGCGAGGAGGCGCGCCTGCAAGGCGAGCGCGGTCAGCTGGTCGCTGCCGCCGCGGAAGCGAAGGGCAAGATTGTCGAGACTCAGCTGCAAATTCTCGAGGTCGATCATCAATTCACCAGCGACGTCGCCAAAGAGCTGCGCGAAACCGACAGCAAGATCGGCGAATACGTCGAGCGCAAGGTGACGGCGGAAGATCAGCTCAAACGCACCGATATCCGCGCGCCGCAAGATGGCGTGATCTTCCAGTCGACAGCGAACACCGTCGGCGGGGTGATTACCGCCGGCGACCCGGTCATGCTCGTCGTTCCCGAGGCGGATTCGCTCTTGGTAGAAGCCAAGGTCGAGCCGAGGGACATCGACCAGGTCCAGATCGGTCAGCCGGTCGTGCTCCGCTTTTCCGCGTTCAATACCCGCACGACGCCGGAACTCAACGGCACCGTGGTGCGCGTCGGCGCCGACACTTCCACCGACCAGCGTACCGGACAAAATTACTATCTGGTCCGCATTTCCATGACCAAGGACGAAATCGAGCGCTTGGGCGACGTCAAACTGACGCCGGGCATGCCGGTCGAGGCTTTCATTCAGACCGGCGAACGCACAATGCTCACCTACCTGGTCAAGCCGCTGCATGACCAGCTGAAACGGGCGTTCCGGGAAAAATAGGTCGCCGCTGCATGGCTCGGAGGAAGGGGGGTAGACTCCCGGCCGGCTGCTATAATTATTTGTATGCCGCTCGTTCGGGGCGCAGAGGGTCGGCAGCATGAAATTGATCGCACGCTGGGCGCGCAAGTTTGGTGTGGCGCGGGCCGTGTGCACGCTGCTCCTGATCGCGCTGGTGCCGTTGCGCATGGCCGACCCTCGACCGCTTGAAGAAGTACGGTTGCGCACCTTCGATCTTTTTCAAGTCCTGCGGCCACGCGAGCAGACCGCGCGGCCGGTCGTCATTGCTGATATCGACGAAGCGAGCCTGAAAGAAATCGGGCAATGGCCCTGGCCGCGCACCGTAGTCGCCGATCTGGTCACCCGGTTGCGGGAACTCGGCGCCGCCGCGGTCGGCTTCGACATCGTATTCGCCGAGCCCGATCGCATGTCGCCGGCCGTCGCCGCGGGTAGTTTTCGTGGTCTCGACGCCGAGACCCTCGACAAGCTCGCCGCACTGCCGAGCAACGACACTATTTTCGCCGATGCGATAAAGCGCGCCGGCGGGGTTGTGGTTGGCCAGGCCGGTGCCGCCACCCCGGCACCGCGGTCGGAGGAACAGACGGCGCCGCACACCGGCTTCGCCGTTCGCGGCCCGGATCCGCGGCCCTATCTGGTGACGTTTCCCGGATTGCTGCGGAACATTCCTCCCCTCGAAGAGGCGGCGGCCGGCCGCGGACTCTTCTCGATTAACCCGGAGCGCGATGGCATCGTCCGCCGGGTCCCGGTCGTGATGGAGGCGCAAGATACGCTGGTACCGGCGCTGACGATGGAAATGCTACGCGTCGTCACCCGCGCCAGCGCGATTCTTGTCCGAACCGACCAGGCTGGCATACGTGCCGTAGCCGTTCCGGGCCTTGAAGTGCCGACCGACGTCAATGGCCAATTCTGGGTGCATTTCAACAAGCACGATCCGGCGCGTTACGTATCCGCCGCCGCGATCCTGAAAGGCCGCACACCGCCCGACCGCATTCGCGGCCGCCTGGTGCTCATCGGCACCTCAGCGGTCGGTCTCCTCGACATCAAGACCACGCCAGTCGATCCGGCGATGCCGGGTGTCGAGGTCCACGCCCAAATCCTCGAGAACGTGCTGACCAAGTCGCTCCTGACCCATCCGAGTTATGCGATCGGGGCCGAGATCATCGCCGCAATAGTCTTCGGCCTTGCCATCATCGTTGCCGCACCGATGCTGCCGGCCGCGATCGTGATCGCCCTTGGCGCGATCTTGATCGCAGGTCTCGTCGGCATGTCGCTGTACTTCTTCGTCGTCCACAACCTTCTGATCGACTTCACCTATCCGCTTATGTCCTGCTGGCTGATTTATCTGGTGCTCACCTTCGTCAACTATTTCCGCGAGCAGCAACAACGCCAGCAGATCCGTTCGGCGTTCGGCTTTTATCTGTCGCCGCCGCTTGTCGAGCAGCTGGCAAAATCTCCGGAGAAACTGGTGCTCGGCGGCGAGGAACGCCGCATGACCATTCTGTTCAGCGACGTGCGCGGTTTCACGACCATCTCCGAACACTACAAGGACGACCCCCAGGGCCTTACGCGTCTGATGAACCGCTTCCTTACCCCGCTCACCAACGCCATCATCGAACGCAAGGGCACGATCGACAAATATATCGGCGACGCCATCATGGCGTTCTGGAATGCTCCGCTCGACGACGACGAGCATGAGGCGAACGCCTGCGAGGCCGCGCTGGAAATGCTGGCTCGCGCCGAAGCGCTCAACGTCGACCTCAAGCGCGAGGCGGAGACCAATGGCGGCGTATACATGCCGCTGCGCATCGGCATCGGGCTCAACAGCGGCCCCTGCGTCGTCGGCAACATGGGATCCGACTTCCGCTTCAACTATTCGGTGCTGGGCGACACCGTCAATCTCGCCTCGCGCCTTGAATCGCGGACCAAGGACTATCGTCTATCGATGGTGATCGGATCGCGCACCGCGGAAAGAGCGAAGGCCAAATTCGCCACCATGGAGATCGACCTCATCCAGGTTAAGGGCAAGAAGGTGCCGGAAACGGTTTTCACCGTGCTCGGCGGCATCGAGGTCGAACAGGATCCACGCTGCCGCGAATTGTGCGATCTCAACACCAGCATGCTCGCCGTCTATCGCAAGCAACAATGGGACGAGGCCCTTCGCCTGATCGATCGCTGCCACAAGCTCGCCAACGGCTTCGGCGTCGACGGCCTTTACGACATGTATGCCGAGCGCATCGAGGTGTACCGCGCCGAACCGCCGCCGGCGGATTGGACCGGAGTCTACGAGGCGGAATCCAAATAGCGGCCGCTGTTAACGTCGGCCGCATCGCGCGCAGGTGCGGCCAGCCGCCGGCTACCGCCGACGGCCCCGTTTTCTGTTGTCTGGACCGGGCGCTATTTCGGCGCGCGCTTGGCGAGGATGCGCTGCAGGGTGCGCCGGTGCATGTTGAGGCGGCGTGCGGTTTCCGAAACGTTCCGGCCGCATAGTTCATAGATGCGCTGGATGTGTTCCCAGCGCACGCGGTCCGCCGACATCGGATTTTCAGGCGGCTCGATCTTCTTGTTGTCGAGCGCCAGGAGCGCCGCCACCACGTTGTCGGCATCGACCGGCTTGGCGAGATAATCGACAGCGCCGAGCTTAACCGCGTTCACCGCAGTCGCGATGTTGCCGTAGCCGGTGAGGATGATGGCGCGGGCTTCCGGACGGCGTTTCTTCATGGCGGAAATGACGTCGAGCCCATTGCCGTCGCCAAGCCGCATGTCGACGACGGCGAAAGCCGGGGCCGCCTTGTCCACCTGCAGCAGGCCGTCGGCTACCGACTCGGCCGTACTGACGATGAAGCCCCTCATTTCCATTGCGCGCGCCAACCGCTGAAGGAACGATTTGTCGTCCTCGACGATCAGGAGCGTGCGCTCGCTTGGCACCGCACTGGCCGTCGCGAGGGGCAAGGCGCTGGTATGGTCGCTAGTCTGTATCGTAGTCATCTATTCCACCGCACTATTTGTCGCGCGCCCCTCTGTCACAGCTACTTAAGAAACGGCGGCTGTCCGCTCAAGAGGGGCGGCGGTCGCCGGCCGCTCAAATTCCCTGCGGTTCCAGACGACCGTCACGGTAGCGCCATGCATCGGGGGCATCTGGTTTTTCAGCGAAAGCGTGGCACCGGACCGTTCCAGCAGGGTTTTGGCGATGAAAAAGCCAAGACCAAGCCCAAAAGCCCCGTCGTCATCGCCGTCGGGCTCGCGCGGCCCGGGCCGCCGGTGGGTCACATAAGGCGCTCCGAGGCGATCCAGGACTTCGGGCGCGAAACCCGGCCCGTCGTCGCTGATGGTGATACGCACCTCCTCGGCCGTCCATTGCGCCAGGATTTCGACGCGCTTATTGGCAAAATCGACCGCGTTCTCGATCAGATTGCCGAGGCCATAGCGGATCGCCGGATTGCGTGCCCCAACCGGCTCGTCTGAGCGGTCGGGCGGGAGGGTCACCTCAAGCGAGACGCCGAAATGACGATGCGGCGCCATTGCGTCCTCGATCAATGCCGAAAGCGGTACCCGATCGAACGGTTCGCCGGCGGGAAGTTCGGTGATCTTTGAGAGGATCTCGCGGCAGCGTTGTGCCTGTTCGCGCAGCAATTTCACGTCATCGGCATAAGGCGAATGCGCTTCGAGTGCGCGTTCAAGTTCTCGCACCACGACGGTGATGGTGGCGAGCGGCGTGCCGAGTTCATGCGCCGCTGCCGCGGCAAGTCCGTCGAGCTGCGAAAGATGCTGCTCGCGCGCCAGCACCAGCTCCGTCGCGGCCAGCGCGTCCGAAAGTTGGCGCGCCTCCTCGGCGACCTGCCACGTGTAGACGCCGATATAACCAATCGCCAGCAGGGTCGAGAGCCATACCCCGATGACGTATGTTTCAGGAAGCTGCAACGGCTCTCCGCTCTCCCACGGCAGCTGATAGTGAAAGAAGATCAGCACCGTCGCGCACAGCACGGCAAAGATCCCGAGCAGCAACGTCATGCGCGGCGGCAACGCCGTCGCCGAGATCAGCACCGGCCCCAGCAACAGGAAGGAAAACGGATTCTCCAAACCGCCGGTAAAATAAAGGAGGGCCGCGAGTTCGGCGATGTCAAAACCCAACAGATACGCCGCCCGCTCGGGCTCAAGCCACCGGGTTTGCGGAAAACCGACCTGAAGCGCGATGTTGAGAAACGCCGCCAGCGCGATCACCGCAAGGCAGGGCCAGATCGGAACATCGAACTCAAGGCCGAAATGCACGACCAGGACGGCCACGGCCTGACCAAAGACGGCAAGCCAGCGCAGCCGCACCAGCGTGTCGAGCCGTACGTTCCGCGGCCTATGACTTGTCCGTGTCAGACCAAACATGCGGCTAATGTAACGACGGTCGAAAGCTTATCCAAATAAGCGCCACGCGTTCCGCGTTTAAGCTTAAGGCTGCCACGCGGCACTTTCGGCCTTTGCTTCAGCTTTGCCTGGGCGGGCATCTTCGATTACCGCCATGAGCGCCCGCAGCACCTCCGGCACACCCCGCCCGCTCACCGCCGAAATGATGAAGGGCGGCTTTTTGGCGGCGCGTTTGAGGCGTGCCGTTTGTTCCTTGATCTCGGCGGCACTGAGCGCGTCGGCCTTGTTGAGCGCGACAATCTCGGGCTTGTCCGCCAGCCCTTGTCCGTAGGCGGACAGCTCGGCGCGAATGGTTTTGTAGGCCGCCCCGGCATCGCCGCCAGTCCCGTCGATCAGATGCAGCAGAACCCGGCAGCGCTCGATATGACCCAGAAACCGGTCCCCTAGGCCCACGCCTTCATGCGCGCCTTCGATGAGGCCCGGAATGTCAGCCAGCACGAATTCGCGCCCATCGATCTCGACAACACCGAGCTGCGGCTGAAGCGTCGTGAACGGATAGTCGGCGATCTTCGGCTTTGCGGCGCTGACAGCGGCAAGAAACGTCGACTTCCCCGCGTTCGGTAGTCCAACGACGCCGGCGTCGGCGATGAGTTTGAGCCGTAGACGGATCGTGTGCTCCCCGCCCGGCTGGCCGGAATTGGCGCGGCGCGGCGCACGATTGATCGAAGACTTGAAATGTGCATTGCCGAAACCGCCGTTGCCGCCGCGGGCCAGAACGAGGCGCTGGCCGCGCTCCGTCAGATCGGCCAGAAGCGCCTCGCCGTTTTCTTCGTAGATTTGCGTTCCGACCGGCACTTTGAGCACGGCGTCGGCGCCATTTGCGCCGTGCCGGTCCTTGCCCATGCCGGCGCCGCCATTCTTGGCGAAAAAGTGCTGCTGGTACCGGTAGTCGATCAGCGTGTTGAGGCCGTCGACCGCTTCGGCGATGACATCACCGCCCTTGCCGCCATCGCCGCCGTTCGGGCCGCCGAATTCGATGAATTTCTCGCGCCGGAAAGATACGCAGCCGTTGCCGCCGTCGCCGGAGCGGATGTAGACCTTGGCTTCATCGAGGAACTTCATGCGACGTATCCGTAACAACGGTGGAGCATCAAATCCACCACGTAGACGACAAGCACAAACAGCGGGGCGGCGGCGCCCGATATAGTGTAAATATTCGCATACGGTACTCAGGTTTCGTGGTTTCGAGCGGCAAATGAGCTTTTGGTCGGTACTCAAGATTGCGCTGCGCGCCGCAACCTGGCGGACAACGCCCGCCCCGCAGCTTGTCGGACTGCCAAGCCTCCTGATTTGGGCCATCGCACTTGCGGCTTTGCGCGTCTCCGTCCAATTCGTCGAAGCCGGTCATGGCGGTGGCTTCAACCCTTACGGCCTCAACGCGCTCGTTGCCTGGATCGCATTGGAAATCGCCGTCGCGGCGCTGTTCGTGCAACCGGCCGGCCGGACCACGGCACTTTCCGCCATGCTGGTGCTTTCCATTGTTGCCGAACCAGTGGTGGATGCGGCCAGGCTCAGCCTGCCCCAGATTCCACCCGTCGGCGCGGCGGATACCTTTTTGCACAGTCGCGGCGCGCCGATCGCGATCTTTGCGGTCGTGTCGCTATGGTGGATTGGCGCCATGGTGGCCGTATTGCGAAGCTTCGCGCCGCAACCGCGGCTTATCGCCTTCGGCCGTGTCGCGGCGCTGTGGGTCGCGCTCCTTGCCATCAGCGCGCTGGTCCCGCACGCGCCCGTTTTCATCGCCCGCGATTTCGACATCCGTAGCGCCAATTTATGGGAGGCTATGCTCGCGCGGCTAGCGTCGCCGAACCCGACCGGCAGCGTCCAGGCCGAAGCGAAAGGCCTTGAGCAATCGCAGCAGGCGCTCTTGCAGGCGGAAATCGCCGCCCTTGCCCCGCCGACGAAAGACGCGACCAACATCTACGCGCTCGGCATCGCCGGTTGGGCGGGCCAGGATGTGTTTCTCAAGGAATTGGACGGGGGGTTGGCAGCGATCGGCGCCGCCTTGCCGATCCGAGGCCATAGCGTCCGTCTCGCCAACCATCGCGAAACGGAGCAAAGCATACCGCTCGCGAGCCAGCGAAATTTTGCCGCCGCGGTACACGCGCTCGGCGATGTGATGAACAAGAACGAGGATGTCCTTCTTCTGTTGCTGACCTCGCACGGCCAGCCGACGGGCTTTGGATTGCGCCTGCCCAGCGAGTTGATCGTCGAATTGACGCCGCAACAGGTCGCGGCAACGCTCGACGGCGAGGGGATCAAGAACCGGATCGTCATCGTATCCGCCTGCTATGCGGGCATTTTCGTGCCGCCGCTGGCAAACGACACGACAATCGTGCTCACCGCCGCGGATGCCAAGAGCACCTCATTCGGCTGCGCGCCCGAGCGCGACTGGACCTATTTCGGCGATGCATTCTTCCGTCAGAGCATGCGGCCCGGACGAGATTTGCAGCACGCCTTCGACAACGCCCGCGTCCTGATCCAGGGGTGGGAACTGATGGACCAGGCCCGACCCTCGAATCCACAAGCGCATTTCGGCCCGGCGCTGGTCGCGAAGCTGGCGCCGTTCTTCCAGCCCGAACAGGCCGCCGGACGTTGAGGAATGTCAGGCCACGCGGCGAGCGCGGCCCCAGGCCTTGAGCGACAGCCACAGTCCACGATCGAGCCGAAAACGATCGACCGGCGCCGCCGAGTTGATGGCGCGGATGCGCGTCAGGCGCACGCCGGTCCACTGGAAAGCGCATTTCTCCAGCACGCGACGCGACGCCGGATTGGTGACGCGCGCGCCCGCATGCAGCGCTTCGTGCTGCAATTCGCCGAAGGCATAATCGATCACCGCGCGCACCGCCTCGGTAGCAAAGCCGCGGTCCCAGTAGCGCGCTCCGAGCCAATATCCGATCTCCGGCGCGCCTTCACGCGGATCGACGCCGCACGCGCCGACCAGTGTGCCGCCGTGCGAAATGGCGAAGCAAACTTCACCGTCTTGCTTGTTTACGCTCGCAATGAAGTGCTCGGCGTCGGCCGTGCCGTAAGGATGCGGAATGCGGGCGGTATTCTCCGCGATGCGGCGGTCATTGGCGAGAACCGCGAGCGCCTTTACGTCCTCGTGACGCGGCGCGCGAATCGTCAACCGCTTGGTCTCGAGGACGGGAATACTGCGCTCCCGCTGCGTCTTCGGGACAAATTCTTCTGCCAGGGTCATCTCATGGGCTCCTGTCAAGAAACCGAAAGGGGGAGGCCGGCAACCGGTCTCCCCCTTTTCGAAGCCCATTGGGGTCCGCCGGTTCGACTGGATGCCGGCGGACCTCATATGATCCACCGTATTAGTGAGCCGCAGCCTCCGTTACCGGAAGCACCGATACGAAAATGCGGCCCTTCGTTCTCGCCCGGAACGCTACGCGACCGTTGATCAACGCGAACAACGTGTGGTCCCGGCCGATGCCGACATTGCGGCCGGCATGCCATTTGGTGCCGCGCTGGCGCGCGATGATGTTCCCGGCGACGACTTCCTCACCGCCGAAAATCTTGATGCCCAAGCGCTGACCGCCAGAATCACGGCCGTTACGCGAGGATCCGCCTGCCTTTTTGTGAGCCATCGCTCAAACCTTTCGTGCCGGTTACCTATACCGGATTCGTGACAAAACCATCACCGCATCCGCTTACTTCTTTTTCTTTCCCTGGTCCGCGCTTTTGCCTTTGGCCGTTGGCTTTTTCGCCTTAGCCGAGCCGGCGGCTTTCGCTTTTTGCGCTTTTCCGGAAGCGCTTCGCGGCTTTTTCGTGGCCACCTCCGACTCGCCTGAAACTTCCCCCTCGGACTGCTCAGGCTTCGGCGCCGCGACCCGTTTCGGCCGCGGCGGCGGGGTCTGGCTCGGCTTTTTGCCGTCGGTGAGAATCTCGGTAATGCGCAGCAGCGTAAATTCCTGCCGATGACCGCGCTTGCGGCGGGAATTTTTCCTGCGGCGCTTCTTGAAGGCGATGACCTTCGGCCCGCGCGCCTGGTCGAGCACTTCGGCCGCCACCGTTGCTCCCGTGACAGTCGGCGCGCCCAGCGTCACGCTGTCGCCGCCGACAACGAGGACTTCGCCGAACTCAACAATCTCGCCGGGCTCGCCCTTGACCTTATCGATCTTGAGCACGTCTTCGGCGGCTACCCGGTATTGCTTGCCGCCTGTCTTGAAGACCGCGAACATCTTTTGTCCTCGTGTTCGAACCCGATACTCGGCACGCTGTCCGGACCGGCTTTTTCCAGTCGATGCTGCTGGTTAAAGGCACTTACGGGCAAAACCTTAACGGCTCGCCCAGCCAGCGCCCGCGTCCTTATGACGGGGCCATAAATCCATGTCAAGAAATGCGAAGCCTGCCGCCGCCCGGCGCAGGGCAGCACCGCGCGCGCTCGCGGACACGGCGGCGCATCCTGTGATAAGAGGGCGCCCACAAAAGGACCTCGCAGGGAGTTTGGCATGGCCTCGAACGGCAAAGAGAACAAGCAGAAGATCGGCTGGATCGGCGCGGGGCGAATGGGGATTCCCATGGCCGAGCGGCTTATCAAGGCCGGCCACGACGTGACCATCTGGAATCGCACGCGCGCCAAGGCCGAACCGCTGGCCAAGATCGGCGGCAAGCTGGTCGATCATCTCTCCGAGCTCAAGAATGTGGACGTGCTGTTCTCGATCGTATCGACCGGAAAGGACGTGCAAGAGGTTCTCTACGGCAAGAACGGCGTGTGCAGCCAAGGCGGGAAGCTGCCGCCGGTCATCGTCGATTGCTCGACGATCTCAGTCGAGGATTCCGCGGCCGTTCGCGAAAAGCTCAGCCAGCTTGGCGCCGACTTTGTCGCGGCGCCGGTCAGCGGCAACGCCAAAGTCATCAAGGCCGGCAAGCTGTCGGCCGTCGTGTCGGGCGACGAGGCGGCGTGCAAGAAAGTTACGCCGTTGATCGAGGTTTTTGCGCCCCGCGGCGTCTCCTATGTCGGGAACGGCGAGCTCGCGCGGGTGTGCAAGATCGCGCATAACGTCATGCTCGGCGTCGTGATCGAAAACCTGATCGAGATGACGCTTCTCACCAACAAGATGGGCGTACCGCGCCACGCCTTTCTCGCCTTCCTCAACAACGGCGTGATGGGCTCGATGTTCACGGCCTATAAGTCGCCGGCGCTGGTCAATTGCGACTGGACCACGACGTTCACGCCGGAACTTTTGCGCAAGGACCTCGATCTCGGCCTCGAGCTTGGCCGCGAATTGGACATTCCCCTGCCGGTGACGGCGGCCGCGCGCGAGGTTCTGCAAACTCACTTCGGCGCTGCCACGCTGCAAAAGAACCCGGAAGAATACTTGCAGAAGGATTTTGCGGCATTGGCCGAAACCATGGCGCTCGCCGCGGGCATGAAGCTCGAAAGCGAGAACAAGAACGTACCGACAGGCTTAGAAAGCTGACGGAAGCTCCGCTATTTCACGTCGGTGTGCAGGCTCATCGCCATCAACCACCGCCCGTCGCGCCGTGCCCATACGCGCGCGGCGCGGTATGATGGATGCGACGATTTATTTGGCGGCGCTTCGCTTGCAATCATGAGTGCAGCGTCGCCGTAGACGGCAAGCCGCATGGTCTGCACCGCGCCGACCGTGACGGCAATATTATCTTCCTTTTGGCGCTCGATCGCCGCGATTCGTTCCGGCCGCGTTACCGGCGGCCGGCCGGTGGCGTACAGCATGAATTCATCGGCGACGTTTTTTCCCCACGCGGCGGCATCGTGAGCGACGACAGCCTTCATCGTCGCCTGAAACGCGTTGATCACATCCTGCTCGGCCGGAGAGCGCACCCGATAGGGAAGCGACTGGCAGGGGTTCCTGCATTCATCGGGCTGATGTTGGGGCTCGGCGGCCGGTGCCCGCAAGGCAGCGACGGCCTCGGCGTCGGGCGCAGCCAGCGGCACCTCCTGCATCAACAATACCCGCCATGCACCCTTCTGCTTGACCCAAACATCGAGAAAAAACACGTCGGCGTCGTGCGCCGACTTGTGCTGCCCGGTAACGGTGGCGACGACGCCGTAGCTGCGCACCTTGACGTCACTCGCCGATGCGGCGGCAACGCTCTTTAGGTCGGCAAGCAAATCCTTGCGCGTATAGTCCTTGCCGTTGGCGTCGACGAACGTGAATTGCAGCGCCAAAATCCGGCGCGCGGCAGCCTTGTCGCCGGCTTGGATTGCATCCTGGAGCGCCTTGTCGGCAGCCAGCACCGGCGCTTCATCGATCGCAATTGGCTGCGCTTTGGGTTGCGACTTGGGCAATACAAGAGCGACCACCGCCGCGCCGGCAACAATCCCGATCAGCCCACCCCATCGCAGGGCCGGATGCATCGTCGTTGCGATAGACGCCGAACTGGCCGCCGACCCGGCCTGCTTTGTCACTTCCGGCACTGCCACGCTTTACCAACTCCACCCCGGCGCGGCCGGCCTCCTCGGCCGGCGTCGTGGGCACCATCGCATTTTCCAGTAACGACTCTCAAGGCGCGGATCGCCCCGCGTGACGCCGCGCCGCGGATTTCAACCGGCGCGGGGACAATTCCGGCCAACCACGGTCAGCACTTGTGGCCGCGAGCGCAATGCCTGGCTGCGCCGCGCCGGACCTTGTGCTCGTTTGCCATCGCAATTTGGCAGGCCTTGCTCAACGATCGTCGCTTGGCGACCATGCATTTGGTTATTTTATCCACGTCCGGAACAAAATCGGAGCAAAACTGCATGGCGTCGCCCGTGCAAGCGTCGCGAGTTGCCTGGCTCGCCTGAGCATTGGCGCCGGTCGTCCCCATCGCGTAAACGCCGACCAAAAGAGCAACGGCCGGCAACCCCGGTCCGAATACCAGACGTATGATATGGAGCATTTATGTTTTCCCCCCTTTTCGCGGGCAAGCTCGCCGGCCGCTCCAACCTAGAGCATGCGCCGCAAAAGGGGAAACCGGATTTGCGAAAGTTGTGTGCTGCCAGCGAGGCGAAGCGAATACTTTTGACGGGGCCGCACCGGAGCGATGAAATAATGCCGGTGCAAACTCTAACGTGCGCCCCAAGCAAAGTGGCCCGACGGGTGGTCCGACCCCTTGCCGCGGGGTTTGGCCTCCGGGCACGGTGACGCACTGCTTTCCATCAATTCCGCGGTGGTGTTGTTGAAGGATAAGTGGCGGCAAAACGCGCCGTCCGGCAACGTAAAAACAATGTCGCCGACTTTCTTGGCCACGCGCGGATCGATCGGCGCCTGCAGCATCGAATCGATGACCGCACGGCATGTGACCAACAACGCGCCGGCGAGCAGCACCAGAAACAGCGCGAGCACGACCGCAAGCCGGCTGATCTTGCCGTTTCGCTCTTCCCAGCGCGCACGCACGGCTAAACGCCGCACGGGGCGCGCGCCGGAATTCTGCAAGCCCGCCGCCATGCCTGCTCGTTCGCCTGCGCCCATCGCGGCATGAAGCACGACAACCATTGAGCGGCCGATAAAACGGTTTCTTCGATTTTAGTGAGATTTTTGGCTAGTGCGGTTGTTTTGAAATTCCTACGATTGACGGCAAAACGCGGAATTCGACCGACGGGAGAAACGCTTGCTGACCACCGCCCGCAACGAGCTGCTCACCCGCGTCGGCACCGGCACGCCGATGGGAGAGCTGCTGCGCCGCTATTGGCAGCCGATCGCGGGCGCCAGCGAACTCGACAGCAATCCGATCAAGCCATTGCGGCTGCTGGGCGAGGATCTCGTCCTCTACCGCGACGGCGGCGGACGCTACGGCCTGATAGACCGCCATTGTCCGCATCGTCGCGCCGACATGTCCTATGGCTGGGTCGAGGAGAAAGGCATCCGCTGCAGCTATCACGGCTGGCTGATGGACGAGACCGGCAGCTGTCTCGAACAGCCCTATGAGGATGTCGCCAATCCGAAACCGTCGCGCGCCGGTTGCGACGCCAAGGCCTATCCGGTCAAGGAGTGCGCCGGTCTCCTCTTCGCATATCTCGGCCCGGCGCCCGCGCCGGAGTTGCCTGTCTGGGAGCCGTTCACCTGGGCCAACGGCTTTCGCGAGATCGTGCTCGCGGATGTTCCATGCAATTGGTTCCAGTGCCAGGAAAATTCCATCGATCCGGTGCACTTCGAGTGGATGCACGATAACTGGAGCGGCCGGCAGCAGGGCCGCGATGGTAATGCGGCGCCGAAGCACCTGAAACTAAAGTTCGAGGAATTCGATCATGGTTTCGTCTACAAGCGCGTGCGCGAGGGCCAGAGCGAGGAGGACCGGTACTGGACAGTCGGCCGGGTAGCGTTGTGGCCGAATGGTTTCTATCTCGGCAGCCATTTCGAATGGCGGGTCCCGGTCGACGACGAGAATACACTGAGCGTGGCATGGTTTTTCGTGCGCGTGCCGAAAGGCCGCGAACCTTACATGCAGGAACGGATCCCAACCTGGGTGAGCCCGCTGCGCGATGAACGCGGCCGTTTCATCACCAGCCATGTCATCAACCAGGACATCGTGGCCTGGACCGGCCAAGGCCGTATCGCCGACCGCAGCAAGGAGAATTTGCGCTCGAGCGACATCGGAATCACGATGATGCGCAAACGTTTCTTCGAGGAGATGGAGGCCGTGGCGGCGGGCAAGGACCCGCGCGGCACCATTCGCAGCGCCAACGCCGCGAAATGCGTCGAACTTCCGAACTTGGCGCGCGAAATCAACACCGAAGGCATCGCGCTAAACGATTTCGACAAGTATCCGCTGCTGCGCCAACGCCTCAAGGAGTTCCGTTTCCATTACGGCCAACCACCCGAAGTGCGCCGCGCTTTTGTCGAAGCGATGGGAATCGCCGATGCGTAGAATGACACCGGCATAAAGACGGGATTTTTGCCAGCGCGGCGGAATAAATCAGGTTGATTTGAATCAATCTGTGAGTCCGCCGCCTTGCTAAACCTTCCCTGCCTTTCAGACAGTGCTAGTAAGAAACATGCGAACCCAAGTCGCGATCATCGGTGCCGGCCCGGCGGGCCTGTTGCTCGGTCAGCTTCTCCATAAACACGGCATCGATAACATCATCGTCGAGCGGCAAACCGGCGAATACGTGCTTGACCGCGTCCGCGCCGGTGTCATCGAGCAAGTCACCATCGATCTGCTTGACGAGGCGGGCGTCGGCGCGCGCATGCACGCGGACGGTCTGGTGCATGAAGGCGTGCAGATTTGCGTCGACGGCGTCCGCCACCGCATTTCCTTCAAAGAAATGACGGGCAAGGCCGTCATGGTCTACGGCCAGACCGAAATCACCAAAGACCTGATGGACGGCCGCGCGGCTATCGGCGCGCCGACCATCTACGCAGCTTATGACGTGGCGCTGCATGGCGTTTTCACCGACAGGCCGCACGTGACCTTCCGCGCCGACGGCAAAAATCAGGAGATCGCTTGCGACTTCATCGCCGGCTGCGATGGCTTTCACGGCGTCAGCCGCAAGAGCGTTCCTCCGAGCGCAGTGACGGCGCATGAACGCGTTTATCCGCTCGGCTGGCTCGGTGTCCTGTCCGATACGCCGCCGGTTTCCGACGAATTGATTTACGTCAGGCACCCGCTCGGCTTCGCGCTCTGCTCGATGCGGTCGCCGACGCGCAGCCGCTATTATCTCCAGTGCAGCCTGGCGGAAGACATCGATGCCTGGCCGGATGAGCGTTTTTGGGAGGAACTAAAGCCCCGGCTCGACGATGAGGCTCGCGAGCGGCTCGTAACGGGTCCGTCGATCGAAAAGAGCATCGCGCCGCTGCGTAGTTTCGTCGCCGAACCGATGCGGTTCGGCCGACTGTTTCTTGCCGGCGACGCCGCCCACATCGTGCCGCCGACCGGCGCCAAGGGTCTCAACCTTGCGGCGAGCGACGTTCGTTATCTTTCGCAGGCGCTCGTCGACCACTATGCCGAGAAATCCGACGCCGGCATCGAGCATTACTCCGGGCGGGCGCTGGCGCGGATCTGGAAGGCGGAGCGCTTCTCATGGTGGATGACCATGCTGATGCACAGGATTTCCGACAATCCATTCGATCAAAAGATTCAGCTCGCCGAACTTGACTATCTGTTCCGCTCGAAGGCCGCGGCGACGGTGTTTGCCGAAAATTACGTGGGGCTGCCGTACTAAGGCGAAGCGCGATCCCTTACGCTGCCTTCCTGCCCCACAATTCACGCGAGGCGAGCCGGGCGCCTTCCGCAAGCGCTTCCAGCTTCGCCCACATGATCGAGGGGTGAACGCGCCGCACGTGAGGCGACTGCGCGAACCCGCAGTCGGTTCCGCCTAAGACATTTTCCCGCCCGACTAGCCGCGCAAGCCGCGTCAGGCGCTCGGCGACGAGTTCCGGGTGTTCGACGACATTGGTCGTGTGGCTGATCACGCCGGGGATGAGCTTGCGGCCGGGCGGAAGCTTGACGCTTTCCCAGACCCGCCACTCATGCTCATGGCGCGGATTTGCCATCTCGATGCAATAGGCGCCAGCTTTCACCTTGAGCACGAGGTCGACGATATCCCTGAGCGGCACGTCGGTGACGTGCGGCGTGTTAAAGCTGCCCCAACAAATGTGATAGCGAATGCGCTCTTCCGGTAGCCCCGAAATGGCGTGGTTGAGCGCATCGACGCGCACGGCAGCCCATTTTCGGTATTCCGCCAAATCCTCGGCGGCGAACGCCACGTCGTACATATACGGCAGAAACGCATCGTCGATCTGAACCATCAGTCCGGCATCGACAATCGCCTTGTATTCCTCGCGCAATGCTTCCGCGAGCTTGAACAGGAATTCCTCGTCGTTCTTGTAATATTCGTTCTTGTGGCGCGGCACGGCGCTGGCGGGCGCCACCACGGGCAAAAACGCATCCACGACGGCAGTTCCGTTTAGCGCGGACTTGAAGATGGCAATATCCTTCTGCACCGCGGCCTGGCCTTTGTACGTGATCGGGCCGACGCAAACCGCCGTTCCGCGTTTTGGTAGTTTCTGCGTCGGAAAATATTCGGCGTAGAAATCCGGAAACAAAAGCTGATCTCGTCCCGCCCCTCGCGCCACTTCGACGGCGCGCTCCTCGATGCCGCCAAGACGGTCGAGCACGTAAAAAGACCAGCTGCGGAATTTGCCGAACTCGCCGTCGCTGACGATGTCGATGCCGGCTTGCTGTTGACGCCTGACGACCTCGGCCACCGAACCGGCCAGGCAGCGATCGAACGCGGCTTGATCGACGACGACGCCGTTGTCGATCGCCTCGATATATTTGCTCAGCTCGGGCGGACGAATAAGACTTCCCACATGCGTGGTGCAGATACGATCGAGGCTGCTGGACATGAGATTTTTCCGTGTTTGGCGGCGATGGCGCGCTCTTCCGCGAAACCATCATGATGAAAGTCGAAAAGAGCTACGGGAAGTTTAGCACGTTGACCATTCGGTTCGATCCGCGAGGGGGACACCGGCGCTCATGTGGCGGGAACCGCGAGCGAGGAATGCTCGCCGGGTTCCGGGAAGCGTACCGCGCCAATACCGTGCGCGCCTAGCCGAGCCACGCCGCGGACTTGCCGCTGCCTACCTGCCATTGAAAAGCGATAAACGACCGCTCTGATCTGAGCGTCCGGCAACAGCCGATATACGAAGGCGCCGGTCGACAACGTTTGTTCGCCGGGAGGAATTCCATCTCACCAATGCCGCTTGGCTCGTATGCGTATTTCGCGAGGCTGCGCCGAGGGAAAGCCTGCCACACGCGATTCGTATACGGACCACACGGCGCAGCTTGATAACCGACCCACACCAAAGACGCATACACGACCCGGTTCGTGTGGCGCAGGGGATGCCTCGATGACAACCATTGCTTTAAGGCTTTTCACCATTGCTATCCTCCTATGGGTGCCGCACGCCGCCATGGCGCAATCGACGCAACCGGCGACCGCGCCTGCGCAAGCGGACCAGTTGCTCAAGCCTGAACAGCTCGATGCCTTGGTTGCTCCCATTGCGCTCTATCCGGACACCTTGCTCGCCGAAATCCTCATGGCTTCGACCTATCCGCTCGAGGTCGTCGAAGCCGACCGCTGGGCCGAAGCAAACAAGAATCTCACGGGCGACGCTCTCAAGGCCGCGGCGGACAAGCAGAGTTGGGATGACAGTGTAAAGTCGCTGGTCGCGACGCCGTCGGTGCTCGACATGATGAGCACCAAGCTCGATTGGACACAGGCCCTCGGCAATGCGGTGCTGGCGCAGCAGCCGGACGTGATGGATGCCGTGCAGCGGCTGCGCACCAAGGCTCAGGCGAACAACAAGCTCATGTCGACCCCGCAGCAGACCGTTTCGACGCAGCAGCAGGATGGCCAACAGGCGATCGTCATCGCTCCGACGGATCCGGACACGATTTACGTGCCGTATTACGACCCGTCGGTGGTCTACGGACCGTGGCCGTATCCGGCATACCCGCCGTATTATTGGCCGCCGCCCGGCTATATCGCCGGCGGCCTCATCACCACTGGAATTGCATTTGGCGCGGGCTACGCGCTTGGACGCTGGGTTTCGGGCGGCTATCGCTGGGGCGGCGGCCTCAATTGGGGCAACCGCAACATCAACATCAACCGCTCGGTCAACATCAACAATATCAACGTCCGCAACAACAACTGGACGCACAATCCGGTCCATCGCCAAGGCGTGCGCTACACGAACGCGAACGTCTTGCAGAAATTCGGCGGCAATCGCAACGTCGGCGGCGGATCGCAGACGCGCATGGATTTCCGCGGCAGGAACGGGCAGCAAGTCTTGCAACCGGGCGCAGGCGGCAACCGGGCCAATGTCGGCGGCGGAGCCGGAGCAAAACCGGGCGCCGGCAATCTCAAGGCGGGAAATCTGGCGGGCGGAAACAATCGCCCTGCCGGCGGAAATCGGCCGGCCGCCGGCACAAGGCCCGCGGGCAATGCGCTTGGCAACGCCGGTTCCGCCAACCGGGCGCGCGTTGATTCCAATCGAGGCCGACAGAGCCTCGCCAGTTCGGGCGCAGCCAATCGCGGCGGTGGTGGAGGCGCGCGCGCTGGCGGAGGCGGTGGAGGCGCTCGTGCCGCCGCGGGCGGCGGGGGCGCTCGTGCCGCTGCCGCTGGTGGCCGCGGCGGTGGCGGCCGAGGTGGTGGCGGCGGGCGGCGGTCCGATATTCGGCTCAAGCACGACATCGCCCTGCTGGGGCGGCTCGACAACGGCCTCGGTTTCTATCGCTTCGCCTATAACGGCGGCGAGAAGCTCTATGTCGGCGTGATGGCGCAGGAGGTGCAAGCCATCATGCCTGGAGCGGTGGTGCGCGGCCGGGACGGCTATTTGAGGGTTTTCTACGACAAGATCGGTCTGCCATTCCAGACTTACAACGAATGGCTGGCATCGGGAGCGCGGGTGCCGGTTGCGGCTGTGGCCGCGCACTGAACCTGGAACTTGCAATCCGGGAACCGTCAAAAAACAATCGAGGATGTCATGATTACAATTCACTCAATCCCTCATTCTCACAGCAAATTATCACCGATGATCTTGGCCGCGCTGGTCGGGGCAATGTTCTTTGCAATGGCGCCGGCCGCGCGCGCACAACAGAACTACAAAACGGTCGATGCCGCGGTCGACGCGCTCGTTGCCACGGCCAAGAGCGGGGATCAAAAAGCAGCCCTCGTTGTTCTCGGCCCCGGCGGTGACGACATCATCTCGTCGGGTGATAACGTCGCCGACGACGCGGCGCGTGCGCGGTTTGTCGCCTCCTACGACGCCAAGCACGAGATCAAGATGGAAGGCGATGACAAGGCGACGCTGATCATCGGCGACAACGACTATCCGTTCCCGATTCCGCTCATGCGCAAGGACGGCAATTGGCTGTTCGATACCGAAGCGGGCCGCCGCGAAATTCTCGCGCGGCGCATCGGTCACAACGAACTCGACGCCATTCAGGTATGCCTTGCCTACGTCGACGCGCAGGATGAATACGCCGAAAAGGATCGGACTGGCGCCGGCGCCGGCGTCTATGCTGCGCGTTTCGTCAGCGAGGCCGGCAAAAAGAACGGGCTTTATTGGCCGCAAGCGGAGGGCGAAGAAGAGAGCCCGCTCGGCGAGCTATTCGCCGTCGCGTCGCGCCAAGGTTACCGCCCGGGCGAAAGCCGCGCGCCGTGTCGCGGTTATTATTACAAGATACTGACCAGGCAGGGACCCCACGCGCCCGGCGGGGCCATCGACTACGTTGCCAACGGCAAGATGATCGGCGGCTTCGCGCTGGTGGCTTATCCGGCTCAATACCGCAACTCCGGGGTGATGACTTTCATGGTCAGTTACGCGGGCATCGTGTTCGAAAAGGACCTCGGGCCGAACACCGATGAGATCGCCGAGAAGATGACATCGTTCGATCCCAATTCGAGCTGGAAAAAAATCGAGGCGACCGTGCCGGTGGAGTAAGCGCCGGCCCCGGGAGATACGAAGAAGCCGGCGGCAAAGTCGAGGCGAATCGCCTAACGCCCCGGCCTCGGATAGGATCGGCGCGGGGACTACGATCCGGGGGGCGGCGTGACGGCGACGGGGTTCTCGTACCGTGCCATTTCGGCGCTTGGTTGCGCCGAAGCCAGATGGCGCGCGTTGGCGCTGCTCGCTGCTTTTCTGGCAACGATATCGGCTGTCGCGGGCGAAACCGGAACTGCCGCCGCACAGTCGCCACCGGCCAATGGGAACCCGGCGCCGGAGGACTACAACGGTCTCGATTATACGCGTCCGATAGAGGACGTCAGTTTGCGGCTGCGATTCCTGGAATCCTCCTCGCCGACAACCCGGACCGACCAAGAGCGGCTGTTCTTGAGGGTTGGGACAAAGATCGACATTCCGGTGGGATGGCAGTTTGGCCTTCAGGGTCAGGTTCCTTTCGTGGACAAGGAAGTCACCAAGCTCGCCACGGCAGACACCACCCGCGCAAACGGACTCGGTGATTCCTTCGTGCAAGCCGTGCTTTCCCATCCGATTGACCCGCATTGGGGGTATGGCTTTGGCATTCGCCTGGTAGCCCCGACCGGCGGCGACTCATTGGGGTCCGGCAAGTGGCTGGCCATGCCGGGGCTCGGCGTGCGCTACAACTTCATCGAAATCGGTCCGGACACGTATTTCGCGCCAGTACTCCGCTGGGCGCTCAGTTTTTCGGGCAACCCCGCGAAGCCAACGATCAACCAGCCGCAAATCGCGCCGACCCTCAACATCGGGTTGCCGGAGCGCTGGTTCGTCACCCTATATCCCAGCAACGACATCCGAATTAACACCGGAACGCCTGTCGCCGGCCAAACCGGCCAGCTTTTCCTGCCGTTTGATTTCGCGGTCGGTCGCGACTTCAACGATCGGGTGAGCGCGCTTCTCGAAATAAGCGTTCCGATCATCAAAGACTACCCGGTCTATAACTTCAAAACCGAGCTGCGGGTCTCCATAAGATTCTAAAATCGTCCCCCGCATCAAGGCGAGGTTGCAGGGCGCGCATCGCGCCGGTATCTATACGCCCCTTTCGCGCCGCCTCGCAAAAGTTGCAGTATCGGCGCGCCCTGCCGGTGAAGCGCGATAGACGATTGACATGGCCCGTCTGGTGATGAAATTCGGCGGCACATCGGTCGCCGATATCGATCGCATCCGCAATGTTGCGCGCCACGTCAAGCGCGAGGTCGACGCCGGCCACGACGTCGCCGTCGTGGTCTCGGCGATGTCGGGGACGACCAATCAGCTCATTGCCTGGTGCGAGGCGGCCTTGAAGAAAAGGCAAATCTTCGACGCCCGCGAATACGATGCGGTGGTCGCAACCGGCGAGCAGATCACCGCCGGCTTGCTGGCGATTGCACTTCAGGACATGGACATCAACGCCCGCTCCTGGCAGGGCTGGCAGCTTCCGATCCAGACTTCCGACGTTCACACCTCGGCGCGAATCCTCGACATCAACGGCGCTGAACTCATCAAGCGTTTCGGCGAGCGCAAGGAAGTGGCAGTCGTCGCCGGGTTTCAGGGCGTTCACAAGGCGACCGGGCGCGTTACCACGCTTGGCCGCGGCGGCTCGGACACGTCCGCGGTGGCGATTGCGGCTGCCATCGGCGCCGATCGTTGCGACATCTATACCGACGTCGACGGCGTCTACACTTCGGACCCCCGCGTCGTCCCGCGCGCCCGCCGGCTCGACAAGATCGCGTTCGAGGAAATGCTGGAGCTTGCTTCGCTCGGCGCCAAGGTGATGCAGGTACGTTCGGTCGAGCTCGGCATGCTGCACAATGTGCGAATTTTCGTCCGCTCGAGCTTCGACCAGCCCGAGGATATCGATCCGCACGGTACTCCGCCCGGAACGCTGATCTGCAACGAGGAGGAGATCATGGAGCAACAAACGGTCACCGGCATCGCGTTCTCGCGCGACGAAGCGCAGATCTCCGTCCGCGAGGTCGATGACAAGCCGGGTGTCGCGGCGGCCATCTTCATGCCGCTCGCCGACGCCAACATCAACGTCGACATGATCGTGCAAAACGTCTCCGCCGACGGCAAGACTACCGATCTCACGTTCACGGTGCCGGCGGCCGACTACCGGCGCGCACTCGACGTCGTGACCAAGGCAAAGCAGGCGATCGGCTACAAGCGGCTCGACAGCGCAACCGACGTCGCCAAGATTTCCGTGATCGGTATCGGCATGCGCAGCCACGCCGGCGTCGCCGCTCAGGCGTTCCAGGCGCTTGCCGAGCGCGCGGTCAATATCCGCGCCATCACCACATCGGAGATCAAATTCTCGCTCCTGATCGATGCCGCGTTCACGGAGCTGGCAGTACGCACGTTGCATTCGCTGTACGATCTCGACCAGACGTCAGCCTAGTTCGCCATCCAGAAAGCCGCGAGCCGTCCTGCGCCACTAGTGCCCGCGTCGATGCTGTTAGGGTCTCCAGGCTCGGGCTGGCTTGGCTGCCAAACCGCAGGCGCTCGCTGCAGCGCACAATTTCCACTTCGGTCATCGCGCTGTCTCTGGCTTGCGGTTTGCATACTGCACTCGATATAGCGTGAAGGGTGATCACTAGCGGGCTCGCGCCCGGCGGATTTCTCTTCGATTACGACCGGTGCGACACGGGCGGCGCTTCGGTCGAACAGAAAAGCCCGAGGGACCTCACGCCATGCGTGGCTCGCTCGGCGGTCCGCGCGTGCTGTTGCGCCGCCTCCGCGAAGTCATGGCGGAGCCGGTCAGCGCGCAGGAACGCCTCGACAAGATCGTGGTGCTGATCGCCGCCAACATGGTTGCGGAGGTCTGCTCGGTCTACGTGCTGCGCGTCGATTCCACGCTCGAACTCTATGCCACCGAAGGCCTCAATCGCGACGCAGTGCACCATACCGTGTTGCGCTCGGACGAAGGCCTGGTCGGACTTGTCGCCAGCCAGGCGACCGCCATCAACCTCTCCAACGCCCAGTCGCATCCGGCCTATTCCTACCGGCCGGAAACGGGCGAAGAAATCTATCACTCCTTCCTCGGCGTGCCGATCCTGCGCGCCGGCAATACGCTCGGCGTTCTGGTCGTGCAAAACCGCGCCCGGCGAACCTATTCCGAGGAGGAAGTCGAAGCGCTGCAAACGACGGCGATGGTGCTCGCGGAGATGATCGCCTCGGGCGAGTTGTCGGCGCTCGCTCTGCCGGGCGCCGAGCCGGCGGCACGGCGGTCGCTGCATCTCAAGGGAATGGCGCTCTCGGAAGGCATCGCGCTTGGTCACGTTGTGCTGCACGAGCCGCGCGTCGTCGTCACCAACTACATCGCCGACGATATTCCGAAGGAGCTAAAGCACCTGGAAGCGGCGGTCGAGACCTTGCGGACCGATCTCGACCAGCTCCTCGAACACGGCGATGTGGTGGAAGGCGGCGAGCATCGCGACATTCTCGAAGCCTATCGGATGTTCGCCTACGACCGCGGCTGGGTGCACAGGCTCGAAGAAGCGGTAATGACCGGGCTGACCGCCGAGGCCGCCGTTGAGCGCGTGCAGTCGGACACGCGGGCCCGCATGCTGCGGCAGACCGATCCGTACCTTCGCGAACGGCTGCACGATCTCGACGACCTCGCCAACCGCCTGATGCGCCAGCTCACCGGACGCGATCACGCGCCATTGCGCGAGAACCTGCCGGAGAATGCCGTCCTCGTCGCTCGCTCCATGGGGCCGGCGGCGCTGCTCGACTATGACCGTAAGCGCTTGCGCGGGCTCGTTCTCGAGGAAGGCGGGCCGCATTCCCACGTCGCGATCGTCGCCCGCGCACTGGGCATCGCGGCCGTCGGCGAGATCGACAACGCCACTGGCATCGCTGACACCGGCGACGCCGTCATCGTCGACGGCTCGTCCGGCGACTTACATTTGCGGCCGCTGCCGGACTTGGAGGCCGCATACGCCGAGCGCGTGCGGTTGCGGGCGCGGCGGCAGCAACAATACCAGGCGCTCCGCGACCAGCCGTGCATAACCAGGGACGGCGAAGAAGTAACGTTGCTCATCAACGCCGGCCTGAGCGTCGACCTGCCGCACATCGCCGATACCGGCGCTGCCGGCATCGGCCTGTTCCGCACCGAACTGCAATTCATGGTGGCTCCGAATTTCCCGCGATCGAGCGAGCAATATTCGCTCTACCGCGCCGTTCTCGATGCCGCCGACGACAAGCCGGTCACCTTCCGCACGCTCGATATCGGCGGCGACAAAGTGCTCCCCTATATGCGCAACATCGAGGAGGAAAATCCGGCTCTCGGCTGGCGCGCCATACGCCTCGGTCTCGACCGCCCGGCGTTGTTGCGCACGCAATTGCGCGCGCTTCTGCGCGCCGCCGGCGGCCGCTCGCTGAAGATCATGTTTCCGATGATCGCGGCGGTCAGCGAGTTCGAACAGGCAAAGGATCTGGTCGAGCGCGAGCTGACGCATCTTCGGCGCCACGGTCACAAGCTGCCCGACCAAGTCGAGGTTGGCAGCATGGTCGAGGTGCCGTCGCTCCTCTATCAACTCGACGAATTACTCGAGCATGCCGATTTCCTTTCGGTCGGCTCCAACGATCTCGTCCAATTCCTCTATGCCATCGACCGTGGCAATCCGCGGGTCTCCAACCGCTTCGATGCCCTCTCGGCACCGGTGCTGCACGCCCTGCGAAACATCGCCGACAAATGCCGCGAGCATGGCAAGCCGGTAACGGTCTGCGGCGAGCTCGCCTCGCAACCGATCGGTGCACTGGCCCTCGCCGCCGTCGGCTACCGCTCGCTGTCGCTGACGCCGTCGGCGGTCGGTCCGATCAAGGCGATGCTGCTCGATCTCGACAGCCGCAAGGCCGCCGAATTTCTTTGCCCGCTGATCGAGAAGCCGGGCCGCGCCATGTCGATTCGCGCGCAGCTCGAAAAGTTCGCCGCGACAGAATCCCTCCAGATTTAGGCGCGCCAGCCTCGCCCGGCCCGGGCTGGGCTTGTCCCGGCCGCGGCGGCATAGTAGTCGCGTCCATCCGGCACAATGACCCTTTGGCGCGGCCCAGCCCGGCCTTCCATTTCTAGTGAGCGTGGACGATCTAAAGACGATGCTGCTTCCCGATCAGAAACTCGACGCACTTGTTGCTCGCCACGCCGCGTTGCAACACGATCTCTCGTCCGCCGTGCCGCCCGAGACTTTCGTCAAGCTGTCGCGCGAGTTCGCCGAGCTTGCGCCGGTCGTCGAAGCGGTGAGGTCCTATCGGGCCGCGAAAAGCGAACTCGAAGGCGTCACGAGCCTGCTCGAAGATCCTGCAACTGACGCTGAAATGCGCTCCATCGCGGAGGCTGAAAAGCCGGAACTCGAAGCGCGGCGGACGGCGCTGGAGCAGGAGTTGCGTCTCGCGCTCCTTCCCAAGGACGCCATGGACGAACGCAACGTCATACTCGAAATTCGCGCCGGCACCGGCGGGGACGAGGCGTCGTTGTTCGCCGGCGATCTGTTCCGCATGTACGAGCGTTACGCGGCCAGGCAAGGCTGGAAGGTCGAGGTGATGAGCGCGAGCGACGGCTCAATGGGGGGCTTTAAGGAGATCATCGCCGAGATCCGCGGCCGCGGCGCTTTTGCCAAGCTCAAATTCGAGTCCGGCGTACACCGCGTTCAGCGCGTACCGGACACCGAAGGATCCGGCCGCATCCATACCTCGACCGCGACAGTCGCCGTGCTGCCCGAGGCCGAAGATCTCGATCTCGCCATCAATGAAACCGATCTCAGGATCGATACGCTGCGCTCCGGCGGCGCCGGCGGCCAGCACGTCAACAAGACTGAATCCGCAGTGCGCATCACGCATATTCCCTCCGGTATCGTCGTTATGATGCAGGAGGATCGCTCGCAGCACCGCAACCGCGCCAAGGCCATGGCCGTGCTGCGTACGCGGCTCTACGACTCCGAACGGCAGAAGCTGGACGCCGCGCGCGCCGCCGAACGTCGTGGCCAGGTCGGAACCGGCGACCGCTCGGAGCGCATCCGCACCTACAATTTTCCGCAAGGCCGGGTGTCGGATCATCGCATCAACCTTACGCTCTACAAGCTGCCGCAGGTCATGGAGGGCGAGGCGCTTGGCGAGCTTATCGACGCACTCGTCGCCGAACATCAGGCGGCGCTGCTTGCGGCCGAGGAAACGGGATGACGACAGCCGCACATGCCGCCAAGGCCGCCCGGCGTGACGGAACGGATGCGCTCACAATTTCCGGGGCGCGGCGCATGCTGACGGAAAAATTCCGTGCGGCGGGGCTCGATTCACCCGAGCTGGATGCTCGCATTCTCGTCGGCCACGCACTTTCGCTCGATCACACCGCGCTGGCAGCGGCCGGCGCGCGCATTCTCGACACCGGCGAGAGCAAGGCCATCGCGGCGCTCGCCGGCCGCCGACTGGCGCGCGAACCGGTCGCACGGATTGTCGGCAGCAAGGAATTCTGGAGCCTGATGCTGCACGTCGATTCCACGACGCTGGTACCGCGCCCGGAGACGGAAACGGTTGTCGAGGCCGCGCTTGCCGCCATCGATGCCTCAGGCCCCCGTACACGGGACCTGTGGATCGCCGACCTCGGTACCGGATCCGGCGCGATCCTTCTGGCGCTGCTCACCGAACTGCCCAACGCCATTGGCGTCGGCACCGACACGAGCCCCGGCGCGCTTCGCGTCGCAAGGGATAACGCCCGTCGTCTTGCGCTTGCGCGGGCGGCATTCGTCGCTTGCGACATGGCCGCGGCGCTCCACGGACCATTCGATCTGATCGTTTCCAATCCGCCCTATATCGCATCGAGTGAAATCGCCGCATTGGCTCCGGAGGTTCGCGATTTCGACCCACGGCCGGCGCTCGACGGCGGGGCCGATGGGCTGGACTGCTATCGCAGCATCGCCGCCACGGCGCCGGCATTGTTGAAGCCCACCGGCGTTCTCGTCGTCGAACTCGGCGCCGGCCAGGCGTTAACAGTCAGCGACTTGTTGGTCTCGGCAGGCCTTGCGCCATCGCCGTCACGCACCGATCTGACCGGGGTGCCGCGCGCGCTTGTCGCGACCCGTGCGACAAGGCCATGACGGCGAAGCATTGGCCATCGGCAAAAAAGCGCTAAAAAAGCACTTGGAATGTTGGCCGGAACCGACTAGCTTGCCGGCAACGGAATCGGCCCGAGATGGTGCCGTGCTGCTTTGAACGCCAAGAGCGTCCCTTCTAGAGGTGCGACCCTCACTGAGGTTTGGCAGCGCGAGCTAGGTGTAGCGAAAACCGGAAGAGCGAAAGCCGGATCGGACGGCAAACGGGATCGCCAGATTCAGACCGAGAAGCTTTATCGGTGCGGCGCGCATTTTTGAATGTAGCGCATAACGTAGGTTCGCAGCATTGCGGCGCGCCCGCCGATGGTAGCTGCGTTCGCTGAGAGCTATATTTGCTGAGACATGACGGCGTAGTGAAACTCTGTGAAAGATTTAGGGTCCAGTGAAGCGGCGGTACGTGTTTCGCCGCAAACGAAGGGGTTGGCGGAAAAACAACCATGAGAAACGGTCAGAACAAGCGCATGCGGGGTCGCAACCGCAAGGGTAGCCATCACCAAAATCCATTGTCGCGCATGTACGAGTCCAATGGACCGGACGTGAAAATTCGGGGAACGGCATCTCACGTCGCCGAAAAGTATCTCCAGCTTGCCCGCGATGCGCAGAGTTCCGGCGACCCGGTCGCGGCCGAGAATTATTATCAGCATGCCGAGCATTACTTCCGCATGATTGCCGCGGCGCAGGAGCAATTCCGCCAGAGCCAGCCCTACTACCAGCAAGGCGGCGGCGAGCAGCGCGGCAACCTTCCCGATGACGGCTACGATGATGGCGACGGCGATCAGCCCTCCATCGGCGAGCCGTTTGCGCCGCGCGAGCCGCAGCCCTTCTATCCGCGCGATCAGCACCAGCATCAGCCGCAAGCACAGCCGCAACATAGCCAGCCACGCCAGCAGCACCTCCCGCCGACGAACGATGAGGATGTGGAGCGGCTTCCGTCGTTCATAACCGGCGGCCAGCCGCAGCCGGCTCAGGGCGGCAACGGCCAGAATGGCCCGAACGGACCGAATGGCCCAAACGGCCACGATGGTTCGCCCGACCGTTTCCCGCTGCACCGGCGGCGCCGGCGTCATCGCGGTCCACGCGATCACTCGGCGCAGGGTGGCGAGGGCGAGGCGCCGATGCCTTCCGGCTCGGGCCCGATCGAAGACTGATCGACCCTAGACTGATCAACCCTGGTTTGAGCTGATCAGCGCGGCGCTCAGGCGCCGTGCTGCGCCTTGGCGAGCCGGATCAGGAGCCAGATCGGCACGACGATTACCGCTCCCAGGAGGAAATAGCGCCACAGCCAATGCACGACATCGAAGCCCATCGTCCAGACATGCACGATCAGGGCGCGGACCAATTCGATGATGTTCCACGGATCCAGCCCAACGGCTGCGAGGATTACGCCGACCAAAATTGACAGCAGGATCAAACGGCCAAGGACCGCCAAAGGCGGACCGCCGAGGAAGCGGTGAACGAATTGGTGGGCCTGATCCTTGTGGACTTGATCCTGTGACATCGCTCCCGACCTCCGCTGGCGCCACTTAGCTAAGTTGGTCCATACCGCGCAAGCACCACGTCAGGCGCAGGGCCGCCGTGCAGTTGGCCGGGGCCGTTGCCTCGCCTTTGCAAGTGGCGCTAAGTTGCGCCCGCCTTCCGTTCATATTGGGCACTCCGAAGGATATTTCATGGCCAAGATCGAGGATCGGGCGCTCGCGTCGCCGCCGGCTCTCAACGACGATATCGGCGAGGAAACGCGGCTTGCGTTATATCGCACCCAAGTGGTGATCCGCGAGGCCGAACAGCGCGCCTACGACCTCTTTCTACAAAACCTCGTGAAAGGCACCAGCCACCTTTCGCTCGGCCAGGAGGCCGTTGCCGCGGGCTTCGCGGTCGCGATGCAGCCGGGCGATCTGAGCTTCTGCACCTATCGCGGCCACGCGCACACGCTCGCACGCGGCGTGGCGGTCGAAAAAGTCCTGGGCGAACTCATGTATCGCGACACCGGACTGATGCGCGGCAAGGGCGGCTCGATGCACCTGACCTCGGTCGAGCACGGCGTCATGGGTTCCTACGCCATCATCGGCGCGCATCTGCCGATCGCCTGCGGCGCAGCGTGGCGCGCCCAATACAAGGGTCAGAAAGACGTGTCGGTATGCTACTTCGGCGACGGCACGACCAATATCGGCGCCTTCCACGAGGCGCTGAACTTCGCCGCGGTATGGAAGCTGCCGGTGGTCTTCGTCTGCGAAAACAACCTCTATATGGAATACACGCCGATCAGCGAGGTCACGGCGGTCGAGCACCCGGCCGCCGATCGGGCGTCGGCCTACGGGCTGCCGCGCATCATCGTCGACGGCAATGACGCCGACGCTGTCTATCGCGCCGCCATGACGGCCTATGACAAGGCGCGCGCCGGCGACGGACCGTCCCTGATCGAATGCATGACGTACCGCTACAGCGGACACTCGCGCGCCGACCCGGCCAAATACCGGCCCGAAGGCGAACTGGAAAGGTGGAAAGAACGCGATCCGATCAAGCTCTATCGCGAGCGCCTCAGGCAATTCGGCATCGATGAGGCAACGATCGCGCGCATCGATACCGACGTGAAGCGCGAAGTGGACGAGGCGACCGAGCTGTGCAAAGCGGCGCCGCCGCCGTCGCTCGATATTCTCACCGCCGATGTCTATGCCGACGGAGGTTTCGCATGGCGGAACTGACCTACCGCGACGCCGTCATCCGCGGCATCGCCCAGGAAATGGCGCGCGATCCCGACGTGGTGTTTCTGGGCGAAGACATCGCCAAAGCCGGCGGCGTGTTCAAGGCGACCGTCGGGCTTTACGAGCAGTTCGGCCCGTTGCGCGTGCGCGACACGCCGATCTCCGAGCAGGCGATCCTCGGCGCCGCCATGGGCGCGGCAATGACGGGGCTGAAGCCGATCGCCGAGATCATGTTCTCCGACTTCATCGCGGTGTGCTTCGACTACATCGCCAACGAATTTCCCAAGAGCCGGTACATGACCAACGGACAGGTCAAGGTTCCGCTCGTGGTGCGCACCGGCAATGGCGGTGGCGCGCGCTTTGGCGCGCAGCATTCGCAGAGCGTCGAGAACTGGTGCATGATGATCCCCGGCCTCAAGGTCGTAGCGCCGTCGAGCCCGGTCGACGTGATCGGCCTGCTCGCCGCTTCGGTGCGCGATCCCGATCCGGTGATTTTCCTCGAGCACAAATCGCTCTACGCCACCAAGGGCGAAGTGCCCGACGGCGAGATCGTCGACACGCTCGGCTCGGCGAAGATCGTGCGACCCGGCAAGGATGCCACCATCCTGGCGCTGGCGCTGATGGTGCCACGCGCGCTCGCCGCCGCCGAGAAACTGAAAACCGAACACGGCATTGACTGCGAAGTGGTCGATGTCCGCTCGCTGGTCCCGCTCGACACCCAGACCATTCTCGGCTCAGTGGCGCGCACCCACCGCCTGTTCACCGTGGAGGAAAATCCGCGGCTGTGCGGCTGGGGCGCGGAGCTGGTCTCTATCGTGGCAGACGAGGCGTTCTACGATCTCGACGGCCCGCCGGTGCGGATCACGACGCCGCACATTCCGCTGCCCGCGGCGGACATTCTGGAAGACCTGGCTTTGCCGAGCGTCGATCGCATCGCCGAACGCGTGCAGCGCAGTCTGGGTGCGTAACCGTCTGGGCGCATAACAGCCTGGGCGCATAGCAGTCCGGGCGCATAAACGAGAGGATGACAATGGCGGACGAACCGACCCGCGAGAATCCGAGCGGACCGATCGGCACCGAAGTCTTGTTTGAGAACGACCAGGTTCGGGTATGGGACATGAAAGTCCCGCCGGGCGGCAAGAAAGCCTGGCATCACCACAAGCTGGACTATGTCATTATCAATGTCACCGGCGGCAAGATCGAGCTTGAGAACGTCCAAGGCCATTCCTTCATCGCCGACGACAAAGTCGGCGGCGTGATCTGGCGCGATGCCGGCGAGAAGCACGAACTGCGCAACCTCAGCGGCCAGCCCTATCAAAACATCCTTGTCGAGCTGAAAAAGCCCGCCAAGTAAGGCCGCAACGGGAAACGCCAACAGGATGAGTGCCAAAAGATGAGCGCGATGTACGACAACCTGCTCGCCAACGTCCCGACCGATCTGTGGATCGGCGGCAAGTGGCGCAAATCCTCCGACGGCGCCCGCTTCGATGTGATCGATCCGGCGACCGAGAATAAGGTCGCCTCGGTGGCGAGCGCGACGGTCGAAGACGCCAAGGCCGCGCTCGATGCGGCCAGCGCCGCCTTCCCCGCCTGGGCGGCAAAGAAGCCGCGCGAACGCGCGGAAATCCTGCGCAAGTCGTTCGAGCTGATAATGCGCGATCAGGAGCGGCTGGCGAAGCTCATCACCATCGAGAACGGCAAGGCACTGTCGGATTCGCGCGGCGAGGTCGCCTACGCGGCGGAATTCTTCCGCTGGTTCGCCGAGGAAGCGGTGCGCAACGTTGGCCAGAATTCGGTGGCGCCGGCGACCGGCGCGCGCATTCTGGTGCACCACAAGCCGGCGGGCGTCGCGGTATTGGTCACGCCATGGAATTTTCCGGCCGCGATGGCGACACGCAAGATCGGCCCGGCGCTCGCTGCCGGCTGTTCGGTCGTGCTCAAGCCCGCTTCGGATACGCCGCTGACGATGCTGGCCTTGATGCCGATCCTCGAGGAAGCGGGCGTGCCGGCAGGCGTCGTCAACGTCATTCCGTCGCGCTCCTCCGGCAAAGTGGTCGGCGCGATGCTGCACGATCCGCGCGTACGCGTCATCTCCTTCACCGGATCGACCGAGGTCGGCAGAAAGCTTCTGCACGAGGCCGCCGACAACATCATCCGCCCGGCCATGGAGCTCGGCGGCAATGCCCCGTTCATCGTGTTCGACGACGCCGACATCGATGCTGCGATTGATGGCGCCATGATCGCCAAGATGCGAAACATGGGCGAGGCCTGCACGGCGGCCAACCGCTTCTACGTGCACGAGAAGGTGCATGACGAATTCGCCAAGAAGCTCACGGCCAAGATGGCGGGACTGAAAATGGGCAACGGCCTCGACGACGGCGTGGCGCTGGGACCGCTGGTCAACAAGGAAGGGCTCGACAAGGTGGTCGAGCTGGTCGACGACGCCGTTCAGAAGGGCGCCAAGGTGCTCACCGGCGGCAAAACGCCAAGCGGACCGGGTTTCTTCTATCCGGCGACCGTCCTCACCAACGTGTCCGACAACGCCAAGATGCTCAACGAAGAGATTTTCGGCCCGGTTGCCTCTTTGCAAACCTTCAAATCGGAGGACGAAGTAGTCACGCGCGCGAACCATACCGAATACGGGCTGGTCGCCTACCTGTACACCAAGGACCTGAGCCGCGGCCTGCGCGTCTCTGAAAAACTCGACTTCGGCATGATCGGGTTGAACCGCGGCATCGTCTCAGATCCCGCCGCGCCGTTCGGCGGCATGAAGCAATCGGGACTGGGGCGCGAAGGCGCGCATGAGGGACTGATGGAGTTTTTGGAGACGCAATACGTGTCGGTCAGCTGGTAAGCGGCTGTCGGGAATTGAAATGAATATCCTCATGCCGCAACTCGGCGAGACCGTCGCCGAGGGCAAGATCACCAAGTGGTTCAAGTCGGCCGGCGACGCGGTGAAGCCGGGCGACAACCTGTTTGAGATCGAGACCGACAAAGTCTCGATGGAGGTGCCGGCGACCGAAGCCGGTGTGCTCAGCGAAATCCGCGTTCCCGAGGGCGAAGTCGTGCCGGTCGGCGCCGTCGTTGGCGTGATCGGCGACGCGGGCGCTGCTACGGCCGCGCCGGCGGCCAAAGCCGAAGCACCAAAGACCGTTGCGGCGCCAGTCGCAGCATCACTGGCTTCGGCGCGCGCATTGCCGCCTGCCCAAACGCCCCAGCAGCCAATCAAGCTCGATCCGTTCTTCGAGGTGCGCACGCCCGCACGCAATTACGGGCCGGCGAAGCTCTCCGGCGGCATCACGGTGACCCCGCTGGCGCGGCGGCTCGCCGGCGAAGCCGGTATCGATCTCTCGCGGTTGCGCGGCTCCGGGCCGCACGGTCGCATCGTCGCCCGCGACATCGAGACCGTGCCGCGGCCGTCGCTGGACGTGATTGCCAAAGCAACGGTGGCGTGCTTTTGGTCGAGCCTACTGCCAAACAGGTCAAGGCGCTCTTCGATCCGGCGAGCTACGTGGAAGTGCCGCTTGACGGAATGCGCCGAACCATCGCGGCGCGGCTCCAGCTGGCGAAACAAACGATCCCGCATTTCTATCTGACCGCCGACATGACGATCGACCGGCTGATAGCGGTGCGCGAGGAAGCCAATGCCGCGGCACCGAAGGACCGCGACGGCAATCCGGCGTTCAAGCTTTCAGTAAACGACTTCATCATCCGTGCGCTGGCCTTGGCGCTGCAACGCGTGCCGGCAGCGAATGCCGCGTGGGCGGGCGACCGCATTCTGCGCTTTGCGCATTCCGACATCGGCGTCGCGGTAGCGCTCGACGGCGGACTGATCGTACCGATCATCCGCAATGCCGAGACAAAGCCACTCAGCGCCATTTCCGCCGAAATGAGGACCCTTGCGGCGCGCGCGCGCGACAAGAAGCTCAAACCCGCCGAGTATCAGGGCGGCTCGTCGGCGATTTCAAATCTCGGCATGTACGGCGTGCGCGAATTTTCCGCCATCATCAATCCGCCGCAGGCCACGATCCTGGCGGTCGGGGCCGCGCGCCGGCAAGCGGTCGAGACCGCCAGTGGCGGTGTCGCTTTTGCCAGCGTCCTGACGGCGACGCTGTCCTGCGACCACCGCGTGGTCGACGGCGCGCTCGGCGCCGAACTCCTGGCGGCGATCAAGGCGCTGATCGAGACGCCAGTGACCATGCTGGTGTGATCGGAGCAGCAATGGCTGCGAGCCGATCCGAAGTCCTGTTGATCGGGCCTGCCCGCCCGGTCATCGCCAGGGGGCTTGCGGATTTCAACCTCCACAAACTCGACACGACACCGGACCGCGATGCGTTTCTTGCTTCGGTTGCCGACACACGCGCCGTGGCGGTGAGCTCACCCGTGATGCCCGTTGACGACGCGCTATTCTCGCGTTTGCCCAAGCTCGAAATCGTTTCGAGCTTTGGCGTCGGCTATGACCACATCGACGCGATCGCGGCCGGCAAGCGCGGTATCGTCGTCACCCATACGCCCGACGTACTTACCGAGGAGGTCGCCGACACCACGCTAGGCCTTCTCCTTTGCACCGTGCGTGAACTGCCGCAGGCCGAGCGCCATCTGCGTACGGGCGAGTGGCCGAAAGGCAACTATCCGCTGAGCCGGGCGACGCTGCGCGACCGCAGCGTCGGGCTGCTCGGGATGGGCCGCATCGGCGTGGCGATTGCACGCCGGCTCGAAGCGTTCGGCGTGCCGGTCGCTTACCACGCGCGGCACATGCGGCCCGAACTCGCCTACCGGCACTACGCGCAGCTGATCGACATGGCGCGCGATGTGGATACGCTTATTGTCATCGTGCCCGGCGGCGCCGCGACCAAAAACCTGGTCGATGCCACGGTGCTGGAAGCTCTCGGACCCGAGGGTATTCTGATCAACGTTGCGCGCGGCTCCGTCGTCGACGAGCCGGCTTTGATCGCGGCGCTCCGCGAGCGAAAGATCATGGCAGCCGGGCTGGACGTCTTTGCCAGAGAGCCGGAAGTTCCGGAAGAATTGCTGGCGATGGAGAACGTCGTGCTGCTGCCGCATCTCGGTTCGGCGTCGGTATACACGCGCGAAAAGATGGATCAGCTTCTGGTCGACAACGTTCTCGCCTGGGCCGCCGGCAAGCCGCCGCTCACTCCGGTACCGGAAACGCCCTGGCGGCGCTGGAAATAAACTAGCGGAACCGCGCGCTCACTCAGCGGCGATCCGCACTTCCGGCGCAGCGGCACGGACATCGGCCTCGACGTGTTCCTCGAACTGGACGAAGTTCTTCTGGAACATATCGACCAGCTTTCGAGCCGTCTGATCGAACTCAAGCTTGTTCTGCCAGGTCTTCTGCGGATAGAGCAGATGCGGTTCGACGCCGGCAAGCTGGGTCGGCACTGAAAATCCGAAATAAGGATCGGTGCGGAATTTGACGTTCTTGAGCGAACCGTCGAGCGCGGCGGTAAGCAGCGTGCGCGTCACCTTGATCGGCATGCGCCGTCCGACGCCGTAGATGCCGCCGGTCCAGCCGGTATTCACCAGCCAGCAATCGACGTCGTGGGCGCTGATCAGCTCACGCAGCAGATTGCCGTAAACCGAGGGATGCCGCGGCAGGAACGGAGCGCCAAAGCAGGTAGAGAATTCCGGCTGCACCCCGACAAGCCCCTTCTCGGTGCCCGCAACCTTCGCGGTGTAGCCGGACAGGAAATGATACATCGCCTGCGCTGGCGAAAGCTTGGCGATCGGCGGCATCACGCCGAAAGCGTCGGCGGTCAGCAGCACGATATTCTTCGGCATGCCGGCGCGCCCGGTCCGCGACGCATTCGGAATGAATTCGAGCGGATAAGCCGCGCGCGTATTCTCGGTCTTCGAGTCGTCATCGAAGTCGCAGATGCGCGTGTCGGGGTCGAACGCCACGTTCTCGAGCACGGTGCCGAAGCGGCGCGTCGTGGCGAAAATCTCCGGTTCGGCCTCGGCCGATAGCTTGATGCACTTGGCGTAGCAGCCGCCTTCGAAATTGAACACGCCTTGCGGGCCCCAGCCGTGCTCGTCGTCGCCGATCAACGTCCGCTTGGGATCGGCGGATAGCGTCGTCTTGCCGGTGCCGGACAGCCCGAAAAACAATGCAACGTCGCCGGAAGGTCCGACATTGGCGGAGCAGTGCATCGGCATCACGCTCTCGGAAGGCAAATAATAGTTGAGCGTTGTGAAAACCGACTTCTTCATCTCGCCGGCGTAGGAAGTGCCGCCGATCAGTATGATGCGCTTGGTGAAGTCGATGGCGATGATGGTTTCGCTGCGCACGCCGTGCCGCTTGGGATCGGCCTTGAACGACGGCAGCGACAGTATCGTGAAGTCGGGAACGTAGTGCGAAAGCTCGCTGCGCTCCGGTCTGATCAAGAGCGCGCGGATGAACATCGAATGCCAGGCGAGCTCGTTATAGACGCGGACCTTGATCCGATATTTCGGGTCGGCGCCGCCGTAGAGGTCTTGGGCGTACAGGGTCTTGCCCTTGGCGTAGGCAACAAAATCGTCGAACAGCAGCTGGAATTTTTCCGGCGGCAGGCGGCCGTTCTTTTCCCACCACACCGTCTTTTCGGTCTGCCCATCGACCACGACGAATTTGTCCTTCGGGCTGCGGCCGGTGTGAATTCCAGTCTCGGCGCAGAAGGCGCCGCCTTGCACCAGCGAGCCCTCGCCAGCGGCGATCGCCCTCTCGGCCAGAGCTGCATCGGGTAAATTCCAGTGGACTGCTGCGAGCTCTTTCAGGCCAAATTTGTCAGCGCCGTGGGCGCTGTTTCGCAGACCGGTTTCCTTCACACTCGCCTCCGCAACCCATTCGGCCCCTGTTGCCGGAGCCTGAGCGCCACCTAATCCGTTCAGGGACGGATAGCGACCCTATATCGAGCCGTCGAGCCCCTGCCAAGATAGAGTTCCCGCCGAAGCATTAACCAGCCAACATCGCATGCGTTCCCGCATTGCACTGCAACAAGGCGAGCGCGTTGCCGCCGCAAGGGGGGCGAGCGGGGCGACGCTCTCAGGGACCGCGGGCTCGCTATTTGATCCGCGCCTCGGCTGCCAGTTCCACCACTGTCCTGCGCAATTCTTCGGCGGTAGCGACGCGCCTTGGAAACGATAGGCGGAGCGTCGCTTCATTGAGCGCAAGATCGAGCCCGTCCGGATCGAGCCCGGTGAGGCGCCACGGCCCATCCTCGGCACCGAGGAGCCTGGTTGCGTAGAGCCGCACCGCTTCCGAATGATCCTCGTTCATATGCGAGATCGCGCTTGCTTCCGCTTCTATCAAATCCTCCGCGCCGGCAACGTTGGCGATCACATCGCCCGCTTTCAGATCGGCAGCGCGCGCAAAGCCGGCATTGAGATGGGCGGAAACGACCGCAAGTCTCCAAAACGAAAAGTCGGCAAAGTCGGCGTAAATCGCCGATTTGGGATGTCGCGCGAGGAAACGGCGCCGCAGGCGGGGCTCGCTTTGATCGGTCCGAGCGACCTGTACGAAATCACCAAGCAATGTCAGGCGCGGATGGGCGAGCGGGTCGCCACGGCCGACCGCGGTCAGCAGCAGCGATGCGCGGGTATCCTTTTCCAGATTGGCGGTGTGGGTGGATAGCCGCGAGATCAGGATCGACGGCGAGCCGTCGACGTCGTTGGCGACGTTAACCAGGGATGCAAAAGGATGGCCGGTGTTGCGGTCGATGGTCGCAAGCGCGCCCGCCCGGGCCGTCCGCAGCAGCAGCTTGGCGACCGCCGCGGCGTCGAAATCGGCTGCAGGCGCGTTTTCAGGCAGCCGGTTCGGCATGAAGCCGGGCAAGGTGGCCGCTTTTTCAGATTCGGCCATCTTATGGTCTCCAGATCGTTACCACTTCAGCAATTGCCCCGATTTCGCCTTGTCTGGTCACACTTCCGCCCCTACATGGGTTTTCAAAGGGTTATGGGCCGGGGCAGACGATGCTTGCGGCCGACTCATGTTAGAAGGCCACCATGCCGACCATCGCCCTCGTCGATGATGATCGCAATATCCTCACCTCGGTGTCCATTGCACTCGAGGCGGAGGGATATCGCATCACGACCTATACCGACGGCGCCTCCGCTCTCGACGGGTTCAAAACCGCGCTGCCCGATCTCGCGATCCTCGATATCAAGATGCCGCGCATGGACGGCATGGAGACGTTGCGGCGGCTGCGGCAGAAGTCGGACCTGCCGGTGATTTTCCTCACCTCGAAGGACGAGGAGATCGACGAGTTGTTCGGCCTGAAAATGGGGGCCGACGACTTCATCCGCAAACCGTTTTCGCAGCGCCTTTTGGTCGAGCGCGTCAAGGCGGTGTTGCGCCGCGCGTCACCGAAGGACGCCGCTGCGCCGAAGGAAGTTGACAGCAAAGTCCTGGAACGCGGTCTCCTGCGCATGGATCCGGAGCGGCACACCTGCACCTGGAAGAATGAGCCGGTGACCCTCACCGTGACGGAGTTTCTCATTCTGCACGCGCTGGCGAGCAGGCCGGGCGTGGTGAAAAGCCGCAATGCGTTGATGGACGCCGCCTATGACGATCAGGTCTATGTCGACGACCGGACCATCGATAGCCACATCAAGCGGCTGCGCAAGAAGTTCAAGGCAAGCGACGTAGAATTCGATATGATCGAAACGCTGTACGGCGTCGGCTACCGCTTTAAAGAATAAGCGCCGGTTATGCGCGCAGCGTCATGAGACGAAGCAGGTCATAACGCGAAACGAGTCTTGGACCCGAGTCCTTGGATTCTTGATCCATGACCACTGACTGGGACGGCTGACGTGCGGTAGTAATGGCGTCCATGCCCACAGGAAGGGGCATGATCGGAACCCCGGCAGACGACGTGCTCGATCGAACCGCAGAAATCTCAGAAACCGGCACTGAGGCCCACACCTCGGCTCCTGTCGAGGCAGCCGGAGAGGGCGCTGCGCCTGCGCGCTCCAGTGCTCTTCTTCACAAGATCGGCCGCTGGCTGCTGCGGGCGTGGCAGTTCCTGATCACGCAGGGCTTCTCGAGCCTCACCCGGCGCATCGTCTTTCTCAACGTCACCGGACTTCTCGCGCTGTCCATCGGCATCACCTTCCTTTCGCAATTCCGCGCCGGGCTGATCGACGCGCGCGTTCAAAGCTTGTTGGTGCAAGGGCAGATCATCGCCGGCGCGATCGCGGCCTCGGCAACCGTCGAAACCGACTCATCGATCACCATCGATCCGGACAAGCTGCTCGACCTGCAACCTGGCGAAAGCTACGGGCCTTCCGAGGAGGCGCTCTACGGCACCACCTTTCCGATCAATCCCGAGCGCGTAGCCCCGTTGTTGCGTCGGCTTGTTTCGCCGACCAAGACGCGCGCCCGTATTTACGATCGCGACGGCGTGCTGCTGCTCGACAGCCGCAGCCTGTTCGGCCGCGGCGACGTGTTGCGCTTCGATTTGCCGCCGCCAAACGCGGAAAAGCCCGGCCTGTTCGAGCGTATGTTCATTGCCGTTCGGCGCTGGCTCGGACGCGGTGATCTGCCGCTCTATCACGAGCTGGGCGCCTCGAATGGGCGTAGCTATTCCGAAGTGGCGCAGGCCTTGAACGGTCAAAACGCCAGCATGGTGCGCATCAACGATCGCGGCGATGTCATTGTCTCGGTCGCCGTTCCGGTGCAGCGCTTCCGCGCCGTGCGCGGCGCGCTCATGCTCTCCACCCAGGGAGCCGATATCGACGACATGGTGGAGGCCGAACGGCTCGCCATCCTGAAAGTCTTTCTGGTCGCCGCCGCCGTGATGGTCGTGCTGTCCATCCTTCTTGCCGGGACGATCGCCGAGCCGGTACGGCGGCTTGCTGACGCCGCCGAGAGCGTGCGTCGCCGCATCCAATCGCGGGTCGAAATTCCCGATTTCACGCGCCGCCACGACGAGATAGGACACCTCTCCGGCACTTTGCGCGACATGACCAACGCGCTCTACAGTAGAATCGAGGCCATCGAGAGCTTCGCGGCCGACGTGGCGCACGAACTGAAAAATCCGCTCACCTCGTTGCGTTCGGCGGTTGAAACGCTGCCGATCGCCAAGACCGCCGAGAGCCGTGCGCGGCTGCTCGACATCATTCAACACGACGTGCTGCGGCTCGACCGGTTGATCTCGGATATTTCCGACGCCAGCAGGCTTGATGCCGAGTTGCAGCGTGAGGAGGCCACGCCTGTCGATTTCGTAAAGCTTCTCAACACGCTGGTTGGCGTGGCCAACGAGGTGAAGCGCGACGATGGAGTCAGCGTGACGCTTCGGTTCGAAGGCGGCGCCGCGGACACCTTCCAGGTGCCGGGACACGATTCACGGCTTGGTCAGGTCGTCGACAATCTGATCGAAAACGCTCGGTCGTTTTCACCGCCAGAAGGCACGGTGCGCGTCACCTGCCGGCGGTTGAAAAGCGAGATCGAAATTTTCGTCGATGACGACGGCCCTGGCGTACGTCCTGACGTCTTCGAAAAGATCTTCGAACGCTTCTACACGGATCGGCCCAACCAGGGGTTCGGCCAGAATTCCGGACTCGGCCTCTCGATCTCCAAACAGATCGTGGACGCCCATGGCGGCGCTATCTGGGTGGAAAACCGGATCGGCCCACCCGACGCCGACGGCGCGCCGACGATCGCCGGGGCACGCTTTATCGTGCGCCTGCCGGCGGCGTGATGACCGGTTCAGCGGCGACCGTGCACGCTTCCGCGGTATTGGTTGGCGCCCGTGCCGTGTTGATCCGAGGGCCATCGGGATCTGGCAAGTCGCAGCTTGTGCTTGACCTCATCGAGGCAGGGCGCGTCGGAGCATTGGTTTTTTCCAGGCTGGTCGCCGACGACCGAGTACATCTCGAAGCCGTCGGCGGGCGATTGCTGGCGCGTCCCGCCGAAGCGCTTGCCGGCCTGATCGAAGTACGTGGCATCGGATTGTTGCGGGTCGCGCAAGAGCCGTGCGCCGTGGTCGGGTTGGTGGTCGATCTCGCCGCCGCGGACGCCGAACGCCTGCCGGATAGTGCCCAGCGCAAGACCCAGATAGACGGTGTCGAGCTATCGCGGCTTGCCGTCGCATCCGGCGTGCCGGCCTTGCCGAGCCTGCTCGCCGTCCTCAATTCACCCGGAGAACATTGGAATTGACCGGCCCTGCCTGGCCACGGCACGGACTTTCGGGCTTGGTTGCAGATTGATAACCCTATCGGCCATATAATCGCCTTCAGTCGCAACCCTCGCTAGCAACGTTATTGCCGGTATCGCCCGGCGACCCGAAATTCGCATCCGAGCTTGCGCTATCGCAATGCAGCATAGGCCGGTTATCCTAGAAAATGCCCCTTGCGCTTGGGCTTCGGATGGTCAAGATGAGCACCCTTTCGTGCGGTGCACCCGGGACGCGCCCGCGGGGAGTTCCATGATTGGTCTTGTGCTTGTCACCCACGGGCGGCTGGCTGTTGAGTTCCGCTCAGCCCTGGAGCACGTCGTAGGTCCACAGGGCCAGATCGAGGCAGTCACTATCGGTCCCGACGACGACGTCGAGGAGCGCCGCAAGGACATTATCGAGGCTGTCAAGCGGGTCGATAGCGGGGACGGCGTTGCCATCCTCACCGACATGTTTGGCGGCACGCCCTCGAACCTCGCCATCTCCGTGATGAGCCGCCCCAAGGTCGAAGTCCTCGCCGGCATCAATCTTCCGATGCTGGTCAAACTGGCCAAGGTGCGCGACGAATGCCCGCTCGCCGAGGCTGTAGCGGCCGCCCAGGACGCCGGCCGGAAATATGTGACCATCGCTAGCCGGGTGCTGACCGGCAAATGAGCACTCCGGCCCCTAGTTCCGAGGAGTGCTCGCCCGATCAGCAGGGCTTCCGCGACGGCGCGGTGGTACGCGACCTGTGCATTTGCAACCGGAAGGGCCTCCATGCGCGCGCGTCGGCCAAGTTCGTGCGCACGGTGGAAAAATTCGACGCTGACGTGCGCGTCATGCGCGGCAACGAGACCGTCGGAGGCACCTCGATCATGGGGTTGATGATGCTTGCTGCATCCCCCGGCACGACCATTACGGTCGAGGCAACCGGCAAAGAGGCGGCGGAAGTCGTCGAGGCTCTGACAACTCTCATCAACTCGCGCTTTGACGAAGAAGACTGAGAGTCGCCTCTAATCCGGCGGCCGAGGAGACCACAGATGACTTTCGAAGATGGCGGCAGGACTGTCGTAAAGGGCGATGCGGCGCCGGGCGCACAACGGCAGGCGGCGACGCTCCGGTTTATCGACCGTCCCGATGTCACGGAGACTTTCGCCGACGCAATCAGCGCCCTGGTCTTCGACGGCCAATCGCTGCGGATAGAATTCGCCGTCACTCGCCTCGACGAGATCAAGCCCAACTCGCCGATCACCGGCCGCCGGTATCCGGCCTGCCGCTTGGTGCTGCCACCTGCGGCAGCGATCGATCTGATCAACCGCATGCAACAAATCGGAGCCGCGCTCACTCAAGCCGGCGTCGCCAAGGCCGCGCCCCCGCCGGAGTGAGCGTCTCTCTTTGCGCTAGCGCGCGTTTTCGACTGACACCGCGGCCGCCTGTTGCTGGAACCGCCCGGGTAGCAACGCGCGATGAAGCAAGCAGCGCGTGCAATCCTTCTCCGCCTAGGCCAAACGGCGAAGCGACTGGATCCGCTCTTTCGTGGGTTCCGCTTCCACATAGGCAAAATTGCCAGGTAGCCGTCATAGTTCAAGCATGGACATAAAGGATTCTTTATGTCTTTAGTGCCGCCGCGCCGACCCCGCCAATGGGTCGGCCAGCCATCCATCACACAGCGCCGATCCGGCAACTAACCAAGGATCGCCCAGGAGCGCCAAGGACCGCCATGAACAAGTCGACCAAGCCGAAACTGTCGCACGCCGATTATGTCGTTAAGGACATCGACCTAGCCGAATGGGGCCGCAAGGAGATCTCGATCGCCGAAACCGAAATGCCGGGCCTGATGGCCACGCGCGAGGAATACGGGCCGCAGCAGCCGCTGCGCGGGGCCCGCGTCGCCGGGTCGCTGCACATGACCATTCAGACCGCGGTGCTGATCGAGACGCTCTCGGCGCTCGGCGCCGACGTGCGCTGGGCGTCCTGCAATATCTATTCGACGCAGGATCACGCCGCTGCCGCCATCGCCGCTGCCGGCACCCCGGTATTCGCGGTCAAGGGCGAATCCCTCAAGGAATACTGGGATTACTCCCACCGCATCTTCGAGTGGTCCGACGGCGGCATGCCGAACATGATCCTCGATGATGGCGGCGACGCCACGCTGCTGATGCATCTCGGCCTGCAGGCGGAATCGACTCCGAACGTGCTCGACCATCCGGGCAACGAGGAGGAAGAAGTCCTGTTCGCAGCCATCCGGGAGCGGCTCGTGAAGAAGCCCGGCTGGTACAGCAAAATGGCCAAGTCGATCCGCGGCGTCACCGAAGAGACCACGACCGGCGTCCATCGCCTCTACCAGATGGAGAAGGAAGGCCGGCTGCTGTTCCCCGCCATCAACGTCAACGACAGCGTCACCAAATCGAAGTTCGACAATCTCTACGGCTGCCGCGAGTCGCTGGTCGACGGCATCCGCCGCGGCACCGACGTCATGATGGCCGGCAAGATTGCCATGGTCGCGGGCTTCGGCGACGTCGGCAAGGGTTCGGCTGCCTCACTGCGGCAAGCCGGTTGCCGCGTGCTGGTGTCGGAGATCGATCCGATCTGCGCGCTCCAGGCGGCGATGGAGGGCTACGAGGTCGTCACCATGGAGGAAGCCGCACCGCGGGCCGATATCTTCTGCACCGCCACCGGCAACGTCGATGTCATCACCATCGACCACATGCGCAAAATGAAGCACCGCGCCATCGTCTGCAACATCGGCCACTTCGATTCGGAAATTCAGGTCGCGGCGCTGAAGAACTTGAAGTGGGACAACATCAAGCCGCAGGTCGACGAGATCGAATTCCCCGACGGAAAGCGCATCATCCTGTTGTCCGAAGGGCGTCTCGTGAATCTCGGCAACGCGATGGGACATCCCAGCTTCGTGATGTCGTCGTCGTTCACCAACCAGACGCTCGCGCAGATCGAGCTGTGGACCAATCCCGACAAGTACCAGAAAAAGGTCTACACGCTGCCGAAGGAACTCGACGAGAAAGTCGCGCGGCTGCATCTCGACAAGATCGGCGTGAACCTCACCAAGCTTTCGGACAAGCAGTCGACCTATATCGGCATCCCGGTACACGGTCCGTACAAGACCGATCACTATCGCTATTGAGGATCATTGCGTGGTGCCGCCCGACGGCGGCACCACGGTAATCCGAACGTTCAACGGCGGACCGGTAAATCCCAAAAAGCTGCGCGTAAGCGCGACGGTCGTGGTGCGAGCTCCGCCCTTTTCCAGGGCTTCCTCGGTTTGCTGGCAACCAGCGTCACTCGTCAAGCAAACAACCGCAAGCCCATGCGCGCCAACGGCGGCGCGGCCTTCGGGCGACAATGGGCCGGTGGTTAAAAGCTGGGCCTGCGGCAAATAGATCGCCAACCCCCCGGTGACATCTAATGAGCCCCAGTACAATTTTATCGGCTGGCCCGCGAGGCGCTCGGCCAATTCGGCGACTTGCCGGAAATGCGGCCGAAACTGATCGGGACCTTTGGTCAGCCGAACGCAGGCGATGACCGGCGACGCGATGATGACGGCCAAGACCGCCACGAACGCCACGAGACCGGCACGTGCCACCGCCCGTTCATCGACCACGAGACCGCGCGCCCCGTAGAGAACCATTGGCAGCAGCGCCCAGTTCGGGAAAGTCCAGTCGGGAGTTAGCCGGTAGGGTAACGCAAGATTGACCAGCGCCGGCAGGATGAGCGGCACCAGCAACAACAGCCATGCCTGCCGCCGGCCTTCGTCGGCCGGCCAAACGATGTCGGCCAGCGTGGCTTTGTTTGGACGAAGTGCGGCTAGAAAAATCAGCGGAAGCACGATGTAAGCCACCGCGCCGAGAACGTAGAATAGCGAGTTTAGGAACGCTTCCCCGAACGACGTGTGATTGATGACGCTTTCCGCGAACGTAAGGCTGGCACGGTCGCGGAGGACCCACCAGACGTGTGGCGCGATCACGATCGCCGCGCCGGCGGCCATGGCGTAAGGCGCCGGAGAGCGCCAGAATCGCCGCGTCCCCGGACCCGCCAACGCGGCGACCGCCATGCCCGCAAAAAGAAAGACCGCCCAGTATTTCCCCAGCATCGTGAGGCTCGCGAACGCACCGGCGAGGAAAGCATCGCCGGCGCCGCCGTCCCGGCGCGCGCGCAGGTAAAACAACAGCGTTGCCGCCCAGAACGGAAGCATCACGGTGTTGGCGTTGAGGACTTCAGCCTTGATGTCGTAGAGCGGAATCAGAATGAGAGCGATGAGGCCGAGCAGGGCACGATTCTTGTCGAGGTGATCGCGCAGCAACCGCCAGGTGATGCCGAGCGCAATGGCGCTGTTCGTTACGTTCAACAAATCGACCGCCCATTGCTGGCGCGGGAACACCGAAAACCACAGGATAAAAATCCAGCCGGTCATCGGCGGGTGCTTGTAGCCGAAGGCGAAATGCTGCGCCCAGATCAGCGCTTCGTCATTGTCGATATGGACGTCGAGCGGCGCGGTCGATATCGTCCAAAAGAGCATCCACACCGCGACAAAGCCGACCAGAACCGAGAGCACGATCACGCCCTCGGCGTTTTCGGCGATGTAACGCTCGCCAAACTGGGTCAGGCGGTCAGCGAAGGCGACCATTTGTGAATAAGTGCGATCGGCCGTAGGGCGCCTTGCTATCGACATCGTTTCTCTGGAACTCTCGAAACTCTTGTAATTCGTCTCAATCGGCGATTTTGAATGGCCCCGCGCAGACCTTTTCCAAAGCCCGGAAAAGCTAGTAGCGTGGGTATCCGGGATAGAGCAATAAGTCCAATAAACGAAAGGCCGTATCGGGTTGTCACAGTCGGCGTTAGACGACATTCCGCCAGCCAATTCAGCCGCCCCACTTGCCAACGCGGACAAGATTGCGGCCGTGCGCCCGGCACCCGAACTGACCATCGTGGTGCCGACGTTCAACGAGCGCGCCAATATTCCGATCCTGGTCGAGCGACTTTCGCGGCTGCTCACATCCTGTGAGTGGGAAGTCGTCTTCGTCGACGACAATTCTCCGGACGGTACGGCTGCCGCCGCGCGCACCATCGGCGAAACCGACAGCCGCGTACGCTGCATTCGCCGCATCGGCCGCCGCGGTCTCGCCGGAGCGTGCCTCGAGGGTATGCTTGCGAGCCAAGCCCGCTATGTCGCGGTGATGGACGCCGACCTCCAGCATGACGAAGGGCTGCTCGTTCCGATGCTCGATGTCCTGCGCGCCGGACGCGCCGATGTCGTCGTTGCCAGCCGTTATCTCGACGGCGGGTCCTCCGCCGGCCTTTCCAAGCAGCGCTCCCGCGTCAGCCGCGGATCGAATGCGATTGTGCGTCTGCTGCTCGGGATCGAGCTCACCGATCCGATGAGCGGCCATTTCATGGTCCGGCGGGAAGCCGTGGAGGCGATCGCGCCCGCCCTCTCCTCGCAGGGTTTCAAAATCCTGCTCGATATATTGGCGACGGCGCGGGGCAAGTTACGCACGGTCGAACTGCCGTCGACGTTCCGCGAACGCCAGCACGGCGAGAGCAAGCTCGACTCCAAGATCGCGCTCGATTTCGCCGCCCTGGTGACGGCGAAAGTCACCAACGACGCAGTCTCCGCACGCTTCCTGTTGTTCTGCCTTGTCGGATTGACCGGCATCGGCATCCATTTGAGCATATTGAGCGCGCTGCTTGCGACCGCCTTGTCGTTCGGCGCGGCACAGGCGATAGCGACTGTCGGCGCCATCGCGTGGAATTTCGTCCTCAACAATCTTTTCACATACCGCGACCAGCGCCTGACCGGCTGGCATTTCGTTACCGGCCTTATTCGTTTTCAGGTGATCTGCGCCATCGGCGCCATTTCCAATGTCGGCATCGCCACCTGGATCTACGACTATGACGAGGTGTGGTGGATCGCCGGCCTCGGCGGAGCGCTCATCGGCACGGTCTGGAACTTCGTGGTCAGCGCCGCCCTGGTCTGGCGGCAGCGCTAGCCGCAAAACACGCCGGCAGCCGCCTTCCCCGCAACCCTGGCGAAGGGACGGATATCGGCACGCGGCAATCGTCAGCGCTTGCCGCTTGGGGGGACGGATGTTATCTGCGCGCCATGACCGCGGTCCCCATCGCAAACATCCGCAATTTCTCGATCATCGCCCACATCGATCACGGCAAATCGACGCTGGCCGACCGGCTGATCCAGCTGACCGGTGGGCTCGAAGCGCGCGAAATGGTCGAGCAGGTGCTCGATTCCATGGATATCGAGCGCGAGCGCGGCATCACCATCAAGGCGCAGACGGTGCGGTTGAATTACCGCGCGCGTGACGGCAAGACCTACATTCTCAACCTGATCGACACCCCGGGCCACGTCGATTTCGCCTACGAGGTCAACCGCAGCCTTGCCGCCTGCGAGGGCTCGCTGCTCGTCGTTGACGCGAGCCAAGGGGTCGAGGCGCAGACGCTCGCCAACGTCTATCAGGCGCTGGACAACAACCACGAGATCGTGCCGGTGCTCAACAAGGTCGATCTGCCCGCGGCCGAGCCCGACAAGGTGAAGCAGCAGATCGAGGACGTGATCGGGCTCGACGCTTCCGATGCGATCCTTATTTCGGCGAAGACCGGATTGAACGTCGCCGAGGTCCTCGAAGCGATCGTCACCCGGCTGCCGCCGCCTAAGGGCGATGCCGCGGCCACGCTCAAGGCGCTTCTGGTCGACAGCTGGTATGACGCCTATCTCGGCGTCGTCGTCCTCTTCCGGGTCGTCGACGGCGTGCTGAAAAAGGGCCAACGCATTCGCATGATGGGCACCGGCGCCACCTACGAGGTGGACCGCGTCGGCGTGTTCACGCCAAAGCGCGTCGAACTCAGCGAATTGGGGCCGGGCGAAATCGGCTTCTTGACCGCATCGATCAAGGAAGTGGCCGACACGCGGGTCGGCGACACCATCACCGACGACAGAAAACCGGTCGACACGCCGTTGCCGGGCTTTCGTCCCGCGATACCGGTCGTCTTCTGCGGACTGTTCCCGGTCGATGCCGCCGACTTCGAGAATTTGCGCGCGGCGATGGGGAAGCTTCGCCTCAACGACGCCAGCTTCACCTTCGAGATGGAGACCTCTGCCGCGCTCGGCTTCGGCTTCCGCTGCGGCTTTCTCGGGCTTCTGCACCTCGAGATCATTCAGGAGCGGCTCGAGCGCGAGTTCAATCTCAATCTGATCGCGACCGCGCCTTCCGTGATCTACAAAATAAAGCTGACCGACGGCTCCGAGATCGAGATACACAATCCTGTCGACATGCCGGATGTCGTGAAGGTCAGGGAAATCGAGGAGCCGTGGATCCGCGCCACCATCCTCACCCCGGACGAGTATCTCGGCAGCGTCCTGAAACTCTGTCAGGATCGCCGCGGCAACCAGGTCGAACTGACCTATGTCGGCAATCGCGCCATGGCAAAATACGACCTGCCGCTCAACGAAGTGGTGTTCGATTTCTATGACCGGCTGAAATCGGTATCGAAGGGCTACGCGTCGTTCGACTATCACCTCACCGACTACAAGCCGGCCGATCTGGTCAAGCTGCAAATGCTGGTCAATGGCGAACCAGTCGATGCGCTCGCCATGCTGGTGCATCGTACCCGCGCCGAGCAGCGCGGCCGGGCGATGGCGGAGAAGCTCAAGGAACTCATCCCGCCGCACATGTTCCAGGTGCCGATCCAGGCCGCGATCGGCGGCAAGATCATCGCCCGGGAAACGGTCCGCGCCTTCCGCAAGGACGTGACGGCGAAGTGCTACGGCGGCGACGTTTCGCGCAAAAGAAAACTTCTGGAGAAGCAGAAGGAAGGCAAAAAGCGCATGCGCCAGTTCGGCAAGGTCGACATCCCGCAAGAGGCGTTCATCGCGGCGCTGAAAGTGGACGTCTGACGTTTCCACGCGAAGTTACGGCCGCGCTGAAAGTAGACGTGTGAGCCGCGCGCTATTGCACCACGATCGTGGTGTTGTGCATCCCTTGCCGTTGCACGAGATTGAAAAGGGTGGCGGCGTCATTGGGATGAAGCCGGATGCAACCGTGCGAGGCCGGTCCACCGAGCCGGGCGATGTCGTAGCTGCCGTGTATCGCAAAACCGCCATGGAAGAAAATCGCGTGCGGCATCGGTGCGTTGTAATAGACGGTCGAAAACCATCGCGCCGCCATCCGCTGCGGATGGAAGACACCAGCCGGCGTGCCGTAACCCGCCCTGCCGGTCGAAACTCGCCACGTATAGAGGGACGCTCCGTCAACGCTGACGTCCATCGTCTGGCTGCCGCGGCTGACCCGGACCAGGACATTGGCCTCGGCGCGCGCCGCCGGCAAAGACAGAAGGGATATGACAGTCAGTAGGGAAGCGAGAATAAAACGACGCATGGCCAGCCCGCCTAAACTCTTGACGGTGAACCATATTGCCGTCAGCCAGCGGGTGTAAAGCGGCGGTCTGGTCGAGAGTTAACCGGACAATTGCTCGCTTGCCGTGAAATCGGCCATCTCGGAGCCCACTCGTAACCGTGCCTTGGTGCGACCTGTTCGCGACTGGACAGCATGACCGACTTCGCGGCAGCGTACTGCCGCCGGCCGTGCTCCTTTGCAGCGGAGAAACGATGATGCGTCCTTCCTGCTCGGGCTTGCTTCTGATCTTCCTCCTCGTTGCGGCCGGCCCCACGCTCGCCCAGGACAAGGGCACCGTCGAAGACAAGACGCTACCGCCGCTTGAACATCCCGATTCGCCCTCGACGCCGGCGAAAGAACTTTTCGGCCGCAAGACCAAGCCCGATCCTGCGGCCGCGCGGTCGATCGGCTTCTACTCCCGTGGCTGCCTCGCCGGCGCGGTCGCGCTGCCGATCAACGGTACCGCCTGGCAGGTGATGCGGCTGTCGCGTAACCGCAATTGGGGGCATCCGAAGCTGATCGAGTTTCTGGAACGGTTGTCGGAGAAGGCCAAGCAGGCCGGCTGGAACGGGCTCCTGGTCGGCGACCTGTCGCAGCCGCGTGGCGGGCCGATGCTGACGGGTCATACCAGCCATCAGGTCGGGCTTGACGCCGACATCTGGCTGACGCCGATGCCCGACCGCAAACTTTCCCGCGAAGAGCGCGAATTGATGTCCGCCACGATGGTCGTCAGGGACGATCGCCTCGACGTCGATCCCAACCTGTGGACGCCTGCGCACACCGAGGTCATCCGCGCCGCGGCGCAGGACTCGGCGGTCGAGCGCATCTTCGTCAACGCGGCGATTAAAAAAGCGCTGTGCCGGGAAGCGGGCCAGGACCGCGCCTGGCTGGCGAAGGTGCGGCCATGGTGGGGCCACGACTATCATTTTCACATTCGCATCTATTGTCCCGCCGACAGCCCGCAATGCGAGCCGCAGCCGCCGCCCGATTCCAACCAAGGCTGCGGGCACGAACTCGATTACTGGTTCTCGCCCGCCGTGATACATCCGGCGCCGCCGACCGAACCGCCGAAGCCGAAGCCAGGGCCAACGATGGCAGGTTTGCCGTCGGGCTGCCGGCAGGTGCTGATGGCGCAGTGACCTCAGTTCAGAACGCGCCAAGGCCGAATAGCGCGTGTTGCGCACCGGTGGCGAGAAGCGTGACTACGCAAGCGCAGCCGACAATCACGGCCGCATAAGCCGGCACATTCACGGGCGGCGCTTTCATCAGCCGCGGCAATCCCTGCCACAGGATAAACACGCCGTAAAAGGCGGTGAGAGTGAGAAAGCGCAGTCCCGGCGCGAGCAAAAAAACTCCGGCCAGCCAGACTGGGGTGTACGTATAGACGGCGAGTTTGAATGCGCTGCCGAAATCGCGACGCGCGCCGAACGTCGGCGCAAAAAAGTTGATGAGGAAGCCTAGAATGAGCACCGTCGCGCACGTCGCCACGTAGCCGAACACCGCACCAAAAAATCCTTCCAGCAGCGGCGCCCGCACGATCCCGTTTCCCGGCACGGTAGCGCCGACAAAACAGGCACCGATAAAGCCGCTTACCGCCGGGATAGTCGCGAGCAGGGCAACGTAACCCGTCAACAAATACGCCGCGTCACCGGATTCGTTTTCGATCTTCGACCATTCGGCGGAAGGATTGGACAGGATCGCCTGCGCGCGCCAAGCCGCATTCATTGCGACAGCCCCTTGACGTCGGCGCGGATCATGGCCGCGCCTTTCTCGGCGATCATCATGGTCGGCGCGTTGGTGTTGCCGGACGTGATCGCGGGCATGACCGAGGCGTCGATGACGCGCAACCGCTCGACGCCGGCCACGCGCAGGCGTTCGTCGACCACCATCATCGGATCGCTGGGCAAACCCATCTTCGCTGTGCCGACGGGGTGAAAAATGGTGGTGCCAATGTCGCCCGCCGCTTTCGCCAAAGCCTGTTCGTCGTCGTCGCGCACGCCGGCGCCGGGGAGATACTCGGAGGGATGAAACGGCTTTAGCGCGGGTTGGGCGACGATGTGGCGGGTCAGCCGGATCGACTTGACCGCTATGCGGCGGTCCTCGTCGGTGGACATATAGTTGGGCTTGATGGCCGGCGCCGCCGCCGGATCGCGCGAGCGGAGCCGAACGTAACCGCGGCTGGTCGGCCGCAGGTTGGCAACGCTGGCGGTGAACGCCGGAAATCTGTGCAGCGGCTCGCCGAAGCGTTCGAGCGAGAGCGGCTGGATGTGGTACTGCAGATTGGCGCGCTCCTGATCGGCATCGGAGCGCGTGAACAGACCGAGCTGCGACGGGGCCATGGTCATCGGGCCGCGCCGGAATAGCACATATTCGGCGAGCATAAGAGGAAGCCCGAGCGGCGCGTGATAACGCTCGTTGAGCGTCTTGATGCCATCGACCTTGTAGATCAAGCGAAGCTGCAAGTGATCCTGCAGATTGCCGCCGACACCGGGACGATCGGCGACGACCGGAATGCCGTGCTCGGCCAGCTGCTGCGCCGGACCGACGCCAGACAAGAGCAGGAGTTGCGCAGAGCCAATCGAGCCGGCAGCGAGGATGACTTCCCCTCGACATTTGGCTGCGCGCGCTTCGCCGTTTTGCCGCCAGCGCACACCGGCCGCGCGGCGGCCATCGAACACGAGGCCCTCCACGAGGCAGTTGATCTCCAGCCGCAGATTGGCGCGACTGAGCACCGGCTTGAGAAAGGCCGTCGCCGCCGACCAGCGCCGGCCGCGCCTTTGATTAACCTGAAAAGCGCTGCTGCCTTCGTTATCGCCGGTGTTGAAATCGGCGATGGGATTGATGTTGGCTTGCGCGGCAGCGGCGCGGAAAGCGTCGAGCAGGTCCCAACGCACCCGCGGCGCCTCGACGCGCAGTTCACCGCCGACGCCATGCGCGTCGCTCTCGCCCAGGTAGTGATGCTCGTGTCGCTTGAAGTAGGGCAGCACGTCGTCCCAGCCCCAACCGTTGAGCCCGAGCTGGCGCCAATGGTCGTAGTCGGCGGCCTGGCCGCGCATGTAGACCATCGCGTTGATCGCGGACGAGCCGCCTATCGCCTTGCCGCGCGGATAACTGAGGCCGCGGCCGTTGAGGCCTTCCTCCGGCTCGGTCTTAAAGCACCAGTCCGAGCGCGGGTTACCAATGGCGAACAAATAGCCAACGGGGATATGAAACCAAATCCAATTGTCGCGGCCGCCCGCTTCCAATACGAGCACGCGCTTGTCGCTGTCAGCTGACAGCCGGTTGGCAAGGAGGCATCCGGCCGAACCCGCGCCGACGACGATGTAGTCATACTCGCCCTCGATCGGCTCCGCTCGGGTCGAATAGTGAGCCATGCTGCGCTCCAAAGGATCGTTCGAATGATAGCCGGTCCGGCCGGCTTTGCCACGGCGGGAAGCGGCTGCTAATCTCCTGCCGCGACGTTCGGCGCGCTGGGCGTGTGCCGTGCGAGCCCGGAACGACGGTTCCCGAAGGCGGTCGTATGTATTTCACGCGAACAACCGCACTTCTCGGAGAACCGTCGTGCTCGAAAGAAGGCCTTTCCTCGCGGCCTTGGCCGCTGTTGTCACGATCGCTGCCGTGCCTCAAGCGGCCGCGGCGCAGGAAAAATCGATCGTCGTTTTTGCCGCCGCTTCGATGAAGAACGCACTCGACGATATCGACGACGTGTTCACCAAAAAAACCGAAATCAAGGTCGTCGCCAGCTACGCGGCGAGTTCGGCCCTGATGAAACAGATCGAGCAAGGCGCGCCCGCCGATGTGTTTCTCTCCGCCGATGTCGACTGGATGGATTACGGCGAAAAACGCAACCTCATCAAAAACGACACGCGTTTTAATCTGCTCGGCAACCGGCTGGTGCTGATTGCACCGAAGGATTCAAAGATCGGCGACGTGAAGATTGCGCCCGGCTTCGATCTGGCCGGGTTAGCCGGCAACGGACGCATCGCCACCGGCGACGTGCGCGCGGTCCCGGCCGGCCTCTACGCCAAAGCCGCTCTGGAAAAGCTGGGCGTATGGGCGAGTGTGGAATTGAAAATGGCGATGGCCGAGAACGTTCGCGCCGCGTTGGTTCTCGTCGCGCGCGGCGAGGCGCCGCTCGGGATCGTCTATGAGACCGACGCCAAGATCGATCCCGGCGTGAAAATCATCGGGGTCTTTCCGGAGGACTCCCATCCACCCATCATCTACCCGGTGGCGCTGACGAAGGACGCCAAGCCTGACGCAGCCCAGTACCTCGCTTTCCTGCGTATGCCGGAGGCCACGGCGGTCTTCCAGCGTTACGGCTTCGCCATCCTGGCCAAGCCGTAGGGTTCGGAAACCCGCCGTCGTGTTCAACCTGTCTCCTGCCGAGTGGACCGCGGTCGAACTGTCGCTTCGCATCTCGATCATTGCCACGGCGTTCGCGTTGCCGTTCGGGATCGCGATCGGCTGGCTGCTGGCACGCAAGGATTTCTGGGGCAAGACCCTGCTCGATGGCATCATTTACTTGCCGCTGGTGCTGCCGCCGGTCGTCACCGGCTACCTGCTGCTCATTTCCTTTGGACGCCGCGGGCCAATCGGCGCTTTCCTGGAAAGTCACTTCGGTATTGTCTTCTCGTTCCGGTGGACCGGCGCGGCGCTCGCCTGCGGCGTCATGGGTTTTCCGCTGATGGTCCGCCCGATCAGGCTTGCGCTGGAAGCCATCGACCGCCGGCTCGAGGACGCGGCCGCGACGCTCGGGGCCGATCGTTTTTGGGTGTTCGCCACCGTTACCTTGCCGCTGGCGTTGCCGGGCATCATTGCCGGTGCGGTGATGTGCTTTGCGCGGGCACTCGGTGAATTCGGCGCGACGATAACGTTCGTGTCCAATATTCCCGGCGAAACGCAGACCATTTCCGCGGCGATCTACACCCTGCTGCAAGTCCCCGGCGGCGAAGCCGCAGCGGGGCGGCTCGTCGTTCTGGCGATCGTGATTGCGCTCGCCGCGCTCATTGCTTCGGAATGGTTCGCTCGCCGCGCCGGCATGCGTTTTCAAGGGGAATAATCTTGCTCGCCGTCGACGTGGAGAAAGGGCTCGGCGCGTTCAAGGTCGCGGCTCGGTTCGAAGCCACAGGCGGCATCACGGCGCTGTTCGGGCCGTCGGGCTCGGGAAAAACGACCCTCGTCAACATCATCGCTGGCCTGATCTCCCCGGATCGGGGCGCCATTGCTCTCGACGATACGGTGCTGTTCGACGCCGCTGCCGGCATCAACCTGCCGCCGCACCGCCGCCATATCGGCTACGTGTTCCAGGAGGGCCGGCTGTTCCCGCATCTCAGCGTGCGACAAAACATCGACTATGGCCGCCGGATGAGCGGCCACCCGCGCCTTGAAGATGAATTTACGCGCGTCGTCGCCTTGCTCGATATCGGGCATTTGCTCGATCGGAGACCGCGCCTGCTGTCAGGCGGCGAGCGCCAGCGGGTCGCCATCGGCCGCGCGTTGCTGATGCGTCCCCGCCTGTTGCTGCTCGACGAACCGCTGGCCTCGCTCGACACGGGCCACAAGCGCGAAATTCTTCCCTATCTGATCCGCCTGCGCGACGAAGGGAGCGTGCCGATGGTCTATGTCAGCCACACGGCGGCGGAAGTGCGCCGCATCGCTAGCCATGTCGTTCTGCTCGACGCCGGTCGCGTGACGGCTTCCGGCGGCCTCGAGCTTCTCGACAAAAGCGACCCATACGAACTGGAATAACTGGAACTTCGCGTTGAGCGAAGGCTGCCATGAACATTCGCAGATTGTTATTCGTGCCGGCGCCGGACTATGATTCGCGGTGACCGTGACCGCGAGCCAGCAAGTTCTTGCGCCGCCGCCCCAACACGCAACCGCCATCGGAATGGCATGCGGCGCGGGCGCCGCCCTATGCTGGGCGATCGGATTTGTCGCGGCGCGGCATGGCGTAAATGTTGGCCTGTCGCCGCTTGTCATTGCCATGCACCGCTTCGTCTGGACGGGGCTGGCGCTGCTTCCGGTCCTCGCCGCCAGCGGCTTAGGCGATCTCGGCGGAATAGGATGGCGCCGCGGAATTGCGCTCACGCTGTTCGGCGGACTGCCGCAAGCGCTGATGAGCTATCTCGGTTATTTGTTTGTTCCGCTCGGCCATGGCGGCATCATCCAGCCATCCAGCGCGGCGCTTGGCGGCTTGGTGCTGGCGCGCCTGGTCTTGAGGGAGCCGCTGCCGAGGCGCCGGATCGTCGGCGCGCTCGGGATCGTTCTTGGCCTTTGCATCATCGGCGCCGAAGCGCTGCGGACGATTGGCGCCCATGGCATCGCCGGCGATCTTCTGTTCGCCGGCGCCGGAAGCTCCTTCGCGTTCTTCGGCATCTTGGTGCGGATGTGGGTAGTCCCGGCGACACGGGCAGCGACCATCACCAGCGTGCTGTCGCTGGCCGGATTGCCGATGCTGCTGTTCAGCTTCGACAACATGCTGGCTGCGGGATTTTTCGAAAATCTGTTGCAGGCCGTCGTCCAGGGCGGCCTCGCCGGCGCCGCGGCCATCTATCTCTTCACGCGGGCGGTTGTGCTGCTTGGCGCCTCGCGCGCGGTCGTGTTCCCCACGCTGGTCTCCCCGTTCACGCTGGCGATCGGCTTCCTCGCGCTCGGCGAAGTGCCGAGCATATCGCAGCTTGCCGGGCTCGCGGTCGTTCTTGTCGGCTTTCGGCTGACGCAGAAGGGATGAAAACTAAGCCGCTTTGCGGCTCGCCAGGAATTCGCCGACACGGTCGAGCGCGCGCAGGATATTTTCGGTTGAATTGGCGTAGGAGACGCGAACATAGCCCTCGCCAAGCACGCCGAAATCAGGTCCGCCGATCAGCGCAACGCCCACGTCGTCGAGCAGGGCCGATGCGAGCGGCTTTGCCTTCCAGCCGGTGCGCTTGATGTTGGGAAAGGCGTAGAACGCACCCTTCGGCGTCGCGCACGAGATACCGGGCAGCCGATTGAGCCCCTCGACCACGACCTTCCGCCGCTTGTCGAACTCGGCGACCATCTTCGTCACCTCGTCTTGCGGACCCGTCAGGGCGGCAAGACCGGCATATTGCGCGGGCGCATTAACGCAGGAATGCAAATTGACCGCGAGCTTTCGTGCGTAGTCGTAAAGCTTCCCCGGCCAAACCGCATAGCCGAGCCGCCAGCCCGTCATCGCGTAGGTCTTCGACCAGCCGTTGAGCAAAATAAGGCGATCGCGGATCGAGGGATATTGCAGGAGGCACACATGCGTCTCGCCGTCGTAGAGCATGTGGTCGTAGATCTCATCCGACATCACCGCGACGTCCGGATAGCGCTCGAGGCCGGCAACGAGCTTGTCGACTTCGGCTTTTGGCGTCACCCCGCCGGTCGGATTGGCCGGCGAGTTGAGAATGAGCAGGCGTGTCTGTGGCGTGATGAGGCCAAGGGTCTCCTCAGCAGAAAACGCGAAGTTGTTCTCCTCGCGGATCGGCACCGGAACCGGGCGCGCGCCGGTGAATTCAATCATCGAGCGGTAAATGGGAAAGCCGGGATCGGGATAGAGGATGTCAGCGCCTGGCTCGCCGAACATCAGGATCGACATGAACATGGTCGGTTTGCCGCCGGGAAAGATCATCACCGAGTCCGGCGAGACGGCGACGTTGAACCGGCTGTGCAGATCGGCGGCGACGGCCTCGCGCAACGGCAGGATGCCGTTTGACGGCGTGTAACCGTGATGTCCGTCGCGCAGCGCCTTGACCGCCGCCTCGACGATAAAATCCGGCGTGCGGAAATCCGGCTGGCCGATACCGAGATTGATGATGTCGCGGCCTTGGGCTGCAAGCTGCGTGGCGCGCGCGAGCACGGCGAAGGCGTTCTCCTCACCGATGCGATCGAAGGCGGCAATGGTCTTCAGCATGGCGGCAATTGAACTCAATTATCCGGCAAAGGCAAACATTCGGCACGGCATGCTGCGCCGCAATACGCGGAAGCTTTGCATCCTGGACAGTGGCGCGCTTGGGGTTCGCGGCTGCGGTGAAACGGCTTATCTATGAGATGCAGGCGAGAGCATGCGGGAGACGGGAATGACCAGAAGTAACGGTTCGCAGAGCCCGCAACGACCACGCCTGCGGTCGCAATTGTGGTTCGACAATCCGGACAATCCGGGCATGACCGCGCTCTATCTGGAGCGCTACCTCAATTACGGACTGACACGTGAAGAGCTCACGTCAGGCAAGCCGATCGTCGGCATTGCGCAAACCGGCTCAGATTTGAGTCCGTGCAATCGCCATCACCTCGAACTCGCCAAGCGCGTGCGCGAGGGTATCCGCGATGCCGGCGGCGTAGCGTTCGAGTTTCCCGTCCATCCCATTCAGGAAACTGGCAAGCGGCCGACTGCGGCGCTCGACCGCAACCTCGCCTATCTCGGCCTGGTCGAGGTGCTCTACGGCTATCCGCTCGACGGCGTGGTGCTGACAACCGGTTGCGACAAGACGACACCCGCTTGCCTCATGGCAGCAGCGACGGTCAACACGCCGGCCATCGTGCTGTCCGGCGGACCGATGCTCGACGGCTATGGCAGGGACGGCAAGCTCCTGGGTTCGGGCACCGTCATCTGGCAGGCGCGCGAGGACATTGCCACCGGCAAGATCGACTACAAGGAATTTCTCGACATCGTCGCCGCCTCCGCGCCTTCGATCGGCCATTGCAACACCATGGGAACCGCATCGACCATGAACGCCATGGCCGAAGCGCTCGGCATGTCGATGCCGGGCTGCGCGGCAATTCCGGCGCCGTATCGCGAGCGCACGCAGATCGCCTACGAGACCGGCGTGCGCGCAGTCGAAATCGTGCGCGAGGACCTGAAGCCGTCGGATATCCTCACCCGCGCTGCTTTCGAGAATGCGATCGTCGCCTGCTCGGCGATCGGCGGCTCGACCAATGCGCCGATCCATCTCATCGCCATCGCACGTCACGTCGGGGTCGAGCTTGCCATCGAGGACTGGGAGACGGTCGGCTACGACGTGCCGCTCCTCGTCAACATGCAGCCGGCGGGCGAATATCTCGGCGAGGATTATTACCGTGCCGGCGGTCTGCCTGCAGTGATGCACGAATTGCTGAAGGCAGGCCGGCTGCGCGGCGAAGCGCTCACCATCAACGGCAAGACCATCGCCGAAAACGTCGCGCAAGCGGACACGACGAATGCAATCGTTATCAGGGCCTATGCCAAGCCTTTAAGGCCGCAAGCGGGCTTTAAAGTATTGCGCGGGAATCTGTTCGACTCCGCGATCATGAAAACGAGCGTGATCTCGCAGGAGTTTCGCCAGCGCTATCTGTCCGATCCCAAAGACCCGAATGCGTTTGAAGGCCGCGCCGTCGTGTTCGACGGCCCGGAAGACTATCACCGGCGCATCGACGATCCCGCGCTCGGCATCGACGAACGCAGCATCCTCTTGATTCGCGGCGTCGGGCCGATCGGCTATCCGGGCTCGGCCGAGGTCGTCAACATGCAACCGCCGGCCGCGCTGATCAAATGCGGCGTGAAGTCCCTGCCCTGCATCGGCGATGGCCGCCAATCCGGCACGTCCGGTTCGCCATCCATCCTCAACGCTTCGCCCGAGGCGGCGGATGGCGGCGGCCTTGCTCTGCTTCGGACCGGCGACCGCGTCCGTATCGACCTGAACAAGGGCAGTGCCGACATGCTGGTGCCGGCGGGAGAATTGGCGGCGCGGCGCGCCGTATTGAAGCAGAATGGCGGCTATCACTATCCGCCTAGCGAGACACCGTGGCAGGAAATCCAGCGTGCGATGGTCGACCAACTCGCGGCAGGCATGGTGCTCGAACCGGCGGTAAAGTATCAGCGAGTCGCGCAGAAATCCGTCCCGCGCGACAATCATTGAACCCCCAACCTCGATGGATTTCATGAGCAACTCGCGTCCGACGACCGCCGACAAACGCCAGACATTTCGCAAGCTCCACGAGACGGGCTGTTTCGTCATTCCCAATCCGTGGAACGTCGGCACCGCCCGCTATTTGCAAAGCCTCGGCTTCAAGGCACTGGCGACAACGAGTGCGGGAGAGGCCTTTGCGCGGGGTCTCCCCGACGGCGCACAAAGCCGCGACGACGTGCTCGCCTATTACCGCGAGATGGCCGCCGCGACCGACGTGCCGCTCAACGCCGATTTCGAGAACGGTTTTGCTGACGACCCCGACGGCGTCGCCGAAAACGTTACGCGCTGTATCGCAACTGGAGTCGCCGGGCTGTCGATCGAGGATTCACCGAAGGATGACACGCCGCTTTACGACTTCGATACGGCGGTGGCGCGGGTCAAAGCCGCGCGTGCCGCAATCGACCGTGCCGGCGGCGGCGTAGTGTTCACCGCGCGCGCAGAAAACTTCCTGCGCGGCGTTGCGGATCTCGACGATGTCATCCGGCGTCTGCAGGCCTACGCGGCAGCCGGTGCGGATTGCCTTTATGCGCCGGGCATCAAGACCCGCGAACACATCGAAGCGGTGGTCAAGGCGGTGGCGCCGAAGCCGGTGAACTTCCTCAACAGCAGCGCGTTCGGTTTCACCGTAAGCGATCTCGCGGGGATGGGCGTGCGCCGGATCAGCGTCGGCGGCTCGCTGGCGCGCGTGGCGATAGACGCCTTCATCCGCACCGCGACCGAAATCGCCAAGGATGGCAAATTCGACGGCTTCGCCGGACTCGTTTCCAACGCCGAGCTGAACAAGTTTTTCAGCGAGGATCGCAAGAAGCTGTCATGACCGCCATTCCGCCCGTTGGGCCACCGGTTGATCCCACGCCGGCGCGGCCGCCTGAGCCGGTCACGCTGTCCGGGCGATTCGGGTCGGTTTCGCGGCTCGACGCAAGCCGCGACGCCGCCGATTTGTGGCACGCATTGCGCGGCCATGACGAGGTGTGGACGTACATTTCCGTGCATGGCCCATTCGCCGACGAAAGCACATTCGCAACCTGGCTTGCCGGCCGTGAAAGTCTGAAGGACCCTTACACCTACACCGTTCGCAACACCGCCGGCAGGGCAGCCGGATTCCTCACGCTCATGGACATCCGCCCGGCGATGCGCGTGATCGAAGTCGGCTTCATCGTTTACGGCCCGGCGCTGCAACGAACGCCGCTCGGCACCGAAGCTCAATACCTGCTGGCGCGTTACGTGTTCGAGACCCTCGGCTACCGGCGCTACGAATGGAAATGCAATGCGCTCAACGCGCCGTCGCTGCGCGCCGCCCTGCGCTACGGCTTTGTTTTCGAGGGCATTCTACGCCAGCACATGATCGCCAAGGGCCGCAACCGTGACACCGCGTACTTTTCCATGCTCGACGGCGAATGGCCGGCGCGCAAGCTCGCGTTCGAACGCTGGTTGGCGCCGGAGAATTTCGATAGTGAAGGCCGGCAGAAACTCAGTCTGACAATATTGAACGGGGATTCGAGCGCGAGGCGGGCATGAGCAACAGATTGGAAGGCAAAGTCGCGCTGGTGACGGCCGCGGGTCAGGGCATTGGCCGGGCGATTGCGGAAAGATTTGCCGCCGAAGGCGCCAACTTGATTGCGACTGACCTCGACCCGAGCAAGCTTCAGGGCCTGCGCGGCAAGCTGCGGAAGCTCGACGTCCTCGTGCAAGACGATATTGACGCGTTTGGCGGCGACATCGGCCGCGAGTTCGGCCCGCTCGACATCATGGTCAATTGCGCCGGCTACGTGCACCAGGGCACTGTGTTCGATTGCTCCGACAAGGACTGGGATTTTTCCTTCGACCTCAACGTCAAATCCATGCATCGCATGATCAAGGCGTTTCTTCCGGGCATGCTGGAGAAAAAATCCGGCTCTATCGTCAACATCGCCTCGGCCGTTTCGTCGATCCGCGGCGTTCCCAACCGCTACGCTTATGGCGCCACCAAAGCCGCGGTGATTGGACTGACCAAGGCTGTCGCCGCCGATTTCATCAAGCAGGGCGTCCGCTGCAACGCTATTTGCCCGGGCACGATCGAATCGCCGTCGCTCGGCGAGCGCATCGCGGCCGTGTCGCAGGAAACCGGACGCTCGCCCGAGGTGGTACGGCAGGATTTCATCGCCCGCCAGCCCATGGGACGGCTGGGGACGCCGGAGGAGGTCGCCTGGCTCGCCGTCTTTCTTGCGAGCGACGAAGCGAGTTATATTACCGGCCAGGCCCATCTCGTCGACGGCGGCATGGCGTTGTAAGACTGGTCCTTTGATTTCTGCCGACCCTCCGTTTCAGCAAAGCTCGCTGCTATGAATATTCTCATCACCGGCGCGGCTGGGATGATCGGCCGCAAGCTCACGGCCTACCTAGTCGCCGAACGCGTTCTCAACGACAAGCCGATCGACCACCTCAAGCTCCTCGACGTCGCCCCGCCGCCGCGTCCGGACGAATTTTCCACGCACGCCGAAGCCATCGGGGCCGATATCGCCGACCCGGGCACCGCGCGCGCCGCCATCGCCGGCCGCCCGGATGTGATTTTCCATCTCGCCGCGGTAGTATCCGGGGAAGCCGAACTCGATTTCGAGAAAGGCTCACACGTCAACTTCGACGGTGCCCGCGTGCTTCTCGAAGCCATTCGGACTGCCGGCGGCGGCTATTCTCCGCGCTTTGTCTTCTCCTCATCGATCGCGGTGTTCGGTGCGCCGTTTCCGGATGCGATCCCGGACGATTTTGCCCTGACCCCGCTGACCTCGTACGGCACCCAAAAGGCGATGGTCGAATTGATGCTCGCCGATTACACGCGCCGCGGCTTCGTCGATGGCGTCGGCATCAGGCTGCCGAACATTGTTGTGCGACCCGGCAAGCCGAACAAAGCTGCGTCGGGTTTCTTCTCCTCGATCATTCGCGAGCCGCTCAACGGCGAGGAAGCGGTGTTGCCGGTCGATGAAAGCGTGCGCAACTGGCACGCCAGCCCGCGCTCGGCCGTCGGTTTTCTGGTCCATGCGGCGGGGCTTGATGGCAAAGCCCTGGCGCCGCGCGTCAACGTCACCATGCCCGGCTTTTCGTGCACCGTCGCCGAGCAGATCGCGTCATTGCGAAGGATTGCCGGCGACAAAGTCGCGTCGCGCATCCGTTACGCGCCAGACCCGCTCGTTCAACGGATCGTCGGCGGCTGGCCGGGCCGCTTCGACACCCGCCGCGCGGTCGAACTTGGTTTCAAGGCCGAGACTTCGTTCGACGCGATCATTCGCGCCCATATCGACGATGAACTGGGAGGAAAGATCGCCGCGTGACGCTTGACCCACGACCCTTCCCACGCGCCGCCTCCGCAGCTTAAGTGCCGGCCATGCGTTTCGAGAAGACTCTCATTCCGGCGACCCTCGTCCGCCGCTATAAACGCTTTCTCGCCGATGTGGTGCTGGAGACCGGCGACATCACGACCGTGCACGTTGCCAATCCAGGCGCCATGACCGGCCTCGACCGTCCGCTATCGCGGGTGTGGCTATCCGATTCCGGCAATCCGCTGCGGAAGTATCCCTGCACCTGGGAGCTGGTCGAAACCGATCTCGGCACCGGCGCGGAGCTTGTCGGCGTAAATACCGGTCAGCCGCTTCAGCTGGTAGCGGAGGCGATCGAGACCGGATTGATCCCGGAACTTCGCGGCTATCCATCCGTGCGGCGGGAAGTGAAGTACGGCCAAAACTCGCGCATCGATTTTCTGCTCGACGATCCGGGCCGGACGCCCTGCTACCTGGAGGTCAAGAACGTCCATCTCGTGCGCAAGCCGGGTCTTGCCGAGTTCCCCGATTGCGTGACCGAGCGTGGTGCGAAACATCTCCGCGAACTTGCGGCAATGCGAACGAGCGGCATGCGCGCCGTTCTGCTTTTTGTCTTCAGGTGCCGTCCGCGGAGCGCTTCTCGGTCGCCGGCGATATCGACCCGGCCTATGCCGCGGCTTTCGGCCGGGCGCGCGCGGAAGGTGTCGAGATGCTGGCCTGGCGCTGCGACGTCAACCTTCACGGAATAGCAATCGCCGCCCCGGTCCCTATCGTCGGATAGACCCGCCGGCGACGGGTGTTGCTTGCGTTGGGCGCGCCTATGCCTACATTCTTGGTTCATCGCTTTCGGTTAGCTTCCAACGCCATAACGCGCACGCCATAAGTGCTACGCAACGCTGTGAAATCTACGCCATGACATACGTCGATGCGGCCATAACGCCGCTGCGAAAAACCGGACAGATCAAGCTCTACGGCCCGGCCGCTTTCGAGGGCATGCGCAAGGCCGGACAGCTCGCCGCCGAATGTCTCGATATGCTGAGTTCCGAGATCAAGCCCGGCGTTACGACCGAGCATATCGACCGCCTGGTCTACAGGTTCGGCCTCGAGCGCGGAACGCTACCGGCAACGCTCATGTATCGCGGTTACCGCAAGGCGACCTGCACGTCGGTGAACCACGTCGTCTGCCACGGCATCCCAAGCGACAAACCGCTCCGCGAGGGTGACATCGTCAATGTCGATGTCACGCTCATCCTCGACGGCTGGCACGGCGATTCCAGCCGCATGTACGCCGTTGGTGAAATTCCCCGCCGTGCGGAGCGGCTGATCGAAGTCACCTACGAAGCCATGATGCGCGGCATCGCCGCGATCAAACCCGGCGGCACCACCGGCGATATCGGGCACGCCATCCAGACCTTCGTCGAGGCGCAGCATATGAGCGTGGTGCGTGATTTCTGCGGTCACGGCCTCGGCCGGCTGTTCCACGACGAACCCAACATCGTGCATGTCGGCCGCCCCGGCGAAGGCATCGTACTCAAGCCCGGCATGTTCTTTACCGTCGAGCCGATGATCAATCTCGGCCGCCCGCACGTGAAGGTGTTGTCGGACGGCTGGACCGCAGTCACGCGCGACCGTTCGCTGTCGGCGCAGTTCGAGCACTCGGTCGGCGTCACCGAGACCGGAGTCGAGGTCTTTACGCTGTCCCCAAAGAACTTCACCAAACCGCCCTATCCGGTGTGAGCGGCGATCCGCAAAGATCCGCCGATCACAGTCCGAGATCGCTCAATCCGGGATGATCCACCGGACGAGGCGCCGGTCGATCCCAAAGGAATTTGCGCTCCTCTTCCCGGATCGGCACGTCGTTGATGCTGGCGTGCCGCTGTCGCATCAGGCCATTCTCGCTGAACAGCCAGTTTTCATTGCCGTAGGCCCGGTACCACGCACCCGCGCCATCGCGCCATTCGTAAGCGAAGCGCGCAGCGATGCGATCGTCGGTAAAGGCCCAAAGCTCTTTGATGAGTCGATATTCGGATTCCTTTTGCCATTTGCGGGTCAGGAATTCGACGATCGCCGGGCGGCCCTTGAGGAACTCGCTCCGATTCCGCCACTGGCTGTCGATCGTATAGGCAAGCGCCACCCTCGCCGGATCGCAGGTGTTCCACGCGTCTTCCGCCTTGCGAATTTTCTCGATCGCGGTCTGCCGCGTAAACGGCGGCACCGGTGGCCGATTTTCCGTTGGTTCATTCACGAACGATGCTCCTCAAGAACCGCGCCGGTGGTCCGTGCGCGTAACGCCTTGTTCTCAGCTTCAAGGGCGGCGATGCGGCTCCGCAACGGCGACACGGCAGTCTCGATCTCGGCAGCGGTGAAACGCGGGGTGATGTGCTGGGGGCAGTTCCAGTCGAAGGTTTCGAGGTGCAGCAGAAAAGCCCGCTCGGGCTTTCCCTTGTAGCCCGGAAGATCAAGGCGAGCCGCGAGATCGGGCGCAGCGCCAAGTTCGCGCGCTTCCATATGCGCCAGAATCTTGAGACGCCTGCGGTTTGGATAGTCCATCAGGATGAGCGAAACGCGATCGTCAGCGGCGACATTGCCGAGGCTGATATACTGCCGGTTGCCGCGAAAGTCGGCGAAGCCAAGCGTGGTTTCGTCGAGAACCTTGAGGAAGCCGGCCGGACCGCCACGGTGCTGCACATAGGGCCAACCGGTCTCCGAAACCGTCGCCAAATAAAAGGAGTCTCGCGCTTCGATGAACGCCGCTTCTTCGCGGCCAAAGCGATCGAACGCACGATGGCCTTTGAACTGTTCCCACATCTCGCGGCTGCCATTTGCCGCCTGGGCGGCTCGAACACTGGGAGTCGAAGCTATTTCGAGAAACTTGTAGCTCATGACCGTGCACTCCGAATTTCGTACTGCTCCGCCGGCAGCGGGTGCCGCCGACGGAAGCAGGGGTCACGCGGCATCCGACGCGTGCACGACCGGGAAATCGATTTCGGTCTCCGCGACGACATTGACGAAATTCGTGAAAACGTTCTCGGCCACACGAGGGCAATGATCTCCACGATCTGTGCGTCGCTGAACCCGGCTGACCGGACGGCCCGCAGGTCGGCGTCGCCGATTTTGCCGCGCGACTGGGCAACCTTCGCAGCGAATGCCACGGCGGCGCTCGCCTTGGCGTCGGATGAAGCACCTTTGCGGTTGAGGGCGATCTCCGCGCTGTCGATCTTGGCGAGGTTCAGGCCGAGATAGCTGTGAGCGGAGAGGCAATAGTCGCAACCGTTAACCTGCGCGACGGCCAATGCAATCCGCTCCCGGGTCCTGACGTCGAGCGCCTTGCCGAGCGCGCCTTTCAAGCCGAGGTAGCCCTGCAGTGCCGCCGGGCTCAGCGCCACCAGGCGGAAAAGGTTCGGGACGACACCCAGTTGCTTCTCCACCGCGTCGAGCAAGGGCTGGGAGCCGCTTGGCAGGGCTTCGCGGGCTGGAATAGTGATCCGGGACATGATTTTTCTCCATGGTTTGGCCCGGCGGCGCCGGCCTGTCGCAACAATTGGGATCATTCAGCCGGCGCGATAATCTAGAGAATTGACAAGTATTTATTGCTGTTTCAGCAATAATAGCATGGACCGCCTCGAAACCATGCGGGTGTTCGTCGCCGTCGCGAAGCTCGGAAGCTTCGCCGAGGCTGCACGCAAATTGCGGCTTTCGCCCTCGGTCGTCACCCGCGCCATCGCGCAGCTTGAGGATCAACTCGATCTGACCCTGCTGGCCCGAACGACGCGATCTGTCCGCCTCACCGAGCGCGGCCAGATCTATCTCGAAAGCTGCGAACAGATTTTGGCGGACGTTGACGGAGCCGATCGAAGGGTCCGCGGCGAAAATGCCGAACCTCGCGGCAGCCTGATGGTTGCGGCGCCGATTCTATTCGGCCGGCTGCATGTCCTGCCTGTCATCAACATTGTTCTGCGGGAGTACCGCGCCCTGGCGATACGATTGAACCTGTCGGATCGCAACATCCAGCTCGTGGACGAGGGTATCGATGTCGCCATTCGGATCGGCGAACTGGCGGACAGCAATCTTATCGCGGTCAAATTGGGTGAGGTCAGTCGCGTCCTGGTGGCGAGCCCCGATTATCTGAAAGACCGGGGCATTCCAAAAACTCCACAGGACCTTGCCCGTCATGACACCGTCGCGTTCGAAGGCATCGGCGCCATCGACGAGTGGCGCTTTGGCCCAGGTGAAAACCCGGTGCGTGTGCAGCCGCGTTTGGCGGTGAACAGCGCAGACGCCGCGATTGCCGCAGCTGAAGCGGGAATTGGCATCACCCGCACGCTGTCGTATCAGGCCAGGTCTTCCGTGCTCGCCGGCCGTCTGGTTACGATCCTGCAAAAGTTCGCGCCGCCAGCGTCGCCGGTCAGTGCGGTTTATCCGGCTCGGCGCATCGCGTCGGCCAACGTTGCGGTTTTCGTCAAGACCGCCCGGGACTATTTCAAATCCCATCCGCTTGTGCCCGTGGAGGGGTGGCGACTACCGGACAAAGGCTAGCCATCTGCCGCGCCACAACGAACTCTTCGCAATCCGATTGCAAAATACCGCAATCCGGTCATCCTTGCGGAGTGTCGGCGGACTTCGCACAGACTGCTATTCCCACCTCACCGTTCACGCGTTGGCCGCCGCAACCGACGCCGGGCTTGCAGAACCGGATCATGCCGACCCCTGCTGCGGGCACCCGACTCATCGGCGTATCTTATCGTTCGACAGCATCCTGGCGCGAATCTCGGATTTCAGCACCTTGCCGACTTTAGAGCGCGGAAGGTCATCCCATACTTCAATCTGCTTTGGCGTCTTGACGCTCCCGATCCGCTGCTTCACGAAGGCCAGCACGGCAGCGATATCGACGGTGCGCCCTGCTCTCGGCTGCACGACGGCGACAACACGTTCGCCCCACTTTTCGTCGGGCAAACCGACGACGGCGCAATCCTGAATGGTTTCGTGGGCCTAAAGGGCATTCTCGACTTCGACGGAATAAACATTGAAGCCGCCGGTGATGATCATGTCTTTCGCGCGATCGACGATATAGAGGAAATTGTCGGGATCGAGATAGCCTATGTCGCCTGTATGATGCCAGCCATGCGCGCTGACCTCCGCCGTTGCTTCGGCGTTGTTGTAGTACCCCTCCATCACCAGCGATCCACGAACGACGATTTCGCCGCGCTCTCCCGCAGGTCTCAGATTCCCGTCCCCATCCGTGATGCCGACCTGAACCAGCGGCCCGACACGGCCCGCCGACGATAGACGTCCGATCGCAATCGAACCGACGGGATTGTAGTGGTCCTCAGGCGGCATCATCGAAATCACCATTGGCGCTTCGGTCTGTCCAAAAAGCTGCGCCATCGGGCCAATCTTTTCCAGCGCCTCGGTAAGGCGCGCCACCGAAATCGGGGCCGCGCCGTACCAGAAGCATTGCAGCGAACTGAGATCGGCGCTTTCGAGCTTCGGATGATCCAGCAGCATGTAGATGACGGTTGGCGGAAGGAATGTGTGGGTGACCCGGTTGCGTGCGATCAGATCCAGGAATTCGCCGGTGTCCGGATGGTGCATGATCACCACCCTGCCGCCGAGCGACATGATGGGAAAACACAGCACGCCGGCAGCGTGCGTCAGTGGTGCCAGCGCAAGATAGGTCGGCCGCCCCTTGAACGGATAGCCTATGAGGGTCAGCGCAGTCATCGTTTCGATGTTGCGGCCGGTAAGCATCACGCCTTTGGGTTTTCCGGTCGTTCCGCCCGTGCCTGGTATGAGCGCAAGATCGTCGACGGGATTGCGCTGAAACGGCCGATCGTCAACATCGGCGAGCCACCGGTCGAATGCCGGCGCGAAAGGCATATCGGTTTCGAAACACACGAGCTTGCGCAGCTTCGGCAGATTCGCCCTTATCTTGTCGACCATCGGCGCGAAGCTGCTGCTAAACAACAACAAGCTGCAATCGAACGCATCCAGGATGAACTGATTTTCCGCCGCCTCGTTGCGCGGATTGACCGGGCACCAGACCGTTCCCGCGCGCGAAATGCCGAATACGCTGGCAAAGGCGATCGGATCGTTGCCGGACAGGATCGCGACTTTCTCACCGGGGGCTATGCCGGAATTGGCGAGCCCGTGTGCGATCCGATAGCTAAGTTGTTGCACGCCGCCATAGCTCAGGTCTTTGCCGTCCATGGTGAGGCATGGTGCATCCGCACCAAGCGACGCGCCCTTGTCCAGATAGTCGACGAGCCGCACGAGGCCAGTCCTCCCCAAAGAGACCGGTGACGCGGCATTTGCCGCGTAACCTGTTTGCATCAGTTGTGAACTGTCAGAATTGGGTTCATCACCAAGCCGAAGCTTCGCAGCTGGCCCAGCAGTTCGTGATGGCCGAACGCCTGACAGGCGGAGGCAAAGCCAACCTTTTTCGGCGCGGTTTGTAGCAATGAGAATGCGGCATAGGCCTGCAACATGCCGGGCTGCTTGTAGTTGCAATTGCCGTGAATCACGCAGTGGGCGCGGCCAAGCGGTCCCGATGCGTAGACTAAATCGATCGAGCTATTGACGCGCGGATTTTCGCGAGGCGGCATGGTGGCTTGCATCGTTGCTGCGATGTCGGCCAGCGCCTTTTCCTGCTGGTCAAGCGGAAGCGGCTTGATCTTTTCTTTCACCATCTGCTGGGTCTGAACCACGCCCATCATGACGTCGCGCTGCATGACGCCGCCCAGCACCCTGCAGTTGGATACCCGCGGATCGTTCTTGAACCAGACCGGATGCGCGGTGCCACCCTAAGGCACGGCAATAGCACCCTCATGCTGGCCGGGAACGCTGACCTCGAAATTGGCAGCAACGTCCCACTCAACAAACTTGTTCTGGACGAGGTAGTACCACTTCGCCTTGAGGATGGTGAAAATCGTTTGCGTCGAGGCGTAGGTCGGGAAGCCCTTCCACAGCACCAGGATGTCGAGCGTATCGAGGCCGGGCGTTTCGAGGCAGATGTTCGCCGCGATTTCACCCGTTGTGTACATCTGCGCGACGTTGGGCGCGAGACTATTACGGCCATCGGGAACGCCTGCGCGAGCGATTCCGCGAAGCGGGAGCCGAAGCGTTGTCGGACTACGAATTGCTGGAAGCGGTCCTGTTTCGCGCTCAGCCCCGGCGCGACGTCAAGCCGCTCGCCAAGACCCTGATCGCGACCTTCGGCTCGTTCGCCGAGGTGATTTCCGCGCCGGTCACGCGGCTCGCCGAAGTCAAAGGCTTGGGCGACGCGACCATTACCGAGCTCAAGCTCGTGCAGGCGGCGGCGAGCCGGCTCATTCGCGGCGAAGTAAAAAAGCGCCCGGTGCTGTCATCCTGGTCGGCCGTGCTCGACTATTGCCGCTCGGCGCAGGCCTTCGCTGATCGGGAGCAATTTCGCGTCATCTTCCTGGACAAGCGTAACCGCCTCATAGCCGATGAATTGCAGCAGGTCGGCACCGTCGACCACACCCCGGTTTATCCGCGCGAGGTGGTCAAACGCGCGCTGGAGCTTTCGGCAACCGCCATCATCCTCGTCCACAACCACCCCTCCGGCGATCCCACGCCGTCGCAAGCCGATATCCAGATGACACACCAGATCATTACCGTGGCGAGCCCGCTCGGCATTTCCGTGCACGACCACATCATCGTCGGCAAAGAGGGTCACGCCAGCCTCAAGGGGCTAAAGCTGATCTAATAGAGGCGGAGGCACCATGGCGCGGGAGATGACGAGGCGAGGAAACGTGTCGGCGCGGAGCCTATTCGCGTTCGCGCTTGGGGCGGTGGCCGTCGGCGCGGTGGCGGTCGGCGCCGTCGCGATCGGCCGCCTTGCGGTCGGGCGCCTGGTGATCGGGAAGGCGCGTTTCAAATCGCTGGAGGTCGATGAACTGACCGTCGGCGAACTGACCGTCGGCAAATTGCACGTGACCGAGCATCGTGGCGCGGACACGTGAGCAGGGCTTTCCGCGCCATCACCGCGTGCTGGCGATTTCCAGCGCGTTGAAGCGGGTGTTCTGTTCGTCGTTCAAATCTTTCTGCAGATTGGCCAGCGCCACTTCGATGATCTGAACCGCCCGCCAGGTCGCGTCGAGCCGCGCCACGGTGGCATCGAGGCGTCCCAAAGCCGTCGGCGGCGTGGTACCCCGGCAGTTGACGTCGAGCTCACGCGCAGCGCGATTGAACGCGTCGGCGACGGCAGCCGTCGCCGTACGCTGGGCGTCCGTCGGCTGCACCGCCTGATCGAGCTGCGAGAGCAGCCGTTTCACCGACTCCGTGCTGGGCGTGCATGATCCTGCAACCGCATCGGCCGGCGGCCGCGGTCCGTTGAACCGGCCACGCTGCGCATCGTCCAGGGATTGCGCGAGTTCCTGCAGCGGCGGCCGAACGATCTGAAGCGCCATGATGGTTGCATCGATCTGACGCTCCATGAGCTGCAGGCGCGCCACCGGCCGCGGCGGAATTTCGCCCGGACAGGACTTGATCAGATAGCCGTTGGCCTGCCCAAGCGCGGTTGCCAGTTTCTCCAGCAGCGGTTTTTGCGCGGCGGTCGGCATGATTTCGCGGCTGATGCGCATGATGATTTCGCCCGCCGACATCCGGTATGGGCAAAGCTCGGACGCGCGCTGCGGCGAATACCTGGCGAAAGCCTGGCCGAATATATTCTCATAACCGAACGTCCAGGACGAAGACGGCTTCGGCCAAAAGATGTCGTCGTCGAGCGAGGGCCAGGCAAGTATCGGATAAAGCAATGTCGGCGCGACGCTCTCCGGCTCGGGCGCGGTGGTTTCGGAACGTGCCATCCGCCGCCAAGGCGCGGCGCTTTCGGACCGGGCGATTCGCCGCCAATGGTGATGACCCGGCACTGCCAATCGAAAATGAAACAGCCCAAGACGCAGGCGGTGGTAAGCGGTCGCTTCCGGCGGGGGATTGAGAGCGATGAAGGCAAGCGCCAGGACGCCAACGCGGGCGATGCGTGCGGGCATGGATCAGTCACTCCGAACCAAGCCTTGTCACTCCAAACCAAGCCTTACGGTGTCGACGACAACGCGTTCGAACGACGCAGGTTCCCGTTCCGGACCTTGGGCTACCTGTGGCCCTTGACGAAATCGGCGGCACTTTGGCCGGCAATGCGCCCCAGCACGATGGCTGTCAGCAAGCCATTTCCCGATAGATAACCGCTTGCGCGCGGGCCCGAGACGCCCGCCGCGGCGCCGCCCGCTGCGAACAGGTTCGGCAACGATTTCCCTCGCGCATCCAAAACGCGCGCCGTTCGGTCGACGGCGAGGCCGCCTTGCGTGTGAAACAGCGCGCCCGTGACCTTGACCGCCTTGAACGATGCCGACAACGGCGCGACCCCAAGGAAGGAGCGCCCGAAGCGATCTTCGTCGCCCGCGAGTTTTGCTTTCTCAACTTCTGCGAAGCTTTCCGCCAACGCGGACGCCGGCAGGCCTAGCCGTTTGGCCAACTCCTCAATCGTCCGGCCTTCGATCACCGCGCCAGCTGCTTCGGCCTCGCGGAAATCGGCGAATTGCCGCGCGATGGCGGCGATGCGCTCGTCGAATATATCGAAGGCAATTCCGCCCGGCTGAGCCAGCACGACAGCCGCCTGTTCCGAATAGCCTTGGCTCTCGTCGGAGAAGCGGACGCCGTTCGCATTGACCTGAAACCCGCCCTCCATCATCACCGCCCAAGTGATCAGCACCGCATGTGGATGCGCGACCGACCCGTGCCCCTGATAGCCCGACATATGGAGAAGTTTTCCACCAAGTGCTTCTCCCCACATCACCGCATCACCCCGATTTCCAGGATGCCCGAAATAGGTGGCCTCGCGCATCTCGGGTATATGCCGCGCGACGAGGTCAGCAGCGCCGCCGTAGCCGTTGCAGGCAAGGATCAGCGCTTCGCAGCCAAGCGCATCGATCGTGCCATCCGGACGGGTAATCTCGACACCGCGAACGACGTGATCGCCACCGGCATAGAGGGCGGTAACGGTGGCGTTGACGATAAGTGGAATTGCGGCTTCGTCCGCCGCCTGACGTAGCCGATCGATCAACTCGATACCGGAACGGCTTGGCAGGCCGTGCATCCGTCGCGCCGAATGGCCGGGATAGTCGAAGTCATGCACGACGGAAAAGGGAAAGCCGTAGCGATCCGCCAGCCATTCGACGGCGGGACCCGATTCCCGAGAAACAATATCGACGATAGCCGCATCGGCATCCCCCTGCGCCTTGTGCTGAATATCAAAGGCAAACAGCGCGGGACTGTCTTCGATACCAAACGTCTTTTGAAAACGCGTGCCGCTCGCCGGGACCAAGCCGGCCGATAGTGCGGTTGATCCACGTGGCAGGGAGTCGCGTTCCAGGACGACGACCTCGATGCCGGCTTCGCGCGACGAAAGAGCCGCGCAAAATCCGGCGGCGCCCGCCCCGACGACAACAATCCGCGCGCTCGCGCCAAACCCGCCGGCGGGTACGGTCTTGATGGTCACGAAAGGCCAAGATCCACGATCTGTTTCGTCCTATTGAGAGCCACGGGGCTTGGACAGAACAACCTGGGTGCAGCGAAATAAGGCGATGGTCTTTCCGCTCGCCTCGCTCTTTACTTCGGCATCCCAAACCTGGGTCGTGCGGCCGCCGTGGACCAGGCGCGCCTCGCAGCTGATTCCACCCTCGAGTGCAGTGCCGATGAAGTTGGACTTGAGCTCGGCGGTGGTGAACCCGGCGCCGTCCGGGAGCGACATGACGCACCCATAGGCGCACGCGGTATCCGCCAGCGCCACGACGGCAGCGGCGTGGAGGTAGCCATTTGGCGCCAGATGGTGTTTGCCGATATCGAACCGGCCGTGAACAAGGCCGCGCTTTATTTCAACCCAATCGAGTCCCAGGTGATCGGGCAAATGTCCGGTCTGCCTGGCGCGAAAGAGCGCGACCGCGTCATCCATTCGCGTCCCCTCGGCCGCCCATTGCGATCACTGCCGTACCAGCGTCACGTGGTCGGTAACTTCCGGCACGCGCAACCAGATGTTGGGTTCGTCTTCCTCGAAGCGCCAGGTTTGTCCACGCACTGACAGCAAAACCAGGTCCCCTCGATCGATCCGCCAGGCGACCGGACCAAAGCGGGTCACGAACACATCGCAGCCGGGCTTGATCTTGAGCAACAAATTTTCCGGCCCGGCCGGATTGCTGGCGCCGGCGGGATTGTTTGCAGGCGCGGGATTGTTTGCCAGTGTCAGAACGCAAATCGGTCCGCCGGTTCCCCGCGACATCGCCCAATCGCCAATCATGTCGTCGGCCGTGTGGACCGGTGCCGCTGTGGCGCTCTGCAGAACGTAACGGCCTTCGCCAGGCTGGAAGCCGTCGAAAAGGCCGGCCTCGGCCTCGGTAAGCTCTATGATCGCGTTGCCGCGGGCGTCGAGCAATCGGAGCGAGCCGAAGGTGTCGAGCGTCCAGCCGACGACATCCTTGGTCGATGGAAACAGGTTTGCGCAGTTCCGATCGATGTCGAGCCTGTAACCGCCAGCCATGGCCTCGGCACGAAACGTGAAACGGCAAATCTTGTCATGATCGGCGTTGGAAAACTCCCAGGTCCCGCTCATGGCGTTGGCGCCATCACCCGGGTTGGTCGTTTCTTGTGCCAGCGCGGCGCCGCAAAGGCCGCACGCAACGGCGAACCCGATCATCGCACCCCGACCCAGGCGGAAACCGCTTGTATTCATGCTGGAAAGCTAGCACGCATGCGCCACGCCGTCATCGCGCGACCGACATGGCGGCGAGGCGTTTGCCGCCGGCCACCGCGAGCGCGGCAAAATCGTGGCTGTCGGGCGTTGTGGGTTGCGCCAATGCGCCGCTTGTGATCGCGGCGGCGAGCTTTATATTCAGGGGTGTGAATCATAAAAGGCGTGCGATCGCGCCGTTGGCGGAAGATATGCACCAGGATGCAAATCGCCCGGAACGCCCTCGTCTGGAGCCGGAAATCATCCCGCCCGCCAGAGGCCGGCGCGGCTCCGATTGGCAGCCGGATATCTGGCCCCCATACGCATCGGCCGCGGGCACCACCCACCGCCTCTATGTGGCCAGGCTCGGACCGGTTGGCTTGGCGTTCCTCATGCTGCTTATCGGTATCATCGTCGCCGTGATCACGCTCGCCGTCGTAGGTGCGATACTGATCTGGATACCGATCCTGGCGCTTCTGCTCGGCGCCGGCGTCGTTTTTCGGCTTTTGCGCCACAACCGTGGATAAAGCCCGGTGCGGCGGGTGGTGAAAATAGAGGCGTACACCACCCATTAACTCCTGCCCCCTTATGAATTGATTAACCATACGGACCTGAACACGTCCGGCGGCATGGCCTTGAGTTGGGTGTGGGGACCAGCGCGCCGAACCCGGCTTCCAGGCGCCACAACGCGTGTATGCGGCGCCGCGACGCCCGGGCCAAAAGAGTCGAAAAGGAATGTTCGAAGCCCCTCGCCCAGCCCGAACGGCAGCCGTCGGCACCGCCGATGTCGCCATCGGCTTACCTCCGGGCGATGGGATCGACTACCAAAGAATTGTTTCGGTCCTCTGGCGGGGCAAGACAACGATTCTGGCGACGGTTGCCGTCTCGCTGCTCATCGCATTGCTATTTGTGCTTCTGGTGCCGCACCGCTACACGGCGGTCACGCAGATTCTTATCGATCCAACGGATTTGCGCGCGGTCAGCAACGACCTTAGTCCGCCCAATCAGGCGAACGACGCAAGCGTCCTGCAAGTCGAAAGCCAAGTCCGGGTTCTGATGTCGGACAGCGTATTGCGGCGGGTGGTCAAGTCCGAGGGGCTCGAAAATGACCCCGAATTTGTCGGCTCCGACGCCGGCGACGCCGCCGATGGCGCCACCGCGGCCTTGAACAAACTCAAGCGCATCGTCCAGGTCAAACGCGCCGAACGCACCTATGTGGTCGATGTGAGCGTAACCGCTCGCGAACCGGCCAAAGCCGCACGCCTCGCCAATGCGGTCGCGCAAGCATATCTGGCGGAACAGACCGATGTCAGGTCGGATGCGGCACGTCAGGTCTCGCAATCCCTGACCGCGCGCCTCAACGAGCTGAAGGAGCGAGTACGCCAGGCAGAAGATCGGATCGAGGAATACAAGGCGCGCAACAATATCCTCGGGTCGAGCGGACAGCTGGTGAACGAACAGCAGCTCACCGAGATGAACAATCAGCTCACTTTGGCGCGGGCGCGCACCGCGGCCGCAAAAGCGCGGCTCGATCAAGTCAGGCAAGTGCAGCTTTCCAAGGACGCTGTCGGCGCCTTTCCAGAGGCGATACAATCCCAGACCATCACCGCCTTGCGCAGCCAATATGCCGAAGTGATGCGACGCGAAGCCGAACAAACGACTTCGCTCGGATCGCGCCACCCGGCGATACTCGAAATCCAGGCCGAAGCCGAGCGCCTGCGGCACGTGATAAACGACGAGATCAATCGCATCGCTCTCACCGCCCGCACCGAATTTGAAAGCGCGCGCGGGAACGAGGTGACCATCGCCGCCGACGTGGAAAAACTGAAGAGCCGCGCGGTTACCACCGACGAGACCATGGTGGCGCTGCGCGAGCTTGACCGCGATTTGCAGGCAAACCGAGCGGTATACGAAGCGTTTCTCGTCCGCGCCCGGGAAACCGGCGAACAGGAGCGGCTCGATACCAAGAACATTCGCGTGATCTCGCCAGCCGGGATTCCGCTGTGGCGCAGCTTTCCACCATCGAACCGGCTGCTTGCCCTGGCCGCTCTCGTGTTCGGAATTGCCGCCGGAGCCGGCATCGTGCTCGCGCGGGAAGCCTTCGGCTCCGCACCGCCCCGCAGCACGCGCGCGGTCAGCGGCAACCTGGCAAACACCATCCGCGGATATTTGCCCACCGGTCGCCGATCCTCCATACCGATACTTGCCGTCTTGCCGGATGTCGACGTTTCGTTCGGGTTGAGCGCCGCAGAAGACCCGCGCTCGCGTTTCGCCATGGAACTCCGCAAGGTCCAGGAGGCGGTACTATCGGGCCGGAAATCGAACGGCAATTCGAGCATCCTGGTCGTTGCCTCCGACGACGATGACGGCACCGTGGCGGTCTCGCTCATGCTTGCCGCCGTCGCCGCCGTGAAGCAGCGCGTGCTTTTGATCGACGCCGATCTTGAGCGCCGGACACTGTCTTCGATCGATGCCGACCAAACCGAGGCTGGGCTTGTCGACGTTGCCATCGGCCGCCGTGACCTTTCCGACGTGATCGTTCGCGACCGGGAAACCAACATCGATCTGGTTCCATTCGTATCGCCGAGCAGCCGGCGCGAGCGCCGGATCAATGAGGACGATCTCAAAGAGGCGTTCGACCTGACGAAACGCTTCGATACGGTGATCGTCGCCGCTGTCGATTTGAGCCACAATCCGAGTACGGATTTCTTTGCCGGGCTCGTCGATCACATCGTGCTGGTGACCAGAGCGGACGGCCGCAGCGAGGGCGCGGTCGCCAGCTTCGTCTCGCATCTCGGTCCCGATGCACGAAAGATCCGCGGCGCCGTTCTTACCGACGGTGAACAATCCGGGCAGCCGCGCCGTGGCGATATTCTTTAGTCGCGCGCAGGGAAGGTCGACGTGCTGCAGCTGGATCTGACTCCGGCGCACGGCCCCGCTATCGGCCGAGCTATCGACGCCGACACACTCATCCGCACCATTCTCGTCGCCGTAGTGTTTTTGATGCTGTGGATTTCGTTCCGGCCGTTCGAAAGCCTTGCGGACGCCCAGGGAGTCACCGAGGCAGGCAATCTCGCCAACCAGATCGGCTATTCGCTGCTGTTCGTGGTGCTCGCGGCTTGGTTGCTGGCCCATCAGCCGCGGCGACTACTGCTTCTGATACGGCCGATTTTCGTTGCAGCGTTAATTTGGTTTGCGCTGTCGGTCGTCACCTCTTGGGAACCGGCGCTGTCCGCACGCCGTTTTGCCTTCACGCTCATCGGACTCGGCATCGCCGGCATAGTGCTTTTCGTGCCCAAGAACGTCCGACATTTCGCCGACGTGCTTGCCGCCGACGTGCTCATCGTTTTGGCCCTCTGCTATCTCGGCGTGCTGCTTGCCCCGCAAATATCGATTCACCAGGCTACTGATTTTTTGGAGCCGGAACTCGCTGGAGACTGGCGCGGCGTGTTCGGACACAAGAACGCAGCCAGCGCGACCATGGTGATCTTCGTCTTCATCGGGCTGTTCGTAGCACGGGTGCGCAGCGGCTTGCTCGGCGCCGCGATTGTCCTGCTCGCTGCGACATTTCTGCTTTTCACGCAATCAAAGACCTCGATCGCCGTTCTGCCGCTCGTGCTGCTTGTTTCCAGCGTCATGCCGCGGATACGCCGGCCGGGCCTAGGAATCGCCTTGGCGCTCTCCATCGTTCTTGCCTTCAACATTCTTTCGATCGGTTCTGTCTATTCCGAGACCATTCGCAAACTGCTCGACGTGGTGCTGACGGACCCGACCTTCACCGGGCGGGCCGATGTGTGGCAATTCGTCTCGGAACGCCTGACGCAACGGCCGTTCACCGGATTTGGCTTTTCGGCGTTTTGGGGCACCCCGGAAGTCGTTTACGGGATGGGCCAGAACGAAGTCTGGGCAAACGTCGCCGGCCACGCCCACAATGGTTACCTCGATCTCGCACTGACCGTCGGCATTCCGGGAGCGGCGCTGGGCATTCTGTGGCTGGTCGTCCTGCCGCTGGTGGATTTTTACCGTTCGTCGCGAGATCCGTCCGCCGCTCCGCTGGAAATGCTGTTTCTGCGGGTCTGTTTGTTCGCGGCCTATGCATCGTGCTTCGAGAGCATGTTGTTGCGGGAAGGCGTGGCCGCGCTTTTTCTGTTCACCGCAACCTTCGGATTACGCCTGCTCTCGGTCACCCGCGTGAGGGCCTAAATGGCCGCGAGCTTCTTGGGCGCGTGGTTAACGAGACCCTTTCACGCGCCCGCACCTCTTAAGGCTAATACTTAATTAAGCTTCGGTTCCCGCCACTTAGCCGCTACATGCACGCTAGGGAGCGTGAAGAGCATGACGGCCCAACTTGGCTGCGTTTGTTTCAATTCCGCCAGCGATACACGATGGAAGATACCGGTCGCGACCATCGGCGGATTACCGATTGCGATCATTAACCGGACCCGGTCGGCGCAACTCATGGTCGACGCTGCTCTCAAGCGTCGCGACGCCGGCCAGCGTCCGCTCGTCTTCACTTCGGCGAATGGCCAGGTGCTGTCGATGTGCGCCCGCGAACCACAGGTCCGCGATCTCTTTCTCGAAGCAGACCTCATTCACGCCGACGGCATGCCGCTGGTTTTTGTTTCGCGACTCTTCAACAAGACGCCGCTTCCAGAGCGCGTCGCAGCGCGTTCCTTACGGCGCTTGCGTTAACCTCGCTCCGCTGGAAAAGGAACCCGAGTATCGGCACGCACTCGAGACCTATTGTCAGCAGGTAACGCCCGAATACGGATTTTTCTGGGACTATCTGCGCCCAACCCGCGATCAGTTTATTTTCGATTTCACCGACAAAGTGCTGGCCTTCGCCGACGCCAACGAGATGACCATGCGCGGTCATACACTGGTCTGGTACGGCGCCATGCCAAGCTGGACCAAAGAGATTGGCAGCGCCGCCGAGGCCGAGCGTGAACTTTCGATTCACATCGAGCGCGTGGTGTCGCGCTATCGCGGCAAGATAAAAACCTGGCACGTCGTCAATGAGCCGATCGACGAAGCCAAGGGCGCGGTCGCCGGGCTGCGCCCTTCAATCTGGCTGCGGCAGCTAGGCGTCAAATACATCGACACGGCATTTCGCTTGGCTCACGAGACCGATCCCGCGGCCGAGTTGCTGATCAACGAGTACGACATCGAATGCGTGGGTGAACAATTTTCGGCGCGGCGGCAGGCGCTGTTGACGCTCGTGCGCGATCTGCTCGGTCGGGGCGTGCCATTGCATGGGGTCGGACTGCAAGGCCACATCAGGGGCAAGTATCAGATCGACGACGATGGTTTGTACAAATTTGTCTCTGAGGTCAGGGCGCTTGGCCTTTCAGTTCACGTCACCGAACTCGACGTCATCGACAAGGACTTTCCCGGACCGGTGTCTGTGCGCGACGCCGTCGTGGCGTCGCGGGCGTATGATTTTCTCAACTCCATATTTGCCGCCACCAGGCCCATGGCGATCACCACCTGGGGCATCACGGATCGCTACACGTGGGTGCCCGTGTGGTTCAAGCGCAACGACGGTCTGCCCAATCGGCCGCTGCCTTTCGACGAGTCCTATCGGCCGAAGCCACTCTGGTCGGTGATCGATTATTTCTGTCAGAAAAATATCTAGCACGGCACCCTGTTGGCGTTTCCGCGAGCGCTGTTGCACCGCAGCGCGGTCGCCAAACTGAGGGGCCATTTTCATCTACCTGTCACAAAGCCCGCGCAATGATGTGCCCCTCGAGCGAATGAGGGGTGACATGAGTGAAATGGCATTACCCGGGTCGATTGAACCCGCAGCCCGCAAGGGACCGGATCTTACCGGCGCAGTTAATCCTATTACCGGCATTATCTTTGGCGGCGTCATCGCAGCGATGCTGCTATTTGTCGCCTACAGCATTTGGGCGGACGTCGATGCGACCGGCGCGCACGTATCGAGCTTTGCGCCTTTCCTGTTGCTCTTTGTGGCCCTTCTGATCGCGCTTGGCTTCGAATTCGTCAACGGCTTCCACGATACCGCGAACGCGGTTGCGACGGTTATTTACACGCGGGCGCTACCGGCAAACTTCGCCGTGGTCTGGTCGGGTATGTTCAACCTGCTCGGGGTTCTGCTTTCTTCGGGTGCGGTTGCTTTTGGCATCATCTCGCTCCTCCCCGTCGAATTGATCCTGCAAGTCGGCAGCAACGCCGGCTTCGCGATGGTCTTCGCACTGTTGATCGCGGCGATCATCTGGAATCTCGGCACCTGGGCGTTCGGCTTGCCCGCTTCGAGTTCGCACACGTTGATTGGCTCGATCATTGGCGTCGGCATCACCAATGCGCTGCTGCATGGCCGCAGCGGCACCGCCGGCGTCGATTGGGGCAAGGCCAAAGAGGTCGGCGAAGCTTTGCTGCTGTCTCCGCTATTCGGATTCGCGCTCGCGGCTGGGCTTTTGCTGCTGCTAAAGGCCATCGTGCGCGTTCCCGCGCTCTATGCCGAGCCGAAGGGCGATCAGCCGCCGCCGCTGTGGATTCGCGGCATCCTCATCCTCACCTGCACGCTGGTGAGCTTCTTCCACGGTTCCAACGACGGCCAAAAAGGCATGGGCCTGATCATGCTGATCCTGATCGGAACCGTGCCGACGGCATATGCGCTTAATCGCGCCCTGCCCGAAAGCCAGCTCCAGTTGTTCGCGTCGCGGTCCGCGGCGGCGAGCAAGGTGATCGAACAGAAGGCGTCAGGGTATAGCGTAATCGGCAATCCTCGCCCGGCTGTGACCGCGTATGTTTCGAGTCACACCTTGACCGAGGGCACTTTCCCGTCGCTCGCCGCTCTGGTCCGCGATATTTCCGATCAGGTCACCAGATACGGCTCGATCGCCAAAGTACCGGCGGAGGCGGTCGGCAACACGCGTAACGACATGTATCTTGCCTCCGAGGCGATCCGCTTCCTCATGAAAGAAAAGGAAAGCGATCTCTCTGCCGAGGACGTTAAGGCGCTCACCGCATACAAGAGCTCGCTCGACGCCGCGACCAAGTTCATTCCGACCTGGGTCAAGATCGCGGTGGCAATCGCGCTCGGCCTCGGAACGATGATCGGCTGGAAGCGTATCGTCGTCACCGTCGGCGAGAAAATCGGCAAAACGCATCTCACCTACGCGCAAGGTGCGTGCGCCGAGATCACGGCTGCGGCGACCATCGCCGCCGCCGACATGTACGGATTGCCGGTTTCCACGACCCACGTGCTCTCGTCCGGCGTCGCCGGCACGATGGCGGCGAACGGTTCGGGATTGCAGCTCTCGACGGTGCGGAATATCGCGCTGGCCTGGGTGCTGACGCTGCCGGCGGCAATGATGATTTCCGGCTTCCTTTACTGGGCGTTCGCGTCCATTTTCTAAACGACCGGGTACGGTAACCGTCCAAGGATTAAGGGCGCCGGAGCAGTTCGGCGCCCTTAATCTTTTTGTTTCGCCGTGCCGCCTAAAACAATCGCAATCATGGCCCTCGAAGACGGGCGATGACAGCCTCGGGAACAGGCTCCGCCCTGATCTGGGGCGGATCGGCGATATCGCGCGTCGCCCAGATGCGAGTTTCGCGGCCCTCGACCGCAAGCGCGTCACGCACCATCAGCCGATGCTCGACGTCGAAACTTGCGGGGCGGAATTCGCTTATCTGCGACGTCAATTCCACAGCATCCCCGAACCGGGCTGGCGCAAGAAATTTGGCGCTGACGTCGACAACGGGGATGCCGACAATGCGGAAGGTGGCGGCGAAGTCCGCCGGCTTGACGCCCAATGCCCGCGCGAAAAGCGTCCGCGTGCCCCAGTCGAAGAATTCGAAGAAGCGGCTATTGAAAACAACTCCGGCCGGGTCGCATTGTCCCCACTCAATCCTGAACTGCCGTCGGCTGAGAAAATTGGCCACGCCGTCACCAAAGGCGCCGTGTCTCGGTGATGTCGTCGCGTCCGACATCGGATAGCGGCGATACCAGCGGATTTGCCCAAGGTTTGAGCATGAATTCCCTGCAAATTTTGCGGCTGCAGCTTAAAAATTAAGCGCTCGCGGGGGTAGAACCGGATTCAAAATGGGCGTGGCCTTCAAGTCAGCCCCGCGCCAGAGCCTAAATTATTGAAATAAAAACAATAACTTAGCGCCTTTCGCTGTTTGGCACGCTCCTTGCGAATTAGGCGAGGCGACGGCGCCGGGCCGATCGCACGCGTCTAACAGAGGACATCGCGATGCTCAACTCCATTGGCGCGGTCGCAAAGCGACCGCGGGGTCGTCGTTGGCTTGCAGCCGCGGCGGGTCTTGCCCTTGGCCTTACGGCGGCACTGCCCGCCCAGGCCGAAGATACGATCAAAGTCGGCATTCTCCATTCGTTATCCGGCACCATGGCCATCAGCGAAACGACGCTGAGGGACGTGATGCTGATGCTCATTGACGAGCAGAACAAGAAGGGCGGTGTGCTCGGCAAAAAGCTCGAGGCCGTCGTGGTGGATCCTGCTTCCAACTGGCCGTTGTTCGCTGAAAAAGCCCGCGAACTGATCAGCAAGGACAAGGTCGCCGTCGTGTTCGGCTGCTGGACGTCGGTGTCGCGGAAATCCGTGCTGCCGGTGTTCAAGGAGCTCAACAGCATCCTGTTCTATCCGGTGCAGTACGAAGGCGAGGAAAGCGAGCGCAACGTATTCTACACCGGCGCCGCCCCGAACCAGCAGGCCATTCCCGCCGTCGATTATTTGATGAGCGCGGACGGCGGCTCGGTGAAGCGCTGGGTGCTCGAAGGCACGGACTACGTCTATCCGCGCACGACCAACAAGATCCTTGAAGCCTACCTCAAGCAAAAAGGGGTTGCCGACGAGGATATCTTGATCAACTACACGCCGTTCGGGTTCTCCGACTGGCAGACCGAAGTCTCCAAGATCAAGGCGTTCGGCTCGGCCGGCAAGAAGACGGCGGTGGTGTCAACGGTCAACGGCGATGCCAACGTGCCGTTCTACAAGGAGCTCGGCAACCAGGGCATCAAGGCGACCGACATCCCCGTGATGGCGTTCTCGGTGGGTGAGGAAGAGCTGGCCGGTCTCGATACCAAGCCGCTCGTTGGTCATCTTGCGGCGTGGAACTACTTCCAGTCGATCAAGACGCCGGCCAACGATGCCTTCATTAAAGAATGGCACGACTTCACCAAGAATCCGAAGCGCACCACCAACGACCCGATGGAAGCGCACTATATCGGCTTCAACATGTGGGTGAAGGCGGTCGAGAAAGTCGGCAGCACCGATCCCGACAAGGTGATCGATGCGTTGCCCGGCACGGAGGCGCCGAATCTCACCGGCGGCGTGTCGACGCTGCTCCCGAACCATCACATCACCAAGCCGGTCTTCATCGGCGAAATCAAGGGTGACGGGCAGTTCGACGTCGTGTGGAAGACGAAAGGCCTGGTACCCGGCGACGCTTGGTCGGACTTTCTGCCCGGCTCGAAGGACCTCGAAGCCGATTGGGTGAAGCTCAAGTGCGGCAACTTCAATACGGTGACGAAGAAGTGCGGCGGCGCCTCGTAACGACGACGCTCTGAGAGTAATCCGGCGGGAAGGCGCATGCCGCCTTCCCGCATTCAGAGCATGGTCCCGAAAAGTGGAAATCGGCTTTCGGAAAAGATCATGCTCCAACAACAAATAGAGCCTAGTTCTGCCTCGTCGGAACGGATAAGGCTTTGCTCCGGGGACGTCGCGATGCGTTTCAGCCGAGCTTGCCTCGTCGTTTTGCTTTTGGGCTTCAGCTTCATGCTGGGCTGCGCGACGGCGCACGCCGCGGGGCTCGACGAAGCGCTTGCCCATTTCACCGCCGGTGAATTCAGCGAATCCATAACGGGCGTCAAAGAGGTCGCCGCCAGCGGCGATCGTCGCGCCGAGGCGATCATCCGCGCCTTGCAGGACGGCAAGCTGATGTACAGCGCCGAGCGCAAGGCGGTCTATATCAAGAACGAATCCGGGAAACTGGAGGATGCGGCAACCGGACAGCCGATCACCGGCGACGCGCCGGCGGATATCGACGCCGTCCGCCTCAACAACCGGCTGCGCGGGGCAATTGACGCGGCACTGGGCGGCCTGACGTTGTTTGCGGCCGATCCGAATAAGCGCTTCGATGCGGCGCAGGCCGTGTTCAAATCGCGTCAGGCCGGCGCACTCCCGGCGCTTGACGCCGCCCTCGCCAAGGAAAAGGACCCGCGGGTTAAACGCGCCCTTCTCGAGGCCCGCGCCGCGATTATCCTGACCAGCGGTCAGGCTAGCGAAGAAGATAAACTTGCGGCCGTGGACATCATCCGCCAGCGCGGCGACCAAGACGCGCTCGGCGTCCTGTCGAGCATGCCGGCCGATACGCCGCCCGCGGTTGCGAAGAGCGCCGCGGCGGCGATCGCCGCGATCAAGAACAGTCTCACCGTATGGGAGGCCGTGCAGAACGCGTGGTACGGGATATCTCTCGGCTCCGTTCTGCTTCTTGCCGCCATCGGCCTCGCGATCACCTTCGGCGTGATGGGCGTCATCAACATGGCGCATGGCGAAATGGTGATGATCGGCGCCTATGTCACCTTCGTCGTGCAGGAAGTGATCCGCGCGCGAAATCCGGCGCTGTTCGACTATTCGCTAGCGATCGCCATTCCGCTGTCTTTCCTGGTCGCCGGCTGCATCGGCATCGTGATCGAGCGCACCATCATCCGCTTTCTCTATGGCAGGCCGCTCGAGACGCTGCTCGCGACCTGGGGGCTTTCGCTGATCCTGCAACAGGCGGTACGCACGATGTTCGGCCCGAACAATCGCGACGTCGGCAATCCGTCGTGGATGAGCGGCGCTTTCGATCTCGGCGGCATCACCATCACCTACAATCGCCTGTGGATCATTTGCTTTGCGCTTGCGGTGTTCATCGCATTGCTGGGGTTGCTTCGTTTCACGCGTTTTGGCCTCGAGATGCGCGCCGTCACTCAAAACCGCCCGATGGCGGCCTCGATGGGCATTCGCACCGCACGCGTCGACGCACTTACCTTCGGACTCGGCTCCGGCATCGCCGGCATGGCCGGCGTGGCGCTGTCGCAGATCGACAATGTCAGCCCCAATCTTGGCCAGGGCTACATCATCGACAGTTTCATGGTTGTGGTGTTCGGCGGCGTCGGCAATCTTTGGGGCACGCTCGTCGGCTCGTTCGTGCTCGGCATCGCCAACAAGTTCCTTGAGCCCTACGCCGGCGCGGTGCTCGGCAAGATCGCCATTCTCGTGTTCATCATCCTGTTCATCCAGAAGCGGCCGCGCGGGATATTCGCGCTCAAGGGCAGGGCGGTCGAGGCATGAGCGCCCACATTCTCATCCGCTCGCTCGATCGCGGCGCAACGCTTTTCCTGGCCGCGTTAGCTGCCATCGCCATCGCGGTGCCGCTCCTCAACCTGGCGCTGCCGGAATCGTCCGCCTTCCACGTGCCGAGCTATCTCGTCGCGCTGTTCGGCAAATACGCCTGCTATGCGCTGCTGGCGCTTTCGATCGACCTGATCTGGGGCTTTTGCGGCATTCTTTCGCTCGGCCACGGCGCGTTCTTCGCGCTGGGCGGTTACGCCATGGGCATGTATCTGATGCGCCAGATCGGCACCCGCGGCGTCTATGCCGATCCGGTCCTGCCGGACTTCATGGTGTTCCTCAACTGGAAGGAACTGCCGCTTTATTGGTACGGCTTCCAGCATTTCGCTTACGCGGCGCTGATGGTGGTGCTGGTGCCCGGCGCGCTTGCTTTCGTCTTCGGCTGGTTCGCGTTTCGAAGCCGCGTCACCGGCGTTTATCTGTCGATCATTACGCAAGCGCTGACTTTTGCCCTCATGCTCGGTTTCTTCCGCAACAATTTCGGGTTTGGCGGCAACAACGGGCTCACCGATTTCAAGGACATTCTCGGCTTCAACGTGCAGGCCGACACGACGCGCAACGCCCTGTTCTCGATCACCTGCGTTGCGCTGATGATCGCATTCGTGCTTTGCAAAGCGCTCATCACCTCGAAATTCGGCAAGGTGCTCCTCGCGATCCGCGATGCCGAATCGCGCACGCGCTTCCTCGGTTATCGCGTCGAGTCCTACAAGCTTTTCGTCTTCACGCTGTCGGCTTGCATGGCCGGCGTCGCCGGCGCCCTCTATGTGCCGCAGGTCGGCATCATCAATCCAAGCGAATTCGCGCCGGGAAACTCCATTGAAGCGGTGATCTGGGTCGCCGTCGGAGGCCGCGGCACGCTGACGGGCGCGGTGATCGGGGCGGTCGTGGTCAATTACGCCAAGACGTTCTTCACTTCGGGGCCCTTGGCGGCTTACTGGCTGTTCATGCTGGGCGCGCTGTTCGTCGCCGTGACGTTGCTGCTGCCACGCGGCATTGTCGGCACGCTGCGACATTGGACGGCGCTCCGCCGTGACCGGGCATCCGCCGCCGCCGAGGATGGCGTGAGGGAGCCGCTGCCGGCGGAATAGCCATGGAAGCGCTGACATCCTCCCTCCTCTACCTCAACGGCGTCACCGTCTCTTTCGACGGCTTCAAGGCGCTCAACAACCTGTCATTCGCGATCGAGCCGGGCGAAATGCGCGCGATCATCGGCCCGAACGGCGCCGGCAAGACCACGATGATGGACGTGGTCACCGGCAAGACCCGGCCGGATCTCGGTGACGTGATGTTCGACGGCTCCTACGATCTCACGCGGCTTGACGAGGCGGAGATCGCCGAGCTTGGCATCGGCCGCAAGTTCCAGAAGCCGACCGTGTTCGAAAGCCAGACCGTCAACGACAACCTCGAGCTTGCGCTCAAGTCGGATCGCCGCGCGCTGGCCGCTCTGTGGTGGCACGAAGGCCCGGCCGAGCGCCGTCGGATCGATGAGTTGTTGGAGATCATCCGCTTGACCGTCGTACGCGACCGCCTCGCCGGCAGCCTCTCGCATGGGCAACGGCAATGGCTCGAAATCGGCATGCTCCTGGCGCAGGAGCCAAAGCTCCTCCTGGTCGACGAGCCGGTCGCGGGCATGACCGACGTCGAAACGCAGCAGACCGCCGAACTTCTCAAGGAGATCAACCGCGACCGCACTGTCGTCGTCGTCGAACACGATATGGCCTTCGTGCGCGAACTCGGCGTCAAGGTCACCTGCCTGCATGAAGGCTCGGTGCTCGCCGAGGGCACGATCGATCAGGTGTCGACGAACGACCGTGTGGTCGAAGTTTATCTGGGACGCTAACGCATGCTCCCGAAAAGTGGACCGCGGTTTTCGGAAAAGAGCATGCGTCAAGAAACATGCGCATGATCCCGAAAAGCGGATACCGGCTTTCGGATAAGATCACGCGTCAAGGGATGTAGTGATGCTCGACGTCAACGCCATCGATCTGCACTACGGCGCGGCGCAGGCGCTGCGCGCGGTGTCGCTCAAGGCCGAGCCCGGCAAGGTCACGTGCGTGCTTGGCAGGAATGGCGTCGGCAAGACGAGCCTGCTCGATGCGCTTGCCGGCCAGCATTCGGTAAGCCGCGGCACGATCACCTGGGAAGGTGAGGACATCACGGCGCTGCGGCCGCCGGATCGCGCGCGGCGCGGCATTTCCTACGTGCCGCAGGGGCGCGAAATCTTTCCGCTGCTGACGGTCGAGGAAAACCTCAGGACCGGCTTTGCGCCACTCAAGCGCAATGAACGCAGCGTTCCGGATGACGTGTTCACGCTGTTCCCGGTGCTCAAGGACATGCTGCGCCGGCGCGGCGGCGACCTTTCAGGCGGCCAGCAGCAGCAACTCGCCATCGGCCGGGCGCTGGTGATGCGGCCGCGGCTTCTTCTCCTCGACGAGCCGACCGAGGGCATTCAGCCTTCGATCATCAAGGACATCGGCCGCGCCATCAGCTATCTGCGCTCGCTTGGCAAGATCGCAATCGTGCTGGTCGAGCAATATCTCGACTTCGCCCAAGAACTCGGTGACTATTTCACCGTCATGGAGCGTGGAGCGGTCGTCTACGCCTCAAGTCGCACCGAGCTCGACGAAGGCGCATTGAAGCGGGCGATGGCGATCTAGTTTTCATGACCGTCGTCATTGCGAGGGGCGGAAATCTTGTTCGCGGATACGCCGGAACTCGGTGAAATCTTCGCTGGCAATCGCGCAAACGGCCGCATCGCGTTTTCAGTCGCGGCCGGGGACGGCGGCTGCCGTCGCGAACGGGTGTATGAGGCCGGCGCGTTGCGGGTACGCTTCCCGAATGGAACGAGCCAGGACACGCTGGACGCCGTAATCGTCAACACCGCAGGCGGCATGACTGGCGGCGACCGTTTCGACATCGGCGTTACGGTCCGCGCCGGCGCCCGCTTGACCGTCACCACCGCCGCCGCGGAGAAGGTCTACCGTTCGCTTGGGCCGGCCACCGAGGTTGGCGTGAAGCTCGATGTAGCGACCGGCGGCGCGCTCGCCTGGCTGCCGCAGGAGACGATCCTGTTCGACCAAGTCCGGCTGCAGCGCTCGATCGACATCGATCTCGCGCCCGGAGCAAGCCTGCTTTTGGCCGAGGGCGTCATCTTCGGCCGCTCGGCCATGGGCGAAACGGTGCTCGACGGGCATTTTTCCGACCGCTGGCGGGTGCGCGTCGGTGGATCGCTCGTCTTTGCCGAGAGCCTTCTCCTCGATGGTGCGATCGCGCGTCGGCTGGCGCGGCGGGCGGTTGCGGGCGAAGCGGTAGCAATTGCCAGCGTTTTGAAGATTCCCGGGGACGACAAGGCCGTTGCAGCGGTTCGCGCGATGGAGAAGAATTTCGCAGGCGAGGTCGGCGTATCGGCCTGGAACGGCATGGCCGTCGCGCGGCTGGTTGCGTCCGACGGTGCGGCGCTCCACCACGATCTCATCGGCGTTCTGACGGCACTCGGCGGAATGCCCCTGCCGCGCCTGTGGTTGAACTAGAAGGACGGATTATGAATCTCACTCCGCGCGAGAAGGACAAGCTCTTGATTGCAATGGCAGCGATTGTGGCGCGCCGCCGGCTGGAGCGCGGGGTCAAGCTCAACCATCCAGAAGCGATCGCGCTGATCTCCGATTTCATTGTCGAAGGCGCTCGCGACGGCCGCACCGTCGCCGAGCTGATGGAGAAAGGGGCGCACGTGGTCACGCGCGCGCAAGTGATGGATGGAATCGCCGAGATGATTCCCGAGATTCAAGTCGAGGCGACATTTCCTGACGGCACCAAGCTCGTCACGGTGCACGAGCCGATTAGGTGACAAAATATTCCCTCTCCCACGGGGGAGAGGGGTTTCAGTGAGGCGCAAATGATTCCCGGCGAGCTTTTTATCAAAGACGGCGAGATCGAGCTTAACAAAGACCGCAAGGGCGTGACGCTCTCGGTTTCGAACAGCGGCGACCGGCCGATTCAGGTCGGCTCGCACTATCACTTCTTCGAAACCAATCCGGCGCTGAAATTCGACCGCAAGAAAGCCTGTGGCATGCGCCTCGACATTGCCGCCGGCACCGCGGTGCGCTTCGAGCCTGGCCAGACGCGCGAGGTGAAACTCGTCGCGCTCGCAGGCACGCGTACGGTTTATGGCTTCCGGCAGGAGGTCATGGGGAAGTTGCAAAAGTGAGATCGCATGAGCCGCATCGACGATGCCGCATCACGAATCGTGGCGAGCGAGCTTGCGCAAGCCCGCCCGTCACGTTCTCAGCGCTGCTACCGCGGCTGGGACCAGGACCAGATCAGCTTTCGGTGTCACGCCGGTAGCGGCTTCAACACCAGACCAATCCGACCTTGGCGATCTTTCTCATCTGGCGGAGCCAAACGCGATCGATCTAAGAGTTAGGATACCGCAGAGGCGCCATAGCGCAAGCAAAACCGAACAAAAAACGATGCCGCAATGCAGTGGGGATAACGTTGGGGATTTTCTTGTTTGTCATTGCGGGCCAACGGGTCCGGGCCCAAGTGGCCGGCCCGCTGACGGGTGGCGCGACGCAGTCCAGATTTGTGAAGCCGGCTTTGGATTGCTTCGTCGCTCTCGCTCCTGTCAATGACGATCGCAGAGCGAAGTAAAACAAACTACGGGGAATGTCATGCCATCAAAAATAAACCGCGCGGTCTACGCCGAAATGTTCGGCCCGACGACGGGCGACCGCGTGCGGCTCGCCGATACCGACCTCATCATCGAAGTGGAAAAGGATTTTTGCACCTACGGCGAGGAGGTGAAATTCGGCGGCGGCAAGGTGATCCGCGACGGCATGGGCCAGAGCCAGATCACCAACAAGCAGGGCGCGGTCGACACCGTCCTCACCAATGTACTGATCGTCGATCATTGGGGGATCGTGAAGGCCGATGTCGGCATCAAGGACGGCAACATCCACGCCATCGGCAAGGCCGGCAATCCGGACATTCAGCCCGGCGTCACCATCGTCATCGGGCCGGGCACCGAAGTCATCGCCGGCGAAGGCAAGATCCTCACCGCCGGCGGCTTTGACACCCACATCCATTTCATCTGTCCGCAGCAGGTCGACGAAGCGCTGATGTCGGGCGTCACCTCGATGCTCGGCGGCGGCACCGGCCCGGCGCACGGGACGTTCGCCACCACCTGTACGCCGGGTCCCTGGCACATCGCTCGCATGATCCAGGCGGCCGACGATTTTCCGGTGAACCTCGGCTTCGCCGGCAAGGGCAATGCCTCGCGACCGGCGGCGCTCGAGGAAATGATCAAGGCCGGCGTCTGCGCGCTCAAGCTGCACGAAGACTGGGGCACGACGCCGGCGGCGATCGATTGCTGCCTTTCGGTCGCCGACGATTACGACGTGCAGGTGATGATCCACACCGACACGCTCAACGAATCCGGTTTCGTCGAGGACACCATCAAGGCGTTCAAGGGCCGCACCATCCACGCCTTCCACACCGAGGGCGCCGGCGGCGGCCACGCGCCGGACATCATCAAGATCGCGGGCTTGAAGAACGTGCTGCCGTCGTCGACCAATCCGACGCGGCCTTATACGCGCAACACCATCGACGAGCATCTCGATATGCTGATGGTGTGCCACCATCTCGATCCGTCGATCGCCGAGGACCTCGCGTTCGCCGAAAGCCGCATCCGCAAGGAGACGATCGCGGCGGAGGATATCCTTCACGACATCGGCGCGCTGTCGATGATGTCGTCGGACAGCCAGGCGATGGGCCGGCTGGGCGAAGTCATCATCCGCACCTGGCAGACCGCCGACAAAATGAAGAAGCAGCGCGGCCGGCTGGCGGAGGAAAAGGGCGACAACGACAACGCCCGGGTAAAGCGCTACATCGCCAAATACACCATCAATCCCGCGATTGCGCACGGCGTTTCCAAGATCATCGGTTCGGTGGAGAAGGGCAAGCTCGCCGACCTCGTGCTGTGGTCGCCGGCATTCTTCGGCGTGAAGCCCGACTGCATCATCAAGGGCGGCTCGATCGTCGCCGCCCTCATGGGCGATCCCAACGCATCGATCCCGACGCCGCAGCCGGTGCATTACCGACCGATGTTCGGCGCCTATGGCCGCGCGCGCACCGCGTCGTCGGTCGTGTTCGCGTCGAAGGCCGCGGTGAAGTTGGGCCTCGGGAAAAAGCTCGGCATCCAGAAGGAACTGGTCGCAGTGGCCAATACCCGTGGCAAGATCTCCAAAAAGAGCATGATCCACAACGACGCTACGCCCGCGATCGAAGTCGATCCGGAGACCTACGAGGTCAGGGCCGACGGCGAACTCCTCACCTGCGCGCCCGCCGAGACGTTGCCGATGGCGCAAAGATATTTCTTGTTTTGAGTTCACGCCGTCGCCCCTGAGGTGCGAGCGGAGCGAGCCAACCGGGTCCGCGGTTGCCGATACGGACCCAGCCGGTAACGCCGGCGGGCGACGCGAGCGATGGCGACAACCCGTAATGGCGCAATCTGCCGATTCGGCTACGCCTCGCTCTGCAGGGCTTAAGCAAAAAAGGGCTTGACCCTCCACCTGGTGGAGACAGTACGAGCGCGTTGATGAAGGGCAGGAGGACAAATGTATGTCGACACAATCGAAAGACTCCACGCACCTTAAGTGGATGCGATTGACGGGTTGGGGCATCACCGGTCTCATGACCCTGTTTCTGCTCTTCGATAGCGTGGCGAAGCTGGCGTTGGAAAATCACGTCGTGGAGGCAACGACCAAGATCGGCTACCCGGTGGACGTCATTCGCCCGCTCGGGATCATCTGTCTGGTCTGCACGATTCTGTACGCTATTCCTCGCACATCGATCCTCGGGGCGATCCTGCTCACGGGCTATCTCGGCGGCGCGGTGGCAAGCGAGGTGCGTATTGACGATCCGTTCTTCAGTTCCGTGCTGTTCGGTGTTTATTTCGGCATTCTCGTATGGGGCGGGCTTTATCTGCGGGACGAGCGGCTTCGCTCGCTCATTCCGTTGCGGCGCTGACTTTGGCGACTACGCGTCTCAATCTGCGCGACGCAAACAAAAAGACGCTTGACCCGCCACTTGGTGGAGACGGTAAGAGGGCTTTCATGGGTGCGAAGGCCTACACGATTGGCGAACTTTCAGGGCTCAGCGGCGTGCCGGTGCGGCGCATCCGATTTTATTCGGACAGGGGGCCGCTGCCTCCGAAAGCACGAACGGCCAGCGGATACCGCGTCTATTCCGAAACCGACCTCGCTCGTCTGGCTTTGATCCGTGCGCTCCGCGATGCCGGCGTAAGCCTTGAGACCATCCGAAAGACGCTGGCGCGGCGACTTACGCTCACCGAGGTCCTGCGCATGCGCCTTGGGACTCTCGAAGCGGAAATCGCATCGCGCCGGCGCGTCGCCGCCGTGCTGCGCGCAACACTCAGAGCGCCTGAACCCACCGAATCCGAGCTGAGGAGGCTATGGACCATGACTACACTCTCAAAGGTACAGCTGCGAGCGATGATCGAGGGCTTGTTCGACAAGGTGGCCGACGGCGCCCACATGGATGATGGCTGGAAGGCACAGGTGTTGGACGCCAGCACGCCAGAGCTTCCAGATGAGCCAACGCCCGAACAGATCGACGCGTGGAACGAGATCGTCAAGATGATCACGGACGAGACCTACATTGCCGAGCTGCGCGCGGAGATGGCATCGATGTGGAATGACGAGTTTGACCCTTCCGCCTACGCCGAGGCTTCGAATGAGATCCTGGCAAAGGCGCGGGCGGCGATTGAGAAGGGGGAACCGCCCGCATCCAAGCGCGGCACCGCCATCGCACGGGAATGGCTCGGCAAAATTGCAAACGCCGTGAAGCGCGAGCCGGACGAGACGTTCATCGAATGGGCACGGAGGCATCACGCCCGCTCTTCGCGCTATCAGGAACTGCTGGCAATCCTTCGCGGCGGCAACGAAAAGGAATCATCTGGCCGCGAGTGGCTTTGGATCAATGAAGCGATGAGGCCGCTGTTGAAGTCCGCGGCTTGATTCGGAGCCAATTCGGCAGGCGCAAGTTACTTTTCAACGTAGTCCTCGCACTTCTGGATCTGGTCGTTCTGTCCCCAAGGCATGATCGGCACCGAGGAAGTCGAATTCTTCGGCGAACCTTCGATGAGGCGGTCGGAATAGACCATGTAGACCAGCACATTCCGTTTGGTGTCGCAGCCGCGCACGATCTGCATTTTCTTGAAGAACAGCGAGCGGCGCTTTTGGAACATGTCTTCGCCTTGCGCGAACTTTTCCTTGAAGCGAATCGGTCCGATCTGCCGGCAGGCGAGCGAAATGTCCGAGACTTCTTCGGCGACGCCGAGCCAGCCCTTCACGCCGCCCCGCTCCGGAATGGTGAAGTGGCAGGCGACGCCCTCGACACCGGGATCGTCGAGCCCATAGGTCGCGAGCTTGTCGTTCGGCGTCAAAAATTTGAACACCGTCGAACGCTTGAAGATCAAGTCCGGCTCATCGGCAGCCCGCGCCGGCGCGACCGCGAAACCGCAGCACAACAGCAAGCCGAACAGCCAAATACGCTTACGCATCGCAACTCCTCGCTTTTCCGGCCGCGCCCAAGGCGGGTCGCAGACGCCATGCGGCCGTTACACCGGATAGATGGTGACGAACGCTGCCGGGGAAAGATTGATCGGGAAGCGAGTCGGCCGAATCGCCCCCCAATGTTTCGCCCCATCCTTCGAGGCGAGCGCCTCAGGATGACGGAGCATTCACAGTCTTCGCCGGCCATTTGCAGAGGTCGGCGATGATGCATTTTTCGCACAGGGGACGGCGGGCGACGCAGACGTAGCGGCCGTGCAAAATCAGCCAGTGGTGGGCGTGCAGCCGATAGCGCTCGCGCACGACTTCCATCAGCTTCGTCTCGACATCGAACGGCGTCTTGCCGGGCGCCAGGCCGGTGCGGTTGCCGACCCGGAAGATGTGGGTGTCGACCGCGATGGTCGGCTCGCCGAACGCGATATTGAGCACGACATTCGCGGTCTTTCTGCCGACGCCAGGCAGCGCCTGAAGCGCCTCGCGATCGTGCGGAACCTTGCCGCCGTGCTCGGCGACCAGCTTTTGCGACAGCGCGATCACGTTTTTTGCCTTGGTGCGGAAAAGCCCGATGGTCTTGATCAGGTCGCGCACGCGCGCTTCGCCGAGCTTGATCATCTTCTCCGGCATGTCGGCCAGCGCGAACAAAGCCGGCGTCGCCTTGTTGACGCCGGCGTCGGTCGCCTGCGCGGAGAGGACGACGGCGATCAGGAGCGTGAACGGATTGATGTACTGCAACTCGCCGCGCGGCGCCGGATTGGCGGCGGCGAAACGGCGGAACGCTTCATCGACCTTGGCGTTGGTCCATTGCGGCAGTTCGCCTTGGGCGGCGTCGCTATGGGCCTTGGCTTTGGGCTTGGCTTGGCGGCCTGTGACGCGGGCCGCCTTGCCCTGCCGCGGCGGCTCGCGGCTTTGTTGCATGGCCTTGTGAGTAGTTTTGCGCGCCATGTTTCCCGTATAGTGAGCGCCATGAGTGACGACAACAGGCGCCGCGACGACGACCCATCCGACGATCCTAATATCTTCACCGAGCCGAAGATCTTCGCGGCCACGATCACGCCGCACCGCTCGCTCGGCTCGACCGGCTTCCTCATCCTGATGCTTTGCATCGGCGGCGTGAGTTTCGCCTCCGGAATGGTATTCCTGCTGATGGGCGCCTGGCCGGTGTTCGGCTTTCTCGGCCTCGATGTCCTGCTCATCTACTGGGCGTTCCGCGCCAACTACCGCGCGGCGCGCGCTTACGAAGAGGTGACGGTCACCGCCTCGGAGCTGACGGTGCGCAAGGTCAGCCAGCAAGGCATCGTGCGCGAATGGACGCTCAACCCGGTCTGGGTGCAGCTCGATCGCATCGTCCACGAGGAATTCGGTATCGAGCGGTTGTTTCTGGTGTCGGGCGGCAGGCGGCTGCCGATTGCCGCCTTCCTGGCGCCCCACGAAAAGGCAACTTTCGCACGCGCGCTTTCTGCGGCGCTGGGCGAGGCCAAACGCGGACCGACGCGGACGATGATGGACCAGGCGTAAGTTTGCCTCTCCCCGGTGGGGAGAGGCGATAATCAATACGGAAATCGGGTGGTTTGGCATGGCTTGCGAGCCTAGATCGGGAGCAGAGATGGAGGCACCCATGCTATCGCCCGACCGTATCCCCAACCCCACGCCGCTCGACGCGGCCGCCGCCGATTACGAAATCGTGCGCCGGGCTATCGGCCATATCCGCAGCCACTGGCGCGAGCAGCCCGAGATCGACACGATCGCGGAAGCCGCCGGCGTCACCCCGACCGAACTGCACCACCTGTTCCGCCGCTGGGCGGGGCTGACGCCGAAGGCGTTCTTGCAGGCGCTCACGCTCGACGGCGCGCGTCAGTTGCTGCGCGATTCGGCGAGCGTGCTCGACGCCGCCTATGAGGTCGGCCTTTCCGGCCCGAGCCGGCTGCACGATTTGTTTGTCACGCACGAAGCCATGTCGCCGGGCGAATGGAAGTCCGGCGGCGAGGGCCTGACAGTGACGTTCGGCTTTCATCCGTCGCCGTTCGGCAAGGCACTGGTCATGGCAACCGATCGCGGCCTTGCGGGCCTCGCCTTCGCCGATCCCGGGGAAGAAGACTTGGCGCTCGCCGACATGAAACGCCGCTGGCCGAAGGCAAACTACATCGCCAACGATGCGCGCACCGCGCCGATCGCGCGGCGCATCTTCGAGCCGTCGCAGTGGCGGCAGGATCAGCCGCTCCGCGTCGTGCTCATCGGCACGGATTGGGAAGTGCGGGTCTGGGAGGCGCTGCTGAAAATTCCGATGGGCAAGGTCGCGACCTATTCCGGAATCGCCAACCGGGTCTGTACGCCCACGGCGGCACGCGCCGTCGGCACCGCAGTCGGCAAAAATCCGCTCGCCTTCGTCGTGCCGTGCCACCGCGTCATCGGCAAGGGCGGCGACCTCACCGGCTATCACTGGGGCATCACGCGCAAGCGCGCCATGCTCGGCTGGGAAGCCGGCAAGGTCGGCGCGGCCGCGTAAAATCTAATTCTCCCCGCCGCGGGGAGAGGTCGGATTGCAAAGCAATCCGGGTGAGGGGGCGTTGACGCAACGCTGGGCCCAGCGGACAGGCCCCCTCATTCGTCACCCCCGGGCTTGACCCGGGGGTCCATACTGAATTGCCGCGCGCACGGCGCCGCCCTATTATGGATTGCTTCGTCGCTTTCGTTCCTCGCAATGGCGAGGTGCGTTGTGTCGCTTACCATTCGGCAATGCCGCGCAGGCGGCCAGTCGGCATGGACCCGCGGGTCAAGCCCGCGGGTGACGACCAAATAAAGTTCTACCCCGTCAAAATCTGCTTTTCGGCGACCATCGAGTCGGCGTTGAGCCGGTAGATCAGCGGCACGCCGGTGGCGATTTCATGCGCGGCAATTTCCTTCGCCGAGAGGCGATCAAGCACCATGACGAGGCCGCGCAGCGAATTGCCGTGCGCAACGACGACGGTGCTTTCGCCGCGCAGCACGCGCGGCAGAATCTCCTCGATATAGTAGGGAAGAACCCGCGCGGCGGTATCCTTGAGGCTCTCGCCGCCGGGCGGCGCGACGTCGTAAGACCGCCGCCAGATGTGCACCTGGTCTTCCCCCCACTTGGCACGCGCGTCGTCCTTGTTGAGGCCGGAAAGTTCGCCATAGTCGCGCTCATTGAGCGCCTGATCCTTGAACACCGGAATACTTTTCTGGCCCATCTCCTCGAGCACGAGGTCGAGCGAATGCCGGGCGCGAACCAGCGCCGAGGTGAAGGCAACATCGAAGCGCAACCCCCGCGCCTTCAGCCTTTGGCCGGCCGCACGCGCTTCCTTGATCCCGTTCTCCGTCAGGCCGATGTCGCGCCAGCCGGTGAAGAGATTTTTCAGATTCCACTCGCTCTGGCCGTGACGCACCAGCACGAGAAGCCGTTCGCTCATTCGCTCTTTCCTTTTTTATTGCCGGGCTGACGGCTTCAAATATCGGCCAGTCCCAAAACATCGGCCATCGAATAAAGCCCGGGCTTTTTTCCGCGCGCCCACAACGCCGCGTGCAGCGCGCCGCGGGCAAAGATCATGCGGTCCTCGGCGCGGTGGCTGAGTTCGATGCGCTCGGCCGGGCCGGCAAAGATCACCGAATGATCGCCGACAACCGTGCCGCCCCGCAACGCGGCAAAGCCAATATCGCCGGCGCGCCGCGCGCCGGTCATGCCGTCGCGGCCGCGCACCGCGCGCTGGGCGAGATCGACGCCACGGCCCGCCGCCGCCGCGCGGCCGAGCATAAGCGCGGTGCCGGACGGCGCGTCGATCTTTTTGTTGTGATGCATTTCGACGATTTCGATGTCGTAGTCCTCGCCGAGCGTCCGCGCGACGCGCTTGACCATTGCCGAGAGCAGATTGACGCCCAGACTCATGTTGCCGGATTTCACCATCGGCGCACGGCTTGCGGCCTTGGCGATCGCCGCTTCTTGCTCGGCCGAATGGCCGGTGGTGCCGATGACATGCACGATGCCGGCGGCGGCGGTCAGTTCGGCCAAGGCGAGCGTCGCCGTCGCTATGGTAAATTCGATCAGGCCATCGGCGCCTTTCAGCAGCGCAGCGGCGTCACTCGCAACCTTGATGCCATTCGGCCCAAGCCCCGCAAGCTCCCCGGTATCGCGGCCGATCATCGCCGAGCCCGCGGCCTCGACCGCTCCGGCCAGCGTCACGCCCTTGGTCGCCGCGATGGCATGAACAAGCGTGCGCCCCATGCGCCCACCGGCGCCGGCGATCACCAATCGCATGTCGGAGTTTGCAGCAGCCATAATTCGCCCTTGGGATCTTTCTCCGCAGCGCGGGTATAGCGGGGGCGACCGAGCCCGGCAACGCAGGGACCCCCACCCCACCCTCCCCCGTTCAGGGGAAGGAATTTGAGTCGTCGCGGGAGATCAAAGAGTGGCTAGGGCTGCGGGCCGTCGTAACCTTCGATGATGATCAAATCGACGATCGCATGCGGCAAGCGCACTTTGATGTTGGCCTGATATTCCGGTGAATTATAGCAAGCGAGCGCCGCCGCATAGTCAGGAAATTCGATCACTATATTGCGCGCCCTGTTGGTGCCGTCCTTGGATTCGGACTTGCCGGCGCGCACGACGAAGCGGCCGCCGTATTTGCGAAAGATGGGCGGGTTGGCCGCGGCGTAAGGCTTGTAGCCTTCCTCGTCTTTGACGTCGACGCGCGCGATCCAATAGCCCTTGGGCATCTCACTTCTCCTTTGCCGTTTCTTGCGCAATCTCGGCGACGATTGCCTCCGCCGCAGCCCGGGGTTCGGTGGCCGCGAGAATCGGTCGCCCGACTACAAGATAGTCCGCACCCGCGGCGATGGCGGTGGCCGGCGTCATCATGCGTTTCTGGTCACCGGCCGCGGCTCCGGCGGGACGGATGCCGGGCGTCACCACCGCCAGGTTCGCGCCGACGATCGCACGCACGTTGGCGGCCTCTTCAGGTGAGCACACGACGCCGTCAACGCGCAGAACGCGCGCTTGTTCGGCGCGGAGCGCCACCAGAGATTTTACCGGCGCATCGTAGCCCGCCGCTTTGAGATCATCGTCGTTGTAGGACGTGAGCACGGTGACCGCGAGAATCCGCAGCTTGCCCTCTTTCGCTTCCACCGCCGCCAGCATCGTTTGCGGATAGGCATGCACGGTGAGGAAGGCCGCGCCGAGCCGGGCCACGCTTTTCACGCCCTGCGCCACGGTATTGCCGATGTCGTGCAGCTTGAGATCGAGAAACACCTGCTTGCCGGCGCCGGTCAGCTTTTGCGCGAAACCTAATCCGCCGGCGAATGCCAGCTGATAGCCGATCTTGTAGAAGGAAACCGCATCGCCAAGCCGCGCCACCATGGCGTCCGCCGCCTCGACCGACGGCAGATCGAGGGCGACGATCAGGCGCGAGCGCGGCTCAATCGGCATGGTATATCCGCTCACCCGTCGTTCGCGGCATCACGCTCGCCAGCTCGATGAGCCGGCGCACCATGGTCTTGAGCGTTGCCGTCAGTGATTCGTCGCGGAGATTATCCATATCATCGAACGCCTGATCGGCGCGCCCGACATTGAGTTGTTCCGGGATCACCAGCGCGCCGCAACCCAGCTCCAGGACCTGCCGCAACGCCATGAGCCCGCGCAATCCGCCCGCGGGGCCGTTCGCCGCAGAGCCAAGCGCGAAGGCGCGGCCCCTGAACGCGGCGTAGTTCAGTTCGTTGCGTTCGCGCACCCGGGTCATCCAGTCGATGGCATTCTTCAGGAGCGGCGTGACCGACGCACTGTATTCCGGGCTTGCGATAAACACGCCCTGATGCGCGGTGAACATTTCCTTGAGCTTGAACGCGTTGTCGGGCGGACCCGCATCGGCAAGATAATCGGCGTCAAGGAGCGGCATCGGGTAGTCGGCCAGCGAAATGCGCGACACGTCGGCTTCGGCGAGCACGAGCTCCTTGGCCACCAACGCCGCGAGCCGCGCATTGTGCGAGCCGGCGCGGATCGAGCCAGCGAGCACCAGAATTTTCGGCGTGAACATAATCGGGGACGTCAGATCTTCCGATAGACCCACACGCGCGCAGGCGGGATATTCATCCAGATGCGCTCGGAGGCCTCCGCCGAAAAACCGCCGAGCCGCCGCGGCAACGGCGAAGCCACCGAGTAGGTGAATTGCACGAACGGCGCGCCCGGCATCATCAGATCGAAGGCGTCGCGAATGAGCCGCAGCCGCATCCTTATCGGCTTGGTGACAAGCGGCAGGCCCGACACGACCGCGGCCGCCGGCTGCAGCAGCAGCGTTTCCAGCAAGCGGCGCAAGCTGTAGGCGTCGCCTTGCACCAGCGTGGCTTCGGGATAGCGCGCGTGCAGTAGACGACAGAATGCCGGATTGAATTCGACCAGAACCAGCCGCGAGGGCGCGACGCCGGCCTGGACCAAAGCTTCGGTGACCGGCCCGGTCCCGGGTCCAAGTTCAACAACCGGCCCATCGCTGTGCGGATCGACATACCGCGCCATGGCGCGCGCGAGCATCTTGCCCGACGGCGTCACCGCGCCGATCGTCAGTGGCCGCTCGAGCCAGGAGCGGATGAAGCGCACTTCGTCATCAAGCCGAATGCCGCGCTTGCGCTCGAATAGCCGGATTTGTTCTTCGATTTTCCTGCCGATGCCGTCGCGCTTGCGCTCGAACAATCGGATCTGGCGCCCGATATTGCGCTCAATAATAGTCTTTCTCAGTTCGAGTAGCCGCAACTGCCGCTCGATCCTCTGTTCAAATGTACGCAGTGCTGGAAGCGACATGGCAAATCACACGCGACGAAACGCCGCCCTTTTAGAACATTCTTTGTTTAAAAGCCAGCGGCCCAGCCGGCAAGCTCCGGCCGGACGTTCACGCCGAGTTGGCGCGGCCGCCCAAGCCGTCGAGGAACTCTTTGACCTTACCAAAGAATCCGGACGCCTCCGGCTGCGTTTCAGTCGATGAGAGGCGGTCGAACTCGGCCAAGATCTCGCGCTGCTTTTTGGTGAGATTCTGCGGCGTCTCGACCACGACCTGAACGTACATGTCGCCGCTCTGCCGGGAGCGCAGCACCGGCATTCCTTTTCCCTGGAGGCGGAAGCGGCGGCCGGTTTGCATGCCTTCCGGCACCTTCACTTTTGTTTTGCCGCCGTCGATCGTCGGCACCTCGAACTCCCCGCCGAGCGTGGCGGTCACCAAAGAGACCGGTACGCGGCAATGCAGATCGGCGGCTTCGCGCTGAAAGAACGGGTGCGCGCTGATCGAGAGGAAGATGTAAAGGTCGCCCGGAGGCCCGCCGCGCACGCCCGCTTCGCCCTCGCCTGCAAGCCGGATGCGGGTGCCGTCTTCCACGCCGGCGGGAATATTCACCGAAAGCGTCCGCTCGCGCACGACGCGACCGGAGCCCGCGCAGGGCTCGCATGGACTCTCGATGACCTGGCCGCGGCCATGGCAGTTCGGGCAGGTGCGCTCGAGCGTGAAGAAGCCTTGCGCGTGACGGACTTTTCCCTGGCCGCCGCACAGCGGGCAGGCCTTCGGCTTGGTGCCGGGCTTGGCGCCCGAGCCAGAGCACGCCTCGCAGGTTACCGACGTCGGGATGCGAATTTGCGCCGTCTTGCCGGCAAAAGCCTCCAGCAGCGAGATTTCCATATTGTAGCGCAAGTCCGCGCCACGCTCGCGCCCTGAGCCGCGGCCGCGACGGCCGCCCATGCCGAAAAGATCGTCGAAGATATCGGAGAAGGTCGTCGCGAAGTCGGCGCCGAAGCCGTGGGCGCCGCCTGCGCCGTGCTCGAAAGCGGCGTGCCCGAAGCGGTCATAGGCCGCGCGCTTGTCGGGATCTTTGAGAATTTCGTAGGCCTCGTTGATCTCCTTGAAGCGGTGCTCGGCCCCGTTGTCACCCGGATTGCGATCCGGATGGCATTGCATCGCATGCTTGCGAAACGCGGATTTGATGTCGCCATCCGTGGCGGTGCGCTCGACCGAGAGGACTTCGTAGAAACAGCGCTTGACCTTCATTTCCCACCCAATGACGGGCAATCATTCCACGCCGGCGCGCCGCAGATAAAAACATGCACCCCCGTTTCGCGGACGGTGGGTGCATGTTTGTTACTTCGCAGCAGCATCAGCCGCCTCGCCGACTAAGCAGACTTTTTGTTCTTCTTGTCGTCGTCGACTTCCGTGAACTCGGCGTCGACCACGTCGTCCTTCTTGCCGTCGGCGGCTTCGGCGCCGGCAGGCTGCTCCGCAGACTGCTTGTACATCGCCTCGCCAAGTTTCATGGACGCCTGCGCGAGAGCGTTGGTCTTGGCCGTAATCGCTTCAGCATCATCGCTCTTCAAGGCTTCCTTGAGATCGGCGATAGCATTCTCGATCGCGCGCCGCTCACCCTCGCCCACTTTCGAGCCATGCTCGGTGAGCGTCTTTTCGGTCGAGTGAACAAGTGCCTCGGCGTGGTTCTTTGCTTCGACTTGTGCCTTGCGCTTCTTGTCTTCCTCGGCGTGGGCCTCGGCATCCTTGACCATCTTCTGGATGTCGGACTCGGACAGACCGCCCGATGCTTGGATGCGGATCTGCTGTTCCTTGCCGGTACCCTTGTCCTTCGCCGACACGTTGACGATGCCGTTGGCGTCGATGTCGAAGGTAACCTCGATCTGGGGGATGCCGCGCGGCGCCGCCGGCAGGCCGATGAGATCGAACTGACCGAGTATCTTGTTGTCGGCAGCCATCTCGCGTTCGCCCTGGAACACGCGGATCGTCACCGCGGTCTGGCCATCTTCGGCGGTGGAGAACACCTGGCTTTTCTTGGTCGGGATCGTGGTATTGCGATCGATCAGGCGGGTGAACACGCCGCCCAGCGTCTCGATGCCGAGCGAGAGCGGGGTGACATCGAGCAGCAGCACGTCCTTGACGTCGCCTTGCAGCACGCCGGCCTGAATTGCCGCGCCGACCGCCACCACCTCGTCCGGGTTGACGCCCTTGTGCGGCTCCTTGCCGAACAACTGCTTCACGACTTCCTGGACCTTGGGCATGCGGGTCATGCCGCCGACGAGAACGACCTCGTTGATCTCGGCCGCGCTGAGCCCGGCGTCTTTGATCGCTTGACGGCAGGGCTCGATCGTCTTCTGCACCAGATCGTCAACCAGCGCCTCGAACTTGGCCCGGGTGAGTTTCATCGTCAGATGCTTCGGTCCCGATGCGTCCGCCGTGATGAACGGCAGGTTGATCTCGGTCTGCGTCGTGGACGAGAGCTCGATCTTCGCCTTCTCCGCCGCCTCCTTGAGCCGTTGCAGCGCAAGCTTGTCGCGGCGCAGGTCGATGCCCTGCTCCTTCTGGAATTCGTCGGCCAGATAGTTAACGAGCCGCATGTCGAAGTCTTCGCCGCCGAGGAAGGTGTCGCCGTTCGTCGACTTCACCTCGAACACGCCGTCGCCGATTTCGAGAATGGAGATATCGAACGTGCCGCCGCCAAGATCGTAGACCGCAATCGTGCCGGTCTTGCTCTTGTCGAGCCCGTAGGCGAGCGCCGCCGCCGTCGGCTCGTTGATGATGCGCAAAACCTCAAGGCCGGCAATCTTGCCGGCGTCCTTGGTGGCCTGCCGCTGGGCGTCGTTGAAGTAGGCGGGGACGGTAATGACGGCCTGCTCGACCTTCGAGCCGAGATAGGCTTCCGCCGTCTCCTTCATCTTCTGCAAAATGAACGCGGAAATCTGTGACGGCGAATAGGTCTTGCCCTCGGCCTCTACCCAGGCGTCGCCATTCGAAGCGCGCGTGATTTTGTAGGGAACGAGCTTCTTGTCCTTTTCCACCATCGGGTCGTCGTAACGACGGCCGATGAGGCGCTTGACTGCGAAAATGGTGCGTTCGGGATTGGTAACCGCCTGACGCTTGGCCGGCTGGCCGACCAGCCGCTCGCCCTCGTCCGTAAACGCAACGATGGACGGCGTCGTGCGCATCCCTTCGGCGTTCTCGATAACCTTTGGCGTCTTGCCTTCCATCACGGCGACGCAGGAATTCGTGGTACCGAGATCGATACCGATGACCTTGGCCATGGTGTTAATCCTCTCTTTCCGGCAGGTCGGGCTGGCCCGAAAGGCGCCCTTTGTCCGACCCCCAATTAGCATTCAACCAATCGCCCCGGCTTATTTCCGTGCGATTTCCCTTGGGTCATATAGGAGGGCGGCATCGCGCCGCAAGACAGGATTGCCCGCATGGGCGCAGGCAATTGGCCACCCATGCTGACAACCGGAATGAGAGACGCGCGGATGGATTTGACGGCCGGCGTCGAGGGCCTCCGCCTCGCGCCCCAATATCTCGACCGCGATGGTCAAGCAGACCTCCTCGCGGCGGTGCGCGGCGTTCTTGAGGAGGCGCCGCTATTCGTGCCGCGGATGCCCAGATCGGGACGACCCTTCACCGTGCACATGTCGAATTGCGGAGCGCTCGGCTGGGTATCCGACGAAAGCGGATACCGCTATCAACCCGCGCATCCGGACACCGGCCGGCCGTGGCCGCCATTCCCCCCGGCGCTACTGGCAATATGGCGTGAGCTCGCCCAATACCCGCACCCGCCGGAGGCCTGCCTGATCAATTTCTATGGGCCGACCGCAAAAATGGGTCTGCATCAGGATCGCGACGAGAACGATTTTGACGCCCCGGTAGTTTCGATTTCGCTCGGCGATTCCTGCCTGTTTCGGGTTGGCGGCAGGAAACGAAACGAGCCCACCCAGTCGTTTCGGCTCAACTCGGGCGACGTTGTCGTTCTCGGCGGCGCGGCGCGGCTCGCCTTTCACGGCGTCGATCGGATTTATCCGGGAACGTCGGGCTTGCTCCAAGGCGGGGGACGGATCAATCTAACGCTGCGCCGGGTTACGCGCAGCGCCGCCAACAAAGCTCCGTCCCGGACGCCAACAGAGTCGCGCGATGATGAGGATTGATCGCTTTCGCCCGGCCAGGGCGTCCACCGGCTTTGCCGGAGCATTGGCCTTTTTGATCCTGGCCATGCCGGCGCTGGCTGCCGATCCCACCTTCCCGCCCGGCTCCCGCTTGGGCCTCGTCCCTCCCGCAGGCATGGTCCCAAGCGACAAGTTTGATGGCTTTGCCGATCCGGACAAAGACGCCGCGATCCTGATCACCGTGCTTCCCGCCGAGGCCTATCCGCAGATCGAGAAGACCCTCGACGTGGAAGCGCTCAAGAAGAAGGGCATGACCCTGGAAAAGCGCGAGGCGATGCAGCTTAGTTTCGGCAAGGGCTTTTTGCTCATCGGCAACCAGACGGCGGAAAAGACGAAATATCGAAAGTGGCTCCTGGTAGCGTCGGCTAGCGATTTAACCGCGCTGGTTACCGTCCAGGTGCCGTCGCAGGACAGCGCCTATCCGGATAGCGTCGTACGCGCTGCCCTCGCAACGCTGTCGGTTCGCCCGACCGTGCCGGAGGCGGAGGAGCTTGGGCTCTTGCCGTTCGCGGTCGGCGACCTTGCCGGCTTCCATGTCGACGACGTGCTTCGCGGCCGCGCGGTCATGTTGAGCGACAAGCCGGGCGGCAAGGATTCTCCCCCGGAAGCGAATGCCGGCGGGCTCGATGTACGTATGCTGATCGCAGCCATGCCCGGCGGACCACCGGAACCGGAGAACCGTGCCAACTTCGCCAGACTGTCGTTCAACGAGATCGGCGGGATCAAGGAAGTGAGGGTGACGGTCTCGGAGCCGTTGCGCATCAATGGCCAATCGGGTTATCAGACCCTGGCGGAGGCCAAAGACGCGCGATCGGGAGCCGACGTGATGGTGGTGCAGTGGCTGCGTTTCGGCGGTGGCGGATATCTGCAGATCGTCGGGATCGCGCGCGCCGATACCTGGACAACCGCACTCGCGCGCCTGCGCACCGTGCGCGACAGCATCGAGCTGAAATAAACGGTATCCCTCAGGAATCCCTGCCGGAGGTCGCGGCGTTGTCGTTGACGTGCCGCGACGGCGGTGCGGATTTGGGACCGCCCTTCGACACCCCGACCATCGCCGGGCGGAGCACCCGCTCGCCAAGCATGTAGCCCGGTTGCACGACCTCGACCACGCTTCCGGCGGGGACTGACGCATTAGGTACTTCGAACATGGCCTGATGCACGTTGGGATCGAATTTCTCGCCGCGCGGACTGAACTGGCGCACGCCGTTCTTTTCCAGCGCTTTTTGCAGCTCGCGTTCGGTCAGTTCGACGCCGTCGATAAGCGCCTTGACGCCGGCCTCGGCGCTGGATCGCAGTTCCGGCGATACCGCGTCGAGCGCGCGGCGCATATTGTCGGCCACGCCGATGATATCGCGGGCGAAGGACGAGATGCCGTAAAGACGGACATCGGTGACTTCGCGCTCGGTGCGCTTGCGCAGATTTTCCATTTCCGCAAGCGTCCGCAAGAGCCGGTCCTTTAGCTCGGCGGCAAGCGCCACCGCCTCGGCCTGAGGGTCGGCCGCTGACCGGTCGGCCGCTGACCGGTCGGCCGCCTCCGAAGAGGCCGCTGCGTCCTCAGTGCGCGCGGTCTTTTCCGTCATTTGCTTATCCATCTGTTGCTGCCCGGCATATCAGCGTTCAACCGGGAAAAATCAAGCATGTCCGTTTCTGGCAAGTCTTTTTCTGGCAAGTCTTTTTCTGGCAAGTCTTTTTCTGGCAAGTCTTTTTCTGGCAAGTCTTTCACTGGCAAAGTCATCCACTGGCAGGCCCTTTGCCGTCGCCAGGTCCGGCGCCGGTCAACCCGCAAGCAGCTTACTCACAATCTTGGCTGTGTAATCGACCATGGGGATGATGCGGGCATAGTTGAGCCGCGTCGGCCCGATGACGCCAAGCACACCAACGATCTGGCCCGAGGCGTCGTGGTAGGGGGCGACGATCGTCGACGAGCCCGACAGCGAGAACAGCTTGTTCTCAGATCCGATGAAGATGCGCACGCCGTCGGCCTGCTCGGCGCGGCCAAGTAAATCGACCACCTCGCGCCTCGTCTCGAGGTCATCGAACAACAACCGAACGCGTTCCAGATCGGCGAGCGCCTTGAGGTCTTCGAGCAGGTGCGCCTGTCCGCGGACGATCAGTTTTCGTTCGTCGCGTTCGCCGCCCGACCAGCTTGCAAGACCGGCGGCAACAATCTTCTGCGTCAGCTCGTCGAGTTCGGCCTGGCCCTGCTTGAGCCGTTGCTCGATCTCGCCTTTGACGTCGGCAAGGGTGCGGCCGCGAATGCGCGCGTTGAGGAAATTGGCGGCCTCGACCAGTGCCGAGGTCGGCAGACCGACCGGAATATTGAGGACGCGATTTTCGATCTGACCGTCCTCCGCAACAAGGACCACCAGCGCGCGTTCAGGTTCGAGCCGGACGAACTCGATATGTTTGAGCCGCTGGTTCGATTTTGCCGTGAGCACGACGCCCGCGGCGCGGCTCAGTCCCGAAAGAAGACCGGAAGCCTCGGTCAGAACGGCTTCGACCGACTTCGACTGGCCGAGGCCCGCGACCTGAGCTTCGATCGCATTGCGGTCATGCTCGGTGAGATCGCCGATCTGCATCAGGGCGTCGACGAAAAACCGCAGACCGATCTCGGTCGGCAACCGGCCGGCCGAGGTGTGCGGCGCGTAGACCAGCCCGAGCTGCTCGAGATCCGACATGACGTTGCGCACCGAAGCCGGCGACAAGGTCATTGGCAGGATACGCGACAGATTGCGCGAACCGACAGGTTCGCCGGTCGCGAGATAGCTCTCGACGATCAGGCGAAAGATTTCGCGCGAACGCTCGTTGAGTTGAGCAAGACTCAACTGGCTCGACGCGAGCGGAAGGTCGTGACTGGCCAAGCTAACTCCAAACCTTATTTCAAAGCCTCGCTACCAAGTCGTCTCGCTACCAAGTCGTTTCACTTCCAAGTCTTACCGCGGCGCCGGGGCAGAAACGTGTTTATTTGCACCGGCCGTTTCAACTCAAAACGACCATGGAGGGTACCGGCAATACACGGCCGGAGGCAATCGGCGCTTCTCCGCGGGGTGCGAGCCCGTTCACCGCCCTTGTCGGTGCCAATTCACCCCCCTAAAAGACTCCCCACGCAGATTCCTGCGGCGCACCGCCGCGCACTGCCAGGGAGAGAAAAGCCTATGCGGCCAAGCCGCCGACAGCCGGACGAATTGCGGCCCATTTCGCTTGAGCGCGGCGTGGTGAAATTCGCGGAAGGGTCCTGTTTCGTCAGGTTCGGCGACACGCATGTCCTGGTGACGGCGACGCTCGAGGACCGCCTGCCGCCTTGGCTCAAGGGGCAAGCGCGCGGCTGGATCACCGCCGAATACGGCATGCTGCCGCGCGCCACGCTCGAACGCACGCGCCGCGAGGCATCGGCCGGCAAGCAGAATGGACGCACGGTCGAGATCCAGCGCCTGATCGGACGCAGTTTGCGCTCGGTCGTGAATCTCAAGGCGCTCGGCGAGCGTCAGATCACTCTCGACTGTGACGTTATCCAAGCCGATGGGGGAACGCGCACGGCCTCGATCACCGGCGCCTGGATCGCGCTTTACGACTGCCTTGCCTGGATGAAGACCCGCGAGATGATCCACCAGGACGTCTTGAGCGACCATATCGCCGCGATATCGTGCGGCGTATGTTCGGGAGTGGCGGTGCTCGATCTCGACTATGCGGAAGACTTCGCAAGCAGAGACCGACGCCAATTTCGTGCTCACCGGTTCCGGCAATATTGTCGAGGTGCAGGCAACCGCCGAAAAGGTCCCGTTTTCCGAGGAGCAGTTGACCACATTGCTGGCGCTCGCCCGCAAGGGCGTAACCAAGCTGGTCGACCTGCAAAAGATGGCGGTGATGTGAGGGGTTCGGATCATCGCCGCATTACCGGCCGCATCGTGATCGCAACGCACAATCCCGGCAAGCTTCGGGAAATGCGCGAGCTGCTGGCCCCCTACGGGATTGACGCGCTATCGGCAGGCGACGCGGGACTTCCCGAACCCGACGAGTCCGGGGCGACCTTCAGCGACAACGCGCGCATCAAGGCGGAGGCCGCGGCCAAGGCATCGGGCCTGCCCGCCTTCGCCGACGATTCCGGCCTCGCGGTCGACGCCCTCGATGGTGCTCCCGGGATCTATTCGGCACGGTGGGCCGGACCTGATAAGAACTTCCGGCGAGCCATGGAAACCGTTGAAGAAAAACTGCGAGAACGCGGCGCCACAATCCCCGAGCGGCGCACCGCGCATTTTGTTTCCGCGCTTTGTGTCGCCTGGCCGGACGGCCACACCGAGGAGTTCGAAGGCCGCGTGACGGGCACGCTGGTCTGGCCGCCCCGAGGCGACAAGGGTTTTGGCTACGACGCGATATTCCGGCCTGATGGCCTTACCCGCACGTTCGGCGAAATGCCGAGCGAGGAAAAGCATGGCGTGCACCCGGGGGGAAGAGGTCTCTCCCATCGGGCGAGGGCGTTCTTCAAACTAGCGGAGGCGTGTCTTGTCTGATTCAGTTTTGCCTGATCCGGTCGCGCCTGGCCCTGCCTCGGCTGATCACGACGCGGGCCCGCGATTCGGAGTTTACGTGCACTGGCCGTTTTGTCTGTCGAAGTGCCCGTACTGCGATTTCAACAGCCACGTGCGCCGCGCGCCGATCGACGAGCAGCGTTTCGTGCGCGCCTTTACGGCCGAGATCGCCTCGACCGCCGCGCGCGTGCCAGGCCGCACCGTGTCCACGATCTTTTTCGGTGGCGGCACGCCGTCACTCATGCAACCGGCGACGGTCGGAGCTGTCCTCGATGCGATCGCGCAGCATTGGACCGTCGCGCCCGATGCCGAGGTCACGCTGGAAGCCAATCCGACGAGCGTCGAAGCCGCGCGCTTCCGCGGCTACCGCGCGGCGGGAATCAACCGGGTGTCGCTGGGTGTGCAGGCGCTCGACGATCGCGCACTCGCCGAGCTTGGGCGGCTGCACACGTCGCGCGAAGCCCTAGAGGCCGTCCACATCGCCCAGAGCGCCTTCGAGCGCACGTCGTTTGATCTTATTTACGCGCGGCCGCAGCAGACGCCGCGGGAGTGGGAAGTTGAATTAAAGCGCGCGATTGCCGAAGCAGGCGAGCATCTGTCGCTCTACCAGCTGACCGTCGAGGCGGAGACGCCGTTCGCCGCGCTGCATGCCGCAGGCAAGCTGAAAACTCCCGACGATGATGCCGCGCGCGCACTCTACGACACGACGCAGGACGTCTGCGCCGCGCATGGGCTGCCGGCTTACGAGGTCTCCAATCACGCCCGGCCCGGTGCTGAATGCCGGCACAATCTCGTCTATTGGCGCGCGCACGAATATGCCGGCATTGGGCCGGGCGCCCATGGCCGGTTCGATATCGACGGCGACCGGCATGCGACGGCGACGGAAAAGCGCCCGGAGGCATGGCTCGAGCGGGTCGAGAGCCACGGGCACGGCCTCGTCATCGACGACGTGCTGTTGCGCCAGGAAATGGCTGACGAATTTCTGCTGATGGGACTGCGCCTGGCCGAAGGCATCGATCCGCAGCGTTATGCCGCGCTGGCTGGACGTTCGCTGGACGCTGCGCGTATCGCCACGTTGCGCGAAAACGGCTTTGTAGAAATGACCGCCGCCGGCCGGCTGCGCGTCAGCATGCCTGGATTCCCGGTGCTTGATGCGGTGGTCGCCGACTTGGCGGCTTAAGCGAAGCTAGAGCATGATCCGGAAAAGTGGATGCCGGTTTTCCGAAAAGATCATGCTCAAACGAAACAGCTAGATTCCCGAGGCGCCGAAACTGCGCGGCGCCGGCGAGATCGTCTGCGGTCCGGACGGCGTGACGCGCAACACCGCCAGTCCGCGTTCGTTGGTGCCGTCGGCGCGGAAGCGGAATAGCCCGTCGATGCCGGTAAAGCCCGATGGATTGGTCAAAACTTCCGGCGAGAAGCGTTGCGGGCCTTGCGTCTTCACCAGCGCGGCGATGAGCGCGACCGCGTCGTAAGCGAGCGTCGCGGTGCGCACCGGTTGCTGCTTGAAGCGCGCCTCGTACCGGCCGGCGAAGTTCCGATAACCCGCGCCGTCCGCCGCGGCATACCAACCGCCATCGAGTGCCGGCGTCGTGAAGACTTGCGGATCGTCCCAAAGCCCGGTGCCGAGAAGCTGGAGTTTTTTGGTGTTGACGCCGCTCGCGACCAGCACCTGCGCGACGTCGGGCAACGCATCGCCACCGTCCGGGATAAGCAGAGCGTCGGCACGCGCCGCCGCCTGGGCTACGTTCCGGATCGGACCGGTCATGCCGACTTTGTCGTGCGGGTAGTGCTCGAGCGCGACGATCTGACCGCCGCGGCGCGCGACATCCTGCTTGAACGCCGCTTCCACCACCGTTCCATACGGATTGTCGGGAATCAGTGCGGCGTAAGATCGCCTCCCGCTCGAGGTGGCGTATTGCACGATGCGCGATACGTCCGATTCCGGCAAAAAGCTCAAAAGATAGACGCCGCGCGACGCCACGTTGGCGTCGGTCGAAAAGGCGATGACAGGAATATTGCGCGAGCGCGCGACCTGCCCGACGACGCTGACCGACTGCGCAAACAGCGGCCCCAGAATGATTTCGGCGCCTTCGTCGAGCGCCTGTTGCGCCGCCAGCCGGGCGCCCTCGCCCGAGCCGCCGTCATCTTTCACCAGGAGCTGAATATTCGGCGCATTGAATTCCGCGAGCGCCATGTCGGCTGCGTTGCGCATCGCCTGGCCGGCGATGCCGGCATTGCCGGCGGCCGACAGCGGTAGAATGAGCGCGACCTTGACCTGACCGTTTCCGAGCGTCGTCTCGGGTACCGGCGGCCCGGCGGGCAGCGGCGGGGCCTGGGCCAGCGGCGTTGAGGAGAAATAGCTGGAACTGCCCGAACAACCTGCCAGCACTACGCCGGCCACGGCCACCAGGCCGGCCAGCGAGTGGCGCCGTGTGGGCATGGCGGCCGACTTCTTGCTCGGCAACTCAGCGGACACAGCGTTCTCCTAACACACGGCGACGCCAGCGCCGAGAGCATCGGCCGGCGCCAACCCGTGATTCTCGCGGCGAATCGTTAACCAAATGAAAAGGATAAGGAATTGGCAACATGCATGACGGCCCGCCGGGACGGCGCTAGGGTAGCTGCAATGAGCAATTCCCAAAGCACCCCCGCCGCCGCTCGCCCCCCAACTGGCGCTGCCGCCAGCCGGGACCGCCGGCATGGGCTTTATGTCGTGGACAGGCACGCCATCGAATCCGGGAAAATCGACCCTGGGCTGCATATCGTAGCGACTCCGATTGGCAATCTCGGCGACATCACCTTGCGCGCGCTCGCGACCCTTGCGGGCGCCGATCTGATCGCCTGCGAAGATACGCGCGTGACGCGCAAGCTGCTGGACCGCTATAGCATTGCCACCCCGCTCACACCCTACCACGACCACAACGCTGCGATAGCGCGCCCGAAGCTCTTGCAGCGGCTGGCCGGCGGCGCAGCCATCGCGCTTGTTTCGGACGCCGGCACGCCGCTGGTGTCCGATCCAGGCTTCAAGCTGGTGCGCGCGGCGCAGGAAGCCGGACACAGCGTCACCGCGCTCCCGGGCGCTTCCGCAGCTTTGGCCGCGCTTACCGTCGCCGGCTTGCCCACCGATCAATTCTTCTTCGCCGGGTTCTTGCCGCCAAAATCGGTGGCGCGCCGCGCCCGCTTTGCCGAGCTGGCTCGCGTCCCGGCGACCCTGGTGTTCTTCGAAACCGGACCGAGGATCGCGGCGACGCTTGCCGACCTTGCCGCCGAGCTTGGAAATCGCGAAGCGGCTGTGTGCCGCGAGCTCACCAAAATCCATGAGGAAATCCGCCGCGGCGATCTCCCGGCGTTGGCGCAAGCCAGTGCAGCGGGCGAAATTCGTGGAGAATTCGTTCTCGTCGTGGCGCCGCCGTCGGAGCAACCCAATGCGGATGATGCGGATGTGTTGCTGCGCGAGGCGCTGGCGCGCGTTTCACTCAAGGATGCGGTAGGCGAAGTCGCGGTCGCGACCGGCGTCTCGCGCCGGGAATTGTACCAGCGTGCGCTGGCGCTGGCGAAGGCGGAAGGCCTCGAACTCGAAACATGGCGCGCCGCGCTGAGCCAGTCGGATCGCGTGACGGGCCGCGCCGCGAGCGCGTTGCCGCATTCCGCCTTGGCCGGTCCGCGGAAAGCCGCGCGGCCATGATCCTCATCGCCAAGGGCTACCGTATCGTGGCCCGGCGCTGGAAAACGCCGTTCGGCGAAATCGATATCGTAGCGCGCCGCCGCCGGACGCTCGTTTTCGTCGAGGTCAAGGCGCGGGCCCAGGCCGATGATGCAGCGGAAGCCGTGACCGAGCGTGGCAGGCGCCGCATCGTGGCGGTGGCTGAACTTTGGCTCGCCCACAACCCGAACGATGCACAACGCGAAATCCGCTTTGACGTAATGCTGGTCACGCCCGGCAGGATGCCGCAACACATCGCCAATGCCTTCGATGCGACGCGTTAGGTGTACGAAACGCGCCGCGGTAGCGGTCGCCAGCAAAATTGCGTAGAGGTTGGCGACCTTAACCCTCCTCACCGGTCGACTCATGCCTTTGAATGTCGCTGTACAGATGGACCCAATCGACCGGATCAACGTCCGCGGCGATTCGACGTTTGCGCTGCTTCTGGAAGCGCAACATCGCGGTCACGTCCTCTCCTACTACACCCCGGACCGCCTCGTTCTTGGCGACGGCAAAGTTTCCGCCGCGCTGCGGCCGCTTGTCGTGCGCGATGCCGCCGAGAATCATTTCACGCTCGGCGAGGCGCGGGTTGTCGATCTTTCCTCGCTTGACGTCGTGCTGCTGCGGCAGGATCCGCCGTTCGATCTCGCCTACATCTCCACGACCCACATGCTGGAGCGCATCCATCCCAAGACGCTGGTGGTCAACGATCCCGCCCACGTGCGCAACGCGCCGGAAAAGATCTTCGTCACCGAGTTTCCCGATCTGATGCCGCCGACGCTCATCACCCGCGATCTCGAGGCGATCAAGGCGTTTCGCGTCCAGCATGGCGACATCGTCATGAAGCCGCTCTACGGCAAGGGCGGCGAGGCTGTGTTCCGTGTCGGCCGCCAGGATCTCAATTTCGGCTCGCTCTATGATCTCTTCGTCACGATGTTCCGTGAGCCGTGGGTGGTGCAGCAATTCCTGCCGGCCGTGAAAGACGGCGACAAGCGCATCATCCTGGTCGACGGCGAGTTCGCCGGCGCGGTCAACCGTGTGCCGGCGCCGGACGATCTCCGCTCCAACATGGTGCGCGGCGGCGTACCCAAAGCGACCGATCTCACCGCGCGCGAACGCGAAATCTGCGCCCGGCTTGGCCCGGCGCTGCGAGAGCGCGGCCTCCTGTTTGTCGGCATCGACGTGATCGACGGTTTCCTTACCGAGATCAACGTCACCTCGCCCACCGGGATCCGCGCGATCAAGAATCTCGGTGGCCCCGACGTCGCGGCCATGATCTGGGACAAGATCGAGGCAAAGCGCGCCGCGCTCTAATGGGGAGCGCGCGGCTGAGCACCTTCGCTTTTAAGTCGCGCGAGCGCTGCGCGGATCGGCGCGAACGGACCGTATTTGTGCTGCTGTTCGCTGAAACCGTCGAGATAGGGACCGTAGGGCGTGTCGACCGGCTTTAGCGCAAGGTCGGGAAAATCCTTTTCAAGTTCCGGCTTGTGCGGCCGCGGCTGCGACAAGACAAAAGCGGCGACATTCCACGCATCGTTGGACGACAGAATCGAATTCAGATAGTCCGCGCCTTGCGGCATGTTGGAATGTACGAAATTGGCCGCGTTGATGAGACGATTCATGCCGGCGCCATCGTTGAACGATTCCGCTCCCCACAACGGCGGAACGATGTAGCCGAGGTCCGTGGTCGGCAGGCTGCGGCGGATACCTGAACCGTCGGTGTTATGGCAGCCTTGGCATTTCGCAACGTAGATCGCACGGCCGCGCACCGGATCGGCTGCCACCTTGAGCTCGGGAATTTTTCCAGCGCCAAGCCCCGGCAGCCGCTGTCCTGGCGGCACGCCGGTCGACAGGAATTTGATGTACGCGACGAAGGCCTGCATTTCCGGTGCATCCGCCGGCAAGGCATGGCCGTTCATGCTGCGCGTCATGCAGGAATTCACGCGATCCTCGACCGAAATTTCGGCGCCGGCGCGTGCGCTATAGTGCGGAAAGTCGCCGTAGAGACCAAAGACCGGCAGGCCGAATTTTTTTGTCCCGGCTTCGAGATGACAGTCGTTGCACGCCAGATTGTTGCCGGCGAAGCGCTTCGCCGGATCGGCGACTTGTGGACCGATATGAGCGTATGTCGCGGTGATCAAATCGCGGCCACGCCGCACCAGTCGACCATAATCGTCGTCCGGCAGCGCGCCGACCTCGGGTACCGTCCAGATCGTGTCATTGGATGGCGTAGCGGTTTGGGCATGAACCACACCCGACACCAGAGCGAGGATTGCGACCGCCGTTGGCAGGGGGCGCGCTCGAATTTCCCGCCAGCCTCGCCACCACATTGCGCCCGCCCTCCGCTTGCCGGCACTCTTTAGCCTAAACCGGAGCGGAGTGAAATTGTTGTGGCGATCAACTTCGCGCCGGCGTCGGCGAAACGGCGCCGAAGCCCAAGGATGTCGGCTTTGCGATGGTGAGCGCCAGCGCCGCGGCGATAAAGCAGAGCGCGCCGGCAACAAAGAACGCGGGCAGATAGCTTTCGAGCTCCGTGCGCGAAAGGCCGGCGCCGAGCGCCGCGGTCGCGGCGCCGATCTGATGGCCGGCAAAAATCCAGCCGAAGATGATCGGGGCGCGCTCTCGGCCGAAACGTTCGGCGGTGAGCTTGACCGTCGGCGGCACCGTCGCGATCCAGTCGAGGCCATAGAACATGGCGAACAACGACAAACCGTAGAACGTGAAGCTCGTAAACGGCAGGTAGAGCAGCGAAAGCCCGCGCAGCCCGTAATACCAGAACAACAGCCAACGATTGTCGAAGCGATCGGACAGCCATCCGGAGCCGATGGTGCCGACGAAATCGAATACGCCCATCATGGCGAGCACGCTCGCCGCCACTACCGCAGCCAGCCCGTAGTCGCCGCAGAGCGTGATGAAATGGGTCTGGATGAGACCGTTGGTGCTGCAGCCGCAGATAAAGAATGTGGCGAACAGGATCCAGAACAGCGGCACCCGCGCCGCCTCGTTGAGCGCCGCGAATGGCGACGACAGCAACGACGCGAGTCCGACACCGGCGGGGGGTGCCGGCGTCACCACAGTTTCTCCGTAAGCCGGCAGCCCGAGATCGCTCGGGCGGTCGCGCATCAGGATGAGCGCGAGCAGCGCGACAAGGGCAAGCAGGCCGCAGACAAGGACCAACGCCGCGCGCCAGCCAAAACGTTCGGTCATATCCGCGATGAGTGGCAGGAAGACAAGCTGACCGGTCGCCGAACTCGCCGTGAGCAGGCCCACCACCAGGCCGCGGCGCGCGGTAAACCAGCGGGTCGCCACGGTGGCCGCCAGAACGACGGCGGTGAGCCCGGTGCCGACACCGACGACGACGCCCCAGAGCAGAACCAGTTGCCACACCTGCGTCATCGCCAGCGAGACGAGCAGTCCGCCCGCAATCAGCGCCACCGCGCAGATCATGACTCTGCGGAGCCCAAAGCGGTTCATGAATGCCGCGGCGAAAGGACCAAACAACCCGAACAGCAGCAAGCGCAGCGCCAGCGCGCTGGAGATCTGCGCGTTGTCCCAGCCGAACTCGCGCTCCAGCGGTACGATCATCACGCCAGGCGCCCCCATCGCGCCCGCCGTCACCAGCATGGTGAGGAAGGTAACGGCGACGACAATCCAGCCATAGTGGATGTCGCGGCGGGCTATGGCTGCGGCGAGACCGGCGGATACCATCTTTGTTGCTTATCCGATTGCTGCTTGCGTTGACGAGCGCTCGCCGTCAGCCAGGTGCGTTATATGACGTCCATCATATGTCTTGCTTATTGATGACGGGTATCATATAAATTGTCAACCATCGCGAGGCCGACGCATGGGTGGATTGCACATAACTCCGGCTGCGCATAACTCGGCGGCGCACAACTCGACTGCATATTGCTCCACTGTACATAGCGAGATCGCGCGATGAAGGTGAGCCGGGAAGAAGCCGCCGCGAACCACGAGCGCATCATCGAAGTGGCGAGCGCGCTGTTTCGCGCCAAGGGCTTTGATGGCGTCGGCGTCGCGGACATCATGAAAAAAGCCGAGCTGACGCACGGCGGGTTCTACGGTCATTTCAGCTCGAAGGACGACCTTGCCGCACAGGCAAGCCGGCGCTCCATGGAGCGTTCGGCGGGGAAATGGCAGCGCGTCACCGCGGCCGCTCCGGACCGGCCCTACGCGGCACTGCTGGAGCATTACCTGACGCAACGCCATCGCGACGAGCCCGGCCGCGGTTGCGCCTTCGCGGCGTTGGGCACCGATGTCGCGCGCAGCGGCAAGACCGTGCGTGAAGCCTTTGGGGAGGGGCTGGAGTCCTTGATCGAGATCCTCGCCAGGGCGATGCCGGGACGCTCGAGAACGGCCCGGCGCCGGAGGGCCGTCGCCGCCATGGCTGGTCTGGTGGGCGCCTTGACGCTCGCCCGCGCCGTCGGAGACCCGGCCCTCTCGGACGAAATCCTGGCAGCCGTGCACAGTGAGCTTTTGGCCGCGGCCGATCATTAGTTGCGTCGAGCCTGGCCGCCTCGTCGGCTTTTATTTTATCTACTTGACGTACCATTCCGAATTTTATGTACTTCACGTACCGAGAACGGCTGCGAGGATTCGATTGACTACGAAACCGGTCGTGCCGGATACGACAGGCGCAAACCGCGATCGGGAACGCGATGAGGTGCTGTTGCGAATGTTGAAAAGCCTCCCGGCGCCGCACAAGCAGAAGATGACATCCGACGATCCCAAGGCCTGCCCGGTATGCCGAGGGACGGGCGACGCGCTCAAGCAAAGCCCGCGTGCCGTGTGCCATTACTGCGGGGGGACGGGGCGCAATCCGGGGTAGGCTTCAAGGCCTGTCGGCGAGTAAGATTCATGTGAAGGCTGTGGGTTCGTCGCCGCCGGCAGGCACGGGTTCAGCCGGGTGCATTGCCGCTTTTATTCGATGCGACATTAGCCACGCCGTCTTGTAGCTCACGCCCAACAGGCGCATCAGACGATGGCTGGATAAACGCCGCTTCGAAGCCGTCAGCAGGTGCACCGCGTAAACCCATTTATGAAGGGGAACGTGGCTTCTTTCAAACATCGTCCGCACGGTCACGCTGAACGGCCTCTTGCATTCCCGGCACTTGTAAACTCCCGGCCGCGTGCTCCTGCCTTGCAGCTTGCGGATACGCTTTGGATCGGCATTGCCGCAATGCGGGCAGAACGGGCCTTCCGGCCACAGCAGGCCTTCAAGGTGTCCCCGCGCCGCATCCTCGTCTGCATAGATTTCCGGGAGCGCCATGCAAACTAAAGCTAACACGGCGGGCTAGTACGTCAAATTTATAGTAACTGGGCAGCAAATCGGGGCGAATGCTTCAAAGAGACCACGTCCGATTGGCTTCCCGGAAGCCGATCACCGTCCGAACGATCGATTTCCGACCTTCGTTCCCTAAATGTTCTTGACGGAATGGCTGGTTCCGCTAGTGTGTAACGAGGGGTAGGGTCGGGCATGGTGCAGCGTGTCACGACGGTAGCGTTCGAAGGCATCGAAATCAGACCCGTCGATGTCCAGGTGCAGGTTGCCCCCGGCCTGCCGGCCTTCACCATCGTCGGGCTTCCCGACAAGGCTCTTTCCGAGGCGCGGGAACGGGTGCGCGCGGCGATGATGGCTGCCTCGGCGCGACGGATCACGATCAACTTGGCGCCCGCCGATCTGCCCAAGGAAGGCAGCCATTACGATCTGCCGATCGCGCTTGGCCTGATGGCCGCCATCGGCGCCATCCCTCATGACGCATTATCCGGATTTGCGGTTCTCGGCGAACTCGGCCTCGACGGCTCGATCGCTCCGGTCGCAGGCGTCCTGCCGGCCGCCATTGGCGCCAACGCCCGCGGCGAGGGACTGATCTGCCCCGCGGCGTGCGGGCCCGAAGCGGCCTGGGCAAGTCCCGACATCGAGATCGTCGCGGCTTCGTCGCTCATCCAACTCGCCAACCACTTCAAGGGCACGCAGGTGCTGTCGCGGCCGCAGCCGAAGATCCTCGAGGCCGCGGGCATGGTGCCCGATCTCGCCGACATCAAAGGTCAGGAAAGCGCCAAGCGCGCGCTCGAAGTCGCGGCCGCCGGCGGCCACAATCTCCTCATGGTCGGACCACCCGGCGCCGGCCGAACTTCTCGAAATTTCCATGGTGGCCTCGGTGGCGGGCGTGATCCAGGGCGGCGCGCTGACCAACCGGCGGCCATTCCGGGCCCCGCATCATTCCGCGAGCATGCCGGCGCTGGTCGGCGGCGGCTTGCATGCGCGGCCAGGCGAGATTTCGCTCGCGCATCACGGCGTTCTTTTCCTCGACGAGCTGCCGGAATTCCAGCCGCAGGCGCTGGACTCGCTCCGCCAGCCGCTTGAGACCGGTGAAGTCTCGATCGCGCGCGCCAACTACCGTGTCACCTATCCGGCGCGCTTCATGCTGGTTGCCGCCATGAATCCCTGCCGCTGCGGCCACGCCAGCGATCCCGGCTACAATTGCCGCCGCGGCGCCAATGTGCGCTGCGCCGCTGATTATCAGGCGCGCATTTCCGGGCCGCTCATCGACCGCATCGACCTGCGTATCGAAGTGCCGGCGGTGACCGCCGCCGATCTCATTCTGCCGCCGCCGACCGAAGGCAGCCGCGAAGTCGCCGAACGCGTCGCGCTCGCTCGCCAGCGGCAGGTTGCGCGCTACGCCGCGATCGGATTGCCGCATCTTCGCAGCAATGCCGCCGTCTCCGGCTCAGTGCTGGAGGATGTGGCGCGGCCGGACGGCAGCGGGCTTGCGCTCCTGCGCGAAGCCGCCGACGCGATGCGGCTTTCCGCGCGGGGCTACCATCGCGTGCTGCGCGTCGCGCGCACGCTCGCCGATCTCGACGGCGCCGACAAAGTCGGCCGAGTTCACCTCGCCGAGGCGCTGTCGTACCGGGCGCTCACCGACGAGATCAGGCGCGCGGCGTAAGCCCCATCAGCCGCCGCTTGCGACGTTGACGGCGCCGCGCATGCCGATCGCCGAAAGAAACTCGTGCCGCGTCTCGGCGTGGTCGCGGAAGACGCCCAGCATGCGGCTCGTGACCATGGTGACGCCGGTCTTGTGGATGCCTCGCGTGGTCATGCATTGGTGCGTCGCCTCCGCGACGACGGCGACGCCATGCGGCTTGAGCACCTCATCGACACAGGTCGCGATTTCCGCAGTCAACTTCTCCTGGATCTGCAAGCGCCGCGCATAAACGTCGACAAGCCGCGCCAGCTTGGAGATGCCGACGACCCGGTTGTGCGGCAGATATCCGATATGCACGCGGCCAATAATCGGCGTCATGTGGTGCTCGCAGTGCGATTCAAAGCGGATGTCGCGCAACACCACCACCTCGTCGTAACCGCCGGTCTCCTCGAAGGTACGCTTGAGGTATTCGCGCGGATGATCCTTGTAGCCCGAGAACCACTCCTCATAAGCGCGCACCACGCGCGCCGGGGTGGAACGAAGACCCTCGCGGTCGGGGTCGTCGCCGGTCCAGCGGATCAGCGTGCGCACGGCCTGCTCCGCTTCCTCGCGCGTCACCGGTGCCGGCCGATCCGCGCCGGACGATTTTGTCCCCGAGCGCTTCGCATTCACCACTTTATCCATTCGTATTCTCCCGGCCGCGCTTGGGGTTTCCGAGCAACCAGCGGCTCGCCCCATGGAATGTTAACAAAGCATAAACCCTTGCTCCAATCGTTCTTCTCGACTGCAAGGGATGCGCAAGGTTCATAGGCCATAGTCCGGATTACTGCATCGACAACAACAGGCACCGGGCGGCTCATGACCGAAGGCCCTGGCTGCGTATCGAGCGGGAAACGGACCTTGCGCCAGCGCGCCACCTTCCGAAAACCCGCCATCATCCTTCGCCGGGTCGCCACAGTAATCATCCGCTCGGCCATCATTGCGATTATGGCGTTTGCGGTCAGCTTCGGTTTCCTGGCCGGGGCGACATCGCCGGCGGCTCACTACGATCCATATATGTTCGCGATCGGCGTTGCGTCACTGTTCGGCGCTGCTTGCGGTGCGATGGCCATTCTCATTTCGCGCATCCGCCAAATGAAGCTTGAACTGCGCAATTTCGAACGGCGTCTCGATGAGGCCGCCGACCGCAATTGGGAAATACGGGAAGCGCAGGAGCGCACCGCAAGCTTTTTCGAGGCACAAGACGACCTGATCGTGCGCCGCAACCATGCCGGCGCGATCACCTATGTCAACGACGCCTATTGCGCGCTCGCCGGCCGGCCGCGGGAAGAACTGCTCGGAACCGACTTCGCGCTTCCCGTTGTGGAGGAGGACAAAACCAGTCTCCTCGCCGACGGCACCAGCTCCCAGGACCAGAAAATCGCCGCCGCCGATGGCGCTCGCTGGATCGCCTGGCGCGAGGTCACGGTTCGTACCGACGGCAGTAGCGAGATGCAGAGCGTGGGGCGCGACGTCACCGATCGCGTCCTCGCCGAACGCGCCCTGGCCGTGGCACGCGACCAGGCCGAGGCGGCCAATCGCGCGAAATCGCGCTTCCTCACCATGGTGTCGCACGAGATCCGCACCCCGCTGAACGGCATTCTCGGTATGGCCGATCTCCTCGGCGACACCTCGCTCACGCCCGAACAGGCCACTTATCTGAAGGCAGTGAGAACGTCGGGCGAGACCTTGTTGTCGCTGATCGAGGAGGTGCTCGATTTCTCCAAGATCGAAGCCGGACGGCTCGACCTTGCCGCGCGGCCGTTCGCGCTCGCCGCTTTCGTCGAAGAGGTGGTCGAACTGCTGGGACCCCGCGCGCAAGCCAAAGGTCTGGAAATTTGCTGCTATGTCGACGAACGCTTGCCGACGCGCGTGGTCGGCGACGCGGCGCGCTTGCGCCAGGTCCTGTTCAATCTCGCGGGCAACGCCATCAAGTTCACCGAAAATGGCGGCGTCTCGATCATCGTCGAGGCCGCCGCGCGGCCCGATGCGATTGCGATCTCGGTGCGCGACACGGGCATCGGCATCTCGCTGCAGGATCAGGCGCGGATTTTTCTCGAATTCGAACAAGCCGACGACAGCTCGACGCGAAGATACGGCGGCACCGGGCTCGGCCTGGCCATATCCAACAAGATCGTCGAGGGCATGGAGGGATCGATCTCGGTCGAGAGCGCGCCCGGCCAGGGCTCCACGTTCCGCGTCATCGTTCCATTGCCGCGCGCCGATGATTCCGAGGATCCCGCGTTCGCCGCGCCCGATCTTGGCGGCAGCGACATCCTCATCGTCGCAACGGCCGCGATCGAGGCCTCCTTGATCGCGCGCCGCCTGCAACGCTGGGGCGCTCGCATAAAGATCGTGCCGGACGATCGGGTAGCGGCGGCTTTGTTGCCGGAGCAGATGTGGAGCGCCGTGCTGGTCGATCATGCACTCGGCACGCCGTCGGACGCGGCACTCGCGCGTCTTGCCGGCGCGATCCCGCGACGGATCGTGATGGTCACCCCGGCGATGCGCCACGAACTTTCAGCACTCAAGGAAGCCGGCTTTACCGGCTATCTGATCAAGCCGGTGCGTGCCGCTTCGCTCGCCGCTCGCATTACCGGCGACGAAGCTTTCGACCCCAGCGCCGCCGCCGACGGGCCTGATACATCCGACGTGACGCGCTCCAGCAGCGGACTTTCGATCCTCGTCGCCGAGGACAATGAAATCAACGCGCTGCTCGCGCGGGCCTTGCTCGTGAAACTCGGCCATCGCCCGGCCATGGCCGCCAACGGCGCCGCCGCCGTGGATTCCTGGCTGGCCGCCCGCGCGGCCGGCACGCCGTACGATTGCGTGCTCATGGATCTGCACATGCCAGAGGTCGACGGGCTGGAAGCGACCCGCCGGATCCGGGCGATCGAGGCGGAGAACGCCACGACACGAACGCCGGTCCTCGCGCTCACCGCGAACGCCTCGGCCGAGGACCGCGAGGCTTGCCTGGCCGCGGGGATGGACGGCTTCCTCGCCAAACCGCTCGATCGCGAGCGTCTCGCCGCCGCGCTGGCGGGATCGAGAAGCGCCGCACTCGCAGCTTGATCTGCAATGTCCTGGTCCCATGGTAGGAGCGCACCCGTGGGATTTGTGACAGTTGCATGAATGATTTGGCTCAATAACCGTGTCATCCGAACCTGCTTTTCTACGCCTCTCGCAAACCAAGCAGGCGGCGGCGCATGAAATCGGAAATTATCGAGCGGCTCGGGCAAGCCGATTTACTGCTGCCGTCCCGCGTCGCCGAGGGTTTGGCCGCGAACGACCGGGTGAAGCTCCGCCTCAGCGTCCTGCAAGCGGCCATGCACCGCGCCTGCGAGCCGACCGGCGCACGCTTCGATCTGACCGATGAATGCCGCGCGGCGGGCGTCGATCCTGTGGCATTGGAAACGCTGGTCAACCACGCCACGTTGTCGGTCGGCGATCGCATCTCGGCGCCCGGACTGGGCAGTCTGGCGACGGCGATCTGGGACGACGCGGAAGCCATGATCCACGCCGTCGGAGCCGGCGACAAGGACCAAGCAGACAAAGCCGATCAGCGGCTTTTGACGATCCGGACGCTGGCTCCCGTCGGCTCTTCCGACGATGTCGAGCTTAGGCTGATTACCCGGCTGACCGGGCTCGGTGGTGACGATGACAGCTTTCATCGCCTGGTGATGGACTTGCACAAAGCCCTCAACCGGCTCGCCGCCACCTATGCGCAAGAAACACTCGCCGGCGCGCACGTCTACGGACTTCTGCCGGACGATCGGCCCGCAATCGAAGCGTTCATGCGGGGGCTGGAGGCAACGAAGAAACTCAAGTTCGGGCATCCCGGCTTGGCTACGACCGCGACTCGAACGGGCGGACGGCTCACGATTTAAAACGATATCGGCGAGACCGATGCCCATGTCGTCGTGATCGCCGTCGAGCCGGCAGCCGTCATCGTCACCTATACCGACGTGCATCTAGCCCGCGCAAAGTTCTTTGTCGGGCTATTCCGCGATTTTCCCGTGCTGTGGAGCGGGCTTGAACGCAAAAGCGCGGCGGGCCTCGGCGACGATGGCGCCTTCTATCTCGTCACCGGACGCTTGCCGTTCGACAACAGCGCCAGCCGCGACGCCTTTCTCGAGAATCTCGGCGCATCGCTGGTGTTCCTCATCGACTGGAACAAGGCGCGCAAGATTCTAAGGGAGTGGGTGCCCAAAGGTGACGCGATCCGTGTTCTGGCCTGGGGGGCGTTCCATCGCGTCGGCCACCGAGCCTTCCTCGAACTCGGTGGCGGCGAACTTGTCGCAGCGGCAGTCCATCACGCCGCCCCAACCCGGATCGGGTTCGGCGAACGCCTGGACCACGCGCTGGGTCGCGACTCCGCGGTCGATTTTCTCAAGACGGTCCTGCGCGTTTCGGCCGACGCCTTGCTGCAAGGCAGTTCGGTCCGGTTGGCGAGGGACCGCATCGAGGCGGCTCTGGTGGCGCATCTGCAACGCCTCGACAGAACACTGATGGCGGTCGTGACCCGCCAAGCCGGCCTGGCGCGCGAAATCGCCACCGGGATCACACGCTTCGTCGCCGAACGACAGGCCCGCAGACCGTTCGACTGCGCGGCCTTGGCCGAGCGGGCGCGGCGTATCGAGGAAAAAGCCGACCGCATCGCGCTCGAAGTGCGCAGTGAGATCGCGCGATTCGATGCCGATCGCGGCATCGAACGCCTGGTGAATCAACTTGAGGACACGATCGACGAACTTGAGCAGGCCGCTTTCATGGCCTCGTTTGTTCCGATCGACGCCGCGCCGGCGCTGCTCGAGCCCCTAGCCGAACTGTGCGCAGCAACTGTTGCGGGGACCGAGGCCGCCGCTGCCGGTGTCACCGCTGCGGCTGACGTTCCCGACGGGCACCGCGTCGATGCCGAGGACACGCTGGCGGCGATCGGCCTGCTGATCGATGTCGAGCACCGGGCCGATATCGCAGAGCGCATGGTAACGGCGGAAATTCTGACCGGAGAATTCGATCTCAAAACGGCTTTGTCGATTCTCGAACTGGCCCGCGCTCTCGAGCGCTCAACGGATCGGTTGGCGGCCTTCGGGCATCTGCTGCGCGAGCACGTCCTCGCCGATCTTTCCTCGTAGGCACAATCAAACATGCAAATTGCCCGCATCGGTAACGGTCTGTCGGAGGAATACGCGGCCGAAATGGTCGGCGGAAAAGCAGCGAATCTGGCGCGCATGGCCGTGCTCGCACTGCCGGTGCCGCCGGCTTTCGTGCTACCCATCAGCCTCTGCGCCGCGACCGTGGCCGGCAAGGCCGAGGCCGTGCGAGATCTTGCCGATGGGCTGGCCGAAGGCATCGCCTTCCTGGAAAAAGCCACCGGCAAACGGTTCGGCGACCGGCGGCATCCGCTCCTGGTATCGGTACGTTCGGGCGCGGCGCGCTCGATGCCGGGAATGCTGGAGACGGTACTCGACGTCGGGTGCACACCCGCGGCTGTCCGTGGCCTGATACGCATGACCGGTCACCCGCGTTTTGCGATCGACTGCCGGCGGCGTTTCCTCGAGAGCTATGGCGAGGTCGTGCTCGGTGTCGATCGAGCCGCGTTTGCAAAAAAGCGCGACAGCCTCGTCGCCGCCGAGGGCGTGAGCAGCGAGCGCACACTCGACTGCGAAGCTCTCGAACGCCTCGTAGCGTCCTACGAACAAATCGTCGAGGACGTGGATCACGTTTTAAGCGACGATCCGATGGAGCATCTCAAATCGGCGGCGCAGGCGGTTTTCCGATCTTGGATGAGCGATCGCGCCTGCACCTATCGCAAACTCCAGCATCTCGAGGATTTGCAGGGGACGGCTGTCACGGTTCAGGCGATGGTATTCGGCAACAACGGCGCTTCGTCGGGTGCCGGTGTCGCGTTTTCGCGCGATCCTTCGACCGGCGCCGCCCGACCCGTCGTCGATGTGCTGTTCAACTCACAAGGCGAGGACGTGGTGTCGGGTGGACATAATCCCGAAACCGAGGAGTCACTTGCGCAAGCGCTTCCCGACGTCGCCGCGCAACTGCGCGAAGCGATGCGGCGGCTCGAGCAGGATTTTGCGGATATTCAGGACGTCGAATTCACCATTGAGAACGGCAAGCTGTGGATGTTGCAGACGCGCGCAGCGAAACGAACGCCGCAAGCAGCGTTGCGACTGGCGATAGATTTCGTGAAGGAGGGGCGGATTGCACCGGCCGAAGCATTGCAGCGTCTCGCCGGCCTCGACCTGCACACGCTCGCCAACAAACGGTTGGTCGTAGCCGGAGAGCCGGTCATTCGCGGCACCTGCGCATCCGCCGGCATTGCCGTCGGCCGCGCCGCTTTCGATCCGGAGGGCGCAGCTCGCGTCGCCGCCGGCGGCGAACCTGTTATTCTCGTCCGCCCGGATACCACGACCGCCGACGTTGGCGGCTTCGCTATCGCTGCGGGTATCGTAACCGCCATCGGCGGCCGAACCGCGCACGCGGCTTTGGTGGCACGGCAGATGGGAAAGCCTTGCATCGTCGGCTGTTCAGAATTGTCGATCGATGTCGCCGGCCGCCGCGCGCGGCTCGCAGGCGCGGCGATCAAAGAAGGGGACTGGCTTTCGATCGACGGCGAGGCGGGCGCCATCTATCTCGGTCGCGGCGAGGTCATCGCCGAACGGCCCGAAGCCGAATTGGCGGAAATCGAACGCTGGCGCAAAGCGGCAGCCTGATCGCACTCCAAGCGTCCGCTCACAGCCGGCGCAGCGCCACTTCCTCGACCTGGTGACTTTGGCCCTTCTTCAGGATGAGATCGGCACGCTGCCGCGTCGGCAGAATATTCTCATGCAGATTGACCAGATTGATGCGGCTCCAGATCGAGGTCGCGGTGGCGATCGCCTCCTCGTCGGAGAATTTCGCGTAGCGATGAAAATATGATTTTGGATCGGCGAACGCCGTGCCGCGCAAGGTCAGGAAACGATTGACGTACCACGCCAGCAATACGCCCTCGTCGGCGTCGAGATAGACCGAGAAATCGAAAAAATCGGAGACGAAGGGAACCGCCTTGCCGTCCTTCGGCAACCGCCCGGCTTGCAAAACATTGAGGCCCTCGACGATGAGGATGTCGGGCCGCTCGATCTCGATCCACTGGTTCGGAATGACGTCGTAGATCAGATGTGAATAGACCGGCGCGCGCACCGGATGCTGTCCGGCCTTGATGTCGGACAGAAAGCGCAGCAGCGCCGGCAGGTCATAGCTTTCCGGAAAGCCTTTCTTGTCCATCAAGCCTTCGCGCTCGAGCACCGCATTCGGATAAAGAAAGCCGTCGGTGGTGACGAGATCGACCTTCGGCACATTCGGCCAGCGCGCCAGCAACGCCTGCAAGACGCGAGCCGTGGTCGACTTGCCGACCGCGACCGAGCCGCCAACGCCGATGATGTACGGCATCTTGGCGTCCTCAGTGCCGAGGAAGGCCTGCTGCGCCCGAAACAATCGTTGCGTCGCCTCGACATAAAGCGAGAGCAAGCGCGATAGCGGCAGGTAGATTTCCTCGACCTCCGATATGTCGAGGAGATCGTGCATCGAGTGCAGCCGCGAGACCTCCGATTGCTTGAGCGTCATTGGCGTGTCTTGACGGAGGTTCGCCCATTCCGCGCGGGAGAACACGCGAAAGGGCGAAACGGCCTGGTGGGTACGTTGCTCCATGCCGACGTCAACCGCCTTTGCGGGCGGCCTTCTCATCAAGGCCGGTCTGCTGCGTGCGGCGCTCCAGCTCACTTTCGACTTCAGCGAGCGGGATGCCTCGCGCATGGAGCACCACGAGCAGATGGTAGAGAAGATCGGCCGTTTCGGCGACGACCCGATCGCGGTCCTCGGCGAGGGCGGCGATGGCAACTTCGACCGCCTCCTCGCCGAGCTTCTTGGCGCAGTGCGCCATGCCTCTATCGACGAGCGTCCGCGTGTAGGACGCGCCGGGATCCGCTTTCGCGCGGTCCTGAACGCGTTTTTCGAGATCGTTGAGCGTGAATGCAGCCATTTGGGTTCCTTAGCATCTCCACGCCGGTACGGGGAGAGGCCGCCAGCACAACGCACCTATGCCGCCGATATTCCACCGCCCGCTGGCCGGGCCTAGAATAAGATTGTTATGAGAGTCCTATGAACGCACCTGCATCCACCGCACCGGGCCTCGATTTCTGGTTCGAATTTGCTTCGACCTATTCTTATCCCGCGGCGATGCGCGTGAACGCCCTTGCCGGCAAGGCCGGTGTCGCGGTGCATTTTCGCCCCTTCCTGCTTGGGCCGATCTTGAAGGCGCAAGGCTGGGACACATCGCCGTTCAACCTTTATCCGGCAAAAGGCCGCCACATGTGGCGTGACGTTGAACGCACATGCGACGATCTGGCGTTACTGTTCCGGCGACCGGAGCCGTTTCCGCAATCCAGCGTCCTGGCGGCGCGGGTCGCGCACGTCGGTCTCGCTGACCGGTGGGGCGAGGATTTTTGCCGCGCCGTGTACCACGCTGAATTTGCGGACGGACGGCGCATCGATGACCTGGAAACCATCGGCGCGATTCTTTCAGGCCTTAAGGTCGATGCCGAAGCCACGATTGCGACCGCGCACAGCGACGCCATCAAGGAAAAGCTTCGATCCGAAACCGCGACAGCGCAGCAGCTTGGGATATTCGGAGCGCCGAGCTTCACAACACGCGACGGCGAACTGTTTTGGGGAAACGACCGGCTCGAACCGGCACTTGCCTGGGCGAAACGTGTTGGCTGACGCGATGGAGGCCGGCTGGCGCCGGCAGCGCGCAGTTCCTATCTGACAGCCAATCCACACGGGGTGATTCTCGTTAATGCCCCGCGGTGTGGTGCGCTCGTAAAGGGAGTGGACCATGTCGTTCTGGCAAGAAACAATCCTCGCTGTACTCGTGATTGTCGGTCTGTCGGGTCTGCGCATCGCCGACCAATATGTTCGCGGCGTCGTGTTCAGACTGGGCCGCTACCAGGCCACCAAGGGACCCGGACTTTACTGGATCATTCCGTTTGTCGAATGGCAGCGTCGGGTCGATCTGCGCATCAACACAGCGGCGGTCGAGCAGCAGGAAACGATCACGAAGGACAACGTACCGATCAAGGTCAATGCGGTTGTCTGGTATCGGATCGTCAACCCCATGGCCTCGGTTCTCGAGGTCAAGAACATCGACACGGCCGTCATCCAGGTTGCTCTGACGACGTTGCGCAACGGTATTGGACAACATTCGCTCGACGAGGTTCTCAAAGAACAAGAGAAAGTGGCAAGGGTCATACAGGAAAAAATCGACGCGGTGACCGAGCCATGGGGCGTCAAGGTCGAACGTGTGGAAATGAAAAACGTGGAAATTCCGCAATCCATGCAGCGCGTCATGGCTCAAGAGGCGGAAGCTTTGCGCGAGAAACGGGCCCGGCTGATCAAGGCGCAGGCCGAATTCGAAGCGGCAGAGCAATTGCGCAAGGCGTCGGAAATCATTATGCAAAATCCGGCCGCCCTGGAATTGCGGCGCATGCAAATGATTACCGAAGTCGGCGCAGAGCAGAACACCATGACGATCATCATGATGCCGAGCGAATTTGTCGCCATGGCCAAGAGCATCGGCAATCTGGGCAAGACTTCGACTTCATAAGGCTTCGACTTAATACGACTTCGACTTAATACGACGTCCCCCCAAGCACGACGGTGCTCGCACGAAGCCGGTGCGGCGGTTCGTACCAGAGCATGATCCGGAAAAAGCCTGCCCCGGACTTGATCCGGGGTGGAAGCCGGTTTTCCGAAAAAGATCATGCTCCACCAAAAAGCTAGGGATCGAGCCGCACCGGCAACCCGGCATGCGCCATGTGGATCTTGGCGTCGCGCACGGAAAATTCGCCGAAATGGAAGATCGAAGCGGCTAGCACGGCGCTGGCGTGGCCGTCCCGAATACCTTCGACCAGATGATCGAGAGTGCCGACACCGCCCGAAGCGATGACCGGCACGCTCACCGCATCGGCGATAGCGCGCGTGAGCGGAATATCGAAGCCCTGCCGCGTGCCGTCGCGATCCATGGACGTGAGCAGGATTTCGCCGGCCCCGAGCGCGACCACCTCGCGGGCGTAATCGACGGCGTCGAGACTGGTCGGGTGGCGCCCGCCATGGGTGAAGATCTCCCAGCGGTCCGTTTCCGGCGGCTTCGACACCTTCTTGGCGTCGATAGCGACCACGATGCACTGATCGCCGAATTTTTCCGCCGCTTCCTTGACGAAGCCGCGGCGCGCGACAGCTGCGGTGTTGATCGACACCTTGTCGGCGCCTGAAGAAAGAAGCGCGCGGATATCGTCGATCGTGCGCACGCCGCCGCCTACCGTAAGCGGCATGAAACACGCCTCGGCGGTACGTTGCACCACGTCGAGCATGATGGCGCGATCTTCGTGACTGGCGGTGATGTCGAGGAAGGTGAGCTCGTCGGCGCCGGCCTCGTCGTAGGCGATCGCCGCCTCGACCGGATCGCCGGCGTCGCGAAGGTCGACGAACTTCACGCCCTTGACGACGCGGCCGTCCTTGACATCGAGGCAGGGAATGACGCGAACCTTGAACACGTTAGGCTACCCGTACCGCGCGGATCAGCTGCAACGCCGCCGCCGCATCGAGCCGCCCGTCATAGAGCGCGCGCCCGACGATGGCGCCCGCCAGCTTTTTTGCCCGCGGCGCAAGCAAGTCGCGCACGTCGTCAAGCGAGGCAAAACCGCCCGAGGCGATGACGGGGATGGAGACTTCGTCGGCAAGCGCGATGGTCGCGTCGAGATTGAGACCCTTGAGCATGCCGTCGCGTGCAATGTCGGTATAGACGATAGCGGCAACGCCCGCGTCCTCGAATCGCCTGGCGACCTCCTTTGCCGAAAGCTCGGACGTTTCGGCCCAGCCCTCGACCGCGACTTTGCCGTCGCGCGCATCCAATCCGACCGCGACGCGGTTGGGGAATTTCTTCGCCGCTTCTTTCACCAGCGCAGGATCGCGCACGGCAGCCGTGCCGATAATGACCCGGGCGACGCCCTTGCCGAGCCAGCCTTCGATGGTTGCGTGATCGCGGATGCCACCGCCAACCTGCACCGGAATGGGCACCGCGGCGAGAATGCGCTCGACCGCCGCCGCATTGATCGGCCGGCCGGCGAAGGCACCGTCGAGATCGACGATGTGAAGATAGGCAAAGCCCTGGGCCGCGAAGGCGCGTGCCTGCTCGGCCGGATCGCAGTGGAAAACGGTCGCGCGCGCCATGTCGCCTTGTTCCAGGCGCACCGCTTCACCGTTCTTGAGATCGATCGCAGGAAAGAGGATCACGGCTTCCACTTGAGAAAATTGGCGATCACCGCCAGGCCGAGCTTTTGGCTTTTCTCGGGATGGAATTGCGTGCCGACGATATTGTCGCGCGCCACGATCGCGGTGAGCGGGCCGCCATAGTCGGCCTCCGCCACGAGATCGGACCGCTGGGCAACCCTGAATTCGTAGGAGTGGACGAAATAGGCATGCAACCCCTGCGAACCCAGGGTGAGCCCGTCAACCAGTTTGTGCGGGCGCGTCACGTTGAGCGTGTTCCAGCCCATGTGCGGGATCTTTAGCTGCGGGTCGGCAGGGGTGATGCGATCGACTTCGCCTGCAATCCAGCCCAATCCTTCGGTCACCTCGTATTCGCGGCCGCGTTCGGCGAGCAATTGCATGCCGACGCAGATGCCGAAGAACGGGCGGCCTTTTTTGCGCACCGCATCGTCCAGCGCGGCCACCATGCCGTCGACCGCGTCGAGGCCGCGGCGGCAATCGGCAAACGCTCCGACGCCGGGCAGCACGACCCGGTCAGCGGACGCAACATCCTCCGGATCGTTGGTCACCACGATCGCCTGGCCGATGCCGGCATCGTGCGCCGCGCGTTCGAACGCCTTGGCGGCCGAGTGCAAATTGCCGGAGCCGTAATCGACGATCGCGATGCTCAACGCAGCGCCCCCGGTTCGGGAAACAGGCCGATAATGCCGGACGGTTGCGGCGCACGTGGCGTCGACGGCGGCGGCGCGGCCGAAGAAGCGGTTGGCCGCTCTCCCGCTCGGTTGGCCGCCGCAGCCCAAGCGTCGAAGAAACGCCGTTCGGCGGCCTCGACGCCGTCGCCAGCGACAACGCCGACATTTTTCCAGCCGCGGCGCGCCAGCGTGAAACGCCGCAGCGTGCTCGCCTCGAAGCCGACCAGAAACGATATGAGCAGTTCGACCGCAATGACGCCGCCAGAGCCGATGCCGGCATAATGCATCGCGCTATCGGCGCCGACGGTCACGATCAGATAAATCAACAGCACCAGCCACATGCGGTGCCATATCATCCAGAGCGGCGCGAGCGCGAAGGCCCAGAAATAGAATCCCTCGCGAACAAACGTAAAGCGCTCGGGATCGGGCGCAGAATCAGCGGCGCGCAGTGGCGGCTCATGAACCGTGAAGACAGACATGACTTTGTTCCATAGCTAACCGGGCAGTCGCGAGCGAGGACGGCGCGTCACCCGCCAAGCGTACCCTTGGTCGAAGGCACCTCGTGCGCGGCACGCGGATCGATGGCAACCGCCGTCCGCAGCGCCCGCGCCAAACCTTTGAAGCAAGATTCGGCGATATGATGGTCGTTAGTGCCGTACAGCGTGGCGACATGCAGCGTCACCGCCGCGTTCATGGCGAAAGCCTGAAACCATTCCTGCACCAGCTCGGTGTCGAACGGCCCGACCTTGTCGCGCACGAATTCGGCTTTGAAGACGAGGAACGGCCGGCCGGAAATATCCATCGCCACCCGTGTCAGCGCCTCGTCCATCGGCACATGCACATCGGCATAGCGGGTGATGCCCTTCATATCGCCGAGCGCCTGCTTCACCGCCTGACCGAGCGCGATGCCGACATCCTCGGTGGTGTGATGATGGTCGATATGCAGGTCGCCCTTGGCCTTGACCTCGATGTCGATACGCGAATGCCGGGCCAGGAGATCGAGCATGTGATCGAGAAAGCCGATGCCGGTGGCAATAGACGCGCGGCCTTGGCCGTCGAGATCGATGGCGACCTCGACGTCGGTTTCCTTGGTAGTCCGCTTCACGGACGCCTTACGCATCCTGATCTCCAACAGCGCGCCGCGCCTTTTATCAGGGCTTTGACGGCCGCGCCAATGTTCCGCCCGGTGTATTTGCATTGCCGGCCGCCAACTCCTAAATCATGCCTGAAACACAGGCACTTTCCCCCTATGCACCCTTCCGAATCCGGCCCATCGTTCGAAAGAATCTGGCACGGCACGACCATCCTCACCGTCCGTAAAGGCGGACTCGTCGCCGTCGGCGGCGACGGCCAGGTGTCGATCGGCCAGACCATCGTCAAGGCCAACGCGCGCAAAGTGCGCCAGCTTGGCGGCGGCGAGGTCATTGGCGGCTTTGCCGGCGCCACGGCCGATGCTTTCACCCTGTTCGAGCGGCTGGAATCAAAGCTGGAGCAGTATCGCGGCCAATTGATGCGGGCTGCGGTCGAACTGGCCAAGGATTGGCGCACCGACCGATACCTTCGCCGGCTCGAAGCCATGATGATCGTCGCGGACAAGGACGTGTCGCTGGTGCTCACCGGTACCGGCGACGTGCTCGAGCCGGAGGCCGGCATCGTCGGCATCGGCTCCGGCGGCAACTACGCGCTGGCCGCAGCCCGCGCGCTCGCCGATGGCCCGCTCGATGCCGAGGCGATCGTCCGCCGCGCGCTCGACATCGCCGCCGACATCTGTGTTTACACCAACCGCAACGTCACCGTTGAGACGTTGAAGAGCGCCTGACAGATGGTGCCGCGGCCTTATGCGTTTCGTGCAATGAGCAAACAATGAGTGATTTTTCCCCACGCGAAATCGTTTCCGAGCTGGACCGCTTCATCGTCGGCCAAGCCGACGCCAAGCGCGCGGTCGCCATAGCGCTGCGCAACCGCTGGCGGCGGCTGCAACTCGACGAGCGGCTGCGCGAAGAAGTCCTACCCAAGAATATTCTGATGATCGGACCGACGGGCGTCGGCAAGACCGAAATCGCGCGCCGCCTCGCCAAGCTTGCCGGCGCGCCGTTCCTCAAGGTGGAGGCGACGAAATTCACTGAGGTCGGATATGTCGGCCGCGACGTCGAGCAGATTGTGCGCGACCTCGTCGAGATCGCCATCACGTTGACACGCGACCGGAAACGCAAGGACGTCGAGGCCAAAGCGCAGCAGGCGGCGGAAAGCCGCGTACTCGATGCGCTTGTCGGCGCTTCCGCCAGCGCCGCGACCAAGGAGGCGTTCCGAAAAAAGCTCCGCGGCGGCGAGCTCAACGACAAGGAGATCGAGATCGAGGTGCAATCGTCCGGCGGCATGCCGCTATTCGAAATTCCCGGCATGCCGGGCGCGCAAGTCGGCGCTATCTCGATCGGAGACATTTTCGGCAAGCTTGGCGGCGGACGCACCAAGACCCGGCGGGTCAGCGTTCACGATTCCTATGAAATCCTGATCAACGAAGAATCCGACAAATTGCTCGATTCCGAGCAGCTGACGCAGGAGGCGATCAAGGCGGTGGAAAACAACGGCATCGTTTTCCTCGACGAGATCGACAAGATCTGCGCCCGAGACGGGCGCGTGAGCGGCGACGTTTCGCGCGAGGGCGTGCAGCGCGATCTATTGCCCCTGATCGAAGGCACGACGGTTGCGACCAAGCACGGCTCGGTAAAGACCGATCACATCCTTTTTATCGCGTCCGGCGCTTTTCACATTTCGAAGCCGTCCGACCTGCTGCCGGAATTGCAAGGCCGCTTGCCGATCCGTGTCGAGCTGAAGCCGCTGACGCGGGACGATTTTCGCCGCATCCTGACCGAACCCGAGGCTTCCCTGATCAAGCAATATATTGCGCTGATGCGGACCGAAGGCCTGACGCTCGAATTCTCTGAGGACGCCATCGACGCCGTCGCCGACATGGCGGTGTCGGTGAATTCCAGCGTAGAAAATATCGGCGCGCGTCGATTGCAAACGGTGATGGAACGGGTGCTCGACGAAATCTCGTTCGCGGCGCCCGACCGGCCCGGCGAGACTGTCACGATCGATGCCGCTTACGTGCAAAAGCACGTCGGCGATCTGGCCAAGAACGCCGACTTGAGCCGGTTCATTCTATAGAAAAGCGCGCCGCGCTTTCGATCAGCCGCGGAACTTGGCCTGCCCCCGGCCGCTCGAAGCTGAGTTCGCGGATCATCGCCATCCACTTCTCGACTTGGGCGAAAGCTTGCTTGTCGGTCAAGCCTTTGTCAGTCAAGCCTTTGTCGAGCGAGTCGTTGCCGCGCAAGTCCTTGTCGCGAAAGTCATCTCGTTTCGGGATTGGTTGCGATTGGGCTTCGGCAATCTCGGGCATGACGCTCTACTCCGATCAAGGGCGTCATTCCTTGCAGACGAACTTGACCGTTTCTTGCGCTTCCGTGGGCAATCCAATGATTAGGTTAATTGCGAAATTCTAGCGCGACCGCCGCAGCCGGACATACAGCGCGCCTTCTCCGCCATGGCCGATATGCGCGTCCTCGAAGCCGACGACCAGCGATCGGAACTGCGGCAGCGACAGCCACACCGGAACTTGCCGCTTGAGCACGCCGCGCTCGCGCTGGTCCAATCCTCGGCCTGTTCCCTTGCCGGTAACGACGAGTGCCATCCTCGCGCCGTTTGCCTGCGCGCGCTGCAGGAAGCGGAACAATTCCGCGTGGGCCTCCGGCTGCGTGTAGCCATGCAGATCGAGACGCGCATCGATGGCTTCGTGGCCGCGCGCGACACGCTGCTTCAGCCGTCGACCGAGCGGCGCGAGAGCGGGCGCCTTTTTCTCCGGCAATGCTTCGAGCCGCGCTACCGGGCGCGGCGGCGGAGCTGGCGGCTGTGGCGGTGGCTTTTTGCCCGCCGACGGTTTCGCCAATCGCGGAACACGGTGGAGAGGTTTGATGGACCGGACAAAGCCGCTCCAAAGCGCGTGGTCTTCGTCGCTCAGGGGATGACGCCGGCTCATTACCGCCGCCGCGCTTTTGATTTCGATTTCGGCGCCGGGTCGGGTTCGGGCGCAGCAGCGGGCCGCGGTTCCGGCAGCGGAACATCTTCTGCCGTCGGATCGATCATGGCGCCGGCAGTCAATTGCGCGAGGAACCCGGCGCGTTCCGGCGGCAGCGGCACGGCGCGCGCCTCGACCGGATCGAGTTCGCGCGGGATGAGCATCGTGAACTGGCCGGCATTGCGGATGCGGCCCGCCATGCGTGCGGCCTCGGCCCCGGCGCCGAAATAGATATCGGCCCGTGCGGGGCCGACGATGGCCGACCCGGTATCCTGCGCGAACATCAGGCGGCGGAATTTCGTTCCGGCTTTTTCATTGGCGATGGGAAGGTCCGCCGAGATGAAAAACGGCGTGCCGTAGGCATGGAGGGCACGGTCGACCGCGATCGAACGGCCGGGCACGAGCGGAACGCCCTGGGCGCCGATCGCCTCGTCTTCCGTCGCCAGATCGGTGATGCGGAAAAACACGTACGACTTGTTCTGCCGCCTCACCTCCGGGGCCAGGTCCGGGTTGGCCTGCATCCAATCGCGAATGCGCTGCATCGACATTTCATCCTTGGTGAGGAATTTGCGTTCGATCAGCACACGGCCGACAGGCGTGTAGGGCCAGCCGTTATGCGAGTCGTAATTGACGCGCAGAACGGTGCCGTCTTCCAGTTTGATGCGGGCCGATCCCTGGATCTGTGCAAACAGCACGTCGATCTGGCTGCGCAGCCAGCAGATTTCCAGATGCCAGCCATCGAGCGCGCCATCCTCGATCGCGGCACGGTCGTAATAGGGCACGATTTTGCGCCGGCCGACGCGGCGGCCGACCTTGACGCCCTTGCTCGGAAACGCATCGCCGAGCTTGCGGCGGCCGGAGATGGTGAGATTGGGCGGCCGCCTATACAGCGGCGCGACAAATTCACCGGTAGGAACGCGCGAGCCCTCGATGATCGGCTCGTAATAGCCGGTGAGAAAGCCATCGCTGTCGCCCAGCTTGCTGATGCGAAGCGGCCGAAAATTGTCCTCAAAGAATTTCCGCGCGCCCTCCTCTTCGAGCGGCACCGCCGCCAGGCCGCGGGCGCAGACGTTTTTGAGCGCATCGCTGATCGCGACCGCTTCGGCGCTGGCCTGCCGATTGCTGCCCAGCGCGCGGCAGCTCTCGAGAAAAATCGCAAACGCCGTGGCATGATCGTCGGCGGCCCAGCCGTCGAGATTCGCCCAATCGACCGGCTCATACTGAGTATCGGGGAACTTGATCGGCTCTTGCTCGCCGCTTGCGGCGGGCTCAACTAGGCCGGCAAGACCGATGCACGCCGCAACGAGGAGCAACACTCGCCCACCCGCCGTCATGCCGCCTACTGCCCGGCTTCGGTTGCAACAACCTTCCAGTTGGGGTCGCGGGAGGAAATGTCGCGTGCAAACGTCCAGACGTCGGTAACGTCGGTCACTTTCTCGGCACTGCCGTCGATCACATTACCGGATCGATCTCGCGTCGCGGAAATAAGTTTGGAGATGAAGCGGATGGTGATCTGCGCCGTTCGCGCGCGCAATTCGGCGCCGGTAATCGCGGAGCCGTCGATGGAAACAAACCGGGTCTCGGCGGTCTCACCGCGGCTTTCGCGCTCGCCGATGGCGGTATCGAACCCGTCAAAAACCTCGCGGGAAAGAAGGCTGCGCAACTGGCGGCGATCGCCCTCGGCGAACGCCGTCACGATCATTTCGTAGGCCGCCCGCGCGCCGGTAATGAAGTGCTTGGCATCGAAGCCGGAATCGGCTGCGGCGATGGCGTCGAGCCCGACCGCAACGCTCGATCCTTTTTCGGCAATGTCCTTCCAGCGATCGGCCGCCGGCGGCGTAACCTCAACCGGCCGCGTTGAAGCCGGCTCGGCAGGCCGCGGTTGCAAGGTCACGACCTTGTCGGTCGCCGGGCTGCGCACCGCATCACGGGCGGAATAGGGATCGTAGGGCGGTCGCTCGCGCCCGGTCCGTTGCCCCAAAACGCTACGAAGCCGCAGGAAAATGAATACGGCGAGCGCCAGGAAGATGATGGTGTAGATATCGAACACGTTTCAATTCTCTCGGCGTCGCAGTTGACGGGACCACACTTTTCCCGAAGACGGTTCGAAGTCACGAACCGTGGGGCGCCCGGACCCCCGCTCTATGTAGGGCACGCACGGGGAACCATCCAGTAGCCGCAGGCCGATAGCGCTTGCCGACATCAAAGTTTAAACGATGACCGTCGCTGCGCCAACATCGTAACCGCGACATACGTTCTATTTTACCAGTCCGGGCGATATGGACACCGCTTGTCCGTCACAATTGGTTCGCTTTTAGGGCTGCTTGGCGGAGTCCGAGCGCGGAGGCTCAAAGTTACCGCACCCGGCTGACGCATTGTTCGACCATCGCGCCTGTGTTAGCCAAATTCGAATGCCCCGCCGGGGCCGGAGACGACTATGTCAGCGACAAACGGGGGTCCTCAGGCCCAGGCGATGCCCCAAATCGGCGTCCTTGCCCAGTATATGAAGGACTTTTCATTCGAAAATCCGAACGCTCCGCGTTCGATGGCGCCCAGCGGCCAGCAACCGACCATCAACATCCAGGTCAACGTCGACGCCGCGCCCATGAATGCGACGGATTTCGAGGTAACCTTGCGACTGGAAGGCAAGGCCGAGGCTCAAGAACTGCTGCTGTTCAGCTTCGAACTGGTATTTTCCGGTGCCTTCCGCATCCAAAATGTGCCGGAGGAGAGCCTCCAGCCTGTCGTACTGATCGAGTGCCCGCGCCTGCTGTTTCCGTTCGCCCGCGAGATCGTTGCCACCGCGGTGCGGAACGGCGGGTTTGCGCCGCTTCTACTCGATCCGATTGATTTTGTCAGCCTCTACCGCCAACGACTGGCTGGAGCGCAACCGGCGCCGCCACCGCAACCGGTCAATCCGAACTGACGTAGTCGCGCCAAATCGCGTTGTCGCCAAGAGTGGCAATAAACGCCTGGTGCGCCGCTCGTTCTTCGGCGGTTATCACCGCAACAAGCGGCACGGGTCGTTCGCGGACGATGATCGGCTCGCCCACGGCCTGGCCCGATGCGGATGCCTGCGACAGAACGAGTTGCGCCTGACGCGCGCCTATCAGCTCGACATAGACTTCGGCCAGAAGCTCGGCGTCGAGTAGCGCGCCATGCTTGGTGCGGCGGGAATTGTCGATCGCATACCGCACGCAAAGATCGTCGAGCCGATTGGAGCCGCCCGGATGCTTGCGGCGCGCAATCAGAAGCGTATCGACCATACGTTCGCGCGCTATCAAGGGTTTGCCCGCACGCTCAAGCTCGGCATTGAGAAAGCCGAGATCGAACGCGGCATTGTGAATTACAAGCGGTGCGTCGCCGAGAAAAGCGATCAGATCGTCGGCCATTTCCGCGAAGAAAGCCTTGTCCTTAAGGAACTCCTCGCTCAGGCCGTGAACGGCGAACGCTTCCGCCGGCATACTGCGCTGCGGATTGAAATAGGCGTGGAATGTCTGTCCCGACGGTATGCGATTGACCAGTTCGACGCAGCCGACCTCGACCAGACGGTGACCGTCCAGCGGATCGAGACCCGTGGTCTCGGTATCGAGCACAATCTCGCGCATAACAGGGCCTCGCGCCGGCGTCAGCGGTATTGCTTACAAATCACCGGCGCCGCCGCGCATTTTAGCGACGGCCTGAAGGATGTCGCGCACCTGAGCGCGGGCATGGTCAAACGATTGCGAACTATCCACGATAAAGTCGGCGCGCTGCTGTTTTTCCGCGTCGGGCATTTGCTTGGCGATGAGCGCCGAAAACTTCTCCTCGGTCATACCCGGCCGCTCGAAGGCCCGGCGCCGTTGCACTTCGGGCGGCGCGGAAACCACGACGACCGCGTCGCAGCCATCATGGCCGCCGGTTTCGAACAGCAGCGGAACGTCGAGCACGACCACGGGCGCGCCGCGTCCCTGTGCGTCGGCCAGAAACTTCTCCCTCGCCTTGCTCACCAGCGGGTGCACGATAAATTCAAGCCGCGCCATCGCCGCAACGTCGCCGACGACCATGGCCGCAAGCTTGACGCGATCCACTTTGCCGTCCGAGGTCGCGCCGGGAAACGCGCTCTCGATCAACGGCACCGCTTCGCCTTCATAGAGCACGTGGACGACCGCATCGGCATCGTGAACCGGCACGCCGGCCTCGGCAAAGAACGTCGCCGTCCTCGATTTGCCCATGCCAAGCGAGCCGGTCAGACAAAGGACGAAGGGCGGTTTCCCGGTCATACAGCGAGGCATCCATAACGGCGCAGAAAGTCGAGCGTTGCCATCAGTGGCAAACCCAGGATGGTGAAATAGTCACCGTCGATCCGTTCGAAAAGTTGAATGCCTGGACCTTCCATCTGATAGGCGCCCACGCTCGCCGTTGCGCCCTGCCCGACGGTATCAAGATAGAAATCAAGGAACTTGTCGGAGAACGGGCGCATGGTCAGCCGCGCCGTGTCGACGTATTCGAACACCACGTTCGTGTCCCGGACCAGCGCAATCGCCGAGTGGAGTTCGTGCGTACGGCCGCGCAGCGCGGAAAGCTGGGCACGCGCGGCCGTCAGGTCGTCTGGCTTGGCAAACCGCACGCTCTCCAGCGCCAGGGTTTGATCGGCGCCCAGTACCAGCCGTCCCGGGTGCAAGGCGGCGACAAAAGCCGCCTTCTCACGCGCCAGAAATGCCGCGACAGCATCTGGCGCCCGCAAAGCGGCGTTTTTCTCGAGGCCGCGCTCGTCGATGTCGGCCGGATGCGGCTCGACCGGAATGCCGGCGGCCTCAAGCACCGCGCGGCGAGCAAAGCTGCGGGAGGCGAGCACCAGAGGGTCGGGTGCGAGCCACAACGACATGATTTATGACGCCATATGGCGGCGGCGTTCGACCAGCAGCGCCAGAACCGCTGCCGCGGTTTCCTCGATCGAACGCCGCGTTACGTCGATCAGCGGCCAATTGTGCTTGGCGCAAAGCCGTCGCGAGGCGGAAACCTCGTCGGCGACGGATTTCTGGTCGATATATTTGTCGTCATCGCGATGCGCTTTGAGGCCGAGCAGCCGGTTTTGCCGGATTTGCACAATGCGTTCCGGCGTGGCGAAAAGACCCACGACCAGCGGGTGCTTAAGTTCTTCTATTCCGGGCGGTAACGGGACGCCGGGCACAAGCGGAATATTCGCGGTCTTCACACCGCGGTTGGCGAGGTAGATCGAGGTCGGCGTTTTCGAGGTGCGCGACACGCCAATCAGTAAGACATCGGCTTCTTCGAGATCGTCCGCCTGCTGGCCGTCATCGTGCATCATCGTGTAGTTGAGCGCGTCGATGCGGCGAAAATATTCGGCGTTGAGCGTGTGCTGGGCGCCGACTTTGTGGGTCAACTCAGCGCCGAGATAAGATTGGAACAGGTGCAAGACCGGCCCAAGAATCGAGAGGCAAGGCAGCCTGAGCGCTCGGCACTTTTCCTCGAGCTTCGCGGCCAAGTTTTCTTGCAGCAGCGTGTAAAGCACGATGCCCGGCGTTTCCTCAACCTCCGCCAGTACCCGATCGAGTTGTTTCTGCGAGCGAACGAGCGGATGCACGTGTTCGACCGGACTGATCTTGGCGTATTGCGCCGCGGCCGCGCGCGCGACAGTGATAAGCGTTTCTCCGGTTGAATCGGAGATCAGATGCAAATGAAAATATCCGGCCGTGGGCGTCATCGAGAGGCTGGTAACCTGTTGACGGTCCGGGAGAAGGCCATGACCGGGGGCATCGCGCAAGAACAATAGGTGGGAAAGTGCGAAATCCGTCCACACCCGTGCCGCGCCGCTTTCAAAAGCTATCATCGTGCGGGACACCGGTGAAATGTGGATAGTCGCAGGGATAAAAGGCAAAACATCCGCAAAATCCGAGCATGCAGGCCTAAATTTAGCGAGACCGATTAGAAGGCCGGCAGCAAGAATATGTGGGTGGACCGTGGATGACGTGTGAGTTCAGATGTATGAGTCCAATCAACCGTCCAAACACTACAACAAACTCTCTTAGACTTATTTAGTGTAGGAAGGACGCGTGACGGTTCCTCCGGCGAATAAACCCCTTCTTCGAGTGCTGGCAGGCGTGCGGGAACCCATTCCGCCGGTCTGGCTGATGCGGCAGGCTGGACGATATCTTCCGGAGTACCGGGCAATCCGGGAGAAGGCGGAGAGTTTTCTCGATCTGTGCTTCGATCCGGACCGTGCAGCGCGAAATCACATTGCAGCCGGTTCAGCGCTTTGGGTTCGATGCCGCTATCTTATTTTCGGATATTCTGGTTGTGCCGCATGCGCTTGGGCAGCGCGTGACGTTTGAACAGGGCGAGGGACCACGTCTTGATGCGCTTGAGGATCCCTCGGCAATAGACAGGCTCAGCGCGGAGATTGATCACCGGAAATTGGAGCCGGTTTACGAAACGCTCGGCAAGGTGAGGCAGGAACTGCCGGCGACGACGACATTGCTCGGTTTCTGTGGCGCACCGTGGACACTCGCGACGTACATGATTGCGGGTGGTGGAACCGTCGATCAGTTTCCAGCGCGAACATTTGCGTATCGGTTTCCCGAAGCATTTTCGAAGTTGATTGATATTTTGGTTGATGCGTCAGCGAGCTATTTGATTCGGCAATTTTCCGCTGGCGCCGAGGCGGTGCAGATTTTCGATACCTGGGCGGGAATTTTACCGGCGGGCGAGTTTCGCAAATGGTGTATCGAGCCGACGGCGCGCATCGTCGAAGCGGTACGCAAGGAAATTCCCGGTGCAAAGATCATAGGTTTTCCCCGAGGCGCCGGCACTGAGCTTGGCACTTATCTCGATGCCGTGAGGATCGATGGGGTGGGACTGGACTGGACCATGGAACTCGGTTTCGCTCGCAAGGAAATTCAATCGCGACGTCCGGTTCAGGGCAATCTCGATCCTTTGGCCCTTCTTGTCGGCGGTGCGGCGCTCGATCGGTCGGTCGACGCTATTCTCGCGGCGTTTTGTGAGGGTCCGTTTATTTTCAATCTCGGCCACGGGATATTGCCGGAAACACCAATTGCCCACGTCGAACGACTGATCGCGCGTGTCCGAAATATGCCGAAGTGAAACTGGAACGTTCCGGCCTGATCACGGGGAACTGGCGTGAACATTTACGGTTGGATCAAAGCCTTCCACATCATTGCGGTGATCGCCTGGATGGCCGGAATGCTCTATCTGCCCCGGCTGTTCGTCTACCACTGCGCGGCCGAAAAGGGATCGGTACAGTCGGAAACATTCAAGGTGATGGAGCGGCGGCTCCTTCGTGCCATCATCAACCCGGCGATGATCGCGACATGGGTGTTCGGGCTGTGGCTGGCTTGGCTTGGGCCTGATTCTCACTACGGGTGGTTCGCATCGGGATGGCTGCAGGCGAAGCTGGTGCTGGTCGTGGCGCTCTCGGCCTTGCATGGATTTTTTGCCCGATGGGTAAAAGATTTTGCCGCCGACCGTAACCGCCATTCGCCGAGATTCTATCGAATAATCAACGAGGTACCGACGATATTGATGATCCTTATCGTTTTTCTCGTGGTGCTGAAACCGTTTTGATTGATCGGCGTTGTTAGTGCATACTCGGTCTCTGCCCTTGCCTGACGGGCGTTCTTTTCCTATCTTCGCAAAATCCCACCGAACGTAGGCGGATGCAGTTGAGTTCTGGCTCCAGTTGTCTGGAGCCCGCTGATGCATCGGGGACTGGGGCTCCCAAAGCCCCTCGCAACCCAAGACCTACGGCTTCTTTCTTCCCGTCAGTGACGTCGCAATTCCAATCCGTCGCTGGCCCATCCCCTAGGAAATTCTGTATGCGGGAAATGAAACTCCAAGAACTAAAAACCAAGTCTCCGGCGGAGCTTGTCTCCTTCGCCGAAGAACTTGAGGTCGAGAATGCCAGCACGATGCGCAAGCAGGAGCTGATGTTCGGCATCCTCAAGCAGCTTTCCGCGCGCGAAACCGACATCGTCGGCGAAGGCGTCGTCGAAGTGCTGCCGGACGGCTTCGGCTTCCTGCGCTCGCCGGAGGCGAATTATCTGCCGGGTCCGGATGATATTTACGTATCGCCTTCTCAGATCCGCCGCTTCGGATTGCGTACCGGCGATACCATCGACGGCCATATCCGCAGCCCGAAGGAAGGCGAACGCTACTTCGCGCTGCTCAAGGTGAATTCGCTCAACTTCGAGGATCCGGAAAAGGCACGCCACAAGGTCAATTTCGACAATCTGACGCCGCTCTACCCGGACGAGTGGCTGAAGATGGAATTCGAAGATCCGACCAAGAAGGATCTCTCGGCTCGCGTCATCGATATCGTTGCGCCGGTCGGCAAAGGCCAGCGCGCGTTGATCGTGTCGCCGCCGCGCACCGGCAAAACGGTGCTGCTGCAAAACATCGCCCACTCGATCACGCACAATCATCCGGAATGTTATCTGATCGTGCTTCTGATCGACGAGCGGCCGGAGGAAGTCACCGACATGCAGCGTTCGGTGAAGGGCGAGGTGATCTCCTCGACCTTCGACGAGCCGGCGGTTCGTCACGTGCAGGTCGCCGAAATGGTCATCGAAAAGGCCAAGCGCCTGGTCGAGCATGGCCGCGATGTCGTGATCCTGCTCAACTCGATCACGCGTCTGGGCCGGGCCTACAACACCGTGGTGCCGTCATCCGGCAAGGTGCTCACCGGCGGCGTCGATGCCAATGCATTGCAGCGGCCGAAGCGCTTCTTCGGCGCGGCGCGTAATATCGAGGAAGGCGGATCGCTGACCATCATCGCCACCGCGCTGATCGATACCGGCAGCCGCATGGACGAGGTGATCTTCGAGGAATTCAAGGGCACCGGCAATTCCGAACTCATCCTCGATCGCAAGGTGGCCGACAAGCGGACCTTCCCGGCGATGGACATCACCCGCTCGGGCACCCGCAAGGAGGAACTCCTGGTTCCGCCCGATCAGCTCAAGAAAATGTACGTGCTGCGCCGGATCCTCAATCCGATGGGCACCATGGACGCCATGGACTTCCTGCTCGACAAGCTGCGCAACACCAAGAACAACGGCGAGTTTTTCAATTCGATGAATACATAATCAACCGCTTCGCCGCGGCTGGTTTGGCCCAGCCTCAAGTCTGTCGGGCTGATGCAATCGTGCGGGTGAGGCCGGCCGGATCGGTCACGGGAAGCGAGCAAGCCTCCCCGATACAGACAAAAGCCTGTGGCTCGCCCGCGGCGCGGAGCTGTTGCCGCGCCGGATGCGATGCTGGCAAGGCGTCCGCGGAAGGGGCGTGGAACACGATCCGGTCGAGTGACGGGATGGCACGCGCGGCGGCGAGCAACGCATCAGCGCCCGTCCCCTGCCCCGTCACCACGATCTCGGTGGCGCGCAGCCTTAGATCAATGGCGTTGAGCAGCGCCATGTGCATGTAGAGGTTCTCGATCGCTGCCGGCGCGATCGCCGTGATCAGCCGGTCGGCTTTCTCCCGCCACCGATCGTCACCCGTCAGTAGCGCGAGCCGGACAAGATTTTGCGCCGCGACCGCGTTGTGGTTTGGCGTCGCCTCGTCGGTGGTCGCGGCGGGGCGGATGACGAGCCCTTCGGCATCGGCGGCGGTGAGATAATACGTTCCCGCATCGGCGTCCGAATAATCGCGGTCGAGCGCATTTTGCCAGGTCAGCGCTTGGTCAAGATAACCCTGCTGACCGGTTGCTTCGGCAAGCGAGAGCGCCGCGCGGATCATGGCGGCGAAGTCGGATGCAAGCCCGGGAAATTTGAGCTGGCTCGCGCGCCAGGAATGACCGAACCGGTCGCCGCGCGTCATCTCGCGAGCGATGAAGGCGAAGGCGCGCTGCGCCATCTCGCGCCATGACGGTTCGCCAAACAGCAAGCTGGCATTGACGAGCGCCGTAATCATCATGCCGTTCCAGTCGGCGAGAATTTTGTCGTCGAGGCCCGGGCGCACGCGCGGCGCGCGCACGGCAAAGAGTTTGGCGCGCAGAGCGGCGAGCCGCGCCTCGTCCTCATCGCCGCGCGGCTGCGGCTCGAGGCGGTTGAGGATGTTGTGACCTTCGAAATTGCCTTGCGGCGTCACGTCGTAGTGGCCCGCGAAGAACACGCCATCTTCGGCGCCGAGCTCGCGCATCACTTCTTCGTACGACCAGACGTAGAATTTTCCCTCTTCGCCTTCGGAATCGGCATCGAGTGAAGCCGAGAACGCACCCTCCCCGGTCGTCATTTCGCGCCTGAGCCAGGCCACCGTTTCCTGGGCCCGCTGCCGGTAAAGCGGCTTGCCGGAGCGCTGGTAGGCGATCGCGAGGAGTTCGAGGAGCTGAGCGTTGTCGTAGAGCATTTTCTCGAAATGCGGGACAAGCCAGCGCTCGTCGACCGAGTAGCGGGAAAAGCCGCCACCAAGATGATCGTAGATACCGCCCTCGCAGATATGGTGCAGGGTCACGTCGACGGCGGCGAAATAACGCGTCTCGCCGGTTCGCAATCCGCCGCGCCAGAGCAACTCAAATAGCGCAGCCTGCGGAAATTTCGGCGCGCCGCGCGTGCCGCCGTTCACCGGATCGATGATGCCGCCGAGTTGTTTCGCGGCATTGTCGAGTTCGGTTGGACCGATGGTGACGGCGCCGGCCTTCCGCGTGGTGGCGGCGAGGCGCTCCATGAGCGCGGTGCGATTGTTTTCGATCTTTTGCGGCTCTTCGCGGAACACGCGCGCGATCTCGCGCAGCATGTCGACAAAGGCCGGCTTGCCGTAACGCGCGCTTTTCGGAAAGTAGGTGCCGCCCCAAATGGGCTCCGCGTCCGGCGTGAGGAACATGGTCAGCGGCCAGCCGCCGTGCTCGCCGAGGTGGTGCAAAGCCGCCATGTAAATTTGATCGATATCCGGGCGCTCTTCGCGATCGACCTTGATGTTGACGAACAGCTCGTTCATCACGCGGGCGGTGCCGTCGTCCTCGAAGCTTTCGTGCGCCATCACGTGGCACCAGTGACAGGCGGCATAACCGACCGATAGCAGGATCGGCTTGCCACTTTGTTTGGCTTCGGCGAGCGCTTCCGGTCCCCATGCCCACCAGTCGACCGGGTTGTTTTTGTGCTGAAGAAGATAAGGGCTCGTTTCGCGCGCGAGCCGGTTTACATGCTGGTTTTCGTGTGGCGACGGGGACGTGCTGCTCATGGGGTCTATCCGGCCGGCTGGGTACCCTGCGACGGCCGTGCATCTTTACAACGGTTCGCCGGCGAGGGCAGTTCCCGCAGGATACGCGCCCGTCGGGTTTTTGCAGGATTTTTCGGCGGCGGCAGACGATTTGGCAGGAGACGTTGATGGCATCGCTGCTTCTTGCTTCGTTGGTCATTGTCAACTGCGCGGCCCAAGGCTCGGCTTGCGGCGCGCCGACGGCACCGGCGCCGTTTTACCACGAGGCCGCCGGCGTGCGGGTTGCCGAGGACTCCATCGGCACGGCGACCATGGAGGCCGACGGCACCATCGTGCTGCATTTGTTTGCCAGAGGCCCAGGTGGAATGCATGGCCAGGGTGTTTTGCGCTACCCGGTATCTGACCCCAAATATAAGGAAATTCTGGAACATGTCGGGCCGTTGAAGCCTGGCGAAACGCGGCCGGTGCGGCCGTGGCCTGATTGATCGGCGCGAGCGCCTATTATCCAACGCCCCGTGGAAAACGATCGCCGAACGATTTTTGCGCTCTCTTCAGGCCGCCCGCCTGCTGCCATCGTGGTGATCCGCGTTTGCGGTCCGAATGCTGGCGTTGCGCTCGAAAGACTGATCGGCCGCTTGCCGCCGCCGCGCCAGGCGGCGCTGGCGCGCGTGCGAAACCCCGCGACCGGAGAGCCGATCGACGACGCTCTCGCGCTTTGGTTCCCGGGTCCGCGCAGCGAGACCGGCGAAGATATGGCCGAACTTCAGCTCCATGGCGGTTTTGCCGTCGTGTCAGCCGTGCTGGAGGCCTTGAGTGCAATCGATGGCTGCCGGCTTGCGGAGCCGGGGGAGTTTACACGCCGGGCTTTCGATAATGGGCGGCTTGATCTCACGGAAGTGGAAGGCTTGGCCGATCTGATCGCGGCAGAAACACCCGCGCAGCGGCGGGCGGCGTACCGCCAGCTCAAGGGGCTCATCGGCGATCAGGCGGAGGCTTGGCGGCGGCAGATTATCGATGCGCAGGCGCTGGTAGAGGCCGGAATCGACTTCTCCGATGAGGCCGACGTGCCTGAAGATCTGGTCGGTCCGGCACTTTATGCTGCGCAGCAATTACGCAGCAAAATCCTTGCGGCACTGGCGGATGGTGGACGCGGCGAGCGGTTACGGGATGGTCTTGTCGTCGCCATCGCCGGACCGCCGAATGCCGGCAAGTCGACGCTGTTCAACCGGCTGGCCCGCCGCGAAGCGGCGATCGTTTCGCCCTATCCGGGCACCACGCGCGATGTCATCGAGGTGCATATGGATCTGGGTGGATATCCGGTGACGCTGCTCGACACTGCGGGAATGCGCGAAAGCAACGATCCAGTGGAGCAGGAGGGCATTCGCCGCGCCGCCGCGCGGGCCGCTGCCGCCGATCTTGTGCTGTGGGTCATTGACGGATCGGCCGCTGGCCCAGGCGCTGTGGAAAGCTTGGAAAGTGGCTTTATATCAGAGTGTTGGCTGATTCGAAACAAGGCCGATTTGCTTGTGGATAAACTGTGGAATAACTGTAAATCGCCGTCCGCTTCTTCAGCCAGAAAATTTTCGGTATCCGCTGCGGACGGGGCGGGAGTCGACGACTTGGCCGCGGGCCTTTCCGGCTACGCTCGCGATTATTTTGCAGCGACGGAAACGTCTCTCGTCACCCGGGCGCGTCATCGCCAGGCGCTGGAGGAAACGGTCGCCGCGCTCGACAGAGCTTTGGCGCGCGGGATCTCGGGGAACGAGGAACTGATCGCGGAAGATTTACGCTCGGCTGCGGTGACACTGGGCCGGCTGACCGGCCGCGTGGACGTCGAGGACATTCTTGACGTGATTTTCCGAGATTTTTGTATTGGTAAATAAATCGTTAACGCACGCAGTGCCATGTTTCACGTGAAACACGCGCGCCGCGTATCGTGTTTTGACCCCGGAATCGGTGTTGTCTAAATCAATCGCATTGCGGAGAGAACCGTTGGACGCGCGTTTCGATGTCATCGTTGTCGGGGGTGGCCATGCCGGCTGTGAAGCCGCGGCCGCGGCTGCGCGCATGGGCGCACGAACGGCGCTGGTGACCCATCGGTTCGCGACCATTGGCGCCATGTCGTGCAATCCATCCATCGGCGGTCTCGGCAAGGGCCACCTGGTGCGTGAAGTCGATGCGCTCGATGGCCTCATGGGCCGGGTGGCGGACGCGGCCGGTATTCAGTTCCGTGTGCTTAATCGCCGCAAGGGTCCGGCCGTCCGGGGACCGCGCGCCCAGGCCGACCGCAAGCTTTACGCGGCGGCCGTGCAGGAGGCGCTTCGGCAGACTACCAACTTGACGGTGGTGGAAGGTGAGGCGGACGACCTGGTGCTTGCGGATGGTCATGTTGCGGGCGTGCGGCTGACAGACGGGCGCGCGTTCGACGCGGGGGCCGTCGTGTTGACCACCGGAACCTTCCTGCGCGGCCTCATCCATATCGGCGAACGGAAAATCCCGGCCGGCCGGGTGGGTGAGGCGCCCGCCACAGGGCTGTCGTCAACACTCGAGCGGGCGGGGTTTGTGCTCGGTCGCCTCAAGACCGGCACGCCGCCGCGGCTTGACGGCACCACGATCGATTGGCCGGCGCTGGAGATGCAGCAAGGCGACGAGCCGCCGGAGCCATTTTCGGTGCTGACGGAGCGGATCACCAATCCGCAGGTGCAGTGTGCGATCACCCGCACCGCGCCGGCGACGCACGATCTGATTCGCGAAAATGTTCACCGCTCGCCGATGTATTCCGGCCAGATCCAAAGCCGGGGACCGCGCTATTGCCCGTCGATCGAGGACAAGATCGTGCGCTTTGGCGACCGCACCGGCCACCAGATCTTCCTTGAGCCCGAAGGCTTGGACGACACGACAGTCTATCCGAACGGCATATCGACCTCGCTGCCTGAGGACGTCCAAATTGCACTCGTGGCGACTATTCCGGGGCTGGAGCATGCCCGGATCGTCCGGCCGGGCTATGCGATCGAATACGATCATGTCGATCCGCGGGAGCTTCATCCGTCGCTGGAAACGAAGCGTCTTGCGGGCCTCTTCCTTGCCGGTCAGATCAACGGCACGACCGGGTATGAGGAAGCGGCCGCGCAGGGCTTGATCGCCGGCCTCAACGCCGCCGCAAGGGCGGGGGACGGGGCGCCCATCGTGCTCGATCGCGCCGAGGGATATCTGGGCGTTATGGTCGACGACCTCGTCACGCGTGGCGTTACCGAGCCCTATCGGATGTTTACGTCGCGCGCCGAGTACCGGCTGACGCTTCGCGCCGACAACGCCGATCAGCGGCTGACCGGCAAGGGGATTGCGCTCGGCTGCGTCGGCGCAGTGCGGGCACGTTCGCATGAGGCCAAAATGGCGGCCCTTCAGGACGCCCGTGCCACCGTGGAAATGCTCAGCGTGACGCCGAACGAAGCCGCGCGCCATGGCCTCGAGCTACGGCGGGACGGTCAACGACGCTCGGCGTTTGACCTGCTGTCATACCCTGACATTGGCATTGCCGAACTGGCGCGGATCTGGCCCCGCTTCGCCGAGCTCGACGAAAAGATCGCCAGCCAGCTCGAAATCGACGCCAAATATGCCGTCTACCTGAGCCGGCAGGCGGCGGACGTGGAGTCCTATCGCCGCGACGAAAGCCTCGCTCTGCCCGAGGACATCGACTACGCGACGTTGCCCGGTCTCTCAAACGAGGTGCGGCATAAACTGCAGGCGCAGCGGCCGCGCACGATCGGCCACGCCAGCCGGCTCAACGGGATCACACCGGCGGCACTGACACTCCTCGTGGCGCACCTTCACCGCCAGGGCCGCAAGCGTAGCCACGGCGCGGCATGACCGGGCAGGCGAGCAGCCTGCCGGCAGACCGCGAGCGGGCGCTGGCGCTGACGCCTGTTTCACGTGAAACATCCGCCCGTCTGGACCGCTTTATCGAGACGCTGCTGGACTGGCAGCAGCGGATGAATCTGATTGCGCCATCGACCATACCGATCCTTTGGACCCGGCATATCGCCGACTCGCTGCAACTCCTGGCGCTGGCGCCGACGGCTCGCGTTTGGGCCGATCTCGGCTCGGGGGCAGGGTTCCCGGGCCTGATGATCGCCTGTGCACTCGCGGACACGGATGGGGCCCGCGTGCACCTCATCGAGAGCAACGGCAAGAAAGCTGCATTCCTTCGGGAAGCCGTGCGTGTCACCGGCGCGCCGGCTCAAATTCACACGCTGAGAGTATTGGATTTCGTGGAAAATACCTTGGAGCCGATTGATGTCGTGACCGCGAGAGCGTTGGCTCCGTTACCGGAACTTCTGCCGATGGCATATCCGTTGTTGAAAAGGGGTAGTCTCGGTGTGTTTCCGAAGGGACAAGATGTGGGGTTGGAATTGACCGAGGCCGCTAAATGTTGGAACATTCAATCTGAATTAAGCCAAAGCCTGACGGATACCAGAGGCCGGATCGTCGTCGTACGCGGCCTCGAACCGAAGACCGTACCGGCACGAAGTGCACCGCAAAGGAAAGGAAGTCGGCCGCGATGAGCGACTCATCATCTTCGGACCAATCCGCTGAAGTAGTAGCCTTTCCGGCGCCGCCGCGGAGCCCGCGGCCGAACGCCGCGACCCCGCCCCGCGTCCTGGCGGTCGCCAACCAGAAGGGCGGCGTCGGCAAGACCACGACCGCAATCAACCTCGGTACCGCGCTTGCGGCTATCGGCGAGGACGTGCTGATCGTCGATCTGGATCCGCAAGGCAATGCCTCGACCGGCCTCGGCATCGACCGGCGCAGCCGCCTGCATTCGACCTACGATGTTCTTACCGGAGAGACGGCGCTGCGTAGTGCGATCGTCGAGACCGCCGTGCCGCGTCTTCACCTCGCGCCATCAACCCTCGATCTCTCCGGGTTCGAACTTGAAATCGGCCAGGCCCGCGACCGCGCTTTTCGCCTGCGCAACGCGCTTGCGCCACTGAAGACGCCTGCGACGGATCAAACAAACTTCACTTACGTCCTGGTGGACTGTCCGCCTTCGCTCAATCTCCTAACCGTCAACGCGATGGCGGCGGCGCATGCGATACTGGTGCCGTTGCAGTGCGAGTTCTTCGCGCTCGAGGGTTTGTCGCAACTCATCAAGACCGTCGATTCCGTCCGCGAGCAGCTCAATCCCGATCTCACGATTCACGGCATCGTGCTGACGATGTACGACTCGCGCAACAATCTCTCGGGTCAGGTCGTCGCCGACGTCCGCGAGTTCATGGGCTCGAAGGTCTACGACACCATCATTCCGCGCAACGTGCGTGTCTCGGAAGCGCCGTCATACGGCAAGCCGGTGCTGGTCTACGATCTCAAATGCAGCGGCAGCGAAGCATATCTGCGGCTCGCCACCGAAATCATCCAGCGGGAAAAAGAATTGTGCGTCGGCTGACATCGCGGACGGCTTTTTTCCATCGAACGCGGTGACGCGAAGCAACGATCACAATCAGATACGCGGAGTGCGCATGACCGGGAGTTCGGGAGAAACCGTGATGGCGGAAGATGGATCGCGGTCACGACTGGGACGCGGGCTCGCCGCATTGATCGGCGATGTCGGCGGCGAAAGCCCGGCCGAACGTCCGCGCGGCCAGCGCCGATTGCCGACCGGGTCGTTGCGGCCGAATGCGCGTAATCCACGGCGTACTTTCGCCGCCGCGGAGCTCGACGAGCTCGCCGCCTCGTTGCGGGAACGCGGCATCATTCAGCCGATCGTGGTGCGAGCGCTACGCGGCGCCGCCGACATGTTCGAGATCATCGCCGGCGAGCGGCGCTGGCGCGCGGCGCAGCGCGCCGGGCTGCACGAGGTTCCGGTCGTCGTCGTCGAAGCGACCGATGCCGAAGCGTTGCAGCTTGCTATCATCGAGAATGTGCAGCGTGCCGATCTCAATCCGCTCGAAGAGGCCGACGGCTATCGCGCGTTGATCGATGAATTTGGCAACAGCCAGGAAGAGATTGCCAAGATCGTCGGCAAAAGCCGAAGCTATGTCGCCAATACGCTGCGGCTTCTGAAACTTTCAGATCCGGTGAAGGCCTATATTCACGACGGAAAACTGACGGCCGGACACGCGCGCATGCTCGTCGGCGAGCCCAATGCCGAAGCGCTGGCGGCGGAAATCGTTGCCCGTGGTCTCAACGTGCGCGACGTCGAAGCGATGGCCCGCGAACGGGCGCACAGGAGCGCCAAGAAACCGGCGAGCGGCGATCAAACGCGCGAAACAACAACCAAAAACGCAGATACGCTCGCGGTCGAAAAGCGGCTGTCTGATGCGCTTGGATTGACGGTAGATATCGAGCATCGCCGCGGCGGCGGCACTCTCACCATTAAATATCGCAGTCTCGAGCAACTGGACGAAGTCATTCGTCGGTTGGAACGAAAAAGCTAGAGACAAGCGGGGCAATCATTTTTTGAGGCTGAAATAAGCTTGCCCGAGCGCTGTTTCGTCGGGTGAACCTTAATCTTATTTCGAGCGCGCCCGATCGACGCGATCGATCAGATCAGTAATTACCGGGCTTGCCGCAAATGGCATGAAGCGCACAGGCGCACAGAACGCGATTTCGTCGCCCAAAGCCGTCGGACGCCGCAATGACAAGATAACGCGCGGCGGATTGACCAGCGGTGAATAGTTGACGTTTTTAATGTCCTTCAATGGGATGCGAAGATCGTGGCCGCGGTTTTTCACGACCAATACATCGCCTTCGTCCCAGACTTCATCGACAAGGTCGAATACAAATTTCCTCATGAAATAAAGACCGAAGACGAACATCCCGGCCGGTACAATGACGAATGGGACCAGCGCGAAATTATCTGATCGCTGCACGTTGAAAGCCGCGACACCAACAAACAACGCGAGGAATCCAAACCAGATCACCGGGAAGATGCGCTTATAAAAGAACGTCCAGTTCGAGGAGATGCGGCGCATGCGGCGTCGTTTTGTTCGATCGGTGCTTTACTCCGCCGCGGTTCGTCCGGCGTTCGAACCAAAGCGTCGATCGATGTAATCGATGACGATCTTCTGGAAATCGGCGGCCAGCGTCGGGCCGCGCAGCGTCATTGCCTTCTTGCCGTCGATGAAAACCGGCGCCGTCGGCTGCTCACCGGTTCCCGGAAGCGATATCCCGATATCGGCGTGTTTGCTTTCGCCCGGACCGTTGACGATGCAGCCCATCACCGCGACATTGAGGCCCTCGACGCCGGGATAGCGTGCTTTCCATTCCGGCATGGATTCGCGGATGAAGCTTTGAATGCCGGCCGCAAGCTCCTGGAACGTCGTCGATGTGGTGCGGCCACAGCCGGGGCAGGCGGCAACGAGCGGCACGAATGTCCGCAAGCCGAGGGTCTGCAGCAGCTCCTGCCCGACCTTGACCTCCAGCGTGCGGTCGCCGTTCGGCTCAGGCGTGAGCGAGACGCGGATCGTGTCGCCGATGCCTTGTTGAAGTAAAACGCCCATCGCCGCGGATGAAGCCACGATGCCCTTCGAGCCCATGCCGGCTTCGGTCAGCCCGAGATGCAGCGCGTAGTCGGAGCGCCGGGCCAGTTCACCATAGACCGCGATCAGATCCTGGACCGCAGACACCTTGCCGGAAATGATGATCTTCGATCGCGGCAGACCGATTTCCTCGGCGCGCCCGGCGGACAACAGCGCCGATTGGACCATGGCTTCGCGGGTGACGTCACGGGCGTCGACCGGACGGCTTGAGCGGGAATTCTCGTCCATGAGATGCGTCAGCAACTCCTGATCGAGCGAGCCCCAATTGGCGCCGATCCGCACCGGCTTGTCGTGGCGGATCGCGGTCTCGACGATGGCGCCGAATTGCCGGTCCTTCTTTTCCTTGAAGCCCACGTTGCCGGGATTGATGCGATATTTGTCGAGCGCCACGGCGCAGGCCGGATGATCGGCCAGGAGCTTGTGGCCGATATAGTGGAAGTCGCCGACGATCGGCACGTCGACGTTCATTTTAAGGAGCCGGTCTTTGATGTGCGGTACAGCAGCCGCGGCTTCGTCGCGGTCGACGGTGATCCGCACCAATTCCGAGCCGGCCCGCGCCAGCGCCGCGACCTGTCTCACCGTCGAGTCCACGTCGGCGGTGTCGGTGTTGGTCATCGACTGCACCACGACCGGTGCGCCGCCGCCGACGGTCACATTGCCGACCCTCACGGCAATTGTGCGGTGCCTTGCGGCGGGACCGGAAAACTCCATCATCGCGTAACCCTTTGATTTTTCGACTTTAATACATCGTTCCGGCGCGACCAGCATGCAACCTGCGGAATGCCGATAGGCGGCCAGCCATCGATATAGCCTTACCGCGGCCGGTTTACGAGCACCAAGCCCAGCGCCACAAACGCCACCGAAACCGCAAAGGGCACGGTCAGCGGTTCGTCCAAAACAAGATGACCGGCGATGACCCCAAAGATCGGGGTCAGGAACGTAAAGGCGGACAATCTGTTCGCTGAATAGCGAACGATCAGCGCGAACCATATGACGTAAGTGACTGCGACCACCCAAACGGCCTGATACGCCACCGCACCGATCGCCAGAGCGGACGGCATGGCATCGATGCGCTCGCGGAAGACAATGGCGCCGGCGGCGAGTAATGGCGCCGAAACCACCAGTTGATAGAGCATCGTCTTTTCCGAGCTGATACGGCTAAGCGGGCTCGCCTTGATGACGAGTGTTGTCGCCGCCCAGGCGACCGCGGCCACAATCATCATGAGATCGCCGAGCGTCTGACGCGGATCGGCCGCCGGGGTCGGCAGCCCGAACGCGATGACGATGCCGACGAAAGAAATCAACAAGCCGAACCATTGGGAAGGATAGAAATGATCGCCCGGAATGAACCAGCGCGACCCGATCACGACGAAGAACGGCGCCAGATAAAGGAACAGGACGGCGCGGGTTGCCGTCGTCCATTCGAGTCCGCGATAGATCAAAAGAAATTCAATCGCGAAAAGCGCACCGGCGGCGATGCCCGCCGGCAATGAGCCATCGCGTTCGAGCAGCGGAATGCCGCGTAGCCGCGCGTAGGCACCAACCAACAAAGCGGCGACGACTGAACGAATCGCCGCCTGAGTGAGAGGCGGGATTTCCTGAATAGCGTATTTGATTGCGACCTGATTGAAGCCCCAGGTCAAACACAGCGCCAAGGTCACGGCGATGGCGAGCGCGTCGAGCGGACGGGATTGTGGCGAATGCGGCACTTGGGGGTCAGTTCAATTACAAGGGGAGAGAAGGGTGGATCACGCCGACAAGCGGATAGCGACGGAGGAAAAGCAATCCCTCACCGCGTCCGGCAATGCGAGCAAATGCCGGCGATTTCGATCACCTGGCTCTTAGGCGCAAAACCCGCCGCACGGCAGGAGGCTTTGAGCGCCTCCGCGGCAGCGCTGCTAGCCGCCTCGCCGACGGCGCCACAATGCTCGCAGATGAGGAAGACTACAGGGTCGCCGCCAGCGTGATTGTGCACGCAGGCAACGAAGGCATTGCGGCTCTCGATCCGATGAACAAGGCCGTTGTCGCGCAAAAAATCGAGGGCGCGATAGACGGTGATCGGTGCCGGCCGGGTCCGATCCGCTAGCCGTTCAATGATTTCGTAGGCCCCGAGCGGCTTGTGGCTTGCGAGCAGCGCCTCGAGCACGTGCCGGCGCATCGGTGTCAGCCGTTGCGCGCGCGCGGCGCACAGTGCTTCAGCATGGGCGATAGCGGCGCTGGTGCAACTGCCGTGATCGTGGTCGGGCGCTGGAAAAATTGCAGGGGGCATCGCTGTCATCTCGTAGCCACGAAGACGGCTCTATTTTACCCTTTGTAGCGGTTCGGGCGGCATCGCGAAAACGTGACGCGACAGCTAATTTTGATATTGCGCTGCAGCAAAAAGCGTCTCACATTGCCGCCGCTCAACCAATAGTCACACGCAACGCGCGTTTCACATAGGCGCAGCTTCTTGAATTGGGGATGATCATGCTGAAAGGAAAGACCGCGCTGGTGACCGGCTCGACGTCCGGCATCGGATTGGCCTACGCGCGTGCGCTGGCGGAACAGGGCGCCAATGTCACCATCAACGGCTTCGGCGATGCCGCCGCGATCGAAAAGGAGCGCAGCGGGATCGAGAAGGGTTTCGGCGTGAAGGCGAGCTATTCGCCGGCGGATATGACCAAGCCGGCCGAAATCGCCGCCATGGTGCAGACGGCCGAGAAGACTTTCGGTTCACTCGATATCCTCATCAACAATGCCGGCATCCAGTACGTCTCACCGATCGAAGAATTTCCGGTCGAAAAGTGGGATCAGATTATCGCCATCAATCTTTCCTCAGCCTTTCATACCATCCGCGCCGCGGTGCCCGGCATGAAGTCGCGGAAATGGGGGCGCATCATCAACACCGCGTCGGCGCATTCGCTGGTCGCCTCGCCCTTCAAGGCCGCTTACGTTTCGGCAAAACATGGGCTCGCCGGCCTCACCAAAACGGTCGCCCTTGAAGTGGCGACCTTCGGCATTACCGCCAATTGCATCAGTCCCGGCTATGTCTGGACGCCGCTGGTCGAAAAGCAAATTCCCGATACGATGAAGGCGCGGGGCATGACGGCGGAGCAGGTCAAACGCGACGTGCTCCTCGCAGCGCAGCCGACCAAGGAATTCGTCACCGTCGAAGAGGTGGCCGCGCTTGCAATCTATCTTTGCTCCGATGTGGCGAAAGCAATCACCGGCGCCAATCTTTCGATCGATGGCGGCTGGACGGCGGAATGATCTTCCGCCTTCTGGCGAGATGTGCGGCCCCTGGCTGCTGAGCCGGCGCACATGGCGTTGAAACCGCTACTTACTTCGCTGTTGCCCGGCCGGGCGCCCAATAGCTCGGGCGCGCAGGCACCCAAGCGCATCAATCTCGCGCTTCAGGGTGGCGGGGCGCATGGGGCATTCACCTGGGGCGTACTCGACCATCTTTTGACTGATGAGCGGCTGGTGTTCGAAGGCATCTCGGGCACGTCCGCGGGCGCCGTCAACGCAGTGATGCTTGCCGATGGACTGGCGCGCGGCGGACGGCCGGAAGCGCAAAAACGGCTCGCCGACTTCTGGCGCGCCGTGAGCAACAACGGAAATCTACCGCCGTTGCAGCGCGCGGTGGTCGATCGAATGTTGTCGTTCATGCCGCTCGAGGGCACGCCGATGCAGGCGTGGCTCGATCTCATGTCGAAATATTTTTCGCCCTACGACTTCAATCCGCTCAATATCAATCCACTAAAGGATCTGTTCGAGCGGTTCGTCGACTTCTCCGCCGTGCGGGCTTTTTCCGACGTGCAACTCTTTATTTCGGCGACCAATGTTCAGACCGGCCGGGTGCGGATCTTTCCGCGCGAGAAGATCACTGCCGAAGCACTGATGGCTTCGGCCTGTCTGCCGCTCCTGTTCCGCGCCGTCGAAATCGATGGCGTACCTTATTGGGACGGCGGCTATCTCGCCAATCCGGTGATCTTTCCGTTTTTCGGCACGACGACGACGGAGGATGTGCTGGTGGTGCAAATCAATCCGCTGGTTCGGCAGGCGACGCCGACCTCCGCCAATGAAATCATGAACCGTATCAACGAAATCACCTTCAACTCATCCTTGCTTTCCGAATACCGCGCCATCGAGTTCGTCGCCCGCCTGATCGATAAAGGGCGGCTGCCGCGCGGCACCGGGCCGGGTCAATATCGCCGCGTCAACGTCCACCGCATCGTGCTCGATCAGTTCGGAACGCATTTCGACGCGTCCAGCAAGATTTCGACCGACTATGATTTCTTCGAGACGCTGCACCTCAACGGCAAGCGAGCGGCCCGGCGTTTCCTCGATAACCATTTCGACGATATCGGCGTGCACGGCACGGTCGATCTGCTCGCTGAAGCGCAAGCCGAATGGGCCTGACACACGGATGCCATGAGCAATATGACGCCGCTGCTTTCGGCCGGGGTCGGCTCCACCCGGCTCGACGTGTGCGTTGCCGACATCACGTCGCTTGCGCTTGACGCCATCGTCAACGCGGCGAATGGCTCACTGCTCGGTGGCGGCGGCGTCGACGGCGCGATCCATCGTGCCGCGGGGCCGGAACTGCTCGCCGAATGCCGGACGCTGGGCGGCTGCGAGACGGGCGACGCGAAGATTACCCGGGGTTATCGATTGCCGGCCAAGCATGTGATCCATGCGGTCGGGCCGGTGTGGAGCGGCGGCGGAGCGCGCGAGGAGGAGCTTCTGGCATCGTGCTATCGCACGGCGCTCGACCTCGCCGCCGCGCATCGTCTTGCTTCGATCGCCTTTCCTGCGATCTCCACCGGCATCTATCGCTTTCCGCAGGATCGCGCAGCACGCATCGCCGTCGGCACCGTCGCAGCCGAACTCGCTTCCGCCCCGCGCGGCATCGGTCGGGTCGTATTCTGCTGCTTCGCCGCCGAAATAGCCGATCACCACATCGCGGCGTTGGCCGATCTGGGGCTGGCTTAACTGGCGGCCATCACCTGCACGGCTGGCGAGCCTATTCCTGTCGTCGCGTTGACCGGATCAGCAAAAAGGCGGCCCGCGGGGGCCGCCTTTCGCCAGGTTTCTGACCGCGTCGTGCTGCGACGCGTAATATCTGCCGCGGCTACTCTGCCGCGCCGGCCGCAGCCTCAGGCGCTTCGCCGCCCTCGGCCTTTTGCTTTGCTTCAAGGTCTTCGCCGGTTTCCTGGTCGACGACTTTCATCGACAGCCTAACCTTGCCGCGCTCATCGAAGCCAAGCAGCTTGACCTTTACCTTGTCGCCTTCCTTGACCACGTCGCCGGTCTTTTGCACTCGGCGCTGGGCAAGCTGGCTGATATGCACCAGCCCGTCCTTGGCGCCGAAGAAGTTCACGAAGGCGCCAAAGTCCATGACCTTCACGACCGTGCCTTCGTAGATATGTCCGATCTCCGGTTCCGACGCGATCGATTTGATCCAGTTGATCGCCGCCTTGATCGACTCGCCGTCGGCCGAAGCGACCTTCACCGAGCCGTCGTCCTCGATGTTGATCTTCGCGCCGGTCTTTTCGACGATTTCGCGGATCACCTTGCCGCCGGTGCCGATCACTTCGCGGATCTTGTCGGTCGGGATCTTGAACGTCTCGATCCGCGGCGCGTGCTCGCCGAGTTCGGCGCGGGCGGCGGTCAGGGCCTTCGACATCTCACCGAGGATATGCAGACGGCCGTCCTTGGCCTGTGCCAGAGCGACCTTCATGATCTGCTCGGTAATGCCGGCGATCTTGATGTCCATTTGCAGCGAGGTGACGCCGCCCTCGGTGCCGGCAACCTTGAAGTCCATGTCGCCGAGATGATCCTCGTCGCCGAGAATGTCGGAGAGCACCGCAAAGCGCTCGTCCTCCTTGATAAGGCCCATGGCGATGCCTGCGGTCGCCCGTTTCAACGGAACGCCGGCATCCATCAGCGCGAGTGAAGAGCCGCACACCGTCGCCATCGACGACGAACCGTTCGATTCCGTGATCTCGGAAACGAGACGGATGGTGTAGGGGAATTCCTCCTTGGTCGGCAGCATCGGATGGATCGCGCGCCAGGCCAGCTTGCCGTGGCCGATCTCGCGACGTCCCGGTGCGCCGATGCGGCCGGTTTCACCCACCGAGAATGGCGGGAAGTTGTAATGCAGCAGGAACGTTTCTTTGTAGGTTCCTTGCAGCGCGTCGATGAACTGCTCGTCCTCGGAGGTGCCGAGCGTGGCGACTACCAGCGCCTGCGTCTCGCCGCGGGTGAACAGCGCCGAGCCGTGGGTCCGCGGCAATACGCCGACTTCCGCCACGATCTGCCGGACTGTCTTTACGTCGCGGCCGTCGATGCGCTTGCCGGTATCGAGAATGTTCCAGCGGACGATCTTGGCTTCGAGCTCCTTGAACACGCCGGCAACCGCGAGCTTGTCGTGCTTCGGTTCGGCGCCTTCGGGGAAAAAGTGCTCCATCACCTTCTTCTTGACTGCGGCGACGGCGTCCTGGCGGTCCTGCTTGCGAAAGATCGAATAGGCAGCGCGCAAGTCCTTCTCGGCGAGGCCGAGTATCTCCTTCTCGATGGCCGAGTTGTCGGCGACGATCAGCTCGCGCGGTTCCTTGGCGGCCTTTTCGGCGAGCTCGATGATCGCGCCGATCACCGGCTGGAAATGCCGGTGACCGAACATCACCGCGCCGAGCATGATCTCTTCGGAAAGTTCTTTCGCCTCCGACTCCACCATCATCACGGCGTCTTGCGTGCCGGCGATGACGAGATCGAGATGGCTTTCCTTCATCTCGTCGAGCGTCGGATTGAGCACGTATTCATTGTTGATGAAGCCGACGCGCGCTCCGCCGATCGGCCCCATGAACGGCGCGCCCGACAGGGTCAGGGCCGCAGAAGCGGCGACCATGGCGACGATATCCGGATCGTTCTCCTGGTCGTGCGAGAGCACGGTGATGGTCACCTGCGTATCGCAGCGCCAGCCGTCGGCGAACAGCGGACGGATCGGCCGATCGATCAGCCGGGATGTCAGCGTATCCTTTTCGGTCGGGCCGCGCTCGCGCTTGAAATAGCCGCCGGGAATCCGGCCGGCCGCGTAATATTTCTCGGTGTAGTTGACGGTGAGCGGAAGGAAATCGATTCCTTCCTTGGGCTGCTTCGCGGCGACGACGGCGGCGAGTACGGTGGTCTCGCCGTAAGTAGCGAGCACGGCTCCGTCGGCCTGACGCGCTATTTTGCCGGTCTCCAGCGTTAGCTCGCGACCACCCCAGTCAAGTTGTATACGGTGAATGTTGAACATTGCGATTGTCTCTCATGGTTTTCGCGGAGATGCGAAAGCCATAAGCAAGACGGCGAGGCGCTGTCAGGGCAGCAAGTGCTGCCAAGCCTGCCAGCGTCTGGCGATCCTGCCATGGCTCTCGGACCTTCCTGTGATGCGGGCGGACCAGCGGTCCGTCGCTCTTAATCGGCAGCAATGCTGCCGGACATATGGGCGGGCGCATCGTGCGCGCCGCCACGAAAGCACGCGGGGCTTTCCCGCGCGCAAGCTTTCAACGGCGAATACCCAGCCGTTCAATCAACACTTTGTAACGACCATCATCCATGCGCCGCAGATAATCGAGAATCTGGCGCCGCTGCGACACGAGCTTCAGCAGCCCGCGCCGGGAGTGGTTGTCCTTGATATGGGTCTTGAAGTGATCCGTAAGGTTGTTGATCCGCTCAGAAAGAAGCGCAACCTGTACTTCCGGCGAACCCGTGTCACCGGATTTGACGGCGTATGTCTGGATAACCTCCGCCTTACGTGCGGTCGTAATCGACATCGTCAGTAACCCTTTTGTCTGTCGGCGCGACCTGTCACGCCGGTCAAATTGAACACGCGTTTGGGGACGATCTCGCCGCGGTCGATCTCGGCAATTGCCACGAGCTGTCCGCCCGAAGCGACCTGGACCGTGCCGCGGATGACGGCAGCGTCCCGTCCACGCAACAAAACGGCTTGGCCCCTGTTGAGCCTTGCCGCATCTGCCGGGCTAACGGCCAGCGCCGGGATGTCGTCCAGCGCGGTCTCGACCGGCAGTAGCAGATCAGCGAGGTTTCGCTCGCCAGCGGCCGCTCTATGACACAAAGAATCGAGGCGTTCCAGCGAAATCATGTCGCTTTCGCTGAAGGGGCTTACCCGGCTGCGGCGCAACGCGCTGACATGCCCGAATACGCCGAGCATCCGGCCGAGGTCGCGCGCGAGCGCGCGGACATAAGTTCCCTTTCCGCATTCCGCCGCGAGCACGGCATGATCCGGATCGGGCGTTTCGAGCAGCTCAAGCCGATATATGGTTACCGCCCGCGGCGTGATTTCGACCGTTTCACCGTCCCGCGCCAGGTCATAGGCACGCTCGCCGCGGATCTTAATGGCCGAAAAGCGCGGCGGTATCTGTTCGATGGTTCCGATAAAGGTCGGCAGCAGCGCTTGGATCGCCGCCGCCTCGGGACGGCTCTCGCTCGTATCCACGACGCGGCCCTCGGCATCGTCGGTGTCGCGTTCCTCGCCCCAGCGCACCGTAAAGACGTAGGTTTTTCGACCGTCGACGACGAACGGAACGGTTTTGGTTGCTTCGCCAAGCGCGATCGGCAAACAGCCGGAAGCCAGCGGATCGAGCGTACCGGCATGCCCGGCGCGTTTCGCGGAGAACAGGCGCTTGATCACGGCGACGGCGTGCGTCGACGTCATGCCGATCGGCTTGTCGAGCACGACCCAGCCATGCACGTCGCGCTTTTGCCGCTTCTTGTTTTGGTCTCGCGACCGCAGATCCGAACCATCAGCCGGCACGATCGTGGACACACGATCGTCCTCGCCGCTTCGCGCGAGCAAAATATCATCCGGTGCCGGCATTATTCGTCCTTTTCGCCCAAACCCTTGCCGCCAAGGTCGCGTTGGACCTCGGGTGTTCGCAGAATCTTCTCGATCCGTTCCGCTTCGTCGAATTGTTCGTCAATGCGAAAGCGAATTTCAGGAGCAAATTTTAAGTTAACGCGCCGCGCGATCTCGCCGCGCATGTAGCGTTTGTTGTTTTCCAACGCCTCGAGCACTTTTTCCTCATCCTTGCCGCCGAGCGGCATGATGTAAGCCGTCGCAAGCCGCAGATCGGCGCTCATGCGTACTTCGGGCACGGTGATCATGTGTCTTTCAATCACCGGATCGTGGATGTCGCCACGGGAAAGCATGTCGGCAATCGCATGCCGGATGAGTTCGCCGACGCGCAGTTGTCGCGGCGAGGCGCCAGCGGAATGAGTTGCGGAATGATCGCGATGTTGATGACGGGCCATCTGTTTCTTCGTGTCCGGCGCGAACCGGACAGCTACCTTGCTTTTGCTATAAGCGACTTTCTGCATGGACCGCCGGGTCACGCCAATCGGCGCTTCGCGCTTTTGCCCGGCATTAACGGCGATGCGGACGTGAGGTTTGAACTCACAAAGTCCGCTGTACGGTCTCCACTCGGTAACACTCGATGACATCGCCGACCTTCATGTCCTGGTAGTTCTCGAAGGCCATGCCGCATTCCTGGCCGGCGACGACCTCGCGCGCGTCGTCCTTGAAGCGCTTGAGTTGCGACAGCTTGCCCTGATGGACGACGACACTGTCGCGGATCAGCCGGACATTGGCGCCGCGCTCGACGGTTCCATCGGTGACGCGGCAACCGGCAACGGTGCCGACCTTCGAGACCTTGAAGATTTCGAGAATTGTCGCGTTGCCCAGCATGGTCTCGCGCAGCGTCGGCGCGAGCAGTCCCGACATCGCCTTCTTCACGTCGTCGACGAGGTCGTAGATGATGTTGTAGTAGCGGATTTCGACGCCGGCATGCTCGGCCGCCTCGCGCGCCTCCTTGTGGGCGCGAACGTTGAAGCCGATGAGCGCTGCGCCGGAGGCTTCCGCAAGCGTGACGTCGGATTCGGTGATGCCGCCGGCGCCCGAATAGATTATGCGGGCGCCGACCTCATCGGTCGAAAGCTTTTCCAGCGCGCCGAGGATGGCTTCGATCGAGCCTTGCACGTCGCCCTTGATGACCAGCGGGAATTCCTTGCGGCCCGACGCCTTGAGCTGGCTCATCATTTGCTCGAGCGAACCGCGCATTCCGGTTTGCTTTGCGGCCAGCATGTCGCGCTTCTGCCGGGCGCGGTAATCGGCGATTTCGCGGGCCCGGCCCTCGGTTTCGACTGCCGCCAGCCGGTCGCTTGCTTCCGGCGTGCCGTTGAAGCCCAGAATCTCCACCGGCATCGAAGGTCCGGCCGCGACGACCGAATGTCCGGTATCCGACATGAGTGCGCGAACGCGGCCCCATTCTGAGCCGGCGACGACGATGTCGCCGGGCCGCAGCGTGCCGCGCTGCACGAGCACCGTGGCGACCGGGCCGCGGCCGCGGTCGAGCCGCGCCTCGATCACGGTGCCCTCGGCCGCGCGGTTCGGATTGGCCTTGAGTTCGAGCACTTCGGCCTGCAGCGCGATCATGTCGAGCAGCTTGTCGAGGTTGCGCTTTTCCTTGGCCGAAACTTCGATCTCCAGAACGTCGCCGCCGAGCGACTCGACCTGGATTTCGTGTTGCAGCAGCTCCGTGCGCACGCGCTCCGGCTTGGCGTCCGGCTTGTCGACCTTGTTGATGGCAACAATGATCGGCACCTTGGCTGCCTTGGCGTGATGGATCGCCTCCACGGTCTGCGGCATGACGCCGTCGTCGGCGGCAACAACCAGCACAACGATGTCGGTAATCTTCGCGCCACGCGCACGCATGGCCGTGAACGCGGCGTGGCCGGGCGTGTCGACGAACGTCACCCGCCCGCCGGATGGCGACGTGACCTGATAGGCGCCGATATGCTGGGTAATGCCGCCGGATTCGCCCCCCGCGACGTCGGTCGAGCGGATGGCGTCGAGAAGCGATGTCTTGCCGTGATCGACGTGGCCCATGATCGTGACCACCGGGGCGCGCGGCAGCAAACTTGCCGGATCGTCGGGAGCATCGAACATGCCCTCTTCGACGTCCGATTCAGCGACACGCCGCACGGTATGGCCAAGCTCCTCGGCGATGAGCTGGGCGGTGTCGGCGTCGATCGTATCGGTGATCTTCGCCATGTGACCCTGCTGCATCAGGATGCGGATCACGTCCACCGCGCGCTCGGCCATGCGGTTGGCCAGTTCCTGGATGGTGATCGTTTCCGGAATCGTAACCTCGCGAACGATCTTTTCCTTGGGCTCGTTGTCGCGGTGGCCGCTCATGCGCTGAACGCGCCTGCGGAAGGAGGCGACCGAGCGCTCGCGAACCTCGTCGGCGGAGAGGGCGGTTACAACCGTAAGCCGGCCGCGGCGCTTCTCGGCAACGCGGGCCGGCGCCTTGGGCGCCGGCGCCGGGCGTGCCGCCACGCCGCCACGCCGGGCGGTCCGCGGCGCCTCTTCTTCGTCGGCCTCAAGCACCGGACGTGCGGTGCTTGGCTTGAGCGGCGTGGTTTCGGCGCCAAAGCGCTTCTTGGCGACTTCATCGGCCTTGCGCTTGGTTTCTTCGTCGTGTTTGCGGCGCTCTTCTTCGTCGCGCTTGCGCGCTTCCGCCTTTGCCCTCTCGGTCCGATCGGCTTCTTCGCGGGAGTGGCGAATGCGCGCCTCTTCCTCGGCGATCTTTCGCTCTTCCGCTTCGCGCAGCCGCGCATCGGCGAGCGCATGAGCACGTGCGCTGCGCTCTTCCTCGGTAAGGGTGCGAAGAACCACGCCGGAAGACTTCGGAGACGGAGCGCCCGGCGCCAACGACGGCGTCACGGCGGCGGGAGCGGGAGTAGGCGCTTTTGGCGGTACGGGGCGCTTCGGCGTAACCACGCGCTCTGCCACTGGCGCGACGGCTTCCTGCTTCACCTCGCCGGGACCGATGCGGCGCTTCACCTTCTCGACGACAACGGCCTTGCTGCGGCCATGGCTGAAACTCTGCCGGACAACGCCCTGCTCGACGCCGCTGCGCTTTAGCGTCAGCGTCTTCGTCGGAGTTACGCTCAGCTTTTCGCCGGCATTCTTGGTCGTCTCAGTCATACGCGTTATTTCTCCGGCCGGCTTAAGTTCGGCACAGCTTCTCCAGCCTGATGGTGCTGATCGCCGGTCCGAAACCGTTCAAGGCGCCGGCAGCGCGCCAAGAAAGTCTCGCTTGCAGGACCGGCGAGCAGGGCAGCATGTACCACATTTGTGCGGTTCAATGCCAAATCCAATTGCGCCGATGTAAGGAATCCGATCACGACGGGTGGCCGGGCCGGCCGCTGGCGGCGTTGTGCCGCGTCGAGCTTGCGGATTCCGTCGGCAGCGGCCTCGGCCGCATGTAAAACAGCGGCTACCTCTTCATTTTCAAGGGCCGTCTCGACCTTGCCAAAACCCGCCGCCACCAGGCCGGCCTTGCCGGCGATGGCGAGGGCGTCGAGGACCGCCCGTTCCAGGAGATGCTCGGTTCGGGCCACCAGGTCCGGCGGCAGGCGAACGTCCCGTTTGAAGCCGCGGGCGAAAACCCTGCGTTTGATGGCTTCCCCCATGGCGTCGCGGGTGGCCGTGACCCAAATGCCGCGTCCGGGAAGCTTGCTTTTGACGTCGGGAACCGCTTCGCCGTTCGGTCCGACGACGAAGCGGATCAGCTCCGATACCGGATGCACCGTGCGGGTAGCCGCGCATAAGCGGGCGCGCTCGCGTGCGCGGGGCCCGCTATCGAGTTCGGCGGCCAGATCGGCATCCTGCGTTCCGGCGATCATAAGCCCGTTGTGCTCCTTCAGCCCTGCGCCTCGGTTACCGCTGGGGCTTCCTCGGCCGCGGCAGGCGGAGCGAGATCCGCCTCGTCGACCCATCCCGCCTTCAGACGGGCTTGCATGACGAGGGTCTCGGCTTCCTCGCGCGAAATGTCGAAACCGTCGAGGATTCCCGCTTCCCTGACCATTTCGCCGTCCTTGCGCTCCGTCCAGCCGACCAGGTCGTCGGTGGCGCAACCCGCCAGGTCCTCGATGTTCTTGACCCCGTGCTCGCCAAAGCGAACCAGCATGGCGGTCGTTACGCCAGGCACGTCCCGGAGCTCATCCGCCACGCCAAGCTCGGTGCGCTTGGCATCGAGCTCGGCCTCGATTTTTGCCAGATATTCCTGGGCGCGGGCCTGTAGCTCGGCGGCGGTGTCTTCGTCGAAGCCCTCGATGCCGGCGACTTCTTTGGTGTCCACCAGGGCCAGCTCCTCGACCGAGGTGAAGCCTTCGGAGGCCAACAGCTGACCGATAACCTCGTCGACGTTGAGGGTATCGATGAACATGCGCGTGCGGTTCTCGAATTCAGCCTGGCGGCGCTCCGATTCTTCCTGCTCGGTGAGAATATCGATGTCCCAGCCGGTGAGCTGCGAGGCGAGCCGCACATTCTGACCGCGCCGGCCGATGGCAAGCGAGAGCTGCTGGTCGGGAACAACCACCTCGATGCGCTCGCGTTCCTCGTCGAGCACCACCTTGGCGACTTCAGCCGGCGCCAAGGCATTGACGACAAAGGTCGCGATGTCGTGCGACCACGGGATGATGTCGATCTTCTCGCCCTGGAGTTCGTTGACCACGGCCTGCACGCGCGAGCCGCGCATGCCGACGCAAGCGCCGACCGGATCGACGGAGGAATCGCGCGAGACAACCGCGATCTTGGCGCGGGAACCGGGATCGCGCGCCACCGCCTTCACCTCGACGATGCCGTCGTAAATTTCCGGCACTTCCTGCGCGAACAGCTTCGACATGAATTGCGGGTGCGTGCGCGAAAGGAAAATTTGCGGTCCGCGCTGTTCGCGGCGAACGTCGTAAATGTAGGCGCGAATGCGGTCGCCGTTGCGGAAAACCTCGCGTGGCAGCATTTCGTCGCGCCGCACGATGGCTTCGCCGCGGCCGAGATCGACCACCACGTTGCCGTACTCGACGCGCTTGACGATGCCGTTGACGATGTCGCCGATCCGATCCTTGTATTCGTCGTACTGACGATCGCGCTCGGCCTCGCGCACTTTCTGCACGATCACCTGCTTCGCCGATTGCGCGGCGATGCGCCCGTATTCCAGCGGCGGCAATTTGTCGGCGATCGTGTCGCCAACCTGGGCCGCGGGATGATGCCGGCGCGCTTCCTCCAAGGTGATCTGCGATGAGGAGTTTTCGACCGCGTCCACGACCAGCATGTGCCGGGACAGGTGCAATTCACCGCTTTTCGGATCGATCTCGGCTCGTACTTCGGTCTCGCTGCCGTACCGAGAGCGCGCGGCCTTGGCGATCGCGTCCTCCATGGCGCCGAGCACGATCTTGCGATCGATCGCTTTTTCCCGGGCGACTGCGTCCGCGATCTGCAGGAGTTCGAGTTTGTTGGCGCTTACGGTCGCCATGTTTCAGTCTCCCTTGAGTTGGTTGACGCGTCGGTCGTGTTCCGGCGCGGCGGCCAGTTTGTGGTGTTGGTGTGAAGTTGTTGGCGTGCTGGTTGCCCGGGTGGGCGCGGTGCGCTCTTCAAGCTTGCCGCCGCGTTTGCTCCGCCGCAGCGATTCCGAAATGAGCTCGTCGGTGAGCACCAGTCTTGCTTCCATCATGTCGTCGATCGGCAGCAGAACGTCCGGGTTTTCTCCCGTCGCCGCGTCTTCGGAGCGAAGGCGCACGCAGTCGCCTTCGGTGCCGAGAAGCTCACCGCGGAAGCGGCGGCGGCCATCGACGGCGGCGAGCATTTCGATGCGGGCGACGTGTCCGGCATACCGGTCGAAATCGGAACGCCGCACCAGCGGCCGGTCGATGCCGGGCGACGAGATTTCCAGGCGATAGGCGCCTTCGATTGGATCGTTGGCATCGAGCGCCGGCGAGAGCGCGCGGGAAGCCGCCTCACAATCCTCGATGGCCAGACTGCCGTCCGGCCGTTCGGCCATGACCTGAACGGTACAGCCCGCGGTGCCCGAGACGCGAACACGAACCAGCCGATAGCCGAGTTCGGCGAGTACGGGTTCCGCGATGGCAGCGACGCGCGCAGCCCGCCCCGGCTCGGTGATGAGCCGCGGTTCTTCCGCAAAGGCTGTCGGCCTGTCGTTCATGCTGTCGCGTACTTTGGTCCCGCACAATTTGTCCGGCAGAGAACCGTCGGGCCTCAGGTAATAAAAAAGAGCGGGTCCCGGGGGGCCCACTCTCAAAACCGCTCGGATCAACCGACCGCTATGAGGTATCCATGACGGACGGGGCGAATATAGCCTTTCCACAAGGCAGTGCAAGGGCGCCAAGTGGCGGCGAAGCCCGGTATTTCCAGTCCCGGTTTGAGCCTCTTTGGCAAGGTTTCGTTCAGAACTTCCGACCTATCGTCCGGCGAAGGCACCGTGAGATTCGCCGGAACTGATGGATTCGAGATGGGTGCCAACCCCTCGCTGATTCCGGAGCTGGAAGACGTAGTTCAGCGCGGCTCGCCTGAAAAGCGGGTCGAGACGCTCCAGCGCATTACGACGCTCTTTCTGAACGGTGCGAGCCGCTTCAGCGACGAGCACGTCGATTTATTCGACCATGTGTTCGGGCTGCTGATCGAAGAAATCGAGATCAAGGCGCGGGCCGAGTTGTCGAACCGTCTCGCGCCGGTGAGCAACGCGCCGCGGAACGTATTGCGCCGGCTCGCCAACGACGACGACATCACCGTCGCCGGCCCGGTGCTCACATTGGCGCCGCGCCTGGCGGAAACCGACCTCATCGATGTCGCCAGCAACAAGGGTCAAGCCCACCTGCAGGCAATCTGCGGCCGCCGATCGCTGGGAGAGGCGGTGACGGACGTGCTGGTACGGCGCGGTAATCGTGAAGTGGCCCGCCGTGTCGCCGAAAACCGCAATGCTCGTATCTCCGAACAGGGCTTTTCATCGCTCGTCAAACGCGCCGAGCAGGATGAAATCCTGGCGGAGAAAGTGGGGTTGCGTCCGGATATTCCGCCGCCGATCTTTCGCGAACTGCTGACCAAAGCGACCGCGGTCGTGCACCGGCGGCTTATCGCCTCGGCGACGCCAGAGGTCAGGGCCGCCATCAGCGAGGTGCTGGCGAAGGTCTCCAAAGAAGTCGGCGCTCGCGTCGGCCCGCGTGACTATCGCGCCGCGCAACGCATCGTGCTCTCTCTACAGCAGGCGAACCAGCTCAACGAAGCCGCTCTGATGTCGTTTTGCGCTGAGGGCAAATACGAAGAAGCGGTGGTCGCGCTTGCGATGCTTGCCAAAGTGCCGATCAAGATTGCCGGCCGGCTGATGGACGGTGAACGTCACGATCCGGTGCTGATCATGTGCAAGGCGGCGGGTTTGAGCTGGCCGGCGGTAAAAGCTCTCATCAAGGCGCGTCCGGACGGAACCGCTACGTCGTCGCTGGGACTCGATGCGGCATTCGCGAATTATGGACGGCTTTCAGCGTCAACGGCGCAGCGCGTCATACGCTTCTGGCAGGTAAGGCATGACCAATAGGCGTTGGCCGCGGCCACGCTCACAGCCGGCGAAAGATCAGGAAGCACGACGCTCGGTCCTCGCGCGCTGCTTTCGCGTGATAGCGCGTGCGCGTGAAATCGGGCCAGGCCGTTCTCCAATCGTCGGCGCATTGCGCGGTCCACTCGAATTCCGCCGATCGCATAAAGCGCTGGAGCGTCCACGCAGCGTAGTCGGCAATATCGGTGACGAAACGCAATTCGCCGCCGGGGCGCAGAATGCGGGCCAGTCGCGCGATCGTCGTGTCTTGGACAAAACGCCGTTTCCAATGCCGCCGTTTTGGCCACGGATCGGGATGGATCAGGTCGATGCGCGCCAGTGACGCGCCGGGAAGCCACGCTATCAGGCTCGTTGCGTCGTCGAAATGCAGACGGATGTTTTGTAGGTTGGCGCTCTCGATTCCCGCGAGCGCTTTGGCCATCCCGTTGACGAAGGGTTCGACGCCGATGAAGCCGGTCCGCGCGCTTGCTGTAGCTTGCGCGATCAAATTCTCGCCGCCACCAAAACCGATTTCGAGCTGGACGTCGCTTACCGCTATCGGAAACAGGGCTTTAGGATCAGGTGCGGGTTGGCCAAGATCGATCGCCAAGCGCGGCAGCAACGTTTCGATAAGCTCCGCTTGCCGATTGCGCAGCTTGTGACCCTTGCGCCGGCCAAAGAAGGCCCGCGCGTGATGCTCTTCCGGTTCCATCGCCATCGGGCCCGATGCCCGGCTCGAACGGAGCGGCCCGGCTAGGTCAGAATATCTTTATTGAGCCGTTACCGGCGAGGGATTTTGCGCCGGCTTTTGTTGCTGTTTGGCGACGTGGCGGCCGACCAGACATCCGGCGGCGGCGCCGAGGATGGCATGGTGACCAGCATAATGGCCGGCGATTCCGCCGACCACCGCACCCTTGATGCAGCCTTTGGAATGCGCCGGAACGGTCGCAGTTGCGACGACTAGCGCCAATACAACGCCACTAAGGATAACTTTCATGGGGTCGCTCTCGTTAGGGCGGTCCGGACACACGCGCCAACCTGCGCCACGCCACTTCGTTCCGGCAGTCGTCTATATGGCAACCCGGCGAGCGAAACGCCACGACGGATCGATAAATCCGTCGCGACATTCGTTTCCCGATGCCATAGGCCGGTTTAGCGCAGGGCGCGCTTGAGCGCGTCGGCGAGGTCGGTCCGTTCCCAGGAGAAGCCGCCGTCCTTGTCCGGAGCGCGGCCGAAATGCCCGTAGGCAGCGGTGCGCCGGTAGATCGGCCGGTTCAGCTTCAAGGCCCGCCGGATGTTGGTCGGACGCAACGGGAACAATTGCGGCAGGATCTTCTGCAGCTTCGCTTCGTCGACCGTGCCGGTGCCGTGGGTGTCGACGTAGACGGACATCGGATCGGCGACGCCAATCGCATACGCAATCTGAATGGTGCAGCTTTCGGCAAGGCCGGCGGCGACCACATTCTTGGCGAGGTAGCGTGCGGCATAGGCGGCGGAACGATCGACCTTGGTCGGATCCTTGCCGGAAAAAGCGCCGCCACCATGGGGCGCATAACCGCCGTAAGTGTCGACGATGATCTTGCGGCCGGTGAGACCGCAGTCGCCGTCCGGTCCGCCGACCACGAAGTTTCCGGTCGGATTGACCAGGAAGTCGCCCGGCTTTTGCGGCATCCAGCCTTCGGGCAGCGCCGATTCAACGGCGTCGCCGATCATTTCCTTGACCATGCCCGGCGTGTATTTTTTCCCGTTGCGGGTTTGCGCATTATGCTGGGTCGAAACCACGACTTTGGTGGCGCCGACCGGCTTGCCGTCGACGTATTTCACCGTCACCTGGCTCTTGGCGTCGGGCTGAAGGTCAAACAGCGCGCCCGAGCGGCGTTTGTCCGACAGCACTTTGAGAATTTTGTGCGCAAAATAGATCGGCGCCGGCATGAACGAGCCTTTTTCATAGACTTCGCTCTCGGTGCAGGCGTAACCGAACATCATGCCCTGGTCGCCGGCGCCTTCCTCGTCGCCGCTCTTTTTCTTTTTGGCGTCGACACCCATGGCGATGTCCGGGGACTGCCCGTGCAGCAGCACCTCGACATCCGAGCCATAGTAGGAGAATCCGTCCTGGTCGTAGCCGATATCCTTCACTACCTGGCGCGCGGTTTCCGTGATCAGTTCGCGATTGACCACCGCTTTGTCGCCGTGTTTGTGGAACAGCGGCGACTGGCCGCGTCCCTCTCCGGCGATGACGATCTTGTTCGTCGTGCACAGGGTCTCGCAGCCAAGTCTCGTATTCACTTTGCTCTCGTCGGCAATGCCGAGTTTGAGATCGTTCTCAAGGAAAACGTCGAGAATAGCGTCAGAGATCTGGTCGCAGACTTTGTCGGGATGTCCTTCCGACACGGACTCACTCGTGAACAGATAGTTTGAACGTTGCACCGAGAAACACTCCCTTTATGAAGCCGGCCTCGTGGCGTCGGGCTCTATTGGGTTAAGCGGCAGCGGCCGCCCGCGCCAACCATGACAGGGTTGTTGCAGCGTCCCCCTGCGCGGTCAAGATGTGGGCGAAATGTGGGCTATTTTGTAGGTCGCGCGCGTGCTGCGACGCGCGTGTCAGTGTTTGTCGCTGGCGATCTGCTCAACAAGATCGACGATGCGCCGACGCAACTTGGAGTTGGAGATGCGCATGAAGGCCTTGGTCAGCGCCAGACCGTCGGAAGTTGCAAGAAAGTCGGAGACGTAAGCGGGCGAAGGCGCTTCGCTCATTCCATCCGTGCGTGCCACGTTGCCAACGGTCGGCGCACCTTCGAAAAAGAACGACACCGGCACCTGCAGGATTTGGGAAATTTGCTGCAGGCGACTGGCACCGATCCGATTGGTGCCCTTTTCGTACTTCTGCACCTGCTGAAATGTCAGGCCGAGGCTGTTCCCAAGTTTTTCCTGGCTCATCCCCAGCATCATGCGGCGCATACGCACACGGCTGCCGACATGCTTGTCGATGGGGTTGGGGGCCTTCTTGGCCATCATCGAACTGGTCTCCTCTGGCTCGCCTTTTTAGCGTAATTATTTTATAGATCAAATATGAGTTGAGTGAATATTACGATGCCAATGCTTTCTTCGAGGTGTTTCACACTAGAAACGCAAAAAAAGAAATTCTTCGCAATATAAGCAAGTATTTTGGATTAATATTTTGCGCGGGAGAGTTGAATTGTGGCGGCCTGATACATCCGATGGTCGCCGTCGGCGGCCCGAATAGCGTGTCAACCATGCCGAATTACCGGTTGACCAATCGGCGGCGAATAAGGGCCAGCAGCGCAACCGCGACGATCATGGCGGCAGGAATATCGCCGACGCGGGTGTAAATTGTGGTTCCGATGGCTCGCGGCAGTGGCGAGTCCATCACGCCCTCAATGCCGAGTGGCAACGAATTGACGATCCGGCCCAGCGGATCGACAACAGCTGAAATGCCGGTATTGGCGGCGCGTACCAGCGGAAGGCCTTCTTCGATCGCGCGCACGCGCGCTTGCTGGAAATGTTGATAGGGCCCGCTCGAAATACCAAACCAGCCATCGTTGGTGACGTTTATGATCCAGCCCGGTCGAGGGCCGTCGGGCATGACCTCACGTGGAAAGATGATCTCGTAGCAGACGAGTGGCAGTGCGTGCGGAGCGCCAGGCACGTCAATGGACCGCCGGCGGTCGCCCGGGCGAAAGCCGCCGCGCTGCTTGGTGAGCTGTTGCAGTCCGAGGCTTTCAAGAAAATGTTGGAACGGCAGATATTCGCCGAACGGCACGAGATGAACCTTGTCGTAGAGCGAGACGATCGAGCCATCGTGGCCGATGACGTAGATCGAGTTGTAAGCCGCGGGCTCGGCGGGATTGACGGGTTCGGCCAGCCGCACCGCGCCGGTGATCAGGACGGTACCATCCCGCAACAGGCGTGCGATCTCGGCGAGCGCGTCAGGTTCGCGGGTGAGGAGAAACGGAAACGCCGATTCCGGCCAGATCAAATGCGTCGCGCCGCCGACGCCCGCGGACTGGGGCCCGGATGCGCGGTCGGACAACGCGATATAGCGGTTCATGACTTGCTGCTTGGCGGCGTAATTGAACCGGACGTCTTGCTGCAAGTTCGGCTGCATGATGCGCAGCCGCACCCCGTCGACGAATTGGGTCGGCGTGCGTGCGAGCCGTAACGCGCCGAAACCGCCGAGACCGCCAAGCACGACGAGGCCGAGCGCAAGCGGCAGCCACGGCATGCGCGTTTCGGCGCGATCGTCGGCGAGCAGGGCGGGGGTCGCGAAAACAACGACGGCGATGAAAGTGAGCCCCCAGATGCCGATAATCGAGGCGCTTTGAGCCAACACCAGTGGTGAGGTCAGCGCGTAGCCGAAGGCATTCCAGGGAAAGCCTGTAAGCAGGTGGCCGCGCAACCATTCGGCCGCCGTGAACGCCACGCCCAAAGCGAGAATGCGGACTGCGCCGCGCGTCCACAGCATGCGTGCAACGGCGACGCCGAAGGCGGTGAAGATCGCAAGGCCTGCTGGCAGTCCGATGACCGCAAGCGGCAACAGCCAGCCAAAAGTCGGCGCGTCGACGAGGAAAGCAAAGCCGATCCAGTACAAGCCGGCGAGAAAATAGCCGAAGCCGAACCACCATCCTGTCACCGCGGCTTTCGTTATCCCGTGGAAGCCGCCCGTGCCGGTGCTGTCGATCAGCCAGACCAGCACCGGGAAAGTCAGAAACAACACCGGCCAGACGTTCAACGGCGCCATAGCCGGCGCCGAGACTGCGCCTGCCGCAAAGGCGATAAGCCCGCGCCGCCATCCGTAGGACAACACGATGGTGTTGATGACGGCCGTCAGCTTCACAGCGGCGGCTGAGAGTTCGGGTTTGTCCGCCCGGGCTCGTCGCGCGGCGGCGCGGGTTTTGCCACAGACGCTTTCGGTAACGCCGCCATCTCGCGCGCCGCTGCAGATCGGCGGTCCTTGCCGCGATAGATCTTGACTCGCTTGACCCGGCGGGGATCGGCATCGAGCACTTCCGCCTCAAACGTCGCCGGTCCCGGTACCAGCTCGCCGCGCACCGGCACATGACCGGCGCGCATGACCAGATATCCGCCAAGCGTGTCGACCTCCTGCGCGGCGTCGCCGACGTCGAACTCCTCGCCGATTACCGCGCGCACGTCGTCGAGACTGGCGCGGCCGGTGGCCAGGAAAGAGCCGTCGTTCTGTCGCGTTACGGCAGCGGTTTCGGCTTCGTCGTGCTCGTCGGCGATATCGCCGACGATCAGCTCGACCAGGTCTTCGATCGAGACGAGGCCGTCGCTGCCGCCGTATTCGTCGATGACGAGAGCGAGATGAATGCGCGTCGCCTGCATCTTGGCAAGCAGATCGAGCGCCGGCATGGACGGCGGCGCGTAGAGGATCTCGCGGACGATCTTGGCTGCCGTTAGCGGCATGGAAAGATCAATCTTCACGAGGTCCAGATCGGACGTCCGGCCTTCTTCCTGTTTGGGAGCAGCGGCTGGATCGACCACGGCCCGCGTCGCCATGAACGCCACCAGATCGCGGATGTGCACCATGCCGACAGGATCGTCGAGCGTGTCGTTATAAACGACAAGCCGGGAATGGCCGGCGCCCGCATACACCATGACGAGTTCGCCGATCGTAATATCCTTCTGCACGGCAACGATGTCGGCCCGCGGCAGCATGACGCTTTCGATCCGGCATTCGCGCAGGCCGAGGATGTTTTTGAGCATCTCGGCTTCGGCCGGCAAAAATCCCGATTCCGGCTGCTCCGCCGTGAGGACGAGCTCAAAATCCGCGCGCGTGGTTGCGCCCTTCCAACCAAACAAGATGCGCGCGACGCGCGCGAGCCAGCCCTCGTGCAGCTCGCCCGTTTCCGGCAAGACCATGGGGAGACCATGGTGCTCGGTGCGGTTCTGGTCGGTTCGTATGGGGGTTTGCGTCATGGTTTTTGGGGGATGATGATAATGATGATGATCAGCGCGACGCGCTCGTGCCGCAGCTTTTACGGCTTGTCGGCTGGCCGGTATGGATCGGGAATTGCGATCCGCCGCAATATAATGCGTTCCGTTCGCTCCATCGCTTCTGCATCCTTTTCCCGTTCGTGATCGTATCCCAAAAGGTGCAGGAAGCCGTGCACGGCAAGGTGGGCGACATGATGGGCGAAAGGCTTTCGCTCGGCGCGCGCCTCTCGTTCGATCGTCTCGTAGGCCAGGACGATGTCGCCGAGAAGCGGTGGATCGCCCGGAGCGCCGGCGGCCGGAAACGACAGAACGTTGGTGGCCGCATCGACGCCGCGCCAGTCGCGGTTGAGCAAGCGGATCGCTGAATCATCGGTGAGCACAATAACAAGCTCCGCCCTTGGTGTAGACAACACCGCGGCGGCCTGAGCGATGGCGCGGCGGAGGGCCGATTTGACGTCGATTTGGCGTTTCCAGAGCGCGGATTCGACGAGAATGTCGATTTTCTGGGCATTCGTCGCTGTTCCCTTCGACGCTTTTGTCGGCGTTCTGCCGGGTGCTTTCTTTGACGCCCGCTTGGACACCGGCTCGGACACCCGCTTTGGAGTCTGCCTGGATACTCGCTGGGACGCCTCCTTGGACGCTCCTCTGGGCAAGCTTTTGGGTGTCGTCCGGGGGTTGCGCGCCGCGCGGGGCATCTAGGTCCGCTCGCGCTTTGCCGCCGCGGCGTTGTCGTAGGCCTCGACGATGCGTGCGACGAGCTCGTGCCGAATGACATCGGCGGCGGTGAAGGCGACGTGGCCGATGCCCTCGACGCCTTGCAGGAGACGCACCGCCTCGGCGAGACCGGAGATCTGTCCAGGCGGCAGGTCGACTTGGCTTGGATCGCCGGTCACCACCATGCGGCTGTTCTCACCTAATCTTGTCAGCAGCATTTTCATCTGCATCGCGGTGGTGTTCTGCGCCTCGTCGAGAATGATCGCCGCGTTCGACAGCGTTCGGCCGCGCATGAAGGCCAGCGGCGCGATCTCGATCTCGGTGGCCTGTAGCGCGCGCTCGACGATACGGGCATCCATCAGGTCGTAAAGCGCGTCGTAGATCGGCCGCAGATACGGATCGACCTTTTCGCGCATGTCGCCTGGCAGGAAGCCAAGCCGCTCGCCGGCCTCGACCGCCGGACGCGATAGGACGATCCGGTCAACCTCTTTGCGCTCGAATAGCTGCACGGCGTGAGCGACCGCGAGCCACGTCTTGCCAGTGCCGGCCGGCCCGGTCGAGAAAACGAGCGCGTGGCGTTTGAGAGCGCGGAGATAGGCATCCTGCGCCGGCGTGCGCGCCCGCACGCGGCGCTTGCGCAGATTGATTTCCTCGAAACTCTCTCGCGCGCCAGCCGGATCGAAATCGAACAAAGAGCCTTGCGAAAGGGCTAGCCGGATGGTGCCGTCGACGTCGCCCTGGACCAATTCGTCGCCGTGCTTGAGGCGCTCGTAGAGGGTTTCGAGCACGCGACGGGCCTGCTCGCAGGCCTCGCGCGAGCCTTCCAGAGTGACGTGATTGCCGCGCGATGTGGCGGAGGCGCCGAGCCGCCGCTCGATGAGTGCGAGATTTTGGCCATATTGGCCGAACAGCGCGGAGGCGAGGCGGTTGTCGTCGAAAGTGAGAACGATCTGCGTCGGACTGCCCGGGGCGGTTACGAGCTTTTCGGTAACGGTTCCGACGGGATCGACAGGACCGGGTGTGCGCATTCAGGCTCCTGCGGCAGCGAGGGCCGGCTTGTGCGCCAGCGAGCCAAACAGACTGTTGCTGGCAATTTCGGTAATGGTGACGTCGGCGATTTCGCCGATCAGCGAATGCGGCGCGTCGATTTGCACCGGCTGAAGATAAGGCGAGCGCCCGACGATCTGGCCGACATGCCGTCCGGGCCGTTCGAAAAGCACGGCGACGGTGCGGCCGATGCAGCCGCGGTTGAACGCCGCCTGATTGTGGTCGATCGCCTGTTGCAGCCGGCGAAGCCGATCCGATTTCGCCGCTTCCTCCACCTGTTCCTTCAAATCGGCGCCGGGCGTGCCGGGACGCGGCGAGTATTTGAACGAGAATGCGCCTGAATATCCGATCTCCGAGATGAGGCTCAGCGTCTCGGCGAAATCCGCTTCAGTCTCGCCGGGAAAGCCAACGATGAAATCGGACGTCAGCGCCAAATCCGCGCGTGCCTCGCGCAGCCGCGCGACAATCTCAACGTAATCGGCGCGCGTATGGCGGCGGTTCATCGCCGCCAGGATACGGTCGGAGCCCGACTGTACCGGCAGATGCAATTGCGGCATGAGCGCGGGCAAGTCGCGATGCGCCGCGATCAGTGCGTCGTCCATGTCGAGTGGATGGCTCGTCGTGTAGCGCAGCCGTTCGATGCCGGGCAGTTCTGCAACCCGTTCCAGCAATTGCGCCAGTGACCAGCTTCGCCCATCGGGCCCGTTGCCGTGATAGGCGTTGACATTCTGCCCGATGAGCGTGATCTCGCGAACGCCGGCGTCGGCAAGCCGCGCCACCTCGTCCACGATTTTTTTGACCTGCCGCGAGACCTCCGCGCCGCGCGTGTAAGGCACCACGCAAAATGTACAGAATTTGTCGCAGCCTTCCTGCACGGTGACGAATGCGGTGACGCCGCGCGCGCGCGTCGTTGCGGCACTCGGCGCCGCGAGGTGATCGAATTTGTCGTCGGCCGGAAATTCGGTATCGACCACCTTGCCGTCGCGCCTGGCGCGCGCAATCAAATCCGGAAGGCGGTGGTAATTCTGCGATCCGACGACGAGGTCGACGGCCGGCGCCCGGCGGATGATTTCCCCGCCCTCGGCCTGGGCAACGCAGCCGGCGACGGCGATGAGAAGGTTGCGGCCGTTCGCGGCCGCCGCTTCCTTCATGAGGCGCACACGACCGAGTTCCGAATAGACTTTCTCGGCCGCCTTCTCGCGGATGTGGCAGGTGTTGAGGATGATGACGTCGGCGTCCTCTGCCGTTGCCGTTTCGACGTAGCCCTCCGGCGCCAAGGTATCCGCCATACGTTGCGAGTCGTAGACGTTCATCTGGCAGCCGAAGGATTTTACGTACAGCTTGCGAGAACCTGTCATTCCGGTCGATCGCGCCCTTTTCGGTTCGTTGGTGATTTGCGAATGGGTTGAGCATACTGATTTTACAGGCGTGCGTCAGCCGAGGTCGCGGCGAAGCACAAGCGCGGTCGCGCCGCTGTCATAATAACCCCGGCGCCATCCCACTTCGTAAAACCCGGCCTTTCGGTAAAGCCCGACCGCGGGCGCATTGTGCCCGTCCACCTCCAGAAAGACCGCCCGGGTACCGAGCCCGGCCAGGCGGCGGAGATGCAGATCGAGGAGGGGGCGCGCGAAACCCCGGCCCCGCCAGTGCGGCGAGATGGCGACCGACAGGATCTCGGCTTCGCCTGCCGCGATGCGGGAGAGGATAAAGCCGGCAAACGCCCGGCCGACGCTTATGCGGTGAGCAACGACGTTCCGGTCGATCAGCAACTGATGAAGCTCGTCCTCGCCCCAGCCGCGCTGGAACGACGCGCCGTGCAGCGCGGCGATCGCCGCCGCATCGCGCTGGCCCGCCTCAGAGACTGTCGGCTCGGCACGGACAAACAGGCGCGTGACAAAGTTCATCATCGGCGGGGAAGTTGAGCGGCGTTTTGCGGCTGCGCGTCGGGAGCGCGCAGATATTGCGGCTTCAGAGGCGCTTGATCTTCCGGCACCACGGCACCCATTCGCGCCACCCACGCGATATCGGGCGCTGCGCGCGCGTCGACGGCAGCGGGTGCGGCGGCGGATCGGGACAAGCCGGCAGCGACCGCTTGCGCCGCCGAGCCGACGATACAGGATGGCGCCGCGGCGGCCGCTTGCACCGCCTCGCCCAAGGCGGCGAGTCTCGGCGCGGTCAATGTGCGGCCACCCGGACTGAAGACTTGCAGATAAACGTGCGCGTGCCGCGCATCGATGGCGGCCACGACCTGAAAACGCTCGTCGGCGGCCATGTGAGGCGCTGCGTAAGCGGAAAGGGTCGACAGCCCGACCGCCGGTTTGTCGGCCGCCAGCGCGATGCCGCGCGCCGCGGCAATGCCGACGCGCAGCCCGGTAAAGCTGCCGGGTCCGGTGGTTACGGCGATCCGGTCGATATCGGAAAACGTCAGGCTCGCTGCGTCCATAACCCGTTTCAGAAGCGGCATCAGCGCCTCGGCATGTCCGCGCGTCATCGGCAGGCTCTCACCCGCAACAATGCCGCCATACTCGGTATCGAGTACAGCCGCGGAACAAGCCGCCAGCGCCGTATCAATGGCGAGTACACGCATGGGCAGTCATGCAGCCAAAATTATGCAGCCAAAATTACGCGGCCAAGATCTTGTAGCAGCCAGGCATCTTGTAGCAGCCAGGCGCTTGGCGTTATCGCCAAGCTTACATCGGGCGGACTTCGGTCACGTCGGGAATGAAATGACGCAACAAGTTTTGGATGCCGTGCCGCAGCGTTGCCGTCGACGACGGGCAGCCGGCGCAAGCGCCCTTCATGTTGAGGTAGACGACGCCGTCCTTGAAGCCCTTGAAAGTAATGTCGCCGCCGTCGTTGGCGACCGCAGGACGCACCCGCGTCTCGATCAGCTCCTTGATGGTAGCGACGGTTTCGGCGTCGGCCGCGTCGAAAAATTCATCCTCGTCGCTTTGTTCGGCGTTCGCCGTGTTCAACAGCGGCGCGCCGGACATGAAATGTTCCATGATGGCGCCGAGGATCATCGGCTTGAGCTGCTGCCACTCACCATCGTCTTTGGTCACGGCAACGAAATCGGAACCGAAAAACACTCCGCTGACGCCATTGATGGCGAACAGCCGTTCGGCGAGCGGGGACTGAGCCGCGTCTTCGTGATCGCGCAAATCCAGCGTGCCGTTTTCCAGCACGACCCGTCCGGGCAAAAATTTGAGGGTCGCCGGATTTGGTGTCGCCTCGGTCTGGATAAACATTGAAATCCTCCGTCCGCTCAACCGGCCCACTGGTACGGCCGCGACTCGACTAGACGCAGTCTAATACGTGGCGAATTCCATTGAAAATTCAAGTACGCGGCGCCCGGCCATCTTCGACCGGGCAAGGATGATCGCTATCTCACGACAGGGCGTCGATCTCTTCATCGGTGAGGTGTCCGGGCACAATGGCCACCGGGATCGGATAGTCGCCCGCGGCGCGTCCAATTGTGGCAACGAGCGGCCCCGGTCCTTCGGAACCCGTGCCGGCGGCCAGGACGAGAATGAACACGTCTTCGTCCTCGTCGATAAGCTTGAGAATTTCCTCCGCCTTTTCGCCCTCGCGAACCGCGCGTTCGGGCGTGATGCCGGTAAGTTCATGGGCGCGGGCGGCGTATTTGCCGAGTTCCGCATCGGCCACCTCATGGGCCTCCGCGCGCATGATGTCGGCGACGCCGAGCCATTGCTGGCTCTGGTCGTGGGTTTCGATCACGCGCAACATGATGACGTTGCCGCCGATGCGCGCCGCACGCCGGCTCGCGAAGTAGACCGCGCGGTCACACTCTTCGGTATCGTCGATGACGACGAGAAGCTTCGGCTTGTGGCCGGCTTCATAGCTGCGGCGCCTGCGCGACATCGACTTCTCCGGCACGACCGACCCAACGCCACAAGCAATTCATGGTGCCACGGCGGCGCGCGGCCCGACAAGGCGTGAAATCATGTTGTCCGCCGTGAGATCGCAGGAACTTCAAATCCACCACACTACGATCGTACCAACCCAACGATGTCCTTGACCGCCTTCATGGTCTCGCCGGCGAGCTTTTGCGCGCGGGCGGCGCCGTCCGCGAGGATCGAATCTGATAGAGACCGGATCGCGCATCAGCCTCTTCATTTCCGCGCCGATCGGACCGAGTTTGGCGACGGAAAGATCAACTAGTGCCGATTTGAACGTCGAAAATTGTGCGTTGCCGAATTGTCCGAGCACGCTGGCGCGTGTCGCGCCGGCGAGCGCGGCGTAAATACCGACCAGATTATCGGCTTCCGGCCGCGTTTTGAGGCCCGGTTCCTCGCTCGGCAGCGGTTCCGGGTCGGTCTTCGCCTTGCGTATCTTCTGTGCGATGGCGTCGGCATCGTCGGTGAGGTTGATGCGTGAATAGTCCGAAGGATCCGACTTCGACATTTTCTTGGTGCCGTCGCGCAACGACATCACGCGCGTCGCCTCGCCGGTGATCAGCGGTTCCGGAAGCGGGAAGAACGCGTCGCCGTAACCGTGCTCGTGAATGGAACGAGCAAAATCGTTGTTGAATTTTTGCGCGATATCGCGCGACAGCTCGAGATGCTGTTTCTGGTCCTCGCCGACCGGCACGTGGGTGGCGCGATAGACCAAGATGTCGGCCGCCATCAGCGCCGGATAGGCATAGAGGCCGACCGAAGCGTTTTCGCGATCCTTGCCGGCCTTCTCCTTGAACTGTGTCATCCGGTTGAGCCAGCCAAGCCGCGCCACGCAATTGAAGATCCAGGCCAGTTCGGCGTGCTCCGCCACCTGGCTCTGGTTGAAAACCACGTGCTTTGCGGGATCGATCCCACAGGCGATGAAAGCCGCCGTGACCTCCCGTATCGTGTTGGGAAGCTCGGCCGGATCCTGCCAAACCGTGATCGCATGCAGATCGACGACGCAATAAATGCAGTCGTAGCGATCCTGGAGCTCGACGAAGCGCTTGATGGCGCCGAGATAGTTGCCGAGGTGCAGGTTGCCGGTGGGCTGCACCCCCGAAAAGACCCTCTCCAGAACCGCCATGCCCAGTCTCCGCAACGGCGAGCGCCACACGCTGCGACGTGCTCGCGGCGTCCCCATGCCACGGCCGCGCCTTGCCCTGCAAGGGCTGGCCGCTATAGTGCGCGTCCCGCCATCTGGTTCTCATCAAAAAGAGTCTTCTCATCATGCCAACTGCTCGTTTCGACGTTCTCGGCATCGGCAATGCGATCGTCGATGTCATCGCCCGCACCGAAGAAGACTTTTTGCTCAAGCAGGGCATGAACAAAGGCACGATGGCGCTGATCGACGAGCCGCGTGCGCAGGCGATCTATGACGCAATGGGGCCGGCTTTGGAAATGTCGGGTGGCTCGGCGGCCAATACCATCGTTGGCTTGGCCTCCCTCGGATCGCGTGCCGCTTTCATCGGCAAGGTCAAGGACGACACACTCGGCCACGCCTTTACCCACGATATCCGGGCCGCGGGCGTTGCTTTCACGACGCCGCCCGCAAAGGACGGCGCATCGACGGCGTGCTGTTACGTGCTGGTGACGCCGGACGGCGAGCGCACCATGAACACCTATCTGGGCGCCGCACAGGCTCTGAGCCCCGCCGACATCGACGTCGACGTGGTCGCCGCGAGCGCGGTGACCTATCTCGAAGGCTATTTGTGGGATCCGAAGGATGCCAAGGATGCATTCGTCAAGGCGGCCGAGATCGCGCACAAGGCCGAGCGCACGGTTGCGCTCACGCTGTCCGATGCCTTCTGCGTCGATCGCTGGCGCCCGGAGTTTCTGCACCTGATGCGTTCGCGCACCGTGGATCTCATCTTCGCCAACGAGGCCGAGTTGCACAGCCTCTATCAGACCGCCGACTTCAACACGGCGATCGCCGCCCTGCGCGCCGACATCGGTGCCGCCGTGATCACGCGCAGCGAAAAGGGCTGCCTCGTACTCAGTCCGCAGGGTACCGAGGCGGTGCCGGCCTTTCCGGTCGAGCGGGTCGTCGATACCACCGGGGCCGGCGACTTGTTTGCCGCCGGCTTTCTCTCCGGCCTGGCGCGCGGCGCCGACGATCGCACCTGCGGCCGTCTCGGCGCGCTCGCCGCCGCCGAGGTGATCCAGCATCTTGGCGCTCGCCCCGAGGCTTCGCTCCGCGACCTTGCCCGCGAAAACGGCTTGATGGATTGAGATCGGCCGATTGAGTTTTTGGCGGTTCGCTAACTAAATTCTAACCAAACAAGACTACCGAACGGGTCAGCCGCATCCGGAGACCCGACCATGGCTGACGAGTCCGAAGGCAAGCCCGACGACGGGATACCTGCCGAACCCAAATTGCCGGTTGTCTGGTCGCCCAAGCTCGATGCCGAGGCGGCGGGCTCCGAGGATTTGCCGCATGCCGATGCAGAGGAGGCAACCTCCTACACTGCGGATCAGGCGGCTTACGAGGAAGTTGGCGAGCCAGATCCCGCGCCCGCGAGCGACGCTTCGCCGCCGCGCTCGCGACGCTTCGCGATGCTTGCCGCTTCGATCGCGGCTGCGGCGGCGCTGGGCTCGTTCGCAGGATCGTTTGCCGCGCCCAGCATTGCCCAATTGTGGCCGGCCGGTCCGGCTGGCGCCAACGTGGCCGCGAATAGCCCGCAGGCGGCGAAAGCCGCACTCGCCGAGCTTGCCGCGCTTAAGGCCAGCCTCGATGCTGCCGCGCGTAATGCGGGCAGCCAATTCGCCAAGCTCGCGGATCGGCTCGATCATATCGAACGCGCGCAGATCGAGCCGAGCTTGAAGCTCGCCCGCCTCGCCGACGCGGTCGATCGGCTGGAGAAGAAAAACGTGCAGGCGTCGGCGGCCGGCTCTGCGGCGCCGGAAACGACTGGCTCGATTGCTTCGCCAACGGCGCCGGCCGAAGCGAAATTACCTGATAATATTTTGCCGGACTGGGTGGTGCAGGACGTGCGCGGCGGCCGTGCTTTGGTCCAAAGCCGTTACGGCGGCATGTTCGAAGTCGCGGCCGGAAGTGTCCTTCCCGGTCTCGGCCGCGTCGAGGCAGTCAAGCGGCAGGACGGCCAATGGGTCGTCGTCACCGTACACGGCGTCATCATCGGACGCTGAAACGCGACGTCTGATGCGGAAAAAGCCTGCCCCGGAATAGATCGGGGTGGATGCCGGTTTTCCGACAAGATCGTGCGTCACTAACAGGCATGATCCGGAAAAGTGGATGCCGGTTTTCCGACAAGATCATGCATCACTGATAAATCCGCCGGAGCACAGATACGGGAGTAGGCACGTTGAGCCCATCGCCCAGCGGACGTGTATCCGGTATCACGAGCATCGCAGCCGCGGCGCTGATATGCGCGGCTTTTCCGATCGCGGCTGTCGCGCAACCCACCGAAGCACCATCGTCACAGCCGGAAATGCGGGAAAATTGTCCCGGGCTGGTTGCCGCGGACCGGCCGGCACTGATACCGGCGGCGTTGCGGCTCGCGGAACTCAACGCCGACCAGGTGCGGCTGACTTTTATCGGGCACGCCACTTTTCTAATCGAAAGCCCGCAGCTCGTGCGGATCGTGACCGACTACAACGACTATCAAAAAACGCAGGTCCGGCCCGATATCGTGACGATGAACCATGCGCACGATACCCACTTCACGGATAATCCAGACCCGGCGATCAAGTACGTGCTGCGCGGCTGGGGACAGAGCCCGGACACGCCGGCGATCTGGGACCTGAAATATCGCGACGTGCGGGTGCGCAACGTGCCAACCAACATTCGCGACCTCGGCGGCGGCACCGAGCGCTACGGAAATTCGATTTTCATTTTCGAGATCGCGAACATGTGCATCGCGCATCTCGGCCATCTGCATCACACCCTGACGCAGCAGCAGCTCAACGAAATCGGCCGCGTCGACGTGGTGATGGCGCCGGTCGACGGCCATTACACGCTTGACCTCGACGGCATGATGGAAGTTTTGACCGCGCTCAAGGCGCAGATCGTCATCCCCATGCATTTTTTCGGCTGGTACGCGCTCGACCGTTTCCTTGAGCGGGCGAGCCAGCAATGGCCGATCGAACGGGCGGAAATTCCTTCCGTCGTGGTGTCGAAGACGACACTGCCGGCAAGCCCGAAGGTTTTGGTACTGCCCGGGTTCTGAATGCCTTCCCCGCTGCCGCGGGGTAGGATGAAAAGGCGCGTCGTCTTCCGATTGATCGGCGAACATCGTATAAGCAGCAAACAAAGGGAGGGCTTTGCCGATGTTAAGCGCGGAACAGAATGAACTCATCACCCGGACCGGACCTGGCACCGCTTCCGGTACCCTGATGCGGCGCTACTGGCAGCCCGCCGCGCTGGTCGACGAGCTCTCGGGTAACCGGCCGGTCAAGCCGGTGCGGCTTCTGGGCGAGGATCTCGTTGCGTTCAAGGACGACAAGGGGCGCTATGGCCTGATCGGGCGGCATTGTCCGCATCGCGGCACCGATCTCGCCTATGGGCGTCTGGAAGACGGCGGCCTGCGCTGCGCCTTTCACGGCTGGTTGTTCGACGTGAACGGCAAGTGCCTGCAAACGCCGGCGGAGCCCGACAACAGCAATCTCTGCGCCAATATCAAGCAGAAATCCTATCCGGTGGTGGAGAAGAGCGGCATTCTGTTCGCCTATCTCGGGCCGGGCGAGCCGCCGGCATTCCCGCAATTCGACTGCTTTACCGCGCCGTCGACGCACACTTTCGCATTCAAGGGCATGATCGATTGCAATTGGTTGCAATCGTTGGAGGTCGGAATCGACCCCGTGCATACCTCGTTCCTGCATCGCTTCTTCGAGGACGAGGACCCGAACAAGGGCTACGGCAAGATGTTCCGGGACATCTCGAAGGACTCGGACATGCCGATGACGCAGATCATGCGCGAGTTTCCACGACCGCGCATCGAGGTCGAGCCGACCGACTATGGCTTCCGCCTGATTACGCTGCGCCAGATCAGCGGCGAGAAGGCCCATGTGCGCGTCACCAATCTGATCTTCCCCAACGCCTTCATCATTCCGATGAGCCGGGAGATGACGATTTCGCAGTGGCATGTGCCGATCGACGACGTGAAGCATTATTGGTACGCGATCTTCACGTCGTTCGGCTCTGCCGTCGACAAGGACGAGATGCGCCGCCAGCGGCTCGAGCTTTACGAATTGCCGGATTACGTGCCGCGCAAGAACAAGAGCAACGATTACGGCTTCGATCCGCACGAGCAGGAGCACGCGACCTATACGGGCATGGGCGCTGACATCAATGTGCACGACCAATGGGCGTGCGAATCGATGGGCGCCATTCAGGACCGCACCGAGGAGCATCTCGGTACGTCCGACAAGGCCATCAGCGCCTATCGCCGTCTGCTGCGGCAGGCGCTCGATCAGTCCGGCAAGGGCGAGCCGCCGATGATGGTGCTCGATCCGGCGGCGGCGGCGAAAATAACCGGTCCCGGCTGCGTTGACGGCATCGGCCCGGCGGACGAATGGCAGAGCTATTGGCAGCGCACCGGCAAGGCGCGGCAGGAAACGAAAAGCTGGGCCAACTGACGGAAAATCTATTGAGCGGTGCAATTTATTCTTGGCCCTCCCCTGAAAGGGGAGGGTCGCCATGCGGCGCAGGGCGGGGAGGGGTCGTGTGCAAGGATGCCCACCCGTTGCGCGACGCCCGCCGACCTCCCCCTTGCCGGGTGCGGTAAGAAGCTGCCATGCCGCCGCGCAGCCGAACTCCTACAAACTTCGTCGAACGTCACGGTCTTTGGACCGACGAGCAGGTCCGTAAAGCCAAGGCGGTCGAGCGCGCGATCAAGAAAAACAAGCTGGAGCTGGTGCGATTTTCCTTCGCCGATCAGCATGGCGTGCTGCGCGGCAAGACCGTCGTCGCCGCGGACGCACCGGCGCTGATGCGAACCGGCGTCACCATGACGACGACGCTGCTCGCCAAGGATACCGCGCATAAGACGGTCTATCCGGTGTTCACAGCCGGCGGCGGCTTCGCCATGGCGGAGATGCAGGGCGGCGGCGATTTCGTCATGGTGGCCGACCCGGCGACGTTTCAGGTGCTCCCGTGGGCCCCCAATACCGGCTGGCTCCTCTGCGACATTTACTTCACCAACGGCAAACCGGTTCCGTTCTCGACGCGGCAGATTCTTCGCGATGCGCTGGCGTGGCTCCGCCGTGAAGGCTTTGACTATCTCGCCGGGCTCGAAGTCGAGTTTCATCTTTTCAAGCTTGAAAACCCGCGCCTCGCGCCGGGCGATGCCACCTGGCCGCCGCTGGCGCCCGAAGTAAGCCTCCTCAATCAGGGCTACCAGTATTTGACCGAGTCTCGTTTCGATCAGCTCGACGCGGCGCTGGAGCCGATCCGGCGCGGCATCGAGGCGCTCGGCATGCCGCTGCGCTCGCTGGAAATCGAACTGGGACCGAGCCAGTGCGAATTCACCTTTCGTCCGCAAGCCGGACTTGCCGCCGCCGACACGATGATTCTGTTTCGCGCCGCCGCCAAACAGATCGCACGGCGCAACGGCCTTCTACTGAGCTTCATGTGCCGGCCGGCGCTGGCCAATCTGTTTTCGAGCGGCTGGCATCTGCATCAGTCGCTGATCGATCGCAAACGGCGGGTGAATGCTTTCGTCGGCGACGAGCGCGACGGGCTCTCGGCCATCGGCCTGCATTATCTTGGCGGGCTGTTGGCGCATGCGCATGCAGCGGCTGCTTTCACCACCCCGACCGTCAACGGCTACAAGCGCTATCGGCCCTACGCGCTGGCGCCTGATCGCGCGATCTGGGCCCGCGACAATCGCGGCGTGATGGTGCGCGTGTTGGGCCAACCCGGCGATCCGGCGACGCATCTGGAAAACCGGGTCGGAGAACCGGCCGCCAATCCGTATCTCTACATGGCGTCGCAGATCTATGCCGGCCTCGACGGTATGGCGCGGCACAGCGATCCCGGGCCCTCGGCCGATACGCCTTATGAGGCGAAGGCGCCGCACTTACCGAAAAATCTGCGCGAGGCGCTGACGGCTTTGCGCGCCAGCAAGGTGTTCCGGGAGAGCTTTGGCGCCGCCTTCGTCGAATATTTCGCCCACATCAAGGAAGCGGAGTTTGCCCGCTTTGAGGCCGAAGGCGCTGATCAGGCCGACGTCACCGCCTGGGAGCAGAACGAGTATTTCGATTTGTTTTAAGTTCCCGTCATAGCGGGGCCCGAAGGGCCGAAGAATCCAGGCTGGATTGTTCGCGGACCTGTCTTCGGGCCGGCCACTATGGCCGGACCCGTTGGCTCGCAATGGCTGTCTGTCTTCGCGTTCACGCTGGCGATGAGCGCGCTTCGGAACGACACGCTAACTAAAAGTTCAGCGGATTACTTCTTGCCGGCAAAGTGCGGTATCACGTGCCGCGCGAACATCTCCTGAGTCTTGATCGTCTTCCAGTGTTCGACGCCGCCGGGATTGACCGTAATCGCGACTTCGGTCAGCCCTTCGCACAGCTTCTGCACCGCTTCGATCCGCTCGATCACGTCGGCTGGCGTCCCGACCCAGACGATGTCGTTTTTGATCATCTCGTCGTAGGGCATGTCCGAGAAGTTCTCCATGATGCCGGAAGCGTAAAAGCCGTAGCCGGACGCTTCGAGCGTTGCCTTGGACGGCATCTCGTCCTGGTTCTCCAGCAGCACCGACGCGTTGCCTTTCAGGAAGCCGCGCATCATCTTCTCGGCCTCGCGCTTGGCGGTCGCGCGATCCTCGTCGAGATGGCAGGCGTGAATCCAGACGATGTCGGGCTTGTTGCCGTGCTTGGCGCAGGAGGCGCGGTAGATATCGAGTTGCGCCCGCAGCGCTTCGTAGGGCAGGAGCGGCGGCACGACTATCGCGTAACCCCGCTCACCAGCGAGCTCATAGGTCGAGTCACTGGTGCCGCCGAGGAAAATGCGGAATTTCCGGCCCGGCGTCGGCCGCGGCACGATATGGGAATCCTTAATCTTGTAGTATTTGCCGTCACAGGAGAAGCGCTCCTTGTCGAGCGCTTCGATCACGATTTTGAGCGCCTCTTCGTAGCGCTCGCGCGACTCCTCGACAGGTACGCCGGCTTTGAGCGGGATCCAGGCATGGCCGCGGCCGAGGCCGAACTCGTAGCGGCCGTCGACCAGCATATCGAATTGTGCGATCTGCGAGGCGAGCACGGTCGGATTGTGATAGGGCAGGACGTGGAGCAGGGTGCGGAATTTGATGTTTCGCGCGCGCTCCGAGGCCTTCGCGAAGAACGCGAACGGGTTCGGCGAAGCGCCGAATTTCGGAAAGAAGAAGTGCTCGATGATCGAAAAGGTCGAGTAACCGAGCCGGTCGGCGTTGACGACCTGCTCGAGTGCTTCGGCGTAAACTTGCTGCTGTGTTTTACCCGGCCAAGTCTGGAGCTCTGAATAAATGCTGAATTGCATGACGCGGCACCCCTTGTCCTCGGAAGAATGCCGATTTTATCCCGCGTTGGCGAGGCGCTGTCAAAATCCGAAATAGCCTGTTACCCGCGCGTCTCGACGCGACCGCCGAGCGTGCAAGGCAGCCTTAAACGTCGACACTCGCCGTCAGCGCATGCTCCTCGATGAACACGCGGCGCGGCTCGACCTTGTCGCCCATCAGCTCGTCGAAGATGGTGTTGGCTTCGTCGATCTCCTTGACGCTGACCTGCAGCAGCGAGCGGGCATTGGTGTCGAGCGTGGTTTCCCAAAGCTGGTTGGGGTTCATCTCGCCGAGGCCCTTGTAGCGCTGCAGCGACACGCCTTTGCGGCCGGCGGCGGTCACCGCGTCGAACAGGCTGACCGGTCCTTGAATCGGTGTCTCTTCATCCTTGCGGCGGAGCACACCGGGCCGCGCATAGGCGGCCTGCAGGGAAGCAGCGTGCTCGTCGAGCTTGCGTGCATCGGCGGAGCCGAGCAGCGCCTGGTCGAGGACCGCGACCTCCTTGACGCCGCGCAGCGTGCGCTCGAACGCAAACCCGACGCCCTCGGTGAATTGACCTTGCCAACCTCGCTCGGTCTCGTCCGACAATGCGTCGAGCCGCCGCGCGATATAGGGCGCCGCAGCCACAGCCTTTTCGGGATCGCCGAAAATGTCGGGGTTGAGCACGCCGAGAATCGCCGCCTGCTCCACGACCTGGCGATTGTAGCGGCTGTGCAGGCCGCGCAGCAGATTGCGGACCAGGCGCGCCTCATCGACCAGACGCCGCAAATCAGGACCGGCGCTATGCTCGCCCGAGTGAAGCTGGAACACCGCCTCTTCGATTCCCGTATCGATGAGGTAATCCTCCAATGCCCGCTCGTCCTTGAGGTATTGCTCGGACTTGCCGCGCGCGATTTTGTAGAGCGGCGGCTGGGCGATGAAGAGATGACCGCGGTCGATGAGCTCGCGCATCTGCCGGTAGAAAAACGTCAGCAGGAGAGTACGGATGTGGGCGCCGTCGACGTCGGCGTCCGTCATGATGATGATTTTATGATAGCGCAGCTTGTCGGCGGCGAATTCGTCGGTGCCAATGCCGGTGCCGAGCGCGGTGATCAGGGTGCCGATCTGCTCGGATGAGAGCATCTTGTCCATCCGCGCGCGCTCGACGTTGAGAATCTTCCCGCGTAGCGGCAACACCGCCTGGAATGCGCGATTGCGGCCCTGCTTGGCGCTGCCGCCGGCGGAATCGCCCTCGACGATGAATAGTTCGGACTTGGCCGGATCGCGCTCCTGGCAGTCCGCGAGCTTGCCCGGCAGCGAGGTGATGCCGAGCGCGCTTTTGCGCGTCATTTCGCGGGCCTTGCGCGCCGCCTCGCGCGCCGCGGCGGCCTGGATCACCTTGCCGACGACGATCTTGGCCTCGCCGGGATGCTCCTCGAGCCACGATTTGAGCATGTCGTTGATGGCGCCCTCGACCGCCGGGCGCACTTCCGACGAGACGAGTTTGTCCTTGGTCTGTGAAGAGAATTTCGGGTCGGCGACCTTGATGGAGAGCACCGCCGTCAAACCCTCGCGGCAATCGTCGCCGGTGAGCGCAACCTTTTCCTTGCGCGCAACGCCACCCGATTCGGCGTAGCCGGTGATTTGGCGGGTCAGCGCGCCTCGGAAAGCGGCGAGGTGAGTGCCACCATCGCGCTGCGGAATGTTGTTGGTGAAGCAGAGCACCGACTCGTGGTAGCCGTCGTTCCACCACAGTGCACAATCGACCACGACCGAGTCCCGCTCCGCCTTGATGACGATCGGCTGCGGCACCAGCGCCGTCTTGTTTCGGTCGAGGTATTTGACGAAAGCTTCGACGCCGCCTTCGTAGCGCATCTCCTCGCGCTTCTCGACCGCATGGCGGTTGTCGGAAAGAACGATGGTGACCCCGGAATTGAGGAAGGCAAGCTCGCGCAGCCGATGTTCCAGCGTCGCGAAGTCGAAGTCCGTCATCGTGAAGGTTTGCTTCGACGGCAGAAAGGTAACCTCGGTGCCGCGCTGGTCGGGAGGAGCGGCGCCGACAACGGCGAGCGGCGCGACCGCTTCGCCGTCGCGAAATTCCATGGAATGCTGTTGGCCGTCGCGCCAGATCGTGAGCTTGAGCCGGCTTGAGAGGGCGTTGACGACCGACACGCCGACGCCGTGCAGGCCGCCGGAAACCTTGTACGAGTTCTGGTCGAATTTTCCGCCGGCGTGCAGTTGGGTCATGATGACCTCGGCCGCCGAAATGCCTTCGCCCTTATGGATGTCGGTCGGTATGCCGCGGCCGTCGTCGCGGACCGTGCAGGAACCATCGGGATTGAGCGTCACCAGGACTTGCTTGGCGAAGCCGGCCAACGCTTCGTCGATGGCGTTATCGACGACCTCGTAGACCATGTGGTGCAGGCCCGAGCCGTCATCGGTGTCGCCGATATACATGCCCGGCCGCTTGCGTACGGCATCGAGGCCCTTGAGCACCTTGATCGACTCCGCGCCATAATCGGAAGGTGCAATGGGGTCGGGCTTACGGACGGCTTCAGCCATGCGAAAAGGTCTCGAATCGCTTAAGGAAAACGCGGTGAAACGCTCGTCGTCTTGTACACGAAAACGGCACCTCGTACAGGGATAATCGGCTCCCAATAAGATATTGTCAGACCGTCATTTTTCAAGGATTCGGCGCTGTCGTAAATTGCCGTGATTTTGACGCGGCGGCGGGCGTCGAGGACGACCGAAATAGAGCCTCGTCGGGAGGTCAGCGCGCTCCCGTTTTTCGCGGCGGCAACAGCTGTCGATCACTCGGCCGATATCCAGGGACGGGTCGCTGAAGGTCCCTTAGCGCAGCCGACCACTGCTCGACGCGATCCAGGTCTTCGTCGTCGAGGGCGTCGATTAAATTGCGGACGATGATTTCTTCAATTCGTCCCGGCATTGCATTTGGGCCTCCGCCCCAAGCACATGTTTCCGACCTTTCGAGGGAAAGAGATTTTCGCGCGCTTTGTTCCCTCACGTTCGCCGCGACGATATCCGCTGTGGGGAACTGGAGCGGTCCGCCGGTTCCGCACGGGGCGGTCAGCCCGTCTTCGTTTCGAGAGAGCCGGACCGGACTTCGATCATGGCCGCCTCGTCCCTCACCTCGGCGAACAGCGCCGGGTCGGCGCCGGTCATCCACACCTGGGGGCCTAGCTGGCGAAGTTCACCGTGCAGGGCGGCGCGTCGGCCGGGGTCGAGGTGCGCGACCACTTCGTCCAGCAGGAGGACCGGCGTGGAAGCCGTCATTTCGGCGATCAACCTTGCTTGCGCAAGCACGAGACCGATCAGCAGCGCCTTCTGCTCGCCGGTCGAAGCCTCGCTGGCGGCGATATTCTTGCGCGCGTATACGACCGAAAGATCGGTGAGATGCGGACCATCGAGGGTGCGCCCCGCGGCGGCGTCGCGCAGTCTGTTGTCCCGGAGCACCGACCGATAACGCTCCTCGACTTCGATTGCCGGGTGGCTGGAGATCAACCGCTCCATCCAGCCCTCAAGCGAAATCTCGACAGGCGGGAAGTCGGAGTCGCGCCGGCTCGCCAGCACGCGTTCCAGCCGATGTACGGCCTCGGCGCGAAGTCCAGCCACCGCGACGGCGAGCTCGGCGGTTTCATGCTCGACGGCGTCCAACCAGTGCGCGTCGGGGCGCGCCTCGGCCAGAAGCCGGTTGCGGGAGCGCAACGCGCGATCGAGGGCGTTGACCCGGCTTGCGTGCTCGGCATCAACCGCGAGCGCAAGGCGGTCGAGAAAGCGGCGCCGCTCGGACGGCGCTCCGACGAACAGGGTATCCATCGACGGCACCAGCCAAACCACGCTGAGATGATCGGTGAAAGCCGTGGCCGAAGCGGCGGGTTCGCGGTCGATGCGGTATTTGCGCTGGACGGCAGCTTCGTCGGTCGCCGCGCGCTCAATTCCGGTACCGAGTGTGGCAAGCCCGAGCGCGCCCTCGACTTCGGCGGAAACCGCCCAGGAGCCGTCGCCCTCGTGGAAAGCGACCTCCTCGATTGCCGCCCGCCGAAAGCCGCGGCCGGGGGCGAGAAATGAAATAGCTTCGATGAGATTTGTTTTGCCCGCGCCGTTCGGCCCGTAGAGCACGACCGGTCTGGCATCGGTTTCGAGCGCCGCTGCGCGATAGTTACGGAAATTGCTGAGCGTCAGCCGGTGGACACGGGCCATAGCGCATCGCTTGTAATGATCATGGCCGGGCTTGTCCCGGCCATCTCAAGCGAGGTGCCCGGCACCATAGGCGAGCGAAGTGACGCCGTTCTATGAACGGCTAAGGCCGGGCATGGCACAGCGACGCCCGTTGTGACGACGCGGGAATGCTAGACGCGCATGGGCATCAGAACGTAGAGCGCGCCCTGCGGCTCCTTGTCCTGAATCAGCGTCGGCGAACCGGGATCGGCAAGCTTGAGCACCGCAGCCTCGCTTTCGATCTGCGTGGCGATATCGAGCAGATAGCGCGAGTTAAAGCCAATATCGATCGGGTCGGCCGCGTACTCGACCTCGAGCTCCTCGGTAGCGCTGCCGGAGTCGGGATTGGTGACGGACAAGAGCAGCCGTCCGGGCGTGAGCGACAGCTTGACGGCTCGCCCGCGCTCGCTCGATACGGTCGAAACGCGGTCGACGGCGGCCTCGAATTCCTTTTTGTCGACGACCAATTCCTTGTCGTTGTTCAGGGGGATGACGCGGGCGTAATCGGGGAAGGTGCCGTCGATCAGCTTTGAGGTCAGGATCACTTCGCCGACGCTGAACCGGATTTTGCCCGGAGACAGTTCGATCATGATCTCGGCTTCGCCGTCCTCGATAAGCCGTTGCACTTCGCCAACCGTTTTGCGGGGAACGATGATGCCCGGCATACCTTCGGCGCCCTTGGGCAAGTCGAGTTCCATCTGCGCCAGCCGATGTCCGTCGGTGGCCACGGCACGCAGCGTTTGCGCTTCGCCTGTGCCGGCGACGTGGAGATAGATGCCGTTGAGATAGTAGCGCGTCTCCTCGGTCGAGATGGCGAACTGCGTCTTGTCGATGAGGCGTTTGAGGTCGGCGGCCTTCAACGCAAACTTGTGGGTCATTTCGCCGGGAGCAAGATCGGGAAAATCGCTTTCCGGCAGACTTTGCAGCGTGAAACGCGAACGGCCGGCGCGGATGGAAAGCGCGGCCCGATCCCCGGACGATTCCAGCACGATCTGGGCTCCCTCGGGCAGCTTGCGCACGATGTCATAGAACATGTGGGCAGGCACCGTCGTCGAGCCGCCGGGCCCCGCTTCGGCCGCGATGGTGTCGGTTACTTCGAGATCGAGGTCGGTCGCCTTCAGGCTGAGTTTCGAGCGATCGGCGCGAACGAGCACGTTGGCGAGGATAGGAATGGTGTTGCGCCTCTCCACGGCGCGATGCACGTGTCCGAGCGACCTCAACAATTCAGAACGCTCTACGGTGACCTTCATCGCAACAATCCGTTCAAGGCGGGGGCAGCAAAAGTGGCGTGGCCCGGTGCTTTCGGCAAGGGCACAGCCCAGCCGGCGCGGCTTTTTTCCTGCGTTTCACACAGCAATAGCGCACCAGAGGCCGCAAGGTCGAGCTACCCGTTTTGGACCGTACTGGGCAGAGCCCGCGCGCCCCTAAAGCCGCCGGCCGGTTGGATCAGGCGACCGCAGCTTGCCCTTTCAGTCCCTGAGCCGGTCGGTCCGGGACCCGGCTTGGTCTTGGGCGGGCCTGGTCCTGAAGCCTGTTAGTCCTGAGGCCAGTTAGTCCTGACACCAGTTAGTCCTGACGCAGTCCTGACGCCAGTTAGTCCTGGAGCTGGCGCTTGAGCGCCTCAATCTCCTCGGCGAGAGTACTATCACTGCCGGCGAGGTTCTCGATCTTGCGCACCGCGTGCAGCACCGTGGTGTGATCGCGTCCGCCAAAGCGGCGGCCGATCTCCGGCAGCGAGCGTAAGGTCAAAATCTTCGCCAGGTACATCGCCACCTGCCGCGGCCGCACGACGTTGGCGGTGCGCCGCGACGACAAGAGATCGGCGCGGCTTACATTGTACTGGCGCGCGACAACGCGCTGTATGTCCTCGATCCTGACCCGTTTCGGCTCCGCTGGCCGGATGAGATCCCGCATTTCGCGCTCAGCCATCTCAAGCGTGACCGGCTGCCCGGTGAGCTTGCTATGAGCCAGCAGGCGGTTGACGGCGCCTTCCAGATCGCGCCCGTTATGAGTCACAGCCTTGGCGATGAAAACGAGCACCGGGGTCGGCACTTCGAAGCCGGGATGATGCACGCAAGCTGCGGCGATGCGGCTTTTGAGAATTTCGAGCCGCAACTCTTCGCCGAGCGAGCCGATCTCCACCACCAGGCCACCCGCGAGGCGCGAGCGGACGCGGTCGTCAAGACTTTCGAGGTCGGATGGCGGCCGGTCGCTGGCGATCACCACTTGGCGGCCTGCGTCGATCAGCGCATTGAGGGTGTGACAGAACTCGGCCTGGGTCGATCGACCTTGCAGGAATTGCAGGTCGTCGATGACCAGGACGTCGATGGCGCGCACCGCTTCCTTGAAGGCCAGCGTCGTTTGCGTGCGCAACGCCGAAACGAAACCGTACATGAACCGCTCGGCCGTCAGATAAAGGACTTTGCGGTCGCTGCCGTTGCCGGCCCAGGTGATGGCCTGCAACAGATGCGTCTTGCCAAGGCCAACGCCGGCATGGACGTAAAGCGGGTTGAACATGAGCTGGTCGCCGCGCCGGCTGGTGGCCACCTGCCTTGCGGCGGCGTGCGCGAGCGTGTTCGAACGCCCAACGATAAATGTCTCGAATGCCAGCCGCGGGTCGAGCGGCGATCCGCCGAGCGCCTCGTGCACCGACATAAACGGTACGCTGGCGCGCATTTCCGAGCCGTTGAGATGGACGCCATGCGGGTCGCGAGACGGTGCCTGAATCTCCGGCAACTTGGGCTTGACGGCAATCGGCCGGATCGCGGCCGATCGGACGCTCAACTCCAGACGGGTAATCTCCGTGTCCTCCGCCTGCCAGTTGCCCAAAACCTTCTCGCTATAGTGAGATTGAATCCAGTTGCGCAGGAAGCGCGTTGGCACCGACAAGCGTACTGCTCCCTTGTCCACGGCATCGAGCTCCATACGCGCGAACCAGCTCGTGAATACGTCATCGCCGAGTTCGGTCCGCAGTCGGTTTTTCACTCGCTGCCAGCGCTCTTGGTCCATGCTGATCATTTATGTCTGCTCTTTTCTTTCGCGGAAAAAAATCGAAGCGAGCAACGCAGGCGAGCAGCAGCTCACCACGCCCGGGCTTCGGGAAAACGCAACTGACGAATCAACTGATGGGTTTGACGGCGCGCGTGAAAACGAATGTCAGGCGCCAACCGGGCGGCGTGTGATCAACCGCTCGATGTAATTGTCGCCCGCCGATAGCGGCAGGGTACCGACGGTAACGCAAGCGAGCGGTGCTGGCGGAGTCTCGATCGAGAAACGCTAGCGGCGCTTATTGACTGGTTTGTTGTCATGCCCCCACTCCATCGCTCCCAATCGATGGCGAAAACTAATGCACCATGCGGCGAACTGGATTCATCGCAACGCGACATCGGACACGATTCTCCCGAACCCATTTTTGCTGAGTTTGGCCGGACCGATTTTTGAATGACCTTCGGAAACCCGAAGGAAGTTAAAAGCTAGCACGCCGTTTCCGGTCCGCAACCGTAAAAAAGAATGTGAATATTGATCTTTCAGAAAGCATTGCGCGCGTGCCGACACGACGCCGCGCCGCAAGACTTTGACTCAATGGATGATTCACAAATCCGTGACAATCGCCCGACGGGCGCGAATCCTCGCTATTGCGCCTCGGAACAAATAAAGCCACACACGCGTTTTTCCGGCGGACTCAAAGTCCCCGGGCTCGCATCAGCGATAACCCTTTCATCGCGCAGAAATTCTTCTGACCAAGTTTCCCGGGTAGCCCCGCACTTGGTCGCACGGAGCAAATAAAAACTTCACGGGACTGACGCATGGCATAGTGCCAGCCAGTACACCGCCTTTTTTTGCTTATTGACGTGACAATTCTGCAACAGATTAATGGCAATCCACAGCCATCGGGCGACGATACGCGTCGCACGGCGAAAAAATTTCACCGATGGCAATCAGCGCGGATCAGCCCAGCGCGTTCTCGACAGCCGCGAGACCAGCCGCAACCGGATTACGATTTACCCAGTTCGGCGATGCGGTGAGCGAGCCGCGAAACTTTACGCCGCGCCGCGTTGCGGTGCACGATGTTTTTTTGCGCCGACCGAATGATGACGGGTTCGGCTTCCGCCATCGCTGCGAGCGCGCGCGGCCGATCGCCCGCCTTGATCGCTTCTTCGACTTTGCGAACCACGCCGCGCAAGCGCGAGCGGCGCGCCTTGTTGATGACGGTGCGGCGCACACTCTGACGCGCGGCTTTCTTGGCTGACTTGGTATTGGCCATGATCTTACTAGCGTTTTGTGAAGCGGGGCTTATAGGGGTGCGGCGCCTCCCCGTCAACGCTTGTGACGGGGCGGCGGTCGGGTAACCGCGACCTTGCGGTGGTTTGCTCACTTTGGGGTGTTGCCGGATTGCCTCGCGAATTGGCGGCAGCCGGCGGCTATGCCCGCAGTGCGGCGGCGATTAATATCCTCCTCTCTCGAATATCGCTCAAGTCTAAGGTCGTTTGTGATTGTCCTTCGATAACAACAACCAAGTGGCGGTGTGATCATGCAAGGCAAAGGTTTTTGCGGGCAGGGTGTGAAAAAGTTTTGGCGTCTGACGGCGATAGGCTGTGCTTTCTTTGTAACAGTCGCGGCGATCTCCGCCGAGACGATGCAAGTACCGGCGGATAGCCGCCTGAAAACGATTATCGCCAAAAAGGTCATCCGCATTGCCTACCGCGCCGACGCCAAGCCGTTCGCGTTCGTCAACGACGCCAAGGAGCCGCTCGGCTACACGATCGATCTCTGCACGCAGGTCACGAAATCCATCGAGCAGCAGTTCGGATTGCCGGAATTGAAGATCGAATGGGTCCCGGTGACGGTGGAGACGCGTTTCTCCGCGGTCGCCAGTGGCAAGGCCGACTTGGAGTGCGGCTCGTCTACCGTCACGCTCGGGCGCATGAAGGAGGTCGACTTTTCCATTTTTGTTTTTGTGGAATCGACCGGCGTGCTGGTGTCGGGGGCCTCGAATATCCACTCATTCGCCGAAATGGCCGGGAAGAAGATCGCCGTGGTCACCGGCACTACCAATGAGCGTGCCGTGGCCGAGCAGGTGCGCGTGCACAAACTCAACGCCACCCTTGTGCCGGTGAGGGATCGGGATGAAGGCGTCGCTGCCCTCGAGGCCGGCAAGGTCGACGGCTTCGCCAGCGACAAGCTGCTGCTGGCTGGCGCGCAGATCAAACACCCGGAAGCCTTTTTGCTGCTGCCCGAGGATCTGTCGATCGAGCAGTACGCGATCACGCTGCCGCGCGGCGACTGGGCGCTGCGTTTGGCGGTGAATACCGGACTGGCGCAGATTTTTCGCAGTGGGCGGGCGGCTGAGGTATTCGAGCGCTGGTTCTTCGGGCTGCGTCCCGGCGTCCTGTTGGCGGCCGTCTACGCCTTGGGCGGGATCGCGGAGTGAGGATCCCGCCTCGTCACAGATAACCGCGTAACTGGCCGGCCGCCGCCTCGGGCGTCTGCTTGAGGTTGAAGGTCGCGACGAAGCGGCCGTCCTTGTCCATGAGGTACACGGCAGCGGTATGATCCATTGTGTAATCGCCGGCCTTGAGCGGGACTTTCTTTGCGTAAACGCGATAGGCCTTCAGCGCGGCCTCGACTGCCGCCGGATCGCCGGTCAGTCCGCGCAGATGCGGGTCGAAATTCGACAGGTAGTCCTTGAGGACGGCCGGCGTATCACGTTCGGGATCGACAGTGATGAAGAGCGCGCCGGCGCGGTCGGCGTCCTTGCCGAGCGACCGCATGACCTCGGAAATCTCAAACAAGGTCGTCGGGCAGACGTCGGGGCAGTGGGTGTAGCCGAAGAACACCAGGAACGGCCTTCCCTTCATGTCTTGATCGTTGACCGGGCTGCCGTTTTGATCCTCAAGATGAAACGGCCCGCCGATGGCGGCCATGGCCGATCCGATCGGCGAGTTTGGATGCCCGGCAAAGTAAAGAATCCCGCCCAACACCAGCCCCAGCCCGCACAGAAAGGCGATGACCAGCGGCAGGACTCGCGTAACCGACTTTGGCAGGTTCAAAACGTCCTCCGTCGGCCGAAGCAGGCCACAAAATGCCGCATCCGACAATCGAGGGAAGTTGCGGCTTATTGGCAGGGCTTATAAAGCGCCGCGAGTTCGCGGCCGCGCATCATGATGATGGTCGGCGTCAGGCCGCCATGGCGCGCGATCCACTCGCGGATCTCCGGCGGATAGAGTTGGACCACCAGCGAAGTGCCTTTGCGGGTCGGAACGAGAGTGCGTCTTGCGCTGTCATAAACGGTGGCCGCATGAAACCCGAGCACCGCCCGCCGCGTCACGCATACCTGGTCGCGCGGTACGATAGCGGTGAACAAAGTGCAGGCCGACAGGCACTGACCGTCGATAATGAGACGCTCGCCGGAATCGCGAATGGTCTCGAACTTGTGAATATAACGGGTGACCTCTCCCCCCAGGTCGCGGATGACGCGCACGTCCGCGAACGCCGCGGTCGTGAAGACCAAAGTGGCAGCCGACGCCGCAACGATGGCCGACGCCAGCACGCCAGCCTTGGCAGCTTGCCATTTCAATCTTGGACCTTTCAGCTTAGGCCGGCAACCATCCTTCGCCATTGTGGCGAGAGTTCGAAATGCCGTCCATCCGATTTCGAGGCAGCCTTTTCCGCGGCGGAACGCGCGGACGGATTGTGCTAGGGGCAGGCGCTCGGGCCGTGGAGCGCCGGCGAACGGCCCGTGAGATGATGCTACAGTGTCGGATATCCAAACCCAGAAACGGTCGGTTGCATCCATGGATACATCAGTAGGGCGGAAAACCAACGTTACCGATTTCTCCAGTGCGTATTATTTGCTCGAAGGCCTGAAGGAAACCGGGATCGATTATCTGTTTTGCAACCTGGGCACCGACCATGCGCCGATCATCGAGGAGATGGCGCACCGGCGGAAGCGCGGCGAGGCGATGCCGAGCGTGGTCCGCTGTCCGCACGAGAACACCGCCGCGCACATGGCCGGCGGTTATGCGCTGGTCACCGGCCGCGGCCAGGGCGTTCTTGTCCATGTCGATGTGGGAACGGCGAACGCGGCGAATGCCATGCACAATCTCTACCGCAGCCGCCTGCCAGTGCTGCTGATGGCGGGCAAGGCGCCGTATACCTCGCACAAGGAGCTGGTCGGTACCCGCGACACCCATGTGCATTTCGTCCAGGAGCCGTTCGATCAGGGCAGCCTGGTGCGCCCCTATATCAAGTGGGAGTGGACGCTGCCGTCGGGCGTGGTCGTCAAGGAGGCGCTGCAACGGGCTTATTCGATCATGCACAGCGCGCCGTGCGGTCCGGTCTATCTGATGATGCACCGCGAGACGCTGACCCAGCACTGGAGCAGCGACGAGATTCACCGTTTCCCCGGCGACCGCTTTGGCGCCGTGGCGGGCGGCGGGGCCGATCCCGCGCTTGTCGCCAAGCTTGCCGACCGGTTGCTCGCTGCAGAGAACCCGATCCTGATCACCGGCTACGGCGGCATGGACGCGCTTGCCGCGCAGAAGATCGACGAGGTAGCGCTGTTCGCCGGCATTCCGATCTTCGAAGCGAACTCGAAGAGCAACATCTCGTACGAAAGTCCTTGCTTCGCCGGCTTCTCGGCCGACAAGGCGCTGCCCGGCGCCGATCTCGGGTTGCTTGTCGACGTCGAGGCGCCGTGGTTTCCCGCCGACGCGCAGCCGAACGAGGAGGCGTTCTGGGCGCATATCGACGTCGATGTCCTCAAGGTCGGTTCGCCGATGTGGACGTTCCCCGGCCATCTGCGCCTGCAGGGCAGCGCCGGCCGTATCCTCGACCAGTTGCTGACCGAGCTTAAAGCGAAGGCGACCCCGCGCTTCAAGGCGGCGGCCGCCGTGCGGCTCGAGCGCATCAAGACCGAGCGGGCCAGCCGCCTCGCGCATGCCGCCACGCTCGCCGCCGACCGGGGCAAGCCCGGCGCGATCAATCCGCACTTTCTCATGGCCGAGCTTGGCAAGGTGCTCGACGACGAGGACATTATTTTCAACGAGGCGGTGACGAATACGCCGGCGGTGCTGCTGCAGATTCCGCGCCGCCTGCCCAACACCGCGTTCAACACCAACGGGGCCGGGCTCGGCTGGTCCGCGCCGATGGCGCTCGGCGCCAAGCTCGCCGCGCCGAACCGGCTCATGGTGCAAATCGCCGGCGACGGCAGCTTCTATTTCAACAATCCGGCGTCGGTCTATGCGGTGTCGCAGCAATACAAGCTGCCGATCCTGTCCATCGTGCTCGATAATTCCGGCTGGTCCGCGGTGAAGCAATCGACGCTGCGGGTCTATCCGGACGGCGAGGCTTCTACCGCCAACGAATTCGAGGCGGAGCTGGCGCCCAAGGTCGAGTTCGGCAAGGTGGCGGAGGCGTTTGGGGCTTACGCGGAGAAAGTCATCGATCCGGCCGACGTGACGGCGGCGATCGCGCGCTGCGCCAAGGAGGTTCGCGGCGGCCGTTCGGCGCTGCTGCACGTCCGCGTCACGCGCATGTAGGTCGCGCGGAGTTTCCGCTCGTTCCGCCGATGCTTCGTCGCGTCCGCTCCTCGCAATGATGAGGTGTTAGGCCCGATAGTCGGCCGCGACGGTGGCGTCGACCGGCGCCGTTCCGGAGCGGAGCGCATTGAACACCGGGGTCAGCACGACCGCGATGACGAGGTTGAGAACGACGCTGTAGATCGCGGCGTAGCCCGGGAAGGTAAAGCCCGCGATCGCCAGCGGATAGTTCGGCGAGTTCACCGCGACGAACATCGCAGTGCCGCTCGCCATCCCCACCGCCAAGCCAATCAGCAGCGCCCAGTCGTTGAACCAGCGGGTATAGACGCCGAGCATCACCGCCGGCAGCGTCTGGATGATCAGGATGCCGCCAAGCAGTTGAAGATAGATCGCGAATTGCGTCGGCACGAATACGATGAAGACGAGCGCGCCGAACTTGACGATCAGCGACACCCATTTTGCGATCTGCGATTCCTGTCTGTCGGTCGGATTGCGGTTGATGAACTCGCGATGGATATTGCGGGTATAGAGGTTGGCCGCGGCGATCGACATGATCGCGGCCGGCACCAGGGCGCCGATCCCGATCGCGGCAAAAGCAACGCCGACGAACCAGGAAGGAAAGCTATGGACGAAGAGCGCCGGCACCGCGAAGTTGGCGCCGAACTGCTTGAACCCCTCGGTGAATTCCGGGCGGCTGGCGACGCCCGCGGCGATGGCGAAAAAGCCGACCAAAGCCAGCAAGCCGAGCATCAAGGAGTAGCCCGGCAGCAAGGCGGCGTTGCGGCGGATGGCATGGCCGCCGCTCGCGCTCAATATTCCGGTGACCGAATGCGGATAGAGGAACAGCGCCAGCGCTGAACCGAGCGCCAGCGTCGCGTAATAGCTGTAGGCGCCGGTGGTATGGGGGCCCGGCACGGCCAGCAGCAATTTGGCCGGCGGCACCGCCGCGAAGATCTTGCCGAAGCCGCCGAGCTGCAACGGCACGACGATGATGGCGGCCAACACCGTGATGTAGATCAGGATGTCCTTGACGATAGCGATCGAAGCGGGCGCGCGCAGCCCGCTGGAATAAGTGAAAGCCGCGAGGACCACGAAGGCGATGACCAGCGGCAAATCGCCGACATAGCCGGTGCCGGAAATTCCCATCGCGGCGATGACCACCTGCAGGCCGACCAGTTGCAGGGCGATGTAGGGCATCGTGGCGACGATGCCGGTGAGCGCCACCGCCAGCGCCAGCCAGCGGTTGCCGAAGCGGCCGCGCACGAAGTCCGCCGGCGTGATGTAATTGTGCTTGTGACAGACACGCCAAAGCCGCGGAAACACCAGGAACAGGATCGGATAGATCATGATCGTGTACGGCACGGCGAAGAACGCTATCGCGCCGGCGCCGAACGCGAGCGCCGGAACGGCGATGAAGGTATAGGCGGTATAGAGGTCGCCGCCGATCAGGAACCAGGTGATGACCGTGCCGAACCGCCGGCCGCCGAGGCCCCACTCGTGCAGCAAATCGAGGTCGCCCTTGCGCCAGTGCGCGGCGGCAAAGCCGAGCCAGGTGATGAAGGCGAACAGCACGACGAAGATGCTCAGCGCTGTCCAGTCGATGTCCCGCACGACACTCCCCCCGCTATACTTTTTTTGAAAACGACGACGCTTTGCACGCGGCCTTTATTCTTCGGTGGCGAAATAGACGATGGCGGTGAGCGCCGCGCCGACGATCACCATGGCGAGCTGGTACCAATAGAAGAACGGCATGCCGATCAGGGCCGGTTCGGCCTTGTTGTAGAAAGGCGGCCACAGCACCGCGACGAACTGGATCACGAGGAGGAGATACCACCAGCTCCATCCGCGCCGCGGCCTGCTCTGCTGATCCATGAACTCCCCCCGAATCTTGTTCTCTCGCCACCGTTTCCGGCGATGCAACCGTATCAGACAATGGAGCGGGCGGCGGGAATCGAACCCGCGACATACAGCTTGGGAAGCTGTCGTTCTACCACTGAACTACGCCCGCATTTCTGTCAGAATAGCGAAGCGCGGCAGCATGCGGCAAGGGTGGGGAGGTCCATCCGAGCGTGCCTGCTTCAATGAAGCGGTCCGTCGGGTAAACGCCTCGGAATCGCGCCTGGCATGTAGGATGGGTTGAACGAAGTGAAACCCATCGCCTGAACCTCGGCGCCGCAGAAAAAGATGGGTTTCGCTACCCTAACCATCCGACGGGCTAAAGCTGGCCCGAGCCGGACGCGAATGAGCGGAAGGGGGGCATCGCGCTTCTCTGGCCGCGTCATTGTTCAGTCCAAGACTAACGCGGAAACGTCCGGAGAGGATAAGAGGCCAGCGTGATTGTTCGTCGAGTTTCATGATGAGCCGGGACCGAACTGTAGTGGCGCGTGGCGCGTCTCAATCTTGATCGGGTTTCTAAAAGCGCGTAATAAAGGCGCGTCGAAAAGGACCAGGAGCGGCATCGGTAAGTCCGCTCCCTTCCGTAAGGAAGCTCCGTCCCGCCCCTGAGGCGGACCCGCGACAAGCAACCGGGTGCGGACGCGCCAGTGGCTTGGCGCGTTAGGGTTCGTTTCGTGTCACGCCATCGGTCGGCTGCGCCCTTTTAACGAAGGGGAGCCATATGCCTATCATTCGAGCCAATTCCGGCATCGTCACTCAAATCAATACCTTCACTGTTCCTGACGGGGGACAGGATGCGCTAATCGGCCTGCTCATCGAGGCCGCAACATTCGCACGGGAGACCCCAGGTTGGCTCTCAGCGAGCCTCCACAAGAGCCAGGACGGCGCGAGGGTCGTCAACTATGCCCAGAGTGATAGCCTTGCAGCTGCTCAGCTTGTGATCCAACGGCTTCGAGAAGCCGGATTTTTGGATCGTAACAAGGCGTTCGGCGTGGCACATCCCGGCCTCTACGACGTCGTCTTTACGCTCGATCGCTGATTGGCGCGGGGCATGCGGCAATGGTGGCGGCCGTTGATCGACCTGAGCCAATGAATTTTCTTACGCCGCGCTGACGGCGGCGAGAAATTTTTCCATCTCCGCGCCGAGACGGCTGCCTTCCTGGGCGAGGGTCTGCGCCGAGGCGAGCACCTGTGCCGACGCCGTGGTGATGCTGACCGTCGCCGCGTCGACCTCGGCGATGTTGGCGGTGACGTGGGCGGCGCTTCCGGTCGCGGCCCGCACGTTCTCGGCTATCTCCTCGGTCGTCGCCGCCTGAAGATCGACGGCCGAGGTGATCGCGGCGGCGACACCAGAGATGCGGCCGATTGTCGTGCTGATCTCCCTGATGATGGCAACCGAATCCCGCGTCGCCGATTGCACGCCGGCGATCTGCACGCCGATCTCTTCGGTCGCTTTCGAAGTCTGCGCCGCCAGCGCCTTGACCTCTTGCGCGACCACGGCAAAGCCCCGGCCAGCCTCGCCGGCGCGGGCGGCTTCAATCGTGGCGTTGAGCGCAAGCAGGTTGGTTTGTCCGGCGATAGCGGTGATCAGCTTCACGACATCGCCGATGCGGCCGGCTGCGCTGGTCAGTTCGGCGACGCGCGCGTCGGTTTTCTCCGCTTGCGCCACGGCTTCGAGCGCGATCCGGGTCGATTCTTGCACCTGCCGGTCGATTTCGGCGACCGAGGCGATGAGCTGCTCGGTCGCGAACGAGACCGACCGCACGTTCTCCGAGGCCTGCGTGGATGCCGACAGGACCTTGCCGGACAGATCCCGTGTCGATCCGGCCGTCATACTCAACGCTTCGGCCGCGGCTTCGAGCTCGGTCGACGACGACGAGACCGCGTGCACAACGTCCGCCACCGTGCTCTCGAAAGAGTCCGTGAGCGCCCGCATGTCGGCTTTGCGCCGCTCGGCGCTACGCCGCTCCATCTCCTTCTCCGTGGTCTCCAGTTGCTCGATGCGTATCAGCTTTTCCTTGAAGGTCTGCGCCGCGCGGGCATTGTCGCCCACCTCGTCACGGCGTTCGGTATAGGGGACTTCGACGTTGCGGTTGCCGCGGGCGAGTTCCAGCAGCACTTCACCGATGCGGCGGATCGGGCGGCTGATCGCGACCGCGCCGAACACCGCGACACCGGCCAGAACGGCGATCACGAACAGGCCCATGCCGAGGTCGATCCAGCTGACGGTCTGGGCTTCAGCGTTTGCTCTCGCCTTACGCTCGTCAGCCGCCGCGACCAGTGTCTGCGTTGTCTCGGCAACCAACGCATTGATCTTGCCGCCCAGCTCGAGGGAGCGCTTCACCCTTTCGACCGTGTCGCCATATTCCTTCGCCGCCGCGGCGAGATCGGTGACCGTTCCGCTATAGACCTCGGCGAGTCCGGCGAGTCGCATCAGCCGTCCCTTGTCCGCCGTTTCATCGGTGGCCGCGATCGCCATTTCGATGTGTTTCGTCGCCGCCGTTTTTGAGTCGCTGAGTAGCTTCAAGGCCCGCTCGACTTCGCTGGGCGCGATGGAGAGGCGAATTTCCCGCATTGCGATCTGCATGCATCGCAAATCGTCGGCGGCGCGCAACGCCTCCACGGCGGCGCGTTGTCTTCCGTCGGCGGCGACGCGTTGCAATGCGGCCAAGTGGTCGCCGATTTGCTGCTCCGCCAGCATCCCGGCGACCAGCAATACGCCAATCCCCGCCGAGAGGGCGAGCCGGGTGCGAATGGAAAAGTCGAAACCGCCCATCGAGGGGGCCTTTTGGCGAAGGCGCCATGATTGATGCGGTTGGTTAATCGACCGTAAATTTCGCCGCGCGGGGGCGGCAAAATCATTGACCGTGCAATGGAAATTGGGCCGGCGGGTTCCGAAAAAAAGTACGCATGGGCTGAGCCGATGCCGCGCAGCCTTGGCTCGGCTTGCCGTCAGTCCTCGAACGCTCACGCAGCCGAAATGACGCAATCGCTGCGATTGTTTCCGGCGGTATGCATTACGGCACGAACGGTAGGGGGCTCGTCAACTCGCCTTTTCCAGGCTCGACGTCGCGTCCATGCCATCGGAATTGTACACGGCTACGCCGACCATCGGGTCGATGGGCGTTTCCCAAGGCTTGCGCTGCAAGGTGCCGATGGTGTCGGCATAGCCGGCCTGCCAGCGCCCTTGAATGCCTTCCTGCGTGAAATCGAGATCGCGGAGATAGTCTTCGTGTTGAAGCGGAGCGGCGTTGAGCTGCACGATGTGCATCAGCGTGCCGCAGCCATAGCCGGCCATTTCCTTGATTTCCGGCGTTTCGCGCTGAGCCTCCGGCATGCGCCTGATCAGTTCGCGCACCATGTGCCGGAGCTGATGGATATGCTCCTGCCGGGGAATGTGGGCGTCGGCGCGGCTGGCGAACTGGATGTCCTTCTGCCGGCTCAGCACCTGCATGACCGTTACAGGCTCCGGCCCGGCGATTGGGAATATCTGCACCGAGAACACGACGGAGTCGCGCCGCGGATTGTCGTCGAACACCACTTCGACCGGCGTATTGGAATAAAGGCCGCCATCCCAGTAAGGATCGCCGTCGATGCGGACGGCCGGAAAGCCCGGCGGAACCGAGCCCGAGGCGAGGACGTGGTCAAGCGTGATCGGTACGCTGCGGCTGTCGAAATAATGCATCTTGCCGGTTCGCACGTTGACGGCCCCGACAGTCAGCCGCGGCTGATTGGCGGCGATGCGCTCGAAATCGACAAGATCGCCAAGGGTCTTGCGGAGGCCGTCGATCGTATAAAACGCAGCATGCTCGACGCCGACCGAAGCGTTGAGTCCCAACGCGATGGCGCCGTTCGGGGAAAAATAGCCCGGAATGCCGCCGAACAGCGTCATCATGTGCGAGACGGCGTTGCCGGCCAAATAACTGAACGGCAGATCGCTCCATTGCGGCTTGCGTTCAATTCGCTTCCAGAATTCGCGCAAGCAATCGAGCCGTGAATTGACATCGTTGCCGGCGATGATGGCGGCGTTCATGGCTCCGATCGAGGTGCCGACGACCCAGTCCGGCTCAATCCCGGCCTCGTGCATCGCCTGATAGACGCCGCCCTGGTAGGCGCCGAGTGCTCCACCGCCTTGAAATACAAGGACCACCTGACCCGGCAGGGTGGGCCGTTCCCCCGCGACGGCGGGCTGTTGCACGACATAGTCCATGGGGCGTCTCCGCGCTTGATGGCCCTTTTATCTGTGGTGCCGGCCGCCGAACGGCAACGCCGAGATCTCGTGCGGCTTGAGCGCCGCCCTCAAGGGTGGAGGAAAAAGTCCGCCGCCGCGATCACGGCCGGGCCGGGCTTGCCGAACCGCAACAACAAAAAGACCCGAGCCGCTTGGCGGCACCGGGCCCAACGACAGGTCAAACACCTGCGTTGGGGGCTCGCAACAAGAGCCTCTCTCGACTTTTCCCTGCGATCCCGCTAAGCGGGCCGAACGCGTGCGGAGCCGGGATTTTCACCTGATGCAATTTGTTAAAAGAGCGTTTGAGAGAGCGGTCATCGGCCGCCGCGGCGCGCTTGCATATCCGCTGTGGCCGATCGCGTTTCTGCTGGGCGCGCTGGCCTTTTATGCGGCCGACGAGCGGCATGCCGCCGCAGCCGGCGAGACCATGTTGCCGCCGCGCGCCGTCGTCGTCCCCGGCTTCTGGGATCCGCGCCGGCGGCCCGAGCGGCCCGATCTCTCGCGCATCCAGACCATCCGATTCCTCACCGACATGGACTATCCGCCGTTCGACTATGCCGGCAGCGACAGCAACCCGGCCGGTTTCAACGTCGATCTCGCGCGGCTGATCTGCGACGAAATCAAGGTCACCTGCACCATACAGGCGCGCCCGTTCGGGACGCTGCTCGACGCGCTCAATGAGAATCGCGGCGACGCCGTGATCGCTTCGATCTCGCCGACCGCGGAGATGCGCCGCCGCGCCGATTTCACCGATCCCTACTTCCGGACGCCTGCGCGCTTTGTGGCGCGCATCGACAGTCCGATTACCGACGTGCTGCCGGAGCGGCTCGAGGGAAAGAAGATCGCCGTGATCGCTGGCACCGCGCACGAGGCCTATCTCAAGGCGATGTTCACCGAAGCCGAGGTGCGGCCATATCCCGATGCCGAGGCGTCGCGCGACGCCTTGCGGCGCAAGGAGGTCGATCTCTTGTTTGGCGACGGCATCGCGCTGGCGTTCTGGCTCAACGGTACGGACTCCGGCGGCTGCTGCGTGTTTCGCGGCGGGCCGTTTCTGGAAAGCCGCTTTTTTGGCGAAGGCGTCGGCATCGCGGTCAAGCGTGGCAACGATCTCCTGCGGCTTGCCCTAAACTGGGCGCTGTTCCAGCTTTGGGAAAAGGGAAGCTTTACCGATCTCTGGCTGCGCTATTTCCCAATCAGCCCGTTTTGATAACCACATTGATCAGAAAGACTGTTCCAATCCGGGCCGATAACGGTCTATGGACCTGCCCATGACGACCGCAACGATTGAAAACCCGTCGGACCTGCGCGCGCTCGCGGAAGCCTCGCATGCGTGGCCGTTCGAAGAGGCGCGCAAGATCGTCGCGCGCCTGAAAAAGACCGGCAAGGATGAGGTCATTTTCGAAACCGGCTACGGCCCGTCCGGGCTGCCGCATATCGGCACGTTCGGCGAGGTCGCGCGGACCACGATGGTGCGTCACGCCTTCCGCGTGCTGACGGACAACAAGATCAAGACGCGCCTGATCGCGTTCTCCGACGACATGGATGCGCTTCGCAAGGTGCCCGACAATGTCCCCAACAAGGAGATGCTGGCGCGGCATCTCGGCCAGCCGCTGACCAGGGTGCCCGATCCGTTCGGCACGCATCGAAGTTTTGCCGACCACAACAACGCGCGGCTGCGCGCCTTTCTCGACCAGTTCGGTTTCGACTACGAGTTCATGTCGTCGACCGCGTGCTACTCGTCGGGGCGCTTCGATGTGGCGCTCCTGAAAGTGCTGGAGCATTTCGAGGCGGTGATGGCGATCATGCTGCCATCGCTGCGCGAAGAGCGCGCACAATCCTATTCGCCGTTCCTGCCGATCTCGCCGCGGACCGGCGCCGTGTTGCAGGTGCCGGTGCTGGCACACGATGCGAAGGCAGGGACGATTACTTACGAGGATCCCGAAACTTCCGAGCGCGTGACGACGCTCGTGACCGGCGGCCGCTGCAAACTGCAATGGAAGCCGGATTGGGCGATGCGCTGGGTAGCGCTCGGCGTTGACTACGAGATGGCCGGCAAGGATCTGATCGATTCCGTCAAGCTGTCTGGCGAAATCTGCCGGGCGCTCGGCGGCACGCCGCCGGAGGGCTTCAACTACGAACTTTTTCTCGACGAGAACGGCCAGAAAATCTCGAAGTCGAAGGGCAACGGACTCACCATCGATGAATGGCTGCGTTATGCCAGCCCGGAGAGCCTGTCGCTGTTCATGTACCGCGAGCCGAAGGCCGCCAAGCGGCTTTACTTCGACGTCATTCCGCGTCACGTCGACGAGTATCAGCAATTTCTGGACGCCTATGACCGGCAGGGTCCGAAGGAACGCCTGGGCAATCCGGTCTGGCACATTCACGGCGGCAATCCGCCGAAGGTGGATAATCCGGTGCCGTTCGCGATGCTGCTTTCGCTCGTCACCGCCTCGAACGCCGAGAATGCCGACACGCTCTGGGGTTTCATCGGCCGCTACCGGCCGGGCGTCACGCGTGAAACCCATCCGCATCTCGCGGCGCTGGTCGACTACGCCATCCACTATTTCCGCGACTTCGTGCTGCCGGCGAAAAAATTCCGCGAGCCGGGCGCCGCCGAACGCGCCGCGCTCAACGATCTGCGCGACGCACTCTCGCAATTGCCGGCGGATGCTTCGGCGCAAGTCATTCAGGACGTGGTTTATGAGATCGGGCGGCGGGAGCCGTTCCTCGACGAAAAGAAGAAGGCCAAGGACGGCAAGCCCGGTGTCTCGCTCGACTGGTTCAACATGCTCTATCAGGTGTTGCTCGGTCAGGAGAAGGGCCCGCGCTTCGGCTCTTTCGTCGCCGCCTATGGTATCGCCAACACCGTCGACATGATCGACGGCGCGCTGGCGCGCTCGGCTTGAGTTCATTGCCCTTGTGGGAGAGGGTGGCGAAATCGAGCGCAGCGAGATTGTGCCGGGGGAGGGGGCCTTCGAGCGTGTTGCGCGTGCAACCCCCCACCCGCTTCGCTCGCATACGCTCGCTCAGCACCCTCTCCCGACCGAACTCGGGTGTTCCCGAGTTCCGTAAATTTTGGTGACCGAAGTCGGAAACATCTGACTTCGGGTGGGAGAGGGGAAGGTGAAGCATGCGGCGTCGATGAATTCGGATGCCGCCGGCCCCTACTGGCTCGCCCAAAGGATCCGCGCGATCCAAAGCACGTCGGTCGCCGCAAGCGTCCGGTCGGCATGCTCGGTGTTGAGTGAGCGAAGCTCGATTGTTTTCGCGGTCCGGCGTTTCAGTTCCTTCGCCATCACCTCACCGCCCTTGGTCCGGACCACGACGCGATCGCCGCGGCGGATCGGCGCCGACGGCGAGATGATGATCACGTCGCCGTCGCGGTAGGCCGGTTCCATCGATTGGCCGGAGACTTCCAGCGCATAGGCGTGCTCGTCGCTGACGGCCGGGAATGCGATCTGGTCCCAGCCCTCGCCGACCGGGAAGCCGCCATCGTCGAAATAGCCGCCACTGCCGGCCTCGGCGAAGCCGAGCAGCGGCACCGCCCGGGCGACATGACCCTCGCCGGTCGCGATCAGTTCGGCAAAGACGTCGACCGACGTGCCGGTTGCCGCAAGCGCCTTGGCGATCGACTCGGTCGAGGGCCATCGGGCGCGGCCCTCCGCGGTAAACCGCTTCGATTTGTTGAAAGTGGTGGGATCAAGTCCCGCGCGCTTGGCGAGGCCGGAAGCGGACAGTCCGGCGCGGGTCGCCAGACGATCGATGGCGGACCAGACCTGCGCGTGGGTGAGCATCTTTGCCCCGTAGTGGCTGCGTAATGTTAGGAATTATTGCCTGATCGCTCAAGCCCCGCCGGTGATCTGCCGGCGCGCCCGCAGCCCGTCCGCCATGGCAAACATCCGCCGCCTTGAACTCATGATTTCACACCGATAGGGTCGCGCGCCTGACGCAGGACGAAGGTGTGAAGACGGTCTACAAGATCTGCGAGAAGGCTTTATGGCATGAGGCCGAAACCGAGCGACGGTTTCTCGGGAGTCCGGCCGATATCCGCGACGGATTCATCCATTTTTCCACCGCCGCTCAACTCCCGGGCACTCTTGCGAGACACTATGCCGGGATGTCGGATTTGCTTCTTGTCGCCGTCGAAGCCGCTGCCCTCGGCGAGCAATTGAAGTGGGAAACCTCGCGCGGTGGCGATCTTTTCCCGCATTTATACGGGCCGCTGCCGCTCTCCGCGGTGCGCTGGGCGTGGCCGCTTGCCGATGAAATCGACGGCCGGCGGCCGGTTCCGGAGCTAGGCTCGTGATCGGTCCGTTCGAGCGGCTGGTGCGGCCGCTCCTGCACGCGCTGGAACCGGAAGATGCCCACGCGCTCACGCTTCGGCTGCTGAAATTCACGCCCCCGATCGGAGTCGTTCGCGACGACAAGCGGCTGGCGGTTCGGGCCTTCGGGCTCAACTTTCCCAATCCGGTCGGTATGGCGGCCGGGTTCGACAAGAATGCCGAGGTGCCTGACGTCCTGTTGCACCTGGGCCTCGGCTTTGCCGAAGTCGGCACAATCACGCCGCGGCCGCAACCGGGCAACCCGCGCCCGCGGGTCTTCCGCCTGCGGGCCGACGAGGGCGTCATCAATCGCCTCGGCTTCAACTCGCAAGGCGCCGATACTGTGCTCAGGCGGCTCGCCGCAAGAACCGACGCCGGCGGCATCGTCGGCGTCAACGTCGGAGCCAACAAGGACTCCGCCGATCGCGTTGCCGATTATGTGCGGCTGATCGAGCGCTTTGCCGCGGTCGCGAGCTACGTCACCGTGAATATCTCTTCGCCCAACACGCCGGGCTTGCGGGCGCTGCAACAGGCGGCGGTTCTCGATGATCTTCTCGCCCGCGTGGTCGACGCGCGCGAACGCGTCGCGCCGCATGCCGGGCCAACGCCGGTGCTTCTCAAGATCGCGCCGGATCTTTCGCTCGCCGAGCTTGACGATGTCGTCGGCATTGCGCGCTCGCGTCGCGTCGACGGCATGATCGTCGGCAACACCACGCTGGCGCGGCCGCCCAGTCTGCGCGACACCAAAACCGCCAAGGAGATTGGCGGATTGTCGGGCCGTCCGCTGTTTCCGCTCGCCACCCGCATGCTGGCCGAAACCTACGTGCGGGTGGAAGGCGTTTTCCCGCTGATCGGCGTCGGCGGCATCGATTCAGGCAACGCCGCACTGATCAAGTTTCGCGCCGGCGCCAGTCTGATCCAGCTTTATACGGCGTTGGTATTCCGCGGCCTCGGCCTGCTCGGCGAGATCAAAACGGCGCTGATCGCCACCCTCGATCGCGATCGCCTCGACAGCCTCGACGAACTTGTCGGCGCCGACGCCGCAGCCGTTACCGCCGAGCCCTGGCCGGATCAAGATCCACCGGGTCTTCGCTGAATGGCGACAATGCTGCAGCTCCCGGCGAGGGCGCCAGCACTGGTTGGAGGGCGGGAACGAGGCGCCGCCGCTCGCGCCGCGCCGGTATCGCCCGATAGACTTGTTTGGTTGCCTCGACGATATGAACGCCGGCAAAGGGGGCCGATATGGTCGAGCCTGTCCGCTCCCAGGCTACGGCCGAGCGCAAGAACCAGCCGCGCGCGATCGGCGGCACGTAGAGCGCCTCGCCCCAGCCGGTCGGGGTAAACCAGGTCTCCCGCAGCAGATGCGTGATCTGCGATCGCGAATAGGGCCGGCCATGGCCGAACGGCGTCGTGTCCATGCGCGCCCAAAGGCCACGGCGGTTGGGCACCACGGCGAGCAGCCGTCCGCCGCCGGCGAGCACGCGCCACACCTCGCGCAGCAGCCCGACCGGGTTGGTCGAATTTTCCAGCGCATGCACCAGCAGCACGCGATCGACCGCCGCATCGGTAAGCGGCAAGTCGTCCTCCTCGACCAAAGCGGCAAGCGCGGGCTTCGATGACGGCCAGCGCACGACACCCTGGGGCGCCGGCATCAGGGCGAGGCAACGCTCGGCTTCCCCGCGGAACAGGCCGAGATAGGGCGTGGCGTAGCCGATCCCAAGCACCCGCAACGCGGTGGTGTTGTCCCACCGCGCCCGTACCCCGTGGCCGATGAAGCGCCGGGCCACAATGCCAAGCCGCTGAGCGTAGAAATTGCGCAGGTCGACGACGTCCATGGCGGCAAATTAGCACGGATTGGGTTATCGTTCCGTCGCGCCTACGGCGTTAATCATGCGACTGTTGCGCCCATCCCGTCGAAGGCGGATTATTTGGCAACCGGAGGATCGGAAAAAGCATGGCAGCGCAGACCTACCTGTTCCCCTGTCTCAAGGACAATTTTGGCGTCCTCCTGCACGACCCGGAAAGCGGCGCAACCGCCGCGATCGATGCCCCGGAAGCGGAGCCGGTCGAGGCCGCGCTGAAAAAGACCGGCTGGCGGCTCACGGACATCCTCGTCACCCATCACCACGCCGACCACACCGCCGGGATCGGCCCGCTCAAGGCGCATCACAAATGCCGCATCGTTGCGCCGAAGAACGAGGCGCAACGCATCTCACCGGTGGATGAGAAAGTCGGCGAGGGCGATGTCGTGCGCGTCGGTTCGCTCGAAGGCCGCGTGATCGAGACTCCGGGCCACACCGCCGGCCATGTGTCCTATTTCTTCCCGGCGGACAAGCTGGCATTCGTCGGCGACACGCTGTTTTCGATCGGCTGCGGCCGCGTCATCGAAGGCACTCCGGAAATGATGTGGCAATCGCTGCTCAAGCTGCGCGGCCTGCCCGACGACACCCGGTTCTATTGCGGCCACGAATATACCGACGCCAACATCCGCTTCGCCAAGACCATCGAGCCGAACAACAATGCGCTCGCCGCGCGTGCCGCGGAAGTCGCGCAGCAGCTTGCCGCCGGCAAGCCTACCGTCCCGACGACGATTGGCGCGGAAAAGGCGGAGAATCCTTTTTTACGCGCCGATGTGCCGGAAGTCGCAAAGGCCGTCGGTCTCGCCGAAAGCCCGCCATGGAAAGTGTTCGCGGAGATCCGCGAGCGCAAAAATCGCTTTTGAAGAACCGGACTTGACCGCCCCGATGACCGCCGCCGACGTGATCCGGCTGCTTGAACTCAAGCCGCATCCGGAGGGAGGACATTTCCGCGAGACATTTCGCGATGCCAATACCATCGGCGGCGGGCGCGCGGCCTCGACGGCGATCTATTTTCTGCTGGCGCGCGGCGAGCGCTCGCACTGGCATCGCGTCGACGCCGCGGAGGTCTGGCATTGGCACGCGGGCGCGCCGCTCGCGCTCGAAATCGTTGCGGCTGCCGGAGCCCCCGAAATTTTGACTCTGGGAAACGATCTTGCCGCCGGCGAGCGGCCGCGGGGCGTCGTGCCGGCTCATGCCTGGCAGGCCGCACGATCGCTCGGCGAATGGACGCTGGTCGGCTGCACAGTCGCGCCGGGATTCGATTTTGCGAAATTCGAACTGGCGCCGCCGGGCTGGGAGCCCGGCGCGTAAACCGCGCCGGCAGTCGCGTTCTTCAGCTTGAAACACGTTCTTCGGCTTAAAAGACTCCCGGCGGCCGCGGCAGTCTCAAGTCCGAGCCGGCATCACTGCTTCGTATCGGCGGCCTTTGCCTCGGAATAGCGCGTGTAGAAGTGGTCGACCCGCTGGCGCCACATGCTCACGAATTCGCCGGAGGGAAGCTTTTCGACCGATTTCCAGATCTTTTTGATAGCGGGAAGCGTATTTCCCCAGATGGCGCGCTTGCACCACCGCTCCCCTTTTTCCCGGCCTTCGTCAGTGGCGCACATCGACTTCCAGGCGATCCGCTCCGGCTCGGCGACGTGTTCGGCGGCTCCCTGCCATCCTTGCTGATGAATCAGGTAGAGATCGCTGAAAGTCGGCTTCTTGCGCGTCTCCCATTCAAACAACGTGGCCTCGGTGACGAATTTATAGGCGGCCGCGACGGCATTATCGCGCGGATTGGTAATCTCGCCCGAGCCGTATTTGTTGAATTCGTATTTGTTGAGCTGGAACAGACCGATGTAGGAGCCTGTGCGCTGCTTGGGATCGAAGTCGGATTCGATCTTGGCAACCGTTCTCATGAAGTTGAAATCGAGACCGAAAGCGTCGGCGGCACGCCTGATTTCCTCGACGGGGGTTCCGATCGGGATGTCTTTCATTGAATCGAGGACGATGTCCGCAGGCTTCCGCTCAGGCGGAAGTTCGCTGTAGACGTAGTAAGCGACATACGAAAGATGCGGCTTTGCCGGCGTGGCATCGGAAGAATCATTCCGGAGCGCGACAGTTTCTTCTTTTACTTCTTCTTTCACTTCTTCGATGCGCGTCTGATCCTTTTCCGGAACTCCGATGGAAGCGGTCACTTCAGGCGCGGGCGATGGCTCGGGCGGGGAAATTACGTCCGGCATCGCAGAGGGCGCAGGTGAAACAGTCGCGCTCTCATTTACTGCCGAGATATTCGTTACTGCCGAGATATTCGTGTACTCGTTGACCGCGGCCATCGCCTTCCGCGGCGGCGGAGCGATCAGCGTCCATGTGATAACGATCAGACAAGTGCTGATGATTGTAGTTGAAACTACAATCCAAGCGAACTGAAAATTTTTCAATTTGCCCCCGACTACCCTTTGTCCCTATCCCGGACCGGACGATGCGGGGTAAATTCGTCCAAAATATGACAACACTTCGTTAACTCTGATTAACCTTTGAAAGATCAGCGGCATGCGCGGCAAAACGCGCGCCGCCGCGAGCCCAGAAACGGGGCGGAAAGGGCAAAACCGGCACGACCGGCGCCGGCGCGTCGCAGGAACTTGCAGGTAATATCTGGATTTTCAGGTAATATATTGGCCGCCGTTGGCGGTGAGCGTCGAGCCGGTGATAAGACCGGCGTCGTCGGACGCAAGAAACACCACGCAACGCGCGATTTCCTCCGGCTCGCCCAACCGGCCGATGGGAATGGTCGGCAGGATGCTCTTCTCCAGAACGTCCTTGGGCACCGCCTGCACCATCTCGGTGTTGATGTATCCCGGCGCGATCGCATTGACGGTAATGCCGACGCGCGCGCCTTCCTGCGCGAGCGCCTTGGTGAAGCCGATCTCGCCGGCCTTGGCGGCCGAATAGTTGGTCTGGCCGAACTGTCCTTTTTGGCCGTTGATCGAGGAAATATTGATGATGCGGCCGAACTTGCGCGTACGCATGCCCTCGATCACTTGCCGGCACATGTTAAACAGCGAGCCGAGATTGGTGTTGATGACCTCCGTCCACTGTTCCGGCTTCATGCGGTGCAACTGGGCGTCGCGGGTGATGCCGGCATTGTTGACGAGGATATCGATCGGACCAAGATCGGCTTCGACCTGCTTGATGCCGGCGGCGCACGCCTCGAACGAGGAGACATCCCACTTGTAGACAGCGATGCCGGTCTCGGCCTTGAATTTCTGCGCCGCCTCGTCGTTGCCGTGATAGATGGCCGCGACCGCGTAACCGGCAGTCTTGAGCCCCTTGGCGATCGCCGCACCGATACCGCGTGTTCCCCCCGTCACCAATGCGACGCGTGGCATTCTATCCTCCCTATTTTCTTCCCGTCGCGCCCGCTGCTGTCGCGGGCGTCTCTCGGTGTTCGAAACAGCTTCGTGCCGCTGATATTAAACACATTCATGGCCGTGACTAAGGCGTGCGAAACGGCGCACGGCCATGACTTAGGTCAATGACCTAGGTCAATACGACTTTCATTTCGAGCGAGGGTTCCTCGGACCTACCGCTCCACGCACATGGCGATGCCCATGCCGCCGCCGATACAGAGCGTGGCTAATCCCTTTTTCGCGTTGCGCTTCTGCATCTCGTGAAGCAGCGTCACCAGCACGCGCGCGCCGGAGGCGCCGATGGGATGGCCAATCGCGATCGCGCCGCCATTGACGTTGACCTTGCCGGTATCCCAACCGAGGTCCTTGTTGACCGCGCACGCTTGGGCGGCAAACGCTTCGTTGGCTTCGATGAGATCGAGATCGCCGACGCTCCATCCCGCTTTCTTGAGCGCCGCGCGCGAGGCCGGAATCGGTCCGCTACCCATGATCTTCGGGTCGACGCCCGCCTGCGCCCACGACACGATACGTGCAAGCGGCGTCTTGCCCAGCTTTGCCGCTTCGCTGGCTTTCATCAGCACCATGGCGGCCGCGCCATCGTTGATTCCCGAAGCGCTGGCGGCAGTCACGGTGCCTTCCTTGTCGAAGGCCGGCCGCAGCTTGCTGATGCCTTCGAGCGTGGTGCCGTGTTTCGGATACTCGTCGGCATCGACAATGATATCGCCCTTGCGGCTTTTCACCGTCACCGGAACGATTTCGTCCTTGAACTTCCCGGCCTTTTGCGCGGCTTCGGCCTTCTGCTGCGAATGAACCGAAAACTCGTCCTGTTGCTGACGGGTAATTTGCCATTGGCGCGCGACGTTCTCCGCGGTGTTGCCCATGTGATAGCCGTTGAAGGCGTCCCACAGGCCATCCTTGATCATCGTGTCGACCATCTGGAAGTCGCCCATCTTTACGCCGCTGCGCAGATAGGCGCAGTGCGGAGCCATGCTCATCGATTCCTGGCCGCCGACGACCGCGATTTCGGAATCGCCGTTGACGATGCCCTGATAGCCGAGCGCGACCGCGCGCAAGCCGGAGCCGCAAAGCTGATTCACGCTCCAGGCCGGCACTTCGACTGGGATGCCAGCATTGATCGACGCCTGCCGGGCTGGGCCCTGGCCTTGTCCGGCCTGCAAAATCTGCCCCAGGATCACTTCGGAGACGCGCGACGGCTCGACGCCGGCGCGATCGATTGCCGCTTTTATCGCGACCTTACCGAGGTCGTGGGCGGGCACTGTCGCGAATGCCCCGTTAAAAGCGCCGACCGGCGTGCGTACTGCGCCGACAATGACAATGTCGTCCTTCATGGGAGGTCCTTTCCGGATCGTAGAGTGACTAATGAGGGATCGCAGCGGCCCTAGCGACCTTGGTTAGAGATATATGTCATAAGGACGCGACGGCCTGCCGACAAGACGGGGGTAGGCCGCATCGCAGCCATGCCAGAGGCAGGGCTCAGATCACGGCGATGGTGGTGCGGAGGCAAAAAGGGCCTGCGGGCAAAAAACTCGGGGGCAAAAAGCCCGGGGGCAAACTTGGGCCGAGCCTTGACCAAGCCGGCGCCAAGCCTCGCACAAAACGGTGGCACCGGGTCAGGAAAACGCCTATTTTATTTTACTGAAACCGCGCAGTTGCTTCCCATGCCAGAACCGATGACCAAGACCGTAGAGCCGGTCACGATCAAGAAATACGCTAACCGGCGGCTTTATAACACCGGTACGAGCAGCTACGTCACGCTCGAAGACCTCGCCGCGATGGTCAAGAGCGGCGAGGATTTTGTTGTTTACGATGCCAAGACCGGCGAAGACATCACGCGCTCGGTCCTGACCCAAATCATCTTTGAGCAGGAAAACAAAGAAGGGCAGAACCTCCTGCCGATTGCGTTTCTGCGCCAGCTGATCCGTTTCTACGGCGACAGCATGCAGATGCTGGTGCCGCGTTATCTGGAAGTATCCATCGAGTTCCTGACGCGCGAACAGGAAAAGTTTCGGAACCAGTTGGCGCAGGCGTTCGGAGTAGGGGTAGGGGGCTTCGGCTCGCTCGAAGAGCATGTGCGGCGGAACATGGACATGTTCGAGCGCACCTTCGCAATGTTTGCACCGTTTGCGCGGCGCGAGAGTCTAGGGTGGCGACATCGAGGGCGAGCCGGGGAAAACGCCGACCAAGACCGGCGATATCGACGATCTCAAGCGTCAGCTCGAAGAGATGCAGAGAAGGGTCGATCGCCTGTCGGGCGAAGGATCCAAATAGCTTCGCTGCCGGGTGACGCAGCACCGCCGCCTTCGTTAGTTGCCTTCAGATACTGGGTTCAGATTCGGGCGCGCTGCTCTTCGCGCGCGATATTGGGCCTGAAGGCAAAGTAAGAACCTTGGCCATTGCCGTGCGCAATATCGAGCGTCTTCTGGGCACGCGCGAGCAGCTCGGCCACGCTGCGGGCATAGCGAGGCGCCGTCACACCGCCGATTGTCACGGTCACCGCAACCGGCCCCGCGCCCGTCGGCGCCAACTCGTCGCGCACACCGGCAAGCACGCGCTCGGCGGCAATCGCCATATCGTCGGGCGTGCAGTCCGTCAGTACGAGGCCGAACGTGTCGTCCGAATAGCGTCCCAGCGTGTCTTTGCCGCGCATCAAGCCGCGGATGCGCTGGCCGACCGTGCCGATCACCTCATCGCCAATCTCTAATCCGTACAACTCGTTGATGCGCAGCAGATTGTCGACGGCGACCAAGAGGAAGCCGCACGACGAGCGGAAGCGGGTCGCCTCGTCGAGGGTTTTCTCGAGGATCTCTTCGAGGCGGTGACGGTCAAGTTCGTCGGCGGCGGGTTGGGGGAAAAGAACAGAATTGAATGGGCCGCTATCGATCACTGTCGCCTCGTCTCTGCCAAATCGTCCGCCGAGGGTCGAAGCCGCCGGCCAGTTTGTCGGAAAAGTAGCGACGTAAAATAAAGAATCCGGAAATCCCAACGCCGTCTTTATGCAACCCGAAGGTGTGGCACATCGTTTGCGATTAAAGATCCGAAGAGTGTCGGGCGTCCTTGTTTGGAGCGGACGCCGTCCCATTTCGGTACAGGAAACGCAAACCCGTGCACACCGCCCTTGTCCCAGTCGCATCGGCGAAAAGCGAAACGCCCGCCATTGATAGCGGCCGGCCCCGCGCGGATTTTCTCGCGCAACTGATAGCCACGTTGGGACAAGCGCCGCAGACCCGCGCACGGCGGCGCGCCGAGCCGGAGGACGCCATCGCCGCTTACGGCGCCAGCGATCGCGTGGCTGTTCCCAAAGGCCACGCGCTGACGCGTTCGCTCTGAGCGAATCGCGCTTCGCCGAACGGCCGCGTCAAACCGACCCGGTCTGAATTTCGACCTGACGCTGTGAGCTGCGGATGCTGACGATGAAGCCCACGAGCACGTCGACGAGGCTGATCATCATGAGCAGGAAGAATGTCGACGTTCCGGCCTGACGCACCAGCAAAAATTCCACCAGCATGGCGATAAACAGCGCCATCGCCAGCACGTGATCGACGATCGACCGCATGCCCATGCGCGTCGATTTCAACATCTCGACGGCCAGCAGCAAAATGGCGAAGGCGAGCAACATATCTTCCCAGGTCAGGACCCAGTCCTGACCGGACATCATATGGATCGTTGCAACCGAGGTGGTCCAGCTGACGCCAGGCGTCAGAAACGCAATCATGTTGTAGACGGCGAAGGGAATAAGAAGCAGCGGAAAGCCGAGAACAAACATGACGCGTCCCCCCGCCGCCGGCGTTTATTCCTCGGTCTTCTTTTTCAGCACCTGACGGCCGCGATACATGCCGGTCTTGAGATCGATGTGGTGTGGACGGCGCAATTCGCCGGAATCCTTGTCCTCGACGTAGGTTGGCCGCGCCAGCGCGTCGGCCGATCGGCGCATGCCACGCCGCGACGGTGATGTTTTTCGTTTCGGAACGGCCATGATGTCGCTCTCCTGGTGCAGGTCGCCGTGCTCGGAATGGCGCGCTTATAGAAGAATGGCCCGGCGGACGCTAGTGGCCTTATTCCCGCAGCTTCGCCACGCCCATCCCCCAGGGCATCAGGGGGCGCGAGCGCGGATGCAGGCGTCCAAAGCCGGGTAGGCGGCGGCCCGGCGTTCGTAGAGGCCGGCCAGCCTACGCACCGACACGCTCGGTGTCCGCGCGCTGCGGTGAATGGGATTCGGCAGGACGGCCGCCAGCTCCGCGGCTTCCCGGGCCGTCAGGTCGCGCGCCGACTTGCCGAACGCCCAGCGTGAAGCGGCCTCAACGCCGAATACACCGTTCGGACCCCACTCGGCGATGTTGAGGTAGATCTCGAGCACGCGCCGTTTCGGCAGCACGTAGTACATCCACAGCGCGAGCGGAATTTCGAGCACTTTGCGGACGACGCTGCGCCCCTGCCACAGGAATAGATTTTTGACGGTCTGCTGGGTGATGGTGGAGCCGCCGCGCGCTTCGTCGAGGTTCTCGTCGGCTTGCTGCAAGGCCTCGCGCATGGCGCCCAGGTCAATGCCACGGTTGCGGCAGAAACCGCCGTCTTCCGAAATGATGACGGTAAGCGGCAGCGTGGGGGCGACGCGCCCGAGAGGAACGAAGATGCGCTCGACACGCTGCCCGGTCGCCCAGCGCCAGAGCATGAGCGTCGAAACCGGCTCACCGAACCGGTAGAGCGGAACGATCAGGTAGGGCAGGGCGAGCGCGATCAGGACGATGACCGCGATAAGGAGAAGCGAACGTCGCAAGGCGGTCCGTGTGGGAGATCGCACGCGGCGAGCGCTCTAGACCGTGTTCCGATTCGACTGAATCGGATCGTGGTCTCGGCCTTCCGCTTGCGCATCGTCTTGTCGGAAAACCGGCATCCACCCCGGATCAAGTCCGGGGCAGGCTTTTTCCGGATCAAGCGCCTTTCGTCTGCGCATGAACTTGTCGGAAAACCGGCATCCACTTTTCCGGATCATGCGTCAGTTGCGCGCGTAGCCGATCAGCGGCTTCTTCTTGCGCCCGAGCAGGATGAGGATCATCGCCACAAAACCAAGGACGACCCAGGCAGGCAGGTCGAATGACGTTTGCACGTAGGGATCCCAAGCCCAGGCGGCTTTTTGCTTCACCCAGGTTTGCGCGAGGTTGAGACTGCCTTGATCGACCATGGCCCAGACTTCGCCAACCCGGGCGTAGACCAGGTGCTGATTGGCGATGGACTTTGTCCCGTCATAGACAAATAAGACAAAGGCGGTCGCCAACAGACAGAGGCCGATGAAACGGAGCAGAAATCTGATCATGGGCTACGACGGGGCAGGCTGCCAGCAGGCGGGGTCGGTGCAGGGATTACCCCGCCCCGTGCATTTGTTCAATGCGCCCCGAGTGCGGCGCTTTTGGCGCCGCCGGGGAACTGGTCATCGGCGACCCCTCCCTTGAGCACAGGCCGTCGCTTCCGCTAACGTCCCACCCATCCTTCCGCTCGACTACGGCCCGACCTCAGCAAGGAATTGAAATGGCTTCGAAATCTGGCGGCCGCTCGCATCGGCCGACGTTCACCGACCAGGAAGCGTTGCTGTTTCACAGCCAGGGCCGGCCGGGAAAGCTCGAAGTCGTGGCCACAAAACCGATGGCGACGCAGCGCGACCTCTCGCTCGCCTATTCGCCGGGTGTCGCGGTCCCCGTGCTCGCCATCGCCGAAGACGAGAGTCGCGCCTACGACTACACCACCAAGGGCAATTTCGTCGCCGTCATCACCAACGGCACCGCCATTCTTGGCCTCGGCAATCGCGGCGCGCTCGCTGCCAAGCCGGTAATGGAAGGCAAGTCGGTACTGTTCAAGCGCTTTGCCGACGTTGATTCCATCGATCTCGAGGTTTCGACCGAGGATCCTGACGAGTTCATCAACTGCGTCAAAGTTCTCGGCAAGAGCTGGGGTGGCATCAATCTCGAGGATATCAAGGCGCCGGAGTGCTTCATCATCGAGCAAAAGCTGCGAGAGCTGCTCGACATTCCGGTGTTCCATGACGATCAGCACGGTACGGCCATCATCGCCGCAGCCGGGCTGATCAACGCACTGGAGCTGACCGGGCGCGACATCAAGGGAACCAAGCTGGTCTGCAACGGCGCCGGCGCCGCCGGCATCGCCTGTCTTGAGCTTTTGCGCGCCATCGGCTTTCGCCCGGAAAACCTCGTCCTGTGCGACACCAAGGGCGTGATCTACGAAGGCCGCACCGAAGGCATGAACCAGTGGAAATCCGGCTTCGCGGTCAAGACCGAAGCGCGCACGCTTGCCGAAGCCCTGGTCGGCGCCGATGTTTTTTTTGGCCTCTCCGCGAAGGGTGCCGTTACCCAGGACATGGTGAAGGAGATGGCGGCGAAGCCGATCATTTTCGCCATGGCCAATCCGGATCCCGAAATCACCGTGGAGGACGTCGCCGCCGTGCGCAACGACGCCATCATGGCCACGGGCCGATCCGACTATCCGAACCAGATCAACAACGTGCTCGGCTTCCCCTACATCTTCCGCGGCGCGCTCGACGTGCGCGCGCGTGCGATCAATATGGAGATGAAGATCGCCGCGGTGCACGCGCTCGCCGAATTGGCGCGCGAGGACGTGCCCGATGAGGTTGCCGCCGCCTACGGCGCGCGGCCGAAATATGGGCCCGATTACATCATCCCGGTGCCGTTCGATCCGCGTCTCATTTCGTCCATCCCGCCGGCGATAGCCCAGGCCGCGATGGACACGAAAGTCGCGCGGCGGCCGATCGTCGACATGGACGCCTACCGGCATCAATTGCGCAGCCGGCTCGATCCGGTCGCCGGTGTGTTGCAGCGGGTGTTCGAGCGCCTGCGCCGGCAGCCGCGCCGCGTCGTCTTCGCCGAAGGTGAAGAGGAGCAGGTGATCCGTGCCGCCGCGTCCTTTGTGCACCAGGGGCTCGGCACGGCGCTGTTGGTTGGCCGGGAAGCGCGCGTGCGCGAAACCGCCGAGGCGCTCGGGGTCGAGCTCGGCGGCGGCATCGAAATCATCAACGCGGCATTGTCTTCGCGCAATGCCACCTATGCCGCCTATCTCTACGAGCGGCTGCAGCGGCATGGTTATCTGCAGCGCGACTGCCTGCGCCTCGTCAATCAGGACCGCAACAGCTTTGCCTCCTGCATGGTCGCGCTTGGTGACGCCGACGCCATGGTCACCGGCGTCACCCGCAATTTCTCGGTCGCGCTCGAAGACGTGCGCCGCTGTATCGATCCGAAGCCGGGCCATCGCGTGATCGGCGTTTCGCTGGTGATCGCGCGCGGACGTACCGTGCTCGTCGCCGACACCGCGGTTACGGAAATGCCCAATGCCGCCGACATCGCCGAAATCGCCGTCGAGGCGGCACGCGTGGCGCGCGCGCTTGGTTACGAGCCGCGGCTTGCACTGCTCGCTTTCTCGACCTTCGGGCATCCGCCCGGCGAGCGGTCGCAACGGGTGCAGGAGGCGGTGCGGCTCCTCGACAAGCAGCGCGTCGATTTCGAATATGACGGCGAAATGGCGGCTGACGTCGCGCTGAACATGGAGCTGCGCGAAGCCTATCCGTTCTGCCGCCTGTCCGGACCAGCCAACGTGCTGATCATGCCGGCGTTCCATTCGGCTTCGATATCGACCAAGATGTTGATGGAGCTTGGCGGAGCGACCGTCATCGGCCCGATCCTGGTCGGCCTCGACCGTTCGGTGCAGATCGTGCAGCTCTCGGCCAACGACGCACAGCTCGTCAATATGGCGGCGCTCGCCGCCTATAATGTCAGCGGGTAAAGGCGCGCTGCCGGAACCGCCGCAAAACGCGGCGGCTGATTCACGACCCCGAAACCAGTCTTCGACTAGCTTCACGCGGTCACCCTGGGGCGCCCGGCGGATCGCCGAGCCTCGAAGGGCGACGGCCCGGGCTCCTCGATGGCATCCTTTCGAGGCTCGCGGAGCCTGTCATCGGGCCGGCCATTTCGGGCCGTACCGGCTAGCTCGCACCTCAGGATGACGGATCGCAGACCGTGATTCCATTCGTGCCGCTCGCCCTCGAAATCCGCAGTCTCGTCAAGCGGTTTGACCGTCCGGCGGTCGACGGTCTCGACCTCGCCGTGCGCCGCGGCGAGTTCTATGCGCTGCTCGGTCCGAACGGCGCCGGCAAGACCACGACGCTCCGGATGGTGGCAGGCCTGATCCGGCCGGACGCCGGATCCATCCATGTCGCCGGCATCGATGCGCTGGCCGACCCTGTCGCCGCCAAGCGCGTGACGGCGTGGGTTTCCGATGAGCCCATGATCTACGACAAGCTGACGCCGGCGGAATATCTGGAATTCGTCGCCGGGTTGTGGAGCGTCGACCCGGAGGTCGCCGCGGCGCGGGCGCGCGAGCTGCTCGATTGGCTCGGCCTTGCGCCGCACGCCCGCGAACGCTGCGAGACATTCTCGAAGGGCATGCGGCAAAAAGTGGCGCTCGCCGGTGCTTTGGTGCACGAGCCGAGCCTGATTATTCTCGATGAGCCGCTCACGGGCCTCGACGCCGGTTCGGCCCGCCAGGTGAAAAACGTGCTGCGCGAACGCGCGCGCGACGGCGCTACCGTGATCATGACCACGCACATCCTCGAAGTCGCCGAGCGCATGGCCGATCGGATCGGCGTCATCGCGCACGGCAGGCTCGTTGCCGAAGGCACGCTTGATGAGCTGCGCCGCCAGGCGGGCAATAATGCCGGCAACAACAACGCCGACGCTGGCGTGAGCGCCGGTGCGAGCCTCGAAGACACGTTCCTCGCTCTGGTTGCCGAGGCGGCGGAGGCCGCGTGAAGCTTTCTCAGATGCTATTTTGGAGCGCCCAAAAACTCTCATCGTCGTGCGAAACGATCGCCCCACAATTTCCCTCTCCCCTCGCGGGAGAGGGTGGTCCGAGCCAAAAGCGAGGACCGGGTGAGGGGGCTACTCCGCAGGACCTTTTAGAAGCAACCCCCTCACCCGCCTCGCGTGCAATTGCTCGCCGTAGCCGATGCTTCGCATCGGCGTTGTTAAGACTAAGAACGGCGCCCGGAGGACGCCAACGACCCTCTCCCGCGAGGGGAGAGGGAAGAATGACCGGCAGCCGCAGCGAAATACCATGATGCAATCCGGCACCGCCTTCTGGTTTGCGCGGCACGAATCGCGGCTCGCCTGGCGCGACTGGGTGTCTATGATGACCGCGGGCAAGCGCGAGCGCCGCAACCGGGTCATCATCGGCATTCTGGCGTTCGTGATTTTCATGCACGTGGTCGCGTATTTTGTCGTCGGCGGATTTGCCGCCGCGGCCCCCGACAAGCCGATGCTGATCGCGATCACGGCGACGCTGTTGATGTCGTGGCTGCTGATGATTTCGCAGGCCATGGAATCGACGACGCGGGCTTTCTACGCCCGCTCCGATCTCGATCTCATCCTCGCCTCGCCGGTCGCCGCACACGAGATTTTCGCCGTGCGCATCTCGACCGTCGCGCTCTCGGTCGCGGCGATGGCGTTGCCGCTGGCGGCGCCGTTCATCGACATGATGATCGTCCGCGGCGGCTGGCGCTGGCTCGGCGCCTACGGCGTGATTGTCGCCATGGGTGCGGCGGCAACTGCGCTCGCGGTGGCGCTGACGGTTGCGCTGTTTCGCACCATCGGTCCGAGGCGCACGCGCCTGGTGGCGCAAATCGTCGCCGCGGTGATCGGCGCAGCTTTCGTGATCGGTTTGCAGGTGGCGGCGATCCTGTCCTACGGCACCGTGTCTCGCGGCGACGTGCTGCGGTCGGATGCGGTGCTGGCAGTGACGCCGGACGTCGGCAGCGTGCTGTGGTGGCCGGCCTGGGCGGCGCTCGGCGATGGCGTAGCGCTCGCTGGCGTAATGGTTTTCAGCCTCATCCTCCTCGCCGCGACCGTCGCGGTCGTGTCGCCGCGCTTCGGTGAATATGCCATCGTCGCGGCAAGCGCCGGCCAGTCGCAAACCAGTCGGGCGGAGCGGTCGAACAAGACTTTCCGCGTCAGCTCGCCGCGGCAGGCGCTCCGGCGCAAGGAATGGATGCTGCTGCGCCGCGACCCGTGGCTGGTGTCGCAATCGCTGATGCAGATACTTTATCTGGTCCCGCCGGCGGTTCTGTTGTGGCGAAGCTTTGAGTCCGGTGGCGGACCGCTCAATCTTTTGGTGCCCGTGCTGGTGATGGCGGCGGGCCAGCTCGCCGGCGGTCTCGCCTGGCTCACGATCTCCGGCGAGGATTCGCCCGATCTCGTCGCCACGGCGCCGGTGCCCGCACACTTCGTGCTGCGCGCGAAAGTCGAGGCGGTGATCACCGTCATTGCCGTCGTCTTCGGGCCGCTTGTCGCCGTCATTGCCGTCGCCTCGCCGTGGCACGCGCTGATTACCGGCAGCGGCATCGTCGTTGCCGCGGCCACGGCGACTGCCATCCAGTTGTGGTTCCGCACGCAAGCCAAGCGCAGTCAGTTCCGGCGGCGGCAGGTCTCCTCGCGGGTTGCGACTTTTGCCGAGGCGTTTTCCTCGATCACCTGGGCTGCGACCGCCGGCGTCGCCGCGATCAGCCTGTGGTTTGCCATCGGGCCGGGATTGGTCGCGCTCGCCATCGTCGGCGGCGCACGATTTCTCAGCCCGCGCGAACGTGCCGCGTGAAAACGCACCAAAAAACTATCGCAGCGCCACCAGCAGAATAACGATCTCGCTTATTTGCTCGATCGCGCCGAGAACGTCGCCGGTCTGGCCGCCGATTTGCCGCTCGCTCAAGCCCGCCATCAGCGCGATCACGATCGCGAGCAGGATGACGGCTACGATCGCCAGCACCGGACCGAGGCACAAGCCGAGAATGAGAACGGCGAGCAATGCGGCGACGCCGACGCGCGCCGCCGACGGCTGACCGGCGGCATAGGAAAGCCCGTCGCGCCGCGCTGGCGGGACGAAGAACATCATGACCGGCATGGTCGCGCGCGCCGCGGCGTGCGCGGCGATCAAGGCCGCCGCCGCAATTCCCGGCTCGGCGAGGCTCGCCACCGCGCTGGTGCGCAGGAGGAGCGAAAGCGCGAGTGCGCAGACACCATAGGTGCCGATGCGGCTGTCGCGCATGATGTCGAGCTTGCGCTCGCTTGTATCGCCACCGCCGAAGCCGTCGGCGGTATCGGCGAGGCCGTCCTCATGCAGGCAACCGGTCACGCCCAGCGTAGCGGCAACCGCCAGCGCCGCCGCCGGCCACGGCGGCAGTCCAAGCCGGTGCGCTAGCGCATAGACCAGGGCGCCGATCAGCCCGACCACGACACCCGCCAGCGGGAACGCCCACACGGATTGCCCAACGGCGTGGCCGCCCAGCGGCGCGTGACGCGGCAGCGGCAGCCGGGTCAGAAAATGGATGCCCGTCGAGAATTCGCCCAGGCGCTCGCCGAGCCAGGGCCCCAAATCGTCCTTCGTGCCAGGAATCATCGCTATTCGCCTCCGCCCGCCTCGGCGGCTATGGCCGCGGCATTCCGGATTTGAACACGGCCGCGCCTGGATTCGCCACCCTGTCATCTATTGACCGGTCCGGTGTGGTAGAGTTCTCCCGCAACCAAAAAGGGAGGAGACCATGAAAGTAAATTACAAACTTGCATTGGTGCTGCTCGCAGGCATTGGCCTTGGTGGCGCGGTCATCGAGGGTGTTCATGCCCAGATGAAACCGCCGACCTATGTCGTCATCGCCATCCGGAAAATAACCGACGCCGACGGTTATAAGGAAATTCTTACCAAAGGGCCCGCAGCGGCCGCCGCCGCGGGTGCAACCTTCGTCATCCGCACCGATCAAATAACCAGTCTCGACGGACCTTCGCCGGCGCGCTTTGTCCTGATCAAGTTCGACACCCTCGAGCAAGAGCAGGCGTGGCACAATTCGGCGGCTCAGAAGGAAGTCGATGCGATCCGCGCCAAGACGTCCGACTCGCTGGCGTTCATCGTCCCGGGCGTGGAAAAATAGCTTTTGGCCGGCGGACCGGCTGAGGCTTTTGGGAACGTCCGATCGCTCCGCTTGATGCCCGGCGCTCGGGTCCGGCCTGTTGGCCGCCCCGGTTACAGACGCCCGAGTGTAAATGCCCGAGTGTAAACCTTGTGCCCGGCATCCACGCCTTTAAGGTGACGCACCTCAAAGACGTGGATGGCCGGGTCAAGCCCGGTCACACTTGCGAACTTCGGAATCGGGACACCAGGACAAAGCATGACCTTCACTTCGTTCTCTGAACTCCGCGCCGTCTGCCTCGATCTGCCGAGCGGGCATCCCGCGGCGAGCGCGGCCGTCACGCAGCGCGAGGACCAGCTGACCAAACCGCCGGGCAGCCTCGGTCGGCTTGAACATATCGTCGCCTGGCTCGCGCACTGGCAGGGGCACGCGCCGCCGCGGCTCGACCGCGTGGAAATCCTGGTGTTCGCCGGCAATCACGGCGTCACCCGGCAGGGCGTTTCGGCCTATCCCTCCGAGGTGACCGTGCAAATGGTGGCGAATTTCGCCGCGGGCGGCGCCGCGATCAATCAGCTCGCGCGCGCGGCGAATGCGAGCTTGCGCGTCATTTCGCTTTCGCTCGAAACGCCGACCGCCGATTTCACCGAAAGCGCGGCGCTGTCGGAAGCCGAATTTCTGGCCGCGGTCACGGCCGGCTATGAGGCGGTGTCGCCGCAAGCCGATCTCATCTGTCTCGGCGAAATGGGTATCGGCAACACCACGGCGGCCGCCGCGATCGCCGCTGCCTTGTTCGGCGGCCGCGGCGCGCGCTGGGCCGGCCGCGGCACCGGCGTCGACGACGACGGGCTGGTCAGGAAGCGTAGCGTCATCGACCGCGCACTCGATCGCCATGCCGCGATCCTGCACGATCCGCTCAAGATTGCCGCGGCGCTCGGCGGCCGGGAGCTCGCCGCCATTCTCGGCGCGGCCCTGGCGGCGCGGCGCCACAACATTCCGGTTCTGCTCGACGGCTTTGTCTGCACCGCGGCGGTCGCGCCGCTCCACAAGCTCCGTACCGATACGCTGGCGCATGCGCTCGCCGGCCACGCCTCGGCCGAGGCCGGCCATCGCATGCTGCTGGAAGAACTGGAGCTGAGACCGCTACTCGACCTCGACATGCGGCTCGGCGAAGCGTCCGGCGCGGCGGCGGCTTTGCTGATCCTGCGCGCGGCGCTCGCTTGCCACACCGGCATGGCGACGTTCGCCGAGGCCGGCGTCTCCGACAAGCCGGCCGACGAGAGCGCCGAGCCCAAGGCGGCGGGGTAGCTGGCTTATCCTTATCCCTCTCCCCTTGTGGGAGAGGGCGCTGAAGCGAGCGTTTGCGAGCGAAGCGGGTGAGGGGTTTCCTTCGCGTCACCTGCGCGCACAATTTTCTTTCCCCTCACCCGGCTTGTTCGCGCTTCGCGCGATCTCGCCACCCTCTCCCGCAAGGGGAGAGGGGAAGATGGCTGGCACGGAAGCGTGCCCGCGGCGATTTGCTTTGCGTCATTGCGAGCGCCAGCGAAGCAATCCAGTTCTGAAGCGCCGCTCTGGATTGCTTCGTCGCGGAGCCTGTCGTCGGGCCGGCCACTTCGGGCCGGACCTGTTGGCATTCTCGCAATGACGAGGACGCGATGCCCGCCAGCGGGTGAGCATTCCCGCGCCGCCTGCGCGCACAATTTTTGTGGACGGGAAGATGGAAGTGGAGATCAGGATTTCGACATCGACTTGATGTAAGCGACGACGCGCGCGACGTCTTGCCCGGTCAATCGGCCGACGGCTCCGCTCGCATACACCTCCATCAGAATTTTTCCGTCCGGAGCCAGGATGAAAGCCGCCGGCTGGAGAATTGGGCTGCCCCCGTGCTCGCCGACGAAAACGCCTGTCGCCGCGACGATGGGATCAACCGCAGCGCTGTGGCCAAGCTTGAAACCGAGATGATGCTTTGCGGCGAGCGCCGCGGTCGTGGCCTCGTCATCGACGGAAAAGGCGACGACTTTGACGCCGAGTTCCTTGAGTTTGGCGCTCTCGGCCTGGAAGGACCCAAGTTGCTCGTTGCAAAACGGGCACCAATGCCCGCGATAGATCGACACCACACCGAATGATCCGGCGAGGTCGCGAGGCAATTGGATCGACCCGCCGCCGACCGCCGCGATTTCGATATTCGGAAAAACCTGACCATTTTTGAGAAAAGACATGGAACCCTTCATGGAACCCTCGTGCTATTGGACTAGCGCGTCCAACCTTTAGCTGTTAAAGTGGACTGTCAAGTCCAATTGAAGGACAGCTCGGACGTGTCGCGAATTCCGCTGAAAAGACAACGCGCGCTGACGCCAAGGGGCAGGGCAACGCGGCAAAAGATCATAGAAGCCGCCGCCGCGCTCGTTTACGCGGCCGGAGCCGCCCGGCTCAATCTCGACGAGGTGATGGCCGCGAGCCGCACCAGCAAGTCTCAGCTCTATCACTACTTCACGGACAAGGAGGCGCTGATCCAGGAGGTGATCGCGTTCCAGACGAAGCGTGTTCTGACGGTGAACAGCAATCACCTCGAAGCGATCAACTCATTTCAGGCGCTGCGGCGGTGGCGCGACGATCTGATCGACCGGAGTAGGGCCGTGGGCGGCTTCGGCGGCTGTCCGATTGGTTCGCTGGCGGACGAATTGGCCAACAATTCACAGCCGGCAAGAAAGCGCCTGGCAAACAGCTTCGAAGCCTGGGCCTCCCGAATCGAGAACGCCTTGCGCAACATGAAAACGAAGGGCCTGCTCAAAGCGTCTGCCGAACCCAAGGACCTTTCCCTCGCGGTGCTTGCGGCCATCCAGGGCGGATTGTTGCTCGCCAAGGTGAGCCGCACGTCACGCCCGCTGGAAATCGCTTTCGACATGGCCCTCGATCACGTCGCGCGCTGCATGAAGTGACGGGAGGAGGAGGTAGTGTGCGCGGGGGTTGGAGCGCGTCGCATCTTGCTGTGCCGCGCGAATAGGTCGTCATTGCGAGCCCCAGCGAAGCAATCCAGTTCCGAGGCGCCGCTCTGGATTGCTTCGTCGTGGAGCCTGTCATCGGGCCGGCCACTTCCGGCCGGACCCGTTGGCTCCTCGCAATGACGAGGGCGCGCAAGCTGCGAGAACGTTCCTTAGTCGTCATTGCCGGGCTTGACCCGGCAATCCATGCGGGAGGGAGGCACGCTCAACCCAGCCTAGCGCTTTCCTTCGCCGCAATTCTGCATAGACCACCGGGTCGAGCCCGGTGGTGACGAGGCGGAGAGGGAAGCGCCGCTCTGGATTGCTTCGTCGTTGCACTCCTCGCAATGACGAGGGCGCGCGAGCTGCGAGAACGTTCCTTATTCGTCATTGCCGGGCTTGACCCGGCAATCCATGCGGGAGGGAGGCGCGCTCAACCCCGCCTAGCGGTTTCCTTCGCCGCAATTCTGCATAGACCACCGGGTCAAGCCCGGTGGTGACGAGGTGGAGAGGGAAGCGCCGCTCTGGATTGCTTCGTCGTTGCACTCCTCGCAATGACGGGGAGCGATCGATCAAATCACATGAACGCCTGGATGCCGGTTTGGGCGCGGCCGAGGATCAGCGCATGGATATCGTGCGTGCCCTCGTAGGTATTCACGGTTTCCAGGTTGCTCAGCACGCGCATGACGTGGAACTCGTCGGCAATGCCGTTGCCGCCGTGCATGTCGCGGGCGAGGCGGGCGATGTCGAGCGCCTTGCCGCAATTGTTGCGCTTGAGCAGCGAAATCGCCGGCGGCGACGCCTTGCCCTGTTCGATCAGGCGGCCGAGCCGCAACACCGCATGCAGCCCGAGCGTGATTTCGGTCTGCATGTCGGCGAGCTTCTTCTGCACGAGCTGGTTGGCGGCGAGCGGCCGGCCGAACTGCTTACGCGCGAGCACATAGTCGCGCGCGCGATGCCAGCAGAATTCTGCGGCGCCGAGCGCGCCCCATGCGATGCCGGCGCGCGCGACATTGAGGCAGCCAAACGGACCGGCCAACCCGCTGACATTCGGGAGCAAATTTTCTTCCGGCACGACGGCGCCGTCGAGCACGATCTCGCCGGTGATGGAGGCGCGCAACGACAGCTTGCCTTCGATCTTCGGCGTCGAAAATCCCTTGGTGCCGCGCTCGACGATGAAGCCGCGGATCTTGCCGTCGAGCTTGGCCCAGACCACCGCGATGTCGGCGACCGGCGAATTGGTGATCCACATTTTCGCGCCGTTGAGGCGATAGCCGCCGGCGACTTTTTCGGCACGCGTCACCATCGAGCCGGGATCGGAGCCGTGGTCGGGCTCGGTGAGGCCGAAGCAACCGACGAATTCCCCGGTCGCGAGCTTCGGCAGGTATTTGCGCCGCTGCGCCTCGCTGCCATAGGCGTAGATCGGGTGCATCACCAGCGACGACTGCACCGACATTGCCGAGCGGTAGCCGGAATCGACCCGCTCGATCTCGCGCGCGATCAGGCCGTAGGCGACATAGCCCATGCCGGCGCCGCCATATTCCTCGGGTATCGTCGAGCCAAGCAGGCCGAGCGCGCCCATCTCGCGGATCACGGCCGGATCGTAGCTTTCCTCGCGATAGGCCTTGAGCACGCGCGGAAAAAGCTTCTCCTGCGCATAGTCGCGCGCGGTATCGCGCACCATGCGCTCTTCTTCGGTCAGTTCGCCCTCGAGATCGAGCGGATCCTCCCACTTGAACGCGGCGTCCTTGATCTGGGTGGATTTCGCTTCGCGCTTTTCCGCAAGCTGCGCCATGGAATTCTCCTTGAAAACGTCCGTCACCCTGAGGTGCGAGCCAACGGGTCCGGCCCGTAGTGGCCGGCCCGATGACAGGCTCTACGAGCCTCGAACGGGGACGGGGTCCAATCCTGCCCAAGCTATAAGAGGACCGGTCGTGAGCGGCAAGCGCGGGAAAGCCGTTGCCGCGTTGCTGGGCTATCGGGCGCGCGCCCTAGCCGAGCAGGAAGCCACCATCCACGGTGAGGCTGGCGCCGGTGATGAACGATGCATCCTCCGAACAGAGAAAAAGCACCGCGTTGGCGAGTTCGTCGGGGGTTCCGATCCGGCCGAGTGCGACATTCGCCGCGATCGACGCCGAATTGAATCCAGAGCCCGCGTCCGCGGCGGCGCGCAGGAATCCCTCCAGCATCGGCGTTGCGGTCGGCCCGGGCGCCACCTCGTTGACGCGGATGCGGTTCTTGGCGGCTTCCGTCGCTGCGGTGCGGTTGAGCGAATGCGCGGCGGCCTTGCTGGCATTGTAGAGGCTGTTGCCGAGGTCCGACATCTGCGCCGCCACCGACCCGACATTGACGATGGCGCCGCCCTTGCCGCGCATGGCGAGGATTTCATGCTTGAGGCAGAAGAACAGCCCTTTGACGTTGGCATTGAATATGGCGTCGTAATCGGCTTCGGAGAATTCCGTCAGCGCGTGCGCGACATCGTAGCCGGCGCAATTGACGGCGCAGTCCAGCCGGCCATGGCGGGACACGATCTCGCCGATGACGCCCGCGACCTCGCTCTCGATCGCTACATCGAGCCGCATGAAAGTCCCGTCGCCGCCGGCGGCACGAACCAAGTCGAGGGTTTCGCGTCCCTCCTTCTCGCGCCGCCCCGACACCACGACCGCCGCGCCGTTCTTGGCGAATGCGATGGCGGTGGCGCGACCGATGCCGGACGTCGCGCCGGTGACGAATGCGACCTTGCCCCGGAAATGATTCATGAGTTGATCCGTCCGACGCGGGTGCCAGTGGGTGGGAAAGGTGAGCGCAGCGCGCGAAGCTTAGGAGGCGGCCCAAAAGGCGGCAAGCGGCAGCAAGACGCGGCAAACGGCGGCAGTGGCGGCGCGCGAGGTGAAGGCGAGCGGCCCGTTGCCGCCCTGCCGGGCTTCCGCTATCTAGGCCACAGATCGAGGCGAGACGCCGCGATCAAGCGCCCGTAGCTCAGCTGGATAGAGCGCTGCCCTCCGAAGGCAGAGGTCAGGGGTTCGAATCCCTTCGGGCGCGCCATAATTTCAATGACTTAGCCTAATCACGACAATCCGATCTGTAGCCGGGTAAGCTCCGGGTAAGCAAGCGGAGAAAATCGAATCAAGCGCCAGGGAAGGTCCGGCTCAACATTGGCTCGTGCGGCTCATTGCCGACGATCGATAAACATCCACGTTTCGCGAGCTGCAAGGTCCCACTACCGCCCAAAGCGCTGCATTCATAAAAGCGCGCTGAATGTAAGCACGTTATATTATTCTCAGAGAGAAGGTCATTCATGTCAAACGAACGAAGTGACCAAGAACGCCCATGCCTCTATTGCATGATCGCCGAGCCGATCGACGGTTTTTTTGCTGAGTATCCCGCAACGGCTGGTGGCTCAGACAAAGTCGATACCGGTGAAGCGGATGAAGTGATCGTCGCTATCGCAAAGACGGTCGCTGCAATCCGACGGCGGTTGATCGAAGAGCTGATGCGCGAAATTATGAACCACGAAACGGAGTTTCGTCGAGAAGACACGGCGGGTCAGATCGGGTCTCACGCGCGGCATTAGACGCTATCGGCGAGGCGTTCGCACCCGGCGCAACCGTTTCAAAGAGCCGCCGCGATCCATTAGCCGTGCGGCATCGGGCGATATGGCCAAGGCCCTGTCCCCGCGGCGCGCAGTGCGTCCGCGCAACTAGCACTCGCTTGTTTGTTATTGCAGAGCTTTCTGTGCGTTTGTTTGTTGCGCTCACGAGTTTGCGCCGCGCGCTGCACACACATCACACGCTGCCTATTAGGCCGACCAGGGGGGTGCTTGGACCGGCCGGGTGGCATGCAACTTGCGCAGGACGCGACAACCGCAACAACCCGCGACGATCAGCACAAGCGGGTTGTGCTCGGGCAGCAGAGCACGAAAACGCTTTTAACCATCACCCATTAATTCGCTCGACAAAACTGTCCGTATTCCTACGAGAGTACGGACAGTGCAACCGCGTAGAGGCGCGAAAACCATGAGCAATCCGAACCTCCGGCTAGTGTCACCGACCAAAGTTTTACGGACAGTCATGCCTCGCCGGCGTCCGAACAGCGAACTGCGGCCGCGCGAGCACCTGACCGAGTTGGAGGTCGAGAAACTAATCGCCACTGCGAAGGGCAACCGCTACGGCGCCCGGGACAGCTGTATGCTTCTGATCGGCTATCGGCATGGCTTGCGCGCCAGCGAACTTTGCGAGCTCCAATGGTCAGACGTGGAGTTTGAAGGCGCTACCCTGCACATCCGCCGAGCCAAGGGCGGGACTACAACGACTTACCCGCTGCTGGGTGACGAAATGAGGGCGTTGCGGGCCCTGAAGCGTGAGGCCAAGTCGCCCTTCATATTCGTTTCAGAGCGCGGCGCGCCATTCACTGTGTCTGGACTGCAGAAGCTGGTCGAGCGGGCCGGGATCGAAGCCAAGATGCCTTTCAAGGTTCATCCGCACATGCTGCGCCATTCGACCGGGTATGCGCTGGCAAATAAGGGCACCGATACTCGCACGCTGCAGGCCTACCTTGGCCATCGCAGTATCCAGTCGACGGTTCGATATACCGAACTCGCGCCTAGCCGCTTCAAGAACATCTGGCGCTAACGATTACCTTTCTTGATAGAGCCTCAGCACGACGACGGCATGCGAGCAACTGTATGCCGTCGACGGCAATCGCCGAGAACTACGACGTGCATCTGTCGATGATCAGTCGCACTTACTTTATAGATTTGGCTTGATTGGCGCGAGTTGCTCGATGTCCGCTGTGCCTCGATAACGACCACATTCTGCGCCGCAGCGAAATGTCGCGAAGGGCCAAACTCGGAAGTGAAAGAGGCCGCTAACTGAGGAGGCTTCCACATTAAGCGACGAGCGAACTTTTCCGAGGATGTGGCTGCCAAGTGAGGCAACCGCCGTCGTTCTCGCACAGGTATTCGTAAATCGTGCCTTGGGTATTCGGAACGACGCCTCGCAATTTCATTTTCTTACCGCAGGTCGGGCAAGGAGGGCGAATAGGCGGGACGGTTTTGGAGGATAGGTCTGACGTGGGCATGATGTGACTCCTTGGAACTCCAGGGGCAACGGTCGCCATTTGGTGCCGGTCGGGAGTTGAGGTTGGGGGCTTTGAGACTCCCCTTGCTTGCTTGCTTGCCGAGCTTGCGCCAATCGCAAACAAATAGCGACTTTGAAAACGGAGACGTCGCTGCTTATTTCAAAACCCGCCGACTAGGCTCGGAAACGGCCATGAGCGATCCTGATCAGATAAGCTCCCGAGCAGAACTGAACAAGGAACGGAACCTTCGATTAAATTCATGTCGCCGCTCATGTCGCTTACGGTCATTCGCGACCGTGGAACCGTACGCAGGAGGAAGTCCGGCCCACGTCCGCCATGCCCCGAAAGCAGAAGTAAATTTAGATCATTAGCGGCTCCGCTACGGGGCCGTTCGATTAAAGAAACGGCCGTGAATTACACTGACACCGAAGACTGAGCCTCAATCATGCGCTACGAACTCAACGACTATGAATCGACCGCACCGCGTTGATCGTAACCGTGAGTCCATTAGCCGCACGACGTCGTGGCTTCTGGCCCAAGCCTTGTCGACCCCCTCTCAGCACGCAATAGCTCTGCAGAGCACGCTCACTACTTCGTTTAACGTCGCGTGCGTTTCAGCGCGCGTCTGTTTGCTGCGGAGATCGCGGGCCGCAGACTGAGGTGCTGTGCGCCCTTATTGGTTGACCCTCCCCCATGCCTGTCCAAGCTCGGGGGCCTGTTCGATTAAAGAAAAGGAGTCTCTGTCACGAGATCTAGGTCACTCTTTGGAAGGGTACTATTTGGTAGCTAATCGGGCCAATTTCTGCAGTTCCGCGTACGTCAGCACCGTGTCGTGCGCCCGCTCTGATCCAGTGTTCGCGTGGTGGTGCACAAACTTTTCAACGTGACAAAGGGTTGCGCGAGGCATCGAATTTTCACGCGACTCTGATATATCGCCGCAATGGTTGAAGGGGTATGGCGAATTGGCTCGGGAACGGGCACACACACCTACGGTCTGTGCGCTTCGTCAAGGATCGAGGCCAATTTCACCGTGTTCCGCGTCAAGTGATGCT